>JBEKPJ010000070.1:0-32705 GCA_049520935.1 Terriglobales bacterium | reverse complement strand
GAAGGCGGAGCCCCCGCCCAAGCGGGCACGCGCTTCAGCGTGCACGACGTTGTTCTCGACGACATCAGCCGCAGCTATACGGGTTTGGGGTGGTTGTTTTTCGTGGCTAACAGCTGGCCCACAAACCCGGTGAATACGATCACCATCAATCACGTCACCGGGTTCCCCGACGCCGGAAGCGGTTTTCTGCTGACCGGGAACCAGAGCCCGAACCCAAACATGTCCGGGTTCGTTTTTACCAACAGTATCGTGACGAGCGGCCGGAGCCCGGTATGGAACATGGGCGGCGGCAGCGCCAGCTGCGCGTTTGCCGACGTCCCCGTTACGACCATGAACCAGTGCTTCAGCACGTACACCTTCGAAGCGAACGCCCTGGTCGCGCCCCCGGCCCACTATCCGCCATCGTCGTGGCCGATCGGCAACCTGTTTGTGCCCAGTCCGGATAATGTTGGTTTCGTCGAATACAACAACGGCAACGGAGGAAACTACGAACTGCAGCCGACCAGCCCCTACAAAAACGCCGGCACCGACGGCAAGGATTTGGGCGCCGACATCGTCAAGATCAACCAAATGCTGAATAACGTTAAGTAATTCTTAGATTTGTGCACTCTTAAGTACCCCGTCAAACCAAGGTCCGCAGCCAGCTGCGGACCTTTTTTCAACAGTATCCATTTGTGAGCAGCCGGCAAAGGGCTGTCCTCGAGAAACGGACTGGCAGAGACGGGATCCCTGCGCCTGCTGCCGTCCCTCAGTCCGGGCCCGGGCAAGACGCGAACGCCGGGGAGATTCTTGGCATCTCTCCGCGAAATCTCGCAACAAAGCGTTCCGCCCCCGAGGCCCGCAAAAGTCCGCAGGGCGCAAATGTTCGCCTCCGCTTGATGGAACATCCGCAGCTGTCACGGCGCGCAACGAGATGCGGGCTGTCACCATGAACAGGCAGACTGCGACCGCGCACCCGCCCACACGAACGGATGGCAAAGCGCCTCGGGACGCGATGACCTGGCTTGCGATTGAAGGCTGCCGCAGACAGTCCGAACCAACCACCTACCGCTTGTCCCACCGCCCGGAGGCCTGCGCAGTGCGATCCTTGCTGTCGGAACCTATGCCGTTCGGCAAACCTGCCGTAGGCAGACTCCGGCGCCGGACTAGCGTGGCTTCTGGACGTCGACGATGCACCGCGGGGCCGGGCATCGGATATCGATCAGGTACTGCAGCGCCGCCTACTGTTTCAACTTCTAAGGTTCCGGATCGGAGGAAGCATTCGCATATGCCGATTGCGAATGTCCCGGAACCGATACCGCCACCTCGCCCTGAAAAGCAGCGCCCGAAATAGCGATCGCCTCACATTTCCACCACCGCGACGTTCCCCATAGCCCGCGGAGCCGTCAGCACGGTGTCCGTCTGAATACGCCTGACCGGGAACCACAATAAAGCCCCCGACCAGACATGCCGATATCTCACAGTAACTGCGCCACGGTGGTCGGATATCAGCGAGTTACACAATGCGCGTTCTTTTGCTTGCGGTTACAGTTTTCGCGGGGTCCGTTCTCTCATTTGCGGAGTTAGCGGGCATCGAGCGATCGCCAATTGGCTTAACGAGCCCGATCATAGCGAGGCGCACGGTCGTGGGCTCGGTGGCGGATATTTCTCGGACCTACCAGAACGGCAAGCCCATAATCCTGATTCACATTTTAGAGTTCAGCACCGACCAAGCCCTAAATCAACCCGATCTACTGGAAGTGCGTCTTTGCGGAGACGAGCACAACACTCTCGCATCCGCGGTTCACACCAATATCACGCTGGTCTACGCACTCGACAGTCACAGCAGGCTAACCGGTTGCCACAACTTAATCAGCAGTGACGTTTGGCACGACGACGGCAAATGGCAAACCGCCGTCCCCTTCAAGTCGAGGCGCGCGAGGGAGCGTAAATGATCCGGAGCAACACATGGCGATCATTTTCGATGACCATTCTTATAAACCTACTAAGTGCTCTATGCTTTGCGTCTCAAGTGCAGGACACACTGGTTAGTGTCGAGCACCAAACCGTTCGCTTCTCCGTTCCGCTGAGATTCGAAACCATCTACGGGAGCGGAATTTGCATCAACCAGAAGTGTTCCGTTATTGCCACGGCATACCACATTCAATTGGCAGCGGGCAAGGGGAACTTGGCGGTCACCGGAGGCCACACCAGAAAAGTTCTTTCGCTCGCAAATGACAGCGATAGCAATAAGACCGATGTGCGCGCCGGAAGGAGAATGTTTTCTTATAACCTGGCGAATGACGTGTCATTCGTTTATACAAAGAAACCGATTCCCCACAAGTCGGGCATCTCTTATTCCCACCTCTATCATGTGGGGCAAAGAGTGCAGATCGCCGGCTTCTACCACGGAAAATTAGTCACCCAGGAAGCGCACCTGATCGGCGCAGACGCCCTTCTGCAAATGGGCACCGCGCAGTTGCGAGAGAATCTGATATTGGATGTCGGTGTAAAGCAAGGATATAGCGGGAGCGCGGTGCTTGACGAGCAAGGCCGCCTGCTCGGCATGATAATCCTTACAGGCGCGATCCCATCGAACAGCGGCAACACTAGGGCGAGCGTCGCGCTTCCGGTTCGAACGATTGCCAAGGCTTTGCTTAAGCTTGATCCATCTCTCGCCGACTCGATTTTTGGAACCATTCCTGAAGCGGAGCAGCCGTCGACGGCGCAAATGTCCTTCGCAGTCGAGGACGACAGTGCCTCGCCCGAGGAGCCATCTGCCGTATTTCCCGAGTTGGCCGCGGCCGCCAGTGATGTCCAGGATCCAGTCGCCAAATTGCGCGCCAAGGCGGCTGTTTCTGCCGGTCTATTGGTGAACTTTCTCGCGAAACAGTGCGTTACCGAAGGTGTCGAAAAACCGGTCTGTCACGAGGTGGGGGTCGTTGAAGGGCAGCAGATCTATCGAAGGATAAGACGAAATCACAAACTCGGCGAGCCGGTAACGACGATTCCAAATGCAAATCACAGCGTCTGGACCGGGGCGGAATGGTTTTACACGCTGACTGAAATAGCCGAGAACCCCTGGGTCTTTCAGGGACTGTTCAAGGACCAATACCTGTTCAGTTTCATGTCATCCGCGGAAGACGATCGCTGCTCTTACGAAGAGCGTCCGGGAGGAGCGATCCCGCTTTTCCGTAATGGGCATTTACCCTGGCAGGGTTCGGTGGCGTGCTTCGAACAGATTCTGACCGACAAGGCCTTCAATGTTTTGTCGGTCTTCACGGACTGGCGTCCGCCTGAAGCGTGCTTGACTCAATTTTTCCAGACTGCCATTTATTTTGACTGGATTGAGCTGGAAGGAGTGAACTCTCCGGTGCCGTTTCCTGCGCGGGAACAGATTGTTGCCAAATTTCGAGGCCAAGAGCGCTTACGCTTCAGTAATGTGACCTGGACAGAGTACAGACAATATAGGGTTTCGCACAAAATAACTGCTCGAATCAAATCACGCCAGGCAAATTCGTCGCGCGGGCGCCAGCAGAACCCGGTAGAGAGCGACACAGCGCCCCCGCCTGCCGAAATCATTTCCGCCGCCGCAGCCAAGGACATCCACCACAGATTGTCAAGCGCGTATGGCCTGGTGAGCGACCTTGAGGATCCGGTCCGCGCCTTGAGAGCCTGCCGACCAGAGACTTCCGCCGGGCATTGGCCACAGGATTCGGGATACGAGCAGGTGCGATGGAAAAAAAGTGCGCAAGAACTGCAAGACAAAGACAAAAGACCCTCGGGCTTGACTGCGCCCACCTTTCAGACCGGCTGCAAACCACTTCCTTACTCGATGGTGCATTTTTCAATCTTTGCTCGCTCCGCTTGATTCTCCCTAGTATAGAATTCGGACACTCGGGAGGTTGACACTCCTGGGAAAGATCCGACACAAACCATTCTCCTTGCCCCAAGGATGGAGATCGGACTTTTGTTCGACACCGTTGCTGCCCGCATGGGAATGCAGTCACCTTTTTTGGAGATCTCGCACCAAGGCGCTGCGTTACCTCTGTCTCGGGCTGGATTCTCCAGGCGACCGGCTCGAGGTGCACCTCGAGATAGCCGAAGTTACTCACCATCTGTTTGCTGGGGAGGTGCTCGAACCCGAAACGAGTTCATTTTCGTCCGATGGATTGAAGACTTCTCATCCGCGTGGAGTGCGAATTTCCCGTAAAATCGCGACTCTTCGAGCGAACCGGCGGCGCGAAACTCGACGGAAGCATGTTCCAGAGATCAGCCGAGACAGGAATCGACCGGGGAGGGGACGAACCGGAGCCGGTGCGCATCGGCCATGCGGCAGCTGTCCCCATGAAGCACAACACAGAGACAACACTGAGGAGCGATATGAAGTTCACCGCCAAGTTTCTACTGCCATTGGCTCTGACCGGAGCGTTGGTCGCCCAGTCCCCACTGACGCCGACGCGACCAACTGCCTTCCCTTCGCAAATCACGCACGTGGTCGTAATCGTCCAGGAGAACCGTACTCCCGACAATCTTTTCCACTTTTTGAGTCCTTTGTGTTCCATTCCGCAGGGAGCTCGCGGACTGGATGCCTGCACACCCGATCCGGTGACTTCGAGTTGCTATAACATCTCGCCGTGCGGCCTCTCGAATGAATCCGGCAGCGTGCTGCCCATTACGTTGACCGGCCAGGCGATGGCTGGCAGCACGGATCCCGACCACTCGCACCATGGATTTTCTCAAATGTGCGACCCCGACCCGACGAATAACTACGCCTGCCGCAATGATGGTGCATGGCAGCTCAAGCAGAACGTGAGAGGTCAGGATTCTTATTCCTAC
This sequence comes from Terriglobales bacterium, assembly GCA_049520935.1. Lineage (GTDB taxonomy): Bacteria > Acidobacteriota > Terriglobia > Terriglobales > Acidobacteriaceae > Acidiflorens. The sequence continues at coordinate 27,887 of JBEKPJ010000070.1, read as the reverse complement.
GTCCTGAACCAATCGGTCACCAACTACGACGGTTCGTCGGGACACTTGCTCGATCCCTACCTCACCTATGCCGAGCAATATGGTTGGGCAAACTTCATGTACCAAACCAATCAGGGTCCGAGCTACCCCGCCCATCAATTCATCTTCAGCGGAACCTCGGCGCTCTCCGCCGACGAAGATGCCAACTCGACTTTCATATCGGAGAACTTCTCTCCGAACGATGCAGACGCCGGCTGCTTGGCGTCGGAAAAGACCACGAACCGGCTGCTTTCTCCGATTCTTGGCGGTCTAGGCGACCGCTGCATCCCCTACGACAATCAGTCCGTTCAGGATTGTCCTTTGACCAACACTGCCTTGCGCTATCCGAGCAATCCGGTGGGCAGTTTTTGCAGCAACAAACCGACCATGGGGAGTTTGCTGGACGCGCAAGCGGTGAGCTGGAAGTACTATGCGCCGACGTCCGGTTCCATATGGACGGCTCCCAATTCCATTGCCAACATCTGTGTGCCGCAATTTTCCGGGCCTACGGCCTTGGCGTGCACCGGCCAACAATGGAAAGCCAACGTCGACGTCGCCAATAAGGGGACGGACATCCTGGGAGACATCAGCAACTGCAATCTCTCGGGCGTGAGCTGGGTGATTCCCGACGGAAACTGGTCCGACCATGCGGGCGGCGAAAACAATATCTACGGTTCGTCGTGGGTAGCGGCCGTGATCAACGCCATCGGCCAGAATCCAGTGTGCGCGCGCGGTACGGCGGACGCCGGCCAGGCGTTTTGGAACAACACGGCCATCATCCTTACTTGGGATGACTGGGGAGGCTGGTCGGATCATCAGCCGGCGCTCGTGCCACCGGGATTGCCTTGCGCGGCAAGCAATTGTCAGGCTGATTATCAGCTTGGTTTCCGCGTGCCGCTGATTGTCGTTTCCGCCTACACACCGCGGGGCTACATCAGCAACAACAATTACGACTTCGGCAGTATTCTCCGCACCATCGAAGGCATCTTTCGCGTGACCGAAGGCACGTTGGGCTTTGCCGACGCCCGCTCGACCACCGATCTGGGTGACTTCTTCACGGGCTTATTTCGCCCTTACGCGCCGGTCCCCGCGTTGGAGCCTGCCAGCTACTTTCTTGGACCCAATGCCCAAGCGGGCGCCCCGACTCCTCCGGACAATGATGGTGACGAGGACCGAGTGAGCGCAGAGCATCATTGATTCTCGACAGGCGACGGGGGGTTCATTTTCCGGGAACTGCCGGTGGCGGGGGATTGTCCTGTCGCCGATCGTGCGACTTCAGAAGGAAAGGAATTCACGGTCGGGGTCAGTTTCGCGGCGAGTCGGTGCGAAGGCAGAGTGTTCGAAACCGCCGGGACGGGATCCTAGCTCTTGACTAGGATGCTGAAGGCCGGGTTTGCCTATTTCCCGTTGGCTTGCGCTCGCGCCTGCAGCTCAGCATCAGTGGCTCGCATTTTGCCCGCAACTTCGTCCACCGCCAGGGGCTTGCTGAAGTAATAGCCTTGAATCTCGTCGCATTGATGCGTCCGCAGGAATGACATTTGGGCTTCATCTTCCACGCCTTCGGCAATCACCTTGAGATTCAGACTCTTGGCCATGCTGATGATGGCGGTTGCGATGGCCGCATCATCGGGATTTACCGCGACGTCGCGAACGAACGAACGGTCGATCTTCAGCTTGCTGACCGGAAAGTGCTTCAGATAGCTGAGGCTGGAATAGCCGGTGCCAAAGTCGTCAATCGCCAGCCTCAACCCCATGGCGGTGAGTTGTCGAAGAACCGAGAACATCACGTCGGCATTCGACAGCAACAGGCTCTCGGTCAACTCCAGTTCGAGACATTGGGGGGGCAGGCCGGTCTCCTGGAGCACTCGGCCAACGGTATCGGGGAAGCCCTCCTGGCGAAACTGGATCGCCGACACGTTGACTGCTACCGACACTGCTGCGAACCCTTCCTCCAGCCATTTGCGGGCCTGAGCACAGGCCGTTCTGAGCACCCATTCGCCGATCGGCATGATCAGCCCGCTGTTTTCCGCGATGGATATGAATTCATCGGGTGGCACGAGGCCCAACTCCGGGTGTCGCCATCGGATCAGTGCCTCGAGACCAATGATCTTTCCCGTCGCAATTTCCATCTGGGGCTGGTAGACAAGAAAGAGCTCCTGCCTGTCGAGTGCCGTTCGCAGGTTGTTTTCCAGGGTCAACCGCTCCACCGCCTTGGCGGTCATATCTGCGGTAAAAAACTGAAAGTTATTCCGCCCCGCGTCCTTGGCGCTGTACATTGCGGCATCGGCATTCTTGATCAGGGTTTCGCTGTCGGCGCCGTGTTCCGGGAAAATACTGATACCGAGGCTACAACTGACGCTGAGAGAGTGGCCTTGGATCACGAATCCGACCGTCATTGCATCCATAAAGCGCTCCGCTGCAACGGCCGCGGCGGGGATGTCCTTTACATTCGTGAGCACGATAAGGAATTCGTCTCCGCCGAGTCTGGCCACGGTATCCTGTTCGCGTGCAAAGCTTTGAAGTCGTTCGGCGACCTCTTGCAGAAGCAGGTCACCCACCGTATGACCGAGTGAGTCATTAATGATTTTGAAGCGATCGAGATCGAGAAACAGAAGCGCAACCTGGTGCTTCTGCCGGCGAGCCGTGGCTAATGCCTGGGTCAATCGATCCCGCAGGAGAATTCGATTGGGTAATCCCGTCAGGGCATCATAGTAGGCGAGCGATTGAACCCGTTCCTCGGCAACCCTCCGCTCGGTAATATCGCGCGCGAAAGCGAAGCAGTATTCCTGCCCATCGAAGTTGAGGTAGGTGGCTGTGATCTCGACCGGGAAAACGTGTTTCTGTTTGGTTTGGTGCTGGGTTTCAAAGGTCATCGAGCCTCGCACCTTGAGTTCTTCCCAGAACGTCTGCCAGCGCTCTTTCGGGAACCGGGGATCGATGTCCGGAATGGTCAAGCAAAGGAGCTCCTCACGGGAGCGTCCCAAGGAACGGCACGACGCCCGGTTCGCATAAACGATACGGCCCTCTGCATTCATCCAATGAACGGCGTCGCAGGCATGCTCCAGCGAGAACTGCATCAACCGCAGCTCCTTTTCCGCCAGTTTGCGCTCCGTGATATCGACGAACGTTCCCTCGACAATGTCGGCAGCACCCGAATTGCCGGCGACGAGGCTGACGTTCAACATCGCCCATGAGCTCTCGCCGTTCTTCCGCCGAAGCATCGTCTCGTGGTTGGTCAGGCTTTTCTCGGATTTGAGCTTTCTCAGGAACGCCTCCCGATCGGAACTCGAGTGATGAATCCTCGCAAGCGGAGTGGCCAGTAGTTCCTCGGGTGAGTCATAGCCGAGCATGGAAGCCGCTGCCTGATTGCACTCCAGGATGCGACCTTCCAGGGTGGTGCGAAAGACCCCCGCCATGTTGCGCTCAAACAGGAGTCGATAACGCTCCTCACTCTCCCGGAGTGCCTCTTGCGTGCGTTTGCGCTCCGTGATATCGACGAAGGTCACGACCGTGCCGACCAGGTTTCCGTCGCGGCGTATGGGATGAGACCAGTATTCGGCGGGAAAACTGGTGCCGTCACGCCGCCAGAGGACCTCGTTGTCGATGTGGGTGCCATACCCGCGCCGAAAAGCTTCAAAGATGTGGCATTCCTCGACGGGGTAGGGCGTTCCGTCCGCCCGTGTGTGGTGTAGCACGACGTGCATATCCCGGCCCAGTAATTCGGAAGCGTTTTGATACCCCAAGAGGTCGAGGCACGCCGGATTGCAGAAGGTGCATTTACCGTGCAGGTCGATACCATAGACTGCCTCCGGGATCGAGTCCAGCAGCAGCCTGACCTGTTCGCTGCTTTCTCGAACCTTCTCTTCCGCTCTTTTGCGCTCGGTGATATCGCGTGCGAAGGCGAAGCTGTATTCCTGGCCGTCGAATTCCAGGTAGTTTGCCGTTACCTCCACCGGAACAAACAGGCCCTGTTTGGTTTTCTCACGACCTTCGAAGGTCATCGAACCGAGCGTCTTGAGCTTCTCCCAGAACGCACCCCAGGTTTCTTGCGGAACCAAGGCATCGATGTCCTCGATTGACAGGGAAGCCATCTCTTCGCGGGAGCGCCCCAGCGAGCGGCAGGCCGTCTGGTTGGCGTAGACAAGGCGGCCCTGCGCATCGAACCAGCGGATCGCCTCCGATGCGTGTTCCACCGAAAATTGTGTGAGGCGGAGTTCGTTTTCCGCGCGTCTGCGCTCGGTTATGTCACGCACGAAGGCAAAACCGTATTCCTGCCCATCGAATGCGAAATGATTGGCCGTCACTTCCACCGGGAAAATCCGGCCCCCCTTAGTTTGCAGCTGGCTTTCAAACGTCAAGGAACCGCGCGCTTTGAGGTCTTGCCAGAATCCTCCCCAGGTTTCCCGGGGAAGAAGCGGATCGATATCCGGGATCGACCGGGAAACCAGCTCCTCGCGGGAAAATCCCAAAGAGCGGCAGGTTGCCCGGTTGACATAGACGATGCGCGCTTGGGCGTCCATCCAGAAAATGGCGTCCGAAGCATGTTCGACCGAAAATTGCGTGAGCCGCAGTCTTTCTTCGGCCTGCTTGCGATCGGTGATGTCTTCCTTCACGGCGAGAAAATGAGTGATTGCACCTTTTGCGTTGGTAATCGGAGTAATCGTGGCCGCTTCCCAGAAAACCTCGCCGTTCTTCTTTTTGTTACAAAACTCGCCGCGCCACACCTGGCCTTGCGAAATCGTGGACCAGAGCGTCCGGTAAACCTCGGGTGAGCTGCGGCCGGATTTCAGGATGCGCGGATTCTTTCCGACCACCTCCTCGCTGGCATAGCCGGTCGACTCGGTGAATTTGCGGTTGACATAGGTGATATTGCCCTGTGGATCGGTGATGACGACGGAGACCGGACTCTGCTCGACCGTCAGGGACAATTGTCGCAGCACATCCTCGTTACGTTTGCGCTCGGTGATATCGCGGAACGTCCAAATTCGGCCGTAGTAAGAACCCTTTGGGTCGATGACGGGAGCGGAATAGCGATCCAGGATCATTCCATCCTGGAGCTCAATTTCGTCCCGGGAAGTCTCATGCGGGTGAGAGTTGAGGTGCTTGACCCTGGACAGGAACAACTCGGGATCTTTGACCAGCGTCACCACATAGTTGAGCAGGAGCAGATCGTTTGGGTCGGCGCTGATCGCAGGGGGAATCTTCAGCAGGTCGATCAATCTCTGGTTGAGCAGAATTCGTTGATTGCCGCGACCCACCACCAGGATGCCGTCAATGGTGGAGTTCGCCTGCGCTTCGAGAAATGCGGTCTTGGACCGGAGCTCGATTTCCGCCTGCTTGCGGCGCGTGATATCGCTGAAAATTCCGTCGGCGTAAAGAACCCCGTCTTCCTCGCGGGTGGCCATGGCACGATCGTGGACCCAGATCCAGGTATCATCTTTTCGGCGGAGGCGGTACTCCTCATCGAAGGCGCGCTGCTGCTCAAACAGCGCGCGAAAAGCTTGCTTCACTCGGCCGAAATCCTCGGGGTGAATGCGGTCTAGCCAAAGGTTGGCGCCCTTGGCACAGACTTCCTGCGGGGTATATCCGAAAATCGTTTCCACCTTTGGACTGATGTAGAGGGTCCGACCGTGCTGGTCCGAGGTCCAAGCCACATCCGGAACATTCGCCAGGATTGTTCGGAAACGCTCCTCGCGCCGGCCAAACCCTACCTGGGCCGCCCGGGCATCGCTGATATCACGAATGGTGACCAGCACAGCAGAGGTCGGGCCGGATGGAGACGGCAAAGGACGTGTCCAATATTCCGCGGGGAAGCAATTGCCATCTTTTCGCCAGAGAACTTCGCCCACGATATGGATCGTCGGATCGGCATGAAGCGCTTGGCAAAAGATGCATTCCTGCGCACCATCGTTTGTTCGATCGGGCTGGCTGCAATGGAGCAATTCGTGAAGACTGCTTCCGATCATCTCCTCAGTTGAGTACCCGGTCATCTTCTGGAGGGTCTTGTTGCCGAACATTACCTTCCCGGCCGCGTCCAAACCGCAAACGCCATCGACCATGGCATTCAGGACGAGCTGGAGCTGGTCGTTCGATTCACCGCTCTTCGGCAACTCATTTAGGGCCATGGATGGGTCCGCGCTTAATACATCGACCGCTTCTTAACCTAGGTTAAGAACATGGTGACTCCGGCTTGGTTACGAAGGTGGATTCGACCGAATGCCGGTAGCGCAGGTTAGAATTTTCTTATCGATACTTATGCGCCGAGGGCCTACCGCTGCGGCCGGTTATTGGTTTGGAGCTGGCCTTCGATCGGTTGGGGATCATCGCCTCAGGGCCAAAGCGCATGCCTGCACCCGAGAGCCCGGGCAGCGGAATGATCCTTGGCTGTTCGCCGTCGAGCCTGCGCCTATCCGCAGTCGGCGCCAATCAAGCCACCGGCTTGGCCCGCTTAAGGTTCCAGCTTCCGGGTCGGCCCTACGGGCCGGCAACGCTCGCTCCGGCGATGCCCTCAACGATACGGACGGGTTCAGCCAACTGGCCTTTCAGCGGTGGGGGGCGAATCGAACATTAAAACTTGCCGATTTGGAACTCGACGACGTCTGATCTTTCGATCCCAGGCTCGACACCTTCGAATCGATGAGCGATGCGGCCTGATTCCACACGACCGGATCGTTCTCAATTTCGTGGTGGGGTTTGTTGAAGACCCGAGCGTACCACGAATAGTTATCGCAGTTGATGGGATGGTGCTGATATGACATCCGAAAGTTGCCAATGATTTTCGTCCGTGCGGGATCCGCTGCGACAATTTCGGAACGTCCATGAATCGGACCCCTTGACTGGTAGAAGTTGACCGCACTGGCAACGTTAGGCGGGATGGGGGAGCCTCTCTGGCCAGGCTTAGCAACCGTATCCACTTGGATGGTGAGCAGCACGGGGATACCGTTCCGCCCCAACTTTCGAGCTAATGAGACCGTCTCCGCAGCACCCCAACTATGTCCGTAGATGACAATTCTCGCTTGTTCCTTCTCTGTGGCTGTCAGATTGCCGTCATGATCAGTGTCCAGCAGGCACAAGATCTGACGTAAGGCCTTTTCCCCGTTGTGGTTTGAAAATACTTCCACAAAGACACTCGAGCGGTAACGATCACGAAGGTAGGCGGCAAACTGGACTTCAGGATGTTTCGCATCATCGTGCTTTACGAAACCGCCAACAAACCCGATGATGATCGCCTTCGGCGTCGCTCCATCTCCCCCGCTGGGGTTTTCGGCTGGCGGTCGCGAATTGTCGATCAGGGGTGGAGGCAAGGCAGATTCTTCTCCCGCGCTCGCGGAGGTATCGCAGCCGCAAATCGGCGGAACTCGCAGGCCTTGGCCAAACGACGCCGGCCATGGGAAAGCAACCTCGCGACGCGCCTGAGCTAGGGCAAGCAGCGGGAACGAGGCGACCATTACCGCGACTGCGATAACCATGCCACGAGACCGAATGGAGAAACCCCACTTCGGTTGTTGGACCCAGGTCGGCTTCGACACCGGCGGAGAACATTGCGTTCGATAACGTGCTGCATACGGCGCAAATGACACCGAAAACGCACTCGGGTCGGTGGTATCGTCATCCCTTTCCGTGCTCTCAAGGGTGTGCATTCGCCACTCTTCGCCGACTCAACGCCAGCAACTCAACCACCGACCAGTGTGGTTCGGGTGATTTCCAGAGCCAACCGGCGAGATCGATTCCTTCTCCCGGATAAGAAAATCAGCGGGCCCCGGGGCCCGTCCTTTTTGGCATCAGCGCCATCTGCCGCTCAGTCCTTTGTCCTGTTTGCTTAGAGTTATTTTTCCCCAGGCGACCGGGTTGAGTATAGCGGAGAGAGAGCTACCGACTCCATACCTCGATCGGGCCCCTTCTCCGATCACCGAACCTCGCCTCCTGGGAAATGACCCGCGCCAAGCGTTTCGTCCTGCGGGTGAACGACGGCAAACCCTTGATACCGGTGCCCTTGCTCTCACAGTCATCCAGGAGAAGGGCACGCCCCTGGAATCTGGCGCTCGAACGACTCTTCAGCGGAAGACTCTTACTTGCGAGCGCGCCGGACGACTCTCGCCGCACTGAAACTGAACCGGTCGCGTCTTGGCCTGACATGCACTCGTGGGCACAACTCCGGTGGTGACCAAGGCAAACGCTTCTTGACGTCTATTTTTCGCTATTCTATAATCTCGATCAATATAGTGTAGTTTGTTGACTATGTCGTTGTCTCCTGTTTCAAAACCGCTTCTGAGTTTCCCCCGCCCGTACCCCGTGCCTATGAACTTGCGCGCGACCGCTCTCGTATTTGAAGACCTGAAGTCCAAGGCATTGCTCGAGAGAATTCAGTCGATCGCGCCCAGCACGGCGAACGTGCTGGTCACGGGGGAAACCGGTACCGGCAAAGAACTCATTGCCCGACACGTACACAAGCTCAGCCCGCGCGCGGACGGCCCCTTTGTGGCGGTCAATTGCGGGGCTTTTTCCGAAAGCCTGGTAGAAAGCGAACTCTTCGGTCATGAGCGTGGCTCCTTCACCGGGGCCACGGTAGCTCGGGCAGGCTGGTTTGAGGCGGCTCAGGGTGGAACGCTGTTCCTCGATGAGATTGGCGACCTGCCTTTTCCGATGCAGGTGAAATTGCTGCGCGTATTGCAAGAACGCCAAGTGGTTCGGCTGGGTTCGCGCAGTCCCGTCGCCATTGACGTGCGCGTGCTTGCCGCCACCAACGTCAATCTGGAAGATGCCGTCGCCGCCGGGCGTTTCCGCGAGGACCTTTACTACAGGCTTCAGGTGGCCACCTTGCACATTGCTCCATTGCGCGAACGGCTGGGCGATATCCTGCCCCTGGCGCGTTATTTTCTGGGACTCTACGGGGATCGTTTAGGGCTCACAAATCCCGCCTTGAGCCCCGCGGCAATCGACGTGATCGTCAACCGGCACCCCTGGCCCGGAAATACTCGCGAACTGGAAAATGTCATCCACCATGCCCTGCTGGTATGCCGGGAGAATATTGTGCGGCCGGAAGACTTGCGCCTCTCCCCACTGCGGCCCCGGATGGTGACCACTGATTCCACGAATCCGGACAAAGCATTGCAAGCCGCGTTGCTGGCGCTGTTTGAAGACGGACGTCCCGACCTGTACGCCGGGATCGAAGCCGCGGTCATGAAATCGGCCTATGAATTCTGTCACCGCAACCAACTGCAGACCGCCCGGCTGCTGGGGGTAAGCCGGAACATCGTTCGCGCCCGGCTGATGCAATGCGGCGAGTTGCCCAACGGCCGGTAGTTGCTTTCTGCGCGTCCGCCATCACTGGTCGTTTTGGCTAACCATCAACGGGTCTTCCGGAGACCAGCCGGGCTGCACGGGGTAAAGAACTCATTGTGCAGCGATTTTCGGATTCGAATGAACTCCCCATCCGTTCGGTCGCGAGGTCGTTCCAGGCGGACGGGTAAAACCGTCCGTATCGTTCCCGGTTGCGGGGACATCACGACAACCCGATCCGCGAGATATACCGCTTCTTCGATGTCATGCGTGACCAGCACCACCGTGGTTCGCTCCGCCTCCCAGATACGCAGGATTTCCTGTTGCATGCGCATCCGGGTTAGCGCGTCCAGAGAGGCGAAAGGCTCGTCCAACAACAGCAACCGAGGACGGCCGACCAGGGCTCGTGCGATCGCCACGCGTTGGGACATGCCTCCCGACAGCTGATGAGGATATTCATGCTCGAATTGGTCGAGCCCCACCAGGTTGAGGTAGTGTCGAACTTCGGCGCCGGATTTTCCGGTTGCGAGACCCGCAAGCCCAAACGCGACGTTCTCGCGCACCGTAAGCCAGGAAAGCAGCCGGTGCTCCTGAAACACCACGCCGCGATCCAAGCCAGTTCCCGTGATTCGCTTTCCGTCAAGAAAAACGGCGCCGTCATAGTCGGCTTCCAGTCCGGCGACGATTCTCAATAAGGTCGTCTTGCCGCAACCGCTGCCACCGACGATGCACACAAATTCTCCCGGGTGGATGGTTAACATGACGTCTTTCAAGGCCAGGAGCCTTCCTTGGAAGCCGGCAAAGGCCTTGTGCACGACTTGAATGTCGACCATGCCGCTCTGGCGAGAACCCTTGTCGTCCATAAAAGCGCTGCTCCGAACGTCGCGAAGTTGCGAGATGGATGGCGTTGTCTCAGCGAGCCCGGGGGCCGAGCAGCCTTCGGCCCAGCGCACTCATCATCCAGTCGGTAGCCCGGCCCAGAAGGGCGAAAAGAAGCACACTGGCCAAGATGATGCCGGCGCGTCCCGTCATCTGGCCATCGACCATCAGATATCCGATCCCGCAGCTGGCTCCGAGGAGTTCGGCAGCGACCACAAACATCCACGCCAAACCCAGCCCGCTGCGCAGACCGACAATGTACTCGGGCAAGGCCGCGGGAAGCACCACTCGACGTACCATCTGAAAACTGCCGAGTCGATATAACTTTCCAACTTCAAGCAGCTTGGGATCGACATGCCGCATGGCCACCGAGAGATTCAGGTAGACCGGGAAAAATGCGCCGAGCGCAATCAGGGTGATCTTCGAAGTTTCCTGGATGCCCAGCCACAGCAAGAACAGAGGAACCCAGGCGATCGAAGGAACACTGCGCAACGCCTGCACCGTGGGATCCAGCAATTTGCGGGCAAGCGGGAAGTAGCCCGTCAGTCCGCCGACGAGCGTGCCGGCAACGGCTCCGAACCAGAATCCCAATGCCACGCGACCGAGCGTAATTCCAACGTGTCGCCATAAATCGCCCGCAACCGCCAACTGGTAGAGGGTTTGTCCGATGACTGTCGGCGCCGGCAGCCAGTTGGGTGGAAGCAGCCCTGCCCGGGCCAGAAGTTCCCACAGGAGCAATACCCCCAGGGGAATGATCCCGCCGATGAGCCGATCCGGAATCCGTATGCGATTGCCGGGCGATTTCACCCGAGCTTCCGCCGCGGCAGCTCGCCAGACGAGTCCTCGGTTATGTTCCGCAGTTCTCATTTCTGGGCCAGACTCTTGCCGATCACCTCTCGCACATATTGAGAATCGACCAACTGGTCGACGGTCGCGGCCACGTCAACCCTGCTGCCGATCACGTTATTTTGCTTGAGCACGTCGCCGCTGGCGGCCATCACTTTTTTCTGGTCCTCTCCGATCACCGAGTTGCTCAGATCTGTGCGCTCCAAGACCTTGGTCACGACGGGATCGTCGAGCCGGGCGGCGCTCGCCAAGACTCGACGAAATTCCGCCGGGTTCTCTAGGGACCACAGACGAGCCTTCTCATACGCCGCGAGCACACGGCCGACATACACCGGATATTGCCTGGCAAACTCCTCGCGCACGTCGAGCACGCCGTAGCTGTTGAAATTTACATTTCGATAGAACAGCCGAGATCCGCGCTGAATCTCGGTCTGCGCCATCATCGGATCCAAACCGGCCCACGCTTCCACGTCTCCCTTTTCCAGTGCAATCCTTCCCTCCGGATGCTGCAGGACCACGATCTCGACATCGTTCCCGGTAAGCCCGGCCTCGCGCAGGGCGCGCAAAAGAAAGATATGGGGATCGGTTCCCCGCGTCACGGCGACTCTCTTGCCCCTGAGATCTTCGACCCTCGTGATGGGCGAGTCTTTTCGAACGACCAGGGCGGTCCACTCCGGACGGGAGTAGACGTAGATGGCTTTGATCGGGTTCCCGTTTGCTCTTCCGATTAAGGCCGCGGCTCCCGCCGTTGATCCGAAGTCGATGCTCTTGCTGTTCAGCAGTTCCAGGGCTTTGTTGCTGCCCAGGCTTTGCGTCCACTCGACAGAAATCCCGTCGCGGGCGAAATCCTGCTCCAGGAATTTCTTGTCCTTCAGCACCAAGCTCACCGGATTGTAATAGGCGTAGTCGAGCCGGATCACTCGAGGCCGAATCGCCGGGGTCCGACTGCATGCGGTCGTGAGCGCCGCCATTACAAGAATCGCTGCCGGGACCAGAGTTTTTGTTTTGTACTTGTTCAAGATCCCCTCGAATCGAAAGCTCAGGTTCTCGGTTGACACTGCAATGGCACCGGACACGAGCCTAGCTTTGCTGTGCCGGTACGCCGGTCGGAGCCTCGGCGCTCGGCTGGTATTCGTTTGCCACCAGCTCTCCGAACGGACCCGTGATGTTTCCGGCTGACCTCTCGGCCGGCGATGAAAGCGACAGCCGGGGAAACAGCAAATCGGCCACGCGATAGGCCTCTTCGAGATGGGGATACCCCGACAGAATAAAGGTCTCAATCCCCAGCTCGGCATATTCCTGCATCCTCTTGGCAACGGTCGCCGGATCACCAACCAGTGCGGTACCGGCGCCGCCGCGTACCAGGCCCACCCCCGCCCAGAGATTGGGACTTACCTCCAGTTTTTCGCGTCCTCCCCGATGTAACTCGGCCATGCGCCGTTGGCCTTCGGAGTCAAACCGCGCGAAGGTCTTTTGTGCCCGCGCGATGGTCTCGTCGTCAACGTAGCGAATCAGGTTATTGGCCGCGGCCCATGCTTCCTGCTCCGTCTCTCGAACGATGACGTGTAAGCGAATTCCGAACCTGACCCGGCGACCTTCGGCGGCGGCCAGGCGCCGGACCGTCTCGACTTTTTCCTCCACCTGCAGCGGTGGTTCTCCCCAGGTGAGATAGACATCGACCTGCCGCGCCGCTAAGCCGTACGCAACCTTCGACGATCCGCCGAAATACAGCGGCGGATGCGGCTTTTGTACCGCGGGATATAGCACCCTGGCGTTTTCTACCCGCAGATGTTTGCCGTGCAAAGAAATAGCCTTACCCGCCACCGCCTCGCGCCATATCTGGAGAAATTCCTCGGTGACGTCGTAGCGTTCGTCGTGCGAGAGAAATACGCCATCCCCCAATGCCTCGTCCGGATCCCCGCCGGTGACAACATTGATCAGCAGCCGCCCACCGGAAAGGCGGTCGAATGTCGCCGCCATTCGCGCTGCGGCTGTGGGCGAAGTGATTCCGGGACGAATCGCCACCAGGAACTTCAGCTTGGTGGTCGCCGGCACGAGCGTGGAAGCCACCACCCACGCGTCCTCACACGATCTTCCGGTGGGCAACAGAACACCTTGAAACCCAAGCTGGTCAGCCGCTTGAGCGATCTGTTTCAGATATCCATAGTCGACCGTTCGCGCCTGCTCGGAGGTGCCAAGATATCGACCGTCGCCGTGAGTTGGTAAGAACCAGAATACTTCCATAGGTTGGTCTCCCCGGAAGGAATGAATTCCCTAGGCGCTTTGGCAATTGCCTTGCCAACAGGAAAGTGCATCGAGGTCGATGAACTTGGAGTTTTCACTCAACTACAACCACTGTCCTATGGTTGGCCCAGCAGGGGTGTGCTGCCCCAGCAACACTGGTTCAGCAAAAGTGCTGCTCGAGCAGCAAAGGGCACGATCAAAATCTTTGCCTCATACGGGAGGGCTGCCGTGCTTTCTACCGTGAATCCAATCGCGGTCAATACCAGTGCGCCGCCGCGCCAACATGCTTTCGAGATTGCCGATCGGCTGGCCGAGGAGTTTGCGCAAACCGCGGTCGACCGCGACAAGCGGGGCGGGACGGCAAAAATGGAACGGGACCTGTTGCGCGCCAGTGGGTTGCTCAATGTGACCATTCCGGCCAGTCTCGGTGGTTGGGGGATGGAATGGCCGGACACCATGAAACTGGTGCGTCTGTTTGCCCGGGTCGATAGTTCCATCGCGCATCTGTTCGGTTTTCAGCACCTGATGCTCGCTTCCGTGTCCCTCTACGGATCGTGGGCGCAAACCGAGCAGCTGCTTTCTGAGACCGTGCGCAACCAATGGTTCTGGGGCAATGCACTCAATCCGCTCGACAAGGGCACGAGCCTGACCTCCAACCGTGGAGTTGGATACCTCATCAACGGGCGCAAGAGTTTTTGTTCCGGCGCACTCGATTCGGACATGCTGATCGTATCCGCTATTCATGCGGTCGACGAAAAATTCATGGTCGCCGCAATCCCTTCCGACCGGGCGGGGATTCGCATTCTTGACGATTGGGACGGCATGGGACAGCGGCAAACCGACAGCGGCACCGTCGAGTTCCATGACGTCGCCGCCGGAGAGGAGGAGTTCCTGAGGACGCCCGGCCCGCTCGGCAGCATTCGAGCCTCGCTGCGGTCGTGCATCGCGCAACTGATTCTGAGCAATATCTTCTTGGGAATCGCGGAAGGGGCGCTGGCGGAGGCTCGCAACTACACTCTCGCGCAGACGCGTCCCTGGATCACCTCCACCGCAAAGAGCGCTACCGAAGATCCCTACCTTTTGGCAAATTACGGCAACTTCTTCGTCGGCCTTCAGGCGGCGCAGGCTCTCACCGAGATTGCGGGCGAGTCCCTCGAGCGGGCATGGGAGAGCGGAGACGCGATCACCGAGAACCAACGCGGCAAATGCTCGCTCGATGTCGCGGGCTCCAAGGTGACCACCGCCAAGGTCGGTCTCGAGATCACCAGCCGCATGTTCGAAGTGATGGGAGCGCGCGCCGCCGCCGGCCCGGCGCGCATCGATCGCTTCTGGCGCAACCTGCGCACGCACACCTTGCATGATCCGGTCGACTACAAGATTCGCGAACTCGGAGACTGGGCCTTGAACCACCAGCTGCCGAAGCCGACGTTCTATTCGTGACCCCGTTTTTTCGTTCGGACCCAAACCAATGAGCAACTCTCTCGCTGCCAGGCTCCAAAACGCGTTAATGCTCATGCTGCTGCTAACCGGCACAGCGTCATTGTCCATGGCCCAGAATGCGGAGAGCCTGTTGCGCATTGGGTACCAGAAGTACGGCACGCTGGTGCTGCTGAAGGCTCGCGGCAGTTTGGAGAAGAGGCTGGCTCGGCTGCAGGTCGAAGTGAGGTGGACGGAATTCCCGGCCGGGCCCCAGTTACTGGAAGGCCTGAACGTGGGCAGCATCGACTTCGGGACCGTGGGTGAGGCACCACCGATCTTCGCCCAAGCCGCCGGAGCCGATCTCGTCTATGTGGGAAATGAACCGGCGGCTTCGGCGGCGGAAGCGATCCTTGTTCCCAAAGGCTCACCCATCAGGAACGTAGCCGAACTGAAGGGCAAGAAGGTGGCGCTCAACCGGGGATCGAACGTTCACTTCCTGCTCGTGAAACTGCTGGAGAAAGCAGGAGTGAACTACCACGATGTCGATACGGTCTTCCTCACGCCGGCGGATGCGCGAGCCGCTTTCGAACATGGCGCCGTCGACGCCTGGACGATTTGGGAACCCTTCCTGGCAGCAGCCCAACAGCAAACTGGCGCTCGCGTTCTCGCCGATGGGAACGGCGTCGTAAGCAATCATCAGTTCTTCCTCGCCTCGCGGTCCTATGCCGCCAAGCGATCCGACGTGGTGGCGATTGTGCTCGAGGAAGTGGCGGCCGTCGATCGATGGGCCCAGACAAACCCGAAGGAGGCTGCGGCCGCACTCGCGCCCCAGGTTGGCTTGGACCAAGAAACGCTGGAGTTGGCGCTGTCGCGCGGCGGCTACGGGGTCAAGCCCGTCAGTAATGCGGTGCTCGCCGAACAGCAGCAGATCGCCGACACTTTCTTCGATCTCAAGCTCATACCCAAGCGCATCAATGTCCGTGATGCCACCTTACAGGCCAGCGCGCAATCGCGGCCCAGCCGCTGATCGGAAAGATATGGACCTTCTTCGGCCCAATTCCGCGTTTGGCTCCGGGCTTCGCCCTTCTGCCCTGGCGAAGCGGGCATTGCCCTGGGTTGTGCCCATTTGTTGGTTGATCCTCTGGCAGTGGGCATCCTCCTCGGGGGTCCTGCCGAGCCGCTTCCTGCCGTCGCCAAGAGCGGTATTGCGTTCGTTTGTGGAACTCGGTGTTTCCGGCGAATTGTGGTCTCATGTCCGTGTCAGCGCTTTGCGAGCCTTGTCCGGCTTCGTCGTCGGTGGCGGACTCGGCCTCGCGCTCGGATTGCTTACCGGCTCGCTGAGCTGGGCCGAAACCTTGCTCGACACCACCATTCAAATGGTCCGCAACATCCCTCCCCTGGCGCTCATTCCGCTGGTGATCCTGTGGTTCGGCATCGACGAATCCGCCAAGCTGTTCCTGGTCGCTCTCGGAGTGTTCTTTCCCGTCTACATCAACACCTTTCACGGCATTCGATCGGTCGACAAGGGACTCCTCGAGATGGGCAAGACCTATGGCCTGTCGGGCTGGCCCTTGTACCGCGAAATCATTCTCCCCGGAGCCTTGCCCTCGATCCTCGTCGGCGTGCGCTTTTCGCTCGGACTGATGTGGGTCATTCTGATTGTTGCCGAAACGATTTCCGCGCGCTCCGGCATCGGCTACATGACTATGAACGCGCGCGAGTTCATGCAAACCGATGTCATGGTGGTGGGCATCCTGCTCTATGCGGTCTTGGGTAAAGTCGCCGATCTGCTCGCGAAGGGGCTCGAGCGATACTGGCTGCGCTGGAATCCGGCATATCAGACGACGCCCTAGGGGATCCGCTTGCCCATTACCTGCAACTCGAAACAGATCCTGACTGAAGAATCGCGTTTCTCGCGCGGTGTCTCAGTCGGAATCAAAAACGTCAGCATAGCGTTTGGTGGGCGCACGGTGCTCGAGCATTTTGCCATGGAGATTGCTGCCGGCGAATTTGTCGCCATCGTCGGCCGCAGCGGCTGCGGCAAAAGCACTCTGCTACGGTCGGTAGTGGGTCTGGAGACCCCACAAACCGGAACCATCACTTTGGGCAGCGTTGCCGGTTCCCAAAGCAGACCGGATGTGCGGGTCATGTTCCAGGACTCCCGCCTTCTTCCCTGGAGGCGAGTCCTTCCTAACGTCATGCTCGGCCTGGATTGTTCGCTCACCGCCCGGGGGCGAAGGGTCCTCGCGCAAGTGGGACTGGCGGAACGAGCCGATGACTGGCCCGCCACGCTGTCAGGCGGACAGCGTCAGCGGGTGGCCCTGGCCCGTGCCTTAGTCCATGATCCCAATTTGCTACTGCTCGACGAACCGCTGGGTTCGCTGGACGCACTGACCCGCATCGAGATGCAGCAACTCATCGAGGACGTCTGGCAAAGCCGGGGATTCACCGCAATGCTCGTGACCCATGACGTTGCCGAAGCGGTAAGCCTTGCCGACCGGGTCATCCTGATTGAAGGCGGTCGCGTCGCCTTGGATGAAGTCGTCCCGCTGAGTCGACCCCGCACGCGTGGCAGCGCCCGGTTTGCCACACTCGAAGAACACATACTCGGACGAGTGCTTCAACGCCGGTCGACGGTGGTGGATCCGTGGTAACGAGTCCGAGACCGCACAAGGAGAAAGCATGACCAGGGACGCGTTCGCAGCCGTGGTTTCGGATGAGAATCGAAGCCATCCATGTTCTATTCATCCTCTGATCGGGGAGCGACGGAGCCCTTTGGCCTTCTCCTCGAAAACGGTCGAACCGGAAACTTTGGCCGGCTTGCTCGAAGCGGCACGATGGGCTCCCTCCTCGATGAACGAACAGCCGTGGAGCTTTATCGTGGCGACCAAGGCAAACCCAGCCGATTTCGGCCGTATCCTCGGCTGCCTGGTGGAATTCAATGTCCAATGGGCGCAGCACGCCCCGGTACTCTTGTTGTCCGTGGCCAGGCTAAATTTCGCCTCGACGGGAAAACCCAACCGGCACGCCTTCCATGATGTCGGTCAAGCGATCGCCAGTCTCACTTTCCAGGCAATGGCCTCCGGATTAGTCGTGCACCAAGTCGCTGGCTTCGAGGTGGAAAAAGCTCGAAGCGAGTTTTCCATTCCGCACGCCTACGAACCGGTGGCCGTCGCCGCCGTCGGGTACCCCGGCAGCTCGGACAACCTTCCTGACAAGTTACGCCAACGAGATTTGAGCCCGCGCCAACGAAAATCGCTCTCGGACTTCGTGTTCGAATGCCGATGGGGACGATCGGCCAGCTGGATCCGGAGCACCTGACAACTGTGCCGAAAGCCGGCGGTAGAGGCGATCATTCGTTCCGCCTCCTCCCCGGGGGTTAGGTGGCTGAACGGCCCGGACCGGCCGTGGCTCTGCGCACCTTCGGGTTCGATCGTAATTTCGGGAACGTACTTCATGCGTCCATCGATTCGTTCCCGCAGCGTCCGGGCCGCGATCTCGCCGGTCCGGAGGAGAGGCTGTCTGACCGTAGTGAGCTACGGGTCAATGCTGCAACCGGCGGGACCACTCTTCGTCGGCTATCTTGCGCGATTCAATGCGCTTGCCCGGCCAGCATCTCATCCACGGCTGCGAGATTTTCACGCGCCAGTCGGTGGCCGGGATCGATCTGGAGCGCGCGCTGCAGGCAGGATTTCGCCTCCGCGAGCTTTCCGATTTGCGCCAGCACGCCACCCAGGTTCGCCTGGGCTCCGGCGTCGTCCGGCCGCAAACGAACCGCCTCCTCAAGCTGGCTAAGCGCTTCTACGAAGTCACCCTGGGACGCCAGCACGATTCCAAGATTGTAGCGGGCGTCAAAATATTCCGGCCGCGCCCGCAAGGCCGCGCGGAAATGCGCGATCGCGTCGGGCGCATTCCCTGCCGCCAGCAGAGTGCTTCCGAGCGTGTTGTGGATCACGGCATCATCCGGCCGAATGCGCAGCGCCAGTTCATACTGCTCGATGCCACCCCGCACATCGCCCCGATCCTCGAGCATCGCTCCCAGGTTGTAGCGGGCAACGTAATCCGCCGGATCCAGTGCCACATAATGCCGGGCCATCGCTTCCTGCAGGATCTTGCGCGGATCTCGCTGCGCGGGATCGGCCTCCTCCGGCAAAACCTGCAGCCAGAGATGCGACATTTCGTCGACAGAGCTGTTCCCTGCCCGCACCCGCTTCGGAGGATCGTTGGGATTGCGAATGTTTTCCGCCGAATTGTCATAGACATAACGCATCGCAATCACGGTGCCCCGGGGCAGCAGCACCGGCTTCTCATAGCGGTAGACCGCCTGCCAGTTCAAGTCCCAGTGCTCGATGTGAATCAGCGTTTTGGTTTGTCCATCGGGCAAGATCGCCTCGGCGAGCAAATCTTTGCCGAGGTAGTGGGCGTGCGGGTAGATGCCCAACAGGGCAACGGCGATGGGCAACTGGAAGCGATCGGTGATGACGAAGTTCTTCTCGCCGGGCGGAATATCCAACTGCGAATCTCGCTGCAACTGCAGCAGCATGGGGAATTTCGTTTCTGGTTTGTCGGTGAAATAAAGGCCCACGCTCGGTTGCACGATTTCGGGTTTGCCCGAGGGTTGAAGATGCGTGTTGAGCACCAGATCCGTTCCTTTATCGAGGCGGAGCGCAAGGCCGTCGGGCTCAACGTAAGGGATGCTGCCAGGTTTCCAAAAAAGAAAATGACTCTCGGGGTCAAAGACCTCGGACTCGATGCGCAGATCCATGCCGGCAAAGCCCGCTCCGGGTTCCTTCTCTGACCGCCGGGAAAGCTCAAACCGATCCACGAGAATATTGGCATGATGCACCAGACGCTTGTCGCCGGGCCGTATTTCCACCGCTTTCACCCAACGCGTTTGGTCGATCGGAATGGGCAAAATGAAGTTCCAATAAAGGTCGCGGCCGGCAGGGACGAGCGAATACGGTTTGCTGGCCTTGACAATCAAATCCGGCGGACCGAGTTGCCAGCCTTCGACGAATTTTGGCAGCGGCGGCAGATCCGCGGCGCTGCCTTCTGCTTCGCCTTCGTCCACCCAATCCCGGATTTGATCGATCTGCTCGCTCGACAACCGACGCTCATCGGCAAATTTCAGGTCCTGTGGCTCGGGAAGCCACGGCGGCATGATTCGTAATTGGGTAACGGCGACAATCTGGTGCCCATGCTTCTTCACGTCGGAATAGCTCAAAAGAGAAAACGGGCCGGCCTCCCCCGGACGATGACAGGACGAGCAATTCTGAAAAATGATGGCAGCGATGTCGCGATTGAAGGTCACTGGCGAATGACCGGCGTCAACGGATGGACGACTGGCAGCCACCCCGGCTCGTGGCTTGGCCGCGCCCCCTGCCGGAAGCGAGGACAATACCGCGATCAGAGCCGCGCTTACGCCCAGCCACAGGGCGATGCGGAAACGGCCGATCTCCGGGCTCCTGATCATCGCATATCCACGATGTAGCAGCCGACGGCCTTGGCCGTGGAAATCCGCGGCATCTTGCCCGCGAGCACATCGTCGAGAGCATCCTGCAACTCGTGCGTCGTGGCCGCGCTGCGGGACCGGCCGATGCTTTCATACAAATTATCGATGCGCCCGTGGTAGGCAAGTTGACCGTGACCGGCAATCACCGCAACCTCGGGCGTCATCTCGGCCTGCCCCATGCGCACGAGTTCGTGCCCCGGGTCACGCAACGCCGGCAACACGTAACCATATTCCTGCAAATGCTTTTGAATCGCTTCTGTCGACTCGTCATTGTCGGGATAGACCAGCCAAAATGCAGCCCGACCCGCGTATTCCGCCTGTAGCCGTTCGATTGTGGGCGCGTAGCGATTGGAGATGGGGCAATCCGTGCGCACAAAGACCAGCACGACCGGTTTTCCGGCCGCAGCCTTCAGCGGATCGACTTTCTTACCTTGCAGATCGACTCCCTCGATTCGCTGATCCTCAATCCGCCGATTCTCGATCCGCTGATTCTCGATCCGCTGACCGGCGGCCATCGCCGCGAGGACCATGACCAACCCCGCCAGCGCCCCCGCGGCCCGGCCGGCGAAACCCGGTTTGCCGAGAGCGCGCAGTGCTTCAAGGTTTCGCATTGACCTCATCCTGAAGCCTCTGTGCGATCTTCCGCTCGCGCTCGGCGTCTTCGGTCTTTCCCATGTCCTGGTAGGCCTGGCCAAGCAGGTGGTGCGCCACCGAATTGTTAGGATCCATCGCCAGCGCATGCTGGAGGGCGCGCACCGCAAGCTCTGCCTCTCCCTTTTTCTCCAGAACCTTCCCCATAAGAATATAGGGTCCCGTGGCAGTGGAATCGAGCCAGATGGAGCGTTGCAGAACGTGCTCGGCGTCATCGAACTTCTGTACGCGGCTGTAAGCGTCCGCCAGCTTGTAATACGTGGCGGCGTACCCGGGATTGATGGCCAGTTCCGCCTGCAAATTGGCCATGGCCTCAGGAATTCTCGACTTGTAAAGGTAAAGTTCCCCGAGGAAAAAGTGTGCCAGAGGCAGCTTCGGATCAAGCGCGATCGCCTTCTTTGCATACTCTTCGGCGATCGGGTCAAACTCCTGGCGCAGCAAAACACGCGCCGTAAAAAGATAGGCCGCCGCGGAATCGGGTCCCACTTCAAACATGCGCGCAAACGCCTTGCGCGCCTCGGGGTAATTCTTCGTCTGGATATTCGCCACGCCCAGGATATATGCGGCGTCAACGTTGGCTCGCGGATACCATCCCTGAACTTTTTCGAGCAGCGGGATCGCCTCCGCCGGACGCCCGGCGAGATAGCTCGCCAGCCCGAGCAACTGTGTCGCTTCCTTGTCCTCGGGGTCCTCGCCGAGCGCCTGCTTGAAGGAGTGAATCGCCTTCACATAATCGCCGCTGCGGTAATAGGCAACGCCCAGTTCGTGCGACAAACCTTTCATCCCCGGATTGCCGATGCCCAACTGCTCCAGACTCGCGATGGCCGCGGCATAATTGCCCTGCTGCAACAGGCGCTCGGATTCGCCGAAGGCGGTGCCCGCGGGTTGCTGCCCGTCGGGCGGCGCGGCCCCGGCGGCGGGCAGGGACGGCACCCCTGCCTGGCAAAGGCTGGCCAGGCAGGCGGCAAGCAGCAGAAATACGATCCCTAGCGCCCGTTTCATGAAGAAGGTCCTGCCGGATCATTGTAAATGTGTGTAAGGACGCATGGCGCGCGCGGAGCTGGCCGCACGGTCATCGTATTCACCCAGTCGCACTCAGACGATCTCGGCAAGCGAGCGCTCCAGAGCGCCATCCTTCGGCGTCGGAGTCGGTCCCGATTCACTGGCCACCCACGCTCCCACCAGATTGGCCACATGGTTCATCCGGTCAAGGGTGGCCTCGCGGAGATATTCATGCACCAGCGCCGCCGTGAACGCATCCCCTGCCCCGATCGTATCCGCAACTCGAACGGCAAACCCCGCCTGTTCGCTGGCATCGCTCGGGCTAACCAGCAGACTCCCGCGGCTGCCACGGGTGATGCAGACCAGCTTCAGGTCATACAGGTCGATCAGTCGTTTGGCCGACGACTTCTCGTCGATATGGGCAAGGTTTCCCAATTCCATCACCTTGGGGACCTCGTCATCGTTCAGTTTCACAATGTCCGCCAGCTTCATCGATTCTTCGAGAACGCTTTGGGAGTAGAACGGCGGCCGCAAATTTACATCAAAGACGCGAACCGCTGCCGGACGCGTCGCTCGAACAAATCGCCGGATGGAATTCCGGCTCTCGGCCGCCCGTTGCGCCAGCGACCCGAAGCAGACCGCGTCCGCCTTCTGCGCCAGCGTGTGCCATTCCGGAGTCCACTCCAGGAAATCCCAGGCAGACGGTTCTTCGATCTCAAACCGCGCCATGCCTCTATCATCCACGTGCACGTTGACGGCCCCGGTCGGATAACTCCCGTCACGCTGCACCGCTTCGACCGTGAGCCCCAGCACTTCGATCCGACGCATGGCTTCGAGTCCGCGCGCATCGGTTCCCACGCGGCTGGCCACGATGCCATGGTCCCCCATAAGATTCGTCATGTAGGCAAAATTCGCCGGAGCGCCGCCCAGGTACTTCCGACCCGGCAGAATGTCCCAGAGAACTTCCCCCAGACCCACCACTAGTTTCTTCATGAGAGTCCCGCAACGAATTAGACCATAAAAAAGAGGGAGTCTGGGCAGACTCCCCTTTTGGACAACATCGCCGCTATCGATTCCTAGAAATCGAACCGCAGTGCGAACTGAAGCTGTCGCATATTGGTGCCATCCTCAATGTTCGTGATCTTCCCGTTGGTGCCGCCTGAGCTGTCGATGCTGGTCGTTGCACCGTTGTTTGCACTGAAGGCGTAGACGGCATGATTGAAGACGTTGAAGGCGTCCATGCGGAACTGCGCGCTGAACCTCTCGTGCACCTGGAATTTCTTCACCAAAGAAAGATCCGAGTAGAACCCCCTCGGCCCGGTTTGGGAATTTATTCCGACGTTACCCAGATTCCCATACCCGGGGTCGGCGAAAGGTCCCGGTGTGGTCGTGATGTTCGGAACGGGAGTGAAGTAGGTGAGGGTGTGGGCGGTCGTGTCGATATGTCCCGACACGCCCGTTTGGAACGACCCGGTGCCTTTGTTCGGACGGCATACACCCACGTCTTCTTCACTGCCGCACTCGCCAAAGCTGGGTGTCCAGGGCAAACCACTGCTCCAGTTGGTGGTGTTACTCAACTCCCATCCACCCACAACGTAATCCATAGCCCGGCTGGCACCACCCAGATAGGGCTTCCCCTTGCCGAAAGGAAGATCATAGACGGTGTTGATCAAGAACACTTGATCGCGATTGAAGTCGACCGGCCCCCAGGCATACCGATGGTCGATCGCGTAATAGTTGCTGTCGCCGCTGGTATAGCCATCGGCGTGCGAAAAGGTGTAGTGAGAAATGAACTGCAGCCCCCGTGCGAACCGTTTCTCCACCTTGATCTCAAACGCATTGTAGGTGCTCGATGCGTCGTTGCCGTAGTAGTTGCCGAGGTCGTAGGGCAGCCGACTGCAATCGCCTAGAGTCGGACCGGGCGTAGTAATTTCCGGTCCACAAAGCGGCCTGCGTTCGCTTTGGGTAAAGACCAAGCCTGTGATGGGGTTGATGGCTCCGAAATTCGCCAGGCCGACCGGGTTGATGTCGTAATTCGGCCCGTTGCCACTCGCAAACCCGTGCGTACCTTTGCTGCCGACATAGGCGACTTCCAGGCTGATCGTGTTCGTGAGTTGACGTTGCACGGTGGCGTTCCATGCGTCCACCGCCGGCAAGGTCTGACGGATGGGACGGATATGTATGCCGGAAACCGCGCCGCCCAGGACGGAAAACGGGATCAAGCCCTGCGCGTTGATTTGTCCAGTTGCGAAATCCGGGGAAATCGGCGCCGGTCCGGTAGGGCCATCATCGAGAGTGAAGCCCGGGATCGGATCAATGTCTCCAGATAGCGATGAGTTTACGGCGGTGGCATTGATATTCTGCTTCAACAGCACCGGCAGGTTCTGGGTTACCGTGTGTCCGAAGTTCGAACCAAACACACCGATGTCATAGCTGCGACCGTAGCCGGCGCGGATTACCGTCTTGGGCTCGATTTGGTAGGCGATGCCAAAGCGGGGCGCAAAGGCTTTAAAGTCATTGTCGATATTGCCGTTCGTGCCGATCCCGCCATAGCCGGCGACTCGGATCGCACCGGTCCCGCCCAGATCGACGATGTTGGCAAAGCCGCCAGCGCCCTTGCCGTTGACGGTTTCAGGGAAATAGATTTCCCAGCGCAACCCGTAGTTAAGGGTCAACTTAGTGGTTGCTCTCCAGGTGTCCTGCCCATAGAAGAACCACCGTTTTTGGCGTTCCGCGGGGGCTGGCCCTGCAGCCGGGTCGTCCACATAGCGCGCAAACGAGGTGACGTCGCCCAGAAGGAACGTCGCCAGATCCAGGCCGCCGTTGCCTGCTAGCGAGGTACCCTCGGGACTGAAGTTGTATTCACCGGTACGGTTATTGTCGCTCGGTAGACGCAGGTTCATGGCGTACCGGATGTCGGCGCCAAACTTGAAGATGTGGTTGCCCCGAATCTTGGTCCAGTTGTTGACAAACTGGAACTGCTGCTCGCTTTCCGTAAGCGGGCAATTGCATCGGGCGACGCCAAGACCATCGCCGAAGCTTGATATCGCCTGCCCTTGACCGCCGTTCGTATCAGCTCCACCATTCCCGCTGATCTGATCCGGGCCGAGGGCAAAGTAGCCGAGCCCTGCGGTCTTCGGGTCGGTGGTATTGGCACCGGGGATTCCCAACGTCGTCATGGGATCGCCGGCATCGGGCTTCTGGGTCTGTGGATTGTACTTGAAATAGCCGAAACGGAAATCGGTCAACAACGAGGAACTGAACGTCTTGGTAAAACCGCTTGCCAGGCTGTAATTGTGGATATTGGAGCTTCCAGCCAGTCCCAGCAAGCCATCGCCGGGGCCCCCCAGCGCCCCAAACACGCCTTTGCCTGAAAGCGTGTAGTGTGAGCGGCTAAAGCGGCCGAAGACGTTCAACGTAGGCTTGGCATTGTAGTCAATGCGGACGTCAAAGCTGTCCTGAGTGTAGGGACCCGAACCGGAACCGGCGAAGTTGTTGAGGACGTTCGAATTCTGCGGACCGGGCAGCGCATTCAGAATGTTTACCGCGGCCGGGGAAAGTCTGCCGATCGGAATACAGTTTCCGGTGCAACCGGGTTGGGGTCCAAAGGGAGTTCGGCCGCTTCCATCGGCGTT
This sequence comes from Terriglobales bacterium, assembly GCA_049520935.1. Classification (GTDB taxonomy): domain Bacteria; phylum Acidobacteriota; class Terriglobia; order Terriglobales; family Acidobacteriaceae; genus Acidiflorens. The sequence continues at coordinate 2,402 of JBEKPJ010000070.1, read as the reverse complement.
GCCGGTATTAGGATCATAGATCTGCCCCCCGCCGGCGACAACGCTCAGGTAATCGCTGAGATCGCAGTAACCGGTTGTATTGGTAGCAGGGTTGCATGTGCTGCGAACCAGAGCCGTGGGCATGGTGAACTGACCGCTGACACCGTTGGTCTGCCGAGTACCTTGGTAGTCGCCGAAATAGAACAATTTGTCCTTGATAATGGCCCCTCCGACGGTGCCGCCAAACTGCACCCAGCGGGATGCCGGGAGATCGCGCCCGGTGACAATGCTAGCCTGATCCGGGCTTTGCGTGAACGGATCGCGCGCCTCTTGCGCGTCGGAACGGCGGAAAAAGAAACCGCTGCCGTGAATTTGGTTGCTGCCCGACTTGGTCTGTGCGGTCACCACGCTCGAAACGGCCTTGCCAAATTCCGCGTCGTAGTTCTGCAACGCGACCTTGGCTTCGGTGATCGCGTCCAGGTTCGGATTGATGACGATAATGCCGAGGATGGGATCCTGGTTATCGGTGCCGTCGAGTGCGAATGCTGTGCCGCTGAAGTGCTGGCCCTGGGTGAAGATCTGCTGGCTGCCCTGGGGATTCTCGGTGGCAGCGTGACTCCATCCCAACAGCTTCTGGGAACCGGGGGCCAACAACTGCAGGGTGGTGAAGTTGCGATTGAGGATAGGAAGATCCTCAACGTACTTTTCGTTGAACTCGCTTGACACATCGGCGCGATCCGTCTTCAGTTCGGGAGCCTCGGAGGTGACCTCAACCGTTTCGCTCGTGCCCCCGACCTGGAACTGCAAGTCGACGCGCGCAGCCGCATCGGCTTCGACGATCACGTCTTTTTGTTCGCTGATCTTGAAGCCTTTCGATTCAACCCGCACCGTATAGATATCCGGAATGAGGTGGGTGACCGAATAGTTCCCGCTATCGTTGGTCGTGGCCGCGTCGGACGTGCCTTTGCGCTGATCAATGACGGTCACTGCAGCCCCCGCGACTGCCGCGCCCTGGGGATCGGTCACTGTTCCGAGAATGCTTCCGAAAACGGCCTGCGCCGATGCTCGGTTCACCATCACACCAGAGACGGCCAGCAACAGGGCAACCCCACAGATCAGCTTGGATCTGAGCATAGTTTCTCCTCGATGTCCCGCTTATATTGTCTGGTTCGTTTCGCAGCGCTTCCCTAACCCCACATCTTCGAATTGGCCCTTAACAGAATTGGACCTCTCCTGAGCCGCAATTGCCCGACAGCGCTGACAAAACTTTACTCTTTCGGAACTGGGGGCCAGTTATAGCCGGTCCCGTGTGCAATTGTCAAGCAATTCGTTATCTCAGCCTGCAGGAGATGTATTCTCATCTTCTGCGAGATGTCTAGTGTGAACAGGCTAGCGCCCAATTTCTCTTAATCTCAATGTATTAGTCGTATTGGGGCTGGCCGTTTGGGACGGTCGCTGGTGTTCGACACGCGGGCGTCGTGAGGAGAGAAACTTGGCCCTTGGCAGAAAATAAAAGGCCGTCGTTTCGTGGCATAACAGCTATGACAAGTAGAAGTTAGGCCAACGAAGGAGGACAGCCTTATGACCACAGAGTGTACCCAAGAACCGTTTCCATTTCATCCCCTAAATCAGCGAGAAATCCGCGGGCAATTCGACGGCGGATCCATCACCAGCGATGCTGGGGGTTTGTTGCTGCGGGAGGTGGAAAAGCGGACGAACATCATCCGCCAATTCGCCAGCTGCTTCAGCGACTATCGGGATCCGGAGTTGGTGGAACACGGGGTGGCAGAGTTGTTGGCGCAACGGATCTACGGATTGGCATTAGGCTACGAGGATTTAAACGATCACGAGGAGTTGCGGCGCGATCCGTTGTTGGCGGTGCTGGTGGAGAAGGAGGATCTGAGCGGGGAACAGCGGCGACGGGTGCGCGATCAGGGTACCGCCCTGGCCGGCAAGAGCACGCTGAACCGCATGGAACTGGGAGCGGCGAAGTTGGGGGAAGCGGAGCGGTACAAGAAGATCATCCTGGACGAAGCGGCGGTGGATCGGACGCTGGTGGATATTTTTTTGCAAGCGCAGGACGAAGCCCCGAAAGAGATCGTATTGGACTTAGATAGCACCGATATTCCTCTGCACGGGAAGCAAGAAGAACGGTTCTTCCACGGCTACTACGGGCATTACTGCTACTTGCCGCTGTACATCGTCTGTGGCGAGTTTGTGTTGTGCGCCCGCTTGCGGCCGTCCAATATCGATGGGGCCAAAGGCAGCGTGGCGGAGGTAGAGCGGATTGTGGAGCAGATCCGGCAAGCCTGGCCACAAGTGCGGATTATCTTGCGTGGCGATTCGGGTTTTTGTCGGGACGAGTTACTGAGCTGGTGCGAAGCGCAGGGCGTGGACTATGTGGTGGGCTTGGCGCAAAATGC
>JBEKPJ010000069.1:0-34031 GCA_049520935.1 Terriglobales bacterium | reverse complement strand
GAAGGGTTAGTGAAGCGCAAGGGTGAAATAACACCCGCCGCGAGGCGGGGCCTGAAAGAAGCGTGGAGCAAAGACGCGAGCCAATGAACAAGAACCGGATAAGAGGCCTACGGTGGCGGGCGAGCGAGCCCATGATCGCGAAGCCCATTATCCATCAAGCTCACTGGTGGTAAATCCGGCGGTTGTGCGTCGAAAGCGGTTGAACTTACCTTGGGAGATCTGCGGCATGTCACGGAATCGTGAATGAGGGTGAAGCGATTCATCCTGACCGTGGCGCAGAAGTCAGCAGAGGGCAAAGTAGGTCATGCAGTCGGCGAGGATATTGAGGCACTCCAGAAGCCGAAAGGCGGAGAAACCGATAGGCGAAAGCGCCGGGAGACCGGCAAGGCGTAGTGAATGAAAGAGTCACACAGCGAAAGGAATAGCGAACCGCGCTGGCCTCGAGTCATGCGGCGAGCCCCGAGACGGACTGGCCGAAGCGTTGACAGGGGGAAGTACGGGCCGGGCAATTGAGCCGCGAAAGGTCACTTCGAGATGCCGACGCCCTGCCTATGTGCGGAAGGCAACATCCGGAGCACCGTGATCGCGAGGTGCTGAGGAGCTCGCGCGGTCGAAGACCCCTGGCACGTACAGACACGCATTGCACGGGAACCGGGAGATCCCGCGTTCGCCCGGGAAGCAGTGGTCCGGGCCGCATCGGGAAGTCCAAGGACAGGAGCTGATGATGAACGAACACGGGAAGTCGGACAAGCCCATACTACCGGAGAAGTCCACGAACAAAGCCGGAAAGTCGGCGGCGGAGGGGACAGAGGGAAGGGGCATGGCCAAGGAGAACCTGCGACAGCAAAACGCGTTCCCGACACAGGGCCGGGAAGACGTGCACAGTGCGCTGGAGCGGGTACGGCAAGCGGCAAGGAAGAACAAGGAAACCAGATTCACCGCGCTGTTCCACTGCGTCTACGACTTAGACATGCTGGAGTATGCCTACTCTCGGTTAAAGAAGGATGCGGCTCCGGGCGTGGACGGAGAGACGTGGCAGCACTATGCAGAGGACCTCGAGCAAAATCTCCAGGACCTCTCCCATAGACTGCAGCGAGGAGCGTACCGCGCGAAGCCAGTGCGTAGGACATACATACCAAAAAGCGACGGGCGGCAGCGTCCGCTAGGCGTGACGGCACTGGAGGACAAGATCGTCCAAAAGGCTGCTGTCGAGGTACTGAATGCCATCTACGAGGTGGACTTCGTGGATTTCTCGTACGGACTCCGTCCGGGGCGAAGCCAGCATAATGCGCTGGACCAGCTCTATCTGGGGATCCAAGGGGAGTTTTGCGGTACTACGGCAAACGATCCGACGCATGCAGGCGAAGCTAACGGCGGTCAACATCGAGCTACGGCGGCGCACGCATACACCTCTAAAGGAGCAGGGGCAGTGGTTGAGAGCGGTAGTGGGTGGCCATTTCCGCTATTACGGTGTGCCAGGCAATAGCGCCGCACTGCAGACCTTTCGTCAGAAGGTAGAACGGAGCTGGCATCGCGCGCTGTGTCGCCGTAGCCAGACCGGCTATGTGACGCGGGCACGCATGCAGCGCCTGCTTCGCCGCTGGCTGCCTCCAGCCCACATCCGTCATTCCTATCCTTCCGCTCGCATACCGTCATGACCTGAGGCAAGAGCCGGATGAGGTAATTCCTCAAGTCCGGATCTGTGCGGGGGGTGCGGAGTAATCCGCATGATGATCGAAGCCCCGAACGGTACCCCGCAAGGGGAGTAAAGGAAAGGGCAAGTAAGCGGCGCGACTCATGAGCGGACAGCGGCAGAAGAACCGGCCCGCACAAGGGCGAGGAAGCGCTCATTGTCTTGCCGCAAGGCGGCAGCCTTTCAGGGGTGGCACGAGCCGGATGAATCGAGAGATTCACGTCCGGCTCTGTGAGCGGCTCGGGGCGAAAATCCCCGGGCCGACTCGGCGGAGGCGGGGCGACCCGTCCCCCTATGCCGATCACTCAGTGCGCCAGTGGCTGATTGGCGCCGAGTTGAAGGCCGATGCCGGCTCGTTTGCGCAATTCCGACAGCAGCGCGTTGGCGGCGTTCAAGTAGGTCATGTTGGGATCGGAAGTATCGGCCCAGACGGCTTCGTAGACAATCTTCGCTGCCTCTTTGGCGTCCATGTGCAGGGCGGCTTCCATGCGGTCCGCTTGCTGTCGCACCTCACTATAGCAACTGTGGCAGACGGCGGCTGGTTCGGTCGCTCCGGTGTGCTGGTGTTCGAGCACGCAGCGGAACGTCGCGGCAGCATTGATCTGCGTGTGCGAAAGGAAGGCCTGCGACTTGAGTTCCTTGAGAAAGCGTTCGCGTTCATCGTCGATTGGGGCGTTGGTCGCAGCCTGAGGTGCTGGATTCATCGAATACGCCACGGTCGCGGTGGGCGAAACACGCTCCGTCGATGTGCAGATTGGACAGGCGTGCATGTCGGCCGGATAGTACGCGTGGCAATTTGCACAGGGCAAGCCATAACCGGCAGATTTCCCCGCCGCTGACTTATCAGGACCGCCCGCCGTAGGCGCTGCCCCTTGCTGCATGCGGCGCTCTGGAGTGGATGCTACCGCAGGGTTGATGGACTTTTCCCGAGCTTGCTTGGCAGCGCTGGATTCCATTGCCGTTTCCCCCAACCTCTCCCTTGACCGTGCCGGACGGCGCTAGCCGCGCGGGTTTACTCCCCTATCTTAAGCCGCAGGTGGGGCCAGGACGATACACGTCGGTGCATGCCTAAAGTAATGTTCGGCTGCTGAATCTGACGATACTGCGGTTCACTTCGAACTGGTGATCAGTTTCACGACCTCCTGCATGCGGGCCCGGTAAAGCTTCTCGCTCGGGTCCATGCGGGAGGCGATTTCGAGCTCTCCGAGAGCTTCTTCGTACTGGTTGAGGGCCATCAGGCAGGCAGCGAGAGAAAAATGGTTCTGCGCGCTCGGTTCGAGTCGAAGTGCCTCGCGAAATTCCTTTTCCGCCTCTGCCAGTTGCTGCACATTTACGAGGGCGGTGCCGAGATAGTGGTGGGTCTGCCCGGATTCCGGATTGAGCCGAACCGCCTGCCGCAGCACGTCCACCGCTTCCTGATCTTTGCCGGAAAGCAAGAGTGCCTGCCCTAAGACGCGATGTTCTGCGGCTCCGTCGGGATTGGCGGCGATGGCGGCCCGCAACTCGTGAATGGCAGAAGGGTAATCATGCTTCGACATGTACGCGCGAGCCAGGCAGTTGTGACCACCATCCCACTCCGGTGTCTGCCGATAAAGATCCTTAAATTCCGCAATGGCACGATCGAAGTCCTGCTTGTCGCAAAGCGTGTTACCCAGGTTATTGCGCACGCTTGCCTCTTCTGGGTTGAGGCGCTTGGCGGTGCGATATTCCACGATCGCTTCATCCAGTTTGCCCTCGTCGTGCAGGACGACACCCAGATTGCTGTGCGCCTCCCAATAGTCGGGACGGAGGCTGAGCGCATGGCGATAAGCGATGGCGGCGCGCCGCAGATCTCCGTGATCGCGGTGCGCCATTCCTATGTCGAAGTAGACGTCGGCATTCGCCGGCGACTCTTCGGGTTCGCGCGCCAGCGCTTGCTCGAAGGCGTGCAGCGCGTCATCGTAGCGGCCTTCGGAGTAGAACGCGAGACCCAAGTAGCGGTAGGCCTCGGCGTTCGCAGGATCCATACTTAGAGCGGTGCGCGCCTCCGCGAGCGCGTCCTCGGCGTCATCGGTCCGATAAAACAGGTAGGAAAGCTGGCTGTGCGTTTCCGGAAAACCAGGAATCAAACTGGAAGACTCGGTAAGTTCATCGAGTGCTTCGTCGAAGCGTCCCTGCCGGCGGAGGATGGTTCCCAGAACATAGTGGAGGAGCGCCGGATTGTCGGACGGTTGGTCCGCACTGTCGCGCAGTAGCTCCCCAATCTTGTCTTCCGCGGCATCGTAGTTTTTCTCGCGAACCAGGAAAGCGACCTCGGCTGCAGCGCTCGAGCATCCGCACGACGAATGAGCCACAGACTTTGGGTCCGTGTTTCGGCCCGCATTCCGGTGCAAGAGGTCTCGAACCAAGCCCGGGTCAGCCCCAGCCTTTTGTAGAGCACGGCTGCATGGCTGGACGCATTGCGATTTGGCGAAACAAGCGAGGTCCCAGCCGTGACCCTGGGTCGGGATCAGCCGCTCGATACGCGCGCCTGAAATGCCCCCGGCGAGCCACAGAAAGACGCTGTCCGAAGCGGAAGGGCCCGGAGCCTGTTCTGCCCATAAAGAACCTGCCGCCAGCATTGGCACGAGCCATCTCAAGGTACAGCGTTTCACAAATCCTCCGGCGGTCGTAATTCTGGGCACGCGCGAGTCGCCCTGTGGTCAAAAATAGCCCGGCTGGGAGGAGCCTGATAGGTCACGGAAGTAATTCCGGGGGACATGGCCCAACGCCCCCCGGGTTGCGAAACCGCCTGATTTCGCGGCTCCAACCTTGCGGTTGCGCTCCTCCTGCGGCTCCGTCCGCGCCAATCCCCAGGACTCGCCGGGATGAATTGGAGTACACTACAGTTTGGCGGTGCTACCCGGCATTTCGGGATGGCGCGCCCGCGCGGAGGCTTTATGTTCGAGGGTCTTTTTCAACCCATGCACCTGCTAGTAATCTTTTTCATCGCGCTGCTGGTGTTTGGTCCCAAAAAATTGCCGGAGTTAGGTAAGGGTCTGGGCGAGGGTATTCGTGCGTTGAAGGATGGTATGAAGGATCACGACGCCAAACCTGAAGCCAAGCCGGAAGCTAAGTCTGAAGTCAAGCCCGAAAATAAGGCTTGATTCCGCAGTAACAACCAGTGTTCCGCATGACGAATTGTCCCTAGTTCCGATATAATCCGCCTGCATCCAATCGAAATAGATTGTGGCGAGTATTGCTAGTCGCTTCGCACCCTCAGGGTGCAGTTCTGTTCCCAGGCTTAAGTAGATATTTCATCTCATTTTGAATAACTTAGGAGGATTTTTCTGTGTATAGGAAATTAGTGGCAGCTCTGTTTTTATTGTTAGCGATCCCGGCGCTAGCCGACCAGATTGTTCTCAAGAACGGTGACAAGATCAGCGGCGCAATCACGAAGTCCGATGGCAAGGTCCTTGTGATCCATACCGACTACGCCGGCGACCTAACCGTGAAGTTTGACGCCATTCAAAGCCTGACTTCGGCCAGCGACTTGAATGTAACCTTGGCAGGCAAAACGGCAGTTGGTCCGGTAACCACCAGCGGCACCGACGTGGTGGTTGCCACCAAAGCTGCCGGACCGGTCGAGGCGCCGCTGTCTTCCGTCACCCTGGTGCGCAGCCCCGCGGAGGAGGCGGCGTACGAAAAGAGCCTGCATCCGGGCTGGGCAGAGGGATGGGCCGGGGGCGTCAACGCGGGCTTTGCCTTCACGGCTGGCAACAGCGAAACCAAAAATTTCAACCTCGCATTCAATGGTGTCCGCACTGGGTTTCATGACAAATTGACTCTCTATGTCAACTCGGTCTACGGCGTGAACGATAAGATCATTCCTCCGACTCAACCCGTCGCAGTTACTACCGCCAACTCGATCGGCGGCGGAGCTCGCTACGATCATGATTTCTCACCACGCACGTTCGGGTTTGTCAGTGGCGATTTCTTTCACAACTCGCTGCAATTCCTCGATCTGCGGTCGGTTCTGGGTGGCGGTATTGGCTTCCACGCGATCAAGAATCCCAACACTACCCTGGATCTGCTGGCCGGATTGAACTACACGCACGAGAGCTTCTCGGGCATTACGGACCCGAATCCGCCGCCAATCACTTACTCGCCTTCCGACAGCGCCGCGGCCTTGACCGTAGGCGATACCTTCTCGCACAAGCTCGGGAAGAACACACTGTTTACGCAGACGTTCTTCCTTTACCCGAGTCTTAGTCAAACTACGATCGCGCTTCCCGACAACCTTTCCGAACAGGAGCGCGTATTACGCGGCGCATTCAATCTCGGACTCGTGACCAAACTCAACAAGTGGCTGGGCTGGCAAATGACCTTTGGAGATGTTTTTGATAACCATCCTCCGTTCTCGGTGCCAGCGATTGAGAGGAACGACATCACGTTCGCGACCGGTCTGAATTTTTCCTTCACCCACTAATCTGCAATCGCGTGACCAGCTATCCGGTGGAGCGCCGGGCATCGTCGCCCGGCTTTCCGCCGGAGTATTTTGATATCCTAGCCGCGTGCCGCGCCCCTTTCTCATCGACACCGATACTGCTTCCGATGATGCGGTTGCGCTCATCATGGCGCTGCGCACGCCCGACGTTCGCGTGGTTGCCATCACGACCGTTGCCGGAAATGTCCCGGTTCTGCAATCGACCCGCAATGCTCTCTACACGGTCGAACTCTGCCAGGCCGGACTTGCGACGACCGTCCCGGTACACGCCGGCGCCGACAAGCCCCTGTGCCGCTCTTATCAGAATGCCACCTGGTTTCACGGTCGCGATGGTTTGGGTGACCACAACTATCCGCCGCCAAAACGAGCGGCAGATGGCAGGCACGCTGTCGACGCCATCGTCGACGCGATTGAGGCCAATCCCGGAATCGTCGTTGTGACCCTGGGGCCCCTCACCAACCTCGCACTGGCATTAGCCAGGAATCCGGAGATCGCCGCCAAGGTTGGACGCTGCGTTGTAATGGGTGGCGCACCGTGCTGTGAAGGCAACGTCACTCCCGCCGCCGAGTACAACATCTGGGTGGATCCAGAAGCCGCGCGTATCGTTATGAACAGCGGCCTGCCGATCGAGCTCATCGGCTGGCACCTCTCGCGCGGAGAAGCGGTAGTCGGCGAGTTCGACATCGCGACCATTCTCGCCTGCAACACTCCGCTCGCGAAATTTGCCGTGGAGTGCAACAGCCACGCGCGCCAGGCTTACAAAGCGCAAACCGGGGAGGACGGGATTACACTTCCCGACCCGGTGGCGATGTCGATTGCCCTGGACCCCACGATTGGCATCGGCTGGAGCGAGCACTTCATCGGCGTCGAAACCCAAGGTGAGCTGACGCGGGGCATGACCGTGGTCGACCGGCTGAACGTAGCCGCCGATGACCGGAACCGACAGGTCTGGGCAGACGTTTTGACGAGGAGATGCAAAGCCAAAGTCTGCTGGACGCTGGACAGCCGTCGTTGGAAAGAAGCGCTGTTCGCGGCCCTGCGATAAATAGTTCGCCAAACCGGTTGCGATTTCGATGTCTGTACTGGAGGTCTGTTATATTGGCCTCTTTCGGAGGTGGTCCCATGTCCCGAAATGTGCGCTGCGGTCTGATTCAGGCCACGAATGTGCTCAACAGCCGCTCCCTGCCTCAGGTCAAGAAAGCCATGATCGACAAACACTTGAGGCTGATCGAACAGGCAGCGAAGAAGAAAGTCAAAGTTCTCTGCCTGCAGGAGCTATTCTACGGTCCTTATTTCTGCGCCGAGCAGGACATCCGCTGGTACGACCTGACCGAGCGAGTTCCCGATGGACCAACCACGAAACTGATGCAGAAGATCGCCGCCCGACACGGCATGGTGATCGTAGTCCCGGTTTATGAAGAGCAGATGCCTGGCCTCTATTTCAACACGGCAGCCGTCATCGACGCCGACGGCAAGTATCTCGGCAAATACCGCAAGCATCACATTCCCCACGTGCATCCCGGATTCTGGGAGAAGTTTTATTTCACTCCCGGAGACTTGGGGTATCCCGTCTTCGCAACCAAGTATGCGCGCGTAGGAGTCTATATCTGTTACGACCGTCATTTCCCCGAAGGCGCAAGAGTGCTAGGCCTGAATGGCGCGGAAATTGTTTTCAATCCGTCGGCCACCGTCGCCGGACTGTCGGAGTATCTGTGGGAACTGGAACAGCCGGCGCACGCCGCAGCGAACGGCTATTTCGTAGGCGCCATCAACCGTGTCGGCAGAGAGAAGCCGTGGAATATCGGCGAATTCTACGGCAAGAGTTACTTCTGCAATCCACGAGGCAAGATCATAGCCCAGGCCAGCCGGGACAAGGATGAGGTACTGGTGGCCGACCTCGATCTCGACATGATCCAGGAAGTAAGGAGAGTCTGGCAGTTCTATCGCGACCGCCGTCCGGAAACCTATGGCGCGCTGACAACCCAAACCGGACAGATCTCGTCCGCCGACTGAAGAACGCGAATCGTATTCGGTGCGAAGCAAAGGACCTAGGCCGTTCGCTTGCAGCCCGCCATTCGATCGCTCGGCTTGGCCCAGGAGGACACCGGTTTTAGCTGGCTGCTGACTAAGAACTTCATTCATCCACATGTCCCGATCCCGAATCGAATCCAGCCCGCTTTACAACGCCGATCTCGCGCCCGCCACCGCCGCGCGGCGGACCTGGGGAACTTACAACTTCACCGCACTCTGGGTGTCGATGTCGGTGAATATTCTGACGTACATGCTGGCGGCCAGCCTGATCCAAGGCGGCATGAATTGGAAGCAGGCAGTGGCAACGGTGTTCATGGGTAACACGATTGTCCTGATTCCGATGCTGTTGAACTCGCATCCGGGAGCGCGCTACGGAATCCCATTTCCCGTGCTGGCACGCGCGTCCTTCGGGGTGCTCGGCGCAAATTTCGCCGCAGTCCTGCGCGCCCTCGTCGCCTGCGGATGGTTCGGTATTCAGACCTGGATCGGCGGCGAAGCCATCAACACGCTGATCACGACGTTAGCGCCTGCGTGGGCGCACGTCAGTCACGGCACCGCGATCTGCTTTCTCGCGTTCTGGCTGGTCAATCTGGCCGTCATTCTGAAAGGCATCGAATACATCCGGTTTCTACAGGGTATCAGTGCGCCCATTCTGTTGGCCGTGGGACTGATGTTGCTCGCCTGGGCCTACAAGTCGGCCGGCGGATTTGGCCCTATGCTGTCGGCACCGTCGCGCTTTGTGAGCTTCTCGGATTTTATGAAATTTCTTGTCCCCGCGCTCAATGGCACAGTTGGGTTCTGGGCCACCGTGTCGCTGAACATCCCCGATTTCACACGTTTCGCGCGCAGCCAACGACAACAAATGATCGGCCAAGCGCTGGGTCTGCCGACCACCATGACGTTTTATTCGCTGATAGGGATCCTGGTGACCTCGGCGACGGTGGTGATCTATGGCACTGCAATCTGGGACCCGGTCCAACTGTTAAGCCGCTTTCATTCGCCGGTCGCGGTCGTGATTTCGTTGCTCGCGATTCTGCTGGCGACGTTGAACGTAAACATCGGCGCCAACGTCGTTTCTCCAGCCAATGATTTCTCCAACCTCTGGCCGCGAAAAATAGGTTTCCGTACCGGAGGCATCCTCACCTGCTTCATGGGAATCGCGCTGATGCCGTGGAAACTGCTCTCCGACTATGGCACATTCATCGTTGGTTGGCTCGGCGGATACGCCGCGTTCCTCGGTCCGGTTGCGGGCATCATGATCTGCGACTACTTCGTGATCCGCAGGCGAGTGCTGGTGGTTGATGATCTCTACCTGCGCGGGGGCGCATACGAGTATTCGCGCGGCTTTAACTGGCGGGCAATGGGCGCTCTGGGGGTGGGAGCCGGATCGGCGCTCATCGGACTGCAAGTGCCTGCGTTGCGGATCCTCTATGACTATTCTTGGTTTGTGGGTTTCGCGCTCGCATTCGTCGCCTACTATGGCTTAATGCGCCTTTCCACGGGGTCGGAAGTGCCGGCGGCGCATGGGTTGTGATTACCGGAACATCGTGATCAGTTCGGCGAACGGATCCGATCCGACGTTCCATGTTCCCTCGAATGGGTGTCCAGGTCTGTCAATACAAAATGCGCGAAGAACAACAGTGTGGTTGTGATTGCGACCGAGACTCCGCCGAGAACCGGGTTGCGGAATGGATAAAGGAAAAGTAGAAACAGAATCGTCAACGCGGTAAGGCTGACAAAAAAGAAAAGCGTTTGCGGCATCCTTTTGGAGCTAAGCGAGAGCCGCTCGTCGCGATGTGCGCTTGCCTGGTTGGCAATGTCAAGAAGCCGCTCGTACAGTGAGCGTTCGGCGTCGCCCTCAGGTCTAATGTTAGCCACGCTGGAAATAACCTCGTGGAACAGCCGGTAGGTTTTCTCCGTTGTCTCATTGTGGGACAGCGCGCGCCATTCCGTTTCTGCAACCGCCCTGGCATAGATCTTGACGGCGCGCACCATCGGTTCGCGGATCGCTTCTCGAAGCCGATTGCTGAAAAGGAGCAGATCCTTCAGGGCGCCGGATTCCTTTTGGATCTCGTTTTCGACCGAGGCGAATTGCCCCCAAATCACATAGGTGGCGAACGCGTACACGACGCTGTACAGCGTGCCGACGATCTGAACGAGGGCGGCTAATCCCTCGGCATCGCTCAGAAACAATTTCTGAACGCCGAGCACCGCGAGCGCGGCGTAGATAGCCACAGCACCCGCGAGCATTTTTGCACAACGCAAACGTGTCGCTGCGGGAATGATATCGATGACCATCGTAGACCGTCCGTCATTGGCGAGAATTCGCCGTTACTGGACAAATCTACAGTACACGAGGCGGTTTGGAACGCGCCTGGCCGCCCCGTTCTTGAAATTCAACATCCAGGGCAGCGTCAAGGAAACCTTCGCGGTAACTGCAGATCTTCGGTCCACCGCTCTTGAGGCTCCGCGGTGTTAAGGGTGCGGAGAACGGGGATGCCGCCTCTGATGATCGGTCTCATCGATGTCCCCACGAATCCGGATTGCGCTGCCTATACATTCGCGCGAAAAGAGGGCAACACTTCCTTCTCGTACTTTTCCAGCGTGTCTTCCTCCTCGCCACACATCAGATAAATGTTGAATTGCGTGACTCCGGCGCGAGCCAGCCGGCGAATTTTCTCGACATGCGACTTTGCCGGACCGAGCAGGCAGAATCGATCCGTAACCTCATCTGACACGAACTCCGCGTTACTGCTGTCGACTTCGCAATGGTGAAGATAATCGTAGTGACCCTTGTCGCGGATGTAAGAGGTCAGGGTCGGAGGAAGCTCCTCGGGCTTGTAGCGCGAAACTAGGTCGACGACGTGGTTGGAGACCAGGGCTGGAAACCAGCGCACGCGTTCGCGGCCGACCTTCACATCATCGGAGATCCAGACCGGTGCGGCCGCCATGATCTCGATCTTCATCGGGTCCCTGCCGGCGGCCTCCGCACCTTTCCGGACGAAGCCGACGCACCACTCGATCAGGTCCGGATCGGCAAACTGAAGAATCACTCCATCGCCGACTCGACCTGCGAGCTCGAGCACCTTCGGCCCGTAGCCCGCGATCCAGACCGGCGGAATTCCGCCCGTTGCCCATGTCAACCGCGCCTTGCTACCTTCGTATTCGATCTCCTTGCCGCCCGTGAGGTCGCGGAAGTCCTTGACGGATTGCTCCAGTTGCGCCACCGTGACCGGTTTCTTGCCGAGCACGCGACGCGAGCTGTCTCCGCGGCCAATGCCCAGTTGCATGCGCCCGCCCGAGATCAGATTCATGGTGGCAAACAGGCTCGAGGTGACCGTGACGTCACGCGTCGCCGGATTCGTCACACAAGTTCCGAGCCGCATTTTCTGCGTGTTCGTCGCCATCAGCGTCAGCATGGGATAGCATTCGAGCCAGAGAACGTGCGAATCGAAAATCCAGCCATACTCAAATCCGGACGCCTCCGCCTGTCGCGTAAGCGCGACGATTCGCTCTACGGTCATGTCGGGTTTAATGGTGATGCCGAACCGCATGATGTCTCCCTCGCTGTGGCGCATGATGTGGCGTTTCGTGTTCGAGTCGAAAATCACCCACTCGTAGTTGGGGGAGTTTAGCATAAAATCTGTACTTCGCCGCCGGAGGAGAAGGCACAATCATGGGCTTTGACACCATCATCGTTAACGGTCGCGTAGCCACCGCAACCGACACGTACACGAGCGACGTGGCCATCAGCGATGGGAAGATATCTGCCCTCGGCCAAAGCTTGCCCCGCGAGAACGCGGGAAAGATCATCGACGCCGCCGGGAGGTATGTGTTTCCCGGCGGAATCGACGTTCATACCCACCTCGACATGCCCTTCGGCGGGACCACCAGCGCTGATGATTTCGAAACCGGCACCCGCGCCGCGGCGTTTGGCGGAACGACAACGCTGATCGACTTCGCCATCCAGTACAAAGGCCAGACGCTGCGAACCGCATTCGACACCTGGATGCAGAAAGCTTCCGGCAAGGCGGTGTGCGATTACGCCTTTCATTGCATCATTACCGATCTGGCGGACGCGCAGCTCGACGAGATGAACGCCCTGGTGCGCGAAGGCATCACCAGCTTCAAGCTGTTTATGGCCTATCCCGGCGTGTTTATGCTCGACGATGGGAGCATCTTCAAAGCGCTGCGCGCGACGGCGGACAATGGCGGATTGGTCTGCATGCACGCAGAAAACGGCGGAGTGATCGACGTGATCGTGCAGCAGGCGCTGGCGGAGGGGAAAAAGGCGCCGAAGTATCACGCCCTGACCCGCCCGACGACGGCGGAAGCGGAAGCCGTCGCGCGCGCGATTGCTCTAGCCGAAATGGCGGGAGCGCCCGTGTACATCGTCCATTTGAGTTGCAACGACGCGCTCGAGAAAGTTCGCGAAGCCCGTGATCGGGGCCTGCCTGTATATGCGGAGACCTGCCCGCAATATCTTTATCTTTCGCTCGAAAACATGGACTTGCCTGGCTTCGAAGGGGCGAAATATGTCTTCACGCCGCCGTTGCGCGAGAAGTGGCATCAGGAAAAATTGTGGAACGGCCTGAAGTCCGATCATCTGCAAGTGGTTTCGACCGACCATTGTCCATTCTGCTTCAAAGAACAAAAAGAACTCGGCCGCGACGATTTCACCAAGATCCCGAACGGTGGTCCGGGTATCGAACACCGCATGAGCCTGATCTATTCCGGCGGAGTCGCCGGTGGCAGGTTCAGCGTGAACCGGTTTGTCGAACTGGTTTCGACGACTCCCGCGAAGCTGTTCGGTCTATATCCTCGCAAAGGCACAATCGCCGTGGGCAGCGATGCGGACCTCGTGATCTTCGATCCGAACCGCAAGCACACCATCAGCGCGCAGACCCATCACATGCGAGTCGACTATTCCATGTTTGAGGGCGTTCAGGTAACGGGCATGCCCGATACGGTGCTGTCGCGCGGCTGCGTGGTGGCGGACGGAAATCAGTTTCTGGGACGAGCGGGCGCGGGAAACTTCCTCAAGCGGGCTCTCTATACCCAGCCCTAGGGCCGGTGCGCGTGTTAAGAGAGGGGATCTGGTCCCGCTCGAACGGGGCAATGCCTGTCCGCGGACAAAAGCCGACCTTAGTGTTTGTCCCCCTGCTCAACAAAAAACTTCCCCGTTTCCCCCGCCGAAAAATAGCGGGAAGTCACGGTTTTCTTGCGGGTGAAGAACTCGACCGCGTCCCAGCCATGCACGTGCAGGTCCCCGAAGAACGAATCTTTCCAACCGGAAAAGGGAAAATATGCCGGAGAAGCTGCCACGCCGATGTTCACGCCCACCATACCGACTTCGACGCGCCGGCTGTATTCCCGCACAGCCGCGCCGTTTTCCGTGAAGATCGATGTGCCATTGCCGCGCGGGTCGTCATTCACGAGGGCGATCGCCTCGTCGAGTGTATCGACGTGCACCACCGACAGCACCGGCCCAAAGATTTCATCGCGGCACACTCGCATCTCGGCCGTGACGTGGTTCAGAATTGTGGGGCCCACAAAGTTTCCGCCCGCCGGCACACCTTTCGGCCGCCGCCCGTCCACCAGCAGCTGCGCTCCTTCCGCCAACCCGCTTTCGATCGCGTCGTGAATGCGCTCGCAGGCGGATCGGGAGATCACCGGCCCCAGGCTGACTTTGGAATCCATTCCGTCACCGGCAACCAATTTCTCGGCCGCCTCTTTCAATTTACCAAGGATCGCCGGCTGTGCCGCCCCAACGGTTACCAGCACCGATCCCGCCATGCAGCGCTGTCCGGCGTTGCCAAATGCGCTGCCGACCACATTCGACACGGTCTTATCGACAACTGCGTCCGGCATGACGATCATATAATTCTTCGCCCCACCGAGAGCCTGCACGCGTTTCCCTTGTTCCGCGGCACGCCGGTAGATGTACTTCGCGGTGTTGACCGATCCGACAAACGAAACGGCACGAATTCCAGGGCTATCGAGAATGGCGTTGACGGCATCGTGCGCGCCGTGAACAAGATTCACCACCCCGCGGGGCAAGCCGATCTCTTCGAAAATGTGAAACATCAGTTCCGACGTAAGCGGAACCTGCTCTGATGGTTTCAACACAAAAGTGTTGCCGCAGACGATCGCGAACGGCAGAAACCACATCGGAACCATGGCGGGAAAATTGAATGGTGTGATGGCCGCGCAAACTCCCACTGGCTGCCGGATCGTTTCTGTGTTGATCCCGCGCGCCACGCCCTCCAGAATGCGTCCCTGCATTGTCATCGGGGATGCGCAGGCCACTTCGAGCACCTCGATGCTGCGAGTGATTTCCGCGCGCGCATCCGAGAGCACTTTCCCCCCCTCGCTGGTTACCGAGCGTGCGAGTTCGTCAATTCGTTGCCGGAACCTTTCGCGCAAAGCGTAGATGAATTCCGTGCGTTCGCCCACCGAGCGAGAGCGCCAGTCCGGCAGCGCAGCACTGGCCGCCGCGACCGCTACTTCAATGTCGGCTCTGCCCGACAGGGGGACACGCGCCAGCACCTCGCCGTTTGCCGGATTGGTCACATCCAGCAGGCCCGACGCCAGCGCGGGTATCCAGCGCCCACCCACATAATTCTCAAGCGTTCGCGGCGCCGTCTTCGGCGTTTTCCCGTGAACGGTGGTGGTCTCAGCTGTCGATGTCAGGGTATTTGTTTCGATCGTCATCGCGACCTTTCCTGTTTCCGGCCATGCCGGCAAGATATTACCCAATCCGGCGCTGCGGTGGGCCCAACTGGTTGGTTTTACCACGTTTTGAGAACCCGGAACAGCGCCGACGTTCGCCAAAATGAGCCACGCCGCTTTCCCCCTATCCGCGAGGACTCCTCATTGTCAGGGCGTTTATCGTCTGCCCATTAGACGCGGCACCCGTAAATTCTAAATGAGAACCGTCCGACGCGCGTTTTCGACGAAACAGGTCGAACGCACAAGTGTGGAACCAATCAACGGTCCGGACGAGACTTGGCGGATAAGAATGCCGACCTCGCCGCAGGAGGATTTTTCCGAGGATTGGTTGGGCCCAGCGGGTGGGTGGCGGTCTGGACCTCTGAGGTCCTCGAATAAAGTCAGAATCGAAGCGAACCCCATTATCAGCGTCATGCTGAGTCGACGCTGCTGAGTCCAGGTTCGCTCACACTTCACCCCGTCCACCCGGTTCTCAGTCGCGGGCGTCAAAATGACTTCCGTACAAGACAACGGCGTTTTCGGTAAGAGAGCCCTAGCTCTGTTGGGGATTACCGTCGTCTTTCTTCTCGAGGTGTTCGGCGATTGCCCCAGCACCTTCAAATCCCGCAATGGCAGCCGCGCCCTCGGTCAGTATCGATGCGTTCGGATCCAGTTTCTTCACGCCTTCCACTGCGACAACCGCTCCTGCGATTTTCTCTGCTTCGTCCAGAAGTCCCATGTCAATCTCCTTAGTTTTTACCGAATGTGCTTTTCGCCCCGTTTGAGGTGCGATGCAGACGAGTATTACTTTTAAGCTGCGCCGGGATGCCTGTCAAGGGCAGGTTATAAAGGGGATCGGCAGGACAACCACTTGCATCACTACCCGATTTAGGAAGACTGATCGATGGCCGTGAACTAGTTTCGCGATAACGAGTTGAGTCGAGGCCTCTATGTTTTCTCTCCGAAGGTCTTGACTCCGGGTTTCCGGTCATGCCCTCCATAGGTGCGAGCGGGCTTCGATTTGACTTTAAGCGACCTTCTTCTGCTGATCCCCATTTTTCGAATGCGGTTGCGTCCGCCAGTTCAATTCCTCTAATCGCTTTCGCAGCTGCTCACCGCACGTTTCACTGACCATGCAACGTTGGCAGTCCAGACGGTGGATTCGCAGAAGGGACAACAGCGAGCATCTCAGATTCATGCACAGGCCTCGCCGGATTCAGTACATTCGCCTGGGAGAGGTGTGGCTGCCCACGGCGGGACGTATTATGCCACAGGTTGAGTGGGTGAGTTCGATTAAAATTCTAATGCGCGGAGGTCGCGCGGACGCAGATTAGAGGGGGGCTCTTCTCGGTCTCCAATTCCCAAGAGGCTGGCGCCCGAGTTCTTGCCGAAGATCCGCCCTGCCAAGGGCTGGGTTCACCCTTTGGCATCGGCTTCGATTTCAGTGTTCACGCTCGATCGGGCCAACCGAGCGCGACTGCCTCCCGGGACCCACCCGCTCTGGCGCTCAGATGCTGAGGAAGGCCCAGGTTCGTCGTCGGTTGTCACTCTTACCAATGCATGGTCCACGTCGCGCATAGCTCGCATCGCTCGGCGGGATTTTGCGAAACGGTTCGAACGAGGTAAACTGACTCCTACAAGTGACAGTTTTTCCATCCCTGGCCGTCAACAGAAGTTTGATAAACTGTTGAAACGGATCATTGTAGGCGCGTAGCTCAGTTGGTTAGAGCGCCACCTTGACACGTTAGTGTTGTGAATGGTTTGCTGAATGCGGGCACTGTTTGGTAGCAGTAGCCGCACCGCACGTATAGGCCCGTAGCTCAGTTGGTTAGAGCGCCTCCCTGACACGGAGGAGGTCGATGGTTCGAGTCCATTCGGGCCTACCAAGCGTTTCTATCTGTGACTTCCTACCTGTGATCGTCATTCAATCAACTTTGACTCGTATTTCTCCAGCGCGGCTCGCTTCTCTTCGTCCCGAGCAGAAAGCTCCGAAGGTGTTCCAAGAGGCCTGATTCCAGTTCCCTTTCGCGAGCATCCTCTGAGAGGGTAAGGAAATCGAATTGTACGGGTATTTGAGCGCCTGCTGCGCGAGTTCTGATTGGAGCGCTAGCAAAGTGGCTTTGAAGTTAGTAAGCGCCTTCCCCTGCCTGCGATGGAGGCGCACTTTCGAAGCAAACAAGTCCAGGCACGGGTGTCTTCACACGCCCTTCCCGGCCACGGCCACTTTTGGAGCCTCGCTGCTAATCTAAAAATCCTCTGCATTATGCCGCATGCGGCATGAACGCCGCACCTGTGCTCGGCTACGCCATCTGGCAGGCGGAGAACTTGAGCAGATTCAGTTTCTACTTGGACACTTATCGGTTCAAACAACTGAGCGCTATCTCGGCTGCAAACAGAAACTAGCCAGGCAGTGAATAACAACCTCGGAATAGAAGACACCTGACGGGGCTGGTCATTGCCCCCCAGCGGACTTGTGGACGGTCATCCTGGTTGGACATCTTCAATCCCGAAAATGAATCACGGCGCCTTCTCTTTCTCGCCACAGTCTTTTGGATAAGGGATAGTGGCACAGATCGGGCTGTATTGCTCATCCATAAAAAACTGCCGCCACTCATTACAGGTGAAATTGCGGCCAGCCGTCCGGCAGGCAAGCTGTTCAAGTCTTGCCGGATTCAAGTCCCATATCGACAACACGGTCTCAGACGCGCTACTGCTAGAGGCCAGCCAGTTGCCATTGCGGCTGAAGGCGACCGCATCCAAAGAGTCCTTGTGGCGCAAGGTAAGGGGCTCGGCCTTTGGACTAGTGAGATCCCATATTCGCACCGTCTTGTCAGCACTGCCGGAGGCGAGCCCCTTGCCGTCGGAGCTGAAGGCGACCGAGTACACATCGCCCTCGTGTCCGCGCAGGATGAGGGGCTCGGCCTTCGGGTTCGAGGCGTCCCATATCCGCACGTTCTTTTTAGAGACTGTGGCGCGCCTCTGGCCACCGGGACCTAAGGAATCGGAAGCAAATCTGCGTAGGGTGAAGAGTTCGGCCTTCGGGTTGGAGGGGTCCCATATCCGCACGTTCTTGTCAGAGACTGAGACGAGCCTCTTGCCGTCGGAGCTGAAAGTGACCGAATCCACAACGGCCTCGTGTCCGCGCAGGATGAGGGGTTTGGCTTTCGGATTAGTGAGATTCCAAATTCGCACGTTCTTGTCGGCACCACCAGACGCAAGCCTCTTGCCGTCGGGGCTGAAGGCGACCGAACTCACATGGGTCTCTTGGGGCAGGGTGAGGGGCTCAGCCTTCGGGTTGGCGAGATCCCATATCCGCACGTTCTTGTCAGAACTGCCGGTGGCGAGCCTTTTGCCGTCGGCGCTGAAGGCGACCGAACTCACATGGGCTTTGTGGGACAGAATGAGGGCCTCGGCCTTCGGGTTCGTGAGATCCCATATCAGCACCTTATCGTCTGAACTGCGTACAGCTAGCCTTTTGCCGTCGGGGCTGCTGACGGCGCCAATCAACTCAGAGGCAATGCCGCCTCGCAGCGTGCTGGGCTCGGCCTTCGGGTCCATGAGATCCCACATCCGCACGTTCTTGTCGGCACTGCCTGAGGCAAGCCTCTTGCCGTCGGGGCTGAAGGCTACCGAATTCACAATATCCTCGTGTCCGTGCAGGATGAGGGGCTCGGCCTTCGGATTGGTGAGATCCCAGATCCGCGCAGTCTTGTCAGCACTGCCGGAAGCGAGCCTCTTGCCGTCGGAGCTGAAAGTGACCGAATTCACAACGGCCTCGTGTCCGCGCAGGATGAGGGGCTCGGCCTTCGGATTGGTGAGGTCCCATATCCGCGCGGTTCCGTCGATACTGCCTGAGGCGACCTTAGTGCCGTCGGGGCTGAAGGCTACGGATTTCACATGGGTCTCGTGCGGCAGGATGAGGGGCTCGGCCTTCAGATTCCTGAGGTCCCATATCCGTACAGTAGCGTCCATACTGCCTGAGGCGACCTTAGTACCGTCGGGGCTGAAGGCGACCGAAAATACAAGATCCGAGTGACCGCGCAGGGTGAGCGGTTCGGCCTTCGGACTCTTGAGGTCCCATATCCGCACGATGCCCTCACCTATAACTGGTATCCCACTTCCTGAGGCCAGTCTGGTACTGTCGGGGCTGAAGGCGATCGAGTTCACACCTGCCTCGGCGGAAAAGGAAAAACCACTTTTTTCTACGTTGCGTAGGGTGAGAGGCTCGGCCTTCGGATTCCTGAGGTCCCATATCCGCAGGCGCCCCTTACCCCCTATCGGCATTCCACTGCCTGAGGCGACCTTATTGCCGTCGGGGCTGAAGGCGACCGAATTCACATCCGCTTCGTAGCCGCGCAGGATTAAGGACCTTGCTTTCGGGACGGTGAGGTCCCATATCCGCACGGTTTTGTCAGCACTTCCTGAGGCAAGCCTCTTGCCGTCGGGGCTGAAGGCGATCGAATTCACACGATCCTCATGGCCATGGAGTGGTATTCCTCCTGTCGTAGCAAGAGAATCGAGAATAGCTTGCTGAGCCGCATGGACGTTAACGCCAGCCTTTCTAGATAACTGGATACTAGCAACGGCAAGAAGAAGACTGCGCTCAGGAAGGGATAACAAGTAGGTCTCGCTTTGGGCGGCAAACTGTCCAATGAGAGCGATCGCGCGCTGCCTATCTGCTTCATCTCTCTGTTGGTTTGCAATTTCAGTCTGATGTTTTGCTTTTCCTTCGTTCTCTATTGCTTCTTTTTCATTCTTTATTGCTTCTTCCTTATTCTTCGTTGCTTCTTTCTCATTGTGAATGGCAATCTTTCGCTCATGATTCGCGGTCATGGCAGCAATACCAAATCCGATCGCCAACGCCGCAAGAACCAAGATGGCTCCTCTCACGAGCCACCGCCATCTCACATTTGACCTTGCTTGAGCTGGCGCTGTCGCAAGTCGCTCCACGACCCGTTCGCTCGCGATCCCCTTTGCAATGGCTTCTTCGGATTCGTCCAGCCAGATTTTGCCCTGGTAACTTAGCCACTCCTGCGCACTATCTCCAAGTGCAGAATCTTGCAGCGCTCCGTCAATATTTATCGGAATCACTGGTCGATCGGAACGGTATTTGCGAAATTCGTCGACTTCCTTCCGCACCCAACGCGGCTCCTGGAGCGTTCCGCGGTTGGCGATGACGACGAGAGTCTTGGAACGAAGTAACGCCTCTCGCAAGACATTGTCGAGCTGTTCGCCGGGAGGTGCTTCCTCCTCGCTGAAAAAGACGTTGAAGTCATGCTCGCGCAGACGGCGAGCGAGGTCGGACGCATAGCTGAGAGTCCCCCGCGGCGGAGGGCCGAGAGCAAAGGAAAGGAAGATGTCATAGCCGAACCAGCGTGAGGCGAAGCTGCGCTTCGGCGCCGTTGACCGTTTCGTTCCTCCCCTTGCTGTAGCATCGCCGTTAGAAGTCGCCGTATCTGCCGCATGTCGATCCATGCAACCTCCCCAGTTCTGCGCTTTTCTTCGCGGTACATGTGTGCTGTGCCGGCCGCCGTCTCCGCCGCCGTCCCACAAGGACACACGGTGCACCTTGTCGATGGAGTCATGTGATCATTGAGTTCCCTGACCGGCCACCGCTTCCGCAAGAAGGCCGCCGCGCCGATGATCACGAGACAGAAACGACTCAGTTCTTCTCCGGTTTCGCCTCACAAGTTGTGTTAATGAAAAATGATCCTCCGGTCTTCTTGGAAGGACAGTGATCTCGATCACAAGAGGTCGTCTCAGTACAGGCGGTCGACGCGTCCAGACACACGGTCGGCAATATGGCACTGAGTTGGGAGAGGCCACCAACAATAATCTTCCGACTGAGAAACGGGCTTCGGGGGACCTTTGAACGGTCTTTTCACTCCGCCCCTCGAACTTCGGGGGAATCTGCTCTTGCAATGCGATCGGGCGAAATTCCGGAAGGCAGGGGTGACAGATCGTGTATGTTGGCGCTGAGGAGCAACCTTGATGGACCCAAGCATTCCCGTTGGAATCTTCGTCGGTTTCGCGATCTGGTGTCTTGTCCGCTATCTGGCCGGTGGTATTTACACCGTCGATCAGAACCAACGTGCGGTGAAAACCAACTTCGGACGGGCGGAGCGTATCCCCAGAGCCACTACCCTCAACGATCCCATCTCGGCCGGCCTCGACGACGACGAAAAACAGCGCTATCAGTATCCCCAAGTTCGCGTCATCATGCCAGGCGGTCCTTATTTCAAGTGGCCATGGCAAAGAATTTACAAGGTCTCAATCGCCACCCAGACCGTGAACATGGCCTTCGATCCCGAATCCCCCGGCGCCAATCAGTCAGGCACGATCGTCGATGCCGTTACGAAGGATCAGCTCAACACCGGCTTAACTGGCCAGATCCGGTACCGTATCTCGGAACGGAATCTTTACGCGTACTGTTTTGGAGTCAAGAACCCAATCGCGCACGTGATGGGCTATTTCGTTTCCGTGTTGCGCGAGCGTATTGCAACCTTCGAAGCGCCCGCCGTTGCCGGCACTGCGGACGCTGGAAGTGGCGGCATTTCCATCAACGACCTGCGCAAGAATCTCCGCGACCTCAATGAGCACATGGACCGCGAGTGCAGTTCCTCGGAGGCGCGCTATGGCATCTTACTCGATGCCTCGCTGATCACCGGCATTGATCCGCCACCAGAAGTCGAATCGGCGCTGGCCGCCATCAATACGGCGCACAACATGGTTTCGTCCGATGTCAGTCTCGCACAAGCCACGGCTGACCAGCGCATCGAGCAATCCAAACGTGCGGCCGAGATTGAGACCCTTAAGGCCGAGGCTGAAGTCCAGCCGCTGGTCTCTCTGGCAAGTCAGCTGTCGGAATTAAAGAGTGCCGGTGAAGGAGCCTTGCGAGCTTACGTGCGCAACGTCCGCCTCGGCCTTTTTGGTAATGCCCAGCAGGTCGTGATGGAGACCAAGCAATGAATCTGCTGATTGCGGCGGTGGCAACGGTCGTGGCCTGCTTCGTCTTGGAGCCGGCGATTTTCTGGCTCCTGCGTTTCTTTGGGTTCTATGCGATTGTGGAAGAGCGCACATGCAACGTGTATGTCCTGTTCGGCAAGGTGGTCGCGGTCATCGATGAACCAGGATTGCACATCCTCCTCTTCAAGCTCGGCCTCAAGGCGCCCGTTGTCCGCTGGCTGGGTCGCCTTTATGTCCTGGATATGCGTATCGACCAGCAGTACCTGCGCAGCCAGCCGGTCAACTCCGAAGAAGGCGCGCCTATGGGCATCGGCATATGGTACGAAATGTTCATCAGCGATCCGGTGGCCTTCCTATTCAAGAACGCTGACCCGCGCGGCTCCCTGGCCACCAACGTCAGCAATTCGACTGTCCGCTGCCTCAGCAACTTGAAACTCGCCGACCTTCTGCAGAACCGCCACGCTATGAGCCAGACTGTGCGCGCGGAGGTTTCCCCCCAATCCCACGAATGGGGATACAGGCTGGGTTCGGTCTACATCCGTAAGGTCCATTTCCGCGACAGCCAAATGATCGAGCAGATTGAAGAGAAAGTCGTGAACCGCCTCCGCCAAGTGACCTCCGCCATCAAGCAGGACGGAGCCAATCAAGTTAGCATCATCACCAGCACGGCTGAGCGCCAGGCCGCAGTCGAATTCGCCAAAGCCGCCGCTATGCGTCCGCGCATTGTCGGGGAGGCGCTGAACAAAGTGGCAGCTGACCCGGAAATCGAGGTCGCGATGTTCGAGATTCTCGAGATCCAGAAGATCGTCGAGAGCGAGGCCCGTATCATTCTGATTCCTGAGAAGGGCGGGATTTTGCCCGAATTGCTGGCTTCAACATCTCGATCTCCCGAGTCACCGGCGCCTTCGCGCACCATGGTGAAGGCAACGGTCCAGAAATAACTGGAACAGACGCGGAAGGATCACTCGCACCCCTCGCTCACATCGGCCTTGAGCCTCTTCCGTTCTAGAAAAAGCATCAAATGCGAGAGTGGATAACACTGACGTCCCACCGGACTGGAATAAGAAAAAGAACGGCTTCGCGGCTTCGAGGAGGTGGGATGGATTGGCAACCGGGAAGTCTGCTTATTAGGAAGCGACCTGGGCGCAGGTTTGCGACCCGAAACATGCAAGCTATTGAAAACGCTAGTTGCTGGGAATTCGACACGGTAGAAGCCAGGAAGTTCGAGTCTCCTCGTGCCTACCATTCCTTTCAATCATTTGCAGTGGTTGCGGTTTTGCTCATGGAATCCAACTCCCGGTTTGACTCCCGAACAAGCCTTGCCAGCACCGCATCCTGAGCCTCAATCTTGTCTGCCTTGAAGCCGTGAGTGCAGTGGCTGCGCATGTTAAGGTTTGTCAACCGGAGCATGGCACCAACGAGCTGCGGATTCTCGAAACTGGTGAGCGATACTTATTTGCGTCACTGGAGAGGCTGACCGACTCATGCTCGCAAAGGACTGCGTAATGTCAGATGTAAACCGTTGGGTGTCGACTGTGCTGCTTCTCGTTGCCTTTGCTGCAAATGGGACCTCTTCATCGCGTCCAAATCAGGCTTCCGCAATCAAGTCATCGATCAACGGTCCGACCGCCCTGGCCCTGGACAAAAATGGATACTTGTATGTGATTGAGGAGGAGGACAGAATCGACCGTATTGATCTAGGTGACGGAACGATTTCTGTCGTAGCTGGCTACGGAAGGAAACCTGAACAAGATTGCCTACATCGGGATGGCATCCAAGCTACGAAAGCCTGCCTGCAATATCCGGCTTCGCTGGCAGTCGACGCAACTGGGAATCTCTTCATCGGCGAAATATCTGGGTACGTGCGAAAGGTGGACATTAGCAGTGGTTTGATCTCTACTGTGGCCGGGACTGGCCACCCCGGCAAAATAATCGAAGGATCGTCTGCGCTCGCCACGGATTTCGGAGAAATTGTCGGTTTGGCAATCGACGCTGATGGCAGCTTGTTCATCGGCAATGGGCAAATCCTCAAGGTTGACGGCAACAGCGGAATCGTCACCCGATTTGCTGGCAGCGGGAAACAGGAGTTCAGGGGAGACGGAGAGCCCGCCCGGAATGCCGGCTTCCGCAATGCGGGAACTATTTCGCTGGATAACGCTGGCAACCTGCTAATCGCAGACTCGGGCAACTGTCGCGTCAGGCGAGTTGACCACGCAACGAGCATCATCCGGACTGTCGCTATTACTGGTGAAGTAAGTCAGGATGGTTCCTGTGCCGCTGGCAATCTCCAACTGACTCCTGATCCGTCCGATGCGGTCGCGGATTCGACAGGAAACGTCTATTTTGTCGAAGGGGCCATGGATATAGTGAGGCGTGTAGATGCTCTGACTTTAAGCATTTTAACAGTAGTGGGCACTGGGGCTAAGGGTTTCCACGGCGACGGCGGTCCCGCGGTTCGAGCAAAACTGAATAACCCGTCAGGGTTAGCGATTGATCGGGACGGAAATTTGTATATCGCAGAATTCGTCAACAATCGAGTTCGTCGTGTGGATGCGAAAAGCAAAGTAATAACAACGATTGCAGGAAACGGACTGCCTCATCGAATCGACGTTATGATGTAGCCGGCCTGGGCACGGGGACGGCCCACACCGCACTGCTGGCGCCGTCTCATTGGGTGTATTCGGCTGACCAGCGAAGGCCCGACTTTACTCGGTATTAGATTCAGTCACATGGGGTGCTGCAGGTCCCTTTTTGACCATCATTGATTCTCTTGCACGGGGCGCAAACTGTTCAGAAAACTCAAAACGGCGGCCAGACAAGTTGCGCTTCAAGCGAATAAATGGCCGAAGTTGGTTCGTTTACGTTGATCACACCGCTATCGTCGGTTGGTCATTTCTCTCAGCAACTCCCTCGATGTCTGACGCAATCGTTCGGCAAGTATGACTGCGAGCGAGCGGTAGAACCTCGTACCAAACCCCGGAAAGACGTTTATGAGTTCACGTAGGTCGTCTGCCCAAATCGCGTCCACCTCAACATCACCCTTGGCAACAACTGCCGCGGTCGCCGTACAGTCTCCGAGAAACGCCATTTCGCCACAGATATCGCCCACTCCAAGGGTTGCGATCACAGTACGGGAGTTCGTGCCCTTTAGCTCCACCGAAGCTGATCCGCCGCGGAGAATATAAAGGTGGTCGATCCGATCACCTTCCTTGATGATTTTCTCACCGAGCTCAAGGTGTATCTGCTTGGCCTTAGACCCGATCAGAGTCCAATCATTACGAGTCAAATCGTGCAGGGCAATGCGGTCCATATCTTGTCGAAAGCAGAGAGGCTAAGGATAAACGACAATTCCATTGCGGTTATCCTGCCGTGTGACAGTCTATCGCCGTCCTGGGAAACGTTCCACTATCCAAAAGGTTGGTGACTATAGTGTCAAAGCGCGTTGATGACGCCCACCGAGGGTTCGGTTTTGTGGCGTCCACGCTCGCGGGTTGACGATTTAACGAGAACAGGAGCGTATGATGGCCTTGCACCAAGTTGAACTATGCAATGTCTGCCAGCAGTTCTACTGTGCACATGCCAGATTCCGGGATTTGCGAGCAGTGCAAAGACGCCGGAATCGTCATCCTTCTGGCTGGCGAAATGTGCGGGCCTAACAACTGGAAGAATTGCGAATCGCGGCGAGACAGCTAAGTTAAATTGAAGAAGCCGGCAGCCGATGCTGAACTCACAGGACCAACAAGGACCTGGCACGGAGAATAGGAAGATTGCAGCGTAATCCTGATTGGGATACGTCCCTCAACACTCATGAACTCCGTCACCGAAGAGAGTCCCGCATTAGCTGGCGAAGAGCACAAGCAGCGTAGCCAAGGTCGCCAGATGAAGCATGATGTGCGCGGTGTTCGGCACAAGTCCATGCCGCACGGGTAAAAATGTGTGGGTCTTCCCGAACATGATCTGATAACGAGCGGCTCGCGCAGGCTCGGCGTGAAGGAGGTAAGGTATCCACCACGCCCTCATCTGCCCGACAAAGAGAGCACCGTAGCTTATCCAGAGCCACATGTAAAGCCAGTGTGGATACGCCCGTCCGAAGCCGCGCAGGCAGAATAGCAAGCCCAAAGTGAAGGGCACGGATTGAATCAGAGTCACGACGAACAGACGGCTCCTTGTATCCACGCTGCGAACCGCAGCAACATCGTTTAGGCGTCCGAGGGGAATCCAGTCGTGAATCCACAGAAATAGAACCTGAAACGCCTGAAGAGCCAGAAGTATCATTTCTGCGCGGCGGACGGCGGCCGTAAGGTGTGTCATCGAAATTGCGTTCTCCACGTAAACCACGACGAGAATGCGCTTTCCACCGTTGCCAATAGTCTAGCCGATGCGTGAACGGTTGTGGCTAACGGGCAATCCCGCGTTTGGACCGCTGGTTAATCAACACCACGCAATTCGCGCCGTGCCTATCTTGAAAAGGATTCAGTTCTTGCGGATAATCGCACTTGTCCATGCCACGAAGCACCATGAACTTCGACACGGCACGGAAGATCGCCTTGTCAATGCCTAGCGTGGAGGCGAGCACAGTTTACGGGTCACCCGCGCTGAAGGTTCGCGAGGAGCTCTTGGCGTGCGTAACTACCCGCCGTTCGGCTGAGCCGGATTCGCGTGGGCTTCGACGACCGCGTCGAACCGCTCGCAGCGGCTCTGGATACTTACTGTGCGACCGACCACTAACTCAACAACACCTCCGTGCTGGTTCGCCTGTGCCGGTCTCACCCCGATGTCCTGCGGGACTTGCTCGGCATGGCTCCCAAGTTTGTGACTGCGCATGAGGCACGCCATTCGCGATCTCGGAATAAACGCAAGCGCATCTGATTTCATCAAACCATGAATGTCGCAGCCATCATAGTCATCGCCATCGCCGCCAGCAGCGTACTCATGATGCGGTTCCGTAAGCGATGGCTGGCGAAGATCAACATTGCCTTCACTAACCGGATCACCGGCTTGTTCGCTGGCTGGATACCGGGGCTGAGTATTTTAACCCATGTGGGTCGCAAATCAGGAAAGGTCTACCGAACCCCAGTCAACGTCTTTCGAACATCGAACAGCTTCATTATTGCGCTCACCTACAGCAGCCAATCAGAGTGGGTGAAGAACGTTCTCGCGGCGGGCGGTTGCGAATTGAGAACTCGCGGGAAGCGATATCAGCTTTCCGCACCGCATGTCGTGCATGATCCGACGCGGCGTCGCTTCCCGATTCCTGTGCGCGTCGCGCTGAGGATCGTGGGTGCGGACGAGTACATGGAGCTTTCGATCCGTTAGGAAGCACTATAATGAAACTGCGTCTCTGCTGTATTCTCGCGTTCGCGAAACTGCAACACCGCCCCCTTCGCTCAGCCACTGGTTTCACCGGACGGTTACTGGTAATCGCTGGTTCGAATTTCGCACAAAGCGGCGAAAACCGCGCTCGACAAAATAAATCTGCCAAAGTCCACAGCGTCCCAATGGAACTCATCATCTTTGCCCGCTTCCGCGCACGTGAAGGAGAGGAAGGAGCGGTTGCGGCGGAACTGCGCGATGCCGTCGCCCGAGTCCGAAAAGAGCCGGGTTGTCTCGGCATAGAGGTCTATCGCTCAGTGCGAGATTTGCGGCTGTTTCCCTCCATTCTCGCTGGGTTGATGAGGCTGCATTCGACAAGCATGTAGAGCGACCCGAAACAAATCAATTCATCGATCGTGTCCAGCCGCTAATCGACCATCCTTTTGATGTGACGCGGACGCATCTTCTTTTTCAGTAGCGAAAAAACCGCCCGTTCGGGGAGCCTCATTCACCAGCTTGGAAGCCAGCTATCAGAAGTGCATAATCTCTGCAACTGTTATGGGCGAGCAATCCTTAACGGAGATCGCGGCAGTACCGGATGACACGCTGACGGCGACCCAGTATCACGTTCTCTATGACGGACAATGCGAGATTTGTCAGGCTTGCGTGGCATGGCTGAAGACTCTCGACCACGAGAACAGAACGCTCGCGCTCGCAATCAGCCCGGAAGTCCTATCCAAGGCGGATTCCAGGCTCAGACTGGATGAGTGCCTTCGGCAGTTGCACGTGGTCACTCCTGAAGGCGAAATCCTGGTCGGCTGGGATGCTGTCGCTGGCGTGGCGCGTTTATTCCCGTCTACTTGGCTGATCGGCGTTCTGGGGCGGCGGTTCCCCTTCCGCATTGCAGGGCGTTTGCTCTATGGATTCATTGCCAAGAATAGATATTCTCTCAGCAAGTGTCGCGGCGGTGCGTGCCGTATAGCCAAGCCAGAAGCGGTACGACGGCAGGCAAAATTAGGCGCGTTTTGGTCGTGCTACACGCTGGGGTTCGTTATTCGGCTACCTCTCGTAATGTGGGCGGCCATCAAGGCTGCGATACGAAGAGCCACTATTTTCGCCCGGGCGTACCACAACCGCTTTGACTTGCTGAACGGCAAGCTGACCATCCTGTTTCTGAACGGACTGCTGCCCAACGCCGTCCCGCTGTTGTTTGGTGAACTATTTTACGACGATTATCCACGATGGGTCGCCATCGACCCCGGCTCTCCGAAGATGCGGCGGTCGCTGGCTCGGCACCTTCGGCTGGGGAAGCCGAAAATCACAAAATTCAAGAAGCTTCCATGGGTTCGCGCTTCGACGATAGGACAGCCTCCCGACTTGAGGCGGCCGTTCCACCTGTTGTGTGAGACTGTGGATGGCGACTCGGGGCGGTTGCAGGTGATCGCGACACCCGGGCATTGCGACGACCACATTGCGCTCTATGACCCCAAAGAGAAGGTGCTGTTGGCGGGCGATGCGTTCATGGGGAGCTACTTTGCAACCCCCAATCCCGACGTGGACAGCCGAAAGTGGCTCCTCAGTCTCGAAAGGCTGATGGAACTCGATATTGAGATTCTGGTCGAAGGACACGGGCATATTCATACGCTGAGGACTGACATCCCCGATTATCCCGGCGTAGTGATCCGTGAAGACCCAAAGTTGCCATATCGCAGAAGTTGGATTATTTGCGGTGGCTTCGGGAACAGATCGAAGCCGGGTTTCAAGAGGGGCTTCCGATGCGTGTCATCGAAGCAAGCTGTTTTCCGTGGGGACAGCGTACTTCATGGGAGCGTTGCGCCACCGACGAATGCATTCGTCTTTTGAGCTTCGGTCACTTCTCTCGCACCGAACTGGTCCGCAGCTTCGTTCGCACAAATGCCGATCAGCTTCCAACGGTTTACGAAGTGCGTATGTCGGGAGGAGAGTGACCTCCTCTATCCCGATAAACCTTGGGGTCACGTGCCCCAAGTGCCCCCCTCGATGAGTTTGACGAGGGACAGTCAGAGATCGCCCGAAACTCGAACCTCCCAGTTGGAGAGAATCTCTTCGTGATCGACCCACACGCTTGGAAACTCACAGTTTTGCGATTGCTGATTGAAGTCGAAACAAACCGCGTCGAAAGTCCCGGTATCGAGACGGCCGATTTGGACGTATCCCGCTTGCAGCAAAACCCAGATACACTGCCCTTAGCTCCTGTGGCTTCGTCGATGTATGGATTCGAATCAGAATCCCATCCAAACAACGAGATTCTCGATCGGAAGGCTGTGCGCGAAAGCAGTTACTACGAATGCGGTGAGGCCGGACAGTTTGAAGCGCGAAAACGGCCGGATGACCGTTGTCGTTTTTCCTTATGGTGATGGAGTGCAACGGCAGTCGCTCCAGAATAAGAAACGGGGCCGCTCGCACGGCCCCGCAGAGTGACACCATTTGGGTGTCTTTGCTTCTGTTTACTTGCCGGTTCCGGTCAAAGTCACCTGCTGCGGACTATTCGCCGCATTGTCGGTGATCGTCACATCGCCCGTTCGTGTTCCCGTTTGGGTCGGAGTAAAGGTGACTTTGATTTTGCAGGCCTTGCCCGAGGCTAACGTCGCGCCGCAGGGTCTGGTACTAGTAACCAACGCAAAATCACCGCTCGGGACGATGCTGCTGATATTCAACGTCGCCGTGCCGGTGTTCTTCATGGTGACGACCTTGCCTGCAGCTGTTACGCCCACGTTCACCTTGCCCCACTTCAGCGACGTCGGCGTCAGTGTGACCACCGGAGCGCCAGCGCCTTTTGTGACCGTAAGGCTGATGGTCGTCGAAGCGGTCAAGCTGCTCGACGTTCCATCGATGGTCACGGTTGAAGTTCCGGTTGTCGCCGTGGCACTAACGGAGAGGGTTAGCGTACTGGTTGTGGTGGTGGGATTCGGGTTAAAGACGGCAGTCACGCCGCTCGGCAGCCCGGTGGCGCTCAAAGTAACACTGCCGGTAAAGCCGCCTGCGGGAACAACCGTGATGGTGCTGGTGCCACTGTCGCCCTGCGCAATCGACAGCGTGCTCGGACTCGCGGTCAGACTAAAACTCGGCCCAGTCGGTCCGGTAAGTGCGGCAATCAGGCCGTTTCCGTTCGGGCTGCCCCAGCCGGTCACCAGATCGTAGCCCTTGACCGCCGAATAGCCGCCATTGCTGCCACTGGTGATGTCGTGGAAAGCGGTGCCGTAACCCGAGCCTACACCGATGCTGTAGACGGCCGGATTGATGAAGCCGAGCGGTGGATTGCCGTTGGCAATCGCTTGTTGGTTGACGAGAGCCAGATAGCCGGCCCACATCGGCGCCGCAAAACTGGTCCCGCCCAAGCCCGTGCCACAACCTGATTGGTCGGAACAGTAGTAAAAGTTAGAGTTCGCCTCGGCCGCAACGTCCGGAACATTGCGCAGCGTTTGCGAGCCCTTGTTGGAGGTGTCAATCACACCCGCAATCTGCTGCCAGGCGGGAATCGGAATGTTGTCCTGAGAGATTCCGCCGCCGCTGTCGACCCATGCCGTCTCCGAACTCCAGGGGCCGCCCGCTTTGGTTACGGTCAGATCCGTGCCACCCACTGCCGTCACATAGTCATCTTCCGCCGGGTAGTAGTAAGGTCTCGATTTGCTGGGATACGAACCACCGTCGCCCGAAGCCACGAAGAAGTTCTGCCCCTGCGCCGCAAACTTCTGGTAGTAGGGGTCGTCGCTTGAGGGGTCCGCCGGCGTCCAGGCCCACGAACAACTGATTTGGGCACTCATTGGAGCGGCCGCAGTCGTCGACATCGCACTCAGACAGGCCGTATCGCTGAACGTTCCTGAACCGTAGGCGTCGCCGCACACGTACATATAGGTCATCGTCGAGCCTGGGGCCATGCCCATCGCCTGGGTCATGTCGATGGTCTGCTCGGTATCATCACAGTTACTCGAAGCGAGGCAGGTCGTGCTGTACCCGCCTGTCGAAATGAGAGTCGGAGTGTAAGGTTCTGTTTGTTTAACGTTCTTATAGTAGGTGGTCAGGTCCGCCAAGTCGGTGCCTGCCAACTCGAACAGGCCGATGTTCTGACCGGTCCCGGTGAGGGCCGTTCCCCCGTAATACGCCGCGCGCATGTCGCTGCCGCAATAAGAGTCGCCGGGGCAGGAGCCCAATACCTGGGGCGTCACGCCGCCATTCTTATGCCGGAACAAGGCGCGAGGTATTGAATAGTTGTCCAAACCCGTAATGTGCCATAGTGCAATCCCAAGGTTCGTCGAGGGCTCCCGATCCGGTGCGAAGAACGTACGGTTTTCCGTGGGGTGCTGGTATACACCCATGGTCACATGGAAGGCCTTCTCGACGTTCGCCACCGTGCCCTTGAGCTGAAGATCCATGGCATCGCGCGCGCCGCCGATCACTGTAAAGCCGCTGGCTTTCGCGAACGCGACAAGGGCATCCCAGTCTTCCTGGCTAGGACCAAACCTCGCCGTGAATTCCTCCGGCGTCACGAAATGCCGGTAGGAGGCGCTGGAAGGGTCATAGAGTTCTTGCAAGAAGTTTTCCAGCTCGGGCTGATGGCGCAGCGGCAGAACGACGTCGAAGCGCATGATTTGTGTGCCAGGAAGGCGGCCGATGGCTGGCGCAGTTCCATTGGCAACAACGTCGCGCACATGGCGCGTTTGCAAAGACTGTGCCTGGGAAACGCTGGCTGCGATTGACACCATCGCGACCACAGCGAGCTTGAACAGACTGAGTTTTCGAATCACGATTTCTCCTTTAGGGTGATACTTTCTGGGGGAAGATTATCGAGCCATCGCACGCCAGCAGAACTGCGACCACCTCTGGCCCACATGCCCGATTAAGCCAGAACCCGCTTCTGGCTTGTGAAACAGCGTCAGTCTACCCCAACTCACGGATCTGCGATAGTGTGACGGGGTCGAGGAATCGTTATCTCGCTCAATGCCCGGTGCAACTGCCGGCTGGCAGGTGGGTGCGCTTTTGCCGGAGAGTTGCGCTACACGAACCAGTCTCGGATCTGATAAAAACGTCAGCATCCAAGCTTCCTTGGGAATGATGTGACCTATGATGGCGAACAGGGTGTGATCACACTTGCTCTGACATCAATTGAGCAAGCGCCATAGGGTCAACACATTTTTAATTTCGACCACTTTAAGTGTGGCCAGAGCCTCATTACCCAACTCGGGCTTCAAAGGATGAGCGCAATCGAAATTTCGACGAAGCCGCTGGCGCCGCGGACCTTCGTAGCGGATTGGAGCTGACATGCGAAAAATGGTCGGCGGTTAAATCTAAGCACACACTTCGTTCCGTGTTTTCCGTCATATCAGCCTTCCACTTAAAATTGGGCGACGACCGCCAGGCAATTCCTGAGGAAGGGTAACACCTCGAAAAACACCTCATTCGTGCATGAAACTTTTTCGACCCTGCGGGATATTCTCTATGGACGCGGCATGAGTGACTTCCAGGCGCTTTACCAGAAATATGCGCAGACTTTGTTTCGTTTTGCCCTCTACCTCACCGGCAATCGCGCTGAGGCCGAGGACATCGTGTCCGAGACGTTCGTCCGCGCCTGGACTGCACCTGGCCAACTCCAGCAATCCACCGTCAAGGCCTATTTGCTGGTGATTGCCCGGAATTACTACCGGCAAGGATTGCGACGCAGCGGAAGGCTCTCATCGCTGGAGCAGGATTTTCCCGATCTGCGGCAGGAGCTGCACGCTTCGGTCGAGCAACGCGCGGAGCTGGCGAGCGTGATGGAAGATCCGCAGCGTCTTCCGGAAGAGGATCGAATGGCTTTGTTGATGTCGGCCCTGGAAGAGATGTCTTACGAACAAATTGCGGTCACGCTCGGCTTGTCTCTGGGCGCAGTGAAAACAAAAATTCATCGCGCCAGGCTCAAGTTGGCGCGAGCGCGGCAATCGCGGAGTGAACGATGAACATCTCTCGTAATGTGATTCAGGATCTGATCCCTCTCTACCTGGCTGATGAAGCCAGCCCCGACACGCGCGTGCTGGTCGAAGAGTTTCTGGCGACTGATCCGGAACTGGCCGCGGAAATTGCACGTCTGAAGTCGGGTTCCCAAATTCAAACCCTTACAGGAGGCAATGTCATGTCGTTACCGCAAGATCGCGAAGCTCAAACCTTGGTGCGCACTCGCAGCGAACTGGCGCAGCGCAGTTGGAATCTCGGGCTTGCGATTGCGTTCACGACGTTTCCGTGCTCGTTCATTTTTGCCCACGGACATATTCAGTGGATGCTCGTGCGCGACATTCCGAGCCTGGCGATGGCATCATGGGCGGCGGCGGCTGGGTTCTGGGTAGGATTCGTGATCCATGGCCGCCGCCTGCGTGCAACCGGCCTGTAACTTGTTCGCCGATTTGCCTGTTCAACAGAGTTCTACGCTTGGACGGCGTTTCTCAGCATCAAGCAGTAGGTAGAAGTGGTAAAGATAGCGATCCAGGTGTTTACGAATAAGACCATGCCCCTTAACATGGGCATGACGTCCGAGGACACGCTCATGCCGCTGGCGCTCGGCCTCTCGTGAAGTCCGGCTGCTATGACTCGACCGGAGTTTGTCATCGAGGGAGTATGACCATTGCCTGACGTCCGCGATCACCTCACGCGAGTCGTTTCGGTAGAGCCTTCTAGAGTAGAAAGGAATTCCGCGGCCTTCGATAGGCTTTTGCCAGCTCGCCTAACCCGCATTATTCGTGAGAAGTGGAGTGACAGGCGATTTTTAGTCTGAGCGATACATGATTGCGACGAGGCTGGAATTTGTTTCGATCGCATTACTGATTCCAGAGCAGTTAGTCGATT
>JBEKPJ010000068.1:0-33559 GCA_049520935.1 Terriglobales bacterium | reverse complement strand
TCTTCTGACATTAGGGAAGCCTCTTTTGTTGCCCAAACATTGTCTAGATAACATGTTTGTAACAGAGGAGGCTTCTTTTGTCTTCAGATCTCTTCACCTTCACGCATAATCCGGGCTAGGGCGTTCACCCGGACTTGCCTAGGCCCTCTGCGAATGGCTCTTTTCGGTGGTCTTTATGGGATTCGTGAGCTAAGCGCTTGGACAATTCCTCGATCGGCGCGCCTGTTCTCAACAATTGTGACCAGACGCTATTCCGCTGCGTGTAAACCCGGATGAATCTTGCCACATATCAAGCCTGATTTTGCTGCTGATCTATCGCAAGCCGGATGCGGAGATTCTGCAACGAGTACGATTAGGATCGCATAGCGAACTCTTCGGGTGATCACGGAGCTGCCGCATGTTCTCGCGAAGGGCTGAACGGTGAATCCTCCGTCCTTGGTCTTTTCGTGCGGACTCCCTGTTGCGGAATCCATAACTTGCGTAACCTCAGAGACCTGAAAGCTGTTGCGCCGGCCGACGGTTGGCTCTAATAACAAGAGTAGATGGCAACCGTGGTCCAGCCCTTTGTTTCGCGCTCGACGGTCTCAGAAGACGCCGGAGGATTGCGCATCTCTATCCCTCCGCAGCGCAGCTGGGCCATCCTCTTCATGTTGGGCTGGCTCGGCGCGTGGACCGTGGGCGGAATTGCTGCTGGAACCAGCCTGTTCCACCGCTTCAACTTTTTCATCCTCTTCTGGATGTTCGCCTGGGCCTTCGGAGAGGTATTCGTCGGCTACACCGTGCTTTACACCATCGGGGGGCGGCAGATTGTTCTCGCCAATTTGGATGCGCTGACCATTAAAACGGAAATTTTCGGCATTGGTCCGGCGAGGTCCTACCTCGTCAGCGAGATGAAGAATCTGCGATTTCAGCCCATGGCCATCGTCGGCAGGGGCCAACGATCGAGCGGAATTGCGTTCGACTACGGCGCTAAAACGGTGATGTTCGGCGCTGGGCTGGACGAAAATGAGGCGACCGACCTGGTCGCCCGAATCCGGCAGAGATGCCCTGTGGCGGACGCGGCATCGCAAGACTCCGGCACCAAGTTCTGGGCGCACCACTAGCCAGAACGCCTCGATTCACCTGTTACAAATTTTCTTCTTTGGCCGATCTTTGGACTCGGGTTTACAAAAACATATTTCGCCTCGGAGATGGGAAACTTGCGCTTTCGTGTTGCGGCCGGAAGGCGCCAGTCTCGTCGACTTGCCTTCGACTATGAGGGGAGAACCGTGACCTTCGCACAGTATCTGACGACGAGGAAACGGTGGACCTGCTCCGACGCATACGCCAGAGATGCGCACTCATAGGGTTGCCCAATTCTCAACGAGTGTATATCTGATAACGGAAGTTGTCTCTGGCATCGCCCAGACGATCAGGCGTAAAGTGCTCGGCATGAGCTTCTTTGTTCTCTACGGCGGCCTGCACTTCGCGCTCGACCCACGGGCTGTTGACGGAGTTCTCGGAGAGAATGATCAGTAGTTTTTCGTAGACACGGATGCTTTGCTCGATTTCTTCCTGGAAGCGGTCTCCGATCTTCAGGTCGTGCGGAGCGAATCAGCAGCGGACTCCTTTGTTCTGGAAATGCTCATGGACGCGGTCGGCGAATTCCTGATCTTTCGTGGAATACCTGATGAAGCAGGAATTGTGATGATACTAAATAAGATATCTGTGGAGGCGCGGGTCGGAATCGAACCGACGTATAAAGGTTTTGCAGACCTCTCCCTTACCACTTGGGTACCGCGCCCTCTTTGGCGGAATGGTTCTCAATACCCCCACTGTACTGGCAACCCAACCCCGTCTTCAACTACCAAGCCGGAATTGCCCGAACCTCGTGGCTTTGCCGCCCGCCCAATCTGTGCTACAACAGCGGACATGAGTCGGACCCGAATTCCGACGGCAGGGTCGGCTGGTTCTCCCGCGTCCCCGCGCCCACTGGCCGCCGCTACTGGCCACTCCGCGAACGTCGTCTCGCCAAGTCTGCAGCGCGATGTCTCATCGATTTGTCCTAACTGCTCGACCCCGCTGCTCGCCCACCGCTGCAAGGTGATTTGCGGGAAGTGTGGTTTCTATTTGAGCTGTTCCGATTTTTACTGACTCGGCATCGGACTCCGCGCCATTTATTCCCGGAGCTTCTACAATGGGGCGAGACTTCGTTCCAATTCTCACCAATCAGGAGATTGACATGCAACGCAAAGCAAGTGCCGTCTGGAAGGGCGGTCTTAAAGATGGGCAGGGGACGGTTTCCTCCGCCAGCGGAATTCTTTCGAATACCAAGTATTCCTTTACCACTCGGTTTGAAGACGCCCCGGGAACCAATCCCGAAGAATTGATCGCTGCGGCTCATGCCGCGTGTTTTTCGATGGCGCTCTCCGCGCAACTCGGAGGAGCGAACCTGACTCCGGAGAGCATAAGTACGGCTGCGACCCTCACGATGGAGAAGCTGGACGCGGGCTGGACCATCACCGCCGTTCATCTGGATGTGGTGGCGAAGGTTCCAGGCGCGAGCGCGGACGCGTTCAATACGGCGGCGCAAAACGCGAAAGCGGGTTGCCCGGTATCGAAAGTGCTGAACGCGAAAATTACCATGGATGCGAAGCTCGGATAGTCATCCCTGGCGAAAGCGCAGTTCCGCTTCCGCGTGCTCTTGATAATTCGGCCATTTCGGGCGGACCGAGCGCGTCTTCGTTTGCCGCTCGGACTCCGCTCGGGATGGCAAGGCTCGAGTGCTCTCAACTTTGCTCGCGCAACGCCTGCCGCAATCTGCGATTGATGCTCACCGCCTCCTGCGAGGCCTGATCGATCATTTCAACCCAGCGGCGGGAGTTTTCGGGCGGGCCGGCCTGGGAGATCAGGTAAGTGGCCTGCACGATGGTTTCGAGCGCGTTGCTCAGATCGTGGGCCATGGTGCGGAGTTCTTTCGCCAGCTCCGCCGGAATCTTGCCGGAAGCGTTTGCCATATTCTCTGCAGCCAGACGCTCGCGGCTCGTTTGACAGCCGGATGCCAGCCAGTAGAATATTAGTGTAGTCGCCCTGAGAGAGGGCCCTGCCGATTTTTTTCTCTTTTTATGCGGATATGGCGGAACTGGCAGACGCGCTAGGTTCAGGTCCTAGTGGCCGCAAGGTCGTGGAGGTTCGAGTCCTCTTATCCGCACCAACATCTGTGGTTCGTGGTTGGCTCGCCGTTTTGCGGCCCCCGCGAGGACGTGAAACGAGGCGCACCTAGATGGCTTCGCCTCACCCCCTTGGGCGAGTGGCTTCCCGAACCATTTCTCACCCTGTGAATCCACCTCGGCTTGGGAAACGGGAGGAACGAAGAACGGGGCCGCGTTTTCTACGGATCGCGTTTCGGGGATCGCGTTCCGGGAGACAGGATTAAGATCGCCGGCCTGGATCGTCGCGTAGGGCGGTAGCGGCCGGTCGCTCGAAGCTAGACAAAGGCCGCAACCTCACAGCGCGCGCTTTCTCTCAAGCCCCGGCAGACAAGCGGTGGGTGCTCCGGCTCTGGGCAATGCCGTACTGGCGGATTTTATAGAGCAGAGCTTTGTAGCTGATCTTGAGCAAGGCCGCGGCCTGTTTGCGATTCCAGTTCGTCTCCTCCAGGGCGCGGGCGATGGCTTCGGCCTCGGCTTCATCTTTGGCGTTGCGCGACAGCGATTTCAGGCCGCCGGCGGAATCCGTGCCTGCGGTTGTGCCTCGGCCATCGGCGTGCAATCCTCCACCGCTGTCGGGACGGGGCTGCAACTCGGATGCAGCTAGCGTTTCGTCTCCCAGCACCAGATATCGCTTGATGAAATTGCTCAACTCGCGCAGGTTGCCGGGCCAGGAATGCCGCAGGCATGCCTCCATCAACGGAGGCGAAAGCGGCAATGGCGGGCGGGCATAGGACTCCGACATGCGCGACATGAAATGCTTCAGCAGGATCGGAATCTCTTCCTTGCGCTCCCGCAGCGGTGGCAGCGACAAAGTAAACGCGTTAAGACGATAGTAAAGATCTTCGCGCAGGCGCTTGGTGGCAAGGGCTTCGGGAATGTCGATGTTCGTCGCCGCCAGGATGCGGACATCGACTTTGATCACGCTGCGGCTGCCCAGACGCGAGAATGTCTGATCCTGAAGAACGTGCAGCAGTTTCGCCTGCAGCAGCGGCGGCATCTCACCGATTTCGTCGAGCAGGATCGTGCCTTTGTTGCAGAGTTCGAATTTTCCGGGCTTGGCGTGGTTGGCACCCGTGAAGGCTCCCGCTTCGTAGCCGAACAGTTCACTTTCCAGCAGGTCGGCCGGCACTGCCGCACAGTTCACCTTGAGAAAGGTGCGGTGAGCGCGCGGGGAGAGTTTGTGGATCAACCGCGCCAGCACTTCCTTACCCGTACCACTTTCGCCCAGCAAGAGCACCGGAATATCAACGTTGGCGACCAAGGCGGCCTGCGATCGGATCTTTCTCATGGCGGGACTGGCGGCGACGAAGAATACGTCGTCGCAGAGTTCTTCAACTTCGCCCGCATAGTTCTCGCCCTTGGCCGTTCCTATGCACATTCCAATGACGGCGTCGAGTTCGGCTTTCTGAAACGGCTTGGTCAGGTAGTCGATCGCGCCCAGACGCATGGCTTGAACGACCTTGCGTGTATCGTTTACGCAGGAGAGCATGACGACTTTCAATCCCGGCCTGAGATGGCGTAGCTTTTCGAGCGTCTGTAAACCGTCGATGCCGGGCATAAGCAGATCGAGGAGCACCAGATCCGGGCGCAGCCCCTTCTCCACACACTCCACGGCTTCCTCGCCCGTGCTGGCGGTCTGGACTTTGTGCTCATCCACCTCCAGCAGGGTGCGGATATAGCGCAGCATTCCCGGTTCGTCATCGACCAGCAGGATGTTGGCGACCTCGCTCATTTCGCTCCTCGCGTCGTACTACCCAAAATAGGTTTAAAGGGGAGGAGAAAAGAGAACTTGCAACCGGCCCCCGGCTCGCTTTCCACCCAGATTTTACCGCCCATCGCCTGCAGCAGGCGGCGCGAAATCGCCAGTCCCAATCCCATACCCTCGGCGGATTCACTGCCCGGCAGGCGAAAGAAATCATCGAAAATCTCCAGATGAAATTCTGGCCGGATTCCGGGACCGGTGTCGGCAACGCTCACTTTGACCGCGTTCGGCACATTCAGGGCCTGGCGGCGCCGATCTCCATTGGCGGGCGGTTTGCCCGTGCCGCGACGTTCCCACATGTGCGGTTCGGCGTGCAGCCAGACCGTGCCACCCTGAGGAGTGTATTTAGAAGCGTTCTCCAGAAGATTGGAAATCACCCGCTGAATCTTCGGGGCGTCGAAAGGAAATGGCTGGAGTTTGTCGTTGGCCAGGAAGTACAAGGCAAGACCGTGCTCCTGGAAGCGACCTGACCACAGCCGGCAGACTTCCGAGAGGCACGCATTCATGTCGCCTTCGATATACTGCATCCGCAGTTCGCCGGTCTCCAGAACGGTGAAGGTCAGAAAGTCCTGAATAAATTGCTGCAGGCGCTGTCCGCTCGAAAACATGTCGCCCATCACTTCGCGCTGGCGGTCATTAAGCGGCCCCAGCTTCTGACTTTGCAGCAATTCAATGTAACCGTTGAGGATGGCCAGAGGCGTCTTGAGATCGTGAGCGGCTGAGGCGAGAGCGTTCGTGGTCTTGCGGAAACGATCGCGCAGTTGCTCGAGTTCGCGCACCACGCCGTCCGAGGCGCTGGACGCAGAAACTTGCGCCGCATCTCGAAGCCCTTTATCTTTCGGATTCGCCCTGTCTTTCGGATTCGCCGCCGTGGAAGCGAAGGCCGGGCTCTTGTCAGACATCGAGGCCATTGGGAACCGATCGCGCCAGAACCGGGGGGGCTCTCTGGGTTTTGCTACCGTCAGAACGTGGGGATATCGTGATCCTATGTCAGGGGTGATGCACTGTCAATCGGAATTAGGGTCGTCGCAGCCCGCCGGCAGGTACCGAAGAGAAAAAGATTGCACTTTTGATGTGTCCTTAAGTCACTTGGCTGAGCTCACCTGGCGCAGATTACTTCCGTGATCTCCCTGTCGGTGGCTGGGTTTGCGGTGAAATAGGGTAACCCCCGCCTTTGTCCGAGTTTGGCCCATGGGGTGCGGTCTTTTAGGGGTGTTTCCTACCTCTTATATGGTAAACGGGCACAGGCGTCGCCGGGCAATAAAGAAGGACGAACGCAAGTGGGCGCGGTTGCAGCTTGCGATTCCGGTATTTGTCCGCTCTCGCGACGGCAGTGGCAGGGATTGCCTGGAATTCGCCACGGCCGTGAATATCTCTCCGGGGGGTGCCTTAGTCGTGGTGCGCCGTTCTCTGCCAAAATCGGCCTCGGTTTCTCTGGAGATACCGAGTGCCCCGATCGCCCCGACCGAAGGGCTGAGAGCCCCGGCCCGCATCATGCGCGCCAAAGCGGTTTGGGTTACTCATCTCGATGACTATCATCTGTTGGGCCTGAAGTTCGCGCGCCCTCTCAGCACCAATGCGGTGGCCTTTTCCGGTGGTCGTTTGAGGAAACCGGATTCTACGGTGTGAACTAATTTTCTCTTTCCAGGTCAGTCTCGGAGTGGCACTTTGGTGCCATGACCCGTCGGGTCAGTTCCGCGATATCATCACCCTAAGCCATTCATAAGCTGAGCGGTTAATAGCAACCTTCCTACGTTCTCCGCTCGCATCCCCGGTTTGGTGCTCGGGGTGCACTTTTAGTGCATGCGGGATCAACGCTCCCCGCAAACGGAGTATCCAGTCTTATGACGTCACTTTCGGTTAGTTCCTTGGCACAATCGCTCGGCGAAATTCCCCCTGACAACATCATCTTCGGTCACTCCGAGGTCATGCAGGCGGTTCGTTCGCGGCTGGCCAAAGTGGCGGCCGCCAACGTTCCCGTCTTGATCACCGGCGAAAGCGGCACCGGCAAAGACATTATTGCCCGGCTCATTCATGGCTTGTCGCCGTGGAAGGGCGGACCCTATGTCAAGGTGAACTGCCCGGCCATACCCGGCACCTTGCTCGAAAGCGAACTGTTCGGCTACGAAAAAGGAGCCTTCACCGGCGCCTTTGGAGCCAAGCCCGGACGAGTCGAATTGGCGCACCGCGGCACCTTGTTCCTTGACGAAATTTCCGAACTCGACATGTCGCTGCAGTCCAAGCTCCTGCAGCTTTTGCAGGACGGCCAGTTTTGCCGCATCGGAGCCCAGGAAGACAAGAAAGTCGAGGTGCGGGTGGTGTGCGCGACCAACCGCAATCTCGAATCGGAAATCGAATCGGGCACCTTCCGCCAGGATCTTTACTATCGCATCAACGTGGTGAATCTGCGCTTGCCGGCGCTACGCGAACGCCGCGGCGACATTGAGGATCTGTGCGCTTACTTCCTCGAGTATTACAACCGCAAGTTCAACTGCAAGGCGCGTCCCCTCTCGGGTGAGGTGCTGGCGGTGCTGCAAAAGTACCATTGGCCGGGCAACATCCGCGAACTGGAAAACCTTATCAAGCGCTATGTGATCCTGGGGCACGAAGAGGTGATCACCAATGATCTGGTCGCCCGTGAACCTGATTTCTTCAGCCCCGAGATTTCGCTCGACGGTCCTATTTCTCTAAAAAAGCTTACCCGCCAGTGCGTGCGGGAACTGGAGCGCAAAGTCATCCTGAAGGTGCTGCAGCACCACCACTGGAATCGCAAACAGGCGGCCCGCACGCTCGGCATCAGCTATCGGGCCCTGCTTTATAAGATCCGCGACGCCGGACTACCTTCAAACCGGGCGCTGCGCCTGCGCCAGGCGGAAAAGAACGCCGCCAACTCCAGCAGCGGAGCCGCCGCCGACTGAAAGGATCCGTCGGGGACCGGGAGCCATTGAGGCGCCCGGTCATTGAGCGACGACGGGAGCGACGAAATCACGCTCCCGATTTCCGGCCGCTCAAATGACAAAATGGCTTCTCGCCGGCAATGGCAGACGACGTCAGCCGCGCATCTTGTCACCTCTTCAACCCCCTTCGTGAGC
This sequence comes from Terriglobales bacterium, assembly GCA_049520935.1. Lineage (GTDB taxonomy): Bacteria > Acidobacteriota > Terriglobia > Terriglobales > Acidobacteriaceae > Acidiflorens. Next base: position 25,514 of record JBEKPJ010000068.1, on the reverse strand, counting down.
GGCCAGCCGGCCAAGCATGGGCGAGGCAAGGACCGAAATCCAGCGCACGCGAAGACGGGCCGTAAAAACACCAGGTCCAAGATCGGCGGCTGGCGGGGATCAGCCGCGCAGTCGTTCTCCCAACTCCCGAAGAGCCGTGCTCCACTCGTTCAGGCCCTCGGCCTCAAGCCACAGGTCTTTGAGCTCAGAGCGGGTGCGAACCCGATCGACGGCGCGCCGAGCCAGGTCAGCCATTTCGACGCTCGGGGCGCCCTCAACTCTGCGGACCCACTCTGCAATCTCGAGCGGGACCGAGTGCGGCGGCCTGCCCAGGGCCGTGGCCACGACCTCCGCCGCCGCGATCACGACTCCGCTTGCCGGGGCGTCCAGATAATCCTCCTCATCGGCAGCGCGGGCCAGAATGCTCCTGAGGTCTTCGGGGTTCTTCGCATGCAACAGGCCTAGAAACTTCTGCGCGTCCTCGTTTTCGAAACTACCCGTACCCCAGCCTGCCATGAAACCTCCGCGCGGAATTATAGAACGCGCGGCGTATCTGGCTTCCCTGTGCTCCGGGCGACTATTGGCCCGGCCGCGATGGTCAGTCCCCGGTTACCGTGGTGGAACGTGACCGAACTTCCGTCTTAAACCGACACTTTCGGTGCTACGCTAAGGGCAATCTGGCGGTCACGACCGACGGCGGTAGGCGGATCGCTGCCGGCCAGAGAGGTTTCCGAATGTTCGAGGAAGGTCGCAAGCCAAATCGGCCGGAAGCGTCGACGAGTCGACTGGACCGTGAGGAAACCCAGTTATGGCGATGGGCGCTCGGCCTGCTGGTCTTGTTTGCTACCGCCGTAGCTGCCTTGTCCTGGCAAGAACTTAAAGATCTTCCCTACCGGCTCTGGGCGATCCCCGCCGGACTTTTCGCACTCGCCGCCCTGTTTGCCACCTATGCGTTTGGCCGCAAGCGCGAGGTTTCTGAACTGAAGCAGATTCTCAAGGGTTTCCAGAACCAGGCCGGCATCACGCCCTCCGAAGAGCAACTCGATCAATTGGGTCAACTGATCATGCGTTCGCAGCGCAACTTCAAAGAGCTGATCGATTCCCTCGATGACGTAGCGCTCGCCCTCTCGCTCGACGGTACCTTGCGCACGGTAAACCGGCGAACCACGGAAATCCTGGGCATCCCCTATGCACAATTGGTAGGTCACAAGCTTGAGGAATTTCTCGCCGCCCCGCTTCATACCGAGACCTCCGCCAGCCTGGCACGCTTCCTCGAAAAGCGGAATTGGTCGGGAGTGGTCGAGATTCATCTGAACAACGACCCCCGTCGCTTTTACTACGACTGCGTGGTGAACGCCATCGTCAAGGGCGACGACGTGACCGGCGCCAGCGTGCTGGCGCGCGATATCACCGGGCAGCGGGAGAAGGAACAGCGCTTCACGCAATTGTTCGAATCCCTGCAGGAAGGCGTCTACATCAGCAATCCCGAAGGCAAGCTGCTGGAGGTCAACCCCGCGCTGGTATCGATTCTCGGATACGCGACCAAAGAAGAGCTGCTCAGCCTGCCTCCCGATCAGCTCAGCGCAAAGGCCGGCGACGGAGCTGTCTTAGGACGCGGCGGGAGCCAGAGCGGACGCACGCGCACGCGCGAAGTTCAGCTGCGAAGGAAAGATGGCGGGGTCGCCGTGTGCCTGGACACATCCACCGGTGTCATCGAGGCCGGGAAGGTGATCCGCTTTCAAGGCACGCTGGTGGATGTGACTGAGAAACGGGCCCTCGAACATCAGTTGCGTCGCCAGGAAGAATTCCGGCGGCACTTGCTCGAAAGTTTCCCGGATTTGATCCTGGTTCTCGATCTGAAGGGCAACTACACGTTCGTAAGCGCACGTATTGGCGAGCTTCTCGGCTACGGTCCGGAACATCTCATGGGCAAGAACGTGGATGCGGCGGAAAATACTTCTCCCGAACTCGCCAAACTCTACCGCACCGTGGCGAATGGCGAGAGCACGCTGACCTCATGCGAATTCGGATCCCGGCATCGTGACGGGAACTGGCGCACCATGCTCGGCGTGGCCAGTCCGCTGCTCGATGCTGAAGGGAAACCGGCGGGAGTGATCATTTCCGTCCGCGATGTCACCATGGAGAAGAAACTGGAACAGCAGATCATTCAAAGCGAACGTCTCGCCGCCATGGGACAGATGATCGGAGGCTTTGCCCACGAACTGAACAATCCGCTAACCAGCATTCTGGGCATGGCCGAACTGCTGCAGGAAAGCGGGGCAAGTGAAACCGCCCTCAAACAACTCGGTATCCTGCACCAGCAGGCGCGCCGAGCTGCCGAGATCGTACAGAACCTGCAATACTTCGCCCGTCCCCCCGCTCCGGGACGCAGCCCGGTCAACCTCAATGAACTCGTACAGCGCACCGTGCAGATGCAGTCGTATCCGCTGCGCAAGAGCAACATCACTGTGGATTTTCTTCCCGAACCGGCGATCCCCTCGGTCGTCGCCGATCCCAATCAGCTGATGCAAGTGTTCCTGAACCTCTTGCTCAACGCAGAACAGGCCATCCGCGAAAATCGCGACAAAGGGGGTACGATTCGTGTGCGCGTGGGACGCAAGCCCGACTCAGTATGGATCATCTTCCAGGATGATGGCCCTGGAATCGCTCCCGAAAACATGGCCCACATCTTCGATCCCTTCTTCACTACCAAGCGCCCCGGCCGCGGCACCGGCCTCGGACTCAGCATCTGCAAGACCGTCCTCCGCGAGCACGGCGGAAACATCGAAGCCGCGACGGCCGCGGATGGCGGCGCCGTGTTTACGATCACGCTTCCGCTGGCAGCATCGGGATTGGAAGCAACCGCGAAGTGAGACGCGCTTGCTCCCACGGGGTTCTGAGCGCATAGCGCGCTGGCTGGTCAAAACTCCGTCCTGCGAAATTCCTCCCACCTGGAGTCTGGTCGGGACCCTGACATTTGGCGGCCGGAAGGAAAACTGTGTCCGGTTCAAAGGAGGAAGGGTATGAAGCCCATGCGGAGCCGCTTCGCAGGAGGCACTCTGCCCACCACGTTGGCGTGAATGCCGACGCTGTCTGTCCCGCGCAATTTCAGCGGAGGGGATTGCCTGCTGGTCATCGTGCGACGAAATCGCCGGGCTCTGCGCCCAAGTCACGTTATCGCTCGACCGCCATCGCCACCGCATTCCCCCCACCCAGGCAAAGCGCCGCGATCCCGCGATGCACGTCGCGCCGGATCATTTCGTAGATCAACGTCACCAACACTCGCGCTCCGCTGGCCCCAATCGGATGCCCCAGTGCGACCGCGCCACCATTCACGTTCACGCGGTTTGGATCGAGGTCCAATTCGCGGCACACTCCCAGCGCCTGCACGGAGAAGGCCTCATTGAGTTCATAGAGATCGACATCGTCCCGCTTCCAGCCCGTCTTCTGCCAGATTTTCTGCACCGCGCCCACGGGAGCCATCATCACCCACTTCGGCTCGACTCCACTCGTAGCCTGGGCTACGATACGGACCATCGCCGTCGCGCCCAATTCCTTCGCGCGCCCAGCACTGGTAACAACCAGCGCCGCCCCTCCGTCGTTGACTCCCGGGGCATTCCCGGCCGTAACCGTGCCATCCTTCTTGAAAGCCGGCTTGAGTGCACGCAGCACTTCGATGGTCGTATCCTCGCGCGGACTCTCGTCCCGGTCGAAGATCACAGGCGGCTGTCCCTTTTTTTTCGCCGGGATCTCAACCGGAACGATCTGCGCCTTAAACCGGCATTCCTTTTGCGCGGCAACGGCTTTGCGATGCGAGTTGACTGCGAACTCGTCCTGCTCTTCGCGCGTGATGCCATATTTCTCGGCGACGTTCTCGCCGGTCAGTCCCATGTGGTAGTCGTTGTAAATGTCCCACAGTCCGTCGTGCACCATGGCGTCCACCAGCAGTCCATCGCCCAGCCGATACCCCTTGCGCGCGTTGGGCAGCAGATACGGCGCATTGGTCATCGACTCCATACCGCCGGCAACCACGATCGCACTGTTACCGGTCTCAATCGCCTGCGCCGCCAGGGCTACGGCCTTCAATCCGGAGCCGCACACCTTGTTAATTGTCATGGCACCCACTTCCGGCGCGAGGCCGCCGAACAACGCCGCTTGCCGCGCGGGATTTTGACCAAGCCCGGCAGCGACCACATTGCCCATGATGCACTCCTCAACCAGTTGCGGCTCTAGGTTCGCCCGTTTGACAGCTTCCCGCACGGCCACCGCACCGATCTGCGGGGCTGTCATGTCGCTCAGGCTTCCCTGAAATTTTCCGATGGGCGTACGGCATCCCGCGATGATCACAACCTCGTTCGAACCCGCCATAAATGCGCTCCTCCGAACCTCCGGTCAAAGTCCTGCCTGCCATGGTGCTTCATTATAGATGGCGAAAAACATCCCCGAGGTTCGCAAGGCGCGAAGGGCCGCAGTCGCAGCGGCGACGTTTCGGTTTTCCGTCACTCCTGCCCCGACTTGGCCCGTGCGAAGCAGCGTTTGCATGTCACGCGAAGATTTTCGTTTGCGTGAACATCACGCAGGTGACTTTGGTGCAGAGTTGCACGCGCTTGTCGCGATCATTTTTCTCTTGACTTCGATGTGGGTTGACAATATACATTCAACTAGTTGCAACTAAACATCGTTGCAAAAATTCCATGAAGAATGGAAAGGGAGAATAGATCCATGGCAACCAAAAAGAAAGCAAAGAAAAAAAGCAGCAAGAAGCACTAAGCAACGGCAGCAGGCAACAACCATGGGGACGCGATGAGCGTCCCCAAAGTTTTTTGCGGGAACTCTAGCGGACGCGAGATGACCCCTTCTTCTGCGAAGCTGCCACCACCTTCTCCGTCGCCGGACAAAGATTTCGATAGGGACAAAACGCGCAATGATACTTGGGATTCGGCGGGAACTCTCCCCGCGCGATGCCCTCGGCCACCTCCTGCACCCGCAGCTTCGCCGCCTCCAATTCGCCATCCGTCCGCGTGGTGCAGATCGATGTATTGTTTTCCAGGTTATGAAAGATCAAGCGATCGGCCCGCTTTCCCAACTTCTCCTTGGCCGCGATCGCATATAAAGAGAGCTGCAGACTCTGGTCGGCATCCTCTTGGGATTTTGGTTTGCCCGTCTTGTAATCGACAATGGCCACCGTGTCGGGTCCGGTTTGATCCATGCGATCGATCCGTCCGGCTAGTTTCGCCGAACCCACCTGCAACTCGAACTGGTGTTCGGTTGCGAGCACCTGGGGGGGATGCCCGCTACGCGCCGCCTCCAAGAACTGTCGCAGTTGCTCGTTGCCCTGCCGCAGATAGAGCTCATACTGATAGCGATCGGCAATTCCCGCCGCCGCCAGCGCCGAGCGGAATTGCTCCAGCAAATCGAGGTCGCCGATCTCGCGCTGGAAGCGCTCGGCATCGTAGAACGTCCGAAGCACGCCATGCATCGCTGCTCCGTAGTGCAAGGCAGCGGAGACTTCGCGCGGCAGGTTCCACTCCCGTTCCAGCTTGAAACGCAGGGGACACTGTTCGTAAATCTCAATCGCCGACGCGCTCAAGCCGGTGACAAAACTGGCGGAGGGGTCCATCAGCAGCCACGCCGCCACCTGCGAATGCTCCAAGGCGATACGCTGTTCTTCCTCGGCAAACAAAGTGTCCTGCACGGCCGCCGCCGAGCAGGTTGACCAGAATTTTCTATAGGCGGGATGCACCATGAACTCGCGCAGAAATTTCGTCGGCTTCGGATCGGTCCGGCTCTTCCCCTCATTGGCATAGATGGCTAACGTGTCCCTGGCCCGTGTCATGGCCACATAAAACAAGCGTCTCTCTTCCTCCTCGTGCAGCGTCTTGTCGTCCGTGTGCCCAACTTCGGACCGGCGCAGTTCCGCCGGAAAAGCCACCAGCGGCTCACGGTATGGACACGGGAACGAAGTCGACGAACCACGTACGACGGAGACATGACGAAACTCAAGTCCCTTGGCTGCGTGCGCGGTCAGAAGTTGCACCGCATCCGCTGTAGACCGTGGCAGTGCAATCGTGCCCTTGGCCTCCACAAAGTAATCGAGGTACTCGAGAAATTCGGCAGGGCTCCCGGTCTCCACCATCGCTTTTCCATGCCAGTCCTCAACAAACTTCACAAACCCGGCCACCCATGCCGGCTCCGGCAAGGCAAAGCGCCGGATCACCGCCTTGACCGCATCGTCGGCCCGAACTCCCTCCTTTTCGACTTCGCGATGCATCTCCCCAACCCGTGCCAGCACCGCCATTCCCCCGGGCAATTGTTCCAACGCCCTCCGAAGATCGAGCTCTCGCCGCATCGCCCTCATCGCCGCCTTCAACGCCACAGGGTCGATTCCAAACTGCGGCAACGCTGCCACCCGGAACAAACTGCCGGCGTCGTTCGGAGACACCGCCGCCGTCAGGCACGCCACGGCGTCGCGAACTTCCGGGGTGTCCAATACATCCAGCCCTTCGATGGAAAATGGAATGCCCCGCTCCGAAAACTCCTTGACCAGTTCGTCGCGATGGTTGTGCTGCCGGTAGAGCACCGCGAAATCTCTCCATCCGCAATGTTCCGCCTTGCGCTTTTTCTGGATGCGGCGTGCCAGGTCCGCGGCTTCCACCTCCTTGTCCCTCCAGGTAACAATTTCGACCAGCGGCGGCGGCGCGGCCTGCCCTGCCCGGGCGGCCTCTTCCTCGCGCAGCGATTCCAAGGGCGACCGCTGATAGGAAGTCGCAGTCCCAGCGTTTGAAGCTGGCTTCCCGCAGGGGTTTCCAAACACCGGTGGATTGTCATTCACAATCCCGAAAGCGCAACGCAAAATTGGCGAAAGCGATCGCCGGTTCTTGTCGAGCACAATGACTCGGGTCGCAGGAAAATTCTTGGCGAACAGCGCAAAGGCCTCGCTCGAGGCGCCGCGGAACTGGTAAATCGCCTGATCCGGATCGCCCACCGCAAAAACATTCGATGCCGAACCGGCCAGCAGCGAGAGCATTTCAACCTGGGCGAAGTTTGCGTCCTGGAACTCATCCACCAGCACGAAGCGAGTGCGCCGCCGTTCTTCCTCGAGCATGGCAGCGTCAGTTTTCAATAAGCGATGAGCGTTGCCAATCATGTGGCCAAAGGTGCCCAGGTTCTTTTCCCGGAGCATGGTTTCGACGGTGGCAAAAACGCGCGCGATTTCCTGGCAGCGCTCCAGGATCTCGGTATTCGCCAGCTCGGTTTGCTTCTTCGAGCGGGCAACGCGGGGAAGCGCAACTTCGCCACGCTCGATCCGCTCGACATAGCGCGCGTACTCTGCCGGGCCCACCAGTTCGTCCTGGCAGCGCCGCATAAAATCGAGCAGGCTATCCAGAAACTGACCGACGTTTGCCGCGCGCACAAAATGTTTCAGCCGCAGATCGCGAATTCGGCGCCGCAAAAATACCCACAGGTCCTTGTCGTCGAGCACCCCAAAACCGGCACCGCGGCGCTGTAACAGGCCGTTCGACCAGGCATGGAAGGTGCAAGCCTGCAGGCCGTCGAGCGCGATACCCTTCAGCTCGCGGCGGACGCGGGCCATCATTTCCGCCGCGGAATTGTCGGTGTAGGTGAGTGCAAGAATCTCGTCGGGGCGAGCGTGTCCTTCGCGAATCAGATTGGCCACACGCTGCGTGAGCACGGTGGTCTTCCCCGTCCCCGCGCCCGCAATCACAAGCATCGGGCCATGAACATGCGCGATCGCTTCGCGCTGGCGTAGATCCGGATCAATCTTTGTCGGAGGTAAAAGGGTCGCGGTCACAGCAGAACTCACTAGCCGGAGAATATCAGAGGTGGTTGTGGAAGACTGCCGCCGCGGGCGGCAATCATCCCCGGTTCCGAGTCCAGCCGCCTCGAGGCCTGGGTTTCTCAGGTCGCTAAATCCGCCGCCCGGTTCAAACCAGAGGGCAAACACGACTTCCATGCTGCCTTCGAACGACGTCAAACGCCAATGCCGTGGCTACGATCGCCGCCGTCTCCGCCCGCAGGATGGTAGGGCCAAGCGAGGCCGCAGTCCAGCCCGCCCCGCGAAACCATTCCAGCTCGGTGTCGGCCCATCCGCCTTCGGGTCCGACGGCCAGCGCGATCTCATCTGACCGCGGTGGCAGAACGTCGGCAAGTCGCGCGTCCTGTTCCGATTCGGCAAACACGATGCGACTCGAGGGCCGGGGCAAACGATCTTCTGCCGCCAGGTCGGTCAGTTTCACCGGAGCCACGAGCTCAGGCGGCGCCACCCTTCGCGATTGTTCTGCAGCGTGGCGCACAATGCGCTGCCAGCGTTCGTGCCGCTTCGCGGCAGCGGCCACCAGATGCGCATCGCTCCGCCTCGCCGCCACGGGAATGATCCGCGCCACGCCGATCTCCGTACACTTTTCCATCGCCCACTCCATGCGATCGAACTTGAAGATGGCAAGAACCAGGGTGACGGTCGGAAGCGCCCGCGACTCGACCTTCAACCCGCAATCGGGCGGCTTCCCCAGCGCAAACTCAACCCGCTCAGGGGAGATCGCAGTGATGACGCCCCGCCGGACCTGATCGGGCGTGGCCACATCAAACTCCTGCCCAACCTCCGCGCGCAGCACGCGAGCCAAATGAGCAGCGTGTTCCCCCACCAGAGCGGCGGTGTCTCCAGTCACCTCGTCGGCAATCCAGCGGCGGCGCGTCATCCTAGGTCCCAGGGGTTGGATCTCAGGAAAGGCATCCTTGCTTGCAAGATGCGCGAAAGGAATTGGGTCCGGCGCCGGCCTAGGGGAGCTCGACAAACGGCAACGGCTTTACACAAACATATCCTTGACCCGTCCGAGCAGCGAGCGGCTCTGCGGCTTGTTCTCGACCGGGGAAAGCTGGCCGAGTTCGGCCAACAGTTCACGCTGGCGTTTGCTCAGTTTTCCCGGCGTTTGAATGCGCACTTCGACGTAAAGATCGCCCTTGCCGTGCCCGTTGAGCACCGGCACTCCCTTGTTCCGCACGCGAAACGATACGCCAGACTGCGTCCCTTCCGGAATTTTCAGTTTGTGATCTCCCTCCAGCGTGGGAACGACAATCTCGGTCCCCAAGGCGGCTTGCGGAAACGAGATCGGAACCACGCAGTGCAGGTCATTGCCCCCGCGCTCAAAAAAAGCATGCTCTTTGACGTGCAATACGACATACAAATCGCCCGCCGGCCCGCCAAACGCGCCCGCCTCACCGAGTCCCGAGAAGCGAATTCGCGTGCCGTCTTCAACGCCCGCTGGCACCTTGGCCTCGACCGAGCGTTCGCGCAACAACAACCCAGCGCCTCTGCACTTCGCGCAAGGATCGGTGATCACGCTGCCCGCGCCCTGGCAAGTCGGACAAGTTCGCGCGATGCTGAAAAAACCCTGCTGATATCGCACCTGCCCCCGGCCATTACAAGCCTTACAGGCCGTCGGGGCCTTCCCCGGGGCGGCGCCGTTGCCGCGGCAAGCGTCGCAAGTCTCGTGGCGACGCACATTGACTTCCTTTTCGGTACCGAAGACCGCTTCTTCAAACTCCAGATTCAAATCTTCGCGCAGGTCGGCTCCACGCTGCGCTCGGCTGCGGCGCCGTCCGCCCTGCCCAAACATGTCGCCAAAACCGAAAATGTCGCCGAAAATGTCGCCGAAATCCTGGAAGATTGCGGGATCGAATCCCGAAGGGCCACTGCTGCCGCCCACCCCGGCGTGCCCAAAGCGATCGTACAGAGTTCGCTTCTCACTATCGGCCAAAATGGCGTACGCCTCGGTAATCTCCTTGAACTTCTCTTCCGCATCTGGATTGTTGGGATTGCGGTCAGGATGGTAGGTCATCGCCAGTTTGCGATAGGCGCTTTTAATTTCGACGTCGGTGGAGGCGCGCGTCACCCCCAGGACTTCGTAATAGTCGCGTTTTGTGTTTGCGGCCAGAATCTCCCCCACTATTGCATTGAAATCAGCCGAACCAATCGAGCGGTCTCAGCAAGTCAACCCGATTAGGATCGAGCCCTTCGGGATCACGGCTCAGTCGTGCCGCCCAGAACCAATCAACCCAAGCGGCTTTCGCCTCCAGCGAGGCCCTCACCCATGGCTGTTGCGAGCCACTCGCACCATCGCCGGACGGAGCAACCGCTCCTTGTACTTATATCCACGCTGCAGTTCGTCGACCACGTGATGATCCGGCACGTCGGTCGTATCCACCATTTCGATCGCCTCATGCACGCGCGGATCGAAAACCTCCCCCACCGCAGCAATCGTCTGCACTCCAATCTTCTGCAGCGCGTCCTGAAATTGCCGGTAGATCAGATCCACCCCGCTGCGAAAATCACCGGCCTCCGAGCCGCCAGTTTTCAGCGCCCGTTCGAAACTATCCAGGATCGGCAGAACATTCTTGATCACTTCGGCCGATGCAAATTCGCGGAACTCTTGTTGCTCCCGTACCGCGCGCTTGCGCGCATTGTCGAATTCCGCCTGCAAACGCGCCAGGCGATCCAGCAGAGCGTCCCGCTCGGCCTTGAGCTTTTCCGTCTCCGACGCCGCTCCGGTTTCCGCTGCCACCCCCGCAGGTGCGGCAGCCGAAGACGTTTCTTCCGCCGCCGCCGGCAGCTCGTGCTCGAGATCCTCGCGCTTCAAACCCAGTCTGTCGGTTTTTCCATTTCCTCGACTCATACCGCTCAATCACTCCGCTTCATTCAACAGTTTGTCAAACAGCCGCGCGATATACGACACGGCCGACATCGTATGTTGATAATCCAACCGCGTCGGTCCAATCACCGCAAGCGACCCCATCACCTCTCCGCCCACCCGCGCCGGCGCCCCGATCAGAACAAAGTTCTGCATCGAGGGCAGCGCCTCATCGAGGCCAATGACCACCCGCACGGCCTCCTGCCGCGTATCGAGATACGCGCCCAGCAGCTTCACGATCTTTTCCTTCTCCTCAAGTGTCCGCAGCATATCCTGCAATCGCTGCCGATCTTCCTGCCCCGCCACCTGACTGGTGATCAGATTCGCCGCACCCTCCACAAACACGGCCTGGGTGTCATCGGTCGAAGCGAGCGCCCCTTGCTGATAGAGCTGCTCGATCGATTTCATCATCCGGTCATACTCGCTGCGTTCCTGCTCCAGGCGCCGCGCCAGCTCCGCGCGCATGTCATCCATCGTCCAGCCGCGAAAATTCTCATTGATATACCGCGCGGCCAAGTCCAAATCCGGCTGCTGAATATCCAGCCGCAGCACCCGATCGCGCACCACTCCCGACCGCGTCACCACCACCGCCAGCACCTTCTGGTCGCCCAGCCGCGAGAAATAAACATGCTCCAGGGCGTTCCGAGGACCGCTCGTAGCCACCGTCACCCCAACGCTATGGGAGATGAGCGAGAGCACATGGGAAGTCCTTTCCATGAACTCGGCCACGTCCGTAACGCCAGTCAAGGTGTCCTGAATGATGCTCTGATTCTCGTGCGAAAGATGCGCCTCGCCGCTCAGTTGCTCAACGTAATAGCGATACGCCTCTGCCGTAGGAATCCGCCCCGCCGAAGCGTGCGGTTGCTCGAGAAATCCCGCATCCGCCAGATCCGCCATTACATTCCGAATCGTCGCCGCACTCAGCCCTTCACGGCTCGATCGTGCCAGCGTCCGCGACCCCACCGGTTCCCCGCTGGCAATAAATGTCTCGACGATGGCGGTAAGGATTTCGCGTTCCCGTCCGCCCACTGGCCCTGCTGGCATATCTACCTGGAAGAGGGTGGCCCTCTAAATTCTTTAGATGCAGCGGCTTAGATAAAGACTCAAAAAAGCCTACTGGAATTCTAGGGAGCGTCAGCGTGAGTGTCAAGGATCGGTAATGTCTCGCGTGCCAGGCCGCGGCTGGGGAGTAGATGGTTCAATGCGAAGTGTAACAATTCCTGAAAACGCTGATACCCCAAACGTTCTCCAGGTGGTACGTTCACCCGCCAACTCGCAACCGCTCCGCATCATTGGCGGAAATGGCCATTTCAATCATCGACCCGTCGCCCCGACGATATCAGCGTGGTTCCCGCTCGCCGCCCTTCGGGCACCTATAGAATCGGATCATGAATCTTCGATCGGAGGACCGGCAATGACGAGAGAGGATGCCTGGAATCTGGCTAACCTGTGGGTCGCAGCATGGAACGCTCATGATTTGGATCTGATCATGACCCATTATGAGGATGCGGTCGAGCTGACTTCGCCAGTTGCCGCCCAGCTATTGGGGAATTCTGATGGGAGGGTAGTCGGAAAGGCGAACTTAAAAGCCTATTTTCGGCGAGGACTCGAAGCCTACCCGGAACTCAACTTCCGCCTTACGGACGTGCTGTGGGGCGTAAACAGTGTCGTGCTCTACTACAAAAACCACAAGGGGACGCGCACGGCAGAGTTTATGGAGTTGTCAGTGATGGGGAAGGTGGCAAGAGTTGTGGCGAACTACAGCACGTAGAAAACATCAAATCCGGCGGGCGGCCTATTGGTCGTCCTCGTCGATCCCGAATACTGTATTGCTGATCACTGGTCCACAATCCAAATCGCCGATTCCTGCTCGGCGCGCGATTTGCGAGCGGTCGCGATCGCGGCGGCGGATCAGTTGTTTTTTCGCCACGGCGCCCGATTTCCGGGGCGCCGCGAGCGACACCAGCCGCGAAACCGACGCCGTGTTCGATGACCGAATTCCCGAACCGTGAATTTCACCCGAAACGGGCGCGCCTATGAAGCCATCCTTACCTTTCTCGTGTAGATGGCCGCTACCGGGAACGATGTGACCTTTGTCACGGAGGATCCACGGATCCCCGTTTCGGCGAAACCTGGGTCGATCTTCGATTTGGTCCTGGAAACCGGGTCTGGTGTCGTCGAGCCTTCCGCCGCGCAGTCCTCGGCCCCGCCCCCGACATTGCGCCGATCTCCACTGCAGGTAGCCTAGGGCAGCGGCTCCGATACGTGCTCGTGTACGAGCAGCCACCGCCCATCCTGCTTTTCAAAGATAGCGGTCCAGCGGAACGTCGCCATCTCGCGCTTGCCCGACTTGCGCGTCATGTCCGACGCCACCGTGGCCGTCGCCCAGCAGGCGTTGCCACTATTGTGAATCTGCGCGTCGTCATTCACGGTAAAGCGCGCCGCCCGGTAGTCCGCCAGCTCTTTGCTGACGGTAAACTGGTATTCATCCCAACTGTCATACTTGAGCGGCGCGATGTCGAAAAACGTGTGCGGTCCTGGCGCATAAAACTGCCTCTGCCCGGAGGCATCGAGGGTTGCCCAGCCATCCCAAATTCGCTGGAGGTAGGCCTTGTCGACTGCCCCTGCTCCTGGAGAAACTCTCTTTTGCTGCTGCGCAGAACCGGACTGCAGCAGCACAAAGATCATTACGCAAAACATCCCCCCCAGCCCCCGCACTCCTCGCCGCATTTTCTTCTCCTCAATCTCGCTGCCGTCTGGCAAGCCGTCTACTCGATCTCGTAATATCGCTCGCCAGCGCAGCCTCGACATAAGACCCGTCCGTCGCGTTGAACCTCACGGCAAAAATTAATGCCTTCGCCGCACTCGGCGCACACCCTCCGCTCGCCCTTGTATCCGGGAAGCTCTTCCGCCGCCAGTTCGACCTTTACCCACTGCTTGGTAAACAGGTCGTCCTCGGCCATCTCGCGATAGGCCAGCATCTGTTGCCGGTTCTTGTTCCCGAGTTCCGGATGCATCGTGCGCGCCAGCGCCTTGGAGGATTCCTTGGCGGCGATGCGGATCGCCTTCGAAGTGCTCGCGTCCACAAAGGTCGCGGCCATTTTACCCCAGTCACGGAACTTGAGAGCGCGCTTTCCCAGTCGGCATCCGGTGACTACGGCGATCGCGTCGGTCGCACAGCGATCGATCTCGACAAAGGTGAACAGCCGTTTGCGATCTTGGCCGCGAGGATCTTCCAAGCCCAACTTCTCCAGGCCCAGCATCGCCAGCCGCACACCCAGCACCTGTCCGGCGCAGAGATGTCCATGGGCCTGTTCAGCTTCGACAAGATATTCATCAAGCGACAGCATACGAATTGATCTTGGGGTAAATTTCCCGTTTCTTTCGAATCTGTTTCTAGAATCCGCCAGTCCCGCCGAACGGTTGGCAAATCAAAAATCGTCCTTTCGAGAGTTCTTCACTTCCTTCGCCACCGCACGCCCTCTTTTGTATTTTCCACGATGATGCCAGCCGCGGTCAGTTCAGCGCGCAGGGCGTCGGACGCTTTGTAGTTGCGCGCTTGGCGAGCGGCTTCCATGTCCGCCAACTTCTGATTGACCTGCGCATCGGCAAGGCGTACGGAGCCGACGATGGTTGACAGTTCCGGACTGATTTCCTGCTCGCGCCCTTCGGCGCGAGCCCACTCGAAGACGGCCTTCATCTTAGGCTGGTCGTCATCGTTCAGCACACTGAAGATCTCATCGAATTCCTCCAGCGCCCCGAGCAGCGGCTGCACATCCGCCTGCCGCACCTCGTCAGCGGCGAGCGCGGTGTTCACTTTTCGCAGCATGTCGAACATGGCGGCTTGCGCTTCGGCGGTATTCAAGTCGTCATCGAGAGCGCGTTTCAACTTGGCGATGGTTTCCTCGGCCAGTTGCACCATCGCCGGCGTCGTGCCGCCGGGAAATTGCGTACTGGTCAGTCGGAAACGGAAGTTCCGCAGTTTCTCCACCGAACTCGCCGCTGACTTCAGGCCTTCGAAAGTAAAGTTGAGCTGATTCCGGTAAGGAACCTGCGTCAACAGCCAGCGGATCGACGACGGCTTGTGGCCCCGCAAGATCAAGTCCCGGACGGTGAAAAAATTCCCCAGACTCTTGGACATCTTCTGCCCCTCGACCAGCAAAAAGCGGGCATGAAACCAATAGCGCGCGAAGGGTTCGCCGCTGAGCGCCTCCGATTGCGCAATCTCGTTCTCGTGGTGGGGAAAAATCAGGTCTTCCCCGCCGGCATGCAAATCGAAGCTCGGTCCCAGTTCCTCCATGGACATCACCGAGCACTCGATATGCCAACCCGGACGCCCCGGCCCGATCGACGTGTCCCAGGAGGCTTCGCCCGGCTTCGGAGCCTTCCACAGCGCGAAATCGCGAGCGCTGTCCTTTTCGTATTCGTCCACATCCACCCGCGCTCCATCGGTCATGCCGGCAAAGTCTTTCTTGGAAAGCTTGCCGTAGGCCGGAAAGCGCGCAATGCGAAAATAGTAAGACCCGTCGTCGGTGCGGTAGGCAAAGCCCTTCTTCTCCAGTTCGGCAATGAAATTGGCCATCTCCTGGATGTGTTCGGTTGCCCGCACCAGGACCGGCGGCTCGATCGCCAGGGTAGCCGAATCTTCCAGGAAAGCCTGCGTAAACTTCGCCGTGTATTGCTGCACGGTGACGCCTTCGCGCGCCGAGTTGCGAATGATCTTGTCGTCGACATCGGTAATGTTCATGGCGTAACGAACGTCGTATCCGCTCTGTCGCAAGAATCGATACAGCAGATCCACCGCGATGAAGGTGCGGAAGTTGCCGATATGGCCGTAGTCATAAACGGTCGGTCCGCAGGCGTACATACGGACGCGGTTCCCGTCGAGGGGATGGAATGGCTCGATCTTCCCGGAAAGAGTGTTATAGAGGTGCAGTGCCATGGATGAGTCCGCGTGCGTGATGCGAATCTTTCATTCTAGGGGCGCGCCGGAAAGGGGGTCAAATGCCCCGCTTCCGTATTGCTAAGGCTTGGGTACGGCGGCGGGCAGGTGCAGTCGGTGTTGCACGAGCAAGGCATAGTGCACGGCGGAAACGATTGTAAAGATGAAGGTGGCGCGCAGGAACGTGGTGCGCGCAATCCAAACCCAGCGCAGGGGCTCGATCAGCAGCAGCAACGCGAAGAAAATCGCGGCCACTTGCGCGAAGGTATTGGCTTTGCCGAAGATGCTGGGGCGAAAATCGCGCAACCCGGCAATCATGAACAACACGCCGCTGATCATCAGGATCGAAATGTCGCGGCTGAAGACCACGACGGTGTACTTCCAGGGAACCAGCCTTTCGATGGAGAGCACGAGAAACATTGTGCTCATCAAAAGCTTGTCGGCGATCGGATCAAGATACTGGCCGAGCAGCGTTTGCTGGTGCAGAGTGCGGGCCAGCAGGCCGTCGAGGCCATCACTCATTCCGGCCATAACAAACAGAGCCAGCGCCCATTTGAAATCATGCTTTACCAGGTTGATCACGATGAATGGCAGAAAGATCATCCGCAACAGCGTGAGCTGGTTGGGCGCAGTCAGAATCTGCCGGAAGTTCACGGCGCTTTTTCCCCTCCCCCATGTCCTCCCGCGCCGCCCAGAAATTCGCTCACCAGCAGCGGGGCGGGATCCTGCCCGGTCTTCTCGGCGAAGCGCTGGGCCAGCGAGAGTATGTTTCCCTCGGGAAGGTCCAGTTCCATCCGCTCCAACCGGTGCATGGGAAAGAAAAGCACGCCCGAGGTAAAGGGCTCGCCCCTCTTGATTTGCAACGCCAAGTCGTCAAAAGACGTAACATCGACGCCGCGCAAACTGAAGCCCTCGGGGGAAAGATGAAGAATCGCACCCCAGAATTTTTCGCGGGGGTTCGCCAGGGTGGCGATCACGAGCGCGCCCGGACGAAACGGGACGGCAGCCTGGGGCTCCTGATAAAAGCTTGTACTGGGCACGATGCGATTGTCGTCTGGCAGGCCGGGAAATGCAAACCGACCCAGTATTTCCTGGCGGGTCAACCGCGTCCCAGCTGAGCTGGCTAGCGGGGATCCTCCTCGTTCTTCACCGCCTTCAGGTCAATCCCCACCTGCTCGGCTTTTTTATACAGATGCGACCGTTCCAGCCCCAGGGCCCGCGCCGTGTTTGCGACCTGATGGTGGTTGCGCTTCAACTCCGCCAGAATGGTTTTCCTCTCGAAGGCGCGGACCCGGTCGGCGAGCGGCCCCGTCCCCGCCGAAGCCGAATCAGGCGCCGCCGGCGATGCGGGCAGCGCAAGCAGCACGGTTTCGGCAGTGACCTCATCGGAAGTTGCCAGCAACATCAGCCTTTCGACCGCGTTTCTGAGCTCGCGCACGTTGCCCGGCCACGGATGCCGCTGCAATCCGGCCATCGCGTCTGCTGTAAAGCGCATCGGCTTCCATCCGTTGATGCTGCTGACCTGCTGGGCAAAGTGCTCGACCAGCGCCGGGATGTCCTCCCGGCGCTCTCGCAAGGGGGGCAGGCGGAGGGGGAAAACGAACACGCGGTGAAACAAATCCTGCCGGAATTTTCCGTCGCGTACCTGCGCTTCGAGATCGTGGTGAGTGGCAACGACGACGCGCACATCCACCGGGATGGCGCGCTCTCCGCCGATGCGCTCCACTTCTCCCTCCTCCAGCACGCGCAGCAGCTTGGCCTGCATCGCGAGTGGCATGTCGCCGATTTCGTCGAGAAAGATGGTGCCGCGCTGCGCCTGCTCGAACTTGCCCACATGGCGCCCGGCGGCGCCCGTAAACGATCCTTTTTCGTGGCCGAACAGCTCGGATTCGATCAGCTCCGCCGGAACCGCGGCGCAATTCAGGGTAACGAAGGCGGCACTGGCCCGCGCGCTGCGCTGATGCAGAGTGCGGGCTACCAATTCCTTGCCCGTGCCCGTCTCGCCCAAGATACAGACACGCGTTTCGCTTGCGGCCACACGTTCGACTTGCGCCATCACGCCTCGCATGGTCTCACCCTTCCAGACGATTTCGTGTTTGCCCAGGCGGAGTTCCAGATCGCGATTTTCGCGCTCCAGGCGCCCCAGCTTCAGTGCGTTCTCCACGGTGAGCAGCAGTTTCTCGCTGGAGATCGGCTTTTCCAGAAAGTCGAGCGCGCCCAGACGCGTGGCGCGGACGGCCATTTCGATATGCGCTTGGCCCGACATCATGACCACCGGAGCCAGCACTCCCTGCGCTTTGAGCTCTTCGAGAAGCGCAAGGCCGTCTTTGCCGGGCATCACCACATCGGAAACAATCAGGTCGAACGCTTGTGCCTTGGCCAGCTCCAGAGCCTTGTTGGCGTTGTCACAGACCACGGCCTCATGCCCTTCCAGACGAAAAGCCCGCGACAGCGAAGCCAGCGTGTTGGCCTCATCATCGACGATCAATAGGCGCGCTTTTTGCGACACGGTGCTCTCCTCGGAAGACCTCTTGGTCTTCGACTTTCTACGCCGGGCCGGCAGGCCACGGCTGCGCTTCGCGCGGTAATTCGATCCGGAATGTCGTCCCTTGTTCCTTCTTGCTCTCGACCGAGATCTTGCCGCCGTGATCGCTGATCACCGACTGCACAATCGCCAGTCCCAGCCCCGTGCCATGCTGTTTGGTCGTGTAATAAGGAGTGAACAGGCGTCCGCATTCTTCCGGCGTCAGGCCGGAGCCGGTATCAGAAACCGTGAGTTCCACGCGATCGCCCAGGGTCGCGGTACGGATCGTTAAATCTCCGCCTTCTGGCATGGCGTCGATGGCATTGAGCACCAGGTTTTCGAGCGCACGATGCAGTAGATCGGAATCGGCTGCGATTCGAGGCAGGTTCGGGTCCAGCTGGGTGCACAAGCCAATGGGATTCGTCGCTTGCATTTGCGCCTGAAAAACGCGCAGCACCGAATGCACCACATCGTTGAGCTGCGTCGCCCGGCGCTGCGGCTGCGGCATGCGGGCGAATTCGCTGAAGCGGCCGATGATGGTTTTCAGATGATCAATCTCCGCCAGCAGGGTCGCCGTACCCTCGTGAAAAACTTCCTCGAACATCTCGGGCGATTTCTGTTTCGCCCGCATCAGGTTCTCGACTGTGACCTGCAACGGGAACAGTGGGTTTTTCAATTCGTGCGCCAGGCGCCGTGCCAGTTCGCGCCATGCCGCCACGCGTTCGGCCTGCAGAGTCCGGTCCTTCTGCTGCACCAGGTCCTCCGTCATGCGATTGAACGATGCTGCCAGTTCGCCCAGTTCGTCGCTCGAGGAAACCTCGACCTTCGTCGAAAGATCGCCGCCTGCGACTCGCCGCGCCGCTTGTGCCAGAGACACCACCGGACGTGTGACACGGACGGCAAACCACAGGCTCGCCAGGACCGCGACCAGAATGCCCAAACCGCCGACCAGCATGGCGGTGGAAATGATCTGCCTTTGCAATTCGACGAGCGGACGCCGCGGACTGCCCACCAGAAGCACGCCCAGCAGTTGCTGCCCCACCCCACCCGGATTTCCGATTCCCGCCTCCTTGGCCGCAAAGATCGGTCCGGTCAGCGGAATGGCGTGAAAAACCTCGGCATCGGCGGAATCGGAGGTCCATCGGATTACCCCCTGAGATTCTCGCAGCGTGTCGCGGACCTGCGCGACCAGGGGAGCGATCTTGTCCGCGCCCGCGGCTGGCCCATTCAGATCGAGAAGCGATTTCGGATTCCACTTTGCCTCCAGATTCTGATACAGCAGGACCCGCGTCCCGGACGGGATGTCGAGCGTCGAGAGGAACCCCTGGTCAAGCCGTGCACCGCCTATGACGTAGAAGGGTTCCTGGTCATTGCTCAGCACGCGCACCGCAAACAGGCCGAGGGTTGCGCCGTGGGAGGTTTCTTCACGTTTCAAGAACGCGCCGCCCGGCACGACGGAGCCGCGCGTCGCGGCTCGCGGATTCATCCCCGCCGAGATCGCGGCTTCGGGATATCCAAACTTCGCCTCCCATTGCGCCGACGAAACGATGGTGCCGCGATTGTCGACGAGCTCCAGAAAATCCAGCTGCTGCTCGCTCGCCAGGGTGCGGGCCTCGCTCACGTACTCGCCCAAATCGGGGGCACCGCGGCTTGCATCGAGCGCAATCCTTTGCACGGTTTCGTGGGCGCCAATCGACTCGACCTTGCGCGCAACTTCCGATCCGCGCCGCTGGAATTCGGATTGAAACTGTGCGGCCACCGCATTCGCGCGGTCTCGATCCGCCCGCTCGAACGAGCTGCGAATGCTGCTATACACCGACACGGAAATGACCGCAACACAGAGCAACACCGTCGCCGCGAACAAAAACAGAAGTTTCTGGCGGAAACTCATCGCGAGCCCGCTTCCGGTTTCCGACCCGGGGATCCAAAATCCGCGGGCCCCCGCTCCCCCAATCGCGGATTCGCGAGCCAAAGATCCGCCAGCGAAAATCCCGACCCGCCCCATTGCCCCAGTGGATCCGGCGTCCAGCCGCGCACCCGCGCGCTCGCCCCACTCGCCACCGGCAAATGAAACAGCGGGATCACCGCATAGCCAGCCAGCAAACCGCTCTCGGCCCGGTACAGATCCTCGAGCGAGTTGCCGCGAGGCGCTGCCGCCAGCGTCGGCTGTGGCAACCCGAGTTGGCGCGCGGCTTCCACGAGTGAAGTGCCCGGATCCGGACTGGGCAGCGTGACCCGCAGCAGACGAATGTCGGCGACTGCCGACAACGTTACCTGCACTGGGATGCCAACTTCGCGCGCGTTCAGCGCGATGCGCTCGGCGATCAGCTGGGCTTGGGGGTCTCTCGGATCGTAGCTCAGATTCAACGCGGGTGACAGCCAGTTTGACAGCAGGGTTCGGGCACGCTGCGGATTCGCCTCCGAGGAGAAGACGGCGCTATAGCCGGTCATCCAGTTGGGGAGAATACTGGCGGCGGGCTCTCCCGCACCTTTCAACAACACCGACTGGATGGGTGTGCGATTGATGGCGGAGGCCAAAGCCTCTCGCAGGCGAGGCTCCCGCGCCTTTGAATTTGGCGTAAAGACCAGCGCCAGCAATTCCACCGGCAAGGACACGAACGACGCACTGCGCCCCTGGGATGCGAAAGCGCCCTGCGGGGCGGCCTCGACCACGTCGGCCTTATCGAGTTCGAGCGCGACCGCCTGATCGCGCAGCGCTCTGCCGAATATGATCTCGACTGTGTCCACAAAAGGACGCCCCGCCCAGCTCGCTTCATTGGCGGCGAGCTTGAGCAGTTTTCCCGGTTGCCACTCCGCGACGACGAACGCGCCGGTACCGACGGGTAGTCGGTTGGCACCGCGCTTCAACAGAAGATTGCGGGGCAGAGCCAGTTCGGCGAGCAGCGATGGCATCGGGGTATCGCTCTCAATCAAAATGGAATCAGCAGAAGCACGCACATTCCAGTTGGAGTGGAGGGCACCGAGAATGGGCGCGATCGCGGCCGGGGATGCGGCAACGCCGTCATGGAATTTCACCCCGCGCCGCAGCGTGAATTGCCAATGCCGGGCGCTCGGATCGCTTTGCCAATCCAACGCCAACGCGGGCTGCGGACGGCCGTCCGCATCCAGCTTGACCAGAGTGTCGCCGAGCAGAACCAGCGTGCGCGTCAGGTCCCAGTAATCGCCAGCCGTGGCACTGCCGGGAAGCTCGAGTTCGTCGGGCGCCGATTGCAGCATGACGCGCAGGGTTCCCCCGTAGTGCGGGCGCGTCTCGGCTGTGGCGACCCCCAGTCCGGCCGGAGTTACGACCAGGGGCGCGACGAGCAAACTAACCTCCACAAGAAATCGATACGCGATACGCCTCATACCATCCCGTGTCTTTTCGCCTTACCATTGCGAGGGCTGCGGTGCCGCGGTTGTCCGGCCATAGCGCGATGATCCGACCATCGAGCTCGATGGCGGAACTGACCGCCACCAGATTGCGGTCCGTTACCTCGAACGCGCGCAGGCTGTCGAGCCCGGCAGCTCTGCTCTCAGAGGCCAGCAACTGCGAGCCCGCGCCGCAACCCGAGCGGACCGCGGCCAGGTCACTGCCCAACTCCGAAACCGGCATCGCCTGCTCGGTCATCCCATCCAGCAAATGCAGTGACCCATCCACGGCAGCGAAGGCCCAGAGCGTGTCGCTCGAGCGGAGAAGCGCGGCCGCCGAATAGAACGAAGCAACGTTCGAGACTTTTCCGATGCCGGGAGACAGGACCCCGGTAAAGAAATTTCGCGAGGCAGCGTAGAACGCGTGCACGCTACCGTCTTCGGTCGTCAGCGGCCAGGGATCGTCGCTGTCATGGCACGCCAGCCCGAGCGGCGCGGCCGAGCTTGATCGACAGAACGTTCCCGGCAGGTACGCGTCGAACAGGTGATCGCGGCCAAGCAACAGTCGTCCCCTCACGTCGCGGGGAAAAGGGCGACCGTGAGCAATGGGCAGCGAGGACACCAGTTCCCATTGCCCAACTTGGCTTCCTCCCTGCCGCCGAAAAACGGCCACCGCCTCAGGGTCGAGAACAATCAGGCGCGAATCGCCCGGCATATCGACCAGAGCAGCGTCGATCATGATTCGCTCCTGTGCGAATAAAAGCGTCGATTTGAGGACCATCGGTAACGCCGGGACCGACGGCGCTTCGATCGGCGCTCGCGGCAACGAGACCAGCGCGACTCTCTTCTCCTCGGCTCCAATGACCACTTCGGCCGCCCAAACATATTCCCGCAGGCTCTCGGAAAGGAAGACCTCGATCGTTCCCAGTGCCGGCTCGGTTGCACCGGTATTCACGCCTTCGAGGTGCAGCTGCGCCTCCAGGGCACTGCGCACTTCGAACACGGACCGGTCATCGAGCGACGACCGGTTGGAGACGTGCAGAGCGAAGGCGCCCGGACCCGAGAGCGTGGCGATCTGGTGCCCGAGCTGGCGGGCCGTGTCTTCCAGAGGGGAAGCGGATAATGAGAAAGGAAGAACAAGCGTCGCGAGTAACCACCAAGTCAGCCAACCAAACCGCAGACCGCTGGACGCTCGCGCTCGCATTTGTGGAATGCGCTGATTATAGCGCGGGATCGATGGCGGGCTGATCATCGCTCGTTGCTCCTCGGTAGCCGCTGCGGTACGCCAGTCGACTCCCGGATGGTACGAACCTCGCGTTCCCCGCCCTCCCGGCAAATACTTGCGTAACCAATGCTGGTACTGCTTCAACTCTTTATCGCCTTTTTCGAAATGTGTGAGCGGCGGGCAAACGCCGCGCGGACAATCTGTCCAAAAATCAGTTCTTCGATCAGTAGAGAGGCGGCCAGCGAAAATGTCAGACCGCCGATGATGACCAGACCCTGTAGCATGGTTCCCATGATTTGCCCCCGTCTTCAGAAATAGAAGACGCAAGCGGCATGCCACGCGAAAGTAAGTGAAAACACGGCCGTTAGCTGCTGCGAGATCGCATTTGCGTGTCCAGGGCGACGCGCCCGTGTCGAAGGCGACACACCCGATTGGGGATTATCCGAATGGCAGAACAGCTCCTCCCAAAACGCCGGACGTCGAGCTGCGAGAGACCAACTTGAAACTTAGTCCCCGCCTGCGCATCCCATCTTGTGCTAAGGTTTGCTCTCCTGAAGAACAACTGTGATTAGTCAACTCCCAGAGAAAGAACTGCAACGACAGAGCCGCCGGCAGCTACTCAAGCTGGCGCCCGTTGCCGCGCTCGGCGTGTTTGCCTTCCCCAAGGTCAACGACCGCCTGCTGGCGGCGGGAGTTCGATTCAGCGACTGGGCATCCGGCGGCCTGTTTCGTTCGCAACATCTGGCGCAGACCTTTCCTGATTCCGAAGTCGTTCCCTTTGAGAAGTTTCCTTACAACGGCTACGACGTGCTCGACCCCGAAGTCGATTTGGAGAAGTGGACGCTGACGGTCGAAGGCGAGGTGCGGCGGCCGGGCGAGTACACACTGGCGCAGATCCAGGCACTCCCCAAGATCAGCCAGAACACGCGTCATGTCTGCGTAGAAGGCTGGGACGTGGTAGGCTCGTTTGGGGGTACACCAATCTCGAACTTCCTCCGGCTGGTCGGCGCAGACACCGGCGCCCGCTTCCTCGAAGTCGATTGCGCCGACGATTACTACGAGGCCATTGACATGGCTTCGGCGCTGCATCCCCAGTCGCTGCTCTGTTACGAGATGTACGGACAGCCGCTCGACCGCAAGCACGGGGCGCCACTGCGTCTGCAAATGCCGACCAAGCTGGGATACAAGCAGGCCAAGTATCTCGACACCATCCGCGTAACGAACGTCCTCAAGCCGGGCAAGACCGGCTACTGGGAAGACCAGGGCTACAGCTGGTTCGGAGGACTGTAATGGCGCACGAAAATAACAACCAGGAAGCGAAAGAACAGATCCACGATCCCGCTCCGACGCCGGAGCCGCTTCGAGCCAAGCCACCCGGCGAGGTCGCGCCCACCGAAACCAACCCGGATGCGGTTGACTCCGAGCCCTTGCCGTTACCGGTTCCGCCCGTGCAACCGCGGGAGACCGAGCCTGTCCGCGCCGCTTACGAGCATCCCCTGGCGATTCGAGTCACTCATTGGGTCAATGCAATCGCCTTGTTTGTCCTGGTCACCAGCGGGTTGCGGATCTTCCGCGCGTTTCCCAGCTTCGGTCCGAAGATTCCAGAGAAGGTTCTGCTCGATATTCCAAAGGCGCTTACCCTTGGGGGGTGGTTGGGGGGTGCCTTGCAGTGGCACTTCACCTTCATGTGGTTCTTTGTCGCCAGTGGCTTGGTCTACGTGGCCTATCAAGTCATCAGCGGCCACTACCGCACCCTGCTCTTCACCCCTAGCGACGTTCCCGGCGTATGGCCCATGGCGCGGCACTATTTCCTGTTCGGTCCCAAACCCCCGGCAACCGGCCAGTACAACCCGCTGCAGAAACTGGCCTACACGTCGGCCATCGGCTTCGGCGTCTTGTCGCTGCTCACGGGAATTGTGCTCTACAAGCCGGCCCAGTTTTCAGGGCTGGCATTTCTATTGGGCGGCTTCCACCTCACCCGCCTCTGGCATTTCGTTGCAATGTGCGGGTTCCTGGCCTTCATTCCCGGTCACCTGATCATGGTTGTTCTCCACGGCTGGTCAAATTTCTACTCCATGCTTTCCGGCTGGAAACGCAATCCTGAGTATCCGGCGTAGGGGCCGATCGGGTCACTTGCCGATCGACGGCCGGTATCGCATGCGCGACTGAGTTAGCTCTTTTACATCCAGCTGGCCATCATGGTTTACGTCCATCCGGTCGAATTCTTCTTCCATGAACTTCATCCATTCCTGCTTGGAGACCTTGCCATTTTTGTCCGTGTCCATCAGGAGCAACAGGGTTTTCGACATTGCGGTGGCTTCGGCGAGCTTTCGTTCTTGCTCTGCTTGTCTGGCGGCTGCAGTTGGCGTCACACCTCCGGTCGATTTCTCGGCCTGGCCCGTTTCGGCCTGCACCGCGATCGCTCCGGTTAAGATCACGGCCGCAGTGAGGGCAAGAATCACTTGTGAAGTTCCAAACATAGTTCCACCTCCCTGTGAAATCACCGAGCGGCATGGCTGACATCACGGACTGCTCCGAACTCAGCCCTCAGAACTTGACCATGATATCGATGTCGAATAACGACTCGTCTCTGCGCAGATCGGGGAACCAAACGCTGCTGCCTTGTGCTCCGCAGGCGGATTGCGCGGCGCCAAGGGTGAGTGCGCCGGAGGTATTCCCGTCGTTGCATGCAAAGAATTGAGGCGACCCGTTGTTGGTATAGGGCACTCCACCCGAACCCGGCGGGGTGACTCCACCACGGCCCGACCA
>JBEKPJ010000067.1:0-33789 GCA_049520935.1 Terriglobales bacterium | reverse complement strand
ACCCGGCTAATTCTTTTGGAATCAGTAACCCGATCGAAGGAAATTCCGCCGTTGTCGCAACTACTTATCACTCATACGAACAACCGCACTTCACTCCACTCTTCATGAATGATGTGGGCTAGATCGTCGACGATTAAGAGATCACAATTGCGACCAGTCAAAGCACCGTTGCGACTGACGGCCAGGAAACCACCGCCCTGTAATAAGTCAATCCGAGTGCTACTCGCCGCGGTCTCGTCGATCTGAGAATTCGGAAACACTTCAAGGTGCTTGGGATCCCGCAGAGTGCGGAGTACATCTCTGCCAGTGTCGCTCGCTCGGTCTTCGCCGTAGCTGGCACACACCACTCTGCGCTCGGGATGCCTGCCTAAGAACCAGCAACTGAAGAGATGGGAGATGGTTCGCGTCTTGCCGTGCTGTGGCGGCCAACTGTTCATCATTCGCGTGAGCTCGCCGTGTTCGACACGCTCCAGTTTCGTGATGATGAATTTGTGATGGATAGCAGGCTTGTAACCTGGCCAGACGTACTGCGCATACGCTTCGAATGAATCACGAGCCTGTTGCCGGCTGCGCTCGGCCATCACCTCCGTCAGCTTTGCCCACGGCTTCATTAGATCGCTTGCTCGCTTCTACGCCATCCCCAGCACTCACAGCCTACGCAGGACAGCGCGACAGCCACTAAGTGGCCGCTTACTAACCCCCAAACGCTCCTGGACGCCCTACAGCAGCTTTGACCGTTGACAATGCACTCAACGATAGCCATGAAACGGTCATGATCGACTCACAAGTTGCTCAGTATCAGCGGCTGCGAGCGACGCTGAGGATTCATACTCCGCTGCGTCTAGGACGGTGCCAGGCTCAAGCAACGCCTTCAGGCGGTAGAACTCATCCAGATTGAAGCCGAGCGTCCCCTGGCGCACGTATTCCGCTACCTCGCGATCGCACTCTTCCGCGGTTCGTGGCAATGCGCTCTGCGCTTCGATATGGAGATGACGATGCAGGCTTACGTTCGTCGCTGCCTGAAGTTCACCCGATAGACGCGCCAGCAATTCCAAACACCCGCGCACTTCTCGCAAGGCCATCGTCGCGGCACGCCATTCTTTCTTCTTCTGCGCTTGCACTGCGATGGTTTGGGACTGGGAGATCAGGTTCTCCACGCGGTCGAGAAGACTCTGGGCGTCCGCTGCCTCGCGGGCGCGGGTTGCGGGAACCATCATGGACGAGATGTGTTGTTTGTGGCGGTGGATAGTGGCGATGCTCAGTCCGGTCTCGGCACTGATCTTGCTCATGGGAGTGCGGCGCAGGAGTAAGTCGGCGATGCGGTCGCGTTGGTCATGCTTACATGCGCCACAGGTTTTCATTAACGGAACCGTAGCATAGGTTTTTCGTGAAATTGCGATAAGTCGCGTGTTTTTTCGTTATGCGGTTCGTTGTTCCTCATTTCTACACACAGGTTCTTGACATTATCTTCACTTCTGCTATAGTGACGGTGAAGTTGGTTGTACGTCACGGTCTCACGACCGAACTTAGGAGAATTTCAAGTGTGGTACGCCGTCCCTGCAAGGGGACGGGTTTCCCGCCCGGGAGACAAATCCTAAGTTTGGAGGTGGACCGTATGGCCACGGCGCAAAATTCGCTGCTTAGTCCTGATTCCCCCGCACACCGTCTCAATACACTTTTCGATGAACTGCTAGCTGACAGCGCTCCAGGCATACGCGCGCTGGGCGCCCTGCCGCTCAAGACGGTAGCGGAGACCTTCCATAGGCACCCTTCGACCATCCGTCTTGAGACTAAGCGCGGCAACCTGAGTGCCGTCGTGTTTGGGGGCAATCTCTTTTACACGAGGGAAGCCATCCTTGCATGGATTGCGACTTGGGAAAACCGTGGCCGGCGTGGTCGTCGTCCGCGAAACATTTCCGGGCCACATGCAGCGAATTACAAACCAGGAATCGGTCCAGGGAAGAGAGTTTCAACTTCAGTCTAAAAAAACAAACGCCCTGCGCACTTTTGGCAAGGAAGCAGGGCGTTCGGAGAAGCTTTATGGGACTACCTACCTATAACACGAAAAAGCGGGACGCGCAAATTCTCAAGAGCTCGCTAACCTCTGCCGTTCTGTTGCTGCGCGACCGGGCGCCTAACTGTCTTAGTGGCAGCGATGCCAACCGCCTGCTACGACTGGCGGAACTTCTCGAAGCATCCATCGCACCTACTTTGAAGTGCCTGGCAGCGAGTTATCCACGTCCTGAAGTAGTCCCAGCCGAAAACAATGTTGATGTTGATGAGAGTCGTACGGTCGAGGTGCAGGCATGAGCGAAAAAGCCACTGCCTTGCGACTTGTCAGCACCACGAAACCAGAGCCTGAGATCTCATGGCGCAGTTACGACCGCATCGAGCCGGGCGAATATTCAGCCTATTGTCGTAGCGCGAAGGTTTACCGTGATTCGCACTTCGGGCGCTGGGTCTGTGCGCTCCAGTTCAACGTACTCGATGATTCCCATTTCAATGTGATCGCTGCCATCACCTGTTTTCTGAATCTCGGTAGTGGGGAGAAGCCACGAGCTACGAGCCGGCGATCACGGTACTGGCAAGCGTGGATTGCTGCGAATGGCGGCCAGCCGCCTGCTCGCAGCAGTAAGTTGGCGCCCACCATCTTTGTACGTCGCTTCGCCCGTGTTGAGGTTGTCGACGTGCAAAAGGACTTCCATCAGATGGCGGTGTCAAGCGAGCAGGTCTATTCCAAAGTGGAGCGCATTCTCTCTTGGGAAACCGGAGAACTACCCCGGATCAACTACCAAGAACCTACTACCAACTTAGGCATAAGGGAGAAAGGATGCTAAACGACACCACTCCTACGAGATACGGATGGAAAGGCCAAGCTTGTCCTGCCAGGACGGGAGTGACCCAACTCAAGTCTACTCATCAGGGCGGTGTCGCTCAGAACGGCATCGTCAAAGGCATCGTAGCACAGGGGCAGCGTGACTCTGTCCCTGTGTTCGAAAGAACAGGGGCGAAAAAGTGAGCACGCGTATCAGCACGTGGATTCTCGGAGCAAGTGAAATCGCCGCAATACGCCAGCATTCACCATCGTGGCAGGTGCGCCAAACGATAGGAAAGCATCCGGCATCGTGTCGCGACTGCCGCGCCACGATTCGCAAGGGCGAAAAGCGGCTGACGTTCCAACTTACTGCGTTGCGATCAGTTTTACTCACAGGACATCACCATCAGAGCGCAGGCCATATTCACGCGAAACCATGCGGAAAAAGACGACGTAACTAGCTTTCTAAAATGCGATAAGTACACGTTTAAACAGAGGAGCAATGGCGAAGTCGGAGTGGCAGAGCACGACGGACTTTATCGACGAGATGATCGGAATCCTAAAGGCTGAGCACCCGATGACTTGTCGCCAGCTATTTTACCGGCTGGTATCCGCCGGCACGATCGAGAAGCCCTTGGCGAGTATCAGCGAGTGTCTCGCATGATCACGAAGGCACGTCGTGACGGCCGCTGCCCTTATGAGTATCTCGTTGACCGCTCGCGTCCGACTTACTCGCCGAATGTGTTCGAAGACTGCGCCGCCTATGCCGACGTGATTTCCAAAGCCTATCGGAAAGACCATTGGGAATTACAACCCAGGCACGTTGAATGCTGGTGCGAAAAAGATGCTGTGATCGGTTCGATCGAAGACACAACCGACGCTCTTGGCATCTCCGTGCGAGTGGCCCGCGGTTTCATGTCCGCAACTCGGGTGAACGATATAGCCGAAGACTTAGCGCGGATCCTGAAGCCGTGCACGGTTCTGTTTCTCGGAGACCACGACCCGAGCGGACACTGTATTGAGGAGTCCGGACGGAAGGCCGTGCTCGCGCGACTCATGGAGATCAGCGACGAAGACTTACCCTTCGAGATGGTCCGCCTGGCTATCCACAAAGCTGACATCAAGGCTTTTAATCTTCCGCCGTTGCGCGTGAAAGATTCCGACCCGCGGGCCGATGGCTACAGGCTGAAATTCGGGCGCGAATGTGTGGAACTCGACGCCCTTCCACCGTCAGAGTTACGGCGCCGTATACAGGCAGCAGTGGAAGAGCGACGGGATGAACGGGCCTGGCGGAGATCAGTCGATATTGAACAGGTGGAGCTCTCTTCCATCGTGTCATTCGCTCATACGCTGCAGAACGTCAGGGACACAGAGTAACGCCGTGAGCGCTGAAACTACATCCCGGACTGAAGCCGAGACCCTCGACGCGATCGGCGAGCTTGCCGCGGCTGTGCTGCGCAAAGTTCGACGCGGCGGTGAGATCAGTCCGCGCTTGCTCGACGTGGATGACGCCGGCAGATATCTCGCGATGAGTGACAAAGGTGTGCGGGAATTAATCATGCAAGGTGAAATTCCCTTTATTCAGAAAGTGCCAGGACGAAGTCCGTACTTGTTGGACGTTCGTGATCTTGACCTATGGATAGAGAAGCACAAGCGACGGCCTTAAGAGTTTGCGCGGCGACGGCTCTCTTTAGCTTTTTCTCCACCGTCACTGCGCAGTCCGGGCCGGAAGAACCCGGACACAACGGGGCGCTGGGCTCACCTTGGCCTAGCGCCTTTTGTTGCAACAGAGCGTTATCCATGACCGTACTTCTCAAGTGTTTGAAAGCGCTCGCAATTTTTCTTGACTGCGCTATCTGGTAAGCTTACAGTCGAGTAAGCCGTAAGCTAACGGTAAGAAAGGACACGCGAAATATGGCTTTGGATGAATCTACTCGCAAGGCTCTCAGCAAGATTGGCCGTATGGGTGGCAAGGCTTCCGCAAAGAAGCTCACCAAGCAGCAACGCATCGAACGGGCCCGAAAGGCTGGCAAGGCCAGTCAGGCAAGACCGGCCGAGCACTATCTGCGGAAGCTCACGGTCGAAATCTCGACTCCACTGCAGAGGTTACAAAACCTAGCGGTTCTGAGTGACATGATTAGAGACTGGCTTAGTGGGCTTGTTTCTGACGACGTGTTGCAGTCGGTTAAGACCAAGATCAAGGAATTCGATCAGCGAGCGGAAAAGCGGGGAGTAGAAGATCCGATTGCTGCAGTCGTGAATGCGACAGAAGACGATTGGATTGCGATGGCCGAGAAAGGCGGCCACGCGTGAAAGATGCGACCATTTCTGTCGCTTATCACGAGGCCGGGCATGCAGTAATCGCCTGGCGTCTCCACTTGCTCAGCAACAAGGGCGCTTCGGTCGTCCCGGAGGAGGGCAGTAAGGGGCGAGTTCACCACAACAGAGGACGTGGAGACAGGCCGGACACAGCCTCGACCGACAGTGCTCGGGCACGCGTCGAAAGAAACGTGATCGTGGCCCTTGCGGACATCGAAGCACAACAAAAATATTCGCCGAGTAGCGTGCGCAGCTACCACGGGACGACCGACCGCGATCACGCGATCGATATGCTGATGTTTATCACCGAACCAACCAGCAACGAATTTCCGGTTCATATAAAACTGCTCAAACTGAGAGCGCGGAACATGGTGCGCGCCCATTGGCCGCAGATCGAGGTCGTTGCCGCTCGCCTGCGCGTCAGCAAGACTCTTACTGGCAATGAAAATTCGAGAAGTGATTGACGAATCCTATGGGATTAGGAAAGTCGGAAAAGGAGAAAACCGATGACAGAAGAAACGCAAACAAACATTCGACCTACACGGAGGCGCTCACGCCGAAAAGGAGCAGGCACAATCTACCGTCAGCCGGGATGCGGCACCTGGAGCATCCAGTACTACAAGAATGGCAAGCGGATCAGGGAGTCAACGGGCGAGACCGACTACGCGGCCGCCCAACAAAACTTGGCCCTGCGACTCGGCGCCATCGCCAAGGGCGAGCACATTGAACGCCCGCGCCGCCCGGTGCAGGTCTCGGAACTCTTCGAGGGACTGATACGCGAGTACAAGGTCAACGGACGAAAACCGAAGGCCATCAAAAACCTCACCTCCAGATGGGAACAGCACCTAAGAGAGTACTTTGACATCGAAGCGCAGAACGTCACAACAGACCTTGTCCAAAACTATAGAAACCACCGGCTTGATGAGGGATCGAGACCCGCGAACATCAACCGCGAACTGGCCGCCTTGCGCACCGCCTTCAGCTTAGGTCTGCACTCGACGCCACCGAAAATTCGCATGATCCCCTACATTCCCATGCTGGAGGAAAACAACCGTCGTACCGGCTTTGTCGAAGATGCCGACTTCGAGCGCCTGGCCGCCAATGCTACCGAATTGTGGTTGAGGCTCTGGTTGGAGTTGTCTTTCACCTATTGCTGGCGTCGAGGGGAACTGCTTGGGCTGCGAGTGCGACAGGTGAACTTCATCAACCGCACTATTCGGCTCGACCCCGGTACAACGAAGAACGGTGAAGGCCGGGAAGTCGCCATGACGGCGAAGGTCACCGAACTGTTAAAGCTGGCAGTTGTGGGGAAGCAAAACGAAGACTATGTACTCACGCGCATGGTCCGTCGCAAACAAAAACCCATTCGCGATATGCGGGATGCGTGGACCGACCTGACCACACGGGCCGGCATGGGTGGATGGATCTGTGCGCTTCCGCGCTGCCGCGGTGAGTTCGTCGACGGCAGTTGCCAACAGTGTGGCGGCCGGAAACGGATATGGAAGCTACTACCACACGACATGCGCCGATCGGGAGCAAAGGCACTGAGAGCGGCCGGTGTTCCACAATCGGTAATCATGGGGATTGGTGGATGGAAGACAGACGCAATGTTTCGCCGCTACGCCATCAATAGCAGTTCGGACCAACGGGCAGCGGTAGAGATGCTCGAAAAGAACCGACTGGAGAATGCCCGGCGGGCCCAGGCCGACGGCCATGATTTCAGCCATGATCCAGCCCCTGCGACTACCAACGAAGGCGCCGCCCTGGCGCCCAAGGTGAATTGAAGTGACTGCAACGGCTAGAGTTAATTTTGGTGCCGGGAGGGGGAGTCGAACCCCCAAGACCCGAAGGTCGGCGGATTTTGAGTCCGCTGCGTCTGCCAGTTCCGCCATCCCGGCTCTACTGATTTTACGACCTGTTCATGGTTCGTTTCCCAATTTCATCCAAAATGACGAATGTGCGACTGTGTAAGAACGTGTGTCAGTTTTCGGAAGATTTCCACGGTTCATTGTCATTTTGCCCGTGAAGCGCTTTGCCGCCGATTCTCGGGCTAAGGGTCCATTGCCAAGCCAAAATAAGCACCCGCATGAGATTCTACCACTTCATTTAAGAGCTGCAATCGTTTGATTTCACCCGAAGCGGACGACTTCCCGTTCGAAAGAACAGCGCCAGTACGAGCCAACGTTGGCAAACGTCAGCCGCTTGCGATTAACGCACTGGATGCAGACAGACTCGCCGCGCGTGGTCCCGTCGTCCCGAACTCCCCAGATGTCACGACCGAGATCGCTTCCCACCTGACCGTACCATTCGAGGGAGCACCATTCGTCGCTTCGCCAGTGATACGCAGTAGATGTTGGCCCGTGGTACACTGCTCCCGATTATGCCGCAGTTCGTAATTGAACGCGAGATTCAAGGAGCTGGATCGCTATCCGACAGCCAGCTCCGTGAGATATCCTTACGCTCTTTGGAGACATTGGAAGGGATGGGCCCCCAGATCCAGTGGCTTCATAGCTACGTAACCGAGGATAAAGTTTATTGCGTGTACCTCGCGCCCGACGAGAACAGCATTCGGGAGCACGCTCGCCTCACGGGGATTCCAGCCGATCGGGTTTCGGCAGTCCGCCGGCTGATTGACCCTGTGAACCTGAGATAGCCAATTAGGATTCTTGCCGCGAGTATTGGATGGCGCTGTCGATTCCCATGGCAGAGCCTTCTGCCCAAGCGCCTTTCCCTTCTATCTCTTCGAGTGACTCCCATGCAGATGACAGGGTCCGATCAAGTTTGGACTGCTCTGCCTGAGGCAGGGGAGCGCTAATTAGTTGGCGCATGTGTGCGGCTGCTGCCGCCAGCCTCAGCGCACGTGCGGCGCGACCTCGGGAGACGGCCAGACACGCAAAGCCTTCCAGGGAACGCGCCACGCCCCGCTTGTGTCCCAGCTCGGAGAACAGTTCGAGAGCTTCGCGGTACGTGGCATGTGCCTCGTCATAGTGTCTTTGTTCGGAGTAAACGTAGCCCAAGTCTGCGAGGGAGCGGGCGGAGCCCCAGCGGTCCCCGTCCGCACGAAAGGCCTTAAGTGCGCGTTCGTAGAAGTCCCGAGCGATCTTCAGGTCACCCTGTTCTCGCGCTATGTCGCCCTGCTGATTTATCGACCAGGCAGCCCCACTGGCATCTCCGACTTCCTGAAAAATTTGCGCCGCTTCGCTGAGCCCCATTTGTGCTCGCAAATAGTCGCCCTGGATCTTTGCGACATTCGCCAGATTGTGCAGACAGCGAGCGGTCGACAAATGATCGGACAGCGTGCGCCATTGCGCCAGACTGCGCTCGAAGTAAGTTTGTGCCGCCTGGTAGTCGCCGCTATCTCTAGCTCCGATTCCAAGGGCGTTTAGCGATGCTGCGATTCCCGAACAGTCGTTCAATTCCTCATACAGCAAAAGGCTCTGTTGTAGGAATCGCTCCGCAGCAGCAAAGTCGCTTTGGGCGGTCGATAGCGCACCCAGAAAAATGCAGATCCGCGCACGTTGTTTTGCATATCCCGAATCGGTCAAGCGCAGGATCGTCTCAAGCCTGGCGCGGCCTTCGGTCAGATGCTCCCGCATGTCCCAGAATCGAAACAACGCCATGCAGAGCCGCAAGCCCCAGTCGAGATCGTGATGGTCAACGAGATAATCGAGAGCCGAGCGGAAGTTGTCGATTTCGAGATCGCATCGCTCCAGCCACGCCGCGCGTTCGTCCGGGCTCAGTTCAGGATTGCCTTCCTCCGCGAGTACCAGGCAATACGCCGCATGTGCTCGTCGTGTTGCGCCGTCTTCACCACCAGAAACGAGACGTTCAAGGGCATATTCACGAATCGTTTCTAACATCGTGAAACGGGTTTCCGGTGCATGTTGGTCGATGCGCTCGACCAGGCTCTTATCAACCAATGAGGTCAGGCCGTCGAATAAATCGATCCCGAGATCACGGCCGGTGTTGCAGACGGCTTCGGCAGCCTCCAACGTGCAGCCGCCAACAAATACAGAAAAGCGCCGGAACAGTTTTTGCTCAGGTTCATTCAGGAGGCCGTGGCTCCAATCAATCGTATTGCGGAGTGCCTGTTGCCGTTTGGGCAAATCAAGCGCGCCGCCGGTCAGCAACTGTAGTCGGCTTTGCAGTCGTTCCAGGATGGCGCTCGGCGACAGTAGCTTGGTGCGCGCCGCTGCCAACTCGATCGCTAACGGCAAACCATCCAAGCGTAAACAGATGTCCCGAATCGCAGGTGAATTTTCGACAGTCAGCGAAAAGTTAGGCCGAGCCGCGATTGCCCGCTGTATAAATAATTGCACGGCTGCATCCTGTGCTAGCGGCGCCACGGGAAATTCCTGCTCTCCATATATACGCAGACACTCTCGGCTGGTGATAAGCACTTTGAGAGTCGAGCAAGCCGTTAATATCTCGGCTACCACGGCTGCGGCGGGAAGCACCTGCTCGAAATTGTCGAGCACGAACAGGAATGGCCCTGATTGCTGCAGGTAGTCACCGATGAGCTCCGGTATTGTGCGGTTGGCAACCTGCTGAATCCCGAGTGCCTTGGCGAGTGCTGTTGCAACCAGATCTGCACGTGTAATGGCGGCAAGTCCAACGAAAACAACCCCACCTATGAAATGGACCGCGATCGCCTCAGCTACGGCGATGGCTAGCCGGGTTTTCCCCGCGCCACCGGCACCGGTCAAGCTTAGGAGCCGAACATTCGGCCTGAGCAGGAATTCAGCGGCTTCTCGCCGTTCTCTCCCGCGTCCAATGAGCGAAGTCCGAGGGACCGGCAGGTCCATGATCTTTCCACCCGGTTTCCCAAGTACGGATATCGCGCCCGCTGTCGATTCCGAAACCTCAATATCGTGGAAGTGCTCCGCGCGAATTGGCAATGAGACTGAGTCGGTGTCGCGTTTGAGCCGCTGCAAGTCCGTACGAATATCGGATGCATGCTGGTAGCGTAATTCGCATTCTTTCTCTAAGCATTTATTGATAACCCTCTCTAAGTCAGCCGGCAGGCTTGGATTCAGCCGCGCAGGAGCTACGGCTGCGCGATTGAGGATCGAGTCAAAGATTACTCCTGCGGTTTCCCCAGGGAAAGGCAACTTCCCAGTCGCCATTTCGTAGAGCACAATTCCGAAAGAAAAAAGGTCAGTGCGACCATCCAAATCCTTTCCGCGGACTTGCTCTGGCGACATATAAGAAATGGTGCCAAGAGCGGCGCCGGGGCTGGTCAGCTGTTCTTGCAAGGTCGCCGTTGCTGCGAGTGCCGCTTGAGGGCCTCCCACTTTTCCGAGAATCGGCATTACCTTCGCCAGGCCAAAATCCAGAATCTTGGCGTGCCCGCGTATGGTGATGAAAATGTTCGCTGGCTTGATGTCGCGGTGGATGATTCCCTTGGCGTGGGCGGCATCCAGGCTGTCGGCAATATCGATCGCCAGCGACAGAATTAACTCGGTTTCCAGCGGATTTTCCGCGATCCGATGTTTCAGTGTGACGCCATCCAGAAACTCCATGACGATGAAAGACTGGCCGTCATGGCGGCCAATCTCATGGATCGTGCAGATGTTGGGATGGTTCAGTGCGGAGGCGGCCTGCGCCTCGCGCTCCAGACGCGCGAGTGCCTGATGGTCGTTGGCTGCGTCGTCCGGCAGGAACTTCAACGCGACGAAACGGTGGAGGGTTAGATCCTCAGCTTTGTAAACAACACCCATGCCGCCGCCGCCGAGTTTTTCAACGATGCGATAGTGGGAAACTGTGCTGCCAATGAGTTCGGTTCCAATTTTTCCTGCGGCTTCAGCGGCTACCAGTTTACCCACCACCTCCAGCGCGGGCGAGTCAATGAAATGCTCAGTTTTTTTCTCCTGAGCCAGCAATGTCTCCACTTCATGACGCAGCACTGCGTCGTCACCGCAGGAGCGTTCCACGAATTGAACGCGGAGGCTCTCGTCGAGTTCCAATGCACGCTGAAACAGCTCTTCCACCCGATGCCAACGTTCAGAATCCATACCTCAGGCTTCTCGGCTCAACTCACGCAGCAGCCAAGCCCTTGCCAACCTCCAATCCCGTACTACTGTCTCATTCGATACTTTCAAAACTTCAGCAGTTTCTTCTATGCTCAATCCGCCAAAGAACCTGAGTTCTACGACTTTGCTCTTCCTGCCATCAACCTCCGCTAAAGCCTTTATTGCGTCATCCAGTGCCACAACGTCTGCGTCGGGTTCGTTTGATACCGACGGCGCGTCGTCCAGCGAAAGGTGAACCACATCACCACCTCGCTTCTGGTAACCACGCGAGCGGGCAAAATCGATAAGGATACGGCGCATCAGCTGCGCCGACACAGCTAGGAAATGCGCGCGATCCTGCCAATTTACCCGGCTACAATCCACCAGCCGTAAGTAGACTTCGTTCACCAGAGCAGTGGTTTGCAACGTATGCCCAGGTCGTTGCCCCGCCATGTAGCGTTGCGCCACTCGATGTAGCTGCTCGTACACGAGAGGCGTCAGTTTTTCAAGGGCGTCTTGATCCCCGGCAGTCCAGGCCCTGAGCAGCTGCGTTACCTGGTGGTTAGAGGACAGCCCCATCTGTTCCCCCCATGATTCCAATAGGGTACACCGTTCCTTGCAGCCGCCCAAGAACGCCTCTTTCCCAAGTGGCCGTTGCAATTTCACCGACTTTTGCCGAACCCCGTTGCTATTTCGGATCTCATTTCCCGTCTTCTTATATAGCGACATTCGGAAGAAGAACCCAACCTAGGAGGCATAACCAATGAGTACAGCAGCAATTCCGGCTCTGGATATGAACAAACTGAATGCTTTTATCGGACAATTTGTCACTGATCTCGGCGCCTCGGTTCACGCCGGGATGGTGGTGATCGGCGAGAAACTCGGTCTTTATAAGGCACTGGCGGCCGGCCCCATGGGTCCGGCAGAGCTTGCCGCCAAGACCGGGACCGACGAGCGCTATCTGCGCGAATGGCTGGCTTCGCAGGCGGCGGGAGGCTACATCACTTACGATGAATTAACGAACAGATTCAGCCTGACTGAAGAACAGGCTTTCACGCTTGCCCAAGAGGACAGCCCGGCTTATCTGCCGGGAGCGTTCGAACTCGCCCTGGGCTCTCTCGCTGCTGTGCCTCGCATCGCAGAGTCCTTCCGCACAGGTGCCGGAATGGGGTGGCACGAACACGATGATGGCGTTTTTCACGGTTGCGAGAAGTTTTTTCGTCCGGGCTACGCTGCCAACCTCGTTAGCTCGTGGATACCTTCGCTCGACGACGTAAAACAGAAGCTCGAAGCGGGCGCCCGCGTGTCTGACGTCGGCTGCGGGAAAGGCGCCTCGACCGTGCTCATGGCAAAGGCGTTTCCCAACTCACGATTTTTCGGATTCGACTACCACGACAAGTCGATCGAGGCGGCGCGCGAATCTGCCCAACGGCAAGGAGTTGCCGAACGGGTTAGTTTTGAGGTGTCGAAAGCCAAGGATTTTCCCGGCAAAGACTACGATTTCGTGGCGGTCTTCGATTGCCTGCATGACATGGGCGATCCGGTGGGTGCGGCTGCGCATGTTCGGCGCTCCCTGGCCAAAGACGGAACATGGATGATCGTCGAACCCTTCGCGAACGATCAGTTGAAAGACAACCTGAATCCCGTGGGGCGCGTTTACTACTCGTTCTCAACATTGCTGTGCACCCCTTGTTCGAGATCACAGGAAGTCGCACTCTGTCTGGGCGCGCAGGCGGGCGAGAAGCGCATTCGGGAGGTTGCGACCTCGGCCGGCTTTACTCGCTTTCGCCGGGCGACTGAGACACCCTTCAACATCGTGTACGAAGCGCGGCCTTAGTATGAGAACCGAGACTGAGCGGCCAGCCCCGGCGGGCGGCTGCTCGGTCGGTTTGCACTGTAGAATAGCGTGGAAAACCTGAATTCGGAGTGCGAGGAAAGACGCATGGCGACAATTCCCGAGGCGATGTTTCCCAACCCATCAAGCGACGGCTCCCAAAAAACACACAGTGCTGCTTCCCCGCTTTCGACCGGGTGTGGTCTCACGGAGGAGATGCTGGCTCGCTTCGATTCCCGTGCGGCTACCTACGACCGGGAAAATCGCTTTTTCGATCAGGATTTCGAAGAACTTCGCGCCGCGAAGTATCTCGTGATGCCGGTTCCGGAGAAATTTGGGGGGCCAGGATTGAGTCTCGCCGAAGTGTGCCGCGAGCAACGGCGTCTGGCCTACCATGCGCCAGCGACCGCCCTGGCAGTGAATATGCATCTCTATTGGGTCGGCGTTGCCGCCGATCTTTGGCGCCGAGGAGATAAATCGCTCGAATGGATGCTGAGCGACGCTGCTGCAGGTGAAATCTTCGCAGCCGGTCACGCCGAGAGCGGCAACGATATCCCCGTCTTGCTCTCGTCGGCGAAAGCACAACGTGTCGACGGCGGGTACCGCTTCACAGGCCGTAAGCAGTTTGGCAGCCTGACGCCGGTCTGGACGCGCTTCGGCCTCCACGGAATGGACACAACCGACCCTACCCATCCGAAGGTCGTCCACGCGTTTATGCTGCGCGATAGCAGCGGCTACATTATCAAGGAAACCTGGGACGTTCTCGGCATGCGCGCCACGCGCAGCGATGACACGGTCCTGGAGAACGCTTTCATTCCAGATCGGTACGTTGCGCGTATCGTTCCCGCCGGGGGCGCTGGAATTGATGCGTTTGTCCTCTCCGTGTTTGCCTGGGCGCTGATGGGCTTCGCCAATGTTTATTACGGCCTGGCCAAGCGCGCTCTGGACAAGAGCATTGCTGCTGCGAAGAGCAAGGGTTCGCTCGCTCTCTCCCGGTCGATGGCTTACCATCCCGAAATCCAGCACGCCGTTGCGCAAATGGTGATTGAGCTTGAATCCATCGGGCCGCATCTTGATCGTATCACGGAGGACTGGTCGAACGGCGTGGATTACGGCGCCGAATGGCCGTCAAAAATCTTCGCCGCCAAATACCACGCGGTCGAGGGATCCTGGCGGGTTGTCGATCTCGGCCTCGATATTGCCGGCGGACACGGTATTTTTCGCTCGGCGGGATACGAGCGCTTGCTGCGGGATGCGCGTCTCGGCAGGATTCATCCCGCCAACGCTTTTCTTACGCACGAAGTGGTCGGCAAGACGGCGCTCGGTATCAGCCTCGATGAGCAGCCCCGGTGGGGCTAGTGGCCCCAGCGTGCGCGGCGGTTGAGGGCGAGCCAGAGTTGGACTATGCGGACCGCCCACCCCAGCGAGCGGGTGACCTACTCGGTGATCTTATGAGATGGTACGTTGCTCGATTTTACACATCCGTTTCGTGATCTGCAGGTTGTAGTATTTCTCGATCATCTCGACACTCGTGCGGCAGTTCTTAGCGATTTGGTAAAAGTCGGCGCCCCTCCATCAGCAGAAAGCAGATGTATGTATGCCGCAGACTGTAAGCTGTGCGAGGTCTGCCTTCGCGGTCATGGTTCCCAAGAGAACGACCGCCGCCTCGCCTCTGCGACTACTCGATCTCTACCATCAGTGTCTTCAGGAGATCATCCACATTGTCCGCCACGTTCCTGCTCGCAGTGTCGATGACGATGTGCTCTCGCTCCCAAAGGTCGTATTCTCGAGAGATCACTTCTTGCCAAGTAGGAAGTCTCAATCCCTTGATATCAGCGATCCTCGTCTCTACCCTCTGCCGATGTTGCTCGGCATCGGTGCACGCGACCTCGACTTCGATAGGTCTTGCTCGCGTCCGATGGGCGACACTGACCCAGGAATCGCGTGTGAGCCGGAGCGGGTTGACGGAATCTGCAATTACCGTTCTGCCAAGACGAAGGTTGTCTTCGGCGACCGCATAACCGATGCGGTAGCCGGCATCATCCAGGGACTTGTCAAGCACTCCGCAATCCCGGATCGCCTGCTCAATCGAATCGATGCGTAAATATACGGCGCCCAGCTTGCGAGCAAGCAGCTGAGCAATCGTCGTCTTACCCGTACCCGGCAGACCGCCGAAGATGATCAGCCTTGGCGCGCTTGCGATGGTACCCATATTTTCAGTTACCGGCGCTCACTTTCCTGACGTGGTGACTGCTGTGCGTAGAGACCGCCCATTTTACAGTGGATCTGGATGCATCCGGACCGCTTGCAAATGGCGTTCCGAAGGGCGGATGG
This sequence comes from Terriglobales bacterium, assembly GCA_049520935.1. Lineage (GTDB taxonomy): Bacteria > Acidobacteriota > Terriglobia > Terriglobales > Acidobacteriaceae > Acidiflorens. The sequence goes on along the minus strand of JBEKPJ010000067.1, from coordinate 18,476 downwards.
CCATCGCTCCGAGACGACCACGGGACTTCACGGAAGAAGCAATTCTTGATGAAGCACAATTCGCATTTCTCTCCATCTCCATAGCCACGCGCCGAATGGAAAAGCAGCCATGCCTAACGTACCGCGAAATGACGAATGATAGCCACCCGATCGCTCCCCGCCTGCGTCCGGATTCCCAAGTATTCACACATCCAACCCAATCGATCGCATCAGCGCCAACCCGTTGCTCTTCGTGACCACGCCGGGTCTCAGCTTGTAATCGAAGTGCATCCTTCCGTTCTCAAACTCTTCCTGGAAATGGACATTGGACAGTTGACCATTCAGGAAGCCCCCAATCTCGGCCAACGCCAGATCGTGGGTACTCACCAAGCCAATAGCGCCGCGATTCAGCAGAGCATGAACCATGCCCTCGGCTCCGATACGGCGATCGTGGGAATTGGTGCCTTGCAACAGTTCATCGAGCAGGAACAACAAGGGCGGGCCGCCGCTACCAGCAAGGTCGAAGAGCGCCCGGAGCCGGGTGATCTCGGCATAAAAACGCGAGCTTCCCTCCTGCAGGGAATCGTTGACCCGTATGCTGGCGCCTACATGCAGCGGAGTCAGTCGAAGCCTTTGTGCCCGCACCGGGGCACCAGCCATTGCGAGTACGGCATTGATGCCGACGGTTCGCAGCAAAGTGCTCTTGCCTGACATATTGGATCCGCTGACCAGGAATACCCGCGTTTCCTCACAAAGGCGAACATGGTTACGAACGCAGGTCGCTTCCGAGACAAGTGGATGCCCGAGGCCTGTAGCCTCGAAGGACGCGGACCCTGGAACAAACTCGGGGAACGGCTCGTCCGGATGCTCGTAGCTGTAGTTCGCCAAACAAAGGAGCGCTTCGATCTCGCCGATCACCCGCAACCATCTCCGCACCGCGGAGCCATGGGCCTGCCTCCAGCGCTCTGCCGCGAACGCCACCTGCACCGTGTACATGAGCGGAATGTTGAAGGCGCGCACGATCATGTTGTCGCGTGAGTCGATGAAATCGACGATCGTTCTTAGGCGGCCGACAGCGTGGGAACTTCTAATCTGGTGCGACGACAGCTCGGCTTGCAGAGATTGAAGGCGTGGCGCACGAAAGCTGTGCTGTTCGATTCGCGCCAGCACGCCCGACAATAAATTCAAATCACGTAACGCTTGTTCGGAACCATGCAGGAGTACTTCGAGTTGCTTCCGGAGTCGATAGGCCAGAAGCGCCTCAATCAGGACCGTCAGGATCAGGGGCGCCGGCGTCCCGAGTACTCCCCACATCACCGCTCCCCCGAGCGCCGCCAGGCTGAGGATCGCCGCCAACCACCGGATCCATTCCGGCTTCATCTGGTTCGGCGTTTCCGCCCAGCGCAATAAGGCTTCGGGAAACACCCCCACACTGGCGTCTTCACCGAGAATCGCCAGGTGCTCCCGGAGATCGAGCTGATCCCGCAGCTCGGCAATCGCAGTATGCCGCTCAACAATCTGGGCAACAATCGAAGGCGTGAGCAACCACCCGACGAGTGTCTCCTCACCCATGCGGGTGCGCGCAGCAGCCGAGAGAAGTTCGAACAAACCACCATGGCCTAATAAATCCAGATCCGCGGCATACACATGATGGGGATCGCTGAAGCGTTCGCCAGTTTGTCCTGTGCCCGCCCAGCGATCTTCGATGCGAGCGAGTCCCCTCTGATAAAAAGAAACCCCTCGCCTGGCTATTTCGCGGGATCGCAAGAGGCGCGAATGAATTGCCGCCACCAGTACGAATGCGATCAGCGGCGCAACCATCCACCATAATGACAGGGCGTACCGCCAGATTGCTTCCCAAGCGATACCTGCGGCGACCAAAGCCAGTGATAAACGAACATATCCGAGACGAATGTGAATTTGCTCACAACGAGCGACGCGAGATTCCCGCTCCTGGAGACGCTGCCGGTATTGCTCGACCGTTCGCACAGCTTGAGAATACATCAGGAGTACGAGCGGGAACTTCCACACGCTGACAGGTGAACGCATGGAGACAACCTCATCGCCGCTTCGAGCAAGCGCAATTGAACAGAGAATAAGGACGGTTGAGGCTCTGCAGGAAAGCACGCAGAGGACTTCTCGTGTGAAGAAGTGCGCAGGTTAAAAACGAAAGCGCCCCAGACCCAGTTTGAGTCGCGGGACGCTCGTTCGAACAGCCCTCCCCCGAAGGCCGCTCGATTCCCAACATAAGCCGGGTGCCTAATTTCGTGAATAGCTCCCGTGTGCTACGGGGAGGCACGGCTTTGCCATAGGCCGATATTCGTGAGGTGCCGGGGTCAGGTTTGCATTTCGCTGCGTCTGGGGCAGCAGAAGCATTTGCTTGCGACTAAAATTGCCCCATGACTCCGGCACAGGTAAAGCCTTCGATCTCTCCCGAACTGCTGGACCAAATCGACATCCGGGTTGGCACCATTGAATCCGTACGCGATGTGGCTGGCTCGGAAAAGTTGGTCGAACTCCGCGTCAACTTCGGCGATCATGTGCGCAGGATCTTGGCCGGAATGAAGCGCGAGCGCGCAAACCCCCAGGAAATCGAAGGCAAACAAGCGTTATTTGTCGTGAACCTGCTGCCCCGCAAAATGGCGGGTTTGGTTTCGGAGGGAATGCTGTTCGACATTGGCTATGCGGACGGAGTTACTCCCGTGCTGGCGTTGCCTGAGTCGAGGGTTCCTGATGGAACCAGAGCCGGATGATGACCACATGAAAAGGACATTGCTGTCTTGGAGTAGCGGCAAGGATAGTGCCTGGAGCCTGTACCGTCTGCGACAACGGGGCGAGCACGACGTTGTTGGATTCCTGACCACATTTAATCAGGCAGCCGACCGGGTTGCGATGCACGGGGTGCGCCGTGGCCTGGTCGAAGCGCAAGCCAACGCGGCCGGCATCGCTCTGTGGCAGGTGGATTTACCGTGGCCGTGCTCGAATGCGGACTATGAGGACATCATGAAGGAAACCTGCCGGGCCGCTGTTCGAGAGGGGATCGATTCGATAGCCTTTGGCGATCTGTTCCTGAGCGACATCCGGGCTTACCGCCAAAAGCAACTGGAAAACTCTGGGTTGCAGGCGGCTTTTCCCGTGTGGGGAACGCCCACCGGAGAGCTGGCAGTTACGATGATTGAGTCCGGCGTCCGTGCAAAACTCGCTTGCGTTGACAGCAAATTTCTAACCCCGGAATTCGCGGGTCGGGAATTCGATGAGCAACTCCTGTCGGATTTGCCGGCAGGCATTGATCCCTGCGGCGAGAACGGGGAATTCCATACGTTTGTCTATGCGGGCCCCATGTTTGAGCGGGATCTGGCGGTCGAGCCGGGAGAAATCGTTTCTCGCGACGGATTTGTCTTTGCTGATCTGCGTCTTTGTCAGAGTGCAATGGACCGACATTGACCAGTTGTCCTTCGTGCAAAAGGTAGGGCGGGCAGCTTCCGGGCCTTGCGACCGCATCCCATCAATCACACCAAAAGTTCCTGCCAGATTGTTGAACGGACCGGAAGTGAAGAACAGCTGGTTCGTCCGTCCGTCGTTGGCCGTACCTCCGCCGAAATCGATGTCCCAGAGCTGGTTGATGACGATGTCTTTGCCGGTCGGGTCAAGTTGCGCTTGGCGCGATACCCTGATGACCGCTTCCCAGTCCTTCCGGCAATCGCACACTAGGCTGTGGCTTCCGGCGGATTGTCACTCGGGTGTCATCTGTTTGCACCATTCCGCGCCACGCTCGCCGAGGTCGGCTCCCGGCCAAGATCTGGAGTCTCATCCGAAGCTCATCAAAAGGGCCCGTCCGCGCCTTATCAGACTGGGAAGACGTGTCTTTTCAATGAGAAAGGAACCGTCGAGACACGCCCTAAAGGTTTTGAGAGAGGTGCCGATAGAGTAGACAAGCGGGAGTTGGACTTATCGCTCCCGCCAGGTTTGATTATGACGATTGGATCGATTTCGGCGGCCAGCCTCAGTCAGTTTGTGCTTTCTTCCGGCAGTTCCACTCCGCTGCAGCAGGCGCTGCAGAACCTGCAGGACAGCCTTACGTCGGGAGATTTGAACGGCGCACAGGCGGCGTTCCAGACCGTCCAGCAGCTCAATCAGAGCCTTGAGAACGGCAGTGGAAGCAGCACATCGAGTGATTCTCAACTCACCACCGATATGACAGCGCTGGGAAATGCGCTGAGTTCAGGCGATCTGTCGACCGCGCAGTCTGCATTTGCGACCGTGCAACAGGACTTGCAAAAAGTGACCGCGCCGTCGGTGACAGATGAGGCCAGCGCTGCAACCCAGTCCGAGCAACTGGTGGGCGAACTGCTCGCCACCGTCAATTCCGGTTCGGACAGCAACTCGGACGCCACCAGCTCCTTATTGCAGCAGTTTTACGGCGGCAAGAGCGGGCTGAATGTCTTTGCCTGATGCGGCAGCGGGTCGGCGCGCACGCCCCGGCGCTCCCTGAATCCCTAGCTAGAAGCCCTTGAGAGGTGTGATGCCTCTTGCTTCCACACACTCGTACGCTCGGTCGGCGGCTAAGTCTTTGTACTCCTCGGTTCTCCCGTTTGGCCATTGGATCAGCAAACGGTCAATCCTGTCACGCTTGCCGAGCCCGAAGGTTACGGGCAGCTCGGATTGCGACAGATAACTCGACCCGCTTTTGACGAGGCGCGATTGGGTTGACGTGCCATGAAAAATCCTGACCGCCGCGCCGATGGCGTCGCGATTGGACTTCGTTCCCACCAAGCCAAATCTTATGCTGTGGTTGCCCGCGGTCTGGTCGTTGCGGTAGAGATAAGCTGGACCGTTGTTGGTGGTGATCAACAGATCAAGGTCCCCGTCGCGGTCGAAATCACCGCAGGCGAGGCCTCGTCCGACTTTCGGTTGACTAAAGCCGCCGCCGATCTGCGCGGCCACGTCGACAAACGTTCCCCTTCCACGGTTCAGGAACAGCTGCGGCGGCTGCGCGTAACCAACGCCGCTCACATTGCGCACGGTATCGTCGATATGTCCGTTCACGACGGCAAGATCGAGCGCACCATCGAGGTCGGCATCCAGAAACACGCATCCGAATCCTAACTTGTCTTTCGACGCCAGCCCAACCCCGCTCGGCATAGCCACATCAAGATAATTGCCTTGATCGGTGAGGCGATAAAGGCCGGTCATTTCGTTATCGAAATTGGTGATGGCGATGCCCGGGTTTCCGGAATTGTCGAAGTCGGCCACATCGACACCCATCCCGGCACGGGCCCGGCCCTCGGCGGAAAAGGCGATTCCGGCGTCCACGGCAATATCTTTGAAGGTACCGTTGCGCTGATTGCGATAGAGCTTGTTGGGCTGGGTGTCATTGGTCACCAGTAAATCGGGCCAGCCATCGTGGTCGTAATCGAGCATGGCTACACCGAGCGACTTCGAACTGCTGTCGAAAATTCCGCTACTGGCGGTGACGTCCTCAAACGTTCCATTGCCGCGGTTGTGGAATAGCCAGCAGGTTTCTCCGCGGTACGCCTCCGGAGTGCAATACGATTTGCGCTTGCCGTCGCGACTGCAGAATACATCATGTTCGGGGGACCACCGGACGTAGTTGCAGACCAGCAGATCCAGCAGTCCGTCACGATCGAAATCAAACCAAACGGCGGAAGTACTCATCGCCTGACGCCCGCCGAGGCCGCTCGCTTTGGTTACCTCGATGAACTTTCCCCTGCCCGAGTTATGGAACAACCGATTCTGTCCGACACAGGTAATCAGGATATCGGGGTAACCATCGTTATCGTAGTCTCCAACAGCAACGCCCATGCCATACATCTCGACCTCAAGCCCGGCGCTGCGAGTGACGTCGGAAAACGTACCGTTGCGATTGTTTCGATACAGTTTCAGAGTGTTCGGTTCCGGTTTTTGCGCCGACGAATGTTTAGGTCCGGGCGCATCATGTCCCGGCCAGTTCGTGCCGTTCACCAGAAGGATGTCTTGCCAGCCGTCGCGGTCATAGTCGAGGAATGCGCATCCGGAGCCGAGGGTTTCGGGCAGCAACTTGCCGCCATAGGCACCGCTGTTGTGATGGAAGCGGATGCCCGCGGGGGCCGTGACATCGACCAGCCGGAAGCCTGGATCGACCGGTGGAGCAGGGGTGGCGGCCAGCGCTCCGCGCAGCGAGGTCGAGGCCAGACCCGCCATTCCGACAAGAAAAGTTCGCCGGCTCACCGCGTGGGGGCTCACGGAAGATCAACCAGCCCGTTGCGGATGGCGTACACGACCAACTCCGCGGATTTATGGATTCCCAGAGTGTCCATCATATTGGCGCGATGGACGGCGACCGTGTTGGCGCTGAGGTCGAGCACCGCGGCGATCTCTTTGTTGGATTTGCCATCGACAATCATCTGGAGAACTTCGAGTTCGCGCTTGGTCAGGCCGGGGTGGCGCTTCCCTCGCAGCGCAGGAGGGCGCTCGAGTTGGGAATCGAGCACGGTCTCGCCGCCGGCAACGCGCCGGATGGCGGCACTGAGTTCCAGATCGACCGCGTTTTTTAGGACGTAGCCGCGCGCGCCGGCATCGAGAGCCTGCCGGACCAGAGTCTCCTCCGGATGCATGCTGAGCATGAGAACCAGAGCTTCGGGAAACTTGGCGAGAATCTGACGCGTCGCTTCCAGGCCGTTCATGCCCGGCATGGCGCAATCCATGACAATTACCTTGGGCCGGAGTACATCCGCCATTTGCACGGCTTCCGAGCCGTCACCGGCCTCGCCGGTGACAACAATGTCAGGTTCGTCCTCCAAAATTCGCCGAAATCCCCGGCGAACCAGGGTGTGGTCATCCACTAGCAGTACGGAAATTTTATCGGGCATAGGAATCAAGCTTCAAGCTTCTCCCGGGGTACTCGTAATCGAACCAGCGTTCCGCTGCCGTGTTCCGGCCGCAGAAATTCAACCGTGCCGCCCAACAACTCTGCGCGTTCGCGCATCGCCACCAGTCCAATGCCCGGCCTGGCGGCTTGCGCTTCAAAGCCCTTGCCGCGATCTTCCACCTCGACTTCCAAAACGTCTGGCAGAAAGCGCATGCGCACGCGAGCTTCGCTGCTTCCGGAATGCCGGGCGAGGTTATTCAGAGCTTCCTGCACCACGCGATAGACATGAATGGCGGCGTTGCCGTTGATCGGAAAGGGTGCGCCGGACTTTTCATAGAATACGCGAATTCCCGCCTGCCTTTCCACTACCGGCAAATACCAGTCGAGGGTGCTCTCCAGTCCCGTTTCTTCGAGCATGACGGGATGCAAGGCCTGAGAAAGGCTGCGAACTTTGTCGAGCGTGGATTGGGTAATCTCGCAGATTTCGCGCAACTCGGCACGCAATTTCTCAGGAGCTTGATTGCCGGCTCGCGTGAGCATGGCGCCGACGGCAGTCAGAATCTGCCCGAACTCGTCATGCAGCTCGCGCGAGATGTGACGCAAGGTGGATTCCTGGGTGGCAATGAGCTTCTGGGCGAGCTCGCTGCGTTGTTCGGAAAGCGCCGCGAGTTGGGCGAACAATTGTCGATTGGAGCGGATCAGGTAAAGGCTGGTAACCAGAATCGCGATCAGAATCGCGGTCAGGAACCGATACACCTGTCGCTGTACGCGAGCGTAGATCTCGGCGATTCGCAGCTCGGCCTGCTCTTCACCCTCATTGTTTTGCACGAGCAGTCGCGACACGGCGGTGCTCAGGGCTTCCTGCCGGGCGCGCAGGGAGATCCGGATCTGCGTCCGTGCCTCGGCATCATTGGGATCATGGGCCAGCGCAAAGGTGCGATCGACCGCGTCCCAGAACTGCATCACCGAATTTTCCAGATATTGCGCCTGCTCGGGCGTACGATTCACCGGCGCCACCTGCTGTTCGCGGCGCAACGCGTCGTCAAGATCGGTGCGCACACGCTGAAACTGTGCCGACCACGCGGTGAGCGGGTAGGGCTCGTCATTGTCCAACATGTCGCGCATCGCCAGCGCCAGCGAGTTCAGGTCGTTCTGGATACGAAGCAGCTGCAGAGAGTCCTTGCGATTGCGGTCGACCAGGTTGTTTTGCAGTGCGCGCAGGCCGGAGATCTGGCGCGTGATGTAACCCGAATAGGCAACCACGGCCGCCAGGGTGACGATGAGACCTAAAAACAATCCGGTAGTTGGAGAGCGATGAGGCGCAGCCGAACTGAACGCGGGCAAGCGGGACACGCCCCGAGCATACAACGGAGGTCGCTGAATTCGCCAACCTGGAGGAACCATCGGCCGCGGAGGGCGCGGAGGGCAATGTCCTTTCAACCAGCTCGAGAAATCGATAGTATGGTCGGGCAGACAGGTTCCGGGCCAGCAGATGAGTGATTTAGGAGATCGTTGCAGACCCTTAGGTGATCCCGATGAAACAGGCAAGCTTGGCAATTGTCATTTTGACTTCGCTGATGTGCTGCGGAATCTTGGCCGCAGGCGCGGATAGGGCCCCCTCGGTGAAGAAGGAAGCTTTCGGCGAGGCGCAGGGTACGAAGGTGGAACTCTACACCCTGACCAATGCACATGGACTCGAAGTGCGGGCCATGAACTTCGGTGGCATCATTGTCTCGGTGCGGGTGCCCGATCGGAACGCGCACCTGGACGACATCGCGCTCGGTTTTGACAAGCTCGATGGATACCTGGAAAACAATCCGCATTTTGGGTCGCTCATCGGCCGGTACGCGAATCGCATCGCCGGGGCGAAGTTCACCCTCGACGGAAAGCAATACTCCCTCGCGGCGAACGATGGCCCGAATACCCTGCACGGGGGCATCAAGGGCTTCGACAAAGTGATGTGGAAAGCGGAGCCGTTCGAGAACTCGTCGGGCGCGGGACTGATCCTCACTTACACCAGCAAGGATGGGGAGGAGGGCTTCCCGGGAAATCTGAAGGCCAAGGTGACGTACACGCTCACCGATCATGACGAACTCAGCATCGATTACGAAGCGACCACCGACAAAGCCACGCCCGTGAGTCTTACCCAGCACTCGTACTTCAATCTGAAGGGTGAGGGAGAGGGCGATATTCTGGGACACGAACTGACCCTGAACGCCGACCGCATGATTCCGGTCGACAAGAATCTCATTCCGACGGGGGAACTGCGGGCGGTAAAGGGCACCCCGTTTGATTTTACGACCGCGACCAAGATCGGTGCACGCATCCACGACCAAAACGAGCAATTGACCCTCGGACGTGGATACGACCACTGCTTTGTGATCAATCGAACGGACCACGGTTCGGTGCTGGCGGCCCGGGTGCATGACCAGCAGAGCGGACGCGTGCTCGAGATCTATACCACGGAACCCGGAATACAGTTTTACACCGGTAATTTTCTGGATGGTATCGTGGGCAAGCGGCGACACTCCTACCAGCAACGTTTTGGATTCGCTTTGGAGACGCAGCACTTCCCTGACTCGCCGAACCAGCCGAAGTTTCCTTCGACCATCCTGCGGCCGGGACAGATTTATCGGACGCGCACCGTGTACAAGTTCTCGGTCGAGAACTAGGCCTCGGAAATCAGTGGAATTCGTTTTTGAAGACGATTCCGGACCGCATCACGAATTTGACGCGCTGAAGCTCGGTAATGTCCGCCAGGGGGTCGCCCGCGACCGCGACCAAGTCGGCCCATTTCCCCGCTTCGATGGTGCCCATTTTATCGGACCAGCCTAGCAACTCGGCGGCAGTGGTGGTGGCCGAGCGGATCGCCTGCTCGGGTGTCATGCCATAGGCGACATAGTACTCGAATTCTTTGGCTTGGTTCAGGTCTCTCCAATCGAAGCCGCCGGCGTCGGTGCCAAGCACGATCTTCACCCCCTTTTTCAGCGCTAATTGAAACGCAGCTTTCTCCGTTCCCACCATCCTCGGCCAGTTGCCCGCCCGCCCTTTTGCCACATACACGCCTACTGCGATGGTGGGAACCCAGTAGATGCCGCGGCGGGCCATCTCCTCCATTTGCGGCGCGGTGAGTCCGTCGCCGTGTTCGATGGTATCGACACCGGCTCGGAGCGCGGCGGAAATTCCATCGTTGCCAATGGCATGCGCGGCCACTTTTTTTCCGATGCGATGCGACTCATCGACGATGGCCTTGGCTTCTTCATCGGTGAAATTAACGTGGCTGTGCAGTATGCCGTCGGGTCCGTAGAAGTAGCCATGGTCGGAGTAGTACTTGATCCAGTCCGCGCCGAACATGGCCTGCTCGCGCACCGCTTTGCGCGCCTCGTCCACACCATCGACGTACTGTACGCCGCGAGGGATGCGGATTTCCCAGGAGTACCCGAGCGGTCCGTACATGCCGGTGGGGGTCATGGCGCGGGTTGCCACTTGCATGTGGGGACCGGGGATCTCGCCGTTAGCGATGGCCTGCTTGACGTCAACGTCGGCATACATTGCGCCTTCGGTTTCTAGGTCTCGCAGGACGGTAAAGCCATGGGAGAGCGCGATCTGGGCATTGCGTGCTCCGAGGATGGCGCGATAAGGAATGGACTGCTTAAGGAGCTGCTTGTCGTAGTCTTCCGTAGTGATGTCGCCCTGGAGCAGGACGTGGGTGTGAGCATCGACGAAGCCGGGCAGGACGGTGGCGTTGGAAAGATCAATCAGCTCGACGCCCGATGGAGGAGACCCTCCAGCGGTGACGCTTAGAATCTTGTCGCCTTCGATTAGAATTAGCGCGTTTGAAATGGGCGCGTCCCTCTTGCAGTCGATCAGTCTTCCGGCGCGAATAGCGATGCGCTTGGGCGCTGCGGCAGAAGACGGTTGGGCGCCCAAGTGGGCGTTCGATGCCAGAAGGACAGCAACAACGAGGAGCCTCAAGCGACAGGGTCCGATCATATATGTCTCCCAGGAACGGCGACAGCGTAACAGAGGATCGAGCAAAGGGAAAAAGCATTATGCACGGCCAGAGCGGCTCTATCCGCTGACGGAGATGATCAGACCGCCAAGGCATATTAGCGCTCCGCCGATGAGAATGGGGAGCGTGGGCGTCTGGCCGAACTTCAATCGGGCCACGATCTGCGCCAGCAGGAAGAAGAGCACAACGTAGACGCCGAGCAGTTTGCCGAACTCCCAGCGGGGAGCGTTGACCACCAGTCCGTAGGCGGCAAGCGACACAGCTCCGCCCACAAAGGCCAGGACGCGGCTCATGCCGGCCGCGCGATAGAGCGCTGACTGAAAGCACGAATCGCCGTAGGCTTCGAGGAAGGCGGCGATTGCCAGAAGGAAGAGCGAGCCGCTGCGGTGCGCGACAAGATGATTGAGCAGGTCTCTCATAGTTGAGTTTGCTTCGTTGGGTGTTCCGACATCCTAACAGGAACGCTGGCTTCGTCTGGTTTCTTCCATTTCTAGCTTCAAGAAAGAAAATCGATTGGACGCTCCGCCCAACGCGGCTTTAACCTTAGCAGCTGGGCGAATATGGGCCTGCGCTCGTAGATGACATCTCCTAAGCGCTGCAATTCGAGGGCAGAAAAATTATGAAGCTCGCCGGTCTCTTATTGCTGGTGGCGGGATGGGCGATTGTGGTTGCCGCCGTGGCACTGCTGCCCTCGGCCGGTGCGCGCGCTGGCTTCGTGCTGGCTGGCGTCGCGGTGGAGCTATTCGGGCTCACGCTCGCAGTCCGTTCACATCTGGTTTTGCAGGCGGAAGCGGAGTGACGCCTTCCGTGGCTCATTCTCCGTCGGCTCTCTCCGAAGTATCGGCCGCGCTCTGCCTGGTCCTTATTCTTCTGGTGCCGTTTGTCGGCGCGGGCTTGGCGCTGATCAATTCCGGGCTGGGTCTAGCGCGGAGCGCGGCCCATGCTTTGGTCGGGGCGATTTGTGTTACGGCTGTGGGGGCGCTGGTGTATGTGATTGTCGGCTTTGCCTGGCAGGGGGTTGCAGGGCGTCCCGATCATGCGTTGGTGGTGGCGGGGAAGGCTTGGGGGTGGATTGCGGCAGAGCCATTTTTTTTGCGGGGGCTGCGGTTGGATCTTTCTCCGCCAGGGCTAGTGGCGTTGCTGCAGATTTTCAGCGTCGGATTGGCAGGGATAATTCCGCTGAGTTCCGGCGCGAACCGGTGGAGGCTGGGTGCGATCTGCGCTTCGACGGCGCTCCTGGCGGGGTGGACGTATCCGCTGTTCGCGCACTGGGTCTGGGGCGGAGGATGGCTGGCTCAGCTCGGGACAAACTGTGGGCTGGGGCGTGGGTTTGTGGATGGCGGAGGGTCGAGCACGATTCAGGTTGTGGGCGGCCTGACGGCGCTGTCGATTACTTGGATCCTGGGGCCACGACGGGGGAAGTTTTCGGCGGAAGGCATGCCCGCGGCGCTTCCGGGACACAACGTCGTATTGGTTCTGCTCGGTTGCATGTTCGCCTGGATTGGATGGATGGGCTTGAATTCTGCCGGGGCGATGCTGTTTTTGGGAGTGGAAGCGGGGCGCGTGGTGCTGATTGCGGTCAATACTACGTTGTGCGCGGCGGCGTCTGGGTTGGCCGCGGCGGTGGTGACCCGAGTGCGGTTTGAGAGGCCGGACGCTTCGCTGACTGCTAATGGGTGGGTCGCGGGGCTGGTCGCCAGCAGTGCAGCCGCGGCATTTTTGAAGCCGGCGGCGGCGATGATCGTGGGTGGGGTAGCTGGGATCGCGGTTGTGTTAGTGGCGGATTTTCTGGAGTTCCAGTTGGCCATTGACGACGCGGGGGGAGCGGTTTCGGTGCACGCGGTGGGAGGTGTTTGGGGTGTGATGGCGGTGGCGCTGCTGACCGATGCCGGATCGAGTGGACAGTGGCTGGCACAGGTGGTCGGCATTGCTACGGCACTTGGTTTTGTCCTACCGCTCTCCTACGGATTGAACTGGCTACTGAATCGCGTCTATCGGCAGCGGGTGGAGCGGGAAGGTGAGCTGCAGGGCATGGATCTTTTCGAGTTGGGTGCGGGTGCTTATCCGGAGTTTGACATTCATGGGGACGATTTTCTTCAGCGGTGAGAAGGGCGGAGCGAAGACGCCCTGTCGCTCCTTTGCGTGAGTCTCAGCGGTCGGGCCGGAAGCCGAGGCTGCCCGGCAGACTCCTACGCGGGTTGCTTTCGTGCGACTGACCATTCGTTCGCTATCGTGCTGACTTCCACTGGGCCAGGTAGCGCGCGACGGCAAAGTTATCCACGAAGCCATCTTGCGTGCGGTGAATCCAAAGTTTCCAGGTACTGATCTTGCCGTCGCTCTGCAGAACCAGTGCCGAAACGAATGAGAAATTAAATGTAGAGTATTCCGGAATAAGGCAGGTTCGGGGTGAGGCCGTAAAAATTGCCGTCTCCGCCCAGAACAATGGGAGCGGCCCTATCAGACAGCCGGAGAGCGAACAGAAGTTGTACAGAACCTGCCGGCTTCCTTCGGTTGTGAGGCTATCGAAGACACCGCGGTCTTGGTTCCGCCTCCTTCAGCTACGCCATAGAGACTGCCGTCAGCGCCCGCTGCCAAACCAGATCGCGTGCGAGCCAATCGCCTCCTCAGCATATCCTGACTCTCTATTTCCAGCCTCGTTAGCTGTGGCGGGCGACGTAGAGTAGCAGCCCGAAGATAAGAATTGGAATCAGGGCGATCAGAACGTAGAAGAGGACTTTCTTGCCCAATGGGGTGCGGCGTTCTTTCCAGTTGCGGAATTCGGGGCGGTCGACGACTCCGACCTTTTCGGGATTTTCCAGATCGCGGGCGAAATCTCTGGCGGTGGCATAGCGGCTCTTTGGATCGCGTTCGAGGGCCCGATAGATGATTTCTTGCAACTGCGGAGTGACGGCTGGTTCGACTTCGCGCGCCGGAACGGGGTTGTTGAGCAGGCGGTCGTTCATGATCAGGAAGGGGTTCGTGCCCGAGAAAGGCACTTTGCCGGTCAACATCTCATAGAGCATTATGCCGAGCGCATAGAGATCGCTACGCTGATCGCCGCGGTGTCCTTTCACTTGCTCGGGAGAAATATAGTCGGGCGTGCCCATGGTGGGCGAGAATTTGGCGAAGGTCAGGCGGCGGGAACCGGCACTGCCGGCGATGCCGAAATCGATGAGCTTGATGTTGTCATGGTCGTCGACCATGACGTTTTCGGGCTTCATGTCGCGATGGACCACGCCGCGGGAGTGGATGTAGTCGAGGGCGTCGAGAATGCGCAGGGTGATCCGGATGGCGCGTTCGGGCGGGAGTTTGGGGTGTTCCGCAAGGATTTTTCTTAGCAGGCGGCCATCGACCCACTCCATGACCATGTAGACCTGGCTGCGGTCGTCGTCGGAGAAAACTTTCATGACGCCGGGGTGGTCCATAAGCTTACCGATATCTTCTTCGCGGCGGAAGCGGTCGAACAGGGCGGGATCGCTTTCGACTTCGGGATGCGGGATCTTGATGGCGACGGCGCGACCACTGTTGAGATCGGTGGCGCGGAAGATGGAAGCCATGCCGCTGCGGGCAACTAGGGCTTCGATGCGATAGTGATCCAGTTGGTCGCCGGCGTGGATGGTCATCGTTGGTGGATCTGCGTCATAGGTCGTGGCAAGCGGCGGCACCGCAATGGAGTGCATGTGCCGCCATCATTTCAGAACTTTCGTAAAAAAGGCGTAAGGAGTATGACGTCGCGAGCCTGACGAGTCATCTGCATTTTGCGGCCAACGGCAGATCCCTCGCTTGGCTCAGGACGACAATTCAAATCCCCGGACGACGATTCATGAACGATGACAAGTCATAAAAGGTATCGCTCTTGCACGCTCACCGGTGTCCGCCAGCGGCTCTTAGCGTAGCTTATACGGGCGGCCGCGGTACATGCCCATTCTTTCGACGGTCCGGATGCGAATGAGCTGCAGGCTGATATTATCGCTGCCGTCTTGAGCGTTGGCGCGGGCAACCAGTTCATGGGCGGCGGCGGAGAGATCGCGGTGGCGGAGCGTGGCTTCGGCCATTTCAGCAGCGCTGACAGCGCCGTGCAATCCATCGGAGCAGAGCAGCAAGACATCGCCGGGCAGGAGCTGGACTTCATCGATGTCGACGTTGACGAAAAGGTTCACTCCCAGGGAACGACTGAGAACGTGGCGCTGGTCGGACTCGGCGGCCTCTTTGGTGGTGAGCAGGCCGAGGCGTTGCTGCTCGGCTGCGATGGTGTGATCGCGGGTGATGGACTTGGCATCTCCGGTGCGGATCAGGTAGCAACGCGAATCGCCGACGTGCGCGACGGCGGCGCGGTCGAAGCGCAGCGCGCAGGCAACGATGGTAGAAGCCATGCCGGCCCCGGAGCGGCCGGAGAGGGCTTCGGATTCGCAGACGCGGGCGTTGGCGGATTGCACGATTTGCGTCAGGACATCTTTGTGAAGGGCTCCTTCTTTGGCCCGTCGGAATCCGGCGAGTACTTCCTGAATGGCGGCGCGCGACGCGACTTCGCCCTGGCGCTGGCCACCGACACCATCGGCAAGTGCGAAGAGCCATCCGTGGGAACGGGTTTGCGCGGGGGAACCGGGAGCGACGTGGCCGAGATAGTCCTCATTGCGCGTGCGCACGCGGCCAACGTCGGAGAGTTCGGCGAATTCAAGATCCAACATGCGAAGTTGCGGCGAACAGCGGCGGGTTACGGGGCGACGCTATTCGATTTCGGGATGCGAACATCTTACCGGAACATCGGGCCGGAAGATTGCGTGTGCCACAACGGCTAAAACATCCTGCGAGTGGAGGGACGGGTGTCGCGACTCGTCCATGCCGGACTGGGACGCCCGGCGCTCCACTCGCAGAACTCAAAAATCCCGTCAGGCGGCTGGAATTCGGTCGCCCACCCGGGTCGTGCGCCCGGAAGTCTTGCTGACACGGCGGAAGTAAATTCCGCCATAGATGGCCCAGATCAAAGCTACACCTAGAGCTAATAGCGGCTCCATCTTGGTACCGTAGCCCATGAAAGGACCGACGACATAGAAAATCATGCAGGCGAGGTTGGCGAGCAAACCGAAGACGGGGATGAGCAGATGGCGAACCAGATTGAACTTCGGGTGCTTGTGATAACAGACGATGCAAGTCAGGCAACTCAGCATGTACAGCAAGAACGTGCCGAAATTCGAAGCCAGCGTCGTCGTCAGGAAGGTGTTGGGTAAGGCGGCCATCTTGTCGTGGGTGGTGTACCCGAAACTCGACCAGAAGCCGTGCGGCAATGCCTGAATGGCTGAGTCGGTGGGGGCAGCGCCGTCGCCGAAAAACATCAGCACCGTGACGCAGCCAATGATCGCTGAAATCACCGCCAGCGTCCAAATCGCACGATGCGGGGTGAGGTTTTTACCGTGCAATATGCCGAAGTGTTCGGGCACCTCCTGGTCCTTGCCCATCGCATAGGTGACGCGCGCGCCGGTGTTGATGCAGGAGAGCGTGGTGCCGATGAGGGCCAAAAATACGGTGGCGGCCTCGATGAGCATGAAGGTTCGTCCGTTGCCGGCGCCGAACAGAGCATCCCCGACCATGGTCATCATGTCGCCGATCGGCGCCGCGGAAGCTCCGGCAAAGGTCATGGGATAGCCGCTGTTGAGAAAATAATTGGCGGCAAAATACTCGAACAGATAACAGAAACAGCCTTGCACGAGCAGGGAGACGATGACCGCGATCGGGACATCGCGTTTGGCGTTTTTGGCCTCGCCTCCCATCGAGGTCACCGATTCAAAGCCTACGAGAATAAGGATGGCAATCGTGGCCTGCACAAACATCCAGCCAAAGTTGTGCATGCTGACGACAGAACGAGCATTGGGGTGAGATAGGAAAGCGCCGCTGGAGTCCTTTTCGGGATAGCTAACGTGATACGGAACGGGCTTGCCGACGTCGTCTAATTTGGGCTGCGGCACACCTTTGGCGTCGCGTGTAATGACATCGCTCTTCTGGCCATTCACCATCTGCGAGGTGGTGGCGAACTCGTAGCCGTAGGCGGCACTGGTTTGGGCGTCAAACTGGAAGGCCACGCTACCCGGCGGATGGTTCATACGGTAGCCGAGCGCGATCACGGCGAAGACGATCAGAGCGCTGATCTGAATGACGTTGATCGCGATGTTGACTGAGGTCGAGCCAGTGATGCCGCGGTGGGCGATGTAAGCGACGCCAAACGAAAACGCAGTCGCAACGGCCATCATGAACATGGGACCGGGATTGGAGGCGCTCATGAAGTTCGGCCAGAGGGTTCCGACCAAATAGCCGAAGATCACTCCAATGACGCCAACCATGACGCCGGGGTAGATCCAGTAATAAAGATGTGAACCCCAGCCGACAATGAATTTGGCGATCCGGGCATAGGGCCAGGCCTTATCGTGATTGAGGAAGGATTGCTCGGCAAAGTAATAAGAGCTGCCGGTTCCGGGATAGAGCTTCGCCATTTCTGCGTAACAGACAGCGGTGGCCAGGCACAACAAGGTCGCAAATACGATGCCCATCCACATGGACGGCGCGGTCGCGCCCGCAGCCGCCTGACCGGCAAAGGTTAGCCATAGAAAGGCGCCAGGGGCGATGAGCGCCATCGCGTTCATCGTCAGGCCGGTTAGGCCAACGGTCGGTTTCATTTTTGCAGCGTCTTCTGCCATAAGGGTCCTCCTAAGGTTGGTTGCACCGCTTCTCTGTGTAATCGGGCACTGTTCGGCCGTGGAAGCGATCACTTGGAAAATTTCAAAAACGCCCACAGATCAAAGACCGCCATACACGTGACCGACAGGATGACCAGAAACAGGCTCCTATCGATCGAGCTGGCTCGCATCATGTCGAAAAGGAAGCCGATGACGTCTTCCGAAGTCTTCGAAGCCCGTTCTCTGGCCTTGAGCATCATTGGGATACTCGCTTCTTCATGAAAACCTCGATCGCTCGGCGGTCACTTGCCGACATAGGGATGCACTACTCGCATTCGCGATTTGGTTAGCTCTTGAACGTCCAGCTGGCCGTCATGGTTTACGTCCAAGCGGTCGAACTCTTCTTCCATGAACTTCATCCATTCCTGCTTAGAAACCTTGCCGCTCTTGTCCGTGTCCATCACGAGCAGTAATTGTTTCGCCGCCTCCGTTGCGATTGCAAGCTTCCTTTCGTGTTCAGCTTTTTCGTTTGCCGACGTGGGAGAGACTGCGCCCGTGGCTTTCTCGGATTGGGTTGTGCCGGCATTCAGCACCGTAGCCCCGGCTAAGAACACCGCTGCGATGCTCGAGAGAACCGTCGGCCAGGACTTAAACATGATTTCCCCCCTTGTTGAACCGCTTGCCACTTGGCGCACACTTTCTTCTCTTGGAAGCCCGCATTCAGCGCTCAGAACTTGACCATGATATCGATGTCGAATAACGACTCGTCTCTGCGCAGATCGGGGAACCAAACGCTGCTGCCTTGTGCTCCGCAGGCGGATTGCGCCGCGCCAAGGGTGAGTGCGCCGGAGGTATTCCCGTCGTTGCATGCAAAGAATTGAGGCGACCCGTTGTTGGTATAGGGCACTCCACCCGAACCCGGCGGGGTGACTCCACCACGGCCCGACCA
>JBEKPJ010000066.1:0-34152 GCA_049520935.1 Terriglobales bacterium | reverse complement strand
ATCGTCCAAAAGCTATCGCGTTGTCGACAAACCTTGGAACAGATTCGGCCAGGCTGTACCCTGCCCCGAAGGCGAAAAACGAAATCTTGAGTTGGCCAGTTATTTATCGGACGCTACACTAGGTAGTCGCCTGTAACCTATTCAATCTACAGTATTAAAATTGGTGCGGAAGGGGGGATTTGAACCCCCACGCCTTTCGGCGCCACCCCCTCAAGATGGTGTGTCTGCCAGTTCCACCACTTCCGCTTGAGAATCAACAACTTAGACGTAAATGAAAAAATCTGCCAGTCACAAAACTATTCCACATCGTATCAGATACTTAGCGTCACTGGAAGACTTTGGTATGCGTTTTTGTATCCACCTTTTGGATCCGAATCATCTTCTACACCGGCGCGTCGAGCGAGTTCAACGCTTTCACGGAGGTCATGAAACAGGTCGACTGGCTGTCGAGACCTGCAGGCTCTACCACTACCGAGATAAAGATCAGGACGAAGTAGACAGCATCGTGGAAGGTGAGGGTGGAGGTGTTGTTGGTATTGAGGTGAAAGCGGCCGCAACCGTCACTGCCGACGATTTCAAGGGGCTTCGAAAGCTGTCCGCGGCCTGCGGCGAGGTTTCGAAGTCGGTGTCGTTTTACAAGCGGGAAGAAGACACGACCATGAAGAGCGGGAAGTTCGATGTGACATTTATGCTCACAGGCAGGAAATGGTACCGCGAACATCCGCTCGCCGAAAGGCACCGGCTGCTCAGCATCGTAGAAAGTGAGTAAGTAGCGTAGAGCAGATTTCAGCCTTGAAGTCGTCGGCTCCAGCGAACGAGCCGCCTTGCATCATCAACCGGACAAGGTCGACGCTCTGCAGGGAAGTCGATTTTCCACCCGGGTGCGCGCCGGTGACAATTCGTCCAGAACAGTTTTCGGCCGGACCGATGATAAAAAAAACGACTTTCCTGTGCCAGCGCTTAGCGGAGCTTGCGAGCGCTCGGCAGCTAGATTCCTGCGGGTTTACTCCATCAACCCCAAAGCAATGGCTACGCTTGGGGACGTCAGACAGGTGTATATTCACACGCGCAGGGATTTAAAAAGAAAATTCAGCTGAGGGAATCAAATGGTGAGACGCGACTGCGATTTCGTGAATATCTGTGGGCTCCTGGTTCTCGTGCCGGTCATGTTGTTTCCCGTGTTCTCGGGAGCTCAAAGGCCAGGGCCACTGTCTTCGCAAGCGTTGATGAGTAAGCTCAAATGGCGTTCGGTTGGCCCGTACATCGGTGGTCGCGTGGTCACCGTGTCCGGCGTTCCGGGAAGCCCCAACCTATTTTATGCGGGGGCGGTCGGCGGCGGAGTTTGGAAGAGCACGGACGAGGGCGTCGAGTGGAAGAACATCTCCGATGGCAAACTGCCGGGGCCGAGTTCCAGCATCGGCGCGGTCGCGGTTGCGCCATCCGATTCCAATACCATCTATGTCGGCACCGGCGAGGCCGATATTCGCAGCGACGTCATCCCCGGCGATGGCGTTTTCAAATCCACCGACGGCGGCAACAGTTGGCAATACGCCGGCCTGCGCGACACGCACTCGATCAGCGCCATTCTGATTGATCCGAAGGATGCCAACATCGTTTATGCAGCTTCCATGGGTCATGTCTTCAAGTCCGATCCCAATCGTGGTGTATTTAAATCTACGGACGGCGGCAAGTCATGGAACAAGATCCTGTTCGTCGATGACAACACCGGCTCAATCTGTCTGGTAATGGATCCGAATCATGCGGAGGTGCTGTATGCCACGATGTGGCAGGCGGTCCGCATGCCGTGGGGACTTATCAGCGGCGGCCCAGGCAGCGGTATTTACAAGAGTACAGACGGCGGCGCGCATTGGGCTAACCTCGCGCATAACCAAGGTTTACCGCAGATGGTTCTCGGGCGCGTCGGATTATCCGTCGCCGCCAGCAACTCAAGTATAGTGTATGCCATCATTCAGGCTAAGGAAGGCGGTGTCTTCCGCTCCGATGATGCCGGAGCAACGTGGAAGCGTGTCAACGACGAAATGAAGCTGCGGCAGCGCGCCTTCTATTACATGACAATCTATGTGGACCCTAAGAATCCTGACACTGTCTATGCGCCGGAAGTAGACGCTCTCTGGGTTTCGCACGACGGCGGGAAAACATTCACCAAACTACGCACGCCGCACGGCGACAACCACGTTGTGTGGATCAATCCCAACGACACCACAATTTTGCTGGAAGGCAACGACGGGGGTGCGACGGTTTCGACCGATGCCGGCAATACCTGGAGCACTGAACTCAATCAGCCCACTGGCCAGTTCTACCACGTCAATATCGACGACCAGTTTCCCTTTCACATCTATGGCGCGCAGCAGGATGAAGGCTCCTTCGAAGGACCGAGCGCCAGCAGCCAGGGCGTGATCCCGCTGGCGGATTGGCACAGCGTCGCCTATGGCGAGAGCACCTATTCCGTGCCGCAGCCCGGAAATCCCAAAATAACCTACGGCAGCGGTTACTACAGCATCTTCGTGAAATACGATCGCGAGACCGAGCAGTTCCAAAGCGTAAGTCCGTGGCCGTTTTATCAAGAGGGCGCATCATCCGCCGAACTAAGATACCGCTTCGGCTGGACCTATCCCATTCTGTTTTCTTCGGCAAATCCGAAAGAAATGCTCATCTCCGCCCAAAACGTCTTCAAGAGTGACGACTACGGCGCAACTTGGACTCGCATCTCTCCCGACCTCACGCGTAACCAGCCCGACACCGAAATCCCCAGCGGAGGTCCCGTCGATCTCGATCAGTCGGGAGCAGAAATCTATCCATTAGTCTCTGCCCTCGCCGTATCGCCTCTCGACAACAACATCATATGGGCCGGATCCGACGACGGTCTCGCTCATATCACCACCGACGGCGGGAAAAATTGGCAGGCCATAACTCCGCCCGGACTGCCCGAATCCCAGATCAGTTGCATTGAACCTTCCCACACCGACAAACAAACCGCCTATCTCACCGCGCGTCGCTACATGTGGGATGATTTTAGTCCTTATGTGTTTCGGACAACCGATCTCGGCCAGCATTGGACGCCGATTACCACCGGTCTTCCCGAAGATGAATTCGTCTTCGACATTCGCCAAGATCCCGACGATTCCAAACTGCTCTTCCTCGGCACCCGCAGCACCGTTTATTTCACGCTTGATGCAGGCACGCACTGGCTGCCGCTCACGCTGAATCTTCCGGTAGCGCAGGTGCGCGACCTCGCCGTAAATACTCGCCAGGGTCAAATCGTGGCGGCTACTCACGGTCGCTCGTTCTGGGTGCTCGACAATCTCAGATTTCTCGAGCAGTTAACGAAGAACCCCGCCACCGATGCCAACTCCCCTTTTCTCTTCGCTCCTCAGCAAGCGTGGCTAACACACGATTACGGCGAGCCCGATCCCGAAGAGCGACGTCCTCCCGATGCCGGCGATAATCCTCCGTTCGGTGCGACGATCTTCTTCCACATCCCGCAAGATTACGATGGCAAGACTCCGGCAACGCTTGAGTTCAGGGATTCCGCGGGTAAGGTTATTCGCAAATTCGCTCTCCACCTCGCGACCGAAAAAGAGAGGAAGGAAAAAGAGAAAGAAGAAGGCAAAGAACAGACAAACGCTGACCAGACAGGTAAGGGAAATCCAGCCACCGAACCTGACCACAGCGGCGAAAGCACCGATCAGCAGATTCGTGAACAGGAAGCTAAGCTGAGCGCGATCGAGCCCGGGATGAATCGCTTCCAGTGGAATTTGCGTTATCCTTATGCGACCGAGATCACCGGTTACCACGCGCCTATCGCTGCTGGTGGTCTTGAGGATTCCGTCGCGGGCCCGGTCGCCGTACCGGGCACATATTTGGTTGTACTTGATTATGGCGGGCAAAAAACGCAGCAGAAGTTTGCCCTCACTCTCGATCCCCGGCTCCACGCAACCGAGCAAGATCTATCGGCGCGTTTGAATCTGGATCTCCAAATCTATGCCGACCTTGACGCTCTAGACAACGACATAAACCATGCGCTAACCCTTCGCGACAAGCTGCAGGGTGTCGGCTCTCCGAACTCGCAGACCGCCAGCGCACTTGCCGCTCTGAATCGGGACATCGACAGCGTCGCGCAGATGGCCATGAAGTCGAGCGAAGGTAGTCTGCTCTATGAGACCAAGCTGCGCGATCATCTGGCGTACCTGGCTTCAGACATTGACTTGTCCTATGATCGGCCAACCGAATCCCAGGAGGCTGTCTTCCGGCAACTCGATCAGCAGGCAAAGGAGAACGAGCAGAAGCTTGAGGCCGACATAACCGAGGCTGACAGAGTGGTCGCCGGGGCAGCGCAGCAAGCGAAGTGAACGGACTGACCTAATACACTGTGTCATCGCATCCATCAATGTGGTTCTATCAGGATCGAATGTGATCGCAGCCCAAAGCAGCTGCCGTCAGGAGGTAAAGGATTGATTTCCCAGCGTGCGTCTTGCGGCATTGTGCGCGGGCATTCATTAGCGCAAGCAGGCATTTGGCGGGTCATTGTTTGGCCCGTGGTTGCGGTCTCCTGGTTGTCTCTGGCGTGCTATGCCGACACGGAGATTCGCAACGCGGACTTGCGGGTGCGAGTAAGTGAAGCGGATGGCTCCTACACGATTGCGACTGGGGGAATGGAAAACCCCATCATTCGAGCTGGGGTGGCGGCCGAAGTGGACCATCGCTGGGTCAAATCGGCGGAATATCCAAAGCATACAATATCCGTTTCGAATTTCGAGGACGATCTCGGGCGAGCACAGCAAGCGAATGTCGAATGTGCCGGAGTGCCGGACCTGCCGGATCTCACGTACACGATCCGCGTATACGACAATCGGCCTTATGGCGAGCTTGAGGTCCAAGTCAAGAACCACACCGGGCGCGCGATTGAAGTGCAGAGCATTCGAAGTGTCGACGCTTTAGGGAACAGAATCATCGATCTATCGGGCGCTCCGGGCTCCGGCCGGGTGCTGTCTGACAGTTTCAGTGAAGACTGGCCGCCGATGCAAATTTACGATCTGGGCAAAGCGCCCAACGGCCTGCACCTTGCGGTTGGTAGTCAACTGATCTACAACCAGCAGAGCAAGCAAAGTGTTTTCTTCGGCGCACTCAGCGCGGACCGACTGCTGACGCTCATTCATTTGCAGACAAAGTCGGTTTCATCTGGACCAACTATTTCCGGATTTACTGTCGATTCCACCGGCACCACCGAGATTATGGCGACGGATGAGGATTCGGGCGTGCGCGAAGGACCCAAAGAAAATCTGGTCGAGTTGAGCCTGCCGGTTGAGAAAGGCGAGAGCATTTCTTCTGAAGGGCTCATGTTCGCCGCCGGTACGGATTACCACGCTCAACTGGAAAATTACGGAGCTGCTATACGGGAGTTGCGCCACAGTCGCTTCCCCGAGAGCAACATGCTGGGTTGGTGGAGCTGGACCGCGTTTTACATGAAGATCACCGAAGGCAACACCTTCACGAATGCGCTCTGGCTCGCCGAACATTTGAAGAATCTCGGCTACGACTGGTTTCATTTTGATTTTGGTTATGGCTACGCGCGCGGAGACTATTCCACGCCAAACGCGGCCAAGTTTCCTCATGGCATGCGTCCGGTCACGCAGCAGATTAACCAGCTTGGACTGAACATGGGAATTTGGACTGCGCCTTTCGAGGTCGGCGAGTTTGGCTCGATTTACCAAAACCACAAAGATTGGCTGGTGCACAATGCCAGAGGCGAGCCGATTCAGGTGACTACGGATGAAGAGGTGCGGTCAGAAAGAGTGTTCGCGCTGGACTGCACGAATCCAGCGGCGCAGGAGTTCTTGCGTCAGACCTACCGAACCTTAGTTCGCGAATGGCAGGTGAAGTACATCAAGCTCGACTTCATGGACACGACCGCGATCGAAGGCTATTTCTATCGGCCGCATGTCACCGCACTGGAAAATTTACGGACAGGACTACAAATCATTCGCGACGCGGTTGGCGAAACCGTGCTGCTCGACAAAGACGGTAGTCCAATGCTAACTCCAGTTGGTATGGTCGACGATGGACGCACATCCCAGGATACCGGACACACCTTTCTTCGCAGCAAGGAAGCGGCTTCCGGGATCGCCGCCCGCTATTACATGCACCGAAATTTCTTTATCGACGATCCTGACGCGTTTACAGTTTCGCGACAGCTGATTGAAGAGAGGGAAATTCAGGCTCCGCTTAGCCTGGACGAAGCGCAAGTCTCCATTGCGCTAGCGGCGGTTTCGGGCGGAATGTTCGAAATTGGCGACGATCTTCCAACGCTCGGCGCAGATGCTGATCGCGTAGCACTGATCACGAACCCTGACCTGCTACGCATTGCGAAGCTGGGGCGCGCTGCGATTCCGGTCGATCTTCTAAGTTATCGGGCAAAGGACGAGCTGCCGAGCATCTTTCTGCTGCGCGAAGATGCGCGGCAGTCGGTGCTTGCGGTCTTCAATTGGAACGAGAAGCCGAGCGACCACCGGCTCTCCTTCGCCGAGCTCAAGCTCGCCCATCGCCGGAATTACAAGTGCACGGATATCTTCGCACCGCAGCGCAGCGTCTCAATGAGCAGTGACTCGATCCAGTTCGGACAACCGGCGCATTCGGTGAGGATGTTGAAGATCGTCGATGCGTCGATCCCGGCCGCGGCACCGTTGATCAAACTGGAACTTCCTAACCAGGGGCAGATCGATGAAGACTTGAGACTCGCAGCAAATGCTGACGGGAATGGTGTGCCCGCGCTCAGCTATCGCTGGGACTTTGGCGACGGCACGAGCGAACCAGGCCGGCAGGTGCACCACGCTTACACGAAGGCCGGCAACTACACGATTCGATTAGTGGCTGAGGGCATGGACGGAATTCCCGCGGTGAGGCACGCGACGATCTCAGTGAGCGGCAATCGGACCGTCGGTCCGCCGACCCGATACAACCCCGATTAAGACTGCGGAATAGCGAAGTTGTAGCTGGCGACGAAATTGGCTTGACTTTGAATGCGGAGGTTGCGTATCTCAACTTTCTCAATCTCGATGTTTACGCCCAAGACACCTGGGTGTGAGCATGGGTGAACTGCCCGAGTCACCCATGAAGAGTTTTGCCCTACCTCTCCACAGGGATGAAAGAGCCAGGTCACGGGTTCGATAGACTTAGTTCAAACAGATCGGCGATCTGGGAAGCAATACTGCGAGCCGGTGGTCTAGTCCAGATTTCGCAGCAAGCATCTGCGAAGAGCTGTCTCTAGACCATGCATGGTACATGCAGCGCGAAGGTAGGATTCGCAAGAAGACAGATGAATATGAAGTTCTTGCAAAGCCCCAGCTGCGTCGTTGTGGTCTCCTTCTTGTTTCTGGTGCAACTCGGCTTCGCACAACAGGTCAGCCTCCGTATCACCCCTCTACGTCCGATGGAGGAGTTGCGGGCAGAAGCGCTAAAGGAGCAACCACATGAGCCGGGAGCTTCCTCAAACCTGATCTGGTGGAGTGGGTCTAAGTCGACCCCATCGTCAAGCTCGACATCCGCTACGCCACCTCGAACAATTTTCTGGGTTCAGCCGTATACACCGAGGCCCGCGCCTTCCTTCAACGGCCGGCGGCGGAAGCATTGCTTCGCGTCCACCGCGAACTCAAGGCTCACAGATGCGGTCCCACGACCATTGCCGTACTGACGCGGCCACATGAGACGCATCGTCTCATTGCACTCTTAACGCGACGCGGTTTGACCTCGCGCAGATTTCATGGTGAGTGAGCACTTTTGACCAGACACACATTCTCCCCTTGCGTAGTTTAGTCATGCAGCATCTGAAGGTGATGCAAATCTGGACGACCGAGGCGAGACTTCGGTGAGTTGGCATGACACCTTTGGATGCGGCTCAGATCGCCGGCGGGAATCACCGGCACTGGATCAAAACCTTAAGGACCGGGACAGTGAAGACCAATTTCGTCCAGAGCTCAGCAGGTCACGTCATGGGAGACGCGTGCGAGACGGTGGGCGAAAGTTCGATATACCGTAGGTTGACCGTCAAGCCGGCCATGTCTGGACCCAATTCACTGTTCGTCGGGCAGATCGGCGATTGGACTTGGGACGCAGTAACGGCGTTGTGTGGGACCAACGTGTTCAGTGCCACTAACGCCAGCGGCGCACCAACATACTTAGCCTTTTGCTATTTTCACTTGAGAAGCAGTCCAACCATCCATTCGGCAGGCCTCACGTTCGGGGACCGGCTAGAAGCTGTGTCGACCCTGTTCAACTTTGGGAGCGAGTCAATCCTTACCCTGCACCGAATTAAGAAAGTGGGGCAAGATGAAATGTTGGCACAACCGATTGATCTCGAGGAGTTCTATGATCTCCCAAGAAACGATTGTCTCTACGTCGAGACCTTCAACCGCTGGGTAGCTCGTAGCCGTGAAAAGAGCAACCAAAACCTGATCAAGTCGTCCCCGGTTGACTTCAGGTACGCCCATTTGGGCTCGTTGCCCGATCGATATTCGCCCCGACTCGCTTGTGGTTACGCCCGAAGCAACAATACGTTTCACGACACAGAATCAACCGCGCATGTTTGCGAAGTGGACGGTTTTCACACCGAATACAGAATCGACATAACACGGGACATCAACGGCGTAGGCCTCGTATATTTTGCCGCCTATTTCTCTATCATTGATGGGGCGCTGCTCAAACTTTGGAAGCATCGTGGCAGGAGTACGCAGTCATTCCTCAACCGAGTCGTGCTCGACCATAAGCTTTGTTACTTCGGCAATGCCGATATTGATTCTCTTCTCAGAATCACTCTCCGGTCGTGGCGGAAAGTGAGTGACCCCGGACACGAGGTTTATAACGCCGTGATTCAAGATTGCGAGACGACGCGGGTGATCGCAGTCAGCACCATGCATGTTTTATCAGAAGCGGCCAATATGATGGCGTCAGCCGAGTCCGCATGATCCTAGCCTCTGAGTTGGCAAAGGAGACGATCGAACGAATCGTGCGAGAAGCCATCTCTTCGATACTTCCGAACCTGCCGGCGAAGGCTGTCTCGGGTAACCGATCCTTGAAGGATCAGGGGGCGGATTCGGTGGACAGAGTCGAGATCATCCTTTCAATCATGAACCGGGTCGGCGTTGACGAGCCAATGTCGAATTTCAGCAGCATTTCAACGGTTGACGAACTGGTCGACTATTTATGCAGAGCACGGCAAGTATGACCGAACCTGAGACGGAGCATGGTCCCATAGGCATTGAGGCGCTCAATGTGTATTGCGGATTGGCGTACATTCCGGTCCGTGCCATATTTGAGGGCAGGGGGCTGGACCTAGGCAGATTGAGCAATCTCATGATGGAGAAAAGATCCATCGCCTTTCCCTTTGAGGACCCGGTTACCAATGCGGTGAACGCAGCGAAGCCTATTATCGACGCACTCGACGCCGATGAGAGAGACCGCATTGAAATCGTGATCACCTCCAGCGAATCCGGCATCGACTACAGCAAGTCGATTACGTCGTATGTACATCAGTATCTCGGGCTCAGCCGAAACTGTCGCCTCATCGAGGTAAAGCAGGCTTGCTATGCGGCGACAGCTGCCTTCCAGATGGCAGTCGCCTACGTCGCATCCGGTATCTCGCCGGGATCGAAGGTTCTGGTGGTCGCAACCGACGTTTCGTTGGTTAATCAAAAGGCCGCATACACCGAGCCGGTGATGGGCACTGGAGCGGCCGCCATCTTAATTAGTGATCAAGCGCGAGTTATGGCTGTCGACTTGGGTGCGTTCGGGAACTATAGCTTTGAAACGATGGACTCCGCTCGTCCTTCTCCGGAATTCGATATCGCTGATGTCGATCGCTCTCTATTCGCCTACCTTGATTGTCTGGCCAAGAGTTTCGAGGAATACAGGAGCAAAGTTAACGACACTCACTTTGTCGACACCTTCGATTATCTTGCCATGCATACTCCATTCGCTGGTTTAGTGAAAGCCGCCCACAGGAAAATGATGAAGGAGTGTGCGAACGCATCGCCTCAGCAGGTCGAACGAGATTTCACGCAGCGCGTTATGCCCTCGCTTGAGTATCCGAGCGTTGTGGGAAACCTGTGTTCCGGCTCTGTGTACTTGGCACTGGCTAGCATCATCGATCGCGCCCAGTACACCGGTAGCTCCAGGGTCGGACTCTTTTCCTATGGCTCGGGTTGCTCCTCGGAGTTCTTCAGCGGCGTCATCACCCCAGGTTCGGCCGCTGCGCTGGCTCGTTTTGGCGTCGGTGCGCAACTGCAGAACCGCTTGGAGTTAACGTTCGATGAATACGCCGGACTACTTGAAGAAAACCTGTGTTGCCTCAAACCGGTGGAGAATCGAGAGGTTGATGTTCAGCGGTATGGTCGGCTTCTCGAACGGGCGGGGAAGAAGACGGAGATGCTTGTGCTTACCGGTGTCAAGAAGTTCCATCGGCAACACCAATGGACGTCCATGGTTGACCTAGCCAATTAAGACTCAAATCCATCGAAAAGGATAGGTGGAACCGTGGGTTGTCGTGCCGGATGGGAAGCAAGATCTTCCATCGGGCTGCGATTGAGCGGAGCAATGACCTTCCGAAGAAGATGCGTCGCAGGCGTTGGAAGTGGTCGCGAACGTTGTGCGAGGGTTAAGGGAATTTGAGAAGTTGAACGGTGGGGCGGGGCAAAACCAAACGAGTAGAAAGTCTTTGTAATGCGGATGGTCTTTCTTGTGCTTCCCTGGGACTGAAAGACGACGCGCGGTCATTGTCCAACCGTTTCGTTGTCAGACAGTTCGCTTCATTCGCCAAGTTCCCTTCCGGGGATTGTGGGTTGGTTTTCGCTTGGCGGAGCAGGATCAAACTCGTAAGTAAGCGAGCCGGGCGGCGGCGTCGACTTGAAGGCGAAGGGCAGGTTGCTGGAACAATTGCGGCTCGACCAACGGTTCGCGCGGCGGCGGAGAATCGAATATGAACAGCGCAGTGACGATGGAACGAATTGCGGAAGCGTCGCCGCGTCCCAAAGCCAGGATTACCGGTGTCGTTTACCTGCTTTACTTTCTTACGGCAATAGTCGGTGAGTTCTTGATTAGACGGATCGTCGGTTCTGGCGAAACCGCCACTACAGTGAACGACATCCTGGCGCACCAAGGTTTATTTCGCATGGGTTTAGCAACCGGCCTTATCGCGAATGCGTGCTATCTGGCTGTCACGGCGCTGTTTTATAATTTGTTTAAGCCTGTAAACAGGAGCCTCTCGCTGCTGGCGGCGTTCTTTAGCGTCGTCGGATGCGTCATGCTGGCTTTCGGTAGCCTCATTCATGTCGCTCCCTTGGTTGTCTTGGGAAGCAGCCAGTACTTGAGCGCATTTAAGGTGGAACAGTTGCGGGCCCTGGCGCGGATGTTTCTCGAACTTTATGGTCAGGCAGTCGACATCTGCCTGGTATTTTTCGCATTCTATGACCTCCTGATCGGGTACCTCATCCTCCGGTCGGTTTTCCTGCCTCGCATTCTGGGGGTGGGGATGGCGATCGCGGGTTTGGGTTGCCTGACCTTTCTGGCGCCCCCGCTCGCAATCTATCTGTCTCCCTACATTCTGCTCGTGTCCTTCATCGCCGAACTATCGCTTTGCGTGTGGCTCCTCGTGATCGGCGTGGATGTTAAACGATGGAAGGAGCAGCCCGGCGCCGCGCAAGAACACCCATGAGAGTTGCCGTCTCTAGCAGGTATGCTCTTCCGGGTGGCATACAAACCGAGCACCTTCGAGAATCACGTTTCTGGACAACGAAGTGTTGCTACGAGCGAGCCCGTCTTCCGTCGCGGCACTGGACTGGTCTCCATGAGCCGCCGCGGTACCCGTGCGCACACTGTTGAGGCTTCGCAAACCGAAAGGTTCGCAGGTCCGGTCGTCGATGTGGCCGGCCACGTTGAAGGGCCAACGAGAGCGGTTCAAATTAGGCGGCGGAGCATAATTATGGATTCCTGCCGTGCGGTTTGAGACGCAAATGCGCCTCCGAATCCGTTTTTTGGCCAGGAAGCTTAATAGCGTGACAAGGGCCAGCGGCTGCTGCACCTGTGGCGACATTGAATTCTATGCTGGGTCTTCGCGAGTCAGGTACAGATTCAGCCGGGCAGAGGGGAACAACTGCCGCGGGAGGCGAGGGCAGGTTCGCTGTGCAGATCGCCATGTCGTCAGGCTCAATGTGGTCTCTGCCACAGAGAATGGGCACTTTTCTGTCCGGGCTACCAATGCCCTGGAAATCAATGACTATACCCGGCTTTTGCTGAGCAACAGCGCGGCGAGACTTGTCGCCTATGGCGAAAGCCGAAGTCGCGATAATCTTTCGGATTCCCTCCGGACAGGACAATCGGCTGCGTGGTGAAAGTAAAGCCGTCAAGCTGCCACGTGCGTTGTGGAAAGTCGTCTGGGGAAAGTTAACGATCGCGTGAGGCGAGTCTCTCTAATGATGATGTTCTGTATGTTCGACAAAGTTTTTCCGGAGAATTGAAGTGCGCAGCGGAAGCGTGAAACCGAGTTCGATCTTGAGCCAGCGGTCGCGTTGGGCAAGCGCTTTACATTCATGTGAGCTATATTGACCAGACTCTATCTCGCGTATGGGAGATATTGGCCACTCAATCGCTTAAGTTTGTCTCTACCCTCAGATTCGGAAACCAGAAGATTCCGTTTGACAGCGGCATTCCTTGGGAGGGAAGGGGGCGAAGCCTACTTCAATAACGGTTAGAGAGGTTCTACCATGAACACAACCGATATCACGTATGATGGAAGGTATAACGCATGCCGGTCTGCGGACTCTAACCTCTGTTGGTATGCATTGCGGACGAAATCGAACTACGAGAAGATCGCCGCTGTATTTCTGAACTCCAGAGGATTTGAGCAATTTCTTCCACTTTACCGGAGGCCAAAATGCCCATCG
This sequence comes from Terriglobales bacterium, assembly GCA_049520935.1. Taxonomy (GTDB): domain Bacteria; phylum Acidobacteriota; class Terriglobia; order Terriglobales; family Acidobacteriaceae; genus Acidiflorens. The sequence goes on along the minus strand of JBEKPJ010000066.1, from coordinate 21,202 downwards.
GATGGTGTGACGGGAAGCAGCATACCCCTGTTTCCCGGATACCTATTTTGCAGATTTGACGCCCGATATCGAACTCCAATTTTAGGGGCGGTGGGCGTTGTCTCAATTGTGGCTTTTGGCCAAAAGCCCGCAAAGATTGACGATATCGAAATTGAAGCTATTCGAAAAGCTCTGGGCTCCGGACAAAACGTAGAGCCATATGCTTACCTGCATGAAGGCCAGAGGATTCGGGTTGAAAGAGGTCCGCTCCGAGGCCTGGAAGGAATTATCGTCAAGAAACGGAGCTGGCGAATCGTGATCTCCGTCGAATTGCTCCGGCGGGCCGTGGCAGTAGAGATCGATCCGGACAGCATCGTCTCACTTACTACCTACGAGGCGTGATCAGGCGGATTCGCCATCGCCGGTCTCGCGGGCTGGGCCTACCTGCTCTCCTTAATGAACGGGCGGACGAAATTTGATCGTTGGCCAGCACTTACGCCTTGAAGTTATTACAAAGCCTTCAGCGAAATGTCGCTGATCGCGGCTTTGCGCAGTTGTCGTTTTGCGACCAGTAAATGAACAAGACGAGCTTGTTATGACCAAAGCAGAATTGCTTGATCTCATCGCGCGGCGTACTCGAGAAATACTACCTGGCCTCGAGGCGCATATATTCATGGCCTCCGACCGACTGGTCGATCTGGGTGCCAATTCCGTGGACCGCGCTGAAATCGCGATGCTCGTGCAAGAGTCACTCGTTTTATCGATTTCGCGGGTCGATCTGTTCGGGCCCAAGAACATCGGGCAATTGGCCGATTTGTTTCTGCAGAAACTCGATGCCGCTTAAATCGGTCGTTACCGGGATGGGTGTCATCTCGGCCATCGGGCAAGGGAAGGCCGCCTTTAAGGCCGCCTTGCTCGACGGTAAGACGTCGTTTGGCGTGATGCGGCGGCCGGGCCGCCAACAGGAGTCGGCTTACATCGGCGCGGAAATTCGCGAAATGGTGTTTCCTCCGGGCATTGCCAAGCAGACACTGCGCGCAGCCTCTCTCTCCGCGCAGGCGGCCTTGGTCGTCCTGCAGGAGGCGTGGATTGAGGCGCGACTGTCGGACGTAGATCCTCGCCGCATCGGTCTGATTGTTGGCGGGTCGAATGTTCAGCAGCGCGAGTTGATGCGGATTCATGACGGCTATCGCGATCGTTTGGTGTTCTTGCGGCCGTCGTACGCGTTGTCGTTCATGGATTCTGACCTGTGCGGCTTCTGCACTGAGCAGTTTGGTATTCGCGGCTTAGCCTACACCGTGGGTGGCGCGTCGGCGAGCGGCCAATTGGCAATTGTACAGGCAGCGCAGGCGGTAGTCGCCAATCAATTGGATGTATGTATTGCTTTGGGAGCATTGATGGATCTATCGCATTGGGAGTGCCGGGGGCTGCGGGCACTCGGTGCGATGGGATCGGATCGCTACGCCGACGATCCCGCGCTCGCCTGTCGTCCCTTCGACCGCGATCACGACGGATTCATATTCGGCGAATGCTGCGGCGCAGTCGTCATCGAGTCGTTGGAATCGAGTCAGCGTCGGGGTTTAAAGCCCTACGCGGTTTTGTGCGGCTGGGGGATCGCGATGGATGGCAATCGTAATCCTGATCCATCGTGGGAGGGGGAGACGCAGGCGATTCAGAATGCGTTGGAGGTGCCCGGATGGTTGCCCGCGCATATCGACTACGTCAATCTGCACGGCACGGGTTCTGTTATAGGTGACGAAACGGAGTTGAAGGCGCTCCACGCTTGCGGATTGACAGACGCCTATCTGAACGCGACCAAGTCCCTGATCGGTCATGGCCTAAGCGCCGCCGGTACGGTTGAAGTGATTGCAACCTTGCTACAAATGCAGGCCGGCCAGTTGCATCCGTCTCGCAATTTGGAACATCCCATCGACCCAACACTCAATTGGGTAAGAAGCAAGTCGATCAATCATCCCATCGAGAACGCGCTGACCTTGAGCATGGGTTTTGGCGGGATCAATACCGCGCTGTGCTGGCAGCGCCATCATTAGCCATCACCATTGAGCGACCTGATTTCTCTGCGAGATCGGGCATTACATTGCCTTTAGGAGTGGTGTCGTGACCTACGAGACGATCAAAGTTCAGCTTCAGGACTCGATCTGTTTCTTACAGATCGACCGGCTTGGGGCTAACAACACGATAAACGGTCAGCTTATCACCGAGTGCAATAACGTCTTGTCTGCATGCGAGGAGTCCGTGACCGTCGTGGTCTTGAGCGGCTCACCGGAAGTGTTTTGCTTAGGTGCCGATTTCAAGGAAATCGTTAGCGCTTCGAGGACTAGCCAAGAGCAGGACGATGGCCCCGGACCGTTGTACGAGTTGTGGCTGCGCTTGGCAACCGGTCCGTACGTGACGATCTCGCATGTGCGCGGCAAGGCGAATGCCGGAGGTGTAGGGTTTGTCGCCGCGAGCGATATTGTTCTCGCCGACGACACTGCACGGTTCAGTTTGTCCGAGTTGCTGTTTGGGCTGTATCCGGCCTGCGTGCTGCCGTTCCTGATACGCCGCATCGGGTTTCAGAAGACACATTACCTGACGCTCATGACGCAGCCCATTTCGGCGAAGCAAGCCTGCGAATGGGGATTGGTGGACGCATGCGAACCCGCTAGTGACGCTTTGCTGCGCCGTCACTTACAACGGTTGCGTCGACTGTCGAAGACTGCGATTCGACGCTACAAGGGCTACATGAGCCGTATCGGCATGCCGTTGCGGGATCTAAAATCACCGGCGGTTACTGCCAATCGAGAGGTGTTTTCAGATGCGGGTAATCTGCAAGCCATTGTGCGGTACGTTGAACAAGGCATATTTCCCTGGGAGCAGTCTGTGGTAGCTGCAGCAAGTGACCGTACAGCTGTGCCAACGGATTTGACCACCGTAAGAAGGGCTTAGTGTGCTGGCCCTCGAAGCGAATTGGCGGTAGTCCACGCCTGCTTTCATTTCGTCCTATCCGCAGGCAGGACAGAATACGCAGAGGCCGAGCTCGGTAGAGTCCGGTGAGAGGCTCGGTGATGGCGCCGACATTCTCAGATTGGGGGAGAAATGTACGCGAAACAGGAACTTCTGACGGGCTTGCAGCAGATCATCAGCGAACACTTGGGAGTTCGGAAGGAAGAGGTCACCGAGGAATCCACCTGGACCCAGTTGGGAGCCGACTCACTCGACCGCATGGAGATGTCGCTGGCCATCGAGAATGCATTCAACGTGGGCATACCGCACATGGTGGGAGAGCGGCTAAATGCCGTTGGGGAGACGGTCGACCACGTGTTGACACTGATAGCGGTGGGGAGGGACGTTCCCAATATCAGAATCGAACTAGCAACCACCAATCAGCAGTGGGCTGAGATGTTGGGAATCCGAACTCAGGTCTTTACCATCGAGCAAGGATTCTCGTTTAGACCTCTACCCGGACCGGGCGAGACGGGAGTTTGGCATTTTCTCGTGCGAGACAATCACAATACGATAGGAACGTTAAGCGTGGTCGACACGACCGGGGATCGCCAAGTTCACCAACGCTACCGCCTGCGCTTCGCGGAACATGACCGCGTTGCCCGTTATTCCCAGCTTGCCGTACTCAGGCCTTATCGCAAACGTGGCATCTTCAAGATGCTAATCGACACTGCGCAAAGTACAGTGATTCGTCCAAATGGATTTGCGGTTGGGTGGCTCCTGTACCCGGCAGCGCACGCGCGCTCTTCTATGCTGACCCAGTGCCTCGGTTTTACTGTCCAAGAGCCTCTATTAGCCACGGAATTTGGCAGCTGCCACGCATTGATTCGCCGGGAGTCGAGCTTGGGGCAGCTTGAAGCGACCGGGAAGTCATTCCCCATCGTCGATACCTGTCCCATCTGATCGTGCCGGACTGCAGGCCCATTGGGTAACGCGCGTGTCGGCGGTTGCTTGCGAACATCGCGTGTCGGATTTCTGGGATTCTGCCGCTCAAACTCGCTTCGCGGCTACAAAGTGAGCTCACGCCGGCGCTGATAAATTTGAAAGCTGTAAGAAGAGGTCTTCAGTGCCAGTCTCCGAGACAGTATTCATGTTCTCGGGCCAGGGATCGCAGTACTTCCATATGGGAAGAGCGTTGTACGATGACAACGACACTTTCCGCGACTGGATGCTCCGGCTCGACGATATCGCGCGCCAGTCCTCGGGCAGGTCAGTGATCGAGACTCTCTATTCCGACGAAAATGGCAGGGGAGATCCGTTCGATCGCACCTTGATGACGCATCCCGCGATATTCATGGTGGAGTACTCGCTGGCGCAATCATTGATTCATGCTGGCGTATGGCCGGACGTTGTCCTCGGGGTCAGTCTGGGGTCTTTCGCTGCTGCAACGGTGGCGGGGTTCATCGGCGTTGAGGATGCTTTGACCGCCGTGATGCGACAGGCGATTGCACTCGAGGAATATTGTGAGCCCGGAGGTATGACCGCCGTACTGGCCGATCCGGCGCTGTTTGCAGAGGACTTCCTGAGCGGTCGCAGCGAATTGGCCGCCGTCAACTTTTGTTCCCATTTCGTCGTATCCGCAAGGCGGACGGAACTCCAGGAGATCGAAACTGCTTTGAGGCGTTACAACGTAGTCTATCAGCGGCTCCCGGTTTCTTTCCCCTTTCATTCGAGGTGGATCGACAAAGCGAAAGCTCCGTTCGAGTCGTTCATGCAGTCGATCCAGTGCAAGCAAGGTCGATTGCCGCTGGTATGCTGCGATCAGACCGAGACTCTGTCCCATTTGTCCGACGAATATTTCTGGAACGTTGTACGTCACCCGATTCGCTTCCGTGAAGCCACGGCGCGATTGGAGCAACAGGGTGCTCGCCGATACATCGACGTTGGCACGGCCGGTACCTTGGCCACGTTCCTGAAGTATGGTATGCCCGCGGCCACCAAATCGACGGTGCACGCGATTCTGACGCCCTATGGCTTCGATCAGAAGAATCTAGCAGTCTTGTTGGCGTCGATCAGGCAATAAGACACCCTCGCCATTCGCGGCGTGGATTCACAGATCAAGGCATTTCGGCGCAGGCTGCGCCCTTCCATAACACACGGGCCCGTCTGGTCGGCGCCAAGTTATTGGGAACTCGCACTTTTGCCATGGATCGATATGATCCCAGCGTTGATTCCGAGCGCAAAGAGATTTCTAGGATCGCTTCCGTCAACCTAGACTCCGCGGGACCGGAGTGTCAGTTGCGAAGGCTCGACCCGGACATTCACGTCTACGGAGTTGGCCAGGCTCTTGACGGGGGGATCGACGGCGGGCCCGGCATCGGCAACGCTTCCGGCTATCCGAGCGAAACCCTCGACAACATTGATGCGTCCGCTGTGCGCCCATGAATGCCACCCGCGCGGAACGCCGACCATGCGACACATTGGAAATGAAACGGATCCTACCCCTGACGTCCGCCGAAATCCATTTGTGGCTCGCTTTTTACGATGAAATAACCGAGGAGGGCTTGCATTGCGCCTATCGCGAGCTGCTCGATACGGCGGAGAAGGAGCAGGAACCGCGGTTTTATTTCGCGAGGGATCGGCAGCGATATCTGATTACGCGGGCATTGGTGCGGACGGTATTGTCGCGATACATACCCATCCATCCCAAGGAGTGGATCTTTTCCACAACTGCCTATGGGCGCCCCGACATCGCCAACGCGCAGGCGAGAGAAGCATGTTTGGTGTTCAACATCTCGCACACGCACAGCCTCATCGTATTGGGAGTGACCAAGCGCCGTGCTTTAGGAGTGGATGTCGAGAATTTCCGCGCACGTGAGGTATCGCTGGAGATCGCGGATCGCTATTTCGCGCCGCAAGAGGTTGCGGACCTCACTGCCACGCCGCCGCATCAACAACAGTATCGATTCTTCGAATACTGGACATTTAAGGAAGCCTACATCAAGGCACGTGGCATGGGTTTGTCCTTGCCCCTGGACAAGTTCAGCTTTCACTACCGCGATGATCATGCCGTTGCAATCGCGATCGCTCCCGAGTTAGCTGATGATTCGGGGCGCTGGCAGTTCTGGCAGTTACGGCCGGCGTCGGAATACTTGGTGGCGATCTGCGCCGAGCGGCTAGGTGCTGAGTCCCCACGGCTGATCGTTCGACAGGCAATTCCATTGCTCAGCGAAAAAACATCGACCCACGATTTCCTACGCATCTCGGCCTAGAACGTCACCTCACACAGACCAATCACAACAGGAGAGTTCGATGATTGCCTTTCTATTCCCTGGTCAGGGTTCTCAGAAGCGTGGCATGGGTCAAGGTTTGTTCGATGAAGTGGGCGAATATGTCGCAGCCGAGAAGGACGTGGACGCGATTCTCGGCTACTCGTTGCGCAAGTTGTGTCTTCAGGACGTGGACAATCGTCTCAAAGAGACCCAATTCACTCAGCCCAGTCTCTACGTGGTGAATGCCCTACATTACTACAAGGCAGTCCGCCAAAGCCCTCGTCCTGCGTACCTGGCAGGTCATAGTTTGGGAGAGTACAACGCGTTGCTTGCGGCAGGCGTGTTCGATTTTCTGACCGGGCTGCGGCTCGTGACGAAGCGCGGGCAGTTGATGTCGCAAGCGAAGAATGGCGCAATGGGAGCGGTCATTGGTCTGGGCGTTGGGATCATCGCGAAGGTGATCAAAGAAAACAGACTGGCGAGTATCGATATCGCCAACTTCAATTCGCCGTTGCAAACGATCGTTTCGGGTCCGGTAGAGGATATCGAGCGCGCGGGGCCTCTGTTCGAAAAGGGGGGCGCGCGGCTCTACGTGCCTCTGCAGGTCAGCGCCGCCTTTCACTCCCGATATATGGCCGATGCTGCGAAAGCCTTCGCAGAGTTTCTAGCGCCGCTGTCTTTTGCCGCGCCTGCGATTCCGGTGGTCGCCAATGTAACCGCCCAGCTTTATCCGAGCGACAACGCATCCGAATCAATCAAGTCGCTGCTGGTAAATCAGATGGACCATTCGGTGCAGTGGACTCAGAGCATACGTTTCCTTCTCAGCCGTGGCGTCACGCAATTCATGGAAACGGGTCCGGGAAATGTGTTGACGCGAACGGTGCAACAGATTCAGCAAGAAAAAGACGGCTGAGGCGCGTTCGAAACAAACGCAGTCTCAGCGGACAATAATGGCGCGGCACCCGAGCGGCTAGGGGAGGGCCTGCAAAGCCCTTAACGTAGGTTCGATTCCTGCCCGCGCCTCCACATTTGATTAGGCATGACCGCAGTTTATCCAATCTCACTCCCGGCTTTTCTAATGCGACCCTGGCAGGGGAAATGAGCCATCCCGGGGACCACAGAGGATTCAGCAGTGCCGGGCGCCTTTGGCGGGATCTTCCGCCTGACGAAATAAGCTATGTAATCAAAGAGTCCCGTGGTACTCGGGTTTGCAGGTCCGCTTCCGAGGTAACTGGGTCAAACCGATTCGCCCCGAGTTAACACCAAAGCCAAGATGATGATGACAGAAAATCAAACCGCTGGGGATCATCCACGATGAACAAAGGAAAGAACCACATGGCGCTATTGAAGACGCGCGTCGACGCCGACCTACGGTACCGGAGCCGCGGTGAACAACTTTCGCACTCGCGCCGGATTGCGCATGAGCGCTGTCGTCCTCAATGTGTTCCAGCTTTCTTGGATCCGTCTCCCTTTCTTCCGGCCCATCGCACGACATCGTGCCGCTTGTTGCTCCCTCCAATCGCGCTGCCCGGCACCGGTTCTGGGCCACGCGGCGATTACCGCCCTCCTCAATACACCCGAACGCATCGAACCTCTGGTCGTCGACCGTCGCCACCGGCTGCCTGCAGGGGAAGCATCCTCATCAAAACCAGCGCGGCATCGCGTCTCGCTGCTCCGTTCCCCTCCAAGACCTCCTTGTCACACGATCAATCAGTTTCTTTTCTCTCACTGACAGATTCCCTGTAACACAACCTGAACTGTTCGCTTTTGCGCGCCCGTAGAGAATGGCAATCGGTCTTGGATTCGTAGGATTCGTTCGAGCGCCGGTCAGCGCAAATGTTTGCGTTCCCGTGGTGGAAAGCTCCTGAGATTCGTTCAGGCTTCCGGCAGGGTGGGGTCTACGGCAAAATGTTCGAGGATCTCTGGCATATATCGTGCGGTGGAGGCTGCATTTTCGGGTGATGACGATTTCAACACGGATTTGGCCGCTAATCCCTCCGCGCTGGTCTTTTCCACTGCACAAATCTCAGATTGGGAGCGGTCCTCTGCCATCCGACTAGTGCGTCAGTTGATTCAACAAAAAGAACGAAGTTGATGCGGTCAAATCTGAACGGCAACAAATCCACAATGGTCCATCTGGAATTACTACAAGACTTAACCGAGTCCTATCTCAAATCTGTTATCTCCGAGGCTTCCGGCTCGTTGAATCCAGATTTCGATTCGTTTGCTGCATTTGGAGAGCTGGGGATTAATTCGTTCTATGTGCTCAAAATTATCCGAAAGCTGGAGAGTGACTTCGGAAGATTGCCCAAGAGCCTGCTTTTCGAGAATTTTACTATTAACGATCTGGCAAAGTATTTTGTCGGCAAGCATGAGCGGACTCTCTCTGCCAAGTTTGCGAGAGAGTTGCAGGGAGTTAATTCTTCAGCCGATATCAACGGGGAACAAGTTAAACCGGTCCCCTTCCTTGCAGTATCCATAGCGCCACGATGTCAGAGCAACACCATCGCCCTAGAAGCGGAGCCCATTCGCATACTGGAAAAAGAAGCCTATACACATCCTGAATTGCAGGAACTCGTGCAAACGCTTTTCAACCGCTACAAAAAAGAGGGTTGCGTGTCGCGGGGGACGAGAAAGATAGCGCCGAATCTATTCATCGGCAGCGCAAGACGCGGGTATTTTAACTTCAGCCGAAGCAACAACATCATTCTGGTGTATGGCTATACCGGACCTCGAGATTATGTACCCGTCCTCATCGGGGAAATCTATCGATATTGCACCGCCAACAATTTCCAACTCAACATCCTTGGGGGCGAGGAAATTCCGCCCATCGGTGGAACGTCGTTCTCCGCGACGCCGTTTGGCGTCCTACAGCGCATAGTCCATCTCAAGGAGTTCACGCTCGAAGGCGGAGCGATGCGCCATTTGCGCTACCAAGTATCCAAGTTTAAGAAATCCGGCGCATGCAAAACAGAAGAATATCGGTGCGGCTCCAGTCAAGAGACTGACACAAGGATCGCCAACATCATCGATAAATGGTGCGAAGCGAGGACGATGGTCAACCCGCTCATTCACGAAGTCAAAGGTGAGATTGTTGCGGGTAGATTACCTGCCGAGCACCGCCTGTTCCTGACTTATCTCGACGAGGTCCTGCAGAACGTCATCCTCATCACCGCAATGTCCGCGGAGGAAAATGGCTATCTAATGGACCTGGAGTTATATCCTCCGGAAATGCCCATGGGAGGATTGGAGTTTGCGATTGTACAAATTATCGGCGTTCTCGTGGGGGAAGGATGCGATGTTCTGAGTTTGGGCGGAACCTATGGCTGCAAGCTCGATTCCTGCGCCACTGCGGATCCCGAGATCGATAAGATCCTCGATGACTTGCGTGCGCAGAATCTGTTCAATGACGAGGGAAATCTTCAATTCAAGAACAAGTTTCGCCCTGAGAATAAAACCATTTTCCTTTGTCGTCCTGTGGGGAGCGGCAATCCCGACAATGTCATCGACATCATCATGATGATTGCGGATCCAGACAAGATGCGGACGTCAGATGAAGGTGACTATAACCTCAGTAATACGCATCGCGGTCACACTGAGTTGTCAGAAGAGCTCGCAGTTCGTCGATCGCCGTCTTCAGAAAGTACCCAAGCGAGTTGCGAGCGGCTCGTGACGGAGGTCGATGATCGAGCGCGCACGCTGTCGGAATTCGGCTTCAATCCACTCAAAATTCCTCAGCAACTCGTTCAGTTTGATTTGAAGACGGATTCCTGGTCTCAACTGGAGATGCCCGCGATCGAGGCGCGGATGCGACATCTGCATTCGCAACTGCAGCGGCCCGCAAGCGTGGATGACGGTGTGAAGGCAGTGTTCCCCTTCGCTCGTTTTATTCTGACCAACTCCGGGCAAGCGGCCGAGCACATATTTTTCAAGGCGTGGCCGAAGAAAGGGGTCGTGCCCCAGAACTTGCTATTTCCCAGCACCATCTTGCATCAGATCGACAATGGCTTCACGATCAAGGAGTTGCCCCATCCCGCCGTGTTTGATCAAAATTTGCACGACCCGTACAAGGGCAACATGGCCTGGGATGCGCTGCAGGCACAAATCGGGCAAGATCCGAGCGCGATTTCATTTGTCTGTATCGAGGTGGACGACAATGCCGCTGGCGGGTATCCCGTTTCCCTGCGGCACTTGAGAGAGGTGAAAGCCTTGCTCGCCGAACATTCCATCCCGCTCGTGATTGATGGCACGCGCGTGGTGGAGAATGCGCAGCTCCTGATTGAACAGGAAGAGGAATGCGCCGGCAAAAGTATATGGACGATTGTCCGGGACATCTTCTCCTGTGCGGACGCCGTCATTGGCAGCTTGACCAAGGATTTTTGCGTGAACAAGGGCGGAATCATTGCCACCAATGACGTCAAGCTGAGCCAAAGGCTTCTCGAGCTCGTTCATGAAGAAGGAAGCGGAATCGATCTGATCGACGAAAAGATGATTGCGCTCTCGTTGCAAAATCGCAAGCAGATCGAAGCCCAAGTGTTACGCAGGATGGAAGGAGTTCGCCGGGTGTGGCGGGCGGTGAACGGGCACAAGGTTCCAATCTTGCAGCCCGCCGGAGGGCACTGCATTGTGATTGATGTCAAACAAATACCGGAATTCAAGGAGTTCGATTATCCGGTTGCTTCATTCGTGGCATGGCTGTATTTGAATACTGGAATTCGGGCGGGCGCACACAGCGTGGGGATGCAAAAGCACACTCCCATCAATGATTTGGTCCGGCTGGCCATTCCTGTCGGCCTGACGTGCGACGAGATCGACAGCGTCATAGAGAGGCTTGTTCATGCATTCGACAGAAAGGCGAACGTTCCAGAAATTGTCATGGAGAGCACGCCCCAGCCGTTAGGAAGCGTCTATGCGAACTACAAATTGGTCAAATACCACAACGTTGCAGGAAGCTTGGTAGGTGGCACAGAGGCGACAAGTTCCGCACCACGAACCAAAATGCCTGCCGAACCTCCTTCGGCGTCCGCCACGGCGCCAGATTCGCCGATGTCGGCGCAAGTGTTCTCTCCACGCGAGACGAATACGGTGAAAAAGGTGTCCCCAAAAACCGATTCCATTCCGGGGGTCGCTAAGACGGAATCGCGGCAAACGCAAGACGTCGCGATTGTGGGCATGGCTGGCCGCTATCCCAAGGCGAAGAATGTGAGAGAGCTGTGGGAAAACCTGGTTCAAAGTCGAGATTGTATTGAGGATCTCCCCACGGACCGCTATGAAGGGCGCGTGCAGCATGGAAGCACGGCGCGGTACCGCGGCGGCTTCATTGACGACGTGGATAAGTTCGATTCCTTGTTCTTTAACATCTCTCCGAGAGAGGCAGAAATGTTGGACCCTCAAGAGAGGCATTTTCTTGAGGTGGCCTGGGAAGCAATCGAGGACGCAGGCTACTACCCCGACATCTTGGCACAGGAAGACGGATCTCGGAACATCGGCGTATTTGTCGGCGCGGTATGGGCGATGTATCAAATGCTAGGCGTTGAGGAGAAGCACGCCGGCAATCGGATAGTCCCCAACTCCTTTCTCTGGAGCATTGCCAATCGTGTTTCCTACTGGTTGAATCTCTCGGGACCTAGCTTGACGATAGATACGGCGTGTTCCTCCAGCTTGACCGCCATTTATCTTGCCTGCGAAGCGATTCGCGCCGGCGAATGCTCCGCCGCCATCGTCGGCGGCGTAAACCTGGACCTGCATCAGGCCAAGCTTGATATCAATCAGGCTGGCGGCGCGCTGTCGGTTGATGGTGTCTGCCGCAGCTTTGGAAAGGGTGCCAACGGTTATGTTGCAGGAGAGGGTATTGGAGCCCTCTTTCTCAAGCCTCTGGATCAAGCTGTGCACGACGGTGACAACATTTATGGTGTGATCAAAAGCGCCGTTGTCAACCACAGTGGACGGACCAGTGGATATACCGTTCCCAATCCTAAAGCACAAACGAACCTAATTTTGTCGGCGCTGGAAAAAGCCAATTTCGGGGCGCGAAGCATCGGGTACATCGAGGCCCATGGTACGGGCACCGAACTCGGTGACCCCATTGAAATTACCGGTTTGAGTAATGCTTTCAGCGCAGACCGTGTAGCCAATCAAACCTGTGCTATCGGTTCGATCAAAAGCAATATTGGCCATTTGGAAGCAGCGGCAGGTGTTGTCGGCGTAACCAAGGTGCTCCTGCAGATGAAGCATCGTCAGCTCGTTCCTTCCCTGCATTCCGCGGAGCTGAACGAATTCACTGATTTTCGGAATTCCCCTTTTTACGTCGTACAAAGTCTGGAGTGCTGGAAAGCGAAGGAAGTTGACGGGGTGCGGCTGCCTCTTCGGGCAGGAATCAGCTCTTTTGGTGCCGGCGGATCAAACGCGCACATCATCTTGGAAAACTACGAACCAATACCGCCCGCGGACGATGAACCAGCGCAAGCCCGCCAGCTGGTTTTCCCGCTCTCCGCCCGAACTGAGGACGAATTGCGTGACACCGCGGTTCTCCTGGCGCGATTCCTGGAACAGAACCGCGTAGATCTGAGTGACGCTGCTTATACCCTACAAATCGGCCGGAAGGCATTCGAGCATCGCTTGGCGATCACCGCCATGACCAGGGGAGAATTGCTGGAAAAACTTACCTGCTTCATCGCCGGAAGAAAGGCTGAAGGTATTGCCAGTGGTCAGGCAAAGAACGCAGAAGGCATTACGCGATTGTTGAATCGGAGAGAGAAAGAAGAGTTCCTTCGGCTGCTGTCGCAGGGGCGAGACATCAACAGACTCGCCGAACTGTGGGTCGAAGGTCTGCTTACGGGATGGCACGGATTGCAGTCCAACGGCTCCGCGAGGAGGGTTTCCTTGCCGACCTACCCCTTTGCCGACAAGCGGCACTGGGCCTATCAAAAATCCTCGATGCGCCATCCCTTGCACGTGGCACCCGCGATGCACCCCCTGGTCGATACCAATGAATCAACTTTCGAACGCCAGCTTTTCAAGAAAACATTTCATGAGCGGGACTTTTTCATCTACGACCACATGGTGGCAAACATTCCGACGCTACCCGGCGTCGCCTATCTTGAGCTGGCACGGAAGGCCGGGGAGATTGCTGCCGGCAGAAAAGTGCAAAAAATCAAAAATATCGTTTGGGTGAGCCCGATTGCGGTTCACAACTCAGTGCCCAAAGAAGTGTTCATTGAACTAAAGCCTAGTGAATCCACGGTCCGGTTTGAAGTATTCAGCAACGACGAGAAAAGCAAAAAGGTACTCCATTCCCAAGGAACGCTCCTATACACGACCGCGCAGGAAGCCTCTGCAGAACCGGAATACGTCGACTTGGAGAGTGTGCGCGCGAGGTCTGCAAAAGTCATCGACGGCAATACTGCCTATCCCTTGTTCAAGTCGTTCGGTCTGAATTTGGGCCCCAGCTTCCAAGTGCTCCAGGAAGTGTACAGAAACGGGAATGAGATCTTGGGAGTTCTGAAGCTGCCGGAGTTTCGTCGGGGGGACCTGCAAAGCATGGTCCTCCATCCCTCCCTAGTCGATGGTTCGTTGCAGGCTGGGATGGGCGCGCAGCTCGGCGCAAAAGCTGAAGAAATGTTTGTTCCGTTTTCCATCGGCGAGGTCGAGATCCTGCATCCCCTAAAGTCCGACTGCTTCAGCTATGTGACCGAGGTGAAAGAAGATAGAAAAGGCAGAAGCGAGAATGCGCGAGTCTTGAAAAGTAATGTGCTTATTCTCGATGAAACGGGCAAGGTCCTCGTAAAACTCCGCGAATGCATCGGTGTACCTCTTCGTGAGGTCCACAAGAAACCAGCACAAAGTGAGGACCTGGATGGCTTCTCCAAACTCTACTACTCGTATGAATGGGAGAAGGCCTCGCTGGAGGTGGAGAAAACGGCGCCAACCGGCCCATCTTCGATCGTGCTTTTTGATACAGACGAAAACTTGCGTGATCTGTATCAGGAACGGCTAAGAGAAGCAAGAACGAATTCGGATCCAATCATTTTAGTGATGCCCGGAGAAAGCTTCGGAGATTTGGGCAGGCAGACCTACAAGGTCAATCCACAAAACAAAGATGATTTTAACCGGCTCTTTGAATCGCTCATTGAAAAACAGTGCCCGATAGTGAACATCTGCTTCGCCTGGCCGCTTGGTCATGACAAGAGTGTGAAAGAGTCTCTGGAGAGAGGCGTCTCCTCTTTCCTGTTCGTCTGCCAGTCCCTTATTAAGCAAAAACTGGAAAGTAAGGTGCATCTCCTCTATCTTTATGCAACGAAACGGGGTGAGGCCCAGCCGCACAACGAGGCAGTGAGGGGCTTTGTCAACACATTGCATTTAGAGCACCCCAAACTGCTCTGCAAAACGGTTGAAGTTCGGCACAATACTTTCGGACACGAGCAGATCCTCAACGCGGTGGCGGCAGAATTTCGAGCGCACGTGCTCGATGCAACTGCCGTCCGCTATGAAGGGGAAGAGCGCTATATCAAGAGGCTCAAAGCTTTTGACCTCGAAGAAGCCGTAGGCTCACCTCCATCTCCAAGCGTGGGCATTAAGGAAAAGGGCGTCTATCTCATTACCGGAGGAGCGGGTGGGCTGGGCCTCATATTCGCTGAATTTTTGGCGAAGGAGTGCAGGGCGAGACTGGTGCTTACCGGTCGATCCCATCTGTCGGTCGAGCGCGAGGCCAGGTTAGGAGAGCTCAGAAAGTTAGGCGCAGAAGTAGTTTACCTGCCGGCCGATGTCTCCGATCATGAAGACGTCAAGAATCTGGTCCATCAGACCCGGTCTCGTTTTGGAGAGATCAATGGAATCATCCATGCCGCAGGCATTCTAAGGGACTCTCTGATCAGGAATAAGACCGCGGAGGAAATGAGTGCAGTATTCGCCCCCAAGGTCTATGGAACACTTCATCTCGATGAGGTCACCAAGAATGAGAAGCTGGACTTCTTCGTAACCTTTTCTTCGCTTGCGGCCATCGCCGGCAATGCGGGGCAATGTGACTATAGCTTCGCGAATCACTTCATGGACTCGTTTGCGGCCGAGCGCGAACTTCTGCGAGCCAAAGGAGAGAGGTCGGGAAAAACATTGAGCATCAATTGGTCGTTATGGGCCGACGGCGGAATGAAACTCGATGAGCAGACAGAGCTCTACTTCAAAAGGACCCTGGGAATCAAAGCCTTAAGCGTAGCAACGGGACTTGAAGCGTTTGTTAAAGGTCTTGTTAGCGGAAAATCGCAGTTTGCCGTGTTGGAAGGCGTGCAAGAGAAAGTGGAGTTGGCATGGGGTGTGAGAAAGAGAACGCCAGCGCCCGCTGCGCCTGCGGGACCTAGTTCTTCGAGTCAAACTGTGAATTCGCCGGTTTCTGATGAAACAGGCGGAGACCTTCTGGTGTGGTTGCAGAACGAACTGTCGCAAATCGTGATGGAGTTTCTGAAACTCGATGCCGGAGACATGGCAGTTGACAAAATCTTGCTAGATCTGGGGTTTGACTCAATTGGGTTGACGACGTTTGCGAACGTGATAAACGAGAAGTATCAACTGGATATAACGCCTGTCCTGTTTTTTGACTATCCCTCGATCGGTGAAATTGCGAAGTATCTGTCTTCGGAGCGGAGGACTGAGCTACTTCGATTCTATCCCGGTTCCGCCACCTCGGTCACCACCACAGTGGTCGTGCCACCAGCGGCGATGCAGCAACCGCCGAGGAGCGAAGATGGTGAAACTCACCAAAAGGCACCATTCAAGATGAGTAAGGGCTGGGATCCAGTTGCCCTGGATCGCCAGGCAGTGCTCCCGGCTTCCGGCGGAGGCTTTTCTCTTGAACGTCGGTTCGTTGACATGCCTGTGGCGATCGTGGGCATGAGCGGCGTCATGCCGCAATCCGACGATCTGGAAGAATTCTGGGAAAACTTAAAAAACTCGAAAGATATGATCACCGTTATCCCGCCCGATCGCTGGCGCTGGCAGGACTATTACGGAGATCCCCTCAAGGAGATCAATAAGTCGAACTCCAAGTGGGGCGGGTTCATGAATGAGATCGACAAGTTCGATCCGCTGTTCTTTGGAATCTCGCCCAGAGAAGCGCAAACGATGGATCCGCAGCAGCGAATTTTCCTGGAGCAAGTGTGGAAGGCCATCGAAGATTCCGGACACAAGGTCTCCGATCTTTCTGGGACGAGAACCGGATTATTTGTGGGCGTCGCGACAAATGACTACATCCAAATGATGAATAGTCGCCAAATTGTGGTGGACGGCTATACCGCCTCAGGAAATTCCCACTCCGTCTTAGCCAATCGGGTTTCATACTTGCTCAATTTGCGCGGGCCGAGCGCACCCATCGATACCGCTTGTTCCAGCTCATTAATCGCACTGCACCGAGCCATAGAATCAATCCACACAGGAAGCTGTGACATGGCGATTGTGGGCGGTGTGCAAGTAATGCTGAGTCCCGCCGCATACATTTCGTTCAGCATGGCTGGTATGTTGAGCGGCGATGGGAAGTGCAAAACCTTTGACAAGGGGGCAAATGGCTATGTGAGAGGGGAGGGTTGCGGAGCGATTGTCCTCAAACGTCTGTCGGTCGCTGAGGCCGACGGCAATCACATATACGCGGTCATCAAGGCGACCGCGGAGAATCATGGTGGGCGAGTGACGACGATGACGGCGCCGAATTCGTCCGCTCAATCTGCTCTCCTAATCGAGGCGTACGAAAAGGCGCAAGTCGATCCTACGACGGTTGGATACATCGAATGTCACGGCACGGGGACTAGTCTGGGGGATCCGATCGAGATTCAGGCGCTCAGTAAGGCTTTTTCTGAATTGTACAAGCGGAGCAACAAACCTCCTGCGAAAATCCCGCACTGCGGTTTGAGTTCGGTAAAGACCAATATTGGCCACCTGGAGACTGCCGCCGGCATTGCCAGCGTGCTCAAGGTTTTGCTCGCCATCAAGCACAGACAGATTCCGGCCAACATCCACTTTGCAGAGATCAATCCCTACATCAATCTCAAGGAAACTCCGTTCTATATCGCCGATAGACTCACTCCATGGCAAGTCGCAAACAGCGAGGATGGGTCGCCCCTTCCTCGCCGAGCGGGTGTGAGTTCTTTTGGTTTTGGCGGAGCCAATGCCCACATCGTGCTCGAGGAGTATATCTCCCCGAAACCGTCTGCGGCTCGAGCAAGGGGGCCACAACTGATCGTCCTGTCCGCGAAAAATGAAAATCGGCTCAATGCATACGTCCAGTCAATGCACGCGTACCTCGAAAAGGAGAACGTCGACCTGGTTGACTTCGCGTACACGCTGCAGGTCGGAAGAGATGAGATGCTGGAAAGACTGGCAGTGGTGGTTTCGAGCACGGCAGACCTGAAACAGAAACTCAACGAACTTCTCCACGGGGGTGAGAGACCAAAAGACAGCTACCGCAATAACATCAGGAGCAAGGAGGCGAAATCGCAAACGGCCGACGGCTCCGGGGGAGACACCCTGGTGCAGGCCCTCATCAAACAGAAAGACCTGTCGAGGCTGGCAGAACTGTGGGTATGCGGGGCGAAAATTGACTGGCGCTTACTCTATAACTCTGATGTACCGAAGCGCATCTCCGTTCCCACTTATCCTTTTGCGAGGGAACGTTATTGGATCCCCAGCGCGGAAGGAAAAATGTCCGAGGAGCCACGTGGTCCCGACCGGATCCATGCTGCATTCCTTCATCCGCTGATTCATCGTAATGTCTCGACAATGGGAAAACAGAAGTTTACTTCCCGGTTTTCCGGGGAGGAATTCTTTTTGACTGATTACGTTGTCGAGACTCGGAAACTCCTACCCGGTGTCGCTTATTTGGAGATGGCCAGAGCCGCGGGTGAGTTATCGGGGAATGCGCAAGTTCGTGTCGTTCGAAATGTAACCTGGGAGCGGCCGATTGCCGTAGGAACTGACGGCCAGGAAGTGGAACTCTGTCTCACGCCCTCTGAGAATGGCATCAAGTTCTCGGTCAACACCGTTGGAAATGAAAACCTGATGGTGCACGCAACTGGAGAGTTGGCCTATTCATTCGATACATCCGCGCCCGAAGCCTTGGACATAGCTGGAATTCAAAGTCGTTGCCCTGAACAGGTAATGTCAGGAAGCGACCTTTATTCTCTCTTAAGGAGTTCAGGACTGAAATACGGCAGTAGCTTTCAAATAGTCCAAAGAATATGCGCCAATAAATCCGAGTCGCTCGCGATCCTGCAAATGCCTGAACACCTTAGAAAGGAGGCAGACCAGTTCTGGTTGCATCCCGCCTTGCTGGATGGTTCTGCGCAAACCATTTTCGGACTAGTGAAAAAGAACGGAATGTCTCTACCGTTGTGCACCCCTTATTCGGTGGGTGAAGTGCAGATATTCCATCCGCTACACGACCTTTATTACGGATACGCCATTTGGGCGGCCGATAATTCCCAGAACAAGCAGAACAATCTAAAGGTGGATTTGCACCTTTTAGACAAAAGCGGAAAGTGTCTAGTGCGCATAAAGGACTTCGTGTTCGCACCTTTCCATCGCGTTGCGACCGAGGTGACTTCCCCAGAAGCCGATCAACCCGAGAACGCCACTGGCCAGGAGCACGACCAGGCACAGCTGCAGTCTTTAGTTCCGATTTGGGCTCCAGTGCGCTTCGAGACGGACAAAGCCATAGTTCTTCCGGAGTCAACCAAAATACTTCTGCTGGGAGGTGATCAGGCTCAGCTGGATTGGGTCCAGAAGTGTTACCCGAGATCGCAGCTTCTGCAGTTGGCCTCGACTGCGAACATTGAAACGGTTGCGAAGAAACTCGGCGATTGTTCTTTTGATCAGTTGCTTTGGGCCGCGCCCGACTTAGCCTCCGACGGTGGGGAGGAGTACGGGGACGATGCGCTGATTGTCGGTCAGCAGGAAGCAGGAGTTTTGGCGGTTTTTCGTAGCCTGAAGGCGCTGCTTCATTTGGGGTATGCGAATAAGAAGCTTCAATGGACAATCGTCACCAGTAGGACGGAGGCAGTAATCGAGAATCAGTCGATCCAGCCGACGCATGCCGGAATCACCGGCTTGGTGGGAAGTTTGGCGAAAGAGTATCCGCAGTGGGATTTAAGGCTGTTAGATGTGGATTTCCTGGGATCAGTGTCTGCGCAACAATGCCTGTCGCTGCCCTGGGATAGGCAGGGCAATGTGCTTGCACATCGTCGGGGTGAATGGTTCGAGCGACGACTGGCGCCGACGACGGGCCTGGACCAGGCGACGCCCGTATATCGACAAAATGGAGTCTACGTCGTTATCGGTGGCGCGGGCGGTCTTGGCGAAGTGTGGACACGGTTCATGATGGAATACTACCGGGCCAACGTGGTCTGGATTGGCCGACGTAGAGACGACGCCGGCATTGACAGCAAGATCCATTCGCTGACTCTGCCCGGTCACGCTCCTCCTCTGTATATAGCGGCGGATGCGACCAACTTCGATGCGCTGGAGCAAGCGTGGAGGACCATCCGTAAAACCTATCCCGTCATTCACGGTGTGGTGCACTCCGCCGTGAACTCCACAATCGTTCTGCAAGATGCAAGCATCGCTCGCATGGAAGAATCGGGGTTCAGAGCCAGCTTATCTGCCAAAGTTGATATAAGCGTGAATATGGACCGGGTATTCGGCAAGCAAGAGTTGGACTTTATGCTCTTCTTCTCTTCTGTAATATCTTTTTTCAAATCGCCTGGGCAGTCGAATTATTCCGCCGGTTGTACTTTCCAGGACAGCTTCGCACGAGAACTGCAGCAACAGCACGCGTATCCGGTAAAAATCATCAACTGGGGTTACTGGGGCGAGGTTGGCTTCGCAGCGGACGAATTCCATCGCAAAATCATGGAGCAGATGGGTATTGGATCGATCGAGGCGAGCGAGGGTATGGCGTCTCTGCAAACTTTGGTCAATTCCAAGGTGCCCCAAATGGTTTTGATCAAGACGCTCGACAGCCGAGCTACGGCAGGTCTCACTCGATCTGATGCCAGACGGACCGAAACAAAGGCTGGAGACATTGTCGCGACCAAAACCAATCAAACGGCGAACGATTCTCCAGCACCAGCGTTGTCAGGGCGGCTGGGCAATGCGTACATACAAAAAATCATCACCGAGAATCTATCGGTAGCGCTCCGAATGGACGCTGCGATGATCCGCGACGACGTCCCATTGCCGGAATACGGAGTAGATTCCATCATAGGTGTGAATCTGGTCCGCGCGATAAACGAGACGCTGGGCATCGACTTACCGATGAAAGCTCTGTTTGAGAGCATCAGTGTTGCCCAATTAGCGGAGTTAATCGCCGAATTAGTCGGCAACGCGGACAAAAACGATAATGCGCCGATTCGGCCTGTCAATCGAGCGCAGTTCGAGCGACTGCCGCTGAGTTACGCGCAGGAGAGAGTATGGTTTTTTGAACAACTCGAGCCCGGCAGTGCGCGCTACAACGTTCCCGTGGCGGTCACCCTCAGTGGAGAGCTGGAGATCAGCCAGCTGGAGCAGGCATTCAATCTGATCATTGCGCGGCACGAGAATCTGCGCACCCTGTTCCCCAGCCATGAAGGTCAGGCCCAGCAACTGATCCTGGAGAGGCTGGACTTCAAATTCGACCGCGTTGATCTCAGCCATGGCGCCAGCCGGGAGGAGCGCGACCGGGAGGCGAAAGCAATCTGTCAAAGCGAGGCGGCGACGCCCTTTGATTTAGCGCAGGGACCGCTCCTTCGGGGCAAAGTGATCCGACTGAGTAGGCATGAGCACATTGTCATGCTCAACATGCACCACATCATTAGTGATGGTTGGTCGCTGGGCGTGTTGATCAAGGAACTGGACTTGATCATGGAGGCCTTCCGCCAAGGTCGGCGTCCGGAGTTGGGTGCGCTGCCGATTCAGTATGTTGACTACACGGTGTGGCAAAGGAAGTGGCTGGAAGAGGGCGGGGTACTGAAGCAGCAACTGGCCTACTG
>JBEKPJ010000065.1:0-36051 GCA_049520935.1 Terriglobales bacterium | reverse complement strand
TTCTGACTGAAACCGCCCCAGACGTTTTCCATCAGGTTGGCTTCGGCCAGCACGCGCACCGCATTTTTGAGCTCCATGTGGTTTTTGACCACGAAGGGCTTGCCGGAGGTTCCGCCCTGGAATGGCGAGTTCCCCGGCATCCACTGCCAGGGCTTGAAGAAGTGATTGAAATGCACGGTGATGTCAGTCGGCGTCAGGGTTGCGGCGCCGCCGCCGAACATCACGGCTTCGCCCGAGGCCTCCAGAAAGTTGTCCCGGATCTCGTAGGGGCCGTCCTGGTGATTGCCCAAGCCTCCGCTCACCGCATGCGAGTCGGTGCAGGCGCCGGTCTCAGAAGTGCAATGAAAGTCGGTGAAGTAGGAGTCGACCACCGCCACGTCATTGGTGCCCGACAGTTCGACTCCATCCCGGGTATCATCTTCGATCGTGCCGTGCAGCCAGCTGCGGTCGACCACGATGTAGCTGGCGGTTCCCTGGGGCACGGTAATCAAAGCCGGAGCACCGCTCGCGCCGGTCGGCCGCGTCAGCTCCAGGCCGAGCAGCCGGTAGTGGTTCGCCCCCGACTGGAAGCTCACCGGACCGTCGCCGCCGCCGGAAAGAACCAGCTTGGCCAGTACGTTCTGCGGATTGTTGCACGCATACTTCGGACGCCCGGGCAGGGAAGCCACGCCCGCATAGCAAGGCGTAATGCGCTGTCCTTCGGCGGGAAGACTGCTGTCGGGCGCGCTGGTCCGAACAATAATCCAGTGCGCGCTGTCACAACTCTTGGCGGGAAATTGGAACACTCCCGTGAAGGTTGCGCCGGCCTGCAACTGGATGGTGTCGCCGCATACGGCGTTGTTCAGGGCCGATTGCAGATTGCCGCCCGCATTGACCGTAATGACCGATCCCGGCGCCGGCGTATCTGCCATGGTGCCGCCGAAAGTCGCAATCGGCAGTTGCGCGGGACCATCGTAGCCCGTGCTGGTGACGACATTAATGCTGAAATTTCCATTCGCCGTCTTCTTGTTGGCGTCGGTCACCGTCACGGTGAAGCTGAAATTGCCGTTGGTCGTGGGCGTTCCGGAAAGATCGCCGATTGGGTTCATGGAGACGCCGGGCGGTGGTGTGCCGGAGGAAATATTCCAACTGTAGGGAGACGCGCCACCGCTTGCCGTGAAGACTTCGCTATAGGCGTCGCCCTGTTGACCCTGCGCGAGATTGCCGGTGGTGATTTCGAGCGTCTGTTGCTTCGGCGGGTTTATCGTAACCGTCGAACTGGCAGACTTGGTACTGTCGGCCTGGCTGGTGGCTGTAATGACCGCCGTGGTTTCCGACGTCACGGCCGGGGCCACGTAAAGACCGGTGGCATTGATCGAGCCTGCCGTGGCCGACCAGGTCACGGCCGTATCAGAGGTTCCGCTAACCGTGGCCGTGAACTGCTGCGTCTCGCCCGAGAATAAAGTTGTGCCCGCAGGAGACACAGTGACTCGAACCGTTCCGGCTCCTGCGATGCTGCCGCCACCAGCGACCATCATGGTTAAGGTCTGGGTACCTTCATCGAAATGGGGCAGATCGGTGACCAGGACGGAGAACGAGTAGGTGCCTGGGTTGGTGGGCTTGCCCGCCAGGGTCCCCGTAGTGGGGTTCAAACTGATGCCCGGCGGGAGGCTGCCGGTCTTTAGCGCAAACTGGTAAGGGGAGTTTCCGCCGCTTACGGCGAGCACGGCATTGTAAGGCTTGTCGACGCTGGCGCCGGGAAGATTGGCATAGAGGTTCAGTCGGCTCTGTTCGTTGTTCGGAAGGCCAGCCGCTTGTGCCACTGTACCGCAGGAAGTGGTGGCCACCGCGATGGCGAGCAAAACAAGCAAAACTCCGAGGCGCTCAGCGCCAGCCGGGAAAGAACCGGAATTATTTATTAGGAAGGCATTTTGAAATCGGACCGTTGCTGTGTTACACATCATGAGCCCTCGACCTTAGCAAATTGGGGGGACTAGTCGATTGTCCTCTCAGTGAATCTACGCACAAAGGGCTATACCTCACAGATACCAGAAGTGCAGCTGACTATACACTTGTACCGTCCGGCGCGCGATGTACGAATTCGCGGCCGGTTATTGGCCGCTGGTGTTGCCGCCGTCGGGAGCGCGAAACCCGGCGCAGAACGCGCGATTTGACGGGGTAAAGAGTTGACCGGTGAGGATGACTCGTGGTCGCGGACTCGGCGCCTGGCGCAGCATAACGAAAGTAACCGCCGGGCATATTATTGGCTAGCTTCAGCGCCCGACCCACAAGTGCGGACAAAGGGCGCGCAAGTGAAATACGACGGCGCGATTCCCCCCCGAAGTCGCGCACTCGACGGCTTCATTCAAGACGGCTGGTCAGAGCCGACGGTCTGCGCATGCCGCTCGAGCAGTGCGAGCAGAGGATCCTTCAGGTTGGGCGATCCCGCCAGCAGACCCGAAATCAGGGGATTTTTCTGATTACAGCGCAGCGGGGAGTGGTCGAGTTTCAACGCCCAACCTCCGGCGCTTTCGACCAGAGCCGCTCCCGCAGCGACATCCCATTCGTTCTTGGGAACCAGCGTAAAGGTAAGATCGGCGAGACCGGCAGAAACCAGCCCAAGCTTGTAGGCCACCGAACCCATCGGGCGAATATTGAATTCGGCTGACTCGAATTGTTTCCACTCCCCGCGCTTGACCTCGCTGCGGCTGGCGAGCACTAGCGCCCCGTGCAGGTGCTGGCGCTGACTTGGTTTGACGGCCTTGCCGTTGTAGGTGACGCCGGTCTCGAGCGATCCAAGAATCAGCTCATTGGTAGCCGGGTTGCAAATTCCGCCCGCCACCGGCACGTGGTTCTCAACCATAGCGATCGAGACACAGAACTCGGGAATGCCTTCGACAAATTCGCGCGTGCCATCGAGCGGGTCGACGACCCAAACGCGCTGGCAATCGAGGCGCGTAAAATCGTCAACCGTTTCCTCCGACAGCCAGCCTTCGCCCTGGCGGAGCAGAAGGTTGCGGAGTACGGCGTCGACCGTGCGGTCGGCCTCGGTCACCGGATCTTGTCCGGCTTTGTACTGGGCTTCAATGGCGCCCGGGGTGAAGCGGTTCAGGACTTCACGCGCCGCTTCCAGGGCGGCGTGAATTCGTTCCAGAGTTTCTGCCGATGAAGTCACGATCGTGTTCTCCGTGAATCAGTGATGTCGTTCTGACAATCGATAACCCAAGCCGTGCATTCAGAATCGCTGAAACATCGATTGGCTCCCGGTCTTCAGGCCCACAACATTCTCGCACCGGTCATGAGCAGAACCGTGCACAGGATTCTTCGCAGCCAGAGTACCGGCACGCGGGTGGTCAAAAAGGAGCCGAGCATTCCGCCGGGAATCGAGCCCACCAGCAAGGCTCCGACCAGATTCCAGTCGAGGTTGCCGGCCCGCCAGTGCAGCAGGCTGGTGACCCCGGTGAGAAGCACGGCATGGGCGATGTCGGTGCCGACCATGATCTTGGGAGGAAAGGAATAAAACAAGAGAAGCAGCATCATGATGATGCTGCCCGATCCGACACTGGTGATGCCCACCAGAAATCCGCCGACCAGGCCAATGACACTCATGAAGGCGAATGACTTCATCGTAGGCTGGCGAGTGGCCAAATGCTCCTCGATGCGTCCCTGAAACAGCAGCAGCGTGGGAATCAGGACCAGCAACAGGCCCACCGCCGACTTGATGAAATCATTGACGCCGCTGCCATAAAGGTTGCGCAGGTGCACCAGAAAAGTAACGCCCAGATAGGACCCGGGCATGCTGCCGACGGCGAGCGCCAGCACCACTTTTCTTCGCACCGTGCCTTTCAGCAGATGCATGATGCTGGCAGGAATCTTGGTAAAAAAATTAAACAGCGCGTCGCTGCCGACGGCAATGATGGGCGGCACGTGCAGACCGAAGATGAGCGTGGGCAGCAGCAATACGCCACCGCCCAACCCGGTTAACCCGATCAGTGTCCCTACGGTGAAGCCGATCAGTATCTTTAGCAGCAGAAATTCCATGCCGTCTTTCGCATCCCAGGCGCCCACCGATTCGCCCAAAGGTTCCGCTCTCGGAACCCGCCAAACACCGCGTCGACGGCCGGAAGTTGGCGGGGCGAATCTTCTCCGCGAGCTATTATGCCATGAAGTCGATGACCATCATCGACTTCATTGACATGGCTAACTGTTGCCGTTGGCGCCGACAAACCCTTCCCGTTCGAGATGCAGAAGAATGGTCTGCGCCGCCTCCTCGGGGCTTAATTTTGCCGTGTCGATTACCACCTCGGCCCGGGTCGGGGCTTCGTACGGATCCGAGATGCCAGTGAACTCCTTAACGATGCCGGCCCGCGCTTTGGCGTACAGCCCCTTGCGGTCGCGTTGCTCACAGACATCGATCGAAGTTGAGATATGCACCAGGATGAAGCCACCGAACGGTTCGATCATCTGGCGGACCGCCGCGCGCGTTGCTTCATAGGGCGCAATCGGAGCGCAAATGGCGATGCCGCCGTTTTTGGTGATTTCCGAGGCGACATAACCGATGCGACGGATGTTGATGTCGCGGTGCTCCTTCGAGAAGCCGAGTTCCGACGACAGGTTCTTGCGCACCAGGTCGCCGTCGAGCAGGGTTACGGGACGGCCGCCCATTTCGAGGAACTTGGTGATGAGCGCGTTGGCAATGGTCGACTTGCCCGAACCGGAAAGTCCGGTGAAGAAAATCGTGACTCCCTGCTTGTCGCGTGGCGGATAGCTGCGTCGCAGTTCCTTGACCACTTCGGGATAGGTGAACCAGGCGGGAATGTCGCGGCCTTCGTTCAGGCGATGACGAAGTTCGGTGCCGGAAATATCGAGCACCTTGGCACCTTGGGGCACTTCATCGGCGGGAACATAGCGATCCTCGTTCTGCAGATATACCATCATCTGGAACGGAACCATCTTTACGCCCATCTCCTGTTCGTGCTTTTGGAACAGCTCCTGCGCGTCATAGGGTCCGTAGAAGTTTTTGCCGTCGGTATCTTTTCCCGGCCCGGCATGATCACGCCCAACGATGAAGTGGGTGCAGCCGTGGTTCTTGCGAATCAGCCCGTGCCAGATCGCTTCGCGCGGGCCGCCCATGCGCATGGCCAGGGGCAGCATGGACAGCTTCACCGTGCCGTGCGGATACTTGGAGAGCAGCAGTTGATAGCACCGCGTTCGCACGAAATAATCCACGTCGCCCGGCTTGGTCATGCCGACCGAAGGATGAATGAGCAGGTTCGCCTCCACTTGCTTGGCAGCGCGCATGGTCAGTTCGACGTGGGCACGATGCATGGGGTTGCGGGTCTGGAAGGCGACGATGCGCGTCCAGCCCAGGCGCATGAATTCGGCGCGTAATTCGGCCGGCGTCAGGCGCAGCGCCCGGAAGTCATAATGCGACGGCTCCTCGGTTCCCTCAAGCTTGCCTCCCACATACCAGGGATTCGACTTGTTGATTCCGTAATCCGCGCCGGGATGAGCGCTGCTGGTCGAATTGAACACCGACTGGGCTTCGGCTTTGCGGTCCGGTCGCCAGACGTCTCCGACGCTCAGCACGGCGAGCATCACGCCCTCGGGATCGCGCAGCGCGACTTTGCTGCTGCCGGGAGTGAGTTTCTTGGCGAATTCCTCGCTGACGTCGAGCGTGATCGGCATCGGCCAAAGGGTGCCGTCGGACAATCGCATCTCATGGCAGACGCCTTCGTAATCGGCGCGGTTCATGAAGCCGCGGAGGGGCGAGAAACCGCCACTGAGCAGAAGTTCGAGATCACAGAGTTGACGCGCGCTCAAGTCCCACGACGGCCACTCTTTCGAGTGGGCTTTCAATTCCGCGGCCCGTTGAGGCGTTGCCTGCAGTTGAACAAGTTCTCCCCCATGCGGGGCAATCAGATGGCTGATTAAAGCGGTCAAGTCCTTAGTCCTCCGTTAGTTCACTTCAAAAGTGCACTAAAACTGGTGCATAGTGCCAAAGTTTCGTTGGAATTTTTCCAAAGGGTCCCTTTTCAGGCTAGACCCGCTGGGTTGATGGGGGACGGCGCGAAATGCAGAGTTTCTCGAAACTTATTTATATAACAAGAAACCATGAATACACGGTAAAGGAGCAATCCTTCTTCCGTGGGGACCCGCTACTAGCCCTCTAAGCCACTGAAAATATTGGGCCATTCAAACCCTGGCTAAAATCATTTCGGCGACAGTGAAAACAATTGCGGTATTCCGGTCCTCGATAGGAAAGCCAAGTTACAGCTCTCGGGCCGTGCCGAATGTCTTGGATATCTTTCCCGATTCCGCTGCCGACGTGAACCGACGGGGCTCCCGGTTACCTAGGGAACGCAGGACGGGCGAAAACGATATGGTAGAGTCGGGTTTATTGCTTCGAAATCGCATCTTTGAATTTGAAGTTGAACGAGAATAGGCAAAATCCTGCCGACCCGGAACGACTGGCCGCGGGCAACAGGCAAGATGGCCAACCCCGACAACTAAATCTATGGCGAGCAAGAAGATTGTCATCATCGGAGCGGGCCCGACCGGTCTCGGCGCGGGTTATCGTCTGGAGGAACTGGGCTACGACAACTGGGTGATGTATGAGAAATCCGACCGCGTCGGCGGACATGCCACCTCTCACGTCGATGAACACGGATTTGTCTGGGACGAAGGTGGTCACGTTATCTTTTCGCACTATCCCTATTTCGACCAGTTGATCGACACAGTTCTCGGCAAAGAGGTGCACGAGAGGATTCGCGAGAGCTGGATTGTCAGGGGCGATTCCTGGGTGCCCTATCCGTTTCAAAGCAATCTGCGGTATCTGCCAACCGAGGTTCAGGTCAGCTGCCTGGTCGGCGCCGCCGAAGCCGCTGCCCGTGGGAGCGGGGCGGCAGCAGGTAATTTTCGCGATTGGATCCTGGCGACCTTTGGCCAGGGCATTGCGGATGCCTTCATGTTCCCCTACAACTCCAAGGTCTGGACCACGCCGCTCGAACAGATGTCGAAGGGCTGGATCGCGGACCGCGTGGCGGTGCTCGATTTCAAGCGACTGCTCGAAAACGTGCTCTACCAACGTGACGATGTAGCCTGGGGCCCGAACAGCAAGTTCAAGTTTCCGTTGCACGGCGGGACCGGCGAGATCTACCGCCGCATGGCCGCCCGCTTCCCGGCGAAAATCCGTTTCCAGAAAGCGCTGGCGGAAATTGACCTGGGCAGGCGCCGGATATCGTTCGCCGACGGCACTGGCGACGACTACGACGTGCTCATCTCAACCGCGCCGCTCGATCTTTTCACGCAGATGATCCGGCCGCGCGACAACCGGTTACTCGACGCGGCCGATGGTCTGGCGCACAATAACCTGCTGGTCGTCGGTCTCGGGCTGAAGAAGAAGATTGAGACCGGCCGTTGCTGGATCTACTTCACCGACCCGCAGATGCCCTGCTATCGCGCCACCTATTTTTCGCATTATTC
The DNA here is from genome assembly GCA_049520935.1 of Terriglobales bacterium. Classification (GTDB taxonomy): domain Bacteria; phylum Acidobacteriota; class Terriglobia; order Terriglobales; family Acidobacteriaceae; genus Acidiflorens. The sequence continues at coordinate 28,587 of JBEKPJ010000065.1, read as the reverse complement.
GCCCTTCAACGTTCCGGACGGTGACGTCGAACACTACAGCTCGCTGATGCTCGAAATGTCGTTCCGCGTGGGCGAGTCGCCCGATCCGGACAAGGTGCTCGACCAGGTAACGACCGAACTGATTCGCACGAAGATGCTCGAAGAATCCGACCGTGGCCGCATCGTTTCCCGCTACAAGAGGATCGTTGGTTATTCGTATCCCATTCCCACCCTCGGTCGCGACCAGGCACTCGGCGTGCTGCAACCGGCGTTGCTCGAGAAGGGAATCTATTCCCGCGGCCGTTTTGGCGCCTGGCGATATGAGGTCGGAAACATGGACCACTCCGTGATGATGGGTGTGGAGGCGGCCAATAACATCGTCGCCGGCGAAAAAGAACTGGTCTTTCACAGCTCCTGATTACGCCGTGAGCTTTCGTTTGTCCGTCGTAGCTTGCTGAGAGCGCGCTAACATCGCTCCGGCGACCCAAGCTACTTGATGGCGCGCACGCAAGCCAGCTGGTCGGAGGCCAGCCAGCTGACCATGGGATTGCGGGCAAAGCGTTCGCTGGCGCGGCAGAATGCTCCCTGGTCGACAAAGCGTTGCAGTCCGTAGCTTCCCCAGGCGTGGCACACCCAATCTTCGGTTTCGAGTCCGACCGAACGCAGCAGCTTCACCCACGGTCCCTTGACGTATCGGCGGTGGGTGACGGACGGCAAATCCCGGAAATCCTGCAGCGGCTTGCGTACCAGACGCACCAGCGGACGCGCCAGAATTCTCGCTTTTAGCATTCCGCGATCGAAGTAGTAAAAGGGACACACTCCGCTCGGCGTGGTAATGACGGCGGTAGCGCCCGGTTTGAGCACCCGCCACATTTCGCGCAGCCCCGGTTCGTCACTGGTGAGGTACTCCATCACACCCAGGCAGACGATTCCATCGAAGGTGTTGTCGGGAAAGGGAAGATGCTCGATATCGCCGACCTGAAAGCGGTCGGCGCCATAATGTTCGCTGGCATAGCGCACCATGCCGGCGGAGAAATCAACGCCCCAGGCCTGGTAGCCACGCCGCATCAGTTCGCCCGCCAGATGACCCGTTCCGCAGCCCACATCGAGAATCTTCGCGCCCTTGGCCACGCGAGCCTCGATCATCTCGAGGGTAAAGCGCCGCCGCGACACCAGATTTTGAGCGGTCAGGGTGGCGGGCTTCGGATCGTTATAAAACCTTGCCCAGTCGTCTACGGTCTTCTCAAAGAGCTCGTCGACCTGCTCCTTGGTCTCGATCACCTGATCGTGATTGACCGGATCGCGTAAAGGGTCTTTGACCTGTTCTTGCAAGGCCATATTCATGTCTCCTGCGGTGTTTTAGTGTTTTGAGTGACCCGACGCGGCCCCGACCGCGTTCCAAAAAGCTGGTCAGCGATTGTCAGAATACAGTATCATTCCCCTTTAGCAATAGCACGCTGGTCACCGGAAGGTTCCAGCCACGGGAGCCAGTTTTGCTTCGATTTCGACCCAAGCTGTGGGTCAAAAATGCGGCCGTGCACGGTGGGCTGCTGCGGGCTGCCGCCCGCTTCGCCAAGCCCCGCGTCGCCATCCTTTCATACCACTCGGTCGTCGACAATCCCGACGATACCGCAAAGACCATCCGCATCTCCAACCCCCGAGCGAGCTTTGATGCCCAGATGGGCCTTTTGGCACGACGTTTTCATCCCGTCACCATCGACCAGGTCCGGGAATTTGCCGCCGAGGGGCGGCCTCTGCCGGTGCGGTCGGTGGCCGTAACCTTTGACGACGGCTTCGCCGACAACCACGACGTCGCCCTGCCGATTCTGAACAAATATGGCGTTCCCGCGACTTTCTACATAATGGTCAATGCCGTAGAGACCGGGACGCCACCCTGGTATGTTCGCCTCAACTACGCTTTTAACACCACCACCGTACCCGCCTGGCAGCACCCGGAGACTGGCCGGGATCTGGAGATCTCAAGCCCGGGCGGCACGAAGGCGGCGCTAAACGTCGCCTGGGACCTGGGCGCCGCACGCTCGGGCGAGGCCCAGGAGAAGCTAATTCAGAACATTGAGAGTGCCTTGCAAGTTGATGCATTAAATGCTAGTAGCCGAATCATGATGGACTGGGATCAGGTCCGTGCCCTGAAGCAGGCCGGCCATATCATCGGGGGCCACACGCTCTCCCATCCAAATCTGGCGCAAGTCTCCGAGGGCGAAGCGCGGCGAGAGATTCGGGGCTGCAAGGAGCGGCTGGACGAAAAGTTGGGTGAGCCCATCCGGCATTTCTCCTATCCGCACCCCGCCCTCAATCCCCATTGGTCCAAGCAGACATTTGACATTACGCGCGAAGCAGGGTTCCATTCCGCCGTGCTGACCACCCCGGGAGCGGTCGCGGCCGGAGACCAGCCGCTCAGTCTCAAGCGCGTTCCCGCCAGCAAAGACACCGACGTATGGATGTGGCGGCTGGAGCGCGCCTTCCTCGGAGCGGCAGTTTGACTCTGGTCGCTCAAATCCAGCGTAACTTGACGACCGCGGCAGTAGACGAGGAATCTGGATAGGGGATCTGGCTTCCGGGAGACGGTCACCTCCAGCTGGTTCGGCGTATCCGCCAATCTGATCGTCACCGGGAATTAACCGGTCCTTCACGAGTTTCTTGGGTACACTTTTTGGAGCGATCAATCCGTGCCTTCGACCTTGTCCAATCCGACACCGAAAATCAGCGTCATCATCCCCAGCTACAAGACCGCCGGGCTGATTGCGGGTTGTTTGGACTCGCTGTTTGCACAGACTTATTCTGATTTCGAGGCGATCGTCGTCAATGACGGCTCTCCCGATACGCCGGAGCTGGAGAGAGTGCTCGGGCCCTACCTGGACCGCATTGTTTACATTAAGCAGGAAAACAAGCGCTGTGCCGGAGCGAGAAACAATGCCATCCGGCATGCCCGCGGCGAGTTCGTGGCCTTCCTTGACAGTGACGACACCTGGATGCCCGATCACCTGGCTTCCCAAATGCAACTATTCGAAGCTGACCGCTCGCTCGACCTGGTGTACTGCGATGGCATTCTGGCCTATGACTGGGCGCCGGAGTGCAGATTCATGGAAAGGAATCCTTCGAACGGAGAAGCGACCTTCGAAACCCTCATCGTCGAGCGCTGCCAGATTCCGATTTCAGCGGTGGTGGCTCGCAAGAGTGCCGTGCTGAAGGCGGGACTGTTCGACGAAACGCTGCCTCGCTGCGACGACTACGACATGTGGGTTCGCATTGCTTTTACGGGTGCTAAAATCGGCTACAGCCGCAAGGTTGGGGCGAGGTTTTTCGTCGGCCGCCCCGGCTCCCTCAGCCAGTCCAAAGCCCGCATGATTGAGGGCTACTGGAATATTCTGGAGAAGTTCAAGCGGACTCTGCCCCTGAATGAAGCGCAGCGCGAAGTGGTGGAAAAGCGTGCCGCCGAGATCAAAGCCAGGTATTTGCTGGAAGAAGGCAAATGCAAGCTGGAGGAGCGCCAGTTTGACCAAGGGCGACAGTTAATTGCCGAAGCCAACGACTATTTTCATAAGCCGCTGTTGAGCGTGACGTTATTCGGCTTGAGCGTTGCGCCGGGTGCGACCGCGAAACTGATGGCGTTCTGGAAAAAGACGCGGAGCGCGGAGTCGGCCTGATCGAGGTCTGCGGGAGAGAGAATCATGTCCAGGATTCGAGGTTGGCGGTTCGGGTCCGGCCAATCCAGAATGGGGCAGTCGAGAGTTGGCAGTCGAAGGTGCGCGAACTTTCATGATTAAGCGTCTGATCGCTGGCGGAAAGCAGTTTCTCGGCATGTATCCTCCCGGCCGACGGGTGGCGGTTTTCCCGGATGACATCTTTCTGGTCTCCTATCCGAAGTCCGGCAATACCTGGACGCGATTTCTGATCGCCAACCTGGTGTACCCGGAAAGGAATCCCGATTTTTCCAATATCAACGCTCTCGTGCCCGATATCGAAGGAATGGCAAAAAGGGAGCTGGCGCGCGCTCCGCGGCCGCGCGTTCTGAAGAGCCATCAGTACTTCGATCCCCGCTATCCCAAGGTCATCTACGTGGTGCGCGATCCGCGCGATGTCGTGCTCTCGGAATATTACTTCGACATCAAACGCCGGGCCATCGCCGAAGATTTTCCCGTGACCCAGTTTGTTTCGCGCTTTGTACGCGGCGAACTCAATCATCCCTACGGAACCTGGGGCGAGAACGTGGCCACGTGGCTTTCGACGCGCCGCGGCGATCCCCGATTTCTGCTGGTGAAGTACGAAGCGCTGCAATCCCAGCCGATCGAGGAGATGGCGGCAATTGCCCGTTTCATGGGAATTCAGCCCGATCCCGATCGGCTCGCCTTCGCCGTCGAACAGAGTGCGGCGGATCGGATGCGGGAACTGGAAAAAAAGCAGGCGCACCTGTGGTCGTCGACCAAAGACACGCGGCAGGATAAGCCTTTTGTCCGTTCCGCCAAATCGGGAGGGTGGAAAGTGGAATTACCCGAGGCCAGCCTCGCGAAAATTGAAATGGCGTGGGGCGGCTTGATGCGTCAGATCGGCTACGAACTGGCCGTATCCAGCCTAGTCGGCAGCGGGACGGGGCCCGACGGAAGGGAAGTTTTCTGAGGGGCTCGTTGGCCAGCAGAAACGGACGGAACCTGGCTACCGGGCGTTGCTGGCAAGCGCTCATTAGAGAACGTGAGGCCAGTCTGGTAGGGGACCAATGATCAAGCATCTGAAAGCCGGAATCGAACGCGCACTCGGACGGCATCGTCCGGGCCGCAGCCTGCTGATTGTTCCGGACGACATTTTTCTCGTTTCCTTTCCCAAATCCGGCAACACCTGGACACGGTTCCTGCTGGCCAATTTGCGCTTCCCCGACGAGCCCGCCACCTGGGCGAACATCGACCGGCTGATTCCCGACCCGACCGGCACCACGAAAAAAGACTTTGACCGCATGCCGCGCCCCCGCATTATCAAGAGTCACGAATGCTTTGACCCGCGCTATCCGCGCGTCGTCTACATCGTTCGCGACCCGCGCGACGTGGTCGTGTCGCAGTACCACTACCATCGCAAGATCCGGAAAATCGAGGACGATTCGCCGCTTGAGAAATTTGTCGCCCGCTTCCTCGCCGGCGAGACTTGCCCGCACGGCTCGTGGGGACAAAACGTCGGTACCTGGCTGTACACCAGCCAAGGCGATCCCCACTTCCTGATGCTGCGCTACGAAGATCTGATTGCGGACACCGCGGGCGAACTGGCGAAGGTGGTTGACTTTCTGCACTTCTCGGTCAGTCGCGAGCAGGTCGCGCAGGCCGTCGAGCGCAGTTCGGCCGACAACATGCGAAAACTCGAACGCGAGCAACCCGACAAAAACGGACTCATGCGAGGATCGCGCAAGGATCTTTCCTTTGTTCGCGCCGCTAGCTCCGGAGGCTGGCGCACTGGATTGCCCGCTCCCATGGTTGCCCGGATGGAGGCCGCATGGGGCCCGCTGATGCGGCATCTGGGATACGAATTGAGCACCCAACCGCCGCCCGAAACGCGCGATTCCGATTATCTGGGAGTGCTCAGCAACACTCCGCGCTGATGGCTGCGAACGTTCCGAGAGCGACGACGGGCAATGGCCCGAGACCAAAATTCCTGAAGCGGTAGGCTTTTGACTCTATGTTTGGCCAGGTTAAATACGCCGTAAAGTACCTCCTCGGACGCGACCAAGCCGGGCGGCATTTTACAGTTTTTCCCGACGATACCTTTCTCGTGTCGTATCCGAAATCGGGCAACACCTGGGTTCGTTTCCTGCTGGCGAACCTACTGCATCCAAACGAGACCGTGGGTTTTGCCAATATCAATCGCCTGCTGCCTGCGCCCGGGGTTCTGTCGAAGCGCTTTCTGCGTCGACTGCCGCGGCCGCGCATCCTCAAAAGCCATGAGACCTTTGATGTCCGGTTCCGCAAGGTGATTTACCTGGTGCGTGATCCGCGCGACGTCGTCGTCTCCGAGTACCACTTCGATTTGAAGAAACGCTACATCGAGCCCGACCTTACGCTCGAGCAGTTCGTGCCGCGCTTCATCGCGGGCGAAACTTCTTCCTACGGTTCCTGGTGGGAGCACGCCGCCGGCTGGATCGCGGCGCGCCAGGCGAACCCCGCTTTTTTATTAGTTCGCTATGAAGACCTGCTCTCGGACCCCATCGCCCGAACCGGGGAAATCGCAGCGTTCCTCGGAATTCAGGCCAGCCCGGAACGCCTCGCCTCGGCCGTCGAACGGAGCTCTGCCGATCGCATGCGCAAGCTCGAGACCGAACAAGCCGACCAGTGGACGGGAACCAAGAACACGCGCAAGGAAATACCCTTCGTGCGCGCCGCCAAGTCCGGCGGATGGAAACAGACTCTGCCCGCGCACTCGGTTGAGGAGATTGAAGCAGCCTGGGCCCCGCTGCTGAATCTTCTCGGCTACCCGCTCGAGACGCGCGAATTGGACAGCAAAGCGATACCCGCGTGGTCGAAGACCGGCCACCCACTTTAGTGGCCATGGCGTCCCGAAGGCCATCGCGGCAAGGGCTTGCCAAAATCAATGGCCAGGAAGAGTTGTCCCGGTAAATGCGCAAAATCGAGAAACGGCAGATCGTCAAGAACGTCAGCTCCAATTGGTTCTCTCTCGGAATCAACGTGGTGGTTGGTCTGCTTCTGTCCCCGTTCATCCTGCACCGGCTGGGCGACACGGCCTACGGCCTCTGGGTTCTGATCTTCTCCATCACCGGCTATTACGGCATGTTCGATCTCGGCATTCGGTCCTCAATCGTCCGCTATGTCTCGAAGTTCACCGCTACCGGAGATCGCGAAGAGCTGGCCAAGCTGATCAACACCAGCCTTTTTACCTACAGCTGCATTGGGGTCGTGTGCATGGTGGTGACACTCCTGGTGGCCTTTCAGGCCGATCATCTGTTCCATATCCCAACCGAGTTCGTGCCCACGGCTCGGCGGCTGCTGATGATGGTTGGCACCGCCGTGGCCATCGGGTTCCCGGCGGGCATTTTCGGCGGATTTCTGGAGGGCTTGCAGAAGTTTTATGTCCTGAGCTGGACGAACGTAGTTTCCACGTTGCTGCGCGCGACCCTGATCGTCGCGGCTCTCACCCATGGTTACGGGCTGCTCACCGTAGCCCTGATCACGATCTCGTTGCCGTTGTTGGCCTCCATCCTGAACGGCGTCCTCGCTCTCCGGCTTTGCCCGGTCCCTTTTGGAGCGAAATATGTCGACCGTGCCACTTTTCGCCAGATCAGAAACTACAGTGGCGTCACTTTCATGATCATGGTCGCCGGCCGGCTCAAGTTCAAAACCGACGAGCTCGTCATTGGAGCGTTCATGTCAGCGGCCGCGATCACCTATTTCACCATTGGCGGCCGCATCGTCGACTATGCCGGCCAGGTGGTGACCGCTCTTTCGCAGATCTTCGTTCCCATGTCCAGCCAATCCGACGCCCGGGGCGACATGACGCGCTTGCGCAAGATCTTTCTCGTGGGCAACCGGGTGTGCGGGCTCACGATTTTTCCCGTCTGCATTATTCTTCTCATCCTCGGCAAATCGGTGATCGAGGTGTGGGTCGGGAAAAAATATGTTGCCGCCAGTTATCCCGTCCTGGTCATCATGATTCTTTGCAGCACCTTGTGGTGGGCACAAGGTGCGTCGGGAAGAATTCTGTTCGGCATGTCCAAGCACGGAACCTGGGCGATCGTGACCATGATCGAGGGCATCGCCAACCTCATTCTCAGTATCCTCCTCGTCCGTCCTTATGGCATTATTGGGGACGCGCTCGGCACCGCCATTCCGCTGACCTGCAGCGTGGTGCTGTTCATGCCTCGTCATCTGTGCAAGAAGCTCGATATCCGCCTCTGGACCTTCGTGCGCGAATCCTACACCCTGCCGTTCCTGCTTTCTCTGCCACTGGCGGCCGTGCTTTTGCTGATGCAGCGCTGGTTTGTCCCGCACAACTACCGCGGGCTGGGCTTGCAACTCCTCATCGCCATGGCGGTGTACGGAAGCGGGCTGCTCTGGGCGGTGCGGACAAATAACGCCTTGCGTGTCGAGGAGTCGTCCCTGCAGGGAGTGTCGGCGCAGGCTGAGGCCCTGCCCATGTCCCCACGCGAGGAAATCTACCAGCAGGACGTATAGCCGTCCAGAGCCGAAGTCCCCGAGCAAGCGCGATGTCAGCCCGTGTCACCGCGCCTCGGCAAACACGCGACCCCTTTTGAGGTAACGGGAGGGAACCTGCGGCACAACCAGCAAAGTAAGGAGGAAGCTGGTGGGTTCAGTGGGTGGTAATCCCCTGCGGTAAGAGTCAGAAACCAGCTTCTGTGGCCGGGAAGAGGAACCTGAATCTCTGGCGACTTGACGAAGCTATCTTCAGGATCGTGAGCAAGCCATCTACCCTAACGAACAGTAAACGCAAAGTAGCCTCCGAAAACTGTCGCCCGAAGGGCCGAACCTTGCGCAACCGGGTGCAGGGCGCCTGGTGCGTCGCAGACTGACTGAAACGACGAACCACTGGGTGTGGTATTAGCGACAGCACGAGGGCAGGGACGCATTAAGCAACCGGAAAATTCCCGGTCGCGGCAAAACACCGCCACAATCTGCCCGCTTTGCTACTGCTCGGAAACCAGATCCCGCCACTTCGCCCAGGCCTGCTCTCTTCGCTGATTCAGTGGATTCATTCGCCAAGGAGGCTGACTCGATCGGCGCGCTTGCTGACAAGATGGGGTTCGGATATCGCTCCCGAAGGAATGAACCAAAACCAGTTTCGGTAAGACGTCTGAGTTGTGAAGCCACCTTCCAGAAGAGGACTCGCCCCGGAAAAACTTTCACGCGGGTGGGTGCGCAACTCAGGCTGGATGGACGCTGCTCGAGCCCCAGATTTGTTTCCCCGGAGAGCTTCGTCGGGGATTAATTTCAGCCACTCTGGCAGGTGGAAGCCTTCGAACTGTTGGGTGAGCGGGGTGTCGGCCACATTTTACGCGTTGCTCAGGGTGAGCGGATTTTCCGGATAGCCCCCATTGAACGGGCGCACGGACTGGCGGAACATTTGAGTGCATGAAAAGCCTAATTCGTCGGGGGTTCGGTGCTTTGGATCCATCCGCAGCCAAGGGAGTTGGGAGGCGGCCCCGGTTGGCCCTGCCGGAGCGGCAATTGCTTTCGGCGAGCTTCAAAGTGAGAAATAGCGAAGTGGGCCGATGCACAGGCCCGAGACAGCAGATCATTTGGCGGGCAGTCGCGAGGGTGCATGGAAGGCTTGATCGGCAGGGCTGAACGTAAGACTGCTTCCGGCAAGGTGTACCTGCCATTCGGCACAACAAACGTCCTGCGGTTCGCATCGTGAAAGTGGTTGTGCCGCGGCTTCCTCTCGTTACCCCTTTTGCCCGCGGACCGATTGGGGTTTCAATCATTGTCGGGCGGCGTCGGCGCAGTCTTGTTGTTCAGAAAATGGTCGGCTTTGAGCGGTGCATCAATTGGCGTGAATTGGAGTGGCGCCTGACTGAAGTTGAAGAAGTCCGACAAATCGCCCAAGGCGTAGGAATCCGCATACCCTATCTGGGGGTCAATTTCTGGCAGCGAAAAGGTTTCTTCAATGTATTTGAGGATGCTGCCAAAATCGTTGACCTGGTGCGAGATGTAGGCTGGCTTGGCGTAGGCTGAAATCACGAGCAGCGGCACGCGCAGCCCCACTTCGTAGGCGTCGCGAATGTTCGGCGGCGGCACATGGTCGAACCAACCGCCCCAGTCGTCCCAGGTAACGATGATCGCCGTGTCTCCCCAATATTGGCTGGCACCGATCGCATTCACGATCGACGATACCCAGGATGGCCCTCCGATCTCGTTGCTTCCGGCGTGATCGGAGTTCTGGCCGTCGGGGATTACCCAGCTCACATCGGCCAATTGCCCGTTACTGATGTCGGTGATGATCTGCGCGTTCGATCCTTCCATGACGACATGCGGGTCGGAGGCGGTCCAGTCGCTTCCACTGCACACGGTGTCGTCGTACTGTCCGTCCTGAGACGTGGGCACGCACATGTGCTCGATCGCGTCCGGAGCGGTCCAAATCGAGCCGGGCATGGGCGCGTAATACTTCCAGCTGAAGTTGGCCGCATCGAGCACATCGGTCAACGTGGGATGCTCATTGCAGAGCTCGGTGATCACGGTGGTCGCGGTGAGCGGACTTGCCTGGCTGGTATCGATCGCATTGATCTGTGATCCGGGCGGCGCCAGACATCCCGCCCAGGACGTGCCGTCGGCGCGCGCATTATTACTCGGGTTATCGGCATCGAACATCGTACTCGTAATCCCGCTGGGGCAGTTGCCGGGCACGCAAACCGCCGAGGTGCCCGAAAGGATGTATTGATGTGCCGGAAAACTCGGCCCCTCGTTGGTCTGGAACATCCGGTCACCGAAGGTGTAGGTCTCGGCCATGGTGAAATAGGGCTGCACATCGGACTGTTGTACGTATTGGTATTGTGGATTGGCGGGACAGTTCGGACCGCAGGGAACCTTGTCGGCGCTGTCCATGGCACAGCTGTTGGTCGTGGAGTTGTAGTCGCAGATATCGAGAAACGCCACGTGGCTGTGGCCCAAGTCATAGGTCGTTCCGAGAGAGACCGGCGTCAGCGGAATCATCTGCCCCGAGGAGTCCAGGCCGCTGCTGGCAATGTCGGCGCCGCGACTGATCAGCACCGGATCGTGAAACAGATTGTCCGGAGTGCGGTTTTCCTGGAAGATGATGACCACATGCTTCATCTGTCCCGGACCGATGTTGGTCGAGTCCGATGCCGTGGCATTGGGCGCGCCGCCGCCCGAAACCGTTGCTTGATTGGTGACCGAGCCGGTGGCATTACCCACGTTCACGTTCACGGTGATCGTGGCATAGTTGCTGCCCGCGGCGAGCGCGTCGGAGCGGGAACACGAGAGCGAGCCCAGGGTGCAGGTCCAACCCGTTCCCGAGATACCGGTCGCGGTAAGACCGGCAGGCAAGGTATCGGTCACGGTAACCGGCCCGGATGTGGCCGAAGAGCCGGTGTTCGAGACTTGAATGGAATACTGCTCGCTAGTGCCCGGAGGAAAGTTGCCGGTGTGCGACTTGGTGATGGCCAAGACCGGAGGCACGACCTGAGTAGTGGACGAGCCGCTTCCGCAGCCACCGACAATCGACACCAGGACAAGCACCGGAATCAATATCAGACCGAGCTCTAGCCGAAGCATGCTTCGTTTCCTTTCACGCAGTGGTTTCGCTCTTGAATTTACCGCTCTCGATAATTGTGCCCTCGACCGGCCAGGCGACGGACGACCAATCTCAGATTCGCCCAGACGCAAATCTCGGGGAGCATCGGTTTGTCTTCCCCCAAGTTGCCGCCAACGACAGATTGTACGTGGGTATCTTACGGTTCTGATGCGAAGCGAGCGAAAAGCGGTTGGCCGGCAGTGGCAGCTGTTTCTTGCTCACCAATCGGCGACCATGACACCCACGCGCAACCCATTTCCCGCTCTTCGAAAGCCGCGCCCGAGGCGCTCAAAGTCGGCCGCTTGGAGACCCCAGGCAATTCTCTCGTCTCCCTCATTAAGTCCTTTGTATCATTGACTTATAGACGACATTTAATGACGATTCCAGGGCCTTGACAATCTTCCCGGCCATGATAGCTTAGCTCAAGCAGTTGTTGTCTCCCCGCAGACTGTCAGTCAGATCCCGGAAACAGGGCGCGCCGTGTTCCTCTGTTAACCCATTCGGATGCTCTTGGCCAACTGAAGCTTCGTCGACTTACGCGAGGTCGAATCCTTATGAAAGCCGCTAGAATCCTGATTGCCATATTCGTGGGGACAGCAGCCAGCCTCAGCGCGGCGCTTACGACGACCACCACCACGATCTCCTCGTCGCTGAATCCGTCGGTTTATGGGCAGTCGGTGACCTTTACGGCGATCGTCTCCTCCGCGCTCGGTCCGCCGCCGAACGGCGAAATTGTAACCTTTTTGCAAGGGAAGACAACCCTCGGAAGCGGGGCGTTGAATGCCGGCTCAGCGACCTTTACGACCTCGACGCTGGCCGCCGGTGGTACGGACTCGGTTAAGGCCGTTTACCCGGGCGACGCGAACTTTTCAGCCAGCGCGTCGACGGCGCTAAAGCAGGTGGTCAGCAAGGCCTCGACCACGACCAGCTTGGGCTCGTCGCAGAATCCGTCAGCATTTGGGCAGTCGGTGACCTTCACCGCGACCGTGGTCCCAGAATTTGGCGGCACGGTGACGGGCACAGTAACATTTATGAGCGGCAGCACGCGGATGGGAAATGGCACGGTTTCGGGCGGCATAGCCAGCCTGGCGACGACCGGCCTAACGGTGGGCACCGATGCGATCACGGCTGTCTATAACGGCAGCGGTTCGTTTGCTTCGAGCACGTCAAGCGCAGTCAGCCAGGCGGTGAATCAAGCGAGCACCACAACCGCGCTCACTTCCTCGGTAAATCCGTCGAAAGCCGGCCAGTCCGTGACCTTTACCGCAACCGTGACTCCGCAATTCAGCGGCACCCCCAGCGGAAATCTCGCCTTCTACGAGGGCACAACGCTTCTGAAGACGGGAGTCCTGACCGGTGGGGTGGCGACGCTCAAGATCGCAACGCTCGCCTCCGGCGCCGACACCATCACCGCGACCTACGCCGGTGGCGCAGATTTCACTACCAGTTCGGCGTCGCTGGTGCAAACCGTAAATGGCGGCGGCGGCGGTGGCACCTACATTGATTCGCAATTAACCTGGGATGGCGTCACCCGCTATTACGAGGTTTATCTGCCGGCGAACCTGCCTGCAAATCCGCCGCTGGTCCTCATGCTGCACGGCACCAGGACGACGGTTGCGACCGGCGATAACCCCCAACCCGTCATCAGTCTGAACTGGGGTTGGCCCTCGGTCGCTGATACCTACGGCTTTATTCTGGTGAAACCAGCCTCTACCTATGACCCGACGACCCACCAATGGAACTGGAATTCCTATTTCATGGATGGCGCCTTTCCCTATGCGCAGGGCTGCGGGGCAAAAGACTGTCCCGACGATTCCGGCTTCCTCGGCCAACTGATCGCGAATCTGAAGTCCCAATACGACGTAAACCCCGATCGGGTCTACCTTGCCGGCTTTTCCTCGGGCGCGCAAATGGCGGAGCGAGTTGGAGTCGACCTCGCCGGCATCGTGGCAGCGATTGCTCCCGCATCCGGACAACTGGTCAACGTGCAAGGGATCGTTTCTCCGCCCCTTCCCCTGCCGATGGCCCCGAATCCCTTCCCGCCCCTGTCGGTTCAGGAGTGGCACGGCACGCTGGACACAGAACTGCCGCCGTGCAACTACGGCACCACGACATACTCGGGTGTCACGTTCACCCTCGACACGGTCGATGACACGTTCAACTACTGGGTGGCGGAAAATGGCTGCACGACGCTCGAAACTACCGAGCCTCTGTGCGCGAACGCCGCTCCCAACAACGCGAACGACGCGCCCACTCCGGGCATGCCGGGCTTGACCGGCAACATCGCCAGCAACTGTGCCGCGACGAACACGGCCATCCAGTTCATTTGGGAACCGAACATCGAGCATTCGTTTCAGCAGCAGTACGACACGGCACGCTGGCAGTTCTTTGCCGCTCATCCGTTGCAACCGATCGAATGAGAGGCACACACTCGAGCCGGTAGAACTCGAGTTTGCGAGTTAGGATAGGGAAGGGAATCGAACGCGAACCGGACCCCTGGGGAAAATCAATCATGGATGTTGAGACGATCGCAACGAGCGGCGAAATGATGAAGGAATTGACCGCTTATATCACCGAGAAAGTGATCAAGGGCAAGAGTCAGATCAACGAAGATACTCCTCTCGTCTCCTCCGGGCTTGTCGATTCCTTCGCTTTGATCGAAATCTTTTTGGAACTGCAGAGGATCGCCGGCCGCAAGATCCCCGCCAGCAAGGTGCAAGCCAAAGACATGGAGACGGTGCGCCTGATGTTTGCCGCGGCGGAAAAATTTGGCAAGCCCGCCAAAAAATAACCGCTATCCCGGCTGCGCCGACCCGGATCCGAAAGGTCTAACCGAGCAGGCGTTTCAACCAGGCCCGTGCCACCGGTTGCATGCGAACCGGCAGAGCATGCAGCAGGGCCCGCCGCAGGGCAAGGACGCTTTCCTTCAACTGGTAGCGGTGAAAAAAGGTCCGGTCCATCCGGTAGCAGTCGATCGGTTCGATCATGCCTCCAGACTTCTGAAGAAAGGGATGCGCCGCGCCTAGCGAATATTTCCGGAAGCCCCGCTGGCAGGCCCATTCGATGGTTCTCCAGAGAAGCAGGTCATTGGGGCGAAGGGAGTTGAAGCGATCGAGCGAGCAATTTCCAGCATATTCAATCAACCCACCGGCACAAAAGCGGACGCTGGTGGCGGCGATTGCCTGGCCCTGGTAACGGGCGAGAAAACGCCGGTGATTCGCGCTCAACTCAAGCACTTTCTGCGCGTCGTCAAACTTGCAATCGGCATGCACGTGCTTGCGCACGGTGTCTTGCCAGTGGCGGTAAACCTCCCAATATTCGGCCAGGTCCTGTGCGCTTTTCTCCTCGCACACCTCAACCCCGTTTCGTATGGCGGTCCGAATATTCCGTTTCCGGTTTTCATGGAATTGTTTGAACAGTGCCTCTGCGCCCACCGCAAGATCAAGCACCACGTCGCCTTCGAGCTGTCTCTCGCGGAAGCCATTTTCCTCGAATGCCGGGAGCGGCGTCGAATGCCAGCTGAACACTTCGACCAGGCGTGTCGATCCGGCCTCCCAGAGAAGGCCCGTTCGCAAAGTGTCCATCACGCTGCTGCTGCTCTGATCCTCGATCGAAACCTGAGGACGCGAGGGAAGACCACTGATGACTCGATCCCGCAGGTGAAGTCCGGTGAGAACTCCAACTATCGCACCCTGTTTGAACGCCAGCACGGCAAACGGGTGTTTACCCTCCCAGTACGGTTCAAGAAAATACGCAGGAGTGTGATAGGCGCCCGGACAATCAACTCGGGCAAGAAAATCTTGCCACCGCTGCTCTCGAGTGCGATTCGGGAAGCCATGCAATACGAAAAACCGGACAGCCTGCCCGTACTGAGAGGCGCTCTTGGTGTTTGCGGTGGACACACGCGTATTGCTGCTCGGATGTCTCCACTCTTACGGAAACACCGCCAGTAGTATACGCCCGCTCACGCCCTCTGACAGCGCGAACAAGGACGATATTTGCCCGCCAATGCAAAGCTTTGCAGCTATGGTGACTCTAGCGAGCTGACTTCCAGTTACACCTTCATTGCCAGCTGGCCAACATCTCGGTGATCTTCGCGCGATCGATCTTGCCGTTGACGTTCAGGGGAATCTGCGGAAAGTGGTAAATACGGTTCGGCACCATGTAACGCGGCAACCGGCTTTCGCAAGCGGCGATGATCTGCGGGTCGAGCCCCGCGTCCGAACCGGAAACGACCCCGACAACGCCCGATGCGGAGCCCTCCGACAGGGGCCAGGGAATCGCAACCGCCAATTCCGTGCGCGCTGCTTCGCGCAATACCAGGTCGATTTCCTGTAACTCCACGCGATAGCCGTTGATCTTCACCTGAAAATCGCGGCGCCCGAGATAAAACAGGCATCCCCGTTCATCCTGCCGAACCAGATCCCCCGTGCGATACCACAGTTGATCGCCGGTGTGCGGCAGGCGTACGAAACTGTTCGCGGTCTTTTCCGGGTCGTTCCAATAACCACGCGTGACCTGCGACCCGCCCAGGCAGAGCTCGCCAGTCTCGCCCGCCGCGACGGCCGTGAGATCCTCGTTCACGGCGCACACCTGCTGCCCGTCAAACGGCCAGCCGATGGGTACCAGACCGCGAACGCACTCCCCCGGCGACGTTGCCGGATCCCAGCGATAGTACGTGATGGCGATCGTGGCCTCGGTCGGCCCGTAAAGATTTTCCAGAATTGAGTTGCACGCCGCCGCCTGCCACGCCGTCGCCAGGCTCGAGGAAAGCGCCTCCCCGCAGAAAAGGCTCCAGCGCAAAGTCGGAAAGGCTCCCGGTTCCAGGATGCCCAGCTTCGAAGCGAACATCGCCACCGACGGTACCGAAAACCAGCACGTCAGTTCTTTTTCCTCTATCAAAGTTGCCGGCGTCAAAGTCTGTGCGGGAGAGGGACAAAGCGTTGCCCCCGCGTCCCAGCAGGTGAACAAATCATGCACGCTGAGATCAAACGTCAGATCAAAATTCTGCGAACAACGATCTCCGCCATGCATGGCAAATCGCTTCGCCGCATATTCCATGTAGGCAACGGCGTTCGCCTGACTGACCGCGACTCCTTTGGGCGTTCCCGTGCTCCCGGAAGTGAACAATAGATATGCCGTATCACCCCCGGCGACGGCCGGCTCGCGCGGATCCGCGATCTTCGAGAGCTCGCGTTGCGAAATCACGCGATGCCCGGAAAGATGCGGAATCCGGGGTTCCCAGCCGGCGTCGGGGATCAGCAACGCGAGCGCTTGGTCCAGCCGCGGCAGCAGCGCTTCGAGTGTGCCCGCGCACTCCTCGCCCACCACCAGCGTTTTGCATCCCGACGCCTTCAGCATCACCAGCGTCCGTTCCAGCGGAAACTTCGGGTTCAACGGAACATAGCCGCGTCCGCTCGCGAGCACTCCGAGAATTCCGCCATAGGCTCCGAGGCTGCGGTTCGCCAGCACGGCCACCACCCGCTGCGCAGGATCGACAGTATCCTGGAGACAAGCCGCAATTCGCCCGGCATAATTCCAGAGTTGTTCGTAGGTCAGCAATCCGTCGCCCAGTTCGAGCGCCCCACTCGCCGCGTGCGCCTGCACGGAACGCAAAAAACCGCTGATCAAGCTTCTCGACTGCTGCAGCAGAACCATGAGTCTCCTGAGCGTTTATCGCCTCGAATCGCTGCTTCGGTTTTCGGTGCGGGTGCGACGCCAATCCACGGCCGCTAGCTTCGGCAAAGCGATCAAGCTCTGTCGACCGCGCTTCGGAGCACACCCTCGGCCGCCACATTTACTTAACGCCCAGACTCCGAGCTGCACCGGAGAGATTTGCCGCGTCCGGGTCCGACGTCTTCGGTTGCAGGATTCCGAACAGCCGGTCGGCGACAATCTTGTTTCCCTCCGGCTTCAAATGCGAAATGCCGACGTAGAGCGAACTGCTTTGATCATCGAGCAGATCCCCGAGGTAATAAAAATCAGGCCTTCGGATTTCGCGACCTCTCTGGTAAACGGCGCGATACATCGCTCCCAGCTCGGGAAATTTCTGGTATTCCATGGCCAGGACCTGTTGCTCATAAGGCGTCAGTTGCTTGTGCCCAACCGCCAGGTTGGGATACCAGGCGAAAATCGCGCGAAAGCCATATTGCTTGGCCAGCAGTTCGATCAGATCCATGTTCTGCACATAGTTTTCGACGACCGACGCGGAAAGCGTTTCGGTGTCCCGCGTCGCTCGTGCGATCTCATTCTTCTGGTTATGAAAGGGAGCCCGCACCGCGATTCGCTCCAGAAAGCGATAGGTATTGGTCTGCTGGAGATAGGAGAACCCGGGCTTCTGCGACACGCCCCAGTTGTCGAGAAAGGTCTTGAAGGAATTGAAGTTGCTGTGCACGTCGGCTCGTCCGCTCTGATAGGCGGCAAACGCCTCCGTACCACCATCGTAAAAAAGCGCAACATCGGGCTTCCGCGCGGCATGTTTGAGTTGCTCGATCAACCCGATCATTTCCTGGGTGTTCGCCCAACCCTTTTCCGCGTAGTTCACGATGCAAACCGCTCCGCCGGCCTGCTCATAATCGCGCGCGAGATTTGCGGAAATCGTTTCCTCGTCCGGAGCGCCCGATCCCCACATCACCGAATCGCCAAACGTCCAAATGGTGAAGGTCTTGCCATCGCATCGCGTATACGGTGTCCGCCGCACGCCGTCCTGATCGATGGAGAGCACCTTGCCGTCATACGGGGAGCGGCGCCAAAGCACATACTGATGATAGGTGACCTTGTTGGCCTGCCCGAACTCGTTCCAATACTCGCGCTCGGCGGCGCTGGCGCCTTCGGCCAGGTCCAATTTGACGGCCGGCTCCATCTGGTCGCGCGTCGAGGGAATGTATCGCCGGTAGGCGTAAAACTCGACCGCAACCAGCAGCATCACGCCCAAAGTCACGGCGAAACAAAGCCGGACGGCAAAATACTTGAGAAGGGATTTATAAGGCGCTGTGGGCGTCTCCGGACTCTCCACGGTCGGGTCATTGCTTGTTAACGGCACGAACGGCTGAACCTCACTTGTCTGCCCGCAACCTGACAGAATGCTAGCATAGCGCCTTTGCTCATCCCCGCGAAGGTAATCACCGAAGTAATTCTCCTCGGAGAGAGCCGGAAAGAGCACACGGACGCCGCGGAGTTCTGAAGGCAGCGTTTTGCTTGCTTGGAATTTCTCAGAACAGGGCGTACATGACAGGACCCGTATCGGAGGAGCCGGGCTGGAAGATCACGCTCAGATAGATGGCCAGCACCACCACCAGCGGCGTAATCCACACCCAGCGTTCGCGAGCCAGGGTAGCCACCAGCCCGGGCAGCGCGCCGGGCTTGCCCTCTGCCCTCTGTTGCCAACGATCGAGCAGCGCGCCCGCGCCAATCACCGCAAAATATCCGAGAGCGGCCAGCAACGTCATCACGTAGAAACTGTGGTCGAGTGTAAGGTGTCGATAACTGGCGGGCGAAGCCATCGCCCGCAGCATGGCGGCGGCCTGCCCCACGCTTTCCGCGCGAAAGAAAACATAGCCAATCGACACCGCCGAAAAGGTCAGGCACCATGAAATGGCCGTTGCCAGCGTTCCCGTCCACTCAAAACCCATGCGCTTGCGAAACTCCTGCCATTGCCGGTGCGCGACCAGCAATAGGCCGTGGTAGGTACCCCACATCAAAAGCAGCACGCTCCCCGCATGCGCCGGAGAAATGTGCCACACGCCGAATACGAACATGGCAATGACGAGCGACAGGTTTCGCCACCACAGTTCGCGCCGCATGGTCGCCAGCGGCAGAAAAAGGAAGTCGCGGATCCAGAACGATAGCGACATATGCCATCGCGTCCAGAAAACGGCGATGGTGGTCGACAAATACGGCCGGTCAAAGTTCTCGTGCAACTGAACCCCAAACAACCGGGCCGCTCCAATCATGAGGTGGGACCAGCCACAGAAGTTGAAATAGAGCTGGAACCCGTAAGCAAGAATCAAGAACCAGGCGTCGAGGCCGCTCGATCGCGCTCCGCCCAGTCCGGAAAAGGCAGTGCTGAACCCCGCCTCCACTCCGGTTCCGGCATAAAGCCCCCCCGCCATGACGCCCGAAAGCACCGACATCAGGAGGCCAATGGCCACCCGTCGCACTCCGGTTCTCAGATCGTCCGCCTTCACCGCCCAATTCTCGCGGAATTGCGGCAACAGGCTCGACATCCGGCAAATGGGCCCCTGGAGCACGGTGGGCCAAAATGACATGTACAAACAGAATTCCAGTAGCGTCGGATCCAACTCTTCTTCGCGATAGAGCTCCAACAGATAACTCAAAGCCTGGAACGTCCAGAAAGAAACTCCCAGGGGAAAAATCATCCGGCGAAGCCAGCCGAGCGGCGAACCGGCTGGAGCAACCGTGCCCAATAAGGGCAGGTACTTGAAAACAGCAAGCAGCACGAGATTGAAAACGATACCCGACCACAGCCGAGCTTCGCTGATCCGTTTTTTCAGCCACTCGCCCAGCAGGTAGTTCATAACCGAGCTGAACAGCAGCACGACAATCAGCCAGCCGCCCCAGCTGATGTAGAACAGCCAGCTGGCGAGCAGATAAAGCCATTGCCGCGTCTTGGACGATCGAACCCGCATCGCCGCGAGCCACACCACAACTACGCCAATTCCATAGCCAAGAAATTCCATTGTTATCGGTCGCTCGAGAAGCCGGGAACGTCAGCTCCGAGACTTGATTCTAAATTCAACCAGCACGAATCTTTTGCGAACTACGAAAGTTTTTGCTCCCGCGGGAGAGTCAGGTTGTGAGTCGGCGCCCGCTTCCGAGCTTCTTGGGGCGGTCGTAAAGAGACTTTGACGGCCATTAAGCGGAAATCTCGTCAAATATCGATCTGCTTCGCCCACCCGGAATAACTCGAACGATTTGGATCGATTCTTCCAACCGACGGCACCGACTTGACCCACCACAGGGCCTCGCTCAGGCTGAATACGAGATTTTTGATTTTGCTGCACTTACTTCAGGCCGCCGATATTCTAGGGTTATTCCTGTACCGCGAATTTTCCCCCTACGAGCAGAATTTGCGCTTGGGTGGCGTTGCTGGGACGCTCCAACACTTTTTCGTAAGCTCTTGAGTCAGCGTCGAAACTAGCCTTGTCCCACCCATTTGGAAGGACGGTTGCACTTTTGTCTCGCTGAGCCACCAGGCTCATACAGGAGGTTTTTTGTGAATGTTGCACTTAAGACCAAACTATATTCCCGTGCTTCTTTGACCCCGATACTAGGCTTGGCGATGCTGACCTCGGTCGGTGGAATTGGCAGTGGACAGACGACGTCGCCGACTCAGATGCCCTCGAGCGCTCCGCCAAGCTCTAGCGCTCCAGGCGATGACATTACGCGGAGAGAAATAGCGCAGATGGATCAGTTCCTGGACAGCCATCCGGAAATCGGGGAGCAATTGCGCAAGGATCCTTCGTTGATCGATAACCGAAAGTGGGTGGCTGATCATCCAGCTCTGCGGGATTATCTTCAGGATCATCCTCGAGTGAGCGAAGCGTTCCGCACAAATCCGAATCTCTTTATGCGGGATGAAAATCGCTATGAGCGCACGGAGGGAGATCGCGACCACGACATCAATCGCCGGGACGTTGCCGAAATGGACCGGTTCCTGGATAGCCATCCCGAGATCGCCGAGCAACTGCACAAAGACCCTTCGCTGATCGACAATCGGCAATGGGTGCAAAATCATCCTGCCTTGCAAGATTATCTGCGGGATCATCCTCAAATGAGCGCCGCCTTCCGGTCCGATCCGAATCTCTTTATGCGGGACGAAAACCGCTATGAGCGCACCGAAGGGGATCGTGACCATGACATCAATCGCCGGGACGTTGCCGAAATGGACCGTTTCCTGGATAGCCATCCCGAGATCGCCGAGCAACTGCACAAAGACCCCTCGCTGATCGAAAATCGACAATGGGTCACGAATCATCCCGCTCTGCAGGACTATCTGCGGGATCATCCTCAAATGAGCGCCGCCTTCCGGTCGGATCCGACCCTGTTTATGCGGGACGAGAACCGCTACGAACGTACTGAAGGCGATCGCGATCACGACAATCGAATGGGTATCGGCGACCGCGACGATCGTAACCGTGCAGAATTCACTAGCTTCGGCCAATTTCTTGGCGGACACTCCGTTGTTGCGGCGGAACTGTCGAGCGACCCCACGTTAGCTAACAACAAGGAATACCTCGCTGGCCATCCGGAACTGGATGAATACCTCAAAGCCCATCCCGCGATGAGCCAACAACTGGCGGACAATCCGCAAGCCGTTATGAGCTCGAATTGGGTGCAGCAAAGTGGCGGCGTCAGTGCAAAGCCGCTGGCTCCCACGCCGAAGCCCAAGTCCAGTCCAAATCGATAGGAAACATGGGACTCGAGGGCTGAGAGAAATAAATGGTGAATGACGCAGAAGTGGGGGTTGAATCCCGACCTCCACTAATTGCGTCTCCTCTTTTCTATTCGCTCGAACGTGCACACGACGATGAAGGATCTCCAGGGAGGTCTTTATGAAAATGAAAGTTGAAAAATCGATCATCGCTGCGCTCGCACTGATTCTGATTGCGTCCGCATTCGCGTTGGCTAAGGACAAAAAAGGAAAAAGAGGCATGTTGGAGAGCATGCAATCGGTACCGTGCGGCGCCAAGGAAAGGGGTATGACGGGCCTGGGAAGCTTGTTCGGATCTGTAGGTGTCGAGCACGTCAACTCGCACGAGCAACTGTGTCCGCAGTACCTGCTGCGCACTGACGAAATGGATTATCATATTCGCCCGTTGGATACCAAACATGCTGCAGTGCTCCCGGTCGGCCACGAAGCTGAGTTCAAAATTGAAAAGGACCGTCTGTTATTGAGAGTCGCCGATGGTGACAAGAAGACAAGACCGTATCAGGTTGTTTCCATGCAACCGGCAAGTTACGACTCCAAGGTCGAGAACAGTGCATATCATCCGGCGCCGAAGCCGGCAGATTCTCAACCGCCCATTCCGAGCGCTCCCTACACAGGCTCTTCGAACCCAGGCCCTGCAAACGCTGTCCCACCGAACCCAGCGATTCCGAATGCGGATCAAGATCGAGCAACGAACCAGACCACGGGCCGCCCTCCGCAGCCCTGAAGCACTGCAGGTCGGTCTGGGATCAGCCCATCTGGTGATGGTTACCCGAGGCGCGGACAGCAAGTCCGCGCTCGGATTGATTCGTGCATTCGTTCCCTCTCTCGTTCCCCGCCATTCGCCGACAGGAACCAATTTGATTCGTATCAATTTTGTCGGCGGCCGGCAACGGGAGTCGATCCGTGAAGATTCTAATTTGCAGGAAGTGAGGTGCCGCAGAAAAACGCTCCGCTAAGACGGAGTCGAGCAGGAACCTAGATCGGCGAAGATGTCTCCGACGCGGGGAACGAAGCTGAGCCGCTGCCTCATTTGTTCGTCTGTGCCTTCATCGCAAACGCCGACTCGTTTCTCTTGCCAATTTTAAATTCGTCGAATCTGATTGTGTTTCACGATGCCATGTCATCTTGCACACGACATCGTGGGGTCTCGGCATATTGAGGAGTTTCGCCGGAAACGGGACCTGAAGCTGAACCACATTTCCAAACTGCACGTGGACAAGAAATGGATATTGTCGGAGTATGCCATCACCGCCTGGGACGAATTCGAGGGAATTTTGTCGCGGCCGAGCAACATACCGGCCGTGATGTTGGACCTGCGGAGACGTTTTTATCCCTTTGCGCTTTGGGTTGGTGTCGGAATCGGCAAGGTCACGGATCCGCACCGCAAGCCCGTCAACGAATTTGCTGGGGGGGAAGCGTTTGAGCGAGCTCGGGAGGCAGTCAACCAGCTTAAGACCAAAGGGAGTAAGACCGGTATCCTGACCGCACTGGTCACCGGAAATGAAACCTTGGATCTGGTCGCGAACACTGTTTATCACCTGCACGATACCTTGCTGGAGAGCATCTCGGCGAAACAGTGGCAAACCATCAACGTGCATATGGAGACCCACCGGCAGGATCTCACGGCGAAGAGGTTGCGATTGAACGAATCGACGGTTTCAAGGAATTTGCGCCGCGGTTTCTGGTGGCAAATGGAGGAAACCCGCGAGGCGATGGAGCGAGTGATTGAGGCCTATTTTCCATGATGGTTAAATTCCAACAAAGGTACCAAGTGCGCAATAGGATTTTGCGTAACGCATTGCCACCCTTGGAGTTGCTCCCTTCCGGCGGCTCCCAAAAGTCCGCCCCGGTTAGCCCGCCAATCTTGGGGGCCGAATTCCGACGCTATCCCGTAGCTTTTCTTCCGAAAAATCATACTCGCCCAGCAGATTGATGTGCTGCCAGGAAATCGCCGAACCATGGGCCACCGCATCGAGAAATGCCTCCCGGCTTGCGGCATCCTCGGTCTCTTCCAACGTCTGCGACAGATAGAGATAATTCCAGCAGATGATGCAGTTCTTGATGAGCCGCTTGCAGGCTTCTGCCATCTCCTGGTCTTCTTTCTCCGCCTGCAGAAACTCGCGCGGATTGCCCACCGACACAGCCCGCGTGAAGCGGTGCATGTGTTCAATCCGGTCCAGTTGCTTTTCGATGGCCTGTCGCAGCACCGGATCGTCGATGACGCGCCGGAGGTAGGAAGGGTGTATAGCGTCACCGAAGTCGGAACTATGCTTCCCGATGGGCCGCCTCCGCCCGCGCAGCCACCCACCGTCTTCGAGACACAATACAGTTACCAATACGACGCGTATGGCAATTGGACCGAGCTGACCACTGCCAGCCGCTCCGACCCAGGCGCACCGCTTGCATTTGGCTCTGTCCGCCGTCGCAAGCTGACCTATTACTGGCCTAAGCTTTCCGGTCGAGCCAAACCTGCTGCGCGAAGGCGATGGAGCCCGGCCTTCCAGCGAAAGCTTCCGTGTGAAGTTCACCCATTAGCGCCCCGGTTACTTGATGGTTTTGATGAATTTTCCCTGGGTGGTATAGACCCAGATTTCGTTGTCGGTGAAATCGGAGAGGTAGATGCGATTCCGGGTGCTATCGACCGCGATTCCGTAGGGCGGGAAGGAGAGCTTTAGGAAGTAGAGATTTTGCGCGCCATTGCCTCCCGCAGCCGGGATGTTCGAGCTCACCGTCTCATTTTGGTCGGCGATATAGACGGTGCCGTTCGGAGTAGTCGCCAAGGCAAAGCCAGAAGCCGGCATGCCGAACTCCACCGGGCAGCTCTGCGACAGAAAGCAGGTCGCTCCTGCGAAATAGGTACCGTTCGCGCCGCTCCAGGAAAATGCGCCCGCTCCGGCCGAAACACCGTAGATCGGGTTGCTGGGCGCGACGTTTTGAATCACCTGGGAGGGCCCGGAGAACGGGTCCGTTGGCTCATAGATTGTGAGATAGGAGTAGTCGTTAACGACGTAGAGGTTGTTGAAATTGTCGATGGCGATGGCAGCGGGACCAAGAATGTTCTGGGTGATGGTGGCGCTGGTGTTTTGCACTCCACCCGTGTACTCGGAGACGTTGCCGTTGCCCGGTAGGAGGTTGGCGACCCAGACATTGCCAAACGAATCGATGGCCACGGCGGTGGGGTCACCGATGCCCGCAGTGATGGTTTGGGAACTCTGCAAGACGCCCCCGGGGTTGAAGACCAGGATGTTGTTCGCTCCGGTGTTGGCGACGTAGAGGTTGCCCGCGGAATCGAGGGCAAGGCCCCAGGGATTCTTGAGCGGGTTGGCCGCGAAGCTGAGCGAGATGAATGCAAAAAGAGTGGCAACGACGGCGGTGATGCGTGCGAAATGGGTGCGTACGGAGTGCATGTCGGTTCCTTTTGGGTCCTGAATTTGGGTTACAGACTTCTGCTTACGAACTGCTCATCTCTGTAAGCGACGTTTCGGGGAGAATTCCCTCAGGAAAGTTTTTGGAGCGAGGATATTTGGACGGTCAGAGCGGGAGGCGAAACTCATCGACCAATCGTCAACGAGTGAAATCTCCGCGTTAACGCTTTTTGACTTGGTGGTTAAATTCCAACAAAGGGGTTCTGGCTCAGGTTTGGTGCACCCTCCAGCGAGTCTCGGTAATCAAAATTGAATGGCTAAGAAGTTGTCGTACCAGCAATTGCTTTCGAATCTGAACGGTTTGACCGTGCGTAAGCTGGTGCCAGCAGGGCCGAGTTGGGTTGTCGAAGCGGAGGGATCAGGTAGCGCGCTCTGCCCAGATTGTGGAGGGACTTCCCATTCCCGCCATAGTCGCTACTGGCGGAAGCTTCGAGACCTCCCGTTGCAGGGAGCATCGGTTACGCTCAAGGTCCAGATGGGTCGTTGGCGTTGCCGAAGCCGCCGGTGCTTGCGCCAGATTTTCACCGAGCGCGTCGCCGGCGTCCTGCTCCCGCATTCCCAGCCGACAAATCGTTTGAGTGAAGTCCATCGGCTGGTGGGTCGCGCGCTGGGCGGTCGTTCGGGTCAGCGATTGTTGAATCGGCTCGGTATGCCGTCGAGTCGACACACGCTGCTTCGCCAGGTCATCAAAGCGGCAAGTGGTTCTGGTTGGCAACCCGCGATCCGAGTCCTGGGTGTAGATGATTGGGCGTGGCGTAAAGGCCAGTCGTTCGGTACGATCTTGGTCGATCTGGAGCGCAGTGAGGTCGTCGATTTATTGCCCACTCGCTCGGCCAAGGTGCTCGGTGAGTGGCTGGCACAACATCCCGAAGTGAAGGTGGTGAGCCGCGACCGTCAAGGTGTATACGCCGAAGGAGTTCGTGCCGGCGCACCCCGAGCCCGGCAGGTTGCCGATCGCTTTCACTTAACGCTGAATTTGAGGCAGGCAGTGGAGCGCGAACTCGCCGTCCGGCGACCATTCCTGCGGCTCGTTCCCGAGAGCACACTCGCGGTGCCGACTGGTGGAGGCACGGAAACAGAGAACAAGGGGAGACAGATCTCAATCCAATCCACCGTGCAGCAGCAACATGCAGAAGTCGCCCGACTCCGGCGGCAGCAAAAGCTAGAGTTGTTTCAAACGATCCAGCATATGAAGAGCGCTGGCATGAAGGTGAGCCAAATCGCGCGCCATCTCGGCATCAACCGGCGGCGCATTGACCGATGGGTACGTCTGGACACGCTGCCCGAACGCAATCGGATGGAACCGCGACCAGGGATGGTCGAATGGTTCGGTGGCTACTTACAACAACGCTGGGCCGCCGGTTGCCATCATGGTCGCAAGCTTTTCGCCGAGATCCGAGAACGCGGCTATCTGGGTGCCTTCTCGACGCTGGCTAAGTTTCTTTCACCTTGGCGCCAGCCGCCTGCGAAGACCACGACCGTGTCAACCGAAGCAGCGGCGCTGGAGGAAACACCAACCGCCTTGGCCCCCAGACAAGTTTCACCGCAAGTGTCGGCTGCGCTGTTAAGCAAATTCCGCACCGAGTTGACGCCTGAACAGGCAGAAATTGTGGACGCTTTCAAACAGCAGTGTCCCGGCTTCGCGGTAATGCGGAAATTGGTTTTGAACTTTCGCTCCCTCCTGCGCGTGGGCAAGCTGGCTGCGCTGCGCCGGTGGATGAAGCGCGCGCAGAAAACTGGCATTCATGCGCTAACGCGCTTTGTACGAACTTTGCAACAAGACCTCCGCGCCGTCGAAGCAGCAGTAACGGAACCTTGGAGCAACGGACCGGTCGAGGGACACATTAACCGCCTTAAAACGCTCAAGAAAACGCTCAAGCGCCAAATGTATGGACGAGCGGGCGTTAAACTGCTCCGCGCCCGCTTGTTGCCCGAGTCTCGTATGACTGGACAATGCGTGCACCAAACCTGAGCCAGAACCGACCAAAGTACAAGTTTTTGAGAATCGACGCCATTCGTGATACCTCTGAAACCCACGCCCCTTGATTATCGTGGACTTATGTTGCTTTGGGTCGCTACCTGTGCGCTGCAAGTCCATGGCGAGGTGGACCTACGGCGTCTGCGGGCGATTGTTCACATTCTTGAAGGTACGGTTTCGCGGAACATGACGATCATCAAAAGGTAAGCCCGTCGGTGGGAAACGCCGCACGGGAACAACGACTTCACCGTGCAGATCGGTGGGCGTGCTATATTGTAAAAACTTTGTGTTGGCCCCAAAAAGGAGGATCCTGATGGTTTCGAAGAGTGCAATAGCTGGCTGGGTGCTTGTCGCTATTCTGGTGCTTGCCTACGCGACCTGGGGACAGTCGACGAACGTTGCAGCCGGCGGCCCGCGCACTGTCCAGGCAACCTCCACGCTTACGATCAACATCAAGGGAACGGTTGGACCGCTGTTCTCCGGGACGGATCCTCTCGGCTTGGACGGGAAGGACGGGTCGATCAAGCTGGTGGCGAGTGAATCCCTGTCGCCCACAAAACACACCAGCACTTCGGCTACCTACAGTCTTCCCGCGGGCGCTATTGTGGCAAAAGGGGGGAAAGGCGCGCTCTCGACCAAGACTCCGTCCACGATGACCATCAAGCTGACGAAGACGGCGGACATTTTGACTCTGGTCTTCGCCGGTCCGAAGGGTCTG
Organism: Terriglobales bacterium; assembly: GCA_049520935.1. Classification (GTDB taxonomy): domain Bacteria; phylum Acidobacteriota; class Terriglobia; order Terriglobales; family Acidobacteriaceae; genus Acidiflorens. The sequence goes on along the minus strand of JBEKPJ010000065.1, from coordinate 757 downwards.
ATGGTTACCAATACGACGTTTCTCGACCCGGATAGTTGGACGACCGCGGTACTAAAGAACCCTGGAGTCTTCAAGCCCTCTTCGCAGAAAGTGACGTCGGCCACGTCCGCCGGCGGGACTGGCTGCCAAGTGGAATACACGATCGATGGAACGACCACTGTTCTCGGCTTTAGCGGAACCGCTTCGAGCAGCGCGACGGTAGATCCGGCGCTTCCTGAAGTTGACCTGAGTCAGTACGACTCGGAACAGTAAGCCGCGCGGTGTCCTACCGAAAACTTGTGCCTCGCCACAACTAAGAACGGGCTTTTGTTTGGCCGCACGGCGTTGCCCATAAACGGGGCATGCGGAGCATCAAGTCGTCAAAAGTCCTGTGAAGTCGGTAGTGGGTCCATTTGAAATCCACAGGGAGAGGCATCAACTCTAGTAGCAAACGGACCAACTACCGTGAAGTCGCGGAAACGATTCCAGGGGGCAACTCGCGATGCAGGCGTGAATACCCCTACAACTTTGACGAGTCTGACCCAGACAGTTGCAGTTCGCGGCCAGAGGTGAGTCAGGCCGCTACTGTGTAGCGGTGGTGCAGCCCGCCGAGTCGCGGCAAGGAGATGATCTTGCTTCCGCTTGGCGAAAGCGAAGCCGCAACTCGCCCAACGGGTGTGTCCTTCCCGAGCCCGAGATGAGTGCGATCTTCGTGGTAGTAGAGCAGGTAAGAAGACATCAGCCGTTTGAGGTGCCGCTCATTCAGGATGATCACCTG
>JBEKPJ010000064.1:0-37661 GCA_049520935.1 Terriglobales bacterium | reverse complement strand
TCGACTAACTGCTCTGGAATCAGTAATGCGATCGAAACAAATTCCAGCCTCGTCGCAATCATGTATCGCTCAGACTAAAAATCGCCTGTCACTCCACTTCTCACGAATAATGCGGGCTAGTGCTTGCCTATTCGCGTGCTAAACCCAATCGTAGGGCCGTAAACATTAATGCCGTAGTTAGGATACCGCGGCTCAGATAGATAAAGATTCGATATATGCATGTAACCCACACCGGCTAAAATCGAGTAGCGAGGATTGAGGTTATAGCGCACTCCACTGCCCAACAGGACGGTAAATGTAAAGTCTTGTCCCTGCGCGAACTGGGCTCCGTCAGGTTCCTTCGCGTTAATGAACCCGGTGCCGACGCGTCCTTCCAGGTAGGGCGCGATTCGCCAGCTAGGCCGGACAAAATTGCGTCGAATCCCCAGGATGAAATATCCGGCCCGCGTTTCCGGTCCCCGGGGAATCGCGGTGAAGGCGCCGCTGACCGAAAAATCCCAATTCCCGCGGAAAACTCCCGGTCCTCTTACCTTGAACGGTTGCCACCAGAGCGAGGCAATAGTTGGTACCAGAGTGTATTGCAGGGGAGTCTTGTTGTACTCCCCGCTGGTGAGAAAGTCGAATGGAAAAGGGATGTTGACGGGAAGGCATCCGGTCTCGAAGGAGAAATCCAGCCTGTTTTTGTAGTAGATGCTTTGGTTAATGTCTGCCGGTTTCGAATCTCGCAAGAATGCATCCGGTGACGGGCTTGATGAGTCCTGTCCAGGGGAGAGCGCGGGGAAGAGGAGACAGGCTAACACGAAAGCGGACAACGGCAATTGTCCATTGCTGATTTTCGAGATTACCCAAGCAGAAATACCTGTGGACAGGAACTGTCGTATCATACCCCCTCAAATTTTCAATTGGATTTCCGAACTGCGCATCTTAAACGTCCTGCTTGCCCGGCTCAACGAAATTATTCGCACGAATCTGCCCGAGGGTGAATCCCGTCCATGCATCGCTGGTCCGAACTTGACTCTGGGTCGGACGTGATAACACAGGTGCCATCCTCTGCAGAAAGTCAACCATGCCCAGCTACCGCAATTTGGCCGGATCAGGCGAGCCGCTAAATATTCGTCGTGGGGAGGGGTTTCTGACCGTCGCGCTCCTTCCGCCGACGAGGCTGCGCGGGGGTGGGGGGGCGAGCATGCAGCTAGAGATTTGGGAGCTCGAGATGCCGGATTACAACGTTCTTAGAAAGTTTCCTAAGATCTCTCACGCTCTCGTCGTTCCTGAGGTCGTAGGCGTGGCGCCGCCCATGAGTTTATCGCACAACACATCCGAGCCGCCCCAGGTGAAACCACCCAAAGTGTTTACGCGAGTTCGCAATCTCCTAGTGTGGGGCGGGCACGACCGCCCGGTTACGGACGGACCAGGGATAAAACCGGCCATCCTCGTGAATTGCTCTCAAGTGTGAGTAGTAGGCGCCGATAACCGGTAATAGGGTACCGGTGCGTCCCCAAGCGCCGAATTTGCGTTTTGGAGCGGAAGCTATGAGCGTTCCCACACTCGCGCGTCTACGAATCTCCTCAGTTTGTTTTGCCGCAATGCTTGCATTGCTGGCAGTTTCTGGTTGCGGTGGAGGGTGGGGAGATCTCAAGCCTACAATCGCCATTGAAGGGGGCAAATCGGAGACGGTAACGGCGGGTGAAACTGCGACCTTCTCCGTGACCGCCTTGGGCACTGCGCCATTCACCTACCAATGGTATTTGAACGGAGTCGCCATCCAGGGAGCCACCTCCAGTTCCTACACAACTGGGCCAACCGTGAGCAGTCAGAATGGTTCGGTCTACACGGTGGCTGTATCGAACGTTGCCGGATCGCTAATGAGCTCGGCGTTAGTCTTAACCGTGAATACTCCCCCGGCAATCATCGTTCAGCCGGAGAGTCAGACAATACTGGTGGGACAGACCGCGACCTTTGCTGTGACCGCCACCGGTACCGCACCGCTAGCCTATCAGTGGTATCTGGGCGGTACAGCCATCAGCGGCGCGACCTCCAGCTCCTACACCACTCCGACAACAACAGCCATCGGGAATAGTTCGGTTTATACCGTCAAGGTGACCAACGTGGTTGATTCGGTGACCAGCAGCCCGGCCACTTTGACAGTGAATCCGTTGGTGCCGACTCTCTCATTCGGCTCCATCGGAGCACAGACCTATGGCGCGTCGGCGTTTACTGTGTCTGCGACCTCGGCCTCGAGCGGCGCGGTGACCTACTCGGTGACGAGCGGACCGGCAACCATCGCCGGCAATACGGTGACACTGACGGGTATAGGTACGGTTGTACTCGGGGCCAGCCAGGCAGCCAACGGCGATTATACGGCGGCCACCGCTTCTACCAGTTTCACAGTCACAGCCAACGTAATCATTACACCCATCACACCGGCCAATTCAACCATGGCGCCTGGACAACAGCAGACCTTTAGCGCCACCGCGAGTGGGGGCCCAACCAACACGCTGACGTGGACGGCTACGGGAGGAAGCATCAGTTCGAGCGGCGTGTGGACACCTCCCGACACCGCCGGCACCTACATCATTAAGGCCACCAGCGTGGATAATCCATCGGTATTTGTCACGACGACGGCGACCATAAGCATTCCTATGATCACCTCCCAGCCTGTGAGCAAGAACGTTTGCGCCGGATATAGTCCGTCGTTCACCATAAGCGCCAGCTACGCGAGCAGCTACCTCTGGACCGAGGGCGGTAACCCGGTCGGAACCTCATCCACACTCATCTTTAACAACGTTACCGCGGCCAGCGACGGAAACTACATGTGCACGGTCACCAACGGCGCCGGTTCAGTGGTTTCGAACACCGTTACGCTCAACGTCCTCACCCCAACTACGCTGAGCATCACCAGCAATCCTTCATCAGTGAGTGTCTATGCTACCCAGACAGCGACCTTCTCGGTCTCTGCCACCGGCACCGGCACACTCGCGTACCAATGGTATACAGGGACGCCCGGCAGCGGCATGATCATCAGTAGCGCCACTTCCAGCACTTACACCACCGGGGCGCTAACCACCGCCAACAGTGGAACGACGTATTACGTCACGGTAACCGATACGGACTGCACCGACACAACCCTTACCAGCACCGCCGCGACGCTGACGGTGACCAATACGGATACCGCCGTGCCGCCCACTATCATCATCCAACCCACCGGCCAGACGGCGACTGTGGGCGGAACCGCGACGTTCTCCGTGACGGCTTCAGGACCGGGCACGCTCACCTACCAGTGGTATCGCGTGCCCTATGAGACAGCTGCTTACATTGAGGCAAATGGTCCCACCGCGGGAGTCGCGGTCTCCGGCGCCACCTCAAGCACCTACACCGTTCCCGCTTCAGAGACGGCGCAGAGCAACGATGGCGACAATTACTACGTCGTGGTCGAAAACGCCTACGGCACTGCTCAGTCCGTCGATGCGCCTCTTGCGATCGGCAACGGCATCCTGCTCCAGGTCACCGGGCAGCCCCAGACCGTTTACGTTGCCGCCGGATCCCTCGCCAGTTTCACCGTCACAGCCACCTGTACCGGATGCATCCCGGCGTACCAGTGGTATTGGAGCGCGCCCGGGTCCACCTCGTTCACCGCGCTCGCGGACGGCGCGATATCAAGCGGCACATTAAATGGTGCGACCGTGGGTGGGGCAACGACTTCCTCGCTTACTCTCGAGAGCGTGCCCTCCAGCGCCTCGGGGTCCATCTTTTATGCTGTCGTCACCAGCACCAGCGACGGCACGACCCAAATCATCGGCACCAACCCCATCTCGAGCAACAACGCGGCGATGTTTGTCGGATCGCTCGGCTCGATCAACAATCTGTGTAGCAACACCTGGGTGTTGAACGGCAACACGCCCGGATATACCTCGGGGGATGTCCCTTATCAAAATACGACCAATTGCACCATTGAGCTGACCAACGACCAGGGGAACGAGCATGCCGCGATCTACTGGCCCACGCTCATCTCTACCGCGAAATTCACTGTCAACTTCACGGTCACGATCGCGGCCGGCAGCAACCCGGCAGATGGATTCACCATGATCCTCGCCGATCCGTCCCAGGGGGCAACGACCTCATCGATGGGCGCGACAGGGGAAGGATTGGGCGCACGCGGTATTCCGGGGTTTGTGCTCGGCTTCGACACCTACCAGAATGGCGATATTGAAACCGGAAGCCACCCGGGCAGCTGCACGAATTCTAACCCCAACGGTGCTTGCGACCCGATGACCGTTCCCTACATGGCGGTTGGCCAGGGAGCGACCAATCTCTGGGAGAATCCCTGGACTTACGTGAACGGCAACCTCGACACTGCCGCCAGTACGGACTACCCCGACGGCACGTTCACCAATGCGACTCACGCCTACGTGGTGACCGTCGTCGGGGGCGTTATGACGGTGACCATCGACGGAAACGAACTGTTCTCCGGTCCCGTGAAGTTGCCGTCCGTGGCATACCTCGGCTTTACCGCCTCCACTGGAGGCGAGGAGGAATCGGTGACAATCTCCGGACTCTCCGCCACCGTTAGCGCGCCTTAGAACGGTGGCGGAAGGCTCGATTGGAAAAGGAATCGCCCTTGTGACTGCGGAGTCCATCCGCGAGTCTCGAGGGGTAGGACCGGACGGCCGGACAGAGCACACGTCGTCCTCCGCCGGGGAAAGCGGCCAGAAAACGGTCATCGTGAACATGCGGACTGCAGTTCCGCCGCTGGCGAACCAACCCAGAGTTCATGAGGGAGAAATGAGAATGCGATCACTTGCACTTGCTACCGGTTTGTTGATCTTCACAGCGATGGCAGCCATGGGTCAGGCGACACCGGGAATCGACGTCGCGAGAGGTGATGTAAGCTTGACCTACCACTGGGTGCGGACCAACACCCAGCCCGGAGAATGTGGCTGTTTTGGCTTGAATGGTGGCGGTGTCTCGGCCTCGTGGAACCTAAATCCCCGATGGGCAATGGTAGCGGAGCTCAGTGGGGAATATGCTGGCAGCGGCCCCTCGAGCGGGAACTCCTTGACGTTGATTTCCTATCTGGCCGGAGCACGTTACCGTGTTCCGCAACCGTGGCTCCGGGGCCCACATGCTCTGCAGCCTTTTGCCCAAGTGCTTCTGGGAGCCGCCCATTCCGGTGGCGGCCTCGCAGGCGCAGGTGATGGGACGATGGAGTTCGCCACCCGCACGGGCGGCGGCATTGATCTGCCCGTGAACTCGCGCATAGCGATCCGAGTCGTCCAAATCGACTATGATTTGACCGAATTCAGAAACACTGTCAATGACCACCAAAACAACCTGTTGCTAGAGGCTGGGTTCGTTTTTCATTGGTCCCGCTGAGAATCGCGACGTATTGAAATGGCCGCAGCGGCCACTTGTTCTTCGCGCAGAACAAGCAGTTGGTAATCCGGGAGTCGCCGAACGACCCGAGGCCGTCTCTTACAGCACGCGGCTGCCCGCCACGCTCGCCTGCGCCTAGTTCCGGCGCCAGGTCCGCCGCACTAGTACCCGTTTTCGTCCTTCAATGCGGTGAACATGGTGCGAGCAATAATCTGAAGATCCAGGCCAAAGCTCCAGTTGCGAATGTAATACAGATCATATTGAAGCCGGTCGGGGATTGAGGTATCGCCACGAAGGCCGTGGACCTGGGCCCACCCGGTCATGCCAACCTGGCAGCAATGTCGCAGGTTGTACTTCTGGATGTTCGTTCGGAACTTCGCGACGAAGTGCGGCCGCTCCGGTCTCGGTCCCACCAGACTCATTTCCCCGCGAATGACATTAAAGAGCTGAGGTAGTTCATCGAGACTGAACTTGCGCAATATCGCTCCGATCGGCGTGCACCGGGGATCATTTTTGATCGTCCAAGCGGTATCGCTCTCGGCCGCCGTGCTGCATCGCATAGTGCGGAACTTCAGTAGTGTGAAGAACCTACCGTTTCGACCGACTCGTTCCTGGCGAAACAAAGTGGGCCCCGGAGAGCCCACTTTAACGAGTATGGCAATCGTCAGAAGCAGCGGACTCAGAATCACCAGCGCGAGAGTCGCAAATACCAGATCAAAAGCTCTTTTCAGCACGGTATACGCAAAGCTTTCAATCGGAGAGATGGCCAGGTTCATCATCTGTAGCCGGCCGACCTGGAATACCTTCTCGCGCACGGAAAGACGCGGCCCGAGGTCCAGGATTGCGCGGATCGGCTTCCCCAAATCCTGCAAGCTCTCGAGAATCGACGAAATCTGCAGATAGCGCTGGCTAGGAATGGCCACAACCACTTCATCGAAACTCAATGACTCAAGATGGAGCCGGTCCGTCGCGCTGACCACGGGCGCATCGTGAACCAGCACCGGTTGTTCGGGGAGTTGCACATATGCTTGAATTTCGCAGCGAAAAAATGGAATGCGGCGCAAAAGGTTCACGCTTCGTCGCGCATACTGGTCGGTTCCGACCACCAGAATTCTTTCACATTTGCGCGGCCAACTGGAGGAGGCAGGCGTCAACCGGAAAACATTTCGTAAGATGACAACGCTAAAAAATAGGATTGTATTGCTGAGCAGGATGAATAGCCGCGAGACAATGAGCTCTTTGACGAAAACGAGCAGTGCGGCTTGCAAAAGAAACGTGGAAAAGCATGCAAAAAATGCGGCCCGTATTCCGGTGTATTCCCAGAACAGATCCGCAACGGAGGAGAGCTTAAAGTAGTTGGCGGCTAGAATCCAGACGACTTCGGTAAACGCCAACAGGATCAAGTAATCCTGAGGGGCAAGGTTGCTAATGCCCACAAGCCACAGACTGCCAAACCGAGAATATGCAGCGATCCCAAAGGTAAGTAATGGAAGGGCGTAAACCAGGATACGTAACAAAGAGCCGTAATAATATATCCGTGAAATCACAGACTTCTCCTTCGTATATTCGCAAAGGCGCCAGGACTCTGCGAAGGCCGCATAAGGTTCCCCTCGTAACTTGATGCGTCCAGCTATACTGGGTCAATGCCACAACGTTGCTGCAAAACGAGAAACACTCCTGTGCCGGAGCTTTATAGTTTTTGGAACTTCGCTCTCAATAGTAAATCATTGAAGGGCGACCTCTCGCCAGTCAAAATGTCATTCTAACCATTGAAGTAAACTCGATAGCATCGGCCAGGAACAATGGACAATTAGATACCCAGGTCTGGGTTGACGATGTGATGCGCGTCACAACCCGGCGGGTTGTCGTAGAATAGGTAGTAGGTACTGGCGGCAAGTTTGCAAGTTTGTTTGATTCTGTTTTTCGTAGTCCAACCGGGACTGCACGAGTCGAACCAGGGCCGTATTCTCGCTCAGGGATGCGTGTCGTGGCCGCCCATGGCAGTGGTGCCGGCTGCGTGGCTCAATTTGGGCCAAACGCGGACTTCAAAGGTGGTGGTCACATTCGAACGAGGCCCCGGATTCAGGAGAAGAAAGTTCCAGCGCTCATATTGCACACCGCCTACGAGTTCGACGTGCGGCCGGAGCGTCCAGTTCACGCTGCCCGAGATGTCGTGAACGTTTCCCCCCTCTAGCAAGGTAGGATCCACCACCATCCGTCGATAGGAGAGGGTTGCCTGGTTGTGGCCGGAGAACCAATAGCTGGTCGAAACCTGTCCTCCGTTGCCGCCGCGTCCAATCCAACTGCCCATCAGCTGGCCATAATTTCGGTATCCATCGGCGTAATGAGCGTTTACGTAAAAAATATCGTTACGCGAGTTTCCAGGCAGATTTGTGTAAACACCTTCAATTCTGAAGTCAAGATTCTTGAGGCGAGGCAGATGCGGTACGTACATCCCTGCATTCAACGCGGACTGGCGGGGATAGGCGAGCGCCAGGGGTTCGTCTTCGGTCATCTCGTCCGCATAGAGCAGCAATGAATTCCGCAGTCCGGGGGGCCGGTAGGACGCAGTGACAAGCGTATGGCGCTTTCCCGGGTCTACGGGCTGGTAATCGCCGTGTTGCGAGAAAGTGTGGAGAAAGGTATGCAGAGTCAGAGGTCGACCATACCCGGCAAACAGTGCCGTAATGGAGTATCCCAGCTCCAAGTTGGGTGTCGGCTTAAACGCTATACTTCCTCCCCAGAAAAATGGCTGCGGATTCACCGAATGGATGCCGTCGCCGTAGAGCACAAAATCATCGCCCAAACGAAGATAGGTATCCCCTCCAATCCGTCCCAGAAAGCCCGACACGTACACGTGGCCGAGTAAACCGAGCAGACTCGGCAATTGCAGCGGGCTGACTCGCTCCAATCGCAACATCGGCAAGGCTTCGGCATTATTGGACAGCAACAGACTGGTGCTGCGATTCGAGCCCCACCAAAGGCTTTGCTGGCCGAACGTGAATTGCCAATTTGCAATATTGAGGCCGGCGTATCCTTCCAGCGACCGAAGCCGGGACGTCTGTCCAAAAGTGGGAACGGAGTTGAGCGGCAATAAATCGGAATTGGCGACCGCTTGCGCCTGCGCGGCAGTGTACTCCTGGCTGGAAGAACCGTACTGGTACTCGCCCCGTATGTAAACGAAGAATGGACCCGCCGCGGCCCGGGTAGAGAATCCCGTGATGTTGTTGGGGCCGCGCCCGTAGGGACGTCCAAAGTCGTCCGTGATCGTCTGACTGAAGTGAAAAGAATCACGCAGCGGGGGGCCACTGATTTCAGTGTACCGAGTGTAGACGGATTCGAGCTCTGCGTGGAGGTTGGGAGTGGCTCCCTCACGAAGCTGCGTTTCGGGCGCAAACTCCGCATCCAGGTCACGAATCAGGGATAGCATGTGCGCATCGGGAGCATCGGGTTCCTCTGCCAAATACTGATGGACTTCTTTCAAGATTCGCGCACACTCCAGCCTTGACCAAGGCCGCAGGGCGCCAGTTCGGTCGTGGATATAGCCGGAGGCCATAAGGCGATCGAAGGCGGGATAGACCCAGCTGTCGAGGGGAACGGAACTGGAACCCATATTCCCTGGGTTGCGCACAGAATCCGCTTCGCCACCTTTGCTGAACGTCCCAAATTTCGCGATCTCCGCGTCGGAGTAATGAGAGCGGGATCGGAAAATGTGCCTGCCGGTGTACCATCCAAGGGCACTGCCTACCAACACGTCGGTCGCGAAGTGCTTCTGCCCAGCAAAGCGTGCAGCGCTTACACCTCCCGCTGCACCGTAGGCCAAGAGTTCGGTCAGGGGTCCGGGATACTCGTGGGCAATCACGCTGGCAATGGCCCAACTGATGGCCGCGTGTTGCGACGGAAAGGAATCCCCACCCTGAAAAAAACGTCCCCGACCATCGCTGGTAAAGGGACGGTCTCGTCCGAATGCATACTTGAACACTTCGGTATCGAGGAACGCGTCAATACCGGCTTCGCCACTGAGAAGGCCGGTCTCGCGCTGTTGATCATCCTCCGAAAGGTGTCCCCACAGAAACATTCCTGCACCGACCCCCGCAAAAGCAGCGAGACCGACGTTGGAGGCGGTTACAGCGTGGGAGACCGTGGTAGGGCTGGTGGGAGCGTGCGTCTCCGCATCCGTGTCAGTCGCCAGCAGCGCTGCGCCGACAAAAGCCAACGGGACCGTCCACTGCCACTCCTTTTCTGTCATGTGGAACGGGGTTGACCAGAAACCCTTCTGATCCTGAAACAGATTGCGCGGAAGCGATTTCAAATCAAGGGGGGACGGCAGTGAGCCGGGAAATTGCACTTCCGGTTTGGGATCTGCAGACGACGTGGTACTTTCGCCTGTGGGCGCCTGCGCGCTCGCGATCAAACTGCAGCCAACGACCAGGGCCGCCAGCGCCCACGATGCCACGTGAACCCTGGGGCCGCAGCATCCAGTTTCAGCGGTATTGACAATGGTTTCAGCAGACTTCATTTCAAACCCTTTTCAAAGCCTCACTGGAGCAGAGTGCGCATTGCAGACATTGATTTCCACTGCATCGCCTTAACGCTGGACGAAGCGCTTCTTGCCGTCCCCTCAGATTTTGAAGTCGTCTAAAACTAGCACGAAACCGTAATTCGTATCTCCGGGAAACAAGCCCACCAGGGCACCCTCTGTTAGCCCTCCAACCGAATCGCGCATCCTGAAATTAGTGAGGTGACGATTTCCATCGAAAGGAACCAGAACCCCACTCGCGGCTGAAAGTGACATCTCGTGCCGCTCGGTCGCCGACTCGTCGGTGCCGCGTACGAGCGTTTTTTGGTGTGCTGTGCCCTGGTCCCGCGGTATTGGCAGCGGTGGTTGTCTTTCTGCTGTCTGGACTTTCGACCGCGATTTTTCTCAATCGGCAAGATAGCGGCATCCTCACAGACGCGGTCAACTTTTTGATACCGCACTTCCTTTGATACCGCACTTCCGTGGTGCGACTGTTGCCGGCACCGATTCCGGGTTCAATGGGGTCTTCGGCGACGAACGCTTGATGCCTCCGTTTTTTGCAAATCGACTTCTCGTGGGATTATTATAGCTACGGCCGTCAATTAATGGCCTGTGTTCTTGGCAACCAGGACATCCGCTTTGGGTGCTGAGTGAGCAACAATGGCACCCGCGCGAAAAGTATCGCTTGCCGAGTGATTGGGAAGGGCAGGGAGCCGTGGATGACAAGGCAACATCAACTATATCCACCACCCACCGGGAAAGTCCCTCCTGGCCGACCGCAACGCGGACAGATTACTTGCTATCTCAAGCGGACTTATCCTGTGTTTCTATCGCCACTTGATGACTTATTGACAATTCGATTCGTGATCGCTTAGTGTAGTGCGTCTACCCCCTGAAAGGCACCGGCAGTAGTGTGTCTTGTGTCGAGGCGCACACAACGTGGTCGCGTGAGAAGTTACACTCAAGAGAACAGGTCATTAGCTTTGCGCTTCGGACTGCTCGAATTTCTAGTTGCTCCCTCCTTGTTCGCACAGGATAATTTTGTTGTCAACGGGACGCGGGACTACTTCGTGGTTCGTTTCCGGATTCAGTTGTCGTCAGTGATTTCAACGGTGATGGGCGTACCGACATCGCCGTTGGCAATCAGTTCTCGAAAAATATTTCGATCCTCATTCAAAACAACCTTGGAGGCCGGAATCGTTCTGGCGGGGGCAACGGATTGACCTTAGCGTGTACGATTCACGATCCTTCTAGCGGCTCACATATCATTAACGGTTTGTCTCTCGGTGCTTTGAGCATCAAGCCCACGCCTACGGGAGCCACGGGAACCCTAAAGGCGCCGGCGCTCACCGCCAGTTGCGATTCCCGAGCGGCGGCCGTAACGGGCGCAACCACAGGAATGCCGGTAGAGGTGAGCAGCACGAGCGGAGCAGACATCGGCGGTGCGTTCGAGGTCCGAGTTTCGGGTGACAGCTGGGAATACGGTTGCCGCTTACGTCTCTGGCACAGGTACTCCGCCGAGTCTGGCATACAACGTCCGGGTAATTCTATAACGTGGACAGACTCCGCCCAGCCAGATTCGGCGAAGGCCCGCTTCGGCGGTGGAGCGAGCGGAGCCGGGCGCCTGCTCCCGCTGCGAATCAGACTCCAGTATCCGGCTCGACTCCGGAGTGCAATCGGCTGCAAGGCAATCTTGCCTGCTCAATATTCAAAAGGGAGGGTGTATGCACACCTGCATAGTAATTTTTTCGCTGCTTTGCTCGTATCTCACTCCATTCGCTCTCGCCCAGACCGAACGCCCCAGTCCTCCGGCGCAAGCGCAATGCAAGTTCCCGGACGGTAAAGCCGTTACTGTGGACTACTCCAGTCCACGAATGAAAGGCCGCAAGATTTTTGGTGGGCTTGTGCCCTACGGTCAAGTCTGGCGGACGGGAGCTAACGAAGCCACGAAGTTCGTCGCCACTACCAATCTGATCGTGGGTGGCAAGAATGTGCCCGCCGGCAACTACACGATCTTCACCATTCCTGGTCTGGATAAATGGACGTTGATCATCAACAAGAAAACTGGCGAGTGGGGCATTCCGTACAAGTACGAATCCGATGAACTTACCAGAGTGGACCTGACGCTTTTGCCGATTTCTTCGCCCGTCGAGAACTTCACCATTTCATTCGATCAGGGACGGGGTGGCTGCGTTTTGAAGATGCGGTGGGACACCGTCGATGCTTCGGTGCTGGTTGTAGAGACGAAGTGAGTTGTCAAAAGCACCCACCAAGAACTACCCATAAGCAAAAGAGATAATAGAACTTAGCAAGCGCGCCCCCCGCCAACCGACGCCGGAATGGGTCAGCGGGGCGACGCGGGCTTTCGCATCGGCTTTTCGCTTACAATTGGAAGCCGAAGGTTTGAACATTCGTCACCCCGTTTGCCGGCTGGGTTATGGTCAAGCAGGGCTGGGAACTGGAGCGACTTGACTGTGCTTCTGTGAGCGAACCCAAGGTGTACAACGAGATGATATCAACACTCACGCACAATTCAAGCTGGTCCGTTGCGGGAGTCTGTAATGTCCACTGAGTCAGTACCGGTACGTCACAGAACCACGTGCCCCCGCTTAAGGTAGCGACCACATCCGCACTGTCGTACCACCCCGAATTCGCATCGCCGATACTCGTGATGTCGGCATGGCAAATGGCCAGACTGTTCGTGGTTTGATCGTAGTTGTTGATCGTAATATTAGCCTGCTCCCTGAAAAAGACAGCGGTTCCGGTAAACTCTGGCCCTTGTACGCCGGAGCCTTGAGCCCGAGTTGTGAAGGTCCTGGTATGTGGGTTAAGGTACCCGGGAATACCCTTTTCCTGGAAAGCTCCAGTACCTTTGTTTTGGCTCCATACGAGCTGCGTTAATCCTACGAGACAAACACAAACGAAAATTGCCTTCGACATTCTCATCGTTATTCTCCTGCTACGGGATTTACGCTCCCGGTTGCGCGGCAGTATACGACAACTCGGTAAAGACGACTAGTGTTTTCTGAGGGAAGCGCAGCGATTCCGCAAACGGACTTCTGCTTATGGGGGAGGCTTCTGATTTGACGCGAGTTGAGGGAGAGAGGGAAACTGAGGCAAGTTGCAGGGCGGTCAGGAGGGCAGAAACCGGTCGGAAACGGGAGTGCGCGGTAAATTTCGGAGAGGAAAGCGATACGGTGACAGGGCGTCAGGGGGACGCCGGAAAGATTGCCGGAGACGTCGAGTCGGTGCGGGCGACAGGATCAATAGGTGTTGGAAATTTTCGGCGAGCATGTCTCCGGATTGGGCGGTGATCGAGGACCAGGGAGAGGGTATAGGCAAGAAACCGGATCATGGTCAGAACCACGAGGGCGGTGGTTTGGTGCACCGCGGGGTGTTGAGATGGCAGTCGGTGGTGATGGTCTGAAAGACTTCGGTGTCGATTCGCCAATGGCTGCGACTGGACTGATGGATGAACTGGGGCGAGATGCGGCCGAGTTCGAAACCGGTGGCTTGAAGTTGGTGCCAGGTTGCAGGATGGCCGTCTCAGCTTTGGTTCGAAAAGCGCGGACGGTAACGCGGCGCTGGGGTTCGGTGCAAACCGTTTTGACGACTCGCACCTGGCGATTGGCGACCAGCCAATCGACCTCCGGCAAGTGCCAGTATTGAATCTCCCGGTCCCGCTCGGCCTGCATGCCGGTGGGAGAATCCTGCGTGCAACGCTCGGCTTCGCGCAATGCCTCGGGCTGGTTTTCCTTCAAGGTGAAGGCCCAAGCCAAACCGAGACGTTCCACTTCCTTGACGAAGGGCGCTGGCAGATACAAAACGTCACCCACGAACACATCCAGGAAACGCCGGCCCAACTGTCCGACCAGATCTTGCAGTAGAGCCAGCGCGCAGGAAACTTCGGCTTCACCGTTCTTCTGAAAGCGCACACCCAAGGGAATGGGAAAGACGTGCTGACCAGGACCAAGACCACGATGCGGTGATAATACTGAATCTCGTTTTTCTCTCCCCGTTCATGTCGTGCTCAAGTTCTGCTCCATACTGGCATCGCAACACCCGGCAAACGAACTGCAGATTTCGATTGCTCCCGGTGCTTCGGGCAGCCGCGCGGAGTCGCTCAGCATTTATGGACAATGCCAGCAATAGCCCGCAGACCGTGTCGCTCACGGGCGATGGACAGGACTTTTCCATCACCGTTGCGTCATCAAATCAAACCGTATCGCAGGGCCGGAGCGCCACCTATACTCTCAGCGTGAATCCATGCGGCGGGTTCATCCAAGTAGTTCAGCTAAGTTGTGACGGGCCAGCCGGCACAGTCCAGTTGCATCGTGTCGCCGGGTACCTTCACGCTGAACGGCTCGACGTCACAGGCTGTGACGCTTACTGTAACAACGGTGGCGGCAGCGGCTGGCTTGATCGTCCCATGCTTCGGGCTGCACTCTGGTAATGCATATGTTTTGAGGATAGGATATTTGGCAATGCTCGGCGTACTGTGTGCACTCCAGTTTGCTGCGACTGCGGGGCGAGCGGCTTCGCCGTTGGGTTTACGGCCTGGCGTCCGTTTGCGTTCTGGGTATCGGAACGACCACGTCCGGGTGCGGCGGCCGATCGAATGGATGCGGTGGAGCTGGATGTACCGAGCCTGGCACTTATTGCCTTACGGTGACCGCCCGTTTCACATCAGACTCTACGACTTTGACTCACACGATGCCACTTACTTTGGTCGTTCAGTGATCAAAGTGACCGTGTGCGCAATCGTTGGGTAAGGGGTGACCAACATATGTACCTCGTTCCACTTGCCCTGTGTCTGCTTGCATCATCCGCTGCTCTAGCGCAAACCATGTCTAATGCTAATGTCGGGTTCCACATCCCGAACCACCGCAAGACGAACTGGAATACCTCCATCGTTCAGAACTTGAACATGCTTGACCACAGTCTGCCTGGTATGAGTGCGCTTCCGGCCTTGACTCATGCTGGCAAACAAATTGGCGGGAAAACAGGGGGTTCCATCGTGGTAACGGCTGCGCCTGGTATCGACATCGGGGCACAGTTAAATGCGGCGATTGCTTCATTGTCGGGAACCTGTGGCGAAGTCCTGATTCCGCCGGGCATGTACACGCAAACAACTGCCGTAGTAAAGCCGCGATGTGTGAACCTGCATGGTACGTCGGCGCAATCTACAATACTCAACTGGTTGCCGGCGTCGGGTTTTGCGATTGTCGCCGCCGATACTTTAGGCAACTTCGAGTATCCGGAAGGAGCAATTTCCGATCTGACCCTTTCAACCAAAGGTGGTAGCACTACGAACCCTCCCGGGAGCCGGGCGAGCGTCACCGCAGCGAGTCAGTCCGCTACAACAGTCACGATCAGGTCGACGTTAAATCCAGGTAAGGGCACAAACAACATATTTATGTTTGGCTGGACACCATCGGACTATAACGGCGTTTGGTCAGTCACATCGAGTAATCCCACGAGTTTCCAGTTCACGGCACCTTCAGGTTTAGGGACGGCAACGACTCTTGGGACGGTGACGACTCTACCTCGTACCGGCGGCATTTTTATAGGGGGAGACCCAGGAGGCTTGATCAGTTCCAGCAGTGCGTATGGGGACCATCAGAATTTTAATCGCTTACGCGTCTATGGTTTTGGAACCGCGATTGAATGGGGAAACAACTCCTGGAGCGACACCGTGCTTCAGAGTGTCATCACCGGGAACACAATTGGTCTGCGGTTTCCGTCAAATGCGACGAATGCCGGCGAATCGTTGAGTATCATTGGTACGTCGACTCAAAATAATACGGTCGCCCTGAATCTGTTGGGAGGAGACGTTTTTTTCTTTGCTTCGCGTTGTGACAATAACGTAACCTGCGGCAACGTTCAGACGGCTCATTTCTATGGCGAGCATTTCGAGCAGCTGACAAACACGATTCTCACGATAACCGGTCCGATCCAGCCGAGCGTGGAAATCTATGGAGGATCGGCATTACTGACGGCCGGGTCAGGAACCGACTCGCATTATTTTTATGTCAACTCCAACCTTAATCCGACGTTTGTAGTCGATGGTACAGACTTTCTCGCCAATCATGGTATCACCAACCTCGTGAGCTGGAATGGATCTGGCGGTGGCAATGGCTTGCTCACCCTGCATCTGTCATACCATCCGACGGTTTCCTCCATAGTCGACCGACCCTGCACCTTTATTGCATGTACGATTGACGATCCCTCCGGCGGCACGCACGTCATCAATGGCACCTTGGTTCTGGGAACTCACCTCATCAAACCTGCGCTTACAGGAGTCACGGAAACCATAACAGGGACGGCCCTGGCGGCCAGTTGCAATTCCGGCACGGCGAGAGTACCGGGCGCGACAACGGGCATGCCTGTTGTCGTGAGCAGCGTAGGTGGAATAGACATAGGCGGTGCCTTCAGCCTTCGAGGTGCGGTGACCGCTGAGAATATTGTCACAGTCTACGTTTGTGGCACTGGTACTCCACCGAGTTTTGCATACAATGTGCGAGTGATTCAGTAAGACGGCGGAATTCGTTAGGGGGCAACAATGGGATAACTCGAGTATGTTGCCGAATCCGTCTAAGCGCAGCCGCAACCCAGGTTGTGCCCAAGAGGAAAAAGGATGCGCACCGGCGACGCTTTCCATCTCGGATCGATCAGCGGTATTTCACTCGCTGGCTCTTGCCTTGGATCAGCCCGACTGGCATGATTTGCCGCAACATACATAACGATGGCCATGACAAGCACTCTTCGTCGATTTTTTGGGCGTCCTATTGCACTACCAGGGTAAGCCTAGTGGCATGGGTCAGGGTGGTAGCGCCGGATGTGAAAGCCCCAGTTACCGTCAAACTGTACGTACCGGCCTGAGTTCCTCCTCTGCCGCCATTGTTGCCACTATTTCCGCCTCCGCATGCTGACATTGTGACTCCAAGGGAAAGCAGACAGAAGAACGCCAATCCGCAGGGCATCCGCTGGCGGTGCCCGCAAATACACTTAGAGAAGATCGGCATCATCGCTAGCGCCGATGTGCCAAAGAACGCTAGCCATGCAAAGGCTCCGCCGTGCAAGGAACCGCCGCCGAACGGTTGAGTGAGGCTCGCCGAACCTCCCGTGGTTGTCACCGTGACGGTGACTGTTGCTGGTGTGGATCCCATGAGGGTAACTGAATTCGAGGAGAGAGCACATGTGGACTGGGTTGGTGCTCCACTACAACTCAGGGCCACGGTCTCGTTGAACCCGCCTGCCGGCGCGACCGTAACCGAGTAAGAGGCCGTCTGCCCTGGCGAGATAGATTGATTGGTCGAGGGCGACGACATTGAGAAGTCTTGGCCAGTACCGGTGAGGGCCACGACCTGTGGGCTGGTTGGAGCGTTGTCCGTGATCGTCAAAGTCCCGCCCCTTGTGCCACTGGTACTCGGGTCGAAAAACACTCCAATAGAACAACTCGCACCGGCGTCGACGCTGTTTCCGCAGGCGCTGAGTTGACTGAAGTCAGAGGTCGGACTCGCCACGACGCTGGTGATTATCAGCGTCGCATTCCCGTTATTGGTAAGTTGCACATTCTGGTTAAGCCCAGCAGTGCCAACGTATTGGCTGGGAAACGTGAGGCTCGTTGGTGAGAAGCTTGCTGCCGGAGCAACGCCGACTCCAACCAGACTCACGGACTGGGGACTCCCTTGGGCATTGTCTGTGATCGTGACTGCGCCAGTCCGACTGCCGGTGGCCGTCGGTGTAAACGTCACCGAGATCTGGCAACTACTTTCGGCAACCAAAGACGGGTTGCAGGTGTTGCTCTCGGCAAAATCGCCCGAGGCAGCGATCTGGGTCAAATTGAGCGGTTTGCCACCGCTATTGGTCAAGGTGACGATTTGAGCCGCGCTCGTTGTATCCACTCCTTGTGCCGCAAACGTAAGCGCATTTGGGCTCAGCATTGCCATCGGAGGAGCTAGGCCGAAACTGTAAAACACACCTTCATTCGCGGATCCACCGACGGCGGTGTCCCCGTACAGCAGGCCATTTGTGTGCTGCAGCAGCGTGACCTGCGGGCTGGCGCCCATACCAGAATCAAAATCGTGAAGCGTAGCAAATATCCCGGTGGAGCTGACACGGAAAAGAACCCCCCAGCCGTTAGCTCCTCCCAGATCATTCGTGCCGTAGAAGTTTCCGTCGGTAGCCAGCACCAACCCTCCGACGGGATTGCTCCCGTCGCTACCGCCAGTGAAAGTATGAAGGACTGTCAGAGCGCCGCTGGGCGTGATCTGGAAGACAACTCCCCCAGAAGAGTTACTCGAAGCTCCTTCCGTTGTGCCGTAGAAGTTGCCGTCGCTACCCTGGATCAAGGGGCCCACCGGATACCCAGGCACCTGGCCAAAGTTAAAAAGCACATTGAACGCTCCCGAAGAGCTAACCTTAAAGATGGTGCCACTCCCGTTGCTGCCGCCGGAGAACGTAGTGCCGTAGAAATTACCGTCCATCGCTTGCATGAGTGGAGCCATCGGAATCTGTCCGTCCGTACCATCAAAGCTGTGCAGTGTAGTGAACGTGCCTGCCGCTGTGATCACGTATACAGAGCCGTCATTTGCGCTTCCGCCTGAAGTTGTGGTGCCGTAGAAGTTACCATCGTTGCCTTGAATGGGCGGAGCAATCGGAGAACCGCCGTCGTTCCCACCGGTAAAGTTATACAGGGTGTTCAGGGTGCCGCCGGCTGTTATGCGGAAGATCGTCCCGTTCCCGGAGGCGCCCCCGAGTTGTGTCGTGCCATAGAAATTTCCGTCACTGGCCAGAGTGAGGCCGCTTTGGGCATTCTGCCCGTCCGCTCCGTTGAAGGTGTGGAGCACCGTTAGCGTACCCGTGGGAGTGATGCTGAACACATCCCCTAATCCCCCGCTCCAGGTTTGATCGGTCGTGCTGTACATGGTGCCGTCGAGACCTTCGGCGATGATGCCGGAATACACAGGATCGTTTGGGTCTCCGCTGTCGACACCGAAGTTGTACAGGACGGTATAAGTCTGAGCGGTTGCCGCTGTAGTTGCCGCGGCGGCGACCAGCAGGAGCCTCAGAATGCGTGCGATGGCGCGAAGCGATTTCAACTGCTGCGAATCCACGATCCTCGAAGGAACGATCGTTGCGGTGGTCATCCTCTTCCTCCTGCCACAATCACGTGGTTTGTTACACTTCGTTTGCAACTTAGGTTTTGAGCGGTGCGGAGAGCAATAACGCCTGCAGAGAGGGGTCGGGAGAGAACCCGATGTTTTCCGAGTTGACCTGATCTCGGTCCTGCAGGGCTATAAACAGAGACAGGAAACAATGCCTCAAATTAAGCGTACTCCGCTTCGTCTACGCTCCGTGGTGACTGGCATCACGGTTCGGTGTGATGGAATCGGGAGTTGAGTTTGGGGGGCCAGAGCTGGCGGTTCGGATGGCGCTCGCGCTCGAACAGTCTTTTGTCGTCGTCTCGGAGAGTCGTCGCTTCTCGGTGGCAATGGTCTCGGTCTAGAGTTGTCGTCAGGCGCCGCTCGCCTCCTGAAGCTCGAGGTATAGCTTGACGTGTGCCTGAGCGATTGTTTCCCAGCTGAAACAGCGCGAATACTCTAGTGCACACTGCGACAGCCGCTGACGCTCCTCGGTTGCGGCCATTAAGCGCAAGGCCGATTCAAACGCGTCTGACGGAGTAGCTGCAAAGACCGCTACTCGCGACAGTTCTCGCGGAGTCTGTTCGGTGCGCGTCGTGATGCAGGGTAGTCCGACCGTCAACGCCGCCTTCAAAGAGCTGCGTCTTTCAGAGGCGCCGTCGGGAAACGGAAAGTATCCAAGCCTTGTTCGGGATAGAATCTCCGATATCTCTTCAGGGCCCGGATCTAGAATCCAGCGCACTCGATAGGGGAGAGACGAATCTATCAGCTTTTTGGCATAATCTGCGTGCCTCGACAGGATCCGTCCAATCATGACTAGATCCCAATCAAGTCCTCTGGCACGCACCAAACGGGAGAATTCGATAAAATCTTCCAGTCCCTTTCTTGGCATGATAAGGCCAAAATACGCAACGCGCTCCTGGCTCTCCTCAGAGAGATTTGAAGGAGAAATCGTACTGCCGACCGGTATGACTCGAATTCGTCGAGTCGCCCAGGGCATCCTTTCTGTCAAGCACCGTCTTTCAAACTCCGATGTCATCACAAGGTACGGAGAGCGAAATGTGAACGGAAGGAGAGAAAGTTTTCTCAGCGGATGCGCCAAGCTGAATTCGTGAAGTGTAACCACGCTTGGTCGAATCAGAGCACACAACTGCGGACCGAGACTATACCCGTAGCCCTCAGTTGGGTATTGAATGTGCACAATCGCTTGCTCTGCGCTCAACAACCGGCGTATCGCCTCGGATGTTCCCCCTAGGTTCCATCGATGGTGCACGAATAGCTCTGCTCTTACTCCAGCCTTCTGCAAAGCCAGTGCCAGAGACCGCGTGTAGTCTCCAACTCCGCAGACATCTGGCGGGGTTGAGCCAGTAACCAGAAGCACCTTCCGGTTCATGCCGGCTCCGAAATCATGTCGTCAGTCTCTCCTTCCAGCTCGTGGAAATTGCCATACCCATAACAAGCCAGAAGTTTCCAAACGCCAAGGGAAATCCATTGAACAGGCTGGTAATTAAAAACACCGTGAAGCTGAGAAACCACGTCGCCCGGGAGAGGTCCATCGCGGAGTCAAGAGAATCCATAATTCTCCAGTTGGAGTGTACCACGCACCACATTGCACCAAAGAAAGTTAACGCACCGATAGTTCCAACATTGGACAAAAGCAAGACAATCAAATCGTGCGAAACCGCGCTACCCCATCCGATACCTAGAAGCGGAAACTTCAAGAAGTATCCATAGGCCAACGAAATGGTCATCACGCGCTCTAGGCCGGAATATGTCGTAGCTTTATCTACTAAGGTTGAATTAATAACATCGCGCACGATCGCCGAAGAATATACGGCGACGACCGCCAAAGCAGAGACCGCTCCCAGAGCGCTGCCCACAACAAGTCCGGCTCTCACAATCGATATCGTGCGCGTGTGTGCCAGCATCAACACCGACAAAAAAGCAAGTATCAATAGGCCGAGGTAAGCAGTTGAGGACGTGCTGAGAACTAAAGCAACCGCCAACAGAACTGTACTCAAGCGGTCGATTGGCACGGATACAACCGAACCTCTTCCGATCCAAGCCGGGATGGTCAGCGGTAGCAGGGTGACGATACTCTGGGCGAAAATCGACGGCTCAACGGCAGCCGACGAAATTCTGCTTATTCCCACATTTTCGAGCACCTGCGCGAAACCGGTACCCGCAGCCGAGCCACTGTTGTTAAAGATGTAATAGGGGTAAGGAATATCGACCACACTGCAGATAAATTGCATCAACCCCCATAGGGATATAAATATCGCCGACAGCAAGATGAGTCGCTCGGTCTCCTGCCTTTCAGCGTCGCGAAGGTTGCGATGGGCGACACAAATCGTGATCACGCCTCCAAAAATTAGATACAGAACTTGAGTAAAGTTATGCGAGGTGAGATATAGCGGCGTTTCCGAGCCATCGAGAAGGAACGGAGAAGTGATTGACAGCGTTCCGTTGATGTAAAGCGGCATAACCAGTGAGAGCGCACCCACAAATAGAAAAGCGGCCAACCACAGGCACGGGCGAAATATCCGCCGATCGATGGAAAAGGAAATCGTCGATAAATGCTCGAGTGTCAAGCGCAGCAGCCAAAGAACTCCAAAGAACATCCATACTTGCAGAGCGGAGCCATTTTCTCCCTCACCGATGTTCAGCACAGAGGAAGCTGAAAATAATGTCCAGAAGACAAACCATCGGTATAGCCATTTCGTGGACAGCAAAAGCCCGGCCAGTCCAACCGGAAGCATAATGTACCCAAGATAGGTCATTTATTTCAGTCGGTGCCGGAAGCACACTTCTGCCTGGATTTTCTGAACACACCAAATCCGTCGCAAAAGGACCTTTGTCGAAGAATCATATCGGTCCAGCTGTCTTTTCGGAAGAGAAAGCGATATAAAAAGAAGATCTGTTCGACGAGAAGCCAAGGGCCGCTCCGGATTATGCCAAAGTGTTTCAACAGATAGTACACGCGGTTGCGCGTGGAGAATCGAACGTAGAACGGGCCATTCTCGCCTCCAGTTGAGCCACCGACTTTATGGAGGAGCGAGATATTCGGAAGATACATCAATTTGAGGCCCGCTTTGTAGGCTCTGTACATGAAATCGACATCGTCAAGATATACGAAATAGAGGGGGTCCATAAGTCCGATGGTTCTGATTACCGTCGAGCGTAATAAGACACAACATGTAGGTATATAGGTGATGGTGATTGGAGTATCATAAGTTCCGTCATCCTCAGCCAGTAATCCAAAGTGACGACTCCGGTAACCGAGCCAGGGTTGGAGTTCGCCTCCCGCCGCCCAGATCCGTTTCGGCTCGTGGTAGTAGAGCATTTTCGGGCAGACCATGTCCACGCAATATCTGTCGAGTCCCTCGTCGAGTTGTGCGATTAAGGTGGATTCAAATTCGGTATCATTATTAATCAGAAGCACGGACTGGCACCCTGCGTCGAGAGCGGCACGGATTCCCTGGTTGTTCCCCTCGGCGACCCCGCGATTGTCGGGATTAGCAATTATCCTCAGCCGCTCATCGGCACATTTCCTCAGAATATGCTCCGTAGTATCCTTCGAAGCGTTGTCCACTACGAACAGCAGATATTCGCGATGCGTCTGCGTGGTCATGCAACGGAGGAAGTCGGGCAGCACATCCGCGCTGTTGTAAGACACCGTGACAACTCCGATGAGATCCCCTTTAGCCATGCATCAGTCGCATCTTGCGCATCTCGACAAGCGATTGCTCATAATTGTGATCTTCGGGTGGTTGGTCACCGACCCATGCCAGGAAATGTCGCAGCCCGTTCTCGAAGCGACACGCCGGGACAAAACCCAGAGTGGCCCTCAGTTGTTCTACGCTGGCACAGTTGTGGCGTATGTCTCCTTGACGGAACCCGCCCGTAATTGTCACCTTGGAACTACTGGAGAAGTACGCGATGGTGCGGTTCACTACATCCGTAACTGGTACCGGAATCCCGGTGCCCACATTCAGCGCTAGGGGCTTCTGTGTCGGGGCCTCGATGCACCGCAACGTCGCTTCGACTACGTCTTCCACGTAGACGAAATCGCGGGTCTCTTGCCCGTCTTCAAAGATGTAAATTGGACCGTTGACTCGTGCCTGGTTGGCAAAAATCGCCAGGATTCCAGTGTAAGAATTCTTGAGCGATTGACCCGGACCGTAGACGTTCTGATAGCGCAGTGCAAAACCGTTGATGCCGAGCGTGCTCGCATACATCAGCACCATCTGCTCTTGCACCTGCTTGGTAAGCCCATACAACGACGAGGGACGAAGTGGCGCCGTCTCAGGGGTCGGAACCATCGACGTGGCGCGTTCACAAAAAGGGCACTTCGGCTCGAAGTCTCCGGCCTCCATGTCGTCCTTCGTGCGTGCGTTAGGGTAGACCACACCATGTTCAGAGCACCGTGCCGCGCCCTCCCCATAGACTGCCCGCGACGAGGCGACAAGCACACTCCGGACCGGATACTTTCCGGTTAGGAGGAGTTCCATAAGGGTGGCAGTCGAGCCGATATTCACGTCTGCATAGTGGCGGACGCGATACATCGACTGCCCTGTTCCGGTCTCAGCCGCCAGATGAACCAGCACCTCCTGTCCCTTGAGCGCCCGTGCGCAAAGACCCATATCGCGAACATCGCCACGGAACAACTGGATGGAATCGCGCACATCGGCGGAAAGGTCCGAGTTGGTTCCGTGAATCTGCGGACTGAAGTTGTCGAGGAT
Source organism: Terriglobales bacterium (assembly GCA_049520935.1). Classification (GTDB taxonomy): domain Bacteria; phylum Acidobacteriota; class Terriglobia; order Terriglobales; family Acidobacteriaceae; genus Acidiflorens. The sequence continues at coordinate 13,881 of JBEKPJ010000064.1, read as the reverse complement.
CGAAACCTCGTGGCCAGCGCCCATCAACTTTCGGGCAACATGGGATCCAATAAATCCTGCACCACCCGTAATGAGTACCCTCAATTTCATCCCCATTTACTTCTTCTCTGCGGGCCCATTCCGTGCGCTCGAGACGGAGTATCGAAACCAGAAATCAGAGGCCGGTATAATGCATTCGCAACCATGTACGACATTCAGCAAATCCCGTCCTTTAGGATGCCCCTATCATGATTACAAGAGTGAGTTTCGCATGTAGCCCAAGCTAGTGACGCAGTTGTTCCCGTTGACTTTCCCGATCCCATTATGGCGCTTGCCTTCTTACGGCCACGCAAAGCAGCCACGCCGATAAGTTGAATGTTGCGGTTGTAAGCGTAGCTCTACCCCGATACACAGAACCGAAATACTTCCGGATAGAGTTCGGCGAATTTATCATGCGCAAACAGAAACACGACATCATCGACTATCGGATACGCTTTCGAACAGCTGGAGCATCTAAAAGAGGAATCGACTCGGTTTAATGGAAATTCACTGCCGCTTTGCTTGCAGGAAGGACAAATAAGAGCGCCACTGATGGACAACTGTTTACCTATGCCCACCGAACTTTTTTGGCAGATACCTGACACAGTGCCGCCGAGCAAGTGGGCGAGCAGATCTTTAAGATAGGAGCGATGACCAAATAAGCTGGATTGCATCGGTGAATGATCAAGCGGCTTCAAGTTGACATCTTTTGTGCTAAAGGACTCCAGAGCCTTCCTCCATTGAGCGACGGGTATGTCATGGTTTTCGATAACGCCGTGCTCGACTTCGTTACAGACTTGCGCAGAGAATAGGCGGTCCACGGTCTTGCGGATCACACTTCTATGTAAAGACTGTGAAGAGTATATTTTTGGTGCCTTGTAGAGGCTAAAGCGGAGGATCTTCCTATAAGGCTCTTCGTCGAAGAAGAAGTAACCGCCGGGCAGAAGGACCCTGTGTAGTTCTTCCACAATTGGAGTGGGTTCTGGAAAATGATGGAGCGTCTCATAACAAAAGATGAACGGAATCGAGCCGGTCATGAATGGCAAGTTGTTAGCGTCACAACATACCCTTGTCGGAGCCTTGGTCTTGCTGAACACTTTTTGATAATAGCGACAGCTCTTGAGCAGGTCGAAAGAGATGTCTACCGCAGCTCCGCTTGCCCCGAGGTCGTTTTCCATAACGAGTGACCGTTGACATCTTTCCGCTCCGATCTCGATGTACGGGGAGAGGGAAATCCGTCGGTCCCGCAGTTGGACCATTTGAGCAAGGGTTTTACTCATTCTGTCCTTTAGAATTGTTTCGGCGCCGGCGGAATCAAACTCATCATCGAAAATTCTCTGGCCTTCTACTTGTTGTAGATAGAGCTTCTTGCGGAATTCGATTTCGCCTCGTTGGTTCTTAACTGATTGTGCACTCATGTCTCAATTATCTCCTTCACTACGCTCCACCTGTTCGACCGACAGAGGCTTTAGGGCAGCTCCAGATCGGTGAGTGGTTTGGCAGTGTGCCTGGAACAGACGAAGACGCTCTAGAGCTCTTCATGAGAAGTGTCTTTTGACCCCCAAAACGTCTATCATTTTCGTGCCCCATCCCTGTTCGCGTCAATGTAAACGATTATCTATCCCGGATCGCTCTCTATGATACGAGAATCGAAACTGGCAGAACCGAAATCGCTCATTTGGTGCCGCCTTTGCAGCACCTCTCGTCGCTCCAGTTCGCTGGAGGCGATTCCGCTGCTGACTTGAGCGCCATCCGCTGATTCCGTATCGGTAGTTGCGCGATCCGGCCCAGAATGCGCCGAACCGCAGCCGGTTCAGGTCCTCCGATAGGAACGCGAATGCTTGACGAGGTCATCCGTTCTTCACCAGTCGTTGCCGCATGGGCTCAGTCGTCGGTGAGCGGGATCATCTCTCCACGGGCCTCGAGGTTACTGTGATGGAGCGCCGCTACCTGAATGGCGGTCGATCACGTCTACAAGTGTTGTCGGTGGAGCCGTCGTTGATGACTACAGTGTCTACACCTCGTCCCTTCGCTTCAAAAGTGCATCGAGATGCCGCCCAAACTTGATTCGGGTTGACCGGACACCTCACTTGCCGCCCAAACCTAAATGCGGGGCCTCTCCTTTAGGATACACTCCGAAGGCGTCGAGGACGAGGCCCACCGTCGTATGGTCGTATGGTCGAAGGATGGGATCCTTAGACGAGCCGCACATGCCATGAGATCAGATCTTGCTGGTACGAACGGAGTTCCCCGGCTCTGCCGGCAAAAGTTTACCGGAGTCGATCGCAGAAACTCCCGCCAAGGACACGAAGAGGAGTTTGCTATGACCTGCTGCCTCGGAGCGCAAAATGTTGGTTTCCACGGTGGGCGAGGTGAATCGGTGATTTTGGACTACCTCCTCAATCAGAAGCATGAGGACAAACAGTTCGGACCTACCTGTGACGGCCTTCGTTTCCGATGGCCAGAGAAACTCGGGTCGGCATCGGCAACTCGCCAAAGAGGATTCGAGCGGCCAACAGTCGACGCCACCCGGCTCCTGTAGGGGACGCTTGCTCGCTACATTGACCGCATGTGACTGGTTTAGGTAATTGTGCCTTAACTGCTGCCGTTCTTGTTGACGGTCATCGTCAGACTGGCCGTGGGGCGGGTCCTTCACCTTTCGCAACGTCGCTTCCGTTTAACCCGATCAAACCGACATAAGGGCTTCCTAAGACACAGCATTCGTAGTTCAGGTTCGCATAGGACTATTGCCGGACCTCCGGCTATACCGAGCAACGTTCACCACGGATTGAGTATCTCGACAAGTTGACCAAACTTGGCACAGAGGAGATAGGTTCCTATAGAATTAGTTGCTGAAAGAGGACATTTCGAGTCATGACCCAGAAGTCGCCTCCGGATTTCTCAGATGCCAGTCAATGGAAAGAAGTGCGGTACTGCCCTTTATGTGGGCAGGGCGGGTTTCGACCAGTTGTTCAGGCACCGGACCGACACTACGGTAATCGCGGTCTTTTCCAAATCGTAGAATGTGTCACCTGCGGCTTGAATTTTCTCAATCCAATGCCGACGGTGGATTACTTGAGCGGTGCGTATCCTACAGACTACTATGCCTACCAACCGGCGACTCCCGAGCCGCGAAAATCCCGAATATTGAACAGCGTTAAAAGGGTGCTGCGTCCTGACACCACCGGCGACCCAAGATTCGAGAAGCCTGGTGCCGTGCTCGATATCGGCTGCGGCTCCGGAACATTCTTAGCTGCAATGCGAGAAAGAGGTTGGCAGGTCCAGGGTGTGGAGTTCGACAACCTCGCCGCCGAACGAGGGCGACAAGAGGGACTCGATATTTTTGCCGGGACGATCGATGCTGCCAAATACCCATCATCAACTTTCGATTACGTCAGGAGCAATCATTCGTTTGAGCATGTCCACAATCCGCGCGAGGTTCTTCTCGAAATACGCCGCATCGTGAAGCCCACGGGCCTTCTGTTTATCGGTGTGCCGAACGTGAAAGGATTGATGGCCCGACTCTACGGCACATACTGGTGGTACTTGGGCGCACCAGTACACCCATTCGGGTACAGTCCGGCTACCCTCGGCCGGCTACTGGCCGAAACAGGCTTTAAAATTGAGCGAGTAAATTACAATTCGAAATATGCAGGAGTTGTCGGTAGCATTCAGCTTTACCTCAACCGAAACAATGCAAGGGTGGGGGATGACGGTCAGATAGCTCGCAACCGGTTCCTCAGACTAATCGGCCATTGGGCGGCTCGGCTTACGGATTTGTTGCGGATGGGAGATTGCATTGAGGTGATTGCCCGACCTATCTAACGCCATGCTCAAAGGCAGGCAGCCATGTCCCCTTTAAGCGTCTTTTCCACGGGAGGCTGATGGTTGCCTATCACGCTTGAATGGCGTTGCCTCATGCGTGCGCTCCGAACTCGTGATGATGAATTGCTTGGCGCTTCACCTGGTTTATCCGAGTGCTGTCCAAAATCCATCAGACTCCCGGCATCCGCTGCATGCTCGAAAGAATCCTTCCGTAACCGATCCCAAGACATGCTGGTCATCTTCCCGCCTGCTTGTCTCTTCGCTTTTGGTTGCGCCCTTCTCCGATCGCAACCTCTTGGCCAGTGCTCAGTAAAGCTTTAAATTGTGAGAACTTAGAACCAACGAACCTGCACCAACCGAAAGCACACGACTACTTTTGGCTCGCGTTTCTATTCCATAACGGATGCCGGCTTAACCCATTGTTGCAACTTCTGCGAATAGATACTAATCACTTTAGCTGGGTGTCCGGCTGCGACAGAAAACTCTGGTACATCATGAGTTACTACCGAATTCGCCCCAATTACAGCGCGCTTGCCAATTCGCACGTTTGGTAAGATCACCGCTCCATATCCCAGGAAAGCACCGTCTTCAATCTCTACAAAGGAATTCTCGTCGGCTATAAGATCGCCAATTTTACCAGCACGGATATCCCGGTAGGGGTGAGTCACATCGACAATTGCGCAGCGACCAGTGATCGAGACATCTTTCCCTATTATGATCCGGTTGTGACAGACAATGTGAACATCTTGCTCAATGTTTGTATTCGAGCCGATTGTCAGAGAGGGCGTTCTTCCATACGGATCGCGAACGGCCTCCAGACGGACACCTTCCCGTATGGATACGTGGTCCGCGATTTCGATGCAATCGGCATTGCAAATTAGCATCGGACGGCAAATCACGCTTCGAGGGCCCAGACTCTTGAACATAGGGCGGTAATAAAGCTGCGTTTTTGCCCGCCAGTAAACCTGCCTCAGAGCCAATACCTTGTTCGAAAAGGGCGCGGCAAGCAGTTTGCGGATTCTATTAGTGTTCACGATCGCCCCCTGTAGAGTGTGAGCCAGATCGAAAATCCTTCACGCTCGTTTTGAGAATTACAATTGCACAGGCGCAAAATGATACCAACCAACCTAGCGTGATAATGGCAGTTCCGTTCGATTTGAGAAGTATTGTTGCAGGTAACGCGAGGCAGACGGGAATTCCGCACAACGCCGGTACAGCCATCGCCTCAGAAACATAGCGAAGTCGTGAACAGTCGATGCTATATCGCGTTCTTTGAAGGTTATAGAAAATGTTTGCCAGCACAGCAGCGATTGCTCCGAACAGAGTTCCCCACGCTACTCCAATCGCGCCGTACTTCAACCCCAGCAAAATGCTAAGAACAAGGTTTGTGACTCCTTCCGTCAGGGGACTTACAATGACAAGCCTTTGCTGGCCTGTTCCGATAAGTATGGACGCATAGGGTGCTCCCGTTAGCCGCATCATATTCGCGATAACAAGAACAATGAGAATGTTTCCCCCGGCCTGAGCAAATTGGGGCCCAATCCAAATGCGGATGAGAGGAGCCGCAAAGACAATCAAGGGCAATCCCGTTAGAAGCAGCAGAAGCACGCCAAACCTTGTTGTTCTAACCAACAGATTGCCCAGTGCTTCGGAATTGTTGCGCGCTTGCAACGCAGCCGCGTGCGGCATGATCACACCGAAGATTGCATTTTGCGCGCCCGCCAAAAATGTGATCAGCGTCGCCGAGGCCGAATAGGCGGTAACAGCGCCGAACTGAAAGCGGCCAACGAGAATCAGGTCGAATCCATTGATGAGAAGCATCGAAAACGACCATACGGTCAGGCTGAGGCTATATCCTGACAACTCCCGGATGATCGGACTTGTGATCAACTTGCTTTGGAAGCGGATCTCGGGAGCGATGCGCCGCAGCAGTCTATATTGCAGAGCATAGGAAAGGATATTGACGACAGCAATGACGGCGGCCATGAAAACCAGCGATTGTCCTGCAATCGCCGCGAATATTAGCCCGAGGGCGGAAAGCAGCCTTCCTGCGCTGGTTGTAACGGCCGGGACATCATAACGCTGTAGCCCGACGAAGACTCCGTTCCAAGCCGAGGCTGGGAGCCCTAACGCCACCGAGGTTCCTACGATGAGCAGTGCCATCCGCATGGGTGTGACCAATGCCAGCGGAACCTTCGGAAAAATACGGTGCAACGCGATCGCAGTGGCCAGGATCAGAAGCAAACCGAGTAAAGCGGCGATGACAAGACCAGCGAAGGCGGTGCTGAATATTCCGTCGCGCCACTTCGCATCTCTCTTCTCGTTCGCAAAGGCGATATAGCGCCCGATCGCTGTCTGCAATCCAAAGTCGAGGTATCCCACGTAGCTGACAACTTGCAGGGCGAGCACCCAGACGGCGTAGGATGCCGACGTCATGTGGCGGATGAGAACAGGCGGCAGGAGCAAAGCGACCATGGCGGCTGCGCTTCCACGCCCTAAGTTCGCAACCGCATTCTTGGCAAAGCGCCGGTGAATCTGCATTTGTCTTTTCTTAGCTGCCAATTTTCATCAGCAGTTCATCTGTATGACTGGACCGGACCATGCAACAAGAGGCAGATCGACCAGACCCAAAGTCAACTCCGGAGAGACCGCTTCAGGCCGGGGACTGAGTCGAGACCTCGGTAGGCTTGGAGCGAGCATAGATTAGGCCGGCAATTACGCCCGCCAACTGTGCGCAGGCGCGGCCTGCAAGCAGTGCCGGAGAAAGGAGTCCGACGATGGGGTCTTTCCCGAACGCGCGCACCGCGAATGGCAGCGTGCTGACCAAAAAAATAACAAGTACAAGCACCGATACCGGCACCCCCGGCCGCGTCGTCACATCGAAAGTCATGGCAAGGAGCAGAGCGGGCGCGAAAAGAAGCTGGAGTTTCATAATCTGCGGCGTGTGGCTGTCCTTCACGGCTTTACGTGGGTTCTTGCGCACGGCGAGCACTCGCCAGAAAGCGAATTTATACTTCTTCTTGAGGTAACGGGCGAGCGTGTCGGGATGCGTGTGGTAGACGATTGCCGCCGGGGCGAACTTCATTCTCCAGCCGCGCGCCGACATCCGATAGGAAAGCTCAACGTCTTCGGCGCATGCGACCGGAAACGAAGTGTCGTAACCAGTCATCTCCAAGAAGTGGTCGCGACGAAACCCGGCGGAGTAGGTGTCGATGAAGTCGATGCATGGCAGGCTCGCCATCAAGCGGTAGCGATCCTCATACTCGATTTGAACGAAACGAGCAACCAGACGCTCTTGTCGTGTGCGATACACTCCTTTCACCCCGACAACGTCCGGCTCTCCAAAGGGCCTGATCATCGCTTCTAGCCAGCCCGACATCGGCACGCAGTCGTCATCGGTGAACAGAATAATCGATCCTCGGCTCTCCATGGCGCCGCGGTTACGAGCCGCTGCCGGTCCGGCGTTTGCTTGGGTAATGAGGCGAACTCCGGAATACCGCTGAACCACGTCGACAGTGTTGTCGGTTGAGCCGTCGTTAACGACTAGAATTTCTGCATCTCGGCCGGCTGTCTGCTTCAAAAGTGCATCGAGACAGTTGCCAATGCGGGAGGCGCCATTAAACGTCGGAATGATGATCGATACTGACTTAGCTTCGATGGGAAACCCCACTTGCCGCTCAACACCGGATGCGGTCTCTCAAACGGATACACTCCGGGGACACCCGGGCTACTACCCGCCGTCGGGCCGCGGCCGGGCTCGTTTTACGAACCCGGAAGGCGTATACGAGGTAAGATCTAGTCACTGCCTTGAGGACTCGTAATTGGCGTTACGTGATCTCGACCGGGCTCATGGCGCAGCACATCGGTTTTTTCGTGCCGGCTGCCGCGCAGCAAATACTTTGACAAGGTGATGAAGCCCTTCAGATTGCGCTGCAGTTCACGCCGATCTCTTAGCGATTGCCTCAGCTTGTAGAGAAGATAGGAAGGACTGAGATAGAAGCTGCGCCGTGCACGGTCGCAGAAGCTGACCAACTCCCCATGCGTAATGTTAGGCAACGTGACGACGCTGTTGTGGAGGCCGTCTTTGGTCAACCACGCACCCCAGTCTTCGATCTGAATGTAGTCCCGCTTCTTGGCTTCCTCATACGCGGTCGTACCGGGATAGACCATGATAGGAAAAAATTGGGCGGTATCGGGTTGCAGCTTCTTGGCGAAGGTCAGTGTCTTTTCCATACTGGCCGGAGTTTCGTTCAGGTTCCCGACCATAAAGCAGCCGTGCACCATGATGCCCGACTCCTGACAGCGCCGGACAAAGCGATGAGCCTCTTCGTGATACTTCACGTCGCGGCGGTCATCATTGTTCTTCTTCATGCCATGGATGACTTCCACGTCGCCGCTTTCGAATCCGACACAGAACAGGCGAGCTCCGGCCTTGTGTAGGGTTGAAAGCAGCTCTCCTTCGGCACCGATGTCAGCGCGACAGTTGGCATCGAAGGGCAGCTTATTGCCACGCCGGATGAGTTCCTGTGCCAATTCCAGCGTGCGCGGCTTGCTGATAATGAAGGTATCGTCCTCCAGCATGACCGTCTTGATTTCCGGCATTTCGCGGGAGACGTAGTCAAACTCGTCGGCTACGTTGCGCACCGAGCGGTAGCGCATTTTGTGGCCGCTGAATGTCTGCGGATAAACACAAAATGAACAATGATAGGGGCAACCGCGGCTGGTGTCGAAAACCACCAAGGGCCATAGCGAATGACCATAGAAATAGTCCGGCGTGTGCAGAAAACGTTTGTACACCTCGGACACGAAAGGCAACTCGTCGAGATTTTGTATAGCTTCGCGCTGTTTGTTACTGACGATTTCTCCCGTCTTGCCCCGGCGCCAGACCAGACCATCGACAGCGGTCAGATCGGCTCCACAAGCTTTCGCTGCCAGCCAATCGCGTACCGTATACTCGTACTCGCGAATGGCGACGGCTTCCAGGGAAGCGGACATAACCAACGTCTCTTTGGGCAGCGACGACACGTGACGACCTACCAGCAGCACGTGCAGAGAGGGCTTGGCTGCAACCAGAGACTCGATGACACTGACGTCGTTGAGAATGCTCGGCGTTGATGTATCGCAGACGACAGCTTCGATGTTCTTGGCCGCGATGCGATCGATGACCGCGTGCACCGAGCAGCCGGCCGCGGGCGCGTCGACCAAATCCACGTCATGCCCCTGCTTGATTGCGACTCCCGCCGCGTGAGCCAGCCATTTGGGGTAGTAGAGCGTTCCACTCTTGGTAACCGCAGGACTGCGCTGTTCGCGGGAAAAACGCGGGTGAAATGGAGGGTTCAAAAACAAAACGCGCATTATCCAAGTACTATATCAGACTTCGGTGCCAGGTGCCGCACCAGCGACGGTGGCCTGTGTTGTCGTAAATGGTCCAGTGTGTTCGCTCGATTGCCCAGCGAGGTTGAAGGAAGCCGTGGTTTTTAAATGACTTGCAGCCGTCAATGGGTAGCGGATCTTCTGATCGTCAACCACCAATGGTGGTTGTTGTTCCGTCGGAGGAAGATGAAACCGGCCAATCCGCTGTGGGGGCCGCCATCGTCGAGAGGATGAAAGATCGATAACCGCGAAAACAGAAACCACATCAATAAGTCTTTATCACCCATGGCGGCAACCCGTCAACAACACCGGTAGCCAACGAAATGAACCCCTCCGCCTACCCTGCTCATGCTCTGAGGCATCCGGCCACAACCGCAGCCTGAAGCAACGAGCGACTACGGCGTGTCTTGCTTGTCCTTCCAATGCCTCTTGAGAGCCTCCAGACGTTGGCGATTCTGTGGCAAGCCGAAGGCCCGAGTAGAGCTTTCCCGCAGAAAGATCCAGAACGTGACAACAAAGAAAGAAAGAATCGTTGTACCAATCACAATCAAAAGACGGGGGGGGAACGATCTCTTATCCGGCGGCACCGCGGCATCGACAACCTGAATGATCGCCCCCTCCCGCGCCTCGTCGAGTTTGGCAATCTCGAATTCCTTTGCCAGAAGCTCGAAGACGGTCTCCTGGTACTTCAGGTCGCGCAACCGGCGGATGTATTCCACCCCAGACTCTGTCACCTTGCCCCTGGAAAGGATGATGTCGGATTCTGCGTCGTGCTGCGACCCCGCCAGTCGCTCGAGCTGGGACTGGAGAGCAGCGAGCTCCTGTTTGGCCAGGAGGAGATTGGGATTGTCCTCGGCGGCGAACGACCGCATGCCCTCAATCTGCACTTGCTTGGCCACCACTTGGGCGCGCAAGACGGCAGCGGATTCAATCAGAGACCGCGCCTGACTATCAATTTGCAGAACGCCTGTGGATTGTTCGGTCTTTTTCATGGCCTCTTCGGCCGCGGCGAGGTCGTCCTTGGCCCGTTGCAATTGCTGTTCAAAGAACAGGCGGCGTCGTGCTGCCTCGGTGATCGCCAGCGAAGCGGAGAGTTTTCGAAATTCCTCCACATAGCCGTTTGCCAGTTCGGCAGCCCGCTTCGAATCGCGGTCCTCGATCGAGATACGGATCAGGCCGTCCTTAGTTCCAGCAACCACGGTTGTGCGGGACTCGAACTTCTTCCGCGTATCGGACATTCGCTTCGTGCGGTACTCCGCCATGAGACCGAAACGGCGGATCATTGCATCTTCCACTGTCCGGCTGGTCAGCAAAGAGACGTACATGTCGCCGGGGTTCTTGATACCAAGACTTCCGCCCGCCAAGGATGCCAACGATCCCAGAGATCCTATATTCCCGAGTTGCCCCAACAACGCCGAACCGATAGATGAATCCTGCGTCGGAGGGAGCAACACAACCTTCGCTTCGTATCGTATCGGTAACAGAAAGGAGATCACGATTGCTAGCGCGGCTGCACCCAGCACAAAACGCACAATGAAGCGCTTCTTGCCGACCAGTAGAACCAAGGCATCCAGCGCCGAAACCTCGGATACGGTCCGGGACGGGTCTGCTTTTCTTGCCTGGACAACCGCTTCGGGTTGAATCTCTGTCTCAATCATCGTGTTCGAGCGACTTGCAGCTCCACTATTATGACACTCCGGCGGTAGTGATTCTATCAGGCTCTCTCCACACGATCGCTCCTCCAAAGACCGCCTGAGCGCAACGGTGCGATCCTCGCAGCCGCTCTTCTACCAGATGCTTCATTTCACTTGCGCGTTAGCTGACTTGGCTACGGAAGACTGGAAGTATGTTACTGAAAGTGCCCGATCCTCTATCGAAGGATTCGGAAATGCCTACCAAAATTGCGGGCCCACTTGAGTTGAGGGATTGCGAGCGGGGCTATTAAGAAAGCGCCATCCGCTTGGAAGATCGGCGGAGCTTGCTGCTACAAAGTCGAAAAAGAACGCCAATCGATTCAGTCTTCACATGATCGCTCGCCTCCAGTAGGAAAGCAAATCTTCCACAGTCTTCTTTAGAGGGATCTCTGGATGCCAACCCGTCTCCTGGCACAGTTTTTCGGGATCTCCGCAAACCCGGGGAACGTCCTTTAACCGCAAGTTCTTCGCGACGCTTGTAGTTGAAACCTCGATGCCAGCGCTCTGTTGGAATAGCTCGATAATGTCGCGCAGGGAAACTAACGATCCGGAGCACACGTTATAAACCTCATCAAATCTGCCTTTTGTCAGCAACATCCAATAGGCTCGCACCACATCCCGTACGTCAGTGAAGTCGCGTTCGATGTCGATGTTACCGAGGGTGAGTGTCGGGGGACGCAAGCCCGCTTCAATTTCGGCAAATTGTTTCGCGATGGACGGAAGTACGAAGTTCGGAGGCTGGCCGGGACCGGTGTGATTAAACGGCCTGGCGGTGATCACGCCTCCTACCGAGCGTTCCCGATACTGTACGACCAACAATTCCGCCATGGCTTTGCTTGCAGCGTACGGATTTTCGGGACCAATCGGGTCGTTTTCACGTAAAGGTCGGTCGGACGCAGCATATACCTGAGAGCTGCTAACGTTCAGTATTCTTGGCGGGGTTGGTAATTGCATCGCCGCCTCGAATAAATTCAGCGCTCCTGTGACGTTGACCTCATAGGTTCGCCGCAGGTTTTCCCGGGATTCATCAACAGTAGAAATGCCCGCCAAATGATAGACGTGGTCGGGATGTAGATCCTTCATGATCGTCCGCACTGCATCGGCCTTGCGGATGTCCACTTCGAAGTACTCGACGTCGGATTCCAGAGCGGGCCGTCGACCGGACGAAAGCACAGCAATATGCGACGCGAGAGGTCTTAAGAGGGGGATCAGATGGGCGCCTACAAAGCCTGTTCCCCCGGTAATGAAGACTCGCGGACCTGAAGGGGCAGAGATCATTGCAGAAGACGATCTATCCACTCTCAGGCCCGGCTACCGACGGTGTTTGGAAAGATCATTTTCGAAATCAGTTCGAGGTCGCTATCCATCATCATGCCAACTAACTTCTCGAAACTGACTTCAGGCGTCCAGCCTAGCTGCCGGCGAGCTTTTGCATAGTCTCCCAAAAGATGATGAACTTCAGCCGGCCGTAACAGGCTCGGGTCGACCTCGATATGGTCACGGTAATCGAGTCCGACGTGTGTGAATGCCAATTCGAGCAAGCGCCTAACCGAGTGCGTCAACCCGGTTGCAATTACGAAATCCGCGGCCGTTTCTTGTTGCAGCATCAGCCACATCGCGCGAACGTAGTCACCCGCGAAACCCCAGTCGCGCTCAGCATCCAAGTTTCCGATTTTTAGCTTCTTCTGTAACCCTAGCTTGATCCTAGCGGCATTGTACGTAACTTTTCGCGTGACAAACTCTACCCCGCGCCGAGGAGACTCGTGATTGAACAGAATACCCGAGCAGGCAAATAAACCATAGCTCTCGCGCGCATTTACCGTAATCCAGTGACCGTAGAGTTTAGCCACTCCGTAGGGGCTGCGGGGATAAAAGCGAGTACTCTCGTTCTGGGGAGATTCCTCGACCATTCCGAACATTTCGCTGGACGATGCTTGGTAGAAACGGATTGTAGGATCAACGACGCGTATTGCTTCCAGCATCCGGGTCACACCGAGGGCGGTAAACTCGCCGGTCAAGACCGGTTGAGTCCAAGAGGTCGGGACAAAAGATTGCGCCGCAAGATTGTAGATTTCTTGCGGTTGAGCCTTCTGAATCGCTGAAATCAAAGAACTCTGGTCAAGAAGATCTCCGGGAATCAGTACGACTGAATCTTGCAAGTGATTGATTCGTTCAAAGTTGACGGTACTGCTACGGCGTACCAAGCCGTAAACGCGATAGTTCTTTGCCAACAGGAATTCGGCAAGGTACGATCCGTCCTGACCCGTGATTCCGGTAATTAGCGCCGAGCGTTGCACTGTTTGAACATCCACAAACCGCGAAGAATGAGTCTAGCACGGCTCGAAGTCTCACAGGTTGGTCGCAGATCCCTTCTCGCGTAGGACAGTCTGTGTTGGCTTAGCCGAAGTTCGTCACGAAATGGTCATGAAACCACCTAAGTCTTTCAAAATCAGTTTAGGCTGTCGCGAAGTCTGCACTACATTTTGAAAGTGATTTCAGCCGTTCCGGCAGACTGAGACCGAGCTGGTGCAGCAGGGATTTCTGTTCGGCCGTTGGTTCGGTAATCCGGCGCAAGCGGATCTCGCGTCCATCGGTGGTGGGCAGCACGATGTCGGCGCTGTGCAACGTGGAGAGCAGAGCCAGCGCCTTCATTGGCGATAACGGGTGCGCGTTGTCCACTCCGCTGGCCGAGGGTTGTGGGACGATCGCCGGTCGACGCTGCAGCAGATGCTTCAGCGTCACCCAAAGGGCATAACCGAGAAAGGCCACCAGGACGTGGGCCTTCACCCGCGGCTCCTTCTGATGGAATAACGGCCGAATGGAAAGCTCGCTCTTGAGCGCGCGAAACGAAGCCTCGGCTTCAGTGAGTCGCATGTACATGGACCACATCTGCTCCGCCGAGTCCGCCTGGAGATTGGTGCGTAGCATGTAGGCGCCTTCCCGCAAGTCCCTCCAGGCCTCCCGGTCTTTT
>JBEKPJ010000063.1:0-38622 GCA_049520935.1 Terriglobales bacterium | reverse complement strand
AGTGGTAACCGTGCTCGGCGACTGACAAAGGGCAAGCGACCAGCCTCCCTGTAATGGTATACAAGGAGCTTACCCCACCACCAGTGGTATTGCAATATTATTATGGAATCGATCTACGAGGTCTGTTGCCAGGCGAGAAGCCCTCGGATCGCTTGCCGGCAAGCTCACGAACACGCGGAGAGCAGACAACCAACATTGTCGGCCGCAAACCGCACGTTGGAGCCTCGCGACGTGGCTCCGCCACCTTGGGTCGCCCCGCCGGCGAGAGGTCGGCGCCGTAGCCGGGCAGTTCCGCTCCTGCCATGATCGCCGTTCGCCCGGTACAATCATTGAGCAAAGGACTTCGATCACCATGATGTGTTCCAATCGACGCAGCACCATTAAGACTATGCTCCTGTTCCTTAGTACCCTGCTCCCGCTTACGGTCGTAATTTCGGTCAACCGCGCGCTTGCCGCCGACTTCGGCCCCGCCAATCCCTTTTACGCGCCGAGCGCACTGCCTTTTCAGGCGCCGCCCTTCGATACGATCCGCGACGATGATTTCCAGCCGGCGATCGAGGCTGGCATGGCGCAGCAGCAGTCCGAAATCCAGGCCATCGCGGAAAATTCCGCGGCGCCTACGTTCGACAACACCATCGTCGCAATGGAAAAGAGCGGCCAGTTGCTTCAGCGCGCCACCGCCGTGTTCTTCGGAGTCACCGGGGCGAACACCAATCCGACGCTCCAAAAAGTCAGGACCATTGAGGCTCCCAAACTCGCCGCGCACCGTGACTTCATCTATCTCAACCGCAAGCTCTTTGACCGCGTATCCGCGATCTACCGGCAACGTACCACGCTCAATCTCGATTCCGAGTCGCTGCGCCTGGTGGAGCGCTACTACGACGACTTTGTGCATGCCGGCGCCAACCTCTCCGAGGCCGACAAGACCGAACTCAAAAAGCTCAACGAAGAGCTGTCCACATTCTCCGACGCCTTTAATACCAAGCTTCTTGACGCCACCAAAGCCGGCGCCTTTGTAACCAAGGACAAGGCCGCGCTGGCAGGACTCTCCGAAGCCCGGATCTCGGCAGCGGCGCAAGCCGCCAGGGGCCGCAAGCTCGAAGGCTTCGTAATACCGTTGCAGAACACCACCCAGCAGCCCGACCTTGTTTCCCTCAGCGATCGCTCGACCCGCCAGGCCGTCTTTGAGCATTCCTGGAACCGCGCTGAGCGGGGTGATGCCAACGACACACGCGACGTTATCGCGCATCTGGCACAACTGCGCGCGCAGAAGGCCAAGCTCCTCGGCTTTCCGAACTTCGCCGCCTGGAAGCTCGAAGATCAAATGGCCAAGACCCCCGAAGCCGCGTTGCAGTTCATGGATGCCATCGTCCCGGCCGCAACCGCCAAGGCCGCGCGAGAGGCGGCCGACACCCAGGCCGTAATCGACGCTCAAAAGGGCGGCTTCCAGGTCCAGGCCTTCGATTGGAACTTCTACGCGGAGCAGGTCCGCAAGACCCGCTACGATATTGACGATGCCGAGGTAAAGCCTTACTTCGAGATCGACAACGTGCTCCAGAATGGCGTCTTCTACGCTGCCAACCAACTCTACGGAATCACTTTCAAAGAGCGGCACGATATCCCGGTCTACCAACCCGACGTCCGTGTCTTCGAAGTGTTCGATGTGGACGGCAAGCATCTTGCTCTTTTTTACTGCGACTACTTCAAGCGCGACAACAAGAATGGCGGGGCGTGGATGTCCGAATTTGTCGGCCAGTCGCGATTGCTGGGGACTTCACCGGTTATCTTTAATGTTGCCAACTTGCCCAAGCCAGCCGCCGGCGAGCCCGCCTTGATCAGTTTCACCGACGTGGTCACCATGTTCCATGAGTTCGGACACGCGTTGCACGGCATGTTCTCCGATGCCGAGTACCCCACTCTCGCCGGTACCTCAACGGCTCGCGACTTCGTGGAATTTCCTTCGCAATTTAACGAACACTGGGCGATGTATCCCACGATCTTCGCGCACTACGCGAAGCACTACAAAACCGGCGCCCCCATGCCGGATGAACTGGCCTCGAAGATCAGAAAAGCGGAGACCTTCAACAAAGGCTATGCCATGACCGAACTCCTGGCCGCCGCCGAACTCGACATGCAGTGGCATTTCCTGCCCCCCGCTGCCCCCCTCCAAAACCCCGACGACTTTGAGAAGCAGGCGCTGGACAAGACACACCTCAACGTGAGCTATGTGCCGCCGCGTTATCGCTCGAGCTACTTCAGCCACATCTGGGAGAGCGGATACAGTGCCGGCTATTACGCCTATCTTTGGACAGAGATGCTAGCCGACGATGCCTACCAGTGGTTCGACGAACACGGCGAGCTTACGCGAGCCAACGGAGATCGCTTCCGCCAGATGGTTCTCTCCCGGGGCAACACCGAGGACCTCGCCAAGATGTACGAGGCTTGGCGGGGCGCGCCGCCCAACACGAAAGCGATGCTCAAGCATCGGGGGCTGGAGGAGTCGGCTCCGGCTAAATAACGCAGGCGTCGATCAACCTGTGCTCTTGCACTCGATCGCACTCGTTCGTCGCCCGCCACCTTCTTCAAAGACCGGCGCGACCGGGCCGATTCTTCATTCCGCGCTCTGAGTGCCGTGGTTTCCCGGCGAACGGATCTGCCGGGCGCGAGTGCCGGAAGCGGCCCACCGGAGCGACCACGGCTGGCGCGACTTCGCAGCGGAAAACCCTGAAGGCCGGCGTCGGGACACGTGGCCGCGGCTCTTTTCGGCGCTTTGCTCTGGTATCGGGCTGCGCGTTACACTTCTGGAATGAACACGACGAATCAACCCAATGTGAAGTTTGTGCAAACCTCCGATTACCGCGAAGCGTATTCCAATAGCGTGCAGATCCGCGTCAATGTGTGGGATTTCTTCATGGTGTTTGGGACCATGCAGCAGAGCAACGAGACGCAGGTGGAGTTGCGAAACTTCCAGGGAATTTATTTGAGTCCGCAGCAGGCAAAGGCTCTGATGGCGCTGTTGCAGCAGAACGTGTCGAACTACGAGTCGGCGTTCGGCGAGATCAAACTTGATCCTCGCGCTCCGGGTGGACCCGTTCATTGAGGCGGGCAAGGTTCCCGGCAACGTTGGCTGCGCCGGCTGGGGCGCAGCCGGATGAGGGCGCAAGAACTCTATCGTTGGTGTTGGCATCGTCGGCTACGTGGACGCAGTGGTTGCTGCTGTTTGCGCTGTTTTTTGCCGGGTTGATGCTGTTGCATGCTCCGTTGCTGCGGCTCCCTTACTTCTGGGACGAGGCGGGATATTATGTTCCGGCGGCTCGGGACTTGTTTCTTTCCGGCACGCTGATTCCGGTGTCTACACCCTCGAACGCGCATCCCCCGCTGGTTATGGCCTGGTTGGCGGGCGCCTGGCGACTGTTTGGATATTCTCCGTTGGTTTCGCGCACGGCCATGGTCGCAATCAGCGCATTTTCTCTGCTGGGACTGTTCCGACTGGCTCGGGTTGCGGCCAATTTGCCGGTAGCGTGGGCTACGGCTGCGCTGGTGGCGGTTTATCCGGTGTACTTCACGCAGAGCTGTTTGGCGCAGGTGGATTTGCCGGCGGCGGGTCTTACGTTCTGGGCCTTGGCCGCCTATGTCGAGGACCGGCGATGGATGGTGACGCTATGGTGTTCGCTGGCGGCTTTGACAAAAGAGACTGCGATTCTGGCCGCGCTGGCGCTGTTTGCCTGGGAAGTGATGGCGGGTGTGGTGCGGCCGCATGTGGAGGGAACGCGGTGGACGGA
This sequence comes from Terriglobales bacterium, assembly GCA_049520935.1. GTDB lineage: Bacteria > Acidobacteriota > Terriglobia > Terriglobales > Acidobacteriaceae > Acidiflorens. The sequence goes on along the minus strand of JBEKPJ010000063.1, from coordinate 34,840 downwards.
CATCGTTCCTCCCGGGGACCGACGAACGCGGGGGAGGCATTTGCTATTGACGGTGCTGCCGCTGGCGGCCTGGTACGGGTATCACTACTGGAAGACGGGATTTGTGCTGGGGAATCCGGAATTTTTTCGTTACAACGTGGTCGCTACACTTAGCCCGCTCCGCATGCCACTGGCTCTGGGAATGAGGCTGTGGCAGGTGTTTGGCTATTTCGGACTTTATCTGTTGACGCTGGCCGGATTGCTGGCGATGTTTCGTTTGGCACAGGTAACCGGGGGAGTGGAACGCCCGCGAATTGCGTTCTGGATCCAGGGCGCGTTTCTTTTTGTGCTGGTCGCGTATTTGATTTTCATGTCGGCGGTGGGTGGGGCGGTACTCGCGCGTTATATGTTGCCCGTGGTGCCCCTGGTGATGCTGGCATGGGTTTCTACTTTGTGGCGGCGGGTGCGGTATTGGAAGTTGACGGTGGGTGCGGTGGCGACGGCCTTCGTGGTGGCGCTGTTCAGCAATCCGCCCTACGGGTTTTCCCTGGAAGACAATCTGGCATACCGCGACTACATCGTGATGCATGCGGAGGCCGGCCGGTTCCTGGCAATGTCCTATCCGGACGCGCGAGTTCTGACGGCGTGGCCGGCTTCGGATGAACTGACGCGGCCCTGGCTTGGATATGTAGGTCGAGGTTTTCGGGTGTCGCGGACTGAGGATTTTTCGGCGGCGCAGGTTGAGTTGGCGGCCGCGGCGCGGAGCCGGTTTGACGTGGCAGTGGTATTTTCGACCAAGTATCAACCAGCGCATGCGATGCTGGAAGACTGGGGTGCGTGGACGCGCATGAAAGAGAAATTCTTCGGCTATCATCGCGATTTACTGCCGGACGAGATTGCGAAACGGTTGGGCGGAGTAATCACTTATCGCACGCAAGTCCATGGGCAGTGGGTGGCGGTGATTGCGATGGAGCGGTGAGCGGGGCAATCGCAACCGCGCAAACGGCCGGACGAGGAGCGTGGTATACCGCTCAGCGGCGTCGCGAGCAGCGCTGAACCCGTTGGGGAATCGCAGCTGAAGAAGCTGTCGGTGAGTCTCTCGGAGGAAACCGCTGAGCACGACCTTTCTGCTCCGGACCCGGTGCCGTCATGGCTTGGAAGACACCCGTGTCCAGGGCACCTTGCAGCAAGAATCTGAGAGTCGTTTTCGCAAGAGGGCGACGCACAATCCTCTCCAGTTGCGCCCCGCAGCATCGCGGGCAGACGAAAACGCCGGTGTTCCCATCGCCAGGGGGCCAGTGTCGGGCTTGACGATGCGATCGCAAACTCCAGGTCTACCGCTATTTTGGGACTTACAGGTACCGGGCGGACGAGACGTTGATTGCGGCGACGGGCCTTAACGAGCCGGTTCTGCGAGGTGGTTTTGCAGGCTTGCGAGTTTTCGATTGGGATCAATTCGGAAACAACCCGGGTCTGAGGCCGAGAATGGCGGGCGAGCAGAGGGAACCCGGGGGACGGGCAACAGATCTCATCGGGGAACTGGAACCGGCGCGTTCTTAGGTTCGTAGTGGAGTGAGAGGACGGGCTCGGCGCGGAAACAGCCCAGAGTCAGTTTGCGCGTCAGGGGGAGAAATGGCGGCGACGGATTTGCAGCAGACATTGGGACACGAAAAAACTCATGCGCGGGCGAACACGCTGGCGCTCGTGGGGATTGCCGCTGTCATCGCGTCGGTGCATGTGTTGACGAATGGCCGCTATGGCTTTCATCGCGATGAGTTGCAATTTTTGAGCGACGCCCGGCATCTGGATTGGGGGTTTGTGGCGTATCCGCCGGTGACGCCTTGGCTGGAGCGCATGGGGCTGGAAATGTTCGGTGTGTCGCTGGTGGGGTTGCGGCTTTTCTCGGTGCTGGCCCAGGCGCTGGCAATTGTTCTCACCGGATTGATGGCGCGGGAATTGGGCGGCGGACGGCTGGCCCAGGTCGCTGCCGCCGTGACCATCGCGCTCTCGCCTCTTCCCCTGTTTGAGGGGACGGAATTTCAGTATTCCTCGTTCGATTATTTGTGGTGGGTGCTGATTGCTTATTTTGTAATCCGGCTGCTGAACACGCAGAACCCGCGGTGGTGGCTGGCGATTGGCGCGACCGTGGGTGTGGGCCTGCTGACGAAGTACACGATGTGTTTCTATGTGGGGGGCATTGTGGGAGGGCTACTGCTGACGCGGGAGCGCCGGTATTTGACAAGCGTGTGGTTCTGGGGCGCCAGTCTGCTGGCGGTCCTGCTTTTTCTGCCGAATCTTTTGTGGCAGGTGCGGCATGGGTTTATCTCGTATCACTTTCTGCAACATATTCATGCGCGCGACGTGGGCGAGGGGAGGGCGGATGGATTTGTGCGTGGTCAGTTTCTGATCTGCGCGAATTTGTTTGCCACGCCGCTATGGATGGGCGGCCTGCTCGGTTTTCTTCGCGACCGCAGATATCGGGTGCTGGCTTGGATGTATCTGATCCCGCTGGCGCTGTTTTTGGTTGGCAAGGGACGAGGGTACTATCTGGCGGCGGCGTATCCGATGCTGATTGCTATGGGTACGGCGGCGGGCGAGCGCTGGCTTCAGGGGGTATCGCGGGTGCGTCGGCGGGCGATTGCGAGCGTTTACTTTGCGGGGGTTGCGGTTTGCGGGCTGTACGTCAGTGCACTGATTCTGCCGCTGGCGTCGGATGGTAGGCTGCGAAATTTCGCGCTCGAGAAAAATGGCGATCTGCGCGAAGAAATTGGCTGGGAAGAATTGGTCAAGACGGTCGCCGGCATTCGCGACTCGCTGCCGCCCGAGCAGCGCCAGAGCGTGGGAGTATTGACCGGGAACTACGGCGAGCAGGGTGCCATTGAAATCCTGGGCGCAGCGTATCATCTGCCGCCGCCGATCAGCATGACGAACTCTGCGTGGCTGCGCGGGTATCCGGTGCCCCCGCCTTCGATGCTGATCGTGATCGGATTTTCGCGCGCGGGTGCGGAGAGGGCGTTCACTTCGTGTCGACTTGCCGGACACAACGGAAATCCTTATGGCGTGCGGAATGAAGAGAACGAGGATCACCCGGACATATTCGTCTGCCTCGCGCCGCGCCTGCCGTGGCCGGAGTTTTGGGACGACTACCAGAACTTCGGATAAGGGGCGCGCGGTCCGCGTTAGTTGCTCAGCAGGTGGCAGGAGTGGGTTTTGAGTACCAGCCAGACGCTCTTGCCGGGGGCAAGGTCGAGAGCGTCACGGGCCGCCAGGGTCAGGTGGACTTCGAAGTCTGCCCCGCTACAGTCTACTGTGGCGGATACGATCACGTCTCTCTGCTCCAGGCTGCGGATGGTTCCCGGCAAGATATTGCGGGCGCTCAAGCCGCGCGGGTTTTCGGTAGCGAGCAGGAGATCGCCGGCGCGTATTCCCACGCGCAGGCGTGAGCCCTGTTCCGCGCGAACGAGGGGCGTTTCCAGTTCCACTGCTCGACCTTCGGGCTGGGAGCTTGCCAACCCGCAAGTCATGGTGCCGCGATCTGCGTGAAGAGCCAGGACCGTGGCATCGAAGATGTTTTCGAAGCCTGAGAGGCTGGCTACGGTTTCGAGGGTTGGAGCGTGCAAGACTTCATGCGGCGGCCCTTGGGCAGCAATTTTTCCTGCGTCCAACACGATCACTTCGTCGCCCAGGGCAAATACTTCTTCAAGAGCGTGGGTGATGAACAGAATCGGAACCCGATGATCTTGATTCCACTGCCGCAGGTCGTGGACGAGAGAAGACTTTGTGGGGCGGTCGAGCGCCGCCAGTGCTTCGTCGAGCAGCAGTGCCCGCGGTTGGGTGACCAGAGCGCGGGCCAGAGCCACTCGTTGGCGTTCGCCCCCGGAGATCTGTGCGGGACGTCGGTCACACAGGTCGGCGATGCGAAAAGCTTTCAAGATATCCCGGCTGCGCATTTTTCGTTCGGAGGCACTGAGCTGGTGCAGCCCGTAGGCCACATTCTGTTCGGCGGTCAGGTGCGGAAACAGGACCAGATCTTGTTGGACGTAGCCTAGGCGGCGTTTCCAGGCGGCTACGTTTTTCCCCGTCAAGCCATCGTAGAGGACTTCGCCGGCAATGGTGATGCGCCCTTCATCGGGAGCGTTGAGTCCGGCTATGCAATCGAGCAGCGTGGTTTTTCCGGCGCCGGATGCACCGAAGAGGATGGTAAATCCGGCCGAGGCGCGAAAGTGAACGTTGAGGTTGAAGGTGCCTTCGGGATTGGGAAAGCGCTTGCGGATGCGGACTTCCAGATCGGTGGAAATCGGCGGCGGCGATGATGGCAGCGCACGCGATGTCGGGATGCCGATTTTTACCGCCATGGACCCACCGTCCAGGGATGCCGGTTTATGCCGTAGACAACCGACAGGACGGCAAACGAAAGGAGCAGAAGGACGAGCGCACTCAGGTTTGCGCTGGAATAGTTTGCCGCCTGCACCTGGTCGTAAATATCAATGGAAATGGTGCGGGTTACGCCGGGGATGTTGCCTCCTACCATCAGTACGACTCCGAACTCGCCGAGCGTGTGGGCGAAACTTAGTGCGAAACCGGTGACCAGTCCGGCTTTCGAAAGCGGGAGTACGATCCGGCGGAAGGTTTGCAGCGGGGAGTGTCCGAGGGATGCGGAGGCGCGGAGGAGCGAGCGGTCGACTGCGCCGAATGCGGCGGCGAACGGTTGCACGGCGAAAGGGAGACTGTAGAACAGGGAGCCGATCACCAGGCCTTCGAAGGTGAAGGCCAGGGTGTGGCCGGTCACTGATTCCCACCAGCGGCCGAGCGGGCTGCGCGAGCCGAGCGCTACCAAAACGTAGAAGCCGAGGACAGTCGGCGGCAGCACGATGGGGAGTGCGACGGCGGCTTCCACGAGAAATTTCCAGCGCCAGCGGGAGTAGGTTATCCAGCAAGCGATGGGGATTCCGAGGGCCAGCAGGAGCGTGGAGACCAAGGCTGCTAGCTGGACGGTTAACCAGAACGGCTGCCAGTTCATTTCGATGCTTCCCGAGGTTTCTCGTTATAGGTCACGTGCAGATGCGACGCAGTGGATCGTTTGCTTGCAAGATTCGTCGGTCCCCCAGCTTGCCACCATCGAGAAGGAAAGACCGGCAGCGGGGCTGTGACAAGAGGGATGCCAATTCCGCCATGGGAAGCGCAGTCGTAGAGCGCCGCTTCCGGTTGGCAGAGGCGGTGGGAACTGCCGACCCGACCTCGCGGTTCGGCCGCTCGCCGTCCATGATCGGTTCGACGATTGCGATTGTTCTGTCCCAATCTTCGCATCCTTGCGATTTGCCAGATCCGAAAATGCGGACCCCGACCGTTTCAGGCGGGCCGGCGGCGGGGACCGGGGCGTGCAGGTCCGTGCCTGCGGAATGACTTCTTGGCTGTCGATGAATATGGAATCAAATTCTTCTTCGGGCATGGAGTCTGGTTTTGTTGCGCATTATATCTGCTCGGAGCTTGTGATGGCTCCTGAGTTGACAAAGACCGGGGGCCAGCTTTGCAGCCATCCGAATGCCGTGCGCCGTCGGCTGCGTTCCGCGGCCGTCTCTCAATTCCGTTCTCGTTTTCCATCCGTCCCCTTGCGACGGATGGCCGGGGAAGCAATCAAGCAGGCAATCACGGAGCAGGTCGGCATGAACCTTGCCGCTCCTCGCTGCCTTTGCCGGTAATATCTGTGCCTTCCGAGTTCGCCCAATCTCGCTTTTGCTCATGCTTGCGCATCGCCCGCGCTCCAGGAAAGCAACCGCAGAGCCCCCGTGGCGAGGCGGTCAAAGGAGATGCTCGGCATGGGTCAGGGTGTGACATGGTCGGCTTGTTTCGCGGGCAGGCTGAAGCCATAGCCGGTTAACAGGGCGCTGGCTTCGGGGCTGCGGAGGAAGTCCAAGAACCTGCGGGACGCCTCCTGCTGTTTTGATTTCGACAGAACTACGGCTGCCTGGTTCAGAGTGGGGTAGGCGTCGAGGGGGACGACCCAGTAACGGCCTTTGTCTTTCATGGCGGGGGCGAGGGCGTGGGAGAGGGCGATTAGCCCGACTTGGGCGTTGCCGGACTCTACGAACTGGGCGGCTTGTGCAATGTTTTCTCCGACGACCAGGCGGGCGGAGATCCGGTCGTAGATTTTAAAGTGGCGAAGGGCGGCTTCGGCGGCTCGGCCGTAGGGGGCGGTGGCGGGATTAGCGATGGAAATCTTCTTGACTGACGGGTCCAGCAGGGCGTTGATGCCTTGCCTGGTCAGGTCGAGGACCGAGTCGTTGGGGACCCACAGGACCACACGGCCAACGGCGTAACGGTAAAGAGTTTCCTTCTGCGCCAGATCTTCGGCGATTAGCTGTTCTGGGTACTGTTCGTCGGCGGAGAAGAAAACGTCGAAGGGGGCACCGTTTCTTATTTGGTTGGTCAGATTGCCCGAGGCTCCGAAGGAGAGCTTGACGGGTTGCCCGGTTTTCTTGGTGTACGTGTCGGCGAGTTGCGGGAGGGCGGCGCTCATGTCGGCGGCCGCCGCTATGGTGAGTTGTTGGGCGGTGGCGAACGAGGCTGCAAGCAAGAGCAGTGGTGCCAGCAATTTATTCATCGCAGACATTTTAAGCCTAGCTCCGCCGGAGGCATGATGGCAGCTACGGCTTACGTTTACTTCCTCGGGTTCCCCATCGTATCCGGCGTGCTCAAGGAGGGCAAGGCTAGCTATAGCTAGGCGAAACAACATCGGTCACACCGCGCCGATCCCTGCCAGCGATTCTCGAGCACCATGCGTGCATCCCATCGAAGGCCCGGAAAGGAGTTCGCCAAAGCACCGTACGGTTGAGCTCCCTCTCGGCTCCCCGGATGTCGATTGAAGGACCGCGTCTAAAATCGGAGGAATTGGTATTGCCGCCCGACGAAAGCATCCGCGACAGTCATGAAAGCTCCGGGGGCAGCGTACGCTCCGCGTGAACTGCCCCTGCCGGTACCATCCCCGCGACGGGGAGAGATCTGCTGTCGGGCAAAAAATTCCGTCCTCGCCGAGGTTGCTACACCAGTTTCGTTTTCGACAGCGGTAGTTCGCGCACTCGCTTGCCGGTGGCTGCGAAGACTGCGTTGTAAAGCGCGGGAGCGAAAGGCGGTACGCCGGGTTCGCCCACTCCGGCGGGGGGTGCTTCGCTTTTGACGATGTGCACTTCAACGTGGCGCGGAGCGCGGTTCATGCGGGTCAGCAGATAGTTATTGAAATTGCTTTGGTCGATGACTCCGTTGCTGGCGGTAATTTCGCTGAACAGGGCCAGGCTGGTGCCGAATGTGGCTGCGCCCTCGAATTGGTTGCGGATGTTGTCCGGGCTGACCACGGTGCCGGCGTCGACTGCAGTCCAGACATTCGGGATGTGGACTTGTCCGCGGGAGTCGACTTCGACTTCGACCACGGTTGCGACGTAGGTTAGGAAGCTGCGGTGAGCCGCTATGCCCATGCCGTGGCCATGGCCATGGTCCAAGGATCGTTTGGACCAACTGGATTTTTCGGCGACGATTTCGACTACGCGGCGGAGCCGAGCACTGTCGAGCGGATATTGCTTGGCGTCTTCGGCTTCGTCTCCTTTTAGGTCTAGCGCTACGATGCGCGGGCGGCCGATCAGGCCGAGCAGATAGTCGATGGAATCTTTATGAGCATGGTGGGCTAACTCGTCGGCGAAGCAATGGATTGCAAAAGCGTGATAGATGTTGGCTACGCTGCGCAACCATCCTATACGGACGTGGTAGTCGGCGGGGCCGTTTTCGGCGCGATGGTTGGGGATGTCGAAGGGGAGGTTGTTCCATCCCAGACCCATTTCGTCGTCGGCGTACTTGGCGGTCGCGTCGAAGGTCGATCCGATCGGCGGATAGGTGGTGCGTTGCAACCAGGCCGTGGGCATGCCATCCGGGGCTACGGCGGCCTTCAGGTACATGGCGGCTACAGAGTGGAAGAAATCGAATTGAATATCGTCTTCGCGGCTCCACACCACTTTGACCGGCTTGCCCAGTTGCTTGGAGAGAACGGCGGCTTCGGCGACCTGATCGGGTTTTGACTTGCGTCCGAAGCCTCCGCCGAGGAGCGTTACGTGACAGGTCACGTCTTCCTTTTTTATGCCCAGAACGCCGGCGATGGTTTCCTGGACAGCTTGCGGATTCTGCGTGGGGGCCCAGGCCAGAACTTTTCCGTCGCGATATTCGGCCACGGCCACGGGAGGCTCCATGGAGGCGTGGGCGAGATGCGGGGCGTAATACTCGGCCTCGATTATTTTTGTTCCTGTTCCGGCGAAGACGGCATCCACGTCGCCCACGTTACGGATGACTTTTCCGGGCTGGCGGGAGGTTGCTTCGAGCGTTTTGCGGAAGGGGCCCGAGTTGTAGGACGCGTGCGGGCTGCTCTCGGAGTCCCACACTATGTTCAGCGCCTTGCGTCCTTGGAATGCGGCATAGGTATTGTCGGCGATTACGGCGACTCCGCCCAGGGGCTGGAACTGATGGGGCGGCTTGAACGGGTCGAGGGTCAGTGTTTCTTGAACGCCTTGCACTTTGAGTGCGGACTGGTCGTCGTAGGATTTTATCTTCTGGCCTAAGACGGGAGGATGCTCGATGGAGGCATACACCATGTTGGGCATGGTGGCGTCCATGCCGAATGTGGCCTGGCCGGTAACAATGTCGGCAAGATCAAACAGGGAATTACTCTCTTTGCCTATATACCGCCATTGGGATCGCTCCTTCAGCGTTACCTCGTCTTTCTGGGGAACCGGGAGTTTGGCGGCGGCTGCAGCCAGTTGGCCATAGGCCAGGCTGCGTCCTGTGGCCTTATGCACGACCACGTGCGGCGCGGTGGTGCACTCTTTTGGCGGGACATTCCACTGCGCGGCGGCGGTGGTGATTAACATGGCGCGTCCGGTCGCGCCCACCTGGCGCATCAAAGTGAAGTTGCTGCGGACGGAGTGGGAACCGTCCGTATCTTGCTCCCCGTATTTTGCGTCGCCGATGGCTTGCTCGATTTTTACCTTGGACCAATCGGCATCGAGTTCGTCGGCGACGATGAGCGGGAGGGCGGTACGGCTGCCGCATCCCATCTCGGAGCGATGGGCGATGATGGTGACGATGCCGTCGGGAGAAATTGACATCCAGAGGCTGGGTTCAAACGGGGGCGCCGCTTCGCCTGCGGCGGCCCATAGCCGTTCTGGAATGAAGCTTGCGCTGAGAACGAAGACGCCGCTGGCGAGGGCGGATTGGAGAAATCCGCGGCGACTGACGGGACAGCTGACATTCTCTATTGGGTTCATGCCTTCTCCTGGTCGGACTGATGTTTGGCCGCTTGATGGATGGCAGCGCGAATTCTCAGGTAGGTTCCGCAGCGGCAGAGGTTGCCGGACATGGCGGCATCGATTTCCTGATCGGTAGGATTTTTATTTTCCTGGAGGAAGGCTATGGCCTGCATGATCTGGCCGGTCTGGCAGTAGCCGCATTGCGGGACTCGGATTTCCATCCAAGCCTTTTGCACCGGATGCATGGGCGTGATGCCCTCGATGGTGGTAATGTCGAAGCCGCTTACTTCCTTTATGGGGGTGCTGCAGGAGCGGATGGCGGCGCCGTTTTGATGGACGGTGCAGGCTCCGCAGAGCGCCATGCCGCAGCCGAATTTCGTTCCCGTCAGTTGGGCGATGTCGCGCAAGTACCAGAGCAGCGGCATGTCGGGATCGCCGGTGAATGTCTTCTCTTTTCCATTCACTTTGAAACGGATCATGGGGGCCTCGGTCGCATTCCCGCGATAGATTCCGCAGGAATCGGAATTGACTGTCATATCGTAGACGCAGAGCGCCAAATGTGGAAGAGGCGGAGCCGAGTCGCGGAACGGGAGCCGCCTCCCTCCCCGGCAAGCCGAAGCGGCCCGCGGGGCAGTCGGACAGATCCCGGATGGCCAATGCGAGTGGCAATGTTCCCGGTCCGGGCGGGGGCCTTGGGCGGGCGCGACGGATATAATCGTCTGTCATTCGGGGAGGAAATTTGGCTTACGACGATCTGCGGGACTGGATGCAAGCGCTCGAGCGGGCGGGCGAATTGAAACGCGTGCGCACCGAGGTCGACCCGATCTTAGAGGTTACGGAAATTGCCGATCGGGTGTCGAAAACTTCGGTGATGGGTAAAGACGGGCAAGCGATTGTCGGCGGGAAGGCTCTGCTGTTGGAGAATTTGAAGGGGTATCCGCGATCACGACTTCTGATTAACCAGTTTGGATCCGCCCGGCGCATGCGACTGGCGCTCGAGGTGGATGCTCTGGATGAGGTGGCGGAGCGGATTCGCGGGTTTATGGATGTGAAATCTCCGCAGGGACTGCTCGACAAAGTGAAGATGCTCCCGATGCTGGCGGAGATGGGGAAATTTTTCCCCAAGACGATCGCCAGCGGGCCGTGTAAAGAAGTGATCCAGCGCGAGAACTTTTCGTTGCTTGATTTTCCGGTGTTGCAATGCTGGCCCAAGGACGGGGGACGCTTTATTACTTTGCCTTGCGTGATGACTCGCGATCCGAAGACGGGGAAGCGGAATGTGGGAATGTATCGCATGCAGATTTACGACGAGCATACAGCGGGGATGCACTGGCAGCGGCAGAAGGTGGCGGCGGAACATTATCGGGAGCGGATGCGGCGGGCAACCGTGCGTTCGGCCGGGGAAGGCGAGGCGCAGGGCGGAGACGCCCCGCCCCACGGGCGCAGGTCGGCGGTCGATATTATGGCTCGGTCTTCGGGTGGATCGGTGTTGGCGGCGGGAGAGCGGCCTTCGGGGAAGATGGAAGTTGCAGTCGCGATTGGGACTGAACCTGCGCTTACGTTCTCCGCGATTGTTCCGGCTCCTCCCGATATTGAGGAATTTGTAATCGCCGGATTCTTGCGACAGAAGCCGGTGGAGCTGGTGAAGTGCGAAACGGTCGATTTGGAGGTTCCGGCTCATGCGGAGATTGTGCTTGAGGGGTACGTCAATCTTGACGAGCTTCGGACGGAGGGGCCGTTTGGCGATCACACGGGCTTTTATTCGTTGGAGGACGAGTACCCGGTGTTTCATCTTACTTGTGTTACGCACCGGAAAGACCCGATTTATGCGACGACGGTGGTGGGTAAGCCGCCGCAGGAAGATGCCTGGATGGGAAAGGCGGTCGAGCGGATTTTCTTGCCTTTGATGCGGCTGACGATTCCCGAGCTGGTGGATATTAATCTGCCGATTGAGGGCGTGTTTCATAATTTGATGATTCTTTCGATTCGCAAGTCGTATCCCGGGCAGGCTCGCAAGGTGATGAATGCGATCTGGTCATTGGGACAGGCCATGTTTACCAAGTGCATCATCGTGGTGGATGAGGATGTGGATGTTCAGGACCTGCGGGACGTTACTTTGAAGGTGCTGAATAACATTGATCCGGAGCGCGACATACAGTTCACTTTGGGGCCGCTCGATTCGCTGGATCACGCGGCCCGGCTGGCCAACTATGGATCAAAGATGGGCATTGATGCAACGCGGAAGTGGGCTACGGAGGGCTTTGGACGTCCGTGGCCGGATGAGATTGTCATGGATCGACAGACCCGGGCTTCGGTCGATGGAAAGTGGAAAGCACTGGCGCGAGAATTGGGCATGGAGTAGCCCGCGGTCGCGCCAATGAAGGCTTGTGGACGATTTCGCATCCCGATAAATTTGTGCTACCAGAGCAAGGGCGGAGAGGAACAGACACTTCGGGTTCCGTGTGGTTGCCATGGGCGCCTGTCTCGCCAACACCTCGGCGGCCCAAGGGCGAAAGCGTTATTACCGGTCCCCGCTATGAGAAAGGACAACAGTGCCAGAAGGTCTTGTCGTTTGCCGTACCCCGAGGTTGGGTCAAGGATGAGGAAGCGGCGAAGAAGTTCGGCTTGCAGAGTGTCCTCGTGCCGGCGGGGATGACGTGGGAGAGCGCAGGCAGGCTGATCACCATTTCATTCCAGAAGAAGGATGCTCACAAGTCGGGATTCGAAAATCTCGAAACATTCTTCAAAGTCGACCTCCAGGATACCCGGGCCCGGTTCCCCGACGCCCAATTCGCAAAATGGCAACCATCGAAGCTCGATCCGGGCAGAGTCGATTTCATGAGCATGGAAATGTACGGGAAAGCCAGGAATAAGCCCTCGCCACAACGGTTTGTCATCTTGGATGCGGGGGACGGCTATTTCAGCATTTCACTGACAGTTGGAACGCGAAGTGATCTCCAACTCCCGATCGACGATGAGTTCTTTAACAGCTTAGGAGTCGCTTCCCGGTAAGCCCAACGCTTCGTCTCAGACTGCAGCCCATGGTTGCAATTAAATGCAGCCGCGAGAAGGCCGCACATCGCGCGCAGAATTCCTCGACCGCCCCATCCCCGCGGTTGGCTGGGACCCAGCCCACGATGCCCGCTCTCCCCCCTCGATCTTGGAATAGAAATCTGCTGTCGTGGGCGGAGGCGTGACTTCACAACAGGAAATCCCTGCGGAGTTGAACATTCCCCCCACCGTTGTTCGCACCGAAGCGCCGGTCCAGAAGCCTCGCACGCTTCCGCCAGAATTCGTATTACCGTCGCTCCCTCGTCAGCAGTTCCAATTCCTCCGGCGTTCTCGGCCAGTCTTCTCGTAGCAAGCGGGATAGGGCGCGGTCGGCGAGCAGCTTTCCAGCGGTTTGGCAGGTGGGGCAGTAGTTGGTTTCGTTGGCGGCATAGCGGATACGCTGGATTTTCGACCCGCAGCGCGGGCAGGGTTGTTTGTAGCGTCCGTGCACGGACATTTCCGGGCGGAAGGCGGTGACTTCTTCGGGGAACTTTTCTCCGGCTTCTTGGCGCAGGCGGCTGGTCCAGTGGTCCAGGGTGCTTAGTGTGGACTCAAACAGACGCTTGATTTCTTCCGGCTTGAGTTTTTGCGTTTGCGCGAATGGGGAGAGTTGGGCTGCGAACAGGATTTCGTCGGAGTAGGCATTACCGATGCCGCTGAACAGCCGAGGATCGGTGAGGGCCCGTTTGAGGGTGTGGTTGGACTTGACTAGAACTTCAGCGAAACGCAGTTGATCGGAGTCCAGAACTTCCAGGCCCCCTGGGTCTAACGCCTTCAGGGCTTCTTCTCCGGCCGCCACGTGAAGCGAGGCACGTTTCTTGGAGCCCGCTTCGGTCCACAGGAGCGTTCCGTTTCTGAAGTCGAATGCAGCCAGGCCACGGGGTGGGGAGAGCCTGGCGTTTGGCTTTTTCCAGTGGAGGCGGCCGGCGATCATGAGGTGAAGAACCAGCCACAGGGTGTTCTTGTCGTCTGGCTCTGTACTTAGCCCGAGGCAGATTCGTTTGCCCATGCGGCGTAGTTCCACGACGGTTTTGCCTTCGGCATCCGAAACGGGTGGAGTTGCGGTGCGCAGCAGGAATGGGCTGGCCACCCGCAATTTTTCCAGTCGCTGGTTAAGGATGCGTTTCTTCAGCGCTTCGATGTAGACGATTATGTCGGGGAGTTCGGGCACGGAGTGGGCCTGGATACAACCACAATTATGGTACATCGGTCCTATCGGAGGCGCTGACCGCGCCTTTTCCGCAGGCCGCGGCACCGCACCCTTGGACTTTATTTTTTCTTGAGCGACTCATGTCTTGCCCAATGATGGCTGGCGGGTGGGGCCGGGACGGAGAAGGCTCCTTCTGTCGCCCGAGTTTTTTCCGCTGGCGGAAGACATTGCGTGCCCGGGAAATCGACCTGCCCTTGAGACGAGCGCTCGACCTGTGTTCTCATTGGATCATGACCCAGCCCGGGGTGGCTGAGTCTGCGCTGCTCGAACCTCAACCTTTTTTCACAACCATCACGAGGAGAAAAATTATGAGCCAGGTCGATTACATTCCCAAGGGATACAACACGGTAACGCCTTACCTCGTCATCAAGGGCGCGGCGAGGGCGATTGAATATTACAAAAACGTTTTCGGGGCGACGGTGGTCGTGCTCATGCCGGGCACTGCGGGCAAGGTCGGGCATGCCGAGTTGCAGATTGGCGATTCGCGGATCATGTTGGCAGACGAAAATCCTGAGATGGGCAGCCGCAGCGCCGAGAGCATTGGCGCCTCTCCGGTGAGCCTCTATCTATACCTCCCCGATTGCGACCAGGTCGTCGCCAAGGCGGTGGCGGAGGGAGCGAAAATCATGAAGCCGGTCGAGGACCAGTTCTACGGGGATCGGTCAGGATTTATTCAGGACCCGTTCGGACATTTCTGGGGAATAGCGACGCACAAGGAAGACGTATCTCCGCAGGAGTTGGAGGAGCGGGCCAGGAAAGTGATGCGGGCCGCTTGATGCGGGCTGGCTGAGGCGCTGCCCTTGGCTCTTTGGCTCAACCAAGTCGGATCGGGGCCGGAGCCAAAAGCCGAGGGCGTACCTCTGTCCGCTTCGCTGGCGGAACGCCGTGCCCCTAAAATCGCCGGCCGACTTCAGCGGAGCTTCGCTGCTCATGCGGATATGAACGACTCGTCCGAGTTCTGCTCGTGCACGCTGGCGTCGGTGGCGAACTTGTACAATTGCAAAAAACTTCAGAAAGGAATTCTCCCAATGCTCTCTGCTGGCAATCCGTTCCCGAATTTTTCCCTTCCCAATCAGAACGGCAAGATCACGAAGCTCTCCGACTTTGTTGGGCGCTGGTTGGTCGTTTACTTTTATCCGAAAGACGACACGCCTGGCTGCACCATCCAAGGCAGGTCGTTTACGGCCTCCAAGGCAGACTTCGACGCGGCCGGGATTGCGGTGGTCGGCGTTAGCGCCGATGATGTGACTTCACACCGAAACTTTTCGCATAAGTTCGCGTTTACCATCGAACTGCTCTCCGACACGGATTCAACCCTGATGAAGACGCTTGGCATCGGGCAGGCGGAGTGGAAGGGTATGAAGTTCTGGGAGCGCACTACGTTTGTTGTGGACCCTGGGGGCGTGATTCAAAAAGTTTATGAAAAGGTAAACCCGGAAGGACATGAGAAAGTGCTGCTCACTGATATTACGGCGATGAAAGAGAAGGCTGCCTGAGCGCTTTTGAACGCAGGTACCCGCACTGCCACGGGACGCCGATTGCCGGAGTGTGCGCCGGTGTGCTACAAGCAGCTATATGCGCAAATGGATGAGCGAGCGCTTAAAGCGCCGCAAGAAAACCGTGGACGGTCCCGCCAAGGAAACGAGCAAGCCACCCGAACCGTTGCAGCCGAGGTTTTACGACGACGAGCCGGCGGCGCCGGCGGAAGCTTCTGCGGGGGAATCATCCGGACCCGCTGCGGAAGGGGAGGCTATGCCGGAGACGATCGCTGCCTCGTCGGTGGCAATGCCCGCCGCGGGCGAACTTCAGAACGAGCAACAGGGCGAAAAACGGACGCGACCTTCGCGTCGTCGACGCGGTCGGGGAGGTCGGGGTGGAGCTCGTCGTCGTTCGACTGCGGCTTCGCCCGCGGCACCGGCGGGAACTTCGGCACCGGCGCTCTCTGGCGTTGAGTTGCCTTCGGCTTCTGCTCCCGGTCCGGATGCGCCTGCTCACGCGGGGCTGGCTCCAGCGCCGCCTGTTCAGGTTGCACCGACTGCGGGTGCGGCGGCGCGCGCCAGCAAGGGGACCGTGGTGCTGGCGATTGGGTTGCCGGGATCAGGCAAGAGTTCCTGGTTCAAGCGGCATGATATTCATCCGCTATCGAGCGATCTGCTGCGTGAGCTTCTTTTCGACGACGCACTGGAGCAGCGCTTTCAGGATCTGGTGTTTTCGAATCTCCGTTCGATGTTGAAGGCGCGTCTAATTGCGCGGCGCCCGATGAACTATGTGGATGCCACCAACCTCACTGCGCACGATCGGCATAGTTGGATCAAACTGGCTAAGGATTATGGCTATGACGTGCAGGGGTTATTCTTCGACGTTCCGCTGGAGGTCTGCATGGAGCGGCATCAGCGCCGGGGGCGCGTGGTGCCGGAAGACATTATGCGTAAGATGGCGGGCAAGTTGAAGGCCCCGACGTTTGAGGAGGGGTTTTCGAAGATCACGGTGGTGCGAGTGAAGCCAAAGCAACAAGCGGCGGAGTAGTATGGGCAGCTCGGTGGTGGATCCGCCGGTAGCAGAATCAGCCGTCGCTCGCCCAGCTCAGCCTTTCAGATAGGGTAGGAGTTGTTTGAACGCGGGGGTTCCGGAAGCGCGCAGGAGTTCGTAGACCATCATTTCGGTTGAGGATAGGATGGCTCCGGCGTCGCGCATGCGCTCCAGGCCTATGCGCCAGTTCAATTCGGTGCGGGAACTGACGCCGTCGCAGGCTACATGCACCAGATAGCCTTCTCGTAGTGCTGCGAGTGCTGTTTGCATGACGCAGATGTGCGTTTCCATTCCGCACAACAGGATGGTCGTGCGCTGGCCGGGCAGGCGCTTGAGCAAAGAACAAAAGGCGTCGCTGCCGAAGCAGGAAAAGGTCAGCTTGTCGATCGGCGACAAGTCGGGCAATAGGGACGCGATCTCGGGAATCGTGTTGCCCAGTCCCTTCGCATATTGCACAGTAACCATGGCGGGGATCTTGAGGATTTTGGCCATGCGGGTGAGGAGCTGAACGTTGTCGACGAGGCGCTGTTTTTCCCAGATGGAAGGCAGTAATTTCTCCTGCACGTCAACGACGATGAGGGCGCATTGCTCGGGTTCCAGGGGACGGCGCGCCATTTCGGAGGAGTCGGTCTCGGCAGGGATAACGGTTCCAGTCAACCTTGCGGCAAGAGTTTCGGCGGCGGGCATAATTGACTCCTGGGTGTCACGAACCGCGTATAGCAGCAGGTTACATTCTAGCGTGGGCGCCCGTGGATTGCTGGCGCGGACCAAACTTGATATCCGAGCGTTGCTTGCGCGGCGGGATCTGCTGCTGGAGTGCTCGCTGTGGCCGAAAGCCGCTCGAAGCGAGGCGGTTCTGCTTCGACGCCTGTCCCGCGGCCACTGCTTTGCAGTTTCGCAGTGGCCTTAAAATGATTTAGAATTCCGATATAGCCCGGTCGTTCAACGGTAGGACTGCAGCCTCTGGAGCTGCGTATCGGGGTTCGAATCCCTGCCGGGCTGCCAGCCCTCCAAGTGTGGTTCTCCCGCCTCTGCTTGCCGAATCATTTTCCTTGCCCTCGCTAATTCATAGGTGTGGCAGAGGGGTCGCTGAGGGCGATGAGCTTGCCGCGCGGATAGTCTTCAGGGCTTAGAGGTATTTGAGGCTCGGGATTGACTATGGTGAGAACATTGCCGGTCATGGTTCCACGAATGAGCAGGCGATCGCCTTCGATGGCGACCACGCGGTATTGCTCATCGAAGATGGACATCCTGTTCGCCATTCAGCTGTTTGATGCGCGCTCGCAGGAAGCGGTTCTCGCGTTTTCGATCTAATTTCCGGACAAAGGGCTAACGTTTTTGGGACCGCGAGGGACCAGACCATGTCTTCGGACGTTCGGCGAGGTCGGCGAGGTTAACAAGCTTGACAATAGCGTCCCAGGGGCCTAGGATCAGAGTTGAAGCGGTGACTTTTCTGAATCTTTCAGTTCCTCTTACGCTGGCCTAACTGAATACTGTCCTCTCCTCCGGTCCGGAGGGGAAACTGAGTTACGGCACGACCGATGCGCTCGGCATATGTCTGATTGGAAACCGAAAGCGATCAATGTGGTTGGACGGCGTGAAAATGCTCAAAAGCCTAAAGCCGATTGACAAACAGGAAGGAACCGGTCAGGAACCCATGAAAAATATCAAGTTTGTTGTGAAGGTGAACCGCGGCGGAGCGCACGCTCCTCAATATGTATTGCGGGTTGATCGGCTCCCCATTCAGACGACGACCAACCGCAAGCTTGCCTTGGTGATGGGGAGATTCACGGCGGAAGATGCAGTGAAGTCGATGCAGAATTCCCATTGCGTCCCGGAGTTAGTCTCGGTTCGGGTTAGTGCCTAACAACGAGCGTTGATCGATCACCGTGCGGGGCCACCCGCCATTGTCGAAGTGGAGGTGGTCGACTTCAGTTGCTCTAAGTCGGTCAGAACATTGTGCCAATCGTTGCGATTCTTCTTCGTGTCGATCGAGAGTGAGAGATCGGAATAAAACTGGAGTATATTGTCCCGCAATTGCGGGGTCGTGCCTTCGAACTTGCGCTCCGACAGCTGCCGCAAAAGCTTGGCATAGGTGTCGTCGGCGAGCGGGTATTCCGCCGCCATCGTGGGTTGGCCGCTATCCAAATCGGAGTTAGGCAGTGTTAAAGAGCCGGCGCTCACTGCCTCTAGCAACATGCGGTACTTATCGACGGTCGCATTGACGCTCTTGAAATAAAGATCCTCGGTTTGCGGAGTCGGGTTGTTGAAGGCGAGTCCTTTGAAGGGCCCAACTTTCGGAATGAACCGCAGCAGCAGGGCCAAGACCCGGGCGCCGAATCCCGGGTGCGTGTAATCCTTTCCCCACTCTTTTTCATAGTCGGACCTCGAAAGACGGTACAGAAACTTTTGTTTCGCGAAGTCCGGACGTTCGCGCATGAGGTCCTTCTTGTGGGTTTCGAGCGCGACCTGAGTCATCTCTGGGATCAAGCGGCTGACGGAAAAACGATAGGAGCCGAGGGCCAGATCTTCATGGGGGATCACATCGTTCAGCGGCAACCCATAGACGACTTGGAAGGCGCGCTCCAATAGGGGCTTGGATACTTGGAAGCCGATGAAGTCGTGATACTGCTGCGGTGCGTAACGATTCTTGGACACCTGCACCATGTCAAATCCGAACTCGATCTTGAGATGTGCTGTCTTGTCCTCACCATAGGTGACCGAACTGCCGTATTTGGCGCGCAACTTGGGGTATTCGATGGCCACCGCGCGATTCACCGCTGCCGGATGGCCGGTGACATCAGATGCATAGTGTGCCAGCGCGCCGAGAGCAAAGGCATACTCGTTAACATCAGCGCTTTCCTGTAACAGTTCGCGAACGAAATCTCCACTGCGAGCATAATGCAGCAGGTCGCTGAATTCCCTGTTGCCGAACGGGTAATACCCCAGATCCTGGATGACGGCGCCGCCATAGGCATAGGCGTGGGCTTGTTTGAGCTGCTCGTCGGTGAGCCCGGGGTATCGGTGGAGCAACAGGGGGCGAATCTGATCGGACCAGAGAAGATCGACAATCTCCTCGTGGGTCAAAACCGAATAGGCGAGACCTCCCTGGTGGCAGATCACGAGGATCAACAGAATCGCGATTGGGCGCGAGGTCGGCCCGCGCCAGCCGGGTGCTCGAGCGCGGAACGATGGCGACGAAGTCAGAGTGGAACTGGGCATCCGATTTGGGACCTGGTAGCCGCCGTAATCCGGTCGAGGCCAACGCTTCCCGCGGTGACGAATAGGATGCTGCGATTGGTGGGGCGGTTGTCGCGAAACCGCTGTATTCTGCCGGCCGACGTGGGCTCGGTAGCCGGGCCATGCGGAACGGTCAATTTTGACCGTTCTGCATGGCCGATCTGTGCCATAGTAGTGAGCAGAAGCCGTTCCAAGAGCGAAATGCCGGAGTATGGGTACGGCGGCCAGATGGCCATGCTCTGACGGATCTGTCGGGGGCTATGCAACAACGTAAATGCTCGGATTGCGGTGGCGAGTTGGTTCTGGCGGTGCGTGCGAGTCAGTCGCAGACGGGCGCCGATGGGCCAGGCTTTGTGGCGAGTTCCTTTACCAGCTGGAGATGCGGCACCTGCGGCTCCGCCTTCACCGCGGCCCAGCTTCGCGAAGACAAGCGCGAGCGGGCGAAGACCTCAGAGCACGTTTGAGTGTATGGCAAGTGTGCCCGCTCCCTTTCCGCGGAGCGCCGGGTCCCTTTCCCCATTGAATTGTCTTGGGATCGTTCGGACGCGATGCGTGCATTGCTCGATCGAGCCCGGCGTACGGCACCGGATCTGCCTGTTCTCGCCAGCCTGCGATAGAATCCATGCAAGTTCTTTGTTCAGGAGCTCGCTCCCGGAGTCTGCGTCGGGGCTCATCGGGAGGCGCAGGCAGCCGGTTGCCGACGCGTGCTGGATTGTGATTTTTGTCACAACATATATACAAGTAACATAGTAGAGTTAATTGTGTTAAACGAAGGCGGAGGGGTGCATGGTCTCTGCACCGAGGATGACAGACTCCAAAGAATCGAACCAGGAAACGTGAGAATCGAAAATCTATGAAAATTGCAAAGGATGTGACGGAACTGATTGGCCACACTCCGCTGGTACGGCTGAACCGGGTTACCAAGGGCGCAGTGGCGGACGTGGTGGCGAAGTTAGAGAGCCAGAATCCCCTGGCGAGCGTGAAGGACCGCATCGGGGTGAGCATGATTGCCGATGCCGAAAAGGCTGGACGAATTCAGCCCGGGAAAACGGTGCTCATCGAGCCGACCAGCGGCAACACGGGAATTGCGCTGGCTTTTGTTGCAGCCGTCAAGGGATACAAGCTTATTCTCACCATGCCCGAGACCATGAGCACGGAGCGGCGAGTGCTGCTGCTGGCTCTGGGCGCAGAGATTGTACTTACTCCTGGCCCGCGGGGAATGAAGGGCGCGGTGCTGAAAGCGGAGGAATTGCTGGCGAAAACTCCCGACGGATACATACTGCAGCAATTCGACAACCCCGCGAATCCGAAGATTCACTGGGAGACTACGGGGCCGGAAATCTGGGAAGATACCGACGGACGCGTCGACTTTTTGATCTCTGGTGTGGGCACGGGCGGAACGATCACCGGTGTCTCAGAATATATCAAGGCGAAGAAGCCGTCATTCAAGGCCATTGCTGTGGAGCCGACCGACAGTCCGGTGCTTTCGGGTGGAAAGCCGGCGCCGCACAAGATCCAGGGGATTGGGGCAGGGTTTGTTCCGAGCATTTTGCGGCGGGATCTGGTGGACGAAGTGATCACGGTCAGCAACGACGATTCGATTGCCATGGCACGGCGGCTTCCGCTCGAAGAAGGGCTGCTGGTGGGCATTTCTTCGGGAGCGGCCGTGGTTGCGGCATTGCAGGTGGCGAGACGCCCGGAAAATGCCGGGAAGTTGGTGGTTGTGGTTCTGCCCTCGTTTGGCGAACGCTACCTGAGTAGTATTCTCTTCGAAGGACTCCGCAACCAGGCGTTGCAGATTCCTACGGCGCAACTTCCGGCCTGATCGTTGAGCTTAGGTCATTGATCGTTGACCGTCGGAACGTGGACCCATGCCGCATCTGCTGGCGCTAATCCGTGAGGACATTGCCACCGTGCTCGATCACGATCCGGCGGCGAAGTCGCGTCTGGAAATCTATCTCTGCTACTCGGGACTGCATGCGGTGTGGTTCTATCGTATGAATCACTGGTTTTGGAACCACGGTTTCTTTTTGCTCGGGCGGTGGTTGTCGCAGGTGGCGCGGCTGCTTACCGGGATCGAAATCCATCCGGGGGCGCAAATCGGGCGGCGTTTGTTCATTGATCATGGCATGGGCGTGGTCATTGGCGAGACGGCGATTGTGGGCGAGGATGTCACGCTTTATCAGGGTGTGACGCTTGGCGGGACGGGCAAGGAACACGGCAAGCGGCATCCGACGCTTATGAATAACGTGGTCGTCGGCGGGGGCGCGAAGATCCTGGGCAACATCACGGTGGGCAGCAACTGCCGAATTGGCGCAGGATCGGTGGTGCTGCGCAATGTGCCGGACGATTCAACCGTGGTAGGCGTGCCGGGGCATATTATTTTTCGCGAAGGCAAGCGAGTGGTGATTACCGATCCCAAGCAGATTAATGATCCGCTCTCGGAAGCGCTGGCCGCGGTTGCCTCGGAGGTAAAGCACTTGGCGGAACGGGTGCGGGAACTGGAAGGCACGGGCGGGAGCGAAGTGGTATCGGAATCATTGCGCCGGATTATGGAAGATGTGGATTACCAGATATAGCGGTAAGGGGCGAGAAACCCTTTCCCCGGGGGCGCTCGCGCGGCAGTGTTCTGGGGCTCGTCGACTCACGCTCAGCACGAGATTGGATTGCAAGCGAGTCTCGCAGTCGGCCTCTGCGGCCTCTGCCCGGTCACTCCCCTTTCGCGCCGACCCAAGTATGATGGACGGAGGCTTTTTCGGGCCGAACTGTTCACGGGATGAAATACGGCTTCGTAATCGACAACCGCAAGTGCATCGGATGTCACGCCTGCACGGTGGCGTGCAAGACGGAAAACCACGTTCCACTGGGCGTGAATCGAACTTGGGTGAAATACGTGGAGAAGGGCGTGTTTCCCAACACACGTCGCGTATTTCAGGTCACGCGGTGCAATCATTGTGAGAAGCCGCCCTGCGTCACCATTTGTCCGGTGACGGCGATGTATCAGCGCAAGGACGGGATCGTCGATTTCAGTTCCGAACGCTGCATCGGGTGCAAGGCCTGCATGCAGGCCTGTCCCTACGATTCGATTTATATCGACCCGGACGAGGGAACCGCCACCAAGTGTCACTTTTGTGCACACCGGACGGAGGTTGGATTGGAGCCGGCTTGTGTGATTGTGTGTCCGGAGCACGCGATTATTGCCGGGGATCTCAGTGACCCATCGAGCGAAGCGGCGCAAGCGGTGGCCCGCGAAGCGGTGCGGGTGCGGAAGCCGGAACAGGGAACTCAGCCTAAGCTCTATTACATCGAGGGCGACGAGAGCTCGATTGTGCCCACGGCGGCTCGGCATGAATCGATTTATATGTGGGCCCAGCGCAATGCCGCGCTACACGGGGGCGGGGCGATTTATCCGACCGACAGTCCGTTGCTGCAGAGCGATGCGCTGGCTGCGTACGACGTTGGTCACGCGCGACCCTGGGGATGGCAGGTCCCGGCGTATTGCTGGACCAAGTCGATTGGCGCAGGCGCACTGGCTGTGCCGGCTCTGGCCATGGCACTCGGTCGATTATCCGGCGACCGGGTTCGCGATATAGCGCTGGCCACGGTGGCGCTTTTGTTTACTGCGCTGACTACGGTGTTGCTGGTCTGGGACCTTGATCATAAAGAACGATTTCTGCGCGTGGTATTTACTCCGCAAAGCAAGTCCTGGCTGGCGCGGGGGGCGTTCATTTTGCTCGCCTATAGCGGCCTGTGTGGCGTGTTCTGGCTGGCCTCGGTGGCGGGACTTGCCGGTGTGGCGGCAGCGTTGTTGTGGCCGGCGGTGCTGGTTGGATTTTGCGCGGCCGCTTATACCGCGTTTTTGTTTGGACAGTGCGAGGGACGTGATCTTTGGCAGACTCCTCTGCTGCCGGCGCATTTGATCGTGCAGGCCCTGCTTTGCGGGTCGGCGGTTCTGGCGCTGTTGCCGCGGCCTTTTCAAGGGCCGGGGCAGGCTTTGACGGTGGCGGTGCCGGTTCTGGCGGGGAGTTTGATTTTGCACTTGCTCATGCTGCTGGGTGAGATGGCGATGCCTCACACGACTGACAATGCGCGCTATGGGGCGCGACTGATGACGCATGGTCCGTTTGCTCGCGCGTTTTGGGGCGGCGCAGTGTTGGTGGGAGGGGTTCTGCCGCTGCTGCTTTTGTTGCTGGGCTGGAGCGATCGCTGGGCGGCGGGATTGGCTTCCGTGCTGGCTCTGGTGGGACTGTTGGTTTTTGAATGGTGCTTTGTGATGGCGGGACAGAGCGTGCCCAATAGCTAGGCAGCCGCCTCCCGGCGGTCCGCTGGGGCGCGTCTGAGGTGAGAACCGGGAACTGGGCGGGAAGCAGCCCGTTTGCCTTGCGCTCGGCCCTACCTCCGGGGGGGCGTCCCTGGCTGGGTGTGGCAGGAAGGAATATGGAGATTGAGCGATGACTGAATTTAAGCGGGAAGGGAGCAACCTCGCGTATTGTCCGCCGGTCGAGAAGTGGGAGGATTGGGTTGAATTTGATCCGTCGGCTTGGCCCCGACGAGTGGAAAAGCATTACCAGCTTGTTCCTACGATTTGCTTCAACTGCGAGTCGGCGTGCGGCCTTCTGGCTTACGTTGATAAAGCGACCGGGGCGGTTACGAAGTTCGAGGGAAATCCGAAGCATCCGGCGAGCCGGGGAAGACTCTGCGCGAAGGGGCCGGCTACGATTACCCAGATTCATGATCCGGATCGGATTCTGTACCCGATGAAGCGAGTGGGACCTCGGGGCGGGGGACAGTGGGCCCGGACTTCTTGGGATGAGGTGCTCGCAACGTTTGGGGCGCGGATCCGAAAAGCGTTTCAGGAGAACCGTGGGGAAGAGGTGATGTACCACGTGGGGCGTCCGGGACATGACTTCATCATGGAGCGGACGCTGCAGGCCTGGGGGATCGACGGGCATAACTCACACACTAATGTCTGTTCCTCATCGGCTCGGCTCGGTTATTTGCTATGGCATCATGCCGACCGGCCTTCTCCGGATCATGCGCATGCCCGATTCATTCTGTTGCTGTCGGCGCACTTGGAATCCGGCCATTATTTCAACCCGCACGCGCAGCGGATTATCGAAGGGAAGATGGCTGGGGCCAAGCTCGCCGTGATGGATCCGCGGCTTTCGAACACGGCGAGCATGGCGGATTATTGGATGCCGAGCTATCCGGGGACCGAAGCGGCGGTGCTGCTGGCCATGGCGTTGGTCATCCTAGCGGAGAGGCGTTTCGACGCTGCTTTTGTCAGGGATTGGACCAACTGGGAAGAGTTGGAGATCGATGGCTTTTCTGCCAGGGGGCAGAGTTTTGAGGCGCTGATTGAGGCGTTGCAGCGCCACTACTCTCGGTTCACGCCGGAGTTTGCCGAGAAGGAAAGTGGAGTCAAGGCGGAGATTGTGGTTAAAACGGCTCGCGAGATTGCGACGGCTGGGAGTCGGTTTGCTTCGCATCTTTGGCGGGGGAGCGCTTCAGGAAATTTAGGGGGATGGCAGTCGGCACGGGCTTTGATGTTGCTGCACGTTTTGACGGGGTCGGTGGGGACTCCGGGCGGACATAATTTGAATGCCTGGAACAAGTTTGTGCCGCGCCCGTTCAAGAATCCTCCACCGCAGAAGCGGTGGAACGAATTGTTGTATCCCCGGGAGTGGCCGCTTTGTACGCATGAGATGTCGCCGTTGCTGCCGCACTTTCTTAAGGAGGGGCGCGGGCGCATTGAAGCTTATTTCACGCGCGTGTTTAATCCGGTTTGGACCTATCCGGACGGATTTTCTTGGATCGAAATGTTGCGGGATGAGGACAAGGTTGGGTTGCATGCCGCCTTGACACCGACGTGGAGCGAGACTGCCTGGTTTGCGGATTATGTCTTGCCCATGGGATTCAGTTCTGAGCGTCACGATTTGATGAGCCAGGAATCTTACGCCGGGAAGTGGATTGGGTTTCGGCAGCCGGTGTTGCGTGTTTTCGAGGAGCGGGCGGGGAAGAAGTTCGAGTACACCTATCAGGCAAATCCGGGAGAGGTTTGGGAGGAGGATGAGTTTTGGATCGATCTTTCTTGGGCGATCGATCCGGATGGGTCGATGGGGATTCGGCAGTGGTTTGAGTCTCCTTATCGTGCCGGACAGAAACTTACAGTGGACGAGTATTACGGATGGATGTTTGAGAATTCGGTTCCGGGATTGCCGGAAG
The DNA here is from genome assembly GCA_049520935.1 of Terriglobales bacterium. Classification (GTDB taxonomy): domain Bacteria; phylum Acidobacteriota; class Terriglobia; order Terriglobales; family Acidobacteriaceae; genus Acidiflorens. Next base: position 9,322 of record JBEKPJ010000063.1, on the reverse strand, counting down.
CGGCGGCGAAGGAAGGCTTGAAGCCGCTGGAATACATGCGGAAGTATGGCGCGTACGAAGTGACCACAGATGTGCATCGGTTGAACGAAAAGCTGGTGGCTTCGGCGGATCTGTCGGGATCGAGCGTGGAAGCAAATGGCGTGGTCATGAACAACGGCAAGGCGGTCGGGGTGATGGTCGGGGGACAGGCGGTGGTTGGCTATAACACGCCTTCGCGGAAGCTGGAGCTGTTTTCGAAGACGATGGCGGATTGGAAGTGGCCCGAGTTCGCCCTTCCGGAGTACTATCGCAGCCACATTCATCGGTCGGCGCAGGCGGCGTCTTTGGGGGACTGTGCGCCGGACTTTGATCCGCGATATATGCCGTTGGTGGAATGGCCGAAGGACGCTCACGGTGAAGTATTGACCTTGCTTCCGATCTTCCGGTTGCCTCATCTGATTCACACGCGTTCGGGAAATTCGAAGTTTCTTTATGAGATTGCGCACAAGAATCCGTTGTGGGTGAATCCGTCGGACGCCGGCAGGCTCGGCGACATACGCACCGGCGAGTTGCTGAAGGTGCATACTGAAATCGGATTTTTTGTACTGCATGCGTGGGTGACCGAGGGCCTCGCGCCGGGTGTGGTGGCGTGTTCTCACCATATGGGACGGTGGCGCACGAACAAGGAGGATCAACTGGAGCGCATGTCGAGCGCTTGGGTCGATCTGCAGGAAGTCGGCAAGGGGCAGTGGAAGATGCGGCAGACTTCGGGCGTGGAGCCTTATCCGACTGCCGACCCTGACACGCAGCGCGTGTGGTGGAGCGACGCAGGAGTGCATCAGAATATAACTTTTCCCGTGCATCCGGATCCGATTACGGGAATGCATTGTTGGCATCAGATGGTGCGAGTGGAGAGGGCTTCGGCTGACGATCGCTACGGCGACATCTTTGTGGATACGAATCTTTCGTTCGCGGTTTATCAGCGCTGGAAGAAGCTGGCTCGTCCGGCGCCTGGACCGGGCGGGTTGCGCCGCCCGCTGTGGATTCCGCGGGTGGTGCGTCCTCGAGAAGCGGCTTTTCACATGGAGTGAAACCTGCGCCCGGGCTCGACGTTGTAGAATGACCCCATGTCGCCGCAATCAGGAAATCCGACGTTTAACAAGAAGCGCACTCCGCCTCCGGACGAGACTTTTGAAGAAGCTGCCTATCTGAAAGCGCTGGGCGAAAAGCAAAGAGTCGTGAGTTTGAAACTGGCGGACGGGGAAGTGGTCCGTGGCTGGATTGAGTATTACGATAAGAATATGGTGCGGGTTACGCGGGACGATGGGCCGAATCTTTTCATCTTCAAGCATGAGATTGTTTATATTGCCGAAGAGGGCAAGAAGAAGTAGCGGAGAGCGGCTGCTGATTCGCGGTTCTGAGCGCGATCAATCGCTAACGAAAGCCTGGACGCTTCATGAATTCCAATCCATCGCTGGATCTGATTTCTCCCATGCAGGCTATGGCTCGCGAGGCGGGCAGTCTGTTGATGGAATACTTCCGGCAGCGGGTGAAAATTGAATATAAGGGTGATGTGGATCTGGTCACCGTGGCCGATCGCAAGTCGGAGGCCTTGATCTTGGAACGGATTCGGTCGCAGTTCCCCTCACACGATGTCATGGGGGAGGAGGGGACGCGGATCGAGACCGGGAGTCCATATAAGTGGTATGTCGATCCGCTCGATGGGACTACGAATTTTGCCCATGGGTACCCGGTGTTTTGCGTTTCCTTGGCCGTCGAGCGGCTCGGCAAGCGGGTTGCGGGGGTCATTTACGACCCGACTCGCGATGAGATGTTTGGGGCGGAGCCGGGTGCGGGAGCTTGGCTGAACGGCGAGACAATTCATGTCTCGACGACCGCAAATCTGGGAGAGTGTCTGGTGGCCACCGGATTTCCCAGCCACAAGCGGCATAAGAACCCGAATATTTATTTTTATCACCAGATCACTTTGCGCACGCACGGCGTGAGACGGGCGGGGTCGGCGGCCCTGGATTTGTGCAATGTGGCTGCGGGACGATATGACGGGTTTTGGGAGTTCAATCTCAATCCTTGGGATACGGCGGCGGGCGTGCTGATTGTGCAGGAGGCGGGCGGGAGGGTTACGGATCTGTCGGGCGGCGAATTCCAGATTGCGAGCCGCGAGACGCTCGCTTCGAATGGGCTGGTGCACGAGGCGCTGATGCACGAGTTTGCGGAAATCTTCGCGGGGCGGGGGTTGGAGGAAATGGCCAGTCCGGTGGTTTACGCCAGGGATCGAAAATTCTGAACGGATCGCGGAAATTCTCGGCGTTCAATGCCCGGGCCGATCGAACCGTCGGCGTGAGATTTTCGGGGGTCGCCGGCGGGCGAAAGCGAGAGGAAAACCCGCTCGGTCGCAATGGGCAATTCGACGCTGCCTCCAGCCGGGGCTTCGCCGAACATTTGTCAGAGGTCAATCTTGGAGACCAGACATCGGCGTCCTGGAGGTGCGGAAGCGCCGCAGTGGTGACTCTCCTCGGAAGGGGCAAACCCGGGGTCGGACAACGCCTCGGTCATTGGAACCTGTTTTCCCCTTGGCCGCAGGCGGTACAATTACGGCTGTGGGTTCGTCTCTTCTTGAACGTAAAATCGAAAAGCGTCCTGCGGCGGTACGGCTTCGGGGACGTATTCTCTTTCTTACCGAAGATCCGGAGTTGATCAAGAAACAGCTGGCGGGATGGGATCTGCCCTGGGATTCTCGGAACCCGGCGAACAATCCCGGACTTCGGGACGATATTTCTACCGACGAAATTACTCCGGCACACTATTGCTTTTATTTTGATCGGACGCTGGGCGAGATTCCCTACGTGGGGTTGCGCTGTGGCGACGTTTTCCCGATTGGGCGCGGTGATGTGCAGCGAGCCGGCTTTGTCTGTTCGGTCAGCGGGAAGCGCCGGGGCAAGGGATCAAGCCGCGAGCAGTCTCCTTATGCGGAGTTGTGTGCGGGAATACAAGTTGCGATTGCGGAGAATATTGAACGGATTTACAAGCAGAACTGCCAGAACCTGGGGCTGCTGACTTCGACGAAATTTTCCTTGATTGACCGGATTCGGGCGGGGGAGGAGATCGCGCTGAGTGAGTTTACGGCCGGGGAGGATGAGATTACTCGCCAGGTGATTGAGTATGGGGGATTGTTTCCCTTCAATGTGGCACGCATGCAGGGGAAAGTTTTTCTGCCTGCGATCACGACTTCGACGCGAGCGATGACGTTGGCGGAGAAGATTTTTGCGGCGCACATGCGTGCTCCAGCCTCGGAGAGTGCCGAGCTTCGGTCGGCGGGTCTGACCGAAGCGCCTGTCTCCGCACGGTCCTTACCCCTGGCCTATGTTCGGCCTGGCGATACCGGGTTCACGGGCGTAGATTTGCGGTTTAGCCATGAGTACGTTACGCCGATGGCGGCGATTTTCTACGAGCAATATGTGGGCAAGGACATTCCGGTGAATGATGCTTCGAGTATCCGGTTTTTTCGCGATCATCTGACCTTTCTCGATGAAGTGATGTCGGAAGAGCGGAAAAAGATGGGGCTGCTCGATCTGGCGACGCAGCTCAAGCTCAAACAGGCAGCGTTTGCCAAGCAGCAGGGAATTAAACTACACGGCGAACTTGTCGATCGCAAGGGGGCGGAAGGCATTTGTCATTCGGTGATGCTGGAGACGTATGCGCTGCCGGGCCAGGTGAACGTCGGTTCGGATTCCCACACGCCGCATGTGGGCGCCATCGGCTGCGTCGCTTTCGGCATTGGGACGACGGACGTGTTCAATTCCTGGATTACAAAGGACGTTCGCGTCAAGGTGCCGGAATCGGTCAAGATCGTGATTCGGGGCAAGCGGCGCGTAAACGTTACGGCGAAGGATTTCATTTTGAAGATCCTTTCCCTTGACTACGTGCGCAGCGGCAAGGCGCTGGCGAAGGTAATCGAGTATGCCGGGGAGGCAGTTGAGGCGTTGTCGGTGGACGAACGCGCGACCATGACCAACATGGCTGCCGAAATTGGGGGGTTCACCGGAATCGTGGCTCCGGATGAAAAGGTGGTTGAGTTCTTGATGGAGCGGCGGGGGATGAAGCGCGCCGAAGTTGAGAACAGGATGGCCGGCTTGCGGAGCGATCCCGATGCTGAATATGCCGAAAGAATTGAACTGGATGCGGCCGAGATCACGCCGATGGTTGCGACCCCGGGCGATCCTGGGAATGGCAAATACGTTCGGGACCTTGGCGCTCGTGTGCCGATTGAAATCGCTTACGGCGGAACTTGTACGGCGGGGAAGAATGAAGACATGGATATGTATGCGGCGGTTCTGGGCCATGCTTTGAGTGGTGGGCGGCGCGTGGCCGACGATGTCGTGTTTTGGATCCAGTTTGGATCGCAGGAAACGCGCGAGTACTCTCGGCGGCGCGGCTATCTGGAAATTTTTGAGCGCGCCGGGGCGCGGGTGATTGAACCTAGCTGTGGGGCTTGCATTAATGCCGGTCCGGGAGTGTCGACTCGTCCGGATCAAGTTGTGATCAGCGCTCAGAACCGCAATTTTCCAGGACGGAGCGGGCCCGGGCAGATGTACTTGGCATCCCCCCTGACCGTGGCTGCAAGCGCGGTTGCCGGCTACATCGTCGAGTATGAGCCGGGCGAACAGTCCTAGCTCAGATTCGGTGCCGGCAGCGTTCGCGGCCTGCCGGGCGATGAACGATCGGCCTTTTAGAGGTGGCCCCGGGTCGGTGTCGAAGGGTGACGAACCGGTGGTCGTCGGTAGCAGTCGCGAAGTTAGGATCGTCGATCAGGCTGATGGCGGTTAGCCGTTGCAGCGGGGTAAAATGCACCGCCTGCGGCACTTCCTGACGGGAACGACTTTGCAGGATGGTGGCGTTCCGCTGGCGGGCGACCGACGATGCAGGTGTTGGTGCGGCATATCGGTTCAAACCTTTCACACCAGGCAGACGATACTGGGGTACACTACCTCGATGCCTAACGTTGCCGCAAGTTGAAGACTCCTATCCGATCTTGCTCGGTTCGCGGTGCGAATAAATCGAGCAAAGTACCATGGCGAACGGTATACTGTGCGCCGGGGTACGTTCCGACGAGACCTTCCATTTCTATAAGCGCCAGGGTCTGCTCTGGCATTGAGCATTTCTTTCCATCCCGCACCGAGCAAAGCCCTGCTTTGCAGAATCGCTAGAGCCTCTTATGAAAATTTTGCTGTACAACCCTGACAACGGCGTCACACGTAACTTCATGCCTCATCTATGGATGTTCCTGCTGCAGGCGCTCACCCCTTCGGGGCATGAGGTGGTGCTGGTGGATGGCAATGCGCAGGCCATGGATGAGGCGGGGATCGCGCAGTATGTGCTTGACAACAAGATTGAGTTGGTGGGCATTGGTGCGATGACCCGAATGATTGCCAAGGCGTATCGCATGGCGGACGCCGTGCGGGCTGTCGGAGTTCCTGTGGTCATGGGAGGCCCGCATGTGACGGAGATGGCCGACGAGGCGCTTGGCCGCGACGGGGGCCCGCGTCACGCCGACGCGGTTGCGCTGGGTGAAGCCGATGCGACCTGGCCGGTGATCGTCGCCGATGCAGCGCGCGGGCAGCTCAAAGATGTCTATGAACCAGTGGACGCCTTTGGGCAGGAAAGTAAGCCGACGCTGAAGCAATATCCGGTAATTCCGTGGCAGTCGATCGATCTTGAGCAGTTCAATCTGGTGCCGAAGGCTGTGACCGAGATGCTCCAGAAGATCGGAGAAGGTTGGGGATCCTTTCGAATTGTTCCCGTGGAATCGGGGCGAGGCTGTCCTTACGGCTGCGAATTCTGCACGGTGACGGGATTTTTCGGAGATTCCATCCGCTTCCGCAGCAACGAAAGTGTGGTCAACGAGCTGCTTTCATTGAAGGCCCGGGCACGCACCGAAAAGGGGCAGATCGCGGTGTTCTTTATCGACGATAATTTTGCCATCAACATCAAGAGGACAAAGTCACTGCTGCGCGACATCATTCGGGCGGGCGCACAGGTGCACTGGGTCGCGCAGATCAGCGCTAATTTGCTGCGCGACGAAGAACTGGTCGACCTGATTGCGAACTCGGGAGGCAAGTGGATCTTTATTGGTATGGAGTCGATCGATCCGACGAATCTGAAGGGCGTGAACAAGGGATTTAACAAGCCGGGTGAGTACCGGGAGGTGCTCGAGCGGCTGGCGTCGCGCAACGTGTATGCCATTACGTCGTTTATTTTTGGCATGGACAACGATACGGTTGGGGCAGCCGAACGTACGCTCGAACAGGTGCGAACTTGGCCTCCGGGGCTACCGATTTTTGGGTTGCTGACGCCTTTGCCGTCGACTCCGCTCTACAAGCGACTGGAGAAGGCGGGACGGTTGACGCGGCCCAAGCACTGGCAGGAGTTCGTTCCGTTCGCGATGGCGCACACGCCGTTGAAAATGTCGATTGATGAAGCGCACAGGGAAGTGGAGCACGGCTGGAGCGAGTCTTACAGTCCCGAGGCGCTGGCGGCGGCTGTGGAGTCGCTGCACGATCAACCGCTCGGCTATCGCGTCAATATCTTTCTGGCGCGGCTCTGTTTCCGGGGGATCTATTTTCCGATGATGGGGAAGATGGCATGGGTCAAGATGCTAGCGCAGAATCGGCGAACGATTCTTAAACTGGTGAGGGAAGGGTTCAAAGCTAACGCCTGGCAAGGCGCTCCGGCGCGAGTCCACGCGACACCGGTGGCGCTGGTGGAGGCAGGCGAAGTTGCGGCGCAGGGAGCGGAGAGTTGAAGAAGGCATACTGCAAGGACTCGTTGTCGTCTGTAGTGAGTTGATTCTAAGCTCATTAACCCTGCAATCATCGCGTACGTCTGCTATGGTCGATCCGCAGGGGTTGGGAACGCGGCTTGTGTAGACGCCGCGGTTGTCAACGTCGGCGCGGTCCTGATTACGCCTTCAGTCCTATAGGTTTGGTCAATTCGTCAATCGATCCCGGTGGCAGCGAAACACAAGCGGAAACATTCGTGTGCGTCGAGTGGTGGGCTGACGAGTAACGGCCCACTGCCGTGTTTGCCGTGTTTGGCGCTGCCTGTACCGAGAGCGGCGGTTCTTGCTAGAATTGTGGGTTCTATCACAATGCTGAGTGCACGAGGAGCCTGACAATCTATGGCCTACGTAATCGCCGAGCCCTGTATCGGTACCAAGGACACTGCCTGTGTTGATTCCTGTCCAGTGGACTGCATCCATCCCAAAAAGGATTCCGATAAATTCGCCACGGAGGAGATGTTATATATCGATCCCGTGGAGTGCATCGATTGCGGGGCCTGTGTGCCGGTGTGTCCGGTATCGGCGATTTTCGCGCTCGACGACCTGCCGGAGAAGTGGAAAGAGTACACGGAGCGGAACGCCAAGTACTTCGGGCGATAGGGAGTGCTCGGCTTTCCGCTTTGGCGGGCAGCCGAAATACCCTGGCGCAATCAACATTCAATTTCTGGGCGTTGGGAGATGCTGCCAACGCTTTTTCGTTTTGACTTTAGGTTCTCACTGAAAGCTGACGGCTGACCGCTGCTTCCATTACAATCATCCATTAACCTGTAGACCTTCCATGGCGCTGAAGGAGTCGGAAGCGATCGTTCTGCGCACGTATCCGCTGCGTGAGTCGGACCTGCTGGTGACACTGTTTACCCGCATGGAAGGCAAGGTGAGAGGAGTGGCGCGCTCGGCGATGAAGTCCCGTCGCCGTTTTGGAGGCGCGCTTGAGCCGCTTACCTACGTGCGTGCATTTTATGACGACCACGAGCGGCAAGAGCTGGCAAGGATTGACGCCTGCGAAGTGATCGAGTCGCCGATGGCAAGTGAGGTGAGTTATCCGCGGGCCACAGCTCTGGCACACGTTGCCGAAGTGCTGGACGAGGTGATGCCCGACCGCGAGGCGAGCGATGCCGTGTTTCGGCTGAGTTTGGCGGTTCTTCAGGAACTGCGCGGTGCGACCTTGTGGATGCCGATTACTTACTTTGAGCTGTGGATGACGCGGCTGATGGGATTTCTGCCGGAGTTTTCCGAATGCGTGGTTTGCGGGCGCGTTCTTGATGGCGAGCGGGCATTTTATCATGCCCTGGCCGACGGGCTGGTTTGCGCCGATGATAAGCGGATCGCGTCGTCAGAGTTGTCGCCGGAATCGAGAAGGATTGCGGCGCAGATGCTGCGGTCTCGTGTTTCGGAGTTTTCCGCGATTGCTTGGCCGAAGGCGGTGGGCGCGGATTTGCGCAAGTTCCTGCTGCAGATTTTGGAGCGGCACATGGAGAAGAAGCTGGTCACGGCGGCGATGCTGGAGAAGGTCGGAGGTTAGCTGGAGGGAACGCGAGCTGCCCGCCGCCAGATCGCAAGTTCGTCAGCCTCGCGCATACTCGGGCGAGTCCCGCCGATTTTAGAGATCATGAACGGGTGCAGTGGAGGCTTCAGAGTTGTTTTCCGGACAGGTGTTCCGCAGCGGACGGAAGGAAGGTAAAGATATGGCGAGGACAGCTTCGTTCTCGGAGTCCGTTGCTCCAGGGGACGATATAGGTCCCGAGATAGTGGATGCTCTCACTGCCGGATTGCGGCAGCAGGGGCCAGCGCGCGATCTGTGTGCGGCGACTGGTCTGAACGTGGTTAGCAGATCGTGTCGCCAGGAATAGGAACGGAAAAAAAGCCCGAATGACGAGACCGGCTCAACGACTGACATTTCAGGAACTCATTCTCAAGCTGCAGGCTTTTTATGCCGCGCGAGGGGCTGTGATTCAGCAGCCCTACGACGTTGAGGTGGGGGCGGGGACGATGGCTCCGGAGACGTTCCTGCGGGTGCTCGGGCCGAATCCTTACAAGGTCGCCTATATACAGCCTTCACGGCGACCGGCCGATGGGCGATACGGAGAGAATCCTAACCGGCTGTTTAAGCATTTGCAGTTGCAGGTGATTTTGAAACCTCCGCCGGAGAATGTGCAGGAGCTTTATCTGGAATCGCTGGGTGCGATCGGGATCGATTTGCGCCAGCACGATATCAAGTTTGAGGAAGACAACTGGGAGGCCCCCACGCTGGGGGCTTGGGGGATCGGGTGGCAAGTGATGCTGGACGGACTGGAGGTCACGCAGTTCACCTACTTCCAGCAGTGCGGGGGGGTGGATCTCGATCCGATCTCGGTCGAGCTCACTTACGGATTGGAGCGGCTGTGCGCTTTTCTGCAGGACGTGGATTCGATTTACGACATTGTCTGGGCGCGCGATCCGGAGACGGGTAAGGAAGTCAACTATGGCCAGGTGCGGCTGGCCGACGAG
>JBEKPJ010000062.1:0-39909 GCA_049520935.1 Terriglobales bacterium | reverse complement strand
CGCTTCGACGCCGCCCTCGCGGGCGGCTCCGCATGACTCAGGGCCGATGTGGGTCGCTAGTTCACATTCGTATGACTCTTTCATTCACTACACCTCGCCGGTTTAACCGGCGCACAGGAGAACCAAAATGGCAACTGGCTCGCCAACCATCCCGCCGGACGACCCTAAACGCAATCGCACGCTGGTGCAACCCGACAATCTCCCTCACATCGGTCTGGTCGGCGATACCTACACCATCACCGTGAAGGGCGAGGATACGAATGGACATTTCTGCTTGATTGATATGCACATTCCGCCAGGTGGCGGGCCGCCACCGCATCGGCATGACTTCGAGGAAACCTTTATCCTGCTTGAAGGTGAAATGCAGGCAACCTTCCGTGGCAAGAAGTCGACCGTGCGCGCAGGCGATACGCTGAATATTCCGGCCAACGCTCCTCATCAGTTTCACAACCTTTCCACGCGGCCGGTCCGCATGCTCTGTATCTGCTCTCCCGCGGGGCAGGAGAGGTTCTTTCTGGAGGTTGGGGTACCGGTCGCTACGCGCACGACGCCACCGCCGAAGCTGAACGAAAAAGAGCAGGCCGCATTCCTTGAGAAAGTGAAGGCCCTCGCACCCAAGTACCGCACTGAATTGCTTCAAGAAGCATAGATGGCCAGCGTCCGTCACCCCCGTGAAACGCTGCTCAGCGAGATTGTCTTTACGTTTGCGTGCGAGTGAAAAGCAGGTTGGACCTTGTCGGAGGAGTACAGGAGCTGAAGACTCCCATGGGCATTGTGTCCGGACTCAACGTGAACAAATCGGTTCGCTTCGACACGAAGTTGGGCGACCCGACGAAAGAAGGGTGGAAGGCAAGCGGCAACGACTTTTCCGGAACACAGCCGGTGAATTGGTCCGGGCTGCCGATTGGAATCCTGATGACGCTCGCCGTTTCCCTCAGCCCCACGAAGAATAGGGGCCATGAAAGAAGGCGGACGAATTCATCAAGTTGGCGTCGGTCACGATGTTGAGACCTTGCCTTTCCTGACTTGCAGGTATCGGCGATAATTAAGGGGATGACCTCGGCGAGAAGATTTGGCCCCTTTGCAGCTCTCCTTTTCGCTCTCGGACTGAGCGCGCAAACGGGGCCAGATCGAAGCGCACCGATTGTTGCGGCATTGCGCGCCAGAGATTTTGAAGTCGCCGTGCAGCTAAGCCGGGAAGCGCTCGCGCAATCGCCGTCGGACCCGCAACTGTGGACCCTTCAGGGCATCGGACTCTCAGCAGAGAAACAGGACAAAGAAGCGCTGGCGGCTTTTCACCGGGCGTTACGGATTTCCCCTGACTACCTTCCGGCATTGGAAGGCGCTGCCCAAATCGCGTATGAGTCCGGAGACAAGGAAGCGGAGCTACTGTTGCGGCACATCGTTCGCCTGAAGCCCGACGAACAGACCAGTCACGCGATGTTAGGCGCCATCGCCTCCAGGACGGGAAACTGTGCACAAGCGGTGCGTGACTTTGAACAGAGTGGGCCGCTACTGGACTCACAGCCAGCCGCGCTGAGACAGTACGGCGTCTGTCTGATTTCTGTGAAACAATCAGACAAAGCTCTTTCCGTTTTTCAGAAGCTGGCAGGACGGGAGCCGGCGGATTCGGGTGCGCGCCGCGACCTCGCGGCTCTGCAACTTAAACTCGGGCGGCCGCAAGAGGCGCTGATCACGTTGAAACCTGTGCTAGAAACGAGCGCCCCGGATATACGGACTATGCAGCTGGGGGCGGCCGTTTACGAAGCCAATCGGGACACACCAGCAGCTGTCAAACTCCTGCGAGATGCGATTGTGGAAGATCCGCACAAGGTCGCTCTCTACGTAGACTTTGCTAACCTCGCGTTCTCTCATCAATCGTTTCAGACCGGCATTGACATGATCAACGTCGGCCTCAATCTCCAACCTAATGCCGCGCCCCTTTATCTGGCGCGCGGTGTTCTGTATGTACAGCTTGCAGATTTTGACAGGGCGGAGGCCGATTTTGAAAAGGCGGAGCAATTGGACCCGCACCAATCGATCAGCGCGGCAGCTCAGGGAATGGCAGTGGAAGAGCAAAACCAGAACGATCCCGATCGCGCGCTGGCCGTCGTGAAATCCAAACTGGTTAAGAAGCCCGACGATGCTTTCCTTTTATATCTTGAGGCGGCCATCCTTGCCCAGAAGGCGCCGGCTACAGGCAGCCCGGAGTTCCGGCACGCCATGCAGTCGGCGAAGAAGGCGATCGCGATACAGAACACGCTTGTGGGCGCCCATGATGTCTTAGCCAAACTTTACCTGCAGTCCGGCCAGACTGAGGCGGCCATGAAGGAATGTCGGGAGGCTTTGCGCAACGATGCAAGAGACCAGGCTGCTCTTTATCATCTGATCGTGGCGCTGCGGAAGACAGACCATAAAACGGAGATTCCGGACCTGCTCAAGCGACTTGCCGAAGCTCGGCAGGAAGCAACCAGGGAAGAAGCAGAGCAAAACCGTTACAAGCTGGTTGTGGATTCGGGCGCTCGACCCAATTAAGGGATACGTCATGGATCCTTGTGATCTGCTCGAATCACCCTTTACTGACATCATTGTCCCTGCGATCGTGGCTCGGAACCATACGTCCATATGACCATAACGCGCCGTGCTTTTGTTTTGCTTTCGCTTTGTGCTGCCGCAGAACAGACGCTTGGCCAGGGCGTCGCCTCACGAGATGTGAAGCCGCAGGCTACCCCGACGCCGTCTGGACGTCCGTTCCCTGCACATTTCCAAGACATCGCTCCGTCGGCCGGCCTGCGGGCGCCGACCATTTACGGAGGTGTCCGGAACAAGAAATACATCCTGGAAGCGAACGGCTGTGGCTGCGCTTTCATAGACTTCGACAACGATGGGTGGATGGATATCTTTATCCTTTCAGGAACGCGCCTTGAGGGAGCTCCGCCGGAAGCAACCAATCGGCTCTACAAAAACAATCGCGATGGGACTTTCACCGACGTTACTGATAAAGCAGGTCTGCGGGCTGTCGGTTGGGCCAATGCCGTGTGCATAGCCGATTACAACAATGACGGCTTCGATGACATTTTCTGCACTTACTTCGGACAAAACCGTTTGTATCGCAACAACGGCGATGGCACCTTTAGCGATGTGACGAAACAGGCAGGTTTGTGGGAGGATTCCCCGGCGCGATGGGGAGCGGGGTGCGCCTTCGTGGACTACAACCGCGACGGCCATCTCGATCTCTTTGTGTCCAACTATATCCGATTTTCTTTCGAGCACGCGCCTGTGCCCGGCGAGAGTTCGACTTGCAATTGGAAGGGCGTCCCGGTCAACTGCGGGCCACGCGGGCTGCCCACGGGGAGGCACTCGCTCTATCACAACAATGGCGATGGCACGTTTACAGACGTCACCAAGCAATCGGGCATCGCCACCGCTACCGAGAGCTATGGCATGACCGTGGTCACCGCGGATTTTGACGAGGATGGATGGCCGGACATTTTCGTCGCTTGCGACTCCACGCCAAGCTTGCTTTTCATGAACAATCGCGACGGTACTTTCCGTGAGGAGGGAGTCCTGCGCGGGGTCGCTTTGAGCGACGACGGAATGGAACAGGCCGGAATGGGCGTCGGCATTGGCGATTACAACCTGGATGGCCACCTCGACCTCTTCAAGACTCACTTTATCGGCGACACTCCCGGCCTCTACCGCAACGACGGCAAGGGAAACTTCGACGAGGTCACGCGGTTGGCCAAGATCGCTGTCGAAACGCGCTTTACCAGTTGGGGCGCGGGGATCGTTGACCTCGACAACGACGGTTATCCTGACGTGCTCTTCGTAACGGGAAGCGTTTATCCCGAGGTGGAGCGGGCGCTGCCCCAGTATCCGTACAAGACGCCGCGAGTTTTGTTTCGTAATCTGGGCAATTCCGCATTTGAAGAAATGGGAGGGTCGGTTGGTGAAGGAATCACCACGCCGCACAGCAGCCGCGGCTGTGCCTTTGGGGATTTCGACAACGACGGTGACCTGGATGTGCTCATTGTGAACCTGAACGAGCCACCGTCCCTGCTGCGCAACGACTTGGACCCCAGGCAGCATTGGATCAAGGTGAAACTGGAAGGTGTGAAGTCAAACCGCAGTGCCGTTGGCGCCCGCGTGCTTGTCCATTATGGCGGCAAGACGCAGGCGCAAGCTGTGGTCAGCCAGTCCAGCTACTACTCCTGCAACGATCCTCGCTTGCACTTTGGCCTGGGCGCGACGAAGTCGGTCGACATCGATGTTTACTGGCCCAACGGGCTGCACGAAACCTACAAGCACGTCGAAGCAGACCAGCTGGTAACCCTTCGCGAGGGCGTGGGACGTGTGGCCAACCAAGGCTGGTCCAAGAGCTAAGGTCGGGGATGCTTCTCTTGCCGGTTTCAGACCAGAAACTGATGGCGATGCGCGGCCCTGCGTATCGTTTCAGCTCTCCACTCCAAGATAGAGGCGATAATTCTCGCTCATGATGCTGGCGAATGGCCGCAACGTGAGGGTGCCGCTATCGGTACGAGTCGACCAGTCATCCGAAGACTCCGCCACACGCGAAACCGCAAGCAATTGCGTGCGAGTGATACGCGGGGGAATCTCGCCCACGGCAAATAATGCAACCGGGCCATGCATCAAGGCGACATGATTCGGATTTTGCTCGTCGACAGCTTCCAGTCGCAGAGGCATCTCCAGTTCCAGTTCCAGCCGGTCGCCGTCTTTCCAGGTCCGTTGCAACGCCAGAAACTTGCCCGGAACAACTTCGTTTTCAACCTTGCGGCCGTTTACCGATACGCTGGTCTTCGGTCCTGTCCATGCGGGAATGCGCAAGTACACGGCAAAGGTTTCGGGACGGGCTAGGGCGAAATCGAACTGGCTGGTATTGGCACTCGGATACTGCGTGTTCTGGGTCAGCTTCACGCTGGTAGTGCCCTGCTGCCAGGTGACACGGGAGGGCAGGAACAGGTTGATGTAAATTCCATCGTGCGCCTGATAATACGAACTGATTCCATAGTCGGCAGTCAGTTGGGGAAAAGTTCCAGAACAGCAGGGCCACTTGTCGCGATGGTGGACCTTTCTCGCAGAATTGTTGTAGTCGGAATAGTAGAAACTGGTTCCATCGGCGAGGATGGGCGTGGCTCCGGCGATGGTGTTGTAAAGTACGCGCTCCATGCTGTCTCCGTAGCGGGAGTCGCGCGATACCCGCAAAAGATAGCGCGTAATCTTGAAGTGTCCGTAAGCACCGCAGGGAGTCTCAAAGCTGGCATGGGTTGTGCTGAGGCTGGAGTCCAAGCCTCCGCTGCCGGGAACAACAAAGGCTTCGTCCGGCCCCCAGCCGCCCGTGGCGTAGCTTTGTTGCTGCACCATGCGGAAGCCGTTCTGCGCGGCTCTCAGGTACCTCTCCTCGCCGAGGACCAGATAGGACTGCATCGCAGAACTGAATGCATTTACGTGACTGTAGGCATGTTCCCCGGGCAAGCAGTTCTGGTCTCGGGCGAGCGGGTCGAAATAGTCGTTCTCGATGAATCGAATTGCCAGGTCCCGATAGCGAGAGTTTCCGCTGCGCTGGTACGCCAGGAACAGATTTTCGGGGAGAGTGTACGTCTCATCCCAGGTGTAGGCGATCTCCTTGTGGGGACGGGCACGCTGCTCGGCGCGGCTCAGCGCTTTCTCCGGCAGATGAGGCATCGCCGCAACGGTGGCACGCCAATGAACATCGAGGGCGTCTGCATCGGCGGCGAACTCGTGCGCGTCAATCAAACCGCAACTCGTCTTGTCGTAGGTATAGGCTGGCAACCGGTAGTCAATGTAGAACTTGCCTTCGGCGTCGACCGTCTGCGCGAAACCGCGGACCAGACGATGGACTTTTTCCTGCGTCGCCTTGTTGCCGGTTATTGCATAGGCGCGGGACAAGCCGGAAAGGTATTGTCCGAAGCTGTGCCCGGGTATGAAAGCGTGAAAATTGTCGGGGGTGCTGAAGTCCTCGGCGTCGTCATACCATCCGCCCATGTCAGGTCCCGGCGCTGGCATGCCCATGCGGTGGCGAAAAGGCTTCAGCAGAGCGTCTTCATCCAGGTGCAGATAAAGATTGTGATTGTTGTCGAACTGCTGGCGAAACAGACTGTCGAGTAACTCGACTTGCGAATAACTGAATACCGACAGTGGCGGGACAACCGCCAAGGAAACAGGATCCTGACTGGAAAAGGCTCGCAAGCTGCGCGGCGAGAGCGTGGCTCCCGCGGTGGCAGCGGCAAGCTTCATAAATTGTCGGCGAGACGTCTGGTTCCCCATGTCTTCCTTAAGCTACGTGGCTGAGATACTTGTGGGAGGTGACAATAGCCCTTCTAGGAAGATAAGCGAGTTCGCTCAAGAAAAAGATAGTACATCTGTCCTATACAGATTTCGATGACGGAGGCCGGCAAAAGTTACACGGCGCGTCGTTTCCTCCGATCGCACTAGCCGGACACGGAGATAATTCCCTGCTTCATGGCAACGGACGCGGCTTCGGTGCGATCGCAAACGTCGAGCTTCTGGTTAATGCTGTTGATGTGATTTCGGACCGTGTACCTGCTGATTCCAAATGCACGAGCGATTTCCTTGTTCGTGAAACCCCGGGACAGCATTTCCAGAATTTCCAGCTCTCTCGGACTCAGGCTCGAACGACTGTTTCTCTCCGAGAGTCTGCTGGCGATCGCCGGGGGAAGATATTGCTTGCCGGCATGAACCGCAACGATGGCGGCCACGATCTCGTCGCGGGACATCTCTTTCAGCAGGTATCCCCGTGCGCCGGCTTGCACGGCGCGGTAGATTTCTTCCTCAAAATCGAAGCTCGAGAGAACGATTACTTGCGGTGCCGACGGCAACCGGCGCAGGGCCTGCAGCGCCTCGATCCCGCTGATCTTCGGCATTCGCAGATCCAGCAACACCACATCCGCGGGGCTACGCTCGAGCAGGGCCAACGCTTCTTCGGCGCCAGCTGCGGCGCCAACCAGCTTGAGCCCCGGCTGCTTGCCCAGCATGCTGCTTAGCCCAGCGCGCACCACTGGATGGTCATCAACGATAAGCAACCGAATCGGTGTTTTTATTGGTTGATTGTCCCTGTCTTTGTCCTTGTTCTTGTGCATGAAATTTATGCTCCCAAAACAGGTGCCAAATGGATGTCGGCCACAACGTACGCATCAGTCTGGCGGGCATCGGCGCAATCACGCGAACGGCTGTTCCTTCGCCGGGTACGCTGTGAATCTTCAACTCCGCGGAGATGGTGTCGGCGCGCTTTCTCATGCCCCGAATGCCGAAACCCGCAGAATCGGCATCCGCGATAAAGCCTTTGCCGTTGTCTTCCACCAGCAATTGCAGCGCAGACTCGCCGTACACCAGAGATATCAGCAGCGTGGTCGGGTTGGCGTGGCGCACCGCATTCGCCAGACACTCCTGGCCTATGCGGAACAACGTATCCGAGATTCGCACCGGTATGCTGTGTGCCTGGCCAGACGCGAAGGCGCTAACCCGGATCCCTCCGCCCGCCACCATGCTTCTTGCACTCTGTTCCAGGGCTTGAAGCAGCCCCACAGACTCCAGCAGTTCGGGTCTCAGCGCCGCGATGCT
Organism: Terriglobales bacterium; assembly: GCA_049520935.1. Lineage (GTDB taxonomy): Bacteria > Acidobacteriota > Terriglobia > Terriglobales > Acidobacteriaceae > Acidiflorens. The sequence continues at coordinate 32,289 of JBEKPJ010000062.1, read as the reverse complement.
GCGCTTGGCCTCCTCATGGCTGCGGCGCACCAGACTGGACGCCAACTGGAGTTCACGGTCAATCGCACCTTTGTCGTCAATTTCATCGCGAATCGCCTGCAACTGGTATCCGATGCCGGCAAAACTCTGGGCCAAGGTGTCATGCATCTCGTGAGCCAGTCTTTGACGCTCCTCGAGCACCGCCATGAGTCTCCATCGTTCGATGTAACTGTGAAGAAACTGGGCGGCTAGAATTAGAAGCAAGAACGCAATAATAGCGACGACGATATGCCTGGTGCTCCACCAAGGAGGACCTTGGAGTACTTCGACATCGTTAAGCGAGGGCAGCAAAATGGCGAAGGGCGTAAGGTCGCGAGTGTAAGCGGAGTCGACCACGCAGATTCCCCGAAGACGGAGACGGCTCTTGTCCTTGAGCTGACTGAAGAGTCCGGCCCCACTGGTGCCGCTGGCGATTGCCCGAAATGACTGATTGTCCTCGTCCAGATTCAAAACCATGGTATGGTCGGGACCTTCCCCTTTGCTTTCCAGATGTCCCTCAACTTCGATGTATTGGGCGTCGAAAAAGCCGGTGGCGGCCTGCGAAGCGGTGACACCCATGGAATGAATGGGAGCATGAGACCAAAGAATGTGAACCTCGGCGTCCTTTAAAACAGAGCTGAAGTCATGCAGCTCCGCTTCGCCTTTGGCCTCCACTTGATCGCCGATCTGGGGAGGAGTCTTGGCATGAAAAGTCCGGATCGCCACTCCCCCAGTGGAATCTTGCACGAACAGTGTTGGAAAAGTAAGGGTCACAACGCCGTGAATCGTAACATGGGCTGGCTTGCCGGGCGCGAGCGCTCGCAGGTTGGATATGGGTTGGCCATCGGGATCCACATGGTGATCGCGCATATCAAGATAAAGGGGCTCAAGGTACTGGTCTTCGGCATCGGCCGCCGAACGTAGCGGATCCCAATCGGTGCGCGGCTTGCCGGTCGGCCCAACCACAGGGTCGGGGTCCGCGAGAGGTATCTTCAGGTCTCCGATCATGTTCGACAGATCTTGTGGGCCGGCGGCACGAACTTGCACATTTCGCCAAAGGCCTCCGGTCTGATAAGACTTCAGACCAAAACGGCCAGACGATACACAGTGCGGCTCCTCAATGGCGTCAATCGTCACCGACCCGGAAGGTGCGGTCGCGGAAGCCACGATTGTGCAACCGTAGGCCAAGAGCTCGAGGTGGTACCACTGCTGCGCAAAAACCCGCGGCATGACATGCCTCGCCTGATATTCGACCCAACCGTAACCAGCTCTTCCGAGGATAAGTGTGTTATCGAGGTCGCGTAATCCGGCATAGTAACCGTCGTAGGCATCGACACCCTCTTCTTCGTTACTGCCGCGAATGATGAGGCCCCCGTCCCCATACTGGCCCAGAAGTTGAACATCCGCCTCGATCAAATAATCTTTCCAATGCACATTTCCGCTCATCAACTTGGCGCCACGTTCGTCGGAATTGTTGCGCATGGCGCCGTCGACGACTTCCCAAGCGCCCCCAAAGGGCTGCCACTCATCTTGCTTTTCGAGGCGAAATGAATCGTGATACAGGGGCTGGCGCGCCGCACGGGAGGAATAGGAACGGAACGAGAACCAGGCTGCGCCAAATGCACCACCCACAATGAGTGCTCCAACCAGGACTGTCGTCAGTCGGGACCGGGATTGGCGCCAGAAGGTCATTGCGTGGCCCACCACCTCGCTGTCAATTGCTGGCGGATCTCGGGAGTGTCCATATTCTCTCGCGTCATAAGTATGGGGGGCACCACACTCATGCCCGGAACAGCTCGATCGTGGATTTGTCCGTCCATCACCTCCATCGCAATGCGCCCCATGTCATAGGTACGCTCCATCACCACGGAATCGATACCTCCGCTTCGGATCGGCACCATTAGATCTTGATCAAAACCAATCAGCTTAATGGATCGGGTCTTGTCGAACTCCACCAGGGCATAAAAAGCTCCGCGTGTGGAGATGTGGGAGAGTGCCACGATGGCGTCTACGGCCACGCCCCGATTGAGAATATCCTCCGCCACCTGCTGCTCCTGGGGCACGCTGTAGTATCCGAGCCTTCGCGCGACGACTCGAACATTCGGATATTCCTGTTCCAGGGTGTTCTCGAAGCTTCGTTCTCTGGTGGTAATGCCGGTCAGTTGGGGATTGACGCCGACAATCGCGATGGAACCTCGTCCACCCAGGATTTTCCCGACACGTTGTGCAGCCATTTGTCCGCCAGCCACGTCGTCATTTAGAACATAGGAGAGCTTGGGCGAGGGAGCGATACCCAGGTTCGTTCCCACTACAACCATGGGAAGCCCTCCGGAAACGATTCGGCGGATAGGAGTTCGCAAGGGTAAAGTCTGGTCAGGAGTGAAGATAATCCCGGCATATCCTCTGGCCACAACCTTCTCGAGAAAGTCGATCTGTCCTTCCACATCATCCTCGCGCGGAGAGGCATTCCAATATACGTTTAAGCCTTTGCGTCGAGCCACATGCGTGGCCCCGGCGTGCTCGGGCTCCCAGAGCGCAGTTCCGCAGGCACGCGGGATAACCGCAATCGTGTTCGATCGGCGGCCGCAGTCGGGCAACAGAAGCACGGCGGACAACAGAAGCAACAGAGAACGGGTGTTGATCGGAGTCTGCCTGCGGCTTGACATCCAGCGAGACGAGGAGGACATAACCGTGATTGACTTGCGCCCGTATAGTTACAGGTACTCAGCGCAGCCGCGAGCGGCTGTCGTCTTGGACAAAATTCCCCAATGCTTCCGGCAGGTTGATCTAGTACATATATAGTACATCTGTACCATGCGCACAAATCGAGAGTCCGTTACCCTCACCGTGCTTCGAAGCAGCAATCCGTTTCGAGACGTGGGGGAAAGAGCGACTCCATTCCCCTTGCTTCTCAAAACGGGTTGTGTATGCAAGCGGCTCTCTGTCGAGCCAGAACTGGGCTTGAACAGGGTAGTCGAGTAAACGTTTGCCGACAAGCACATCCTTTCGCACCGAAAAAGGTGACTCGATATGCGTTCAAGCCTCTCCCGTTCCGTGCGCGGCTTTCTCGCGCTCATCTTTGCGATTTTTTGCGCAAGTCTCTGCTCGGCACAGTTCAGCGGCAGCGTGCAAGGCTTCGTGCAGGATCCGTCTGGCGCCGGCGTTGGCAAGGCTACCGTACGGATCGTGAACAAAGATACGCAGGTCACCGAAGTTGTCCACTCTGATGACTCCGGCAACTTCCGTTTTATCAGTCTTCCGCCAGGTTCCTACAAAGTTGTGGTCGAAGCGACGGGATTCGTCAAGGCGGAAGCCGACGTGACGCTGCTTACCGAGCAGAATCTGAACGTGCCGATCGCGCTCAGGATCGGATCGGTTTCCGAGTCGGTTACCGTTAGCACCGAAGCTCCGGTGGTTGACACGGCGGACAGCCGCACTCAGTTGACGCTGGAGAATCAGGCAGTCGCCGAGCTGCCGATCGTCGGACGAAACCTCGTCACCCTGGTGACGATGGCCCCCGGGGCCAGCGGGTTAGGAACGAGCGCCGCTGGTAGCCCTGCATCGGGCGTGGATAACTTTTCTACCGAGGAGCAGGTTGACGCCAGCGCCAACGGGCAAGGCCAGAATAACAATCAATATGTGGTCGACGGACTCGACGTAACCAGTGGAATTCGGCAGGGGGTGTTGAATCTCACTCCCCAGCCGGAAGCCATTCGCGAAACCACGATTCAGGTCAACACTTTCACCAGCGAGTACAGCCGCGCCGGCGGCCTTCAGACCATGTTTACCACTAAGTCCGGCACCGACCAGTTCCATGGTTCGGCCTCAGACTATTTCAATTATCAGGGGATGTTCGCCAATCAGCACTTCGTAACCTCACCCACGTCCCCCTACAAACCGTTTCACTCCAATAACCTGGATTTTGCCATCGGCGGTCCGATCGTCCCCCACCACAACTTATTCTTCTTCTTTTCGGTCGAGCCTCTCCGCTCATCGTCGAGTGCCGGGGGATCGGTGACCTTCGCGGATCCGGCCTTCATAAGCTTCGCCCAAGCGAACAATCCCGGAACGGTCGGAACCCAGGTTCTGGCCAAGTACCAGCCGGTCGGCGTGGGCGGCGTCAACGTGCTGTCAACCGCGAGCGATGTGCTCGGGTCGACGGTTTGCGGAACGTCAGCCGCCGAAAACATTCCTTGCGCAACCCCCATGATCGATCAAGGCTCGTTTGGTGCGACGTCGATACGCAACGGCACACAATATTTCGGCCGCATCGACAAGGTCTTCAAGAACGACCGAGTCTATGCCAGCATTTTTCGGACGCTTCTCCTGACGGGCGCGCCTTCCGCAATGCCTCAATTCTCCGCTTTAAACAATACCTGGCAAGTGGCAGGTCAGGCATCCTGGACCCACACCTTCTCTCCCACCACGCTCAATGACTTCACCATCGGCCAAAGCCGGGTAGAGGGCGTGCTCGGCAGCGGCGCCAAGGACTACACGGTACCCTCGATCACGGTAAACGGCATTAACGTCGACTCCGGCCAGGCCTACGGTGTAGGGTTCGCGCAAGGTGATTTTATTCAGCACAACTATCACTGGCGCGACGTGCTTACCCACGTACATGGCGCTCACACCGTGGAGGTTGGTTATGAGGGATGGTGGGGCGATGATGTGGAACCCTTCCAGGGGCCTTGGTCCCAGCCAAAATTCTCATTCAGTAATCTGTTGACGCTGGCGCAGGATGCTCCAACCAATGAAACGGGGGTTTATTTCAACCCTATCACCGGTCAGGAGCAACTCTGGAGTTGGGACGCAGCGTCCAGCACTTTTGGACTTTTTGTGCAAGACAGCTGGAAGGCTAGAAAAAATCTGACCCTTACCCTGGGTTTGCGTTACGACGATAGCGGCAACCCATACTCCAAGAGCCCTTCGACGGTCTTCGGGAATTTCTACCTTGGTACCGGGACAACCGAGCAGCAGCAAGTTGCGAACGGCTATGCCAAGGCTACCCATAATGCTCTGCTGCACTCGGTTGACAATCTCTTCAGTCCTCGCATCGGCGTTGCTTGGGATCCGACAGGAAAAGGCGATTGGGTGGTGCGTGCCGGATTTGGCATCTATAACAACTGGTTGACCCAGGCGAACGTGCAGGAAGAATTCCGAGGCAGCCCTCCCGGAGAGGTATCGCCAACGTTCGTGGCGGGGGGAACAGCAAATGCCGGGGCTCCCGTTTTCGTTCTCGGTAACAGCAGCAAACCCCCGTTTGGCTTTACTTACCCAACGATCACGCCTGGTCTTAACGCGCAGGGAGGACAAATCGGTGTCAGTGATGCGATCGGAGCCATTAATCCGCTGCTGAAGTCGCCCAAATCGGATATATGGTCGCTCACCGTGGAGCGGAAACTGGGAAGCCACTTCGCGGCCAGCGTCGGCTACAACGGGTCTCACTCGTACGATATCGTCGGCAATGGCAACTCGATTGGGAATGTCTCGTATGGTGTGGATATCAATTCCTTTCCTGGCGACCTCATTACCCAGATGAATACCAGTCCGACGCCGGTTGTTCCCAGTGCGACCCGCCTCAATCATAGTTTCGGCTCCATTACCTACGCCGACAACGACCGCTATGGCAATTACGACGCGGTGATCTTTGATGCTCGAGGACGTTTTTCGCGTGGTTTCATTGAGGCTTCCTACACCCGTTCCCGCTCCCAGGATGACTCTTTGACCTACCCCAATTCCGAGGCACTGAATCCTCAGCAGTACTACGGACCATCGATCTTCGATGCGCCCAACCGCTTCTCTCTCAGCTTCAACTATCAGCTGAAGGGCTTCAATGGTGGCAGCGGAGTCGTGGGTCGTGCGACTGGCGGATGGGGAATCAGCGGTACGAGCATCGTCCAGTCCGGGTATCCGTTGACCGCCTCCAATGTCAACGGCTTTTTGGCGGTGTGTGCGTCGGGCGCTCTGAGCAACGTCACTGGGTGTTCAGCGTCGGATCCGGCCGTTGCCTATCAGGCCGGCAGCGGAGATTACAACGGCGATGGAGACAATATCGATTTCCCGAATGCAGCCAATTACCATCAGTCGACGAAAAACAGTTCCTGGCTCACAGGGGCAATTCCTTCAAGCGACTTCGTCGTCCCCGCTTTCGGAACCGAGGGCAATGAAAGATCGAATGCGTTCCGCGGGCCGAATTTCATCGAGACCAACATCAACGTCTACAAGGACACGCGGATTACGGAGAGAGTCAACTTCCAATTCCGATTTGAGGTTTTCAATCTTTTCAACCGGGCAAACTACGTCGACTTCACCAGCTATGCGACCATCGACTCCGGAGGCATCGATATGAACCTGCCGGATGGGAACTTCGGCCAAGCGACGGCGTCGCATGAACCCCGATTCTGGCAACTGGGAGGGAAACTTTCGTTCTAGGCCACAGCGCAACGACGCAACCCAAGCCGGGGATCGAGATAACGTATAACTACAGAAATGGAGAGACACCGGCCGAGCGACGACAGAAATACGCGATTCCACAAAGGGCGGGTGCGGTTCGCCACGGCCTGTTGCGTGATCTTCCTGGTTGCGGGAGCTTCGGCTCAGGGGCTGGGGGACCGGGTAGACGCGATTGACACAGCACTTCATAACCGGGAATACGAAACGGCACTTGAGCTACTCCGACCGGCACTGCGCCTGGAGCCCCGGAATGAGCAGTTGTGGGCGATGCAGGGCAAAGCATATGCGGGGGAAGGCCAGAACAAAGAGGCGCTGGCTTCGTTTGCCAACGCACTAAGAACCGCTCCCGACTATATTCCTGCCCTGCAGGGAGAAGCGCAAATCGACTTCGACGCGGGCAGCGCAGAAGCGATTCCGATCCTGCAACATTTGCTGCGCCTGCGGCGCGACGACAGAACGAGCCATGGAATGCTGGCGGTGCTCGAATACCGACAGGGGAACTGCGCAGCTGCGGCCCCTCAGTTTGAAAAGGCCGGCGCATTGTTTGATGCTCAGGTCGATGCTCTTCATGCCTACGCCATCTGCTTGGTAAGGCTCAAACAGATCGGTCGAGCCGCAGAAGTATTCGAACGCGCATTGACTCTTGAGCCGCAAAACAGTCAGGAGCGCAAGTTGGTGGCTTCGGTCCAACTCATGGCTCGCCAACCTAAAGCGGCTATCGGTACCCTCGAGCCAATGCTCGGATCCAACCAGACTGATGTCGAGACCCTCGAGCTCGCATCTGCGGCTTACGAAGCGAGCAACCAGACCGACCAAGCGGTCGACCTTCTCAAACAGGCCATTACTCTTGATCCGTCCAACGTCCGTCTCTATCTGCATTTCGCGGATATTTCATCGGTGCATCAGTCGTTCCAGGTAGGGATCAATGTGGTGAATGACGGGATCAGCCAGCGACCGAAAGCGGCCCCGCTCTATTTCGCTCGAGGGGTGCTTTACGTGCAGACCGGGCAATTCGATCAAGCGCAGGCCGACTTCGAGAAAGCATACGAACTGGATCCCCGGCAGTCACTCAGTGCCGCGGCCCAGGGACTGGCGGCGGTGGAGGCGAATGATCTGGATAAAGCGCTGACCACGGTTCAGAGAAAGCTGCAAGCCAGACCGAATGACCCCACCCTGCTCTACCTTGAAGCGGATGTGCTGGTGAAAAAAGAAGCGGAACCGGGCACCCCGGAATTTCAGCTGGCTATGCGCTCGGCCAGGAAGGCGATCGCGTTGCGTCCCACGCTGGGCCCGGCTCACGCAGTCCTGGCAAAATTGTACCTGCAGGCAGCGCAGTATCCGGAAGCAATTGAGCAGTGCAAGAAGGCGCTCGAGATCGACCCTAAAGACCAAACCTCGATGTATCGGCTGATCCAGGCGCTGCGAAAGACCGGGAACACCAACGACGTGCCGGCCTTGCTCAAACGGCTTGCTTCAATTCGCCAACAAGCCACGAAAGAAGAGATGGAACATTACCGTTACAAACTTGTCGAAGGGAGCACTGAAGAACAACCGGCACAACCTTAAATTGCGATCGAGGTCGATCGACAAGCGGGTAGTAGCGTGATTCCGGAAGTACATTTCATACATTTTTCCTAATACTTGCTAACGCGCTCGAGGCGGCAAATGATTGATCTCGCCAACCTGGAAGTTTGGTTCGTCACTGGAAGCCAGCATCTGTACGGGCCGGAAACCTTAAGGCAAGTTGAGGATCACGCAACCGCCATCGTGCGTGGCCTGGGAGCATCTTCGCAGATGCCCGTGAAGATCGTTTCGAAACCTCTGATGACCGGCCGCGACTCGATTCACCAGATGTGTTTGGACGTGAATAGTACGAACAATTGCATTGGACTCATTGCCTGGATGCACACCTTCTCACCGGCGCGAATGTGGATCGCCGGACTTCAATCACTGGAGAAACCCCTCCTGCACCTGCATACGCAGTTCAATGAGCAGTTGCCGTGGTCTACGATCGACATGGACTTCATGAATCTGAACCAGTCCGCCCATGGCGACCGCGAATTCGGATTCCTCGGGGCCAAGATGCGCCTCCGGCGGAAAGTCGTCGTCGGTTTTTGGCAGGATACGGCCGTCCATGGGGAAGTAGGGATGTGGATGCGTGCTGCGTGTGCCTGGCACGACTCCCAGCGACTGAGGGTCGCCCGCATCGGCGACAACATGCGCAACGTGGCAGTCACCGACGGAAATAAAGTCAATGCGGGAATCATGCTCGGCTATACCGTAAATGGCTACGGAGTCGGAGATGTCGTAAAACTCGTTCAGCAAGCCAGCGACGTGGAGGTCGACAAACTCACAACTGAATACGATGACACCTACACGGTTGTCGAATCGCTGCGCCCTGGCGGAGCCCGCCGGCAGTCGATGCGCGACGCGGCTCGAATCGAGTTGGGACTGCGCGCGTTTCTGGAAGAGACTGGCGCGCACTCTTTCACCGATACCTTCGAAGACTTGCATGGGCTCAAACAGCTTCCGGGCATAGCGGTGCAACGATTGATGAGCGAAGGCTATGGGTTCGGCGCCGAAGGCGACTGGAAAACCTCGGCCCTGGTCCGAGCAGTAAAAGTGATGAGCCATGGCCTCAAGGGTGGGGCGTCATTCATGGAGGACTACACCTATCACCTGCCGAATGGAGGGCAGGTTCTCGGCGCGCATATGCTGGAGGTTTGCCCGTCGATCTCGGACGACAAGCCTTCGGTTGAGATTCATCCGCTCAGCATCGGAGGGAAAGAAGATCCGGTCCGGCTGGTGTTTACGGCGACCCCAGGGAATGCCGTGAATGCCTCGATTGTTGATATGGGAAATCGTTTCCGCTTGATCGTCAATGAAGTGAACTTAGTACGCCCCGAACATACTCTGCCTAAGCTTCCGGTGGCTCGGGCGTTGTGGACACCCGAGCCAGACCTGAAAATCTCCGCGACCACCTGGATATTAGCGGGCGGCGCGCATCACACGGCTCTCAGCCGCGCACTCACCGCCGGCCACTTGGAGGATTTTGCAGAAATGGCGGGTATGGAATTCCTCTTGATCGGTCCAAATACGACGATTGGAGGTTTCAAGAAAGAATCGCGGTGGAATGACCTGTACTACCACCTGGCTCAAGGTCTTTGAGGCTCATCATGGAAGTTCGTAAGCTCGAAAACGGCGATCTCCGAATCGGCCCGAACGCAATTGGATTTCGGGAGAAGGCCGGACGCGGCGCTCCAGGAGCGCGAACCGCAAGGCGTCCACGATTCCCTTCCCGCGCTTCGTGCCGTCTTGGATCACGACCCCGCTTCCTTGATCTTTTCAGCAAGGGCGCACGGGTCTGGCACGCTACAACCAAATGGTGGATCGCGAAAGAGCCTCATCCATCGGCCGCCAATCCCATAGCTCGGTCGTCGGATTGGATCCAATCGACACCAGGCTGAGTGTGGCGGTGTGAAATAGACATTCCACTGGAACGAATTTTCCATTTGCTGAAGAGGTAATCTATGAGCTCAGACCACGATGTCTCCCGCCGTCGTTTTCTTTCCGCCGCGGTAACCTCCACGGCCGCGTCTCTCTTGGCTCGACCAGCGCGTTCCCTCGGTTTAGGCCCCATGGTCGCGGGTGCCTCTCGCCCATCGCCATCTGAAATTGATGCCGCTCCGGCTCCGCTTTTGCCATGGCGAGATCAGGGGGTGCTGAACCTGGCAAGCTCGCCTTACGCCAAACTGCACTGCGTTCCGGTGCGCGCTGTGACCATTGAAGAAGGCTTCTGGTCGAAGCGCCGCAAGACCAATGTCGAACGCAGTATTCCCACCATGCGGGCGGAACTTGAAGAGCACGGTCGTATGGATAACTTTCGGCGGCTTGTGGGCAAGAGCAGTGCTCCGCAGAAGGGCCCTTATTACTCGGACTCTGATATCTACAAGTGGGCCGAAGCTGTGGGCTGGGTGTTGCAGTCCGGTGATCGGCCTGAATTGCGAGATGTCGCCACCTCGATGATTCGCGAAGTGGTCGCCATCCAGGAGCCGAGCGGATATCTGAATTCCTACTATCAAGGCGATCGCACTTCACTCAGAATGCTTCCCCATGAGCAAGAAGTGGGGCATGAGCTTTATTGCCTTGGCCACATGCTGCAGGGTGCGATCGCCTACTATCGCGCCACCGGCGATTCCACGCTCATGGATGCCGGCGCCAGGTTCGTCGACAATTATTTGATTCCGAATTATGGACCCGGCCCAAACCAGAAACCAATCATTTCCGGCCATCCGGAAATTGAAATGTCGTTGATCGAACTCTACCGCACTACCGGCAAGCGCCAATATGTGGATCTGGCGGGATACATCTTGCATGGAGACGAGCGCGCCACCATCCAGCCGCGCGCAATCGTCTACATGTTCTGTGGGATTCCGTTTGTTTCGCGGACCAAGCTTGAAGGTCATGCGGTGCGCGCCATGTACGCTTGTTGCGGGGCAACCGACTACTATCTCGAGACCGGCGATCAAGCCTACTGGAAAACACTCAACACTCTTTGGGAGGATCTGAGCAAGCGGCAGATGTACATCACTGGAGGCGTAGGCGCGCGCAGTCAAGGCGAAGCCTTTGGAGAACCCTACGAACTGCCGAACGAACAAGCGTATGGCGAGAGTTGCGCGGCCATTGGTAACCTGATGTGGAATTGGCGAATGCTGGCGGCGAGCGGCGATGCCCGCTTCACCGATGTGATCGAGCGGGCTCTGTACAATGGCATCAACTCGGGCATGTCGCTTGACGGGACGACTTACTGCTACCGCAATCCATTGGCCTTCGATCCTTCTAACTACGACAAGGCCCGCGGCGAGCAGATTCGCAATCCCTGGTATGACACAACCTGCTGTCCACCGAATTTGGAGCGAACTTTCGGTTCATTGCCCGGTTACCTCTACGGCACCAGTAAAGATGGCTTGTACGTGCACCTATACGATAATTCGTTGCTCGATTGGCATCTTGAAAACGGACTGCCGATTAAGATTCAGCAGAGAACGAATTATCCCTGGGATGGGGAAGTGAAAATGACGTTAAACCCGGCGCAGCCTGCTGATTTTACTTTCTACGTCAGAATTCCCGGCTGGGCGGGTGGCGCGCGACTTGCAGTCAACGGCAAGCCAATCGAGGGCGCACGACCTGGCGAGTACTTGCCGGTTCGGCGCAACTGGAAGCCGGGCGACACGCTGACCTTAAGCTTGCCGATGACGACCGAGATCGTTGCCTCGAATCCACGCGTTTCCGAGGATTCCTCACGCGTTGCGGTGCAGCGCGGCCCCATAATCTTCTGCATGGAACAGTTGGATCAACCGGCAGGCCTGGCGCTGCCGGATATCTCGCTTCGTCTCAGCCAGAGGATGGGCAAGGATTTTCGTGACGAGTATGCAGCCAACCTTCTCGATGGTGTCGTGGTGTTGCATCATGAGGGAGAAGCGTTCGAGCTGCCGTCGGCCAGCGAAGCGCTCTACATGCCGGCGAGTGCTGCGCCGACGAAAACGCGTACTGCGACGCTGACGTTGATCCCGTATTACGCATGGGCGAACCGTCAGCCATCACCGATGGAGGTCTGGGCTCGATATGTGCGGATTTGATTGAAGTGTGAGCGGCACGTCTAGCTAGCGGCCTGCATCGCCGGGACCCTGTCTGGACGAGACGGAGGCGCAATTGCGACGCTCGCTCTTCTGTTTTCATGGGTGGAGGGGAGTATTGGACCAAGCATTATTGGGGTGAGATACTTTTCTCCCACCGTGATCGAGAACATGCGACTTCCGACTTTAACATCCATCTCTGCTCTTGTACTTCTGGTTGTTTTTCTGGCCTACGGACGAGGCCAGCCGCAGGCCTCCGCTCCGTCGCACGTCTTCCGGTCCGAAAAGGACGGGAACGCGGCCACGATCCCCTTGCCGGGTGAGCCCACCGGAGGGAGCCGCTGCAAGGTTTGCCACGCGTCGGAAGTAGAAGGGTACGCACGATCCGCCATGGCCCACTCGCTGCGCCGTGCAACCGCCGAACCATCCGGCACGGTCACCACTCCCGACGCCAAGATCACGATGTACTCCACGCCGGCCGGCTCCTGGCAGCGCCTGGAATCCGCGGGAAATGTGAGCACCTACCACATCGATTACGTAATCGGCTCCGGCAACCACGCCAGTGGTTATCTCGTGAATCTCGATGGCCATCTTTTCCAGTCTCCGGTGGCGTTTTACAAGAGTCGCAACTCCTACGATTTGGCGCCCGGCTACGAAAAGGCACAAGATCCGGATTTCAACCGCCCGGTGGCTGAAGGTTGCGTGTTCTGCCATGCCGGCACCGAGCTTCATGTCCCCGGCACCGAGAATCAGTTTCGCGCACCCGTGTTTCCCGCGGAAGCGATCACCTGTGAACGTTGCCACGGTCCGAGCGAAAGGCATCTTGCCGATCCCAGGCCTGGGACCATCGTCAATCCCTCCAAGCTTGAGCCGGATCCTCGCGACAGCATTTGCGAGCAGTGTCATTTGATGGGCGCCGCGAGAGTGCTTAATCCGGGGCGGGAATTCCGCGATTTTCAGGCGGGGCAGAAATTGGAAGGCACCTTTACCGTCTATCACGATGCGTTACCTCCCGACACGCCAGCGCGAGAATTCAAAGTCATCAGTCACGTCGAGCAGCTTGCCCTGAGCGCTTGTGCACGCCGCAGTCAGCGGCGGTTGTGGTGTGGAACCTGCCACGATCCTCACAACAAGCCGATTGAGCCAGTACAGTACTATCGCTCGCGCTGCCTCTCCTGCCACCAGGATGCGTTTCCGAAGTCTCATCCAAGTGCGGACAGCAATTGCATTAGCTGTCATATGCCGCGACGTGACGCCGAGGACGGAGGTCACACGGCTTTTACCGACCACCGAATTCAACGGCGTCCGCAGTCAGACTCCAATCTTCCGATTGCTGGAAACATCGCCGCCTGGCGTGAACCGGCGCCTGATCTTCAGAAACGCAACTTGGGCATCGGGTATCTGAACGCGGGCTTTCAGCGCCGGTCGTCGGAATTCATAATCCGTGGCTATCAGTTACTGACGGAAGTCCAGAACCAATTCGCCTCCGATCCCGATCTCTTCACCTGGATAGGCACGGCTCTGCTGGTGGGGAAAAAATCGTCTGAGGCGGAACTCGCTTTTGATCGCGCGCTGGAGCTCAAACCCGACTCCGCCGTCGAGGAGACCAACGCCGCCGCCGCCCGTCAGCAGGCAGGCGACATCAACGGCACAGTTATTCACCTGGAACGAGCGGTGGCCATCGATCCATTGCATCTCTCCGCCGTCAGCCTGTTAATCAACCTGTATCGGCAGCAGGGAAACGCAACCAAAGCGAATGAACTGACCGATCGCGTAGGCGCGATTCTGAAAGAACAGCCCGGCTCCAGTTTGGCTGATTCTTCGCAGCCAAGTTCGGTAACCGCTTCTCCAATGCTGGCTACTCGGTCGACGGCTGAGACAGTGTTCAAAAACATCAGAGTGCTCAAAGGAGTTCCATCCGACCAGATTTTTCCAACGATGCGGGTCATTGCTTCTGCCCTTGGTGTGCAATGCAGCTTCTGCCACATCGAAGGTCATTTCGATGACGATACCAAGCCGCCGAAAGAAGTCGCGCGGGCCATGATGCAAATGTTGTCCTCGATCAATCAGAACCATTTCGAAGGTGCCCGCGAAGTGACTTGTTACTCCTGCCACCGTGGGGCGCCCAAGCCGGCGACCCTGGCGCCAACGGAAAGTGAATTACCCGGAAATGAACGCGCGGGCAGGAAACCGACGCCCGAAACCGGGGCGCGTTCGCAACCTGAAATGTTGCCGGGTGACCTGCCGACAGTCGGCCAGTTAATCGACAAGTTCATTCAAGCCGTGGGCGGCGCTGCTGCGCTCGAGAAAATTACGACGCGAATTGAAACCGGCAGCGGCGAGGTCGAAGGCAAACTGGTTCGTGTCCAAATATTCGATAAAGCACCAGATAAGTGGTTGTTTATCCAGCGAGCCATGGCAGGCGACAACATTACGGTTCTGAACGGCAATACTGGGCGGGTGAGCGTCCCCCAGCGTCCTGCACAGGATCTCAGCAGTTCCGAGCTCGATGCCATTCGCATAGATGCGGACCTGCAATTCCCTCTGCACATCAACCGGATTTTCCCTGAGCTTCGGGTGGAATATCCGGAAATGGTGGGTGGCCAGGAAGCTTTTGTAGTCGTCGCGATTCGCGAAGGCCTTCCGCCCTGGAAGTTCTTTTTCAACGCGGAGTCCGGCCTGCTCGTACGGCTGGTCCGCTATGCCGATTCGCCCTTGGGCCTCGATCCCACGGTGATCGACTACCAGGATTATCGCGAGGTGGACGGTGTGAAAACTCCACTAAGCTGGACCATCGCTCGTTCCGGAAGCAGATCGACCATCCAAATAGAAGAGATCAAGCAGAATGTCCCGATTGATGATGCACAATTCCGCATTCGCTCGACTGAAGATCGTTTGTTTCCAGCTGGCCGGTAAGCGGCCACGCAGCCAAGAGCGTTGTGGCGGCCTACGGGCAGCGCCAGAACGCGACGGAACACGTCAGCAGATGGCTATGAGTCAGTACATCGAGATGGAAAACGAAACCAGTATGCAGATTGGCTAGCCACAACCCGTTTTGGCGAATCTAAGACGGTCCCGCTTGGAACAGATTAATACGTTGGTTTTCCTGCTCGTGCCGGATGGCTTTCATCTCAACGGTGCCCGTCGGTCGTTACGATAGGGCGTTTTCAACGCGTTCTCGAGCGCGAGCGCAAGATCCCGAACCCCACGCCGGATTTCCTTCCCATCTACGGCAGCGAACCCCAACTGCAGTCCTTCGCGCGCTATCCGGCCTTGGCTGTAACGACTGAGCGGGGTCACCTCCACCTCTCGTTCGGCGGCTCGAGCGGCCACCAATTCAGCGTCGAGCCCGCGCCGTAACCATCCCGCTGTCTGCAGCCCCGCCTCCACGCCCGAAATCTCCAATAGTCCCGTCAGACTCTGACGCGCGCACTCGAGCAGAATCGAGAGTCGTTCCGCGTACACCTCGCGCATGCGCCGGAGATGTCGCCCGAAGTGTCCTTCGGTGATGAAATCACAGAGCACCGCCTGTTCGAGCAGTGCCGCGTGACGGCTCGTTACCGAGAGTGTCGCAGATACGCAGTCGACAAGATCGGGCGGGACCACCAGGTATCCTAGCCTCAGCGACGGGAAGAGAACTTTGCTGAAGCTTCCCGTAAAAAGCACCAGTCCGTGGCTGTCGAGTCCCTGCAGTGCCGGCACCGGACGTCCCTCATAACGGTACTCGCTATCGTAGTCGTCTTCGAGGATCCGCGCGCCTGACTTCGCAGCCCATTCCAGCAACCGCAGACGCCGGGCGAGACTCATCGTGACTCCGACCGGAAACTGGTGTCCTGGAGTAACGTAGACTAGTCGCGCTCCGAGCATGCCCGCATCCTGCACTAGCATGCCCTCGTCATCCAGGCCCAGGGCAGAGACCTTCGCGCCTCCCGCTTTGAATGCGATCGCCGCACCCGGGTACCCCGGATTTTCCATGCACACTCGATCTCCGGGATTCAGCAAGAGCCGGACCGCCAGATCGAGCGCTTCCTGCACACCGCTGATGATCGCAACCTGTTCGGGGACGCACTTCACACCACGTGAAGCGCTCAGGTAGCTGGCCACGGCTTGGCGCAGGGGCGGATATCCCATCGGGCCGCAGCCCAGCAGAAGACTTGTCGAGACACTTCTTAAGCGTCGAGCCGCAACCTTCGCCCATAAAGTCGTGGGAAACAAATCCAAGGCTGGTAGGTTGGCCCGGAAAGCGCGGCTGGGACGAACTTCAAGATTCTGGAACAGTTGCACCCGTCCTGCGTAGTCGGAAACCTTCATTCGCCTTCGGCGGGGCGCTGGCCGTTCCGGTCCATCCTCCTGCGGAACCTGGAACAATTCGTCAGGCAAGATCTTGCTTACGTACGTTCCCGATCCCACGCTGCTGTCCACGTAGCCCTCGGCCTTGAGCTGTTCGAAAGCGTTGACGATCGTTCCCCGCGCGAGTTTGTATTGGCGGGCCAAGTCACGTGTGGCTGGAACCCGCGCCCCCGGACGCAGGCGACCTTCCAGGATCCTTGCCCGCAAGGCTCCATACAGCCAGCGGTTAGCCGAGATTCCCGGAGCCCGTTGCGGAAGCACCAGCTCGAAAACGGTCGCTCGCTTCACCATGATAATGGTACATAGTTTATACCATAAATGGATCTTGTCAGTGATCCACTATGCGCTTAGGGTCAGACCATGAGGGTCCGACCGAATGCTTCCTGCCTGCAGGCTGGTGTGGCGGCGGTTCTGTGCGCTGCCGTGCCGGGAAGTCCTCTGGTAACCCCGGGGCGAGCAAAAAAACATGAGGCGGGCACTGCCGCATCCAGCGGTTTGTTTTGACCAATTTTCAAGGAGGATTTATGGAAGCTCGTTTCAGCTATGAAAAAACCGCCCCGGGTGTCTACCAAGCCATGATCGGTGTCGAGAAATACCTGGAAAACTGTGGACTGGAAGAGTCTCTGCTTCATATGATGAGGCTGCGTGCCTCCCAGATCAACGGCTGCGCTTACTGTGTGGATATGCATTGGAAGGATCTGCGCGCGTTCGGAGAGCAGGAGCAGCGACTGTACTCGTTGGACGCCTGGCGAGAATGCCCTTACTACACCGCACGCGAACGCGCCGCTCTGGCCTGGACGGAGGCGGTCACGCTCATCACTGAGGGTCATGTGCCGGACACCGTGTATGAAGAAGCTCAGGCGCAGTTCAGCGAAAGAGAGTTGGCGGATTTGACTCTCGCCGTGACCGCCATCAACGCCTGGAACCGCCTGTCAATTGCGTCGCGTACCGTCCCTGGAATTTATCGCCCTGCCAAAGCCAACCCCTTCGAAAAGGGGGCGTAGGCAGGAATAGAAAATTCATTCCCAGCGCGGTTCGAGCAAATCGCTTTCGGGAGGTTGTGAAGTGCCGCGCGACCCAACGCGATTAGGTATGGGGCATTGTGAGCGCTCAGAAGAGGGGTGAGCGCCTCATCATGCGGGACTGCCGGCTACGGTGTCTTGCGTGCTATTAGCGTGGTCCGCTTGCGCGTTTGCGTCGGATCCGTCGCTCGACATCAGCCAGTGCGCGCATACGACATGGATGGCACAGGCCGGTATCACCAAGGGCAAGATCAACGCGATCGCTCAGACGCCAGATGGTCATCTATGGCTGGGCTCAGATTTTCGGCTTGTTTCGGCGCTACGACGTCCTGTGACCTCTTGTTTTTAAGCGTTATGAGGATGTTCTCTTTACCTGTCTCCCCGATGCGTCTGGATAAATTGCTTCACTGCCTCCGGCATGAAGTCCGCCGCACTGAAGGCATGCGGCAGCGAAGCCTCAAACGTCGTAATACGATATTCGCCCTGCCCGTTCGTCAGGATCAACTGGACCGGAGGCTTGCCTGCATCATGGTTAAAGCTGCTCGCTTCGTACCCATATTGCCGATCGCGGTAACTGACCACTGGCCACTGACCCTGCTCACCACTCACCACGATTGCGCGCAAAAAATAGTCGCGCTCGGTCGCCGCCTGCTGCAGGAGCCCGCCGATCGGATAGCGATAATGGAACGCTGCATCGTCCGCGCCCGCAGCGCGGTAGATTTTTCCTGAATACGAAAGACCGGCAGCTCCCGTGTGCCGATCCTTTGTAAACAGCGTCACGCCGCCCAATCGGGCCTCCTGAGCCGACTTCACAAGTTTCTCGAGATCCTCCGGCCGCAGCGCGATCTTCTCTGCCTTGACTTCCGGAAAATTTCGCTCGCACACAATCTGATCCGAAAAGCGCGTGACCTTCACAGTGTGATCCGACGACTGTCCGCACGCCACCAGCAGATGCTCCCAATCGGTCGAGGCCAGTTGGTAGTCGCGGCAATCTCCACAACTGCCAGCACCGCCGCAGCGCTCGCCGTAAAATGCGATGAAGCGTACGTCGCGACGCGTGGCGTCGGCACCGAACTCCGCCGACACATGGTTCAGCAGCGAAGTCTCGCCATGAATCGCCTCCGGTAGGTCATATTCCGTGTTACCTCCGAGCACCAAATGCTCATGGGCGTCCTTCTCCACCACCGTTGCCGCCCGGACTTTGAAATGCGAAATCGTTGGACCGGTTCCCGCTTTCTCCGCCGCATCCAGGGCGCGGAATATCTGTCCGCGAAGTTTCGCATCCGGCACGATCGCCTCCGAATCTCGGGTTAGCCTCCATTCTCCGAGGGATTCGGCGTGCGGTTTTCGGAATGCTGAAAAGAAGAGAAGCGATACTAAAACCCAAACCTTCACCATCGAATTTCTACTCAAGGAAACGAGCAGCCGGTTTCCCATGACATCTCTGAGCGGCCAAGACATGAGTCAGCCTCCGGAGGAGAATGAAAGACGTTACCGCAAACAATAAAAGCCGTAACGGTTTTTGGCAACGCGATCGCATGTGAACCCGGAACTTGCCGGAAGAGCCAAGTCTTCTCGATTCGACGGTGACGCGCAACGCGAATGAAGGGAGGTTCGGCTTACAGCCATGGAGCCGGGGTGATGAGAGCCTCGACCTTGCCATTTTTTCATCCGCCAGAATGATGCCGATGCACTATCAAGTATCCGCGGCCGGAGGATTGTTGGGCGAGAGCAAATCGCAGACGGCGTACCGATCTGGTGTTCGATTATGGTAAGAGGGGCGCCCGCCCAGTTCAAAAGAGCGATGGTACCTCTCTGACCGAGCGGTGCGGATACTCACGGCGACGTGTCCGCCATACGAGTTCTGCTGGAAAAAGGCGAGACACTCCAATCGCTGGGAGGAAGAGGTGGTTTCAGGTCCGCCTTCGGCAAACTACCCGATCGGTGCTCGGACGCGCCTGGGTCTCGGCCGTGCGTATGCGCACCAAGGCGGTATATCTCGCGACAGACACGGCGCCCAACTTGCTGCACAGCGCCCAACGTCCCTGACTCAAGCACGTCGAAAGAAGGCCCATCGGACAGTAAATGTAGCTTCCCATGTTGACCGGTCTAGATGAAACTGAGGCTGTCAAAAAGCACGGAAATTCGAGGGTTGCGGCGAAACCGGTGACCTGAATTTTTGGGCGAGAACCGGAAACCTACAGCCGCGAAACTGCCACGCCAGGTACCCGCATGGATTCGATTCGAGCGCCCGCGTGATCGCACCGCTGCAGATCGTGCCCCCGGTAAGGCAGCAGGCACCGGCCGTGACCCATCGTGGCTTGGGCATTGAGCCAGGGAATCTCTCGGAGATTCTGAGCATTCCCCGCGATCAGCTTGCAGGCACGAGAAATAAAGATCGCCGACTTGTGTTGGACATGATCACCCGAACAAAGTTCCTGTGGTAATCACGCCTTGGCCCTGAGAACCCGGCGTCGTGAGTACCGGCCATGGCGTTCATGGTCCCCGGACTTGCCAGCAGCCCCAACGCAGAAGCCAGAGTTGCACCCGATACCACCAGCGTTCATACTGCGACCATGACACTCAAAAATGCGGCGCTGCTAGCCTTGGCCGGGACGACGGTGATGACGGTCCTTCTAGTGTGGGATTTCGTCTCCAACTTGCTCAACCTGCTGCGAGGTCTGGTTCCTGCGGCAACACTGTTCACGTCGTTTATCTTTGCTTTTGGCGCATTTAGCGTGATGGTGTTCTTTTTCGTGTTTCATCGAGCGCAGAAGTCGTGATCGTTGCTCTGACGCCACTCTTCAGGGTGGTAAGCAAACCCGAATCGCGCCTCTGTGGTCGGTTGCCTCAGGAAAACTCCGGCTTTCGAACGAAGCGTTCATTACGGACGGCCATGCCCGGCGCCTTCTTCTGGCCGACCAGTTCGACTAGCCGCTTGCTCCCCGTGATGCCGGTTAGGGTCCGGATCTGCGCCCCGATCGTCTTATCAACGATGGCTATCTCGCGAAAGGGCTTACACGCTTTGGGTCATACTTGAAATCCACAAGTCCGTCGCGGTAGTCCAACTCAACCTCAAGCTGACTGAGCATTGCGAACCCCAGAAAGCCAGAGACCTCCGTCCCGGTGTGGCGGCTTATGGTGGAGAGGTCGAGCGTGATGATGCCTAAGTTTGGCTGCTGAAAGTGCCCGAAACGCAAAGTCGCTTTGTCAGAGCTGTAGACCTTATTCACCCCGCCGTTCAGACCATGAACCTGCACACGGTCTTCGGAACTAACCTTGCTGACCTGTCGCCCGGCACGCACCGACAGGACATTGCTGAAGGCGCCCGTATCGAGTCCAAACAGCATGGATTTGGAGTCGTTCACGCTAGTCGGCACCAAGATGCTGTGGCCAAATCGAAAGACTCTCGTCCAGTCCGCCATTTCGGGCGCAATGTAACGATCTTTGGGTAGGCGTCGTGCTGGCTTGATTGTCGGCGGTGGGGAATTCGGATCCTTCGAGGTTCCCTCATTCACGCTGTCTTCTTTCTGCTCAGCGTTCGCTTGTTCCTCGCCTTCGCTGTTCAGCGATTTCGGGGCAACTGTGTCTTCGGGGCGCTTTGGAAGCGGAGAAAGTTTGAGCCGCATTCCGGGTAGGTCAATGTCAATCAGATAAGCTCCGAGCACATCGGCGCCGATCAGCCCGTCTTCATCTCCCAACGAGTTTTTGTCGCTTACCGCGACCACACAGTCTTGGAACTCTAGCTCGCCGATTCGGATGTGGTCTGCTACCGCTGTGTAGCCGCTTTGTAAACCTTTATCGCCAATGCCTCCATAGTGCACGGCAGAGACGCGAGTCAATCCCGCCTTTTCCGCGACCTTCCGTCCAACCATGATCCCACCTGCTCCCGTATCAAGCAGGAGATGGACATTCCGGTCATTGAGCCTTACCGATAGGCCTATGCCCCGCATGTGGTGTGCGTCTGGCCCATACATCGTTTCCAACTTGGTCTCGGTCTGCTCCACCTTGCTGACAAGCCTGCAGGCATGGATGGGCTTATCCGCTGTTGCTTTCAGAAACTCCAAATACTCCGTCATCCACTTTGTTTCTTCTTCATCATCAGGATGCGGCCCCGCAAGGTAGGCCTCCAATGCCGCCATCCTCTCTTTTCGTGGAAGCATCCGTAGCCATGCCTTCTGCACCTCGATGTTGCCGGGAGCAACGTCATGCGCATTCTGTAGCTGGTCATAGGCTTTACGGTACAGGGAGTAGGAGGCATACAACCGCGCAAGTCCGAGATAAGCATGCACTTCCTTCGTGTCGAATTTCTTCGCTGCGAGGTATGACAGCTCAGCATCTGGCATATCACCGTTACGAAACTGGACATCACCCTTGGCCGCCAGCAACGCCGCCGCATTGGGCTGCGCCGCCAACGCCGTGTTCGCCGTGTCGACGGCTTCGTCAATTTTCTGCTGCCGCAACATCGCCCGAACCAGTCCAACTTGGGCAGGCACCAACGTCGAGTCGGTGCTGAGTAGTGCCCGATAGCTGGCCTCGGCTTCCGCGAACTTGCCGGAGCGATAAAGCTGGTCAGCGGCCGCAAGTTCCGGAGTGACAGGTGGAGCCTTTGCCTCCTCACCGAACATGAGTTGCAGAGAGACCAGCAGAAGAGCGGCGACGACGGGTGAACGCGGGAAACAGAACATGCGAGCACAAACTCCAGGTAAACGCAGCAGAGTAACACGATTTGGCAATGCTGTTAAAGCCGCCCTCTGCCCGTCTTCGCCCGTGGTGTAATGTTGGCCTCCGAGCAAGTCCACCCTTCTCGACTTGACTCGGGATCCGTCAAGTCTCCAGCGCGTTCCGTGTCGACGCCGGCGACGATGCTCCCCAACCCGCTCCAAAGCCAACCGACGTCCGCCCTGGAATGCAACCGCGAAAGTCAAAGGGCTACAACCTTGTGAGTTATTGCCACATGCCAAGAGGACCGCGACACCGGGAGATCCCGGGCAAGTGCTTAGCTTTGCCTCCGGCCATGCCAGCACGAACGTCGTCTACTTGAGTTCGATGGGAATGCTTACGGTGCCGAGAATTCCGCTGAAGTTGTCGCGCACCGCGAATTTCACTTCATATTTGCCGGGACCTAGATCGAGCTTCTCAGGAATTCCGAGGCCGGACCGCAGGGTTTTCTGCATCATTTCCGCTTTGAGTCCGGTGGCGATCGCTTGCGAAGTGGTCGCAACGCTTTTATGGTTACTGTCGAACGCGAGCGCGATCACCTCCAGGTCGATCGCGTTCCCCTTTTCGCGGTCGATCGTTATGCAATTGCCCATCACCCCGAGCATGAATTCGGCCAGCCGCTTTCCGGTGCCCGAAGTTGCAGAGTGGGAAGCCGAAGCCGGGTCGCTCGAAGGTGGCAGGAAACGGGCACTAAGTTGCAAACCGTTGTATTGGACGGGCGAGGCGAGCGCGTCGACGAGTTGCCTACGCCGGAGACCGGCCGAGTCCTGGATTTTCGGCGCGAAGTAGAATCCGCTGCGATATCTAACCCGGAGGCCGTCGCCAACAACTTTCACTTTGAGTTTGCGCCATCCCGGCTGCACGTTCCCTCCCCGATAGTAGCCGAGCAGGTAGTAGGCTCGCGAATCATCGACGGCCGCCGCAAAACACTTTTCTAATTCGTCGATGGTGACGCACGCCCGGCCGCCGGTCGCATCCGCGAAGGCGTGCAGGGTCAACCGCTGCTGGGAAGCTTTGTCGTAAGGCAGCCGCAATGCAGACTTCGGGCCATTGGTTCCCCGAATATTATTGATTTGGTTAGCGGAGACTCTGGAATCGGCGCTCGGCAGATTCCTGGTGCTGAAATCCAGCGCGTTCAGGTCGACCGGATAAACCGCAATATTCGCGGAGTTCAAGGCACGCCATGTCTCCTCGTAATTGCTAAGCAGGTCATCGCCCTGCCGACCGAAGGATTGCGGATCGTCGATGGTGAACGGAAAGCCGGCGCTGGCCCAAATGATTGTCTTGCGGCCGGCAATTGCCTGGAGCGCATGCGCCAGTTGTGTAAGGCCAAGCAGTGTTTGGCGAGTCGCTGTGCGTTGGTAGTCTGCGGCAAGCGTATCACTGAGATCCTGCATAAAGTCGCTCATCAGTTGCTCTTCGTCCGATGCTTGTTGTTGTTCGGACGGGTCGTCGGTGAAGACTTCCGGGGGCTGAGTTTGCTCCTCCGAGCTCAGCGACAACTTGAGCTTTTGCAGGGCAGCAATTAATACCTTGGAGTCCGTGGTGAACGGATGGAGCTGATGGAGCCCACTGCTATTCAGACCGAAGAGGGCCACGGGTTCGTCGTGCGATGCGCTACGCAAGAGATAGTCGATGAGCTGTTTTTTTGCTTCCAACTGCCTCATCCAGGGGGTATTGATCATGTCGAGGACGACGCTAGTCAGGCGCCAAGGATGTTCATCACCGGGGAGGAGGAAGTTGAAGTGGTCGTCCGACGTGGTGTCCTTGCGGGCAACGAGTTTTTCGGTCTTGGCTTCTTCGAACACGGAAACGCCGCGGACATTACCGTTCTCTTCGATGCGGAACGCTTCTTTCTGCAGTCCTGAAACGTGCTTTCCAGTTTTATCGGTCACGATCACGGGCACTAGGACTAAATCCGTGCGGGCAACGAGCTTTGCCAAATCTTGCGACTGGGGCGCGATGCGATTCTCGGGAACCGCTGGCGTGGTTTGGGTCGCGGACTGGGATGGCTGGCGATTAACGTCCTGTTGGCCGAATAAGGGGAATCCAACAAAAAGAAGTCCAGCAATGAGGAGCGCGGGCCGGAGCATGGGAGTATCCGCCGGTCCGGCGGAAGGAACCAGACGCCAGAACTCTAACACAGTGGGTCCCCCTTACGTGTTGGAGTGAATCGTGGCCGACAATTACGCCCGTGAGCCAGCCGTCCGGTCCCTTGTGAACACCCTGATAACCGATATCCCAATTCACATCGACCGGACCCCAAACCGAATTTGGTTGGGGACGAGGGATTTTGAACGTGCAACCAAGCGTTTTCGTGGGTCATTTGGAAGCGATCGCCACCGCCAAAATTAATGCCGACATCGGGGATGTGAGAGACGGATTCGGCTGCCATGCGCCACCGCCCGCGCTGAGAGCGCCGCGAGAAAAACGGAGGCGGTGCAGTAAATAGGCAGACGGAGACTCTGGTGTAAACCAAGGCAACGAGGTGGCTGTCGTTGGGACTTCCGTTTTGTAGTCCAAAACGATTACTGGCCTTGCGTCGCAGCCTTTGCTGTCGGTACTGCAATTGTGACCGAATCAGGTTCCGTCCACGCCGCTTTGCTGCCGGTCAAATCCAGACGGTTCATGGTGATCTTAAGCTTGCCTTGATCGTCTTCCAGCTGCAGATAGTGGTAGTTCACTTCCTTACTCTGGAACGGATCGTCCTTGCCGCGTTCAATTGGATAAGCGTGCGCTCCTGCACCGCCCGTCACAAAATAGGTGACACCACCGTGCTCATGGCGTTCGTAGTTATGCACGTGTCCAGAGAAAACAACGATGCGGGCGCGCAGGTTCTGCTGCCGCGCTTCGAGCATTTTGGCCAGGGCCTGTTCTTGCGAGCGGGCGGAGTGGCCACCGCCGAACTTCTTGTCATCCGACGAGCTGGTGTAGGGAGGATGATGAAGAATGATAAGAACGAAATCCACCTCGCCAGGAAGATGATCTAACTTTTGGGTAAGCCATTGTCCCTGTGGGCCGGAGGTTTCATCGAGCGCGCTGTCGAGTACCAACATCAGCGTGTTCGCGGCGCGGACCGAATAATAGATGCTACTCTTCAGATCGGGGAAGCGTTCGAAGTAATTGCCCAGAGCAACCTGCTCATCGCCGTGCAGATCATGGTTGCCCAATGCAGGATAAACGGGAATTCTTTTCTCGCGCCATATCGCGGTTTCCGTATCGAACACTTTCCAGTCGTCTTTATCGTAGCCGTTGTAGACGATGTCTCCTCCGAAGGAGATAAACGCAGGACTCGTCTGGGCGATTGCCTGCACCAGCGCCTGCCGCACAAGTGGATTCGACGCTTCCGTGTCCTTCGGATCATGGAAGCGTGAATCCCCGTAAACGACGAAGTGGAAGGGCACGCTCACTTGCAGTTGCAGTTCCACCGGGCTCGTTCGCGATGCCGCTTTCGAGCGCGAGTCTGAGCAGGCAACGCCGGCGAGAAGAATAACAATCGGCAGTATTTGGAAAAGCTTCACTTGGGACCTACCACTAGCACTTCGAACTGTCCCGCTTCCGCCGCTGATAAAAAGAGTTGATGGGTTTTGGTGTCGAGCGCCATAGTTTTTGCCTTGGGCAACGTCTTCACATTTTCGACAACGGAGTATTTGTCCGGACTGTTCTGGTGAATCACCGTGATGGTGCCTTCACCGTTGGAATTGAAAACCAGCCGTGAGTCGGGATCGAACGCCGTGGCATCCACGTGGTCGCCAATGGGCAGCGTCGCGATCACTTTCCCCGTGTCCGCGTTCATGACCGCCATCACCTTGCTGCGGCAACCGATGAACAACCGCCGATTGGGACGATCCATCGCGAGGCTGGAAGGCGAAGCACAAGGCGCCGTCGGCCAGCGCTCCTCAACTTTCAACGAGCGTGCGTTGATTTTCAGGAGCTCGCCTGCGTCTTCCACGTTATCGTAAACATACCCTGAACCGTCGGCGACAGCAAACTCGGGACCGCTGCCGAGATCAACCGTTCCCGCCACTTTTCCGTCTGCCGCTTGAATCGCGGTGGCACTGTTGCTATCGCCATTGAATACGAAAACTCGCGAGGTCGCAACATCATAAACGATCGCATCGGGCTTCTTGCCAACCGTGACTTCCGCGATTGTCTTGAGCGTCTTCAGATCGAAAATGGTGACGGTCGATGCCTGCCCGTTGCTCACGAACCCTCGCCCCAGTTCGGGAGCAATGGCGATCCCGTGGACACCAGGAGTGTTCTCAATCTTGCCGACGATCGCGCCCGAATCCACATCGAGCACTTCGACCTGAGTGCCGTGAGAAACGTACAAACGGCGCGCGCCTTCATCGACAGCGAGGTAGTCCCAGCTGCCTTGGCCGGGAATTGAGATCTTCTTGCGGATCGCAAATCCCTCGGCGGAGGCGATGCAGACGCTTGAAAGAACGAAGCCCAAGGCAAAGACGGCAATGAAAAACCAACGCTGCTTTCTAGATCTGCGGAAGTGCGGGTTCCTGCTCTTCATGGTGTAGGAGGCTCCTTGAATTTCTGACCGAGTTTCCTTCTAAAGTCTTCGCCAAAAGGCGCGATACAAAGAGACACGACCTCACGCGGTAACCCGGGTTTCCCGAGAACGGCAAAGCAGAGGAATGCGTGCGCTTTTTGTCAATTCTCTTTGCGTGGCTCCCACCGCAACCCGAACGAATAAGTCGGGCTGTAGAACTCGCGCTGGTTCACGTAGTCTGGGCTACCGTTGTAGAAGCCAAACACTTCATTCGACAGGTTCAGGCCTTGTACGAGGAAAGTGAGATTCTTTCTTATGCGGTAGCTGGCTTGCGCGTCCACCTGGAAGTGCGGGTAGAAGTAATTGTCGCCGGCCGGGCCTTTAGGCCCGAGATTGGCGGGATCCGTACATCCAGCAGGGGAATTTTGGATTGCCGCGGTACACTGCTGCCATTGGTACTGGTAGATACTACTGCCATTGTAGGAGAGCCCTACCCGCGCCGAGAACCGACCCTTGTCATAGGTAGGGCTGATGTTCCATGTACTCGGAGCCTGGCGCTGCAACGCGGGAGTGTCTGAGCGTCCGGGCAGAGGGCCGGAGTTGGAAGTTGTCCAACTGTAATTGGCGGAGATTCCGAGTCCGCTCAATCCTCCGGGCAGGAACCCAAGGTGCTGGATGTAAGCAGCTTCAAACCCCGCCAGCCAGGCGTGGGTGCCATTGATAATCGTACTGGTGATGTACCCGTTATATTGACCGCTGTCGGCAGGCAGGCTTTGCGTGTAGTAGATAGGAGCGCTCAGCTGTTTGTAAAAGAAACCGCCCTGGATTTCGCCGAAGGGCTTCAAGTAATGTTCGTACAACACATCATAGTTGTTGGCGTGCTCTGGCACCAAATTGGGGTTGCCGAAAGTGTATGAGTAGGGATTGGTGCTCTGGTCTAATTCGACATATGGGATCGTGTCATACGGGTTAGGGCGAGAGATTCCCCGGCCATAAGAAACGCGAAGATCAGAGTCATCCGTCAGCCGATACTTCAGTTGTGCGCTGGGCAGAGGATTCCAGTACCAATTGTTCGCGGGAGCTGGCGTCGTGGAGATCCAGTTGCCGTTAGCATCGTTGGCGACGATATAGCCCAAGGTGTTCAGCTGCGTGGCTTCGACACGGAACCCAAGCTGAAGTCGGAAGCGTCCGAAATCGACCGTATTCATCGCGTAGGCAGCAGAAATGCGTTCGGTATATTCAAAGTTGCTGGCGTCCGAGGCGAGGTGGGTAGCGCCCACGTCCAGCGAGAGAATGCCCTGGTTGACGAGATTAGGCAGGCTGCCGGTAATGCTGGGCCATGAGACAACCGGCCCAAGCCTGTAATCGTGGAAGTAGTAGTTGGGGTTGGTGAATCCGCCTAGGTACTGGGTCATCAGCGGTGTTGGCGGCGGAGTTGCCAGATCGTTCTGGTCATAGGTCGGCGAGTAGGCATTCTGGCCTTTATGAGCGTTGCGCTCCTTGAAGCCGAATTCAAAGGTCGCATTATGTTTGCCTAGATGATAGTTGGTTGCGTACGATACTGCTCCCTGCAAGTTGACCTGTGAGGTGTTTCCGGAGGTGGTATTGACATCCAGTAGGTTCCAGTTCCCCGGAGTGTAATAGGGGCCTCCCGGCGTGTCGCAGCCTGGGGTCCACTGCGGGAGGTGGGGATTCGGAGCCGGAACGATATTCGCGCAGAGAGGCGTACCTGGGACCTGGCCGTTCACGGTAGTCGGACCGTTGTACGTGAAATCGAATCCTGGATTGCCCGCTGCTGCCGTCTGCAATGAGGCGGACGCCGACACATTCCAGGCTAACCAAGAATTGGTAAAAATGTGCTTGCCCCCAATCGCTAAGTTACCTATCCGATAATCCGGTGCTCGTTCGGAACCAGAGAACTTCTCCGCGGGGCAGCCATTCGCCGGCGTCCCGTCGCAGCCAGTACCATCTTTCAAGGTGTACACCCACTTGTCGCCGTAGTCCCTGAAATCGGAGTAGAAGTAGTGGAGATAAAGCCCCGCTCCATCTCCGAGTTTGTAATCGAGCCCACCTCCAAAGCCGTATCGTTTGCGTCGGTACCGGTATTCGCGGATATCCATGCTGCCGTAGCTTGGGATTGCCGTGTCATTGAGGCCGGGTTCGATGTCGTCGATCCCGCGGCCGTTATAGTCAAAACTGCCCGAGAATAGTGCGCCAAATTTCTTAGTGGCTCCAAAACGCTGGCCAATGGTTCCATTCACCTGGGCAATGGCGCGGGTATTGAGAATGGGAGTGAATCCACCAATTACGCCCAGGGTCAGGGTCGGCAAATCACCTGCGGTCTTGGTAACCAGATTTAGAGATCCGCCGATGGCCTCAGCGTCTTGATTAGCAGAAAGCGTCTTGTTGACTTCGACCGACTCGACGATGTCCGCGGGAATGGTATCCAGCTTCACCTGGCGCACGTTATCTTCGGGCGCAGGAACGAGAACCCCGTCAATCGTCACGGCGTTCAAGCGCGGCTCCGTTCCGCGGATCTGGATGTACTTGCCTTCGCCTTCATCGCGCTCCAGGGTCACGCTCGGCAGTCGGCCAACCGCATCCGCGATGTTCGCGTTGGGCAGGGCTGTAATCACGTCGGACGGCAGGACTTGAAGAATATTGTCGGAAGTGCGCTGGCGGTTGATGGCCTCAGCTTCACCATGCGGGCGATCCGCAACGACGGAGACTTCTTCGCTCTTGGCGGAAACATTCAATTTCGCTTCGATGCGGCTTGCCGGCCCGGCAACGACTGTAACCTGCTTAGTGAAATCCGTGAAGCCAACGTACGAGATTGTGAGGGTATAGTCGCCGGGCGCCAGGCCAATGAAATTAAACTCCCCCTGGCCGTCGGTGGCGGTCACCATGTCACCCGGCTGCAACTTCACTCGCGCTCCATCGAGTACCGCGCCGACCCTGTCCACCGCGCGTCCGCTGATTGTTCCATGTCCACCTTGAGCGAACGCCACCGCTCCCAAAAGCGCGCAAAGGGCGAGCAGGATTGGCATCTTGAACATGAAGAAGGTGCAGCATGAACGCTTCGGCTTCATTGATTTCATCTCCTTGCAACCATTACCTTGACCGGAGAAAGTCCGCGGATGGCCCTTGGCGAATGCCAATGGACCCAGGAGCTGCGGCTCTCCGGACGACGGAAATCTTGGCCGGTTTTAGGTCACTGGCAATGGTAGGAAGGCGCGATGAAGCCCTTATTAAAGGAAGGTTAATAATCTTTCAGATTCTGTTTTTCGAGGCTTTTTGCCTCTACCCTAGGGTCTATAGGCTCACGATTCACAGGAGCCCGGCAGGTTTTTCAATGAAACTGCTCGTTGTCGAAGATGAACGGCGAATGCTGGAATTGCTGCGCCAGGGGTTGAGCGAAGAAGGACACAGGGTCGCGTGCGCAGTCGACGGCAGCCAGGGATTGCAGATGGTTCGCGACAACAGCTTCGATGTTGTCATTCTCGATGTGATGATGCCCAGGATGGACGGATTCGAACTGACGCGGCGCATGCGCACCGAAAACAACCTCACGCCAGTGTTGATGCTCACCGCCAAAGATTCTGTCCCCGACGTTGTGCACGGCCTGGACCTCGGCGCCGATGACTACATGACCAAGCCGTTCTCATTTGACGAACTGTTGCTGCGACTGCGAGCCGTGCGTCGCGCCACCGTTCTTCCCAGGAGACCACAGCTTCAGCTCGGCGATTTGTTCCTGGATCTTTCCACCCGCGAGGTTTACCGCAGCGGAGTGCGCTTGAGCCTAACGCGCACCGAATATTCCCTGTTAGAACGCCTTATGCGCGATGCCGGCAAAGTGGTTCCGCGGGAAGTACTGATTGCGTTTTCAGGGCGGGAAATGGGTAGCAATACGCTGGAAGCTTTTGTGCGGCTGCTGCGAAACAAGGTCGATTGTGATGATGATAACGACCGCCGAAGACTGATTCACACCGTGCGCGGCGTTGGGTACGTCATGAGCGCGGATTGGCAATCATGAGAAAACTCCCCATCGGGTCTCGGCTCACCCTGTGGTATTTGGCAATCTTTACGGCAGCCGAGCTTTTCTTCGGGGTGGGCATGTGGCTCGTCCTTCGGCAAGACCTTTATGGTATCGCTGACGACGCCTTGACCGCCCAAGTTGAAGACGTGGCCAGTTTTTTGAAATCACAGAAGAAAAAGAATATGACCGTCGACAAGCTTCGGGAAGAAGCCTCGGAAGCTTACGTCTTAGAGCACTCCGGCGACTTCCTGCAAATTTACGACGCCGATGGAAACTGGCTCTTCCGCGCATCGTCGCTGGTACAAAATCAGGTGGCGGCCTTGACGCCGGCCGCGAGCAAGCGTGCGTCGTTTACCAACGTTCAGCTTGGAAATAAGCCTTTTCGTTTTGTTAAGCAGCGAATTGAGGTCAATGGCCGCGCTTACACGGTGCAAACGGGCGTTCCCGCAGATCAGATCATCGCGACGCTGTCTCGCTTCCAGCGATATCTCCTGGTGCTGGCGCCATTGTTGCTGTTCGCCGCTGCTTCTGGAGGGTATTTGCTTAGCCACAAGGCCCTTTCTCCGGTGGACGCGCTCACACGGACCGCGCGAAGCATTAGCGGCAGCAACCTGGCCGACCGACTGGAGAAACTCACGACGGGTGACGAACTTCAACGCCTTTCGGACACTTTGAACGAGATGCTGGCGCGCATTGAAAACTCCTTTCTCCGCGTGACCCAGTTCACAGCCGATGCTTCGCACGAACTGCGCACGCCCATCTCGCTCATTCGCACCGAATCGGAGATCGCTCTCCGCAAATCCAGAGGCGAAGCGGAATATCGCGAAGCTTTGCGGCACATACTGCTGGAGGCGGAAAGAACCTCGTCCCTGGTGGAAGAACTGCTGTCGCTCGCCCGCGCCGATTCCGGGCGAGAGAACGTGCACCTGACAATTCTCGATTTACGTTCGGCAATTGCGGAGATAGCGAACGAATGGCGCCAACTCGTGGAGTCCCGCAATCTGCAATTCACGCACACAATCGCGGATTGCGAGCTGCCGGTACTGGCCGACCGCGTGGCCCTCCAACGACTGCTGGCCATCCTCCTCGACAATGCCGTCAAGTACACACCGCCGCCCGGAGCCGTCGAGTTACGGTTGGAAGCACGAAATGGCAGCGCGGTCGTTTGTGTTCGCGACACGGGCATTGGAATCGCCGAGCAAGATCAGCGCAAAATCTTCGAACGTTTTTACCGCGTAGACAAGGCGAAAAGTCGGGCGCAAGGCGGAGCCGGGATAGGCCTCGCCATTGCCGATTGGATTGTCCAGCGGCATCGCGGATCGATCGCCGTTCAAAGCTCGATTGGCAACGGATCTTCCTTTGTCGTCGAGCTCCCGGTACAACCAGCATCGGCGGTTTTGGATCTAGCGAGAGTTGACGTGGTGGAATTAGCCCGAATAATTCGTGATTTTTAAGACAAGAGAAGCCTCCTGTGCTACAAACAGGTTGACTAGACGCCGTTCGAGGCACTTCCGGAGGCTTCTTCGTGTCTGACGATAGCACAACACA
>JBEKPJ010000061.1:0-41865 GCA_049520935.1 Terriglobales bacterium | reverse complement strand
TACGAATTCGGTGAGGAAAGGAGGTCGCGGAGAATCGCCAGAGCCATTGTCCGGTCGCGGCCGATACGCACGACGACGCAACTTGTCGAGGTGGTATCAGCCGCGGCCCGGTCAATGAAACACGAGCGGATTCATCCGGCGACGAGAACTTTTCAGGCTCTCCGAATATTCGTGAACCGTGAACTGGAAGATCTGAAAGCACTGCTGGAGGCGGCGCCCAGAGTGTTGAAGGCGGGCGGAAGGCTGGTCGTAATCAGCTTTCATTCGCTGGAAGACAGGATGGTAAAGGACGCAATGCGAGAGGGCGCCAAGAACATGCACTTTCGGTTACTCACGAAAAAGCCGGCGATGGCATCAGAAGACGAGATTCGCCGGAATCCGCGGTCCCGCAGCGCGAAGATGCGGGCTGCCGAAAAGGTGGGAGTGAAGTAACAGAACGATTTTACTCTGTGGTGGAGTTTTCGCGGAGCGGCCAAGCAAACACAAAAACAAAGCCGAGTCCGGGAAGAAAAACTGGCAACAAGGCAATGATATTCACCGGCACCCTTATCGAAGATCTGATGGCAACGGTCGAACGCGCCGAACGGCGGACGCAGTCCGAGCGAGCCCTGGTCGAGGAATGCTTGGCGGTTGAACCGCTGATGGCTGAATCATGGTTCACCTCCGTTCAGAAAAACGCAGAATACGACTCGAAACTACTGGGAGTGGCATAAATCATGAGCGCGGTGGCGACGCAAAGCGCAATTCACACGGGCCGGCGGAAGTCCTGCTGGCTGGGGACGCCGGAAATCTATTTCCGCAAAACGATTGACAACTCCCGCCTGGTAAAGCTGGAAGACCCGCGCCGCGAACGGGAGATGAGATTCTTTGGATTTGCGCTCTGCTGCCTGTTCCTGCTGGTCATGGGGTACGCGCTGCAGCACTTCCGTGCAATCGAGTATGGATACAAGATCGAAGCCCTTCGCTCGCAACGCGAAGACCTGACGAATATGAACCGCGCCTTGCGCTTGGAAGAGGCGTCGCTGCGCGATCCGGAGCGAATCGATTTGACGGCGCGAAAATTGGGTTTGCAACCGCCGCAACCGGGGCAGGTGCTGCGCATGGACAACGCCACCGAACCTGGCGCGCCGGTCATGGCCAGCGTGACGCCCGTCGCGGTGATATCGGCGCGATAGTTCTCGTTCTGTTGGGGTGGCTTGCCCCCGTCTCATGCTGCGACCCGAGACGCGGCACGCCGCGTCCCGACTCCAGGTCAGTTGTTTCCCGGCGGCTCCGCGGAGCCGCCGAAACTTTCTGAGGAACAGAAGTGGCGGCGAACAACTCTTCGAACGACGCAAGATTCAGGCTCTATGCCTTGTCTGGATTTCTTTGCCTGTGGCTGCTGGCGATTTGCGTGCGGCTGGTATATCTGCAGATCTTTTGTTACGGCGATTTCGAGCGCCGCGCGCAGCATCAGCAGCAACGCAGCCTTGATCTGTCGGCGAAACGCGGGGTCATTTACGATCGCGCCGGGCGGGAACTGGCGATGTCTATTCAGGTGGACTCGGCGTTCGTGGTGCCCTCGGAAACTCCCGACCTTGCGAATACGGTGAGCCTGATTACCCGCATCACCAAGGACGATCCCCGTGTCGTGCTGGCCGACTGTCGCGCCCACAAGACATTTTGCTGGGTGGCGCGCAAGGCTGATGCGGAAGTGGTGGAGAGGGTCCGGGCGCTGAACCTGCAAGGCATTCACTTTCAGAAGGAGCCCAAGCGGTTTTATCCGAAGCGTGAGTTGGCGGCACAGGTCCTCGGCTACGTGGGCACCGACGATCAGGGGCTGAGCGGGTTGGAGAGGGAATTCAACCAGCGACTGCAGGGAAAACCCGGCAAGCTGATGATTTCAGTCGATGCGCGCAAGCGTTGGTTTGCCAGCGTCGAGAAGGAGCCAGAAGCTGGCGATAGCGTCGTTCTTACCGTCGATCAAAACATACAGTACATTGCCGAGCGTGAACTTGAGCGCGGGATGGAGGAGACGCGTGCCATCGCCGGCACGGTGATTGTGGAGAATCCCAAAACCGGTGAAATTCTGGCGCTCACCAACCGGCCCACGTTCAATCCGAATATTCGCAAGGACATTAACAACGATGCCCTGAAGGACCGCGCGGTTAGCGACATCTACGAGCCGGGATCGACGTTCAAGATGGTCACCATTTCTGCCGGGCTGGAGGAAAAGATCACCCGTCCCGATGAAATATTTGATTGCCAGATGGGATCAATCGTGATCAACGGCATGCGGATCCGCGACAGCCACAAGAACGGATTGCTTTCTGTCGCCGGCATTCTGGCGGAATCGAGCGACGTCGGCGCCATCAAAATTGCGCTCCGGCTGGGCGACGATCGGTTGTACAAATACATTCGGGCGTTTGGTTTCGGCCAGCGGACGGGAATTGAGTTGCCCAGCGAAACTCCCGGCCTGACCAAGCCCGTCGATCGCTGGTCGCGAGTGTCGATTGGCGCCATCTCCATGGGACAGGAAATTGGTATCTCCGCGCTGCAACTTTCCTCCTTGATCTCTACGATCGCCAACGACGGCGTGCGCGTGCCACCCCGAATCGTGGCGGGCACGATTTCGCCGCAGAATACTCCGCAAACGATCGCCTTTCAGCCAGCCTCGGGGACGCGCGTGATTTCCTCGCTCACCGCAGCCCAGATGCGCGAAATGTTGCAGGGGGTCGTGCTGCACGGTACCGGACGCAAGGCGATTCTCGAGGGCTACAGTTCGGCGGGCAAGACCGGGACCGCGCAGAAGGTGGATCCGGCGACCGGCGCTTACTCGAAGACCAAGTATGTGGGTTCTTTTGCAGGCTTTGCGCCCATCAATGATCCCCAGATCGCCGTGGTGGTGATTCTCGACTCGGCGGTCGGCCTGCATCAGGGGGGGCAGGTTTCGGCGCCGATCTTCCAGCGCGTCATGCAGCAGACGTTGGAATATCTGCACGTGCCGCACGATGTCCAGCTTCCGCCCAATCGACAGGTTCTGCTGGCGCGGCGCAATGTTCCTGACGCGAGCCTCGAAGAGGGCTCTCCCGACCACCTGGGAGCCAGCCTGGATATTGCCGAAGCCAACGAGACGCCGGTGATTCCAACGACGGAGAACAAGGAAACCATCGCGGCCCGGGTTGTTCCGGCGTCGCTCGGGGGAAAGGAGGCAGACGGCGGAACCCAGCCGCCAGCGGCAACCGCGGTCCCACCTTCGCCAGCGGAGAACCCTCCGGCGCAGAAACTCCCCTCGGGTGGAACGGTGGTGCTCGATGTGGAAGAGGGAGGCATCGAGGTGCCATCCTTTCTTGGCAAGAATTTGCGGGCGGCGATCGAAACGGCGCAAGATGCGGGGCTCGACCTTGACGCCGTCGGCAGCGGCATCGCCCGGGAACAATCGCCGGCCGCGGGTGCGCGCGTGGCACCGGGATCGCGTATTACACTGCGTTTCGGCCGGTAGGCTTAGGTCTTGCTGGACAGCCGATTGCGGACGGTGCGTTAAAAACCCTGAACGCGCTGAATAAAGAGCTTCACAGAAGAATCAAAACACAGACTATTTATAATCACTGCAATGACATTCCAACAACTTCTCCAAGGCGCCGAGGTGCTCTTCCGGAGTGGGAACCCGGCGATTGCCGGGTTGGAATACGATTCGCGTCGGGTGAGGCCGGGGACGGTTTTTGTCGCCATGAAGGGCGAGACAAGCGACGGCAACCGTTTCATCGATCAAGCGATCGCCTCGGGCGCGGTTGCCATTGTCACCGACTCCGCGATAGAAACGCCACGGCCGGCGCTTGCCTGGGCGCAAGTTGTGCACGGACGACGCGCCCTGGCCCGCCTCAGCGCGAATTTCTACCAACGTCCGGCGGAGCGAATTACCAATACTGGAATTACGGGGACCAACGGAAAGAGCACGACCGCCTTCCTGGTGGAATCGATCCTGCTGGCGGCTGGGCGCAAGACCGCGCTGGTTGGAACCATCGAATATCACGTTGCCGGGAAGATTCTTCGCGCGCCGCATACCACCCCCGAATCGCTCGAGTTGAACCGGCTTCTGTCGGAAGGCCTGGGGCTGGGTGTGACCGAAGCGGTGATGGAAGTGTCATCCCATGCGCTTGCCCAGCAGCGTGTTTTCGGCATTCCCTTTGATGTTGCTGTGTTTACCAATCTGACCCGCGACCATCTCGACTACCACGGCACGATGGAAGAATATTTTCGTGCCAAGCGGATGCTGTTCGAAGGTTGCGGGACCGAACCGCCGCGGGTTGCCGTGCTGAACATCGACGACGAGAGCGGCCGGCAGCTGGCAAAGCTTTGCCGGAAGAACAGTGCGGTGGTGCTCTCCTACGGGCTCGCCTCCGGCGAGTTTCATGCCGAGTCGATCGAGATCACGCCGCGCGGGACGCGGTTCCAGATGGTGACGCCGGCGGGGAAGATTGCGATGTGGTCTCCGCTGATCGGCAACGTGAATGTGTATAACGTGTTGGCGGCGTCGGCCGCCGGCTACGCCCGCGATTGTTCGGTCGCGGCGATTGCCAAAGGAATTTTCGAACTTGCCAGCGTCCCTGGACGTTTCGAGCGCGTCGATTGCGGCCAGCCTTTCACGGTGGTAGTGGACTATGCACACACCGACGACGCGCTTCGCAACCTGACCGCGCTGGCTCGCGATTTTGTGGGTCGCGCGGGACTGAAAGGCAAGGTCATCACGCTGTTTGGCTGCGGCGGCGATCGCGATCGCGCAAAACGTCCGCTGATGGGCGAAGCGGCGGGCCGGGGAAGCGATTTCGTGGTGCTTACTTCGGATAATCCGCGGTCGGAGGATCCGCTCGCCATCATGAACGATGCGGTCGTTGGCTTGCAAAAGCTGGGTTTGCAAAAATCCGGTGCCAAGTATTCCATGGAGCCCGACCGGAGGAAGGCCATCGCTTTTGCTTTGCAGCAGGCGGGCCCGGGCGACATTGTCTTGCTCGCCGGCAAGGGACACGAAAAAGTGCAGAGCATTAAGGGTGCGACGATTCCGTTTGACGACGTGGAGGTTGCGCGCGAGAGTCTGACGGCCCTGGGCTTCGACTGCAGGCGTTCGGCCAAAGCCGACGTGGTGGGGACGACCGCATGAGACTTCCGCTTTCTCGCATCGCGGACTTCATTTTGCCCGGCCCAACACCTGGTGGCCAATTCGACGCCCACACGACGGCGCAGGGATATTCCATCGATTCCCGTACGGTGAAAGCGGGCGAGCTGTTTTTTGCGGTCAAGGGCGAACGGCTTGACGGCCATGACTTTGTGGAGCAGGCGCTCGAGGTCGCGGTGGCCGCAGTGGTCGAAAAAGGGCAACTGGCGCGCTATTCCAGCCCGAAGCACCTGCTGGTTGTCGACGATACTCTCGTCGCCCTGCAGACGCTGGCGACGGCGGTCCGAAAAATGTGGGGCAAGACAGCCATCGGCATCACAGGTTCGATGGGCAAGACGACCACCAAGGAAGCCATGGCGCATCTGCTCGCCGTCAGGTATCGCGTGCACCGCAGCAAAGGAAATTTTAACAATCATTTTGGACTGCCCCTGGGCCTGCTGACACTCGAGCCGGAATACGATGTCGCGGTGGTTGAGATGGGCATGTCGCACGCCGGAGAAATTACCGCCTTGGCGCGCGTTGCACTGCCCAACCAGGCTGTAATTACCAACGTCGCCCCAGTCCACCTGGAGGGCTTGGAGTCGATAGCTGGGATCGCGCGGGCGAAGTATGAACTGATCGCCGCCCTTCCGAACGGGGGTACGGCGGTGCTGAATGGCGACGACGAGTTTGTGGGTCAGTTTGGGCGCGATTTTAAGGGCAAGGTAATTCTGTTCGGCTTCAAGCCCACCTCCGATGTCCGCGCCGAGAATGTCGAAGTGCTCGGGCCCGAAGGCACGCGCTTTGATCTGGTTTGCCACCAAGTGCGTCAACGGGTCCGCAGTCCGTTGCTCGGCCGACACAACATCTACAACGTCTTGGCCGCGGCAGCGATTGCCGTGGAACACGGCATCACTCCCTCGGAGATCGCGGCAGCCTTGCCGTCGCTCGAGGCGGCTGACAAGCGCGGTCAGGTCGTCCAACTGGGTAACATCACGGTGCTGTACGATTGCTACAATTCAAGTCCAAAGGCACTGATGGCTGCCGTGGATACGCTGGCCGCGATGCCCGGGCGCCGGCGGATCGTGGTCGCGGGCGAGATGCTCGAACTCGGATCGGCGGGTGCGCAATTGCATCGCGAGTGTGGACGGTACATTGCGGAAAGCCATGCGGGTATCAAACTCGACTTCCTCCTCGGGGTACGGGGTCTGGCAAAGCCGATGGTGGAAGCGGCCAACGAAGCGGGAATGAAGGCGGAATTCGTGGCCACGCCGGAGGAAGCTGGGGACTGGCTCGCGCGCGAGACCGTCGAGGGCGATGTCGTATTGCTGAAAGCCTCGCGCGGCGTGAAACTGGAAAGAGCGCTGGAGAGGTGGAGACAAAAGAGCGGGATTCCGAGCTCCCCGGGCACACGGAGCCATTAATGGAAGGAAGGATTTGGCCGGTGAGGTGAGTTGCCTGGCGGCCTTCGGCGAGCAAAGCCCGCGGGCGTAGCGGGCTCGAAAACTGCGGTTGAAGCCGTGACTTACTCGAAGTCATCCGGAAACGAACTGGCTCAGAGATTTGCTGAGAGCTGACAGCGGAGAGCTGACAGCGGTTGTCGGAGGCGGATTGCTCTACTGGCTGCTCTACCTGAAGCTCTACCATTACATTCCGCCCTTCCGTATTTTTCGTTATCTGACGTTTCGGACTGCTTTCGCCAGCCTTACGGCGCTATTTACAGGTCTGATCGTGGGCCCGATTGTGATCCGGCGGCTGCGTGACTTCCAGATCGGGCAGTACATACGCGAAGAGGGTCCGCAGGCGCATCAGAAAAAAGCGGGCACGCCGACTATGGGCGGCTTGCTCATCGCCATCGCCATTCTGGTACCGACGCTGCTCTGGGCGGATCTGAGCAATCCCTTCGTCTGGATTGCCGTGTTCTCGACCGTGGCATTCGGCGCCATCGGGTTCGCCGACGACTATCTCAAAGTAGTGCACCGCCGCAATCTGGGGCTGACGGCCCGCGCGAAGATGGGATATCAGATTGCAGCCAGCGTCGTGATTGCGATTGCCCTGATCGCGTTGCAGCACAGTGGCGAGTACTCTACCCGGCTGGTGGTACCGTTTCTGAAGCAATTCCACCCCGATCTGGTGATCGAAAGATGGGCGGTTCATCCACAGCTCTGGCCGCTGGCCTTTCTGCCGTTCGTGGCCTTTGTCGCGATTGTGATCGTCGGATCGAGCAACGCCGTAAATCTGACCGACGGGCTGGACGGGCTGGCCATCGGTTGTACCGTGATTGCGGCGGGAGCACTCGCGGTTCTCACCTATCTCAGCGGGCACGCCACCTTTGCAACCTATCTGGAATTGCAGCGCATGCCGCAGATCGGGGAACTTACGATTTTTTGCGGAGCCATGGTTGGTTCCGCCATCGGGTTTCTATGGTACAACGCGCATCCCGCGGAAGTGTTCATGGGCGATGTGGGCTCACTGGCGCTGGGCGGGGCGATCGGCACCGTGGCCGTGATGATCAAGCAGGAACTCCTGCTGCCATTCATTGGGGGCATCTTCGTGATCGAGGCGCTTTCAGTGATTTTGCAGGTTGGATCGTACAAACTGCGCAAAAAGCGTATTTTCAAGATGGCGCCCATTCATCATCACTTTGAACTCCTGGGCTGGTCGGAATCGAAGGTGATTGTGCGCTTCTGGATCGCGTCACTGGTGTTCGCTCTGTTCGCGCTGACCACGCTAAAGCTAAGATAAGAGGAGATGGCCATCGGTCGTCGGAAAGGCTTGGAAACACCAACTGCTGGAAGAGTAATTTTAGGTACTCGATGGATCTCAGCCACAAGCGTGTTTTGGTGGTCGGCCTCGGCAAATCGGGTGTGGCTTCGGCCTTGTTTCTGAAGTCGCGCGGCGCACTGGTCACGGTCTCGGATTCCAAGCCCGAGGCCGAACTGCGGGACGAAATCCTGCTCCTGTTGGAGCATGGCATCACGATCGAGACCGGCGGCCATGGCGACCGAACGTTTCGTGGGCAAGATCTGATTGTGGTGAGTCCGGGGGTGCCCTTCGATGCGCCGCAACTGGTGCAGGCGCGCACTCTCGGAGAGCCGGTGATCGGCGAAATTGAGCTGGCGGCTCAGTTCCTGGCCGGTCGAATCGTGGCCATTACGGGAGCCAACGGCAAGACCACGACTACCTCATTGGCCGGCGAGATTATCGCCGCCGGAAAGTTTTCGACCCAGGTCGGCGGCAATATTGGCACCCCAGCCATCAGTTTCGTGGATCAGGCCGGTCCCGCGACCTGGACGGTGCTGGAGGTGTCGAGCTTTCAGTTGGAAACGATCGTTGAATTCCGCCCGAAAATCGCAGTGATTCTCAACATCACGCCGGACCACCTCGACCGCCACAAAACCTTTGAGAATTATGTCAACTCCAAGGCGCGCATTTTTGAGAATCAGCAACCGGAGGATTTCACCGTCCTCAATGCTGATGACCCCACCACGGCGGCGCTGTCGGGTCGCACCCGTGGG
The DNA here is from genome assembly GCA_049520935.1 of Terriglobales bacterium. Classification (GTDB taxonomy): domain Bacteria; phylum Acidobacteriota; class Terriglobia; order Terriglobales; family Acidobacteriaceae; genus Acidiflorens. The sequence goes on along the minus strand of JBEKPJ010000061.1, from coordinate 33,216 downwards.
CAGTTATTCTGGTTCAGCCGCAAGCGGGAGATCGACCAGGGGGCTTTCCTTCGCGGAGCCCATATCCATTTTCGCGACCGCCGGGGCGAGCACGAAATCATGCCGCTCGGCGAAGTGCCATTGAAGGGTGCACATAACCTGGAGAATGTGCTGGCGGGAGTCTCGATTGGCATGCTCGTTGGTTGCCAGCCGGCACAGATCCGGCAGGCCGTCGGGAGTTTCAAGGCCGTGCAACACCGGCTCGAATTCGTGACCGCCATCGCAGGAGTGGATTATTACAACGACTCCAAGGCGACAAACGTTGACGCGACGATCAAGGCCCTGGAAGCGTTCCCGGCGCGTGTTCACCTGCACCTGATTCTCGGCGGCAAGGACAAGGGCAGCGACTACTCCCTGCTGAACGAATTGCTGCGGCAGCGGGTGAAGCGTGTTTATACCATTGGGGCCGCGGCGGCGAAGATTGAATCGCAGATTCAGGGTGCAGCCCCGGTCACATCCGCGGAAACGCTGGAGAGCGCCATCCGGCAGGCCAGCGAATCTGCGGCCGCGGGCGAGGTTGTTCTGCTCGCTCCTGCCTGTTCCAGTTTTGATCAGTTCGATAATTACGAGCAGCGTGGAAAAGTGTTCAAAGAAATCGTGCGTTCGCTGGCGATGGCCCGGTCGAGCTAGGCCGCACCAGGGCCCCGTGCGCGGGAAGTGCTCCAGACGATCGCCCGGACGCTGAAGCCCGACGCTGCTCTTTCAGATCCTGCAGTTGGAACCAACTCAGTTATCACGCGCTGCAGAATCCGGAATGAAACGCCGGCGCGGCCGCAAACTCCGTGGTGAAATGAATTTGTATGGCCAAGCGGGTGAGTGTCGATCGATGGATGTTCACCGTGACCACGATTCTGGTTTTCGTGGGACTGGTGATGATCTTCAGCGCCTCGGCGGTAATGGCGAAGGAGCGGTTTGGGTCGGCGTACGAATTCCTGCTGAAGCAACTGGTGTGGGCCATCGCGGGACTGATGGTGATGGTGGTGGCCATGAAAGTGGATTACAAGCGGCTGCAGCATCCGGCGCCGGTTTTCTTGCTGCTTGGATTTACTACGCTTTTGCTCATTTCCGTATTCTTTCTTGATCGCGCACATGGCACCCATCGCTGGTTTCACGTCGGACCCATCTCGTTGCAGCCCTCGGAACTGGCCAAGCCCGCGCTGATCCTTTTCCTGGCATGGTTTCTTGAAAACAAGACCAAGACCATGGACGATTGGCGCAACACCCTGATTCCGGCGGTCGCACCTACCCTGGTTTTCATCCTGCTGATTGTTTTTCAGCCCGACCTGGGCACGGCGATTGCTTGTGTGGGCATCACGGCTTGCGTTCTGTTCGTGGCCGGGCTTAGGGTGCGCTTTTTTGGATATGCTCTTGCGGCCGCACTCTTGCCGCTCTACTTTCTGATTTTTCACGTTTCCTACCGGAGAGACCGCATTCTGGCATTTCTGAATCCGTATGCCGATCCGAAGGGGTTTGGATTTCACATTATCCAGTCGCTGATTGCGGTTTCGACGGGCGGCGTGACCGGAACTGGTCTGATGGAAGGGAAGCAGAAGTTGTTTTATCTTCCGGAGCCGCACACGGACTTTATTTTTGCCGTCACTGCCGAGGAGTTGGGTTTGGTCGGGGCGCTGGCAGTCATCGTTCTGTTCGCCATCTTCCTCTGGCGCGGAACGCGGGTGGCTTTGCGGACCCAGGAAAATTTTGGCCGGTTCCTGGCGGTTGGAATCACCAGCATGATCGTGCTGCAAGCCTTCATCAACATCAGCGTGGTGCTGGGGCTGATGCCGACCAAGGGAATACCGCTGCCTTTCGTTTCCTATGGGGGATCGTCGCTGTTTGCGACCTTGATGTGCGTTGGAGTACTGCTGAACATCACCAAGCAGGCGGAGTAGGTGGCGCGACGCGGCCTGCTCCGGCCTCCGGCCCGAGGGCTCTGATTCCGATCTTTTTGCCCCCTTCCTATTTGCTTTTCCCTTCGATTTCTTAGGACAATAGTCAGAGACCGCGGCCTGCGTGTATGCATTGCGCGGGGCAGGTGCGTGAAAGGCTTTGCACTAGCTGGGGCCGGGCATCCCGAGGCGGCGGACAACGAATCTATTATCTGTGGGTTACAATCCTACTCTGTGGCAACCCAGCTGCAGAGCTGAGGTATCCCCCCAGGGTACCTATGTTATTGGATAGACTCGAATCCGGTTTTCTGCTGTACGAAACCAAGCAGGGATTGGTGCGCGTGGAGGCTACATTCTGGCAGCGCGCTTATCTGCTCTGGACATTTCGCAACTTTCACCGGCTGTCGATTCCGCTTTTGAACTCGCGTCAACGCACGCTGGTCAATAGCCTGTTCCGCGATCAGGCCCGGGGGGTGGCGCATTCCTACGACCCGTGGTCGGTAATCGGGGTGGTGGAGCATTTCGTCCCGCCGCCGGCGCTGCCGGATGCTTTGCCAGCGCCGGAAGTGCGCCCGAAAAAAGTGGACCCGCACGAAGCGCCGGTCGAGGAGCGCCGGCAAGTCTTGCCCCCTCCGGACGCCGTCCCGCAGCCGCGACGGAGAGTCGCATGGTTTTCTCCTGCGCGGTCGAGGCTTACTCCGACCCGAGAGGCTACGACCCGGCTGGCGACGACGGTGATGGTGCTGTCCCTTTGCCTTGTTTCGGTGATCGCCTGGCATCGCATACAGGCGATACCGGCGTCTCAAGCCCACGCTCAGCCTCGGCTTCAGCCGATCGATGCCGTCCTGTCGAGTCCGACGTCCGCTGGCCTTAATCCGGCTCTTTCGACTGCGCTGGCACCGACTCCCCGGACACCCGCTCCGGTCGATCCGGTTCCCGCAACGCCGGCAGCGGTCGATTCAACTCCCCGAACGCTTACCCCCGCCAATCCCGCTCCCGTCGCTCCAGCTTCGGTTCCCTTGATGGCGGCGAGCCTGGAACCGAGACCGGCAATTCCTATGCGGGTCTCGGCTTTGACTCCCAAACGACCAGTTCTGGGGCCAGGCGATGCGATTCAAGCGACGCGACCGCCGCTACGTTTCGCCTATCCGGTGTCCCCGGGCGGCCGACTTCGCGGCGTCGTCTCGCTGACGGCGGAGGTGGACTCGGAGGGAACCGTGCGCTCGGTGAGGGTAGTCTCCGGAAACCGGGCACTCGCCGCGGCCGCGCTGCGGGCGGTTCGACAATGGCGCTACCGTCCTTACCTCAAAGACGGGCAGCCGGTGGCGACCGAAACCAATATTGTTGTTTCCTTTATCTCGGACGACGCCATTTCCATGAGCTTCCCTCCCAGCATTCCGGCTATTCGCTGAGCGAAATTGCGTCGCGTTGATGCACTGAAACGAGGATGCGATGAACCCTCAGGAGGCGAGCCGCGGGTTTTGCGGGCGACATTTCCCAGCTGAGGTCCGCGCCAATGGGTGGAAGCATTTCTCGTCGTACAGCGAACGCCGTATTGCAACCGCACATCGCCCGGCGATACTGTCAAAGTGCAGCGGAAGGCCTTTTTGAGCGAGGTTTGCCAACGTGGCCCGGATCGCGAACGAAATATTTCCGGGGTCTGCTCGATCTGTGGAGATATCCTTCTGGCGCGGCTGGACGATAACGACTCCCTACCAAACCCACGGCTTCTTCGAGCTAGACTTGACCAGGTATTTCAACAACACCTAGCCGAGAATCACTCGAAAGCAGACCGATAGAATCGCAGGTCGTTGACCGACTCGGCCTAAACCTGTCAGCTCCCCGCCTCTTTCTCCATGGCCAGCAGCCGTTGTTTGCGCTGATTACCCCAGCGATAACCGCCGAGGGCCCCGTCTTCGCGGATTACGCGGTGGCAGGGGATGGCGACGGCCACGGGGTTGGTGGCGCAGGCTCGGGCCACGGCTCGGCTGGCCTTGGGCGTGCCAATTGTTCTTGCAACCTCGCCGTAGGAGCGGGTTTCTCCGCGAGGAATTGTTTGCAGGGCTTCCCAGACCTGACGTTGGAACGCGGTGGCCCGGATGTCCAGCGGCAGCGAGGGATTGGTCTCGCGTCCCTGCATCAGGTTTGTGAGATTCACGCTCCACTGGGCCATGGCTTGATCGTCGCGGCGTCGATTGGCAAAGGGAAACTCGCGCATCAGACCCTGCTGGAGCTGGGCATCGTTATCGGCGAATTGAATGGCGCAGATGCCTTTGTCGGTCGCGGCGATCAGCATCCTTCCCAGAGGAGATGGGGCTATGGTGTAGCGAACGACGGCGGCGATCGCGCCGCGGCGGTATTTTTCCGGAGTCATGCCCAGCTGGGTGGCGGTGCGCTCGTAAAGCCGGCTGCTGGAGCCATATCCGGCGGCATAGAGAGCGGTGGTTACGTCGTGACCGGCTTGCAGATTTTGTTTGACCTGGCGCAGGCGGACGGCGTCGATATAGGCCTTGGGCGATACGCCCAGCACTGACTTGAACGTCCGCTGGAGATGAAAGGCGCTGCGGCGAAATTGTCTGGCCAGCAGGTCCAGCGTGAGGCGGTCTTCGATATGCTGCTCGATGTAGCGGCACATGGCGTGAACCAGGGCCGATTGAGGATTGCCATCGATTGCCTTCGGACGGCACCGCAGACAGGCGCGATAGCCGGATTGTTCGGCATGATGGGCATCTGCGAAAAAGGTCACATTTTCGCGGCGCGCGTGCTTGGCCGGGCAGGACGGGCGGCAGAAGACTCCGGTGCTCGAAACACCGAAGACGAAGGTGCCGTCCAAGGAGGCGTCGCGATCGAGGATGGCTTGCCAGCGGCGATCGCTGATTTGAGCGTCGACGGGAACCATTTGTCGGCGTGTCGATTGTTGTACCGTTTGCTTCATTGCTGCTTCTTCTGAAAGTATCGCATTGCTCGCCATGCTCGTAATATAGGCAGGTTCGGCGGCAACAGATATCCGATTGTTGCGGTCAAACGAATTCTCTTGTGAACCGAGTGACGGGGGTGCAGAACACTCCGGGCGAGACTTTTTGAACGCTTGCCAACCGTCGCGAAATACCACGCCTCGTTCAGTCGATGGCGCGCGGGGAGCCTGCGTTTTCGAGAAAGCGGCGAAAGCGAGGCAGGGATCACTGCCTCGTCCGAGCAGATCATGTACTATTAGCGGCTTGTTGCGACAGAGTTGAATTCTTGAAATCAGGGGAGCGTGCGATGAATCGAAATCTGAGAATCACTTGGATGATGGTGGCGGTGCTGGCGGCGCTGCTGGCGCAGGCCGGGGCGCAAGTTCTGACGGGCGATCAAGTCCGGAAAATCGCTCCCAGTTCATTTTTCTTTGCTGGGCAGAGTGCGGCGGTGCAGCTGCGGAATACTTCCGGTTTGAAAAACTCGGCCGGCAAGGCGGTGCTGGCGGGACTGGTCGACACTTCAGGGTACTCCACCTCGATTGCGGAGAAGTACCAGGGTTTTCTGATTACTGAAACCAAACTCAGCTTTGATGGGGCTACGCTCGATCCGGGAGAGTATGGATTCGGTTTCAAAGACGGCAAGTTCACGGTGATGAACGTGGCGGCTGCGGACCAGTTTACCATTGCGTGCCAAAATGACGCCGAACTCAAGCATCCCGTTCCGCTGAAATTGGAAAAGGATGCCGCCGGCTACCGGCTCTATGCGGGGCGGAATTACGTGGTTGTGAAAGCGGATTAGGCCTTTTGGGAGGTCTGCTCGAGGTTCTGAGGTTTCCGCACGACCGGGTGGCGCGACGTGGGCCGGGCGCGCTCCTACAAGGCTAGCGGGTTGCACTTTTGACTCGTGCTGGGCTCGTTACTCATTAAGTGCAGAGGCTTGCACCTGCGCCGCCCGATTGAGCTCGCCTCCATTTGCTAACTCCATTCTTAACAGCGACTTAGCTCTACCCATTTGGATGGCTTCACGGGTGCACTTACAAGACAGGAAGCGCGCAGGTGTTGCGCGGGCTTGGGGGCAACTTTGAGTGTCATCTACAGCGCCGAGTGTCTGGCTGCTCAGGCGGCTTCGAAGAAGGCCGCGCGGCCGGCAGCCATCCTGCCGCTGCTGGTGATTTTGTTCGTTGTCTCTTATGTGATTTTGACGATGCTGGTCTTCGAGCAGGGCCAGACGATCGAATCGCAACGAACCTTGATCCGGGAAATGTTGAAAGACAGCACGCAGTTAGCGGCGATCAAGGGCAAGCTGGCAAGGGATGACGATAAGAAGGCGCACGACAAGGCATCCGCCGCGGACGCGAAAGGCGCAGGTGCGAGCACTCCTCCGCCGGGCGGAAAAGTACCGGATAAAGAATCGAAGCGACCGGGCAAGTCGGCGCGCTCGATGAAGCAAATTCCCGGGAAACCGGCAGCGGATCTGGAGGATGTGCGGCGTTCGACCCAGGTGATCTAGATCAGGCTGGCACCAACCGTGAGGACTGACTACAAGGGAGTTTCCCGGCAGAAGTCGTGGTGAGATTTCGGTTCTGTGAAATGCGGCCTCGTGTCGGGCAGTTGTGCAAAGCGAAGACCCTATCATGAAGACCCTAGCACTAGCCCTGCTCCTGTCGTTTCCTGTGCCGAAGTTCGCGCCGCCAATGCGGTCTTCGCCGGTCGCCAGCCAACCCTCAGCAAAGAGAAAGGGAGGCCAATGGTATTTCGCCGCAACCGGGCACGCCGTATATTGCTACGGACCGGTGATGACCATGCCTCAGGCGACCGGGAGATTGCTGAAAGTCGCGACTTTTTGCCGCGGCGACCGCACCATGGTACCGCTGAAAGATTAGACAGAGGTCCCGCGGCTCGCTTGACTTGCGGACAGGATTCGCGCAAAAAGCGCTCATCTTTGCCCTTCGGTAGGTCTTGGCAAATTTTTTGCGGGTGCAGGATTCCTCTCATCGCCCTCGCCTCGTTGGACAAACAGCATCCATTCCCCTTAAGCAATCCGACTTCACACCGGGATTGCGTTTTCTCGAAGACTTCTTCAGCAGAAGGCGACCGCGCTCGTGAAGGCGGCGGGGAAATATCGAATAGCCGGTATGGCGGCGATTTCCATGGTGAGAATAGCTATGACACGCACTGCCAGGGGCGGGCGTGGTTTACTTTGCCTCGGCCGGCGACTCTGGCGGAGCTGTGTGCTATCCGAGCGCGTCGCCGTATGTCGTCTCGGTGGAACCACCATTTTTTGCACAACACCAAGGGGCTATTCACCCGCGAAACAGCCCGAGGCGACGCCGGCGGCGGACCCAGCCAGTTTGAATCGCGCCCGACCTATCAGAACGTGATTCAGTCGATCGTGGGCAGACAGCGGGGGACACCGGATATTTCGTCGGAAGCTTGGAACGTGTCCTACGTGGCGATCTATTCGCAATACGGTTGCGGACGATGGTGCGGTGTTGGCGGCACCAGCGTTTCTTCCCCGACTTTGACCCGCATCGTCAATGCCGCAGGTACCCTCAATACCTCGACCGATGCTGAGCTCACTGAAGCGTACGGGGAATACGGAGTAAAGAAGGAATACAAGGCCGACTTCACCGACATCACGACCGGGAGCAATGGCTACGCGTGCGAGGTGGGCTGGGATTTTTGCACCGGCATCGGCGTTCCCCAGACGTACAAGGGGAAAGTAAACCCGGTTCCCTTGGTTCGTTTGCAATTGGACTTGGATTTCCCTCTCCGGACCGTTCCCTCTGGGAACGGGCCTTTTCCATCGCACCCGTCCTTCGCTTGTCCTGGCGTGCGTCCCCTTGTTTTCTTGCCAGGCCCGTGGTTCGAGCGGATCGAGCATCGGATTTCTGAGCTTACGCCACCAGAGTCATGCTAGCCTTATCAGTCTTAATTGATCAGCTTCGGCCTTGCGTGCCCGCGCCAGCGTGCCTTCTTGGTTCTGGCCAACGAGAGGAAAATGCGACCCCCATCGTTCTCCTCGGTATCGCCCGCGAGTGATCCTGCTCTGTTTGCCGCAATCTCTCTCACCAGCTTCTCCGCGCTGCTGCTCGAGTTAGCGCTGACGCGGCTGTTTTCTGTGGTGCTTTTCTATCATTTCGCCTTCTTAGCAATTTCGGTCGCTCTGCTCGGTCTCGGCGCCGGCGGCGTGTTTGCCTATCTCTGCGAAAGCTGGCTGACCGGCTTTGAGACGCGTCGGCTGGCGGCGACTCTAGCGAGCGGCAACGCGATTGCCATCCTATTCACCCTGTTGGTGGCACTGCACGTTCCGGTTTCTCTGGATCTGTCACGCGGCAATTTGTTTCATCTGACCGAGATGTATCTGACCTCGGCCGTTCCCTTCTTTTTCACTGGCCTCATTTTTTCGGTTGTCTTCGCACGGGAGGCACAGCAGGTGACGCGCCTCTATGGCGCCGATTTGGCTGGCGGCGCGCTGGCCTGCCTGGCTGTGGTTCCGTTGCTGAACTGGCTCGGGGGACCCAATGCGCTTTTGTTCGCTGCATTTACTTCTGGCGTTGCGGCCCTGGTGTGGAAGCGAAAGCCCACGAGATGGCGATGGTTTCGCCCAGGGTTTGACTGGCAAGGCCTGGTACCTGCGTTTTGTTTCGTGCTCATCGCTTTCAACCACTCGGGCCGTCTGTTTGATGTCGTTTATGCGAAGGGTATGTTTCGCGATCGATCCTGGGTCGAATTTGCGAAGTGGAACGCCATCTCGCGTGTGGAAGTTGACAGGCAAGCTGGCGCCAAAGCTGTCGTCATTGATGCCGACGCGTCTACTTACATCATGAATACCGATCCGCACGCCTGGGGACCGGAGTGGAAAAAGAACCTGATGTCCGCCCCGCCGGCCCTGGCCAATGTGCTGCGGCCCCACGGCGATTTCGCCATCATTGGTCCGGGTGGCGGCGTGGACGTGTTGCGGGCTGTGGCCAACGGCAGCGCGAATGTGACCGGCATCGAGATCAATCCCATTATCGCGGATGCGGTCATGCGCGAGCGCTATGCCGATTACTCGTACCACTTGTACCAACGGCCCGAGGTGCACATTCGAGTTACCGATGGACGATCGTTTGTTCGAAATTCGCCGCAGCAGTATGACGTCATCCAAATGACGCTGGTCGATACCTGGGCCTCGACAGCGGCCGGCGCCTTCGCGCTCAGCGAGAACGGGCTCTACACGGTCGATGCCTTCCGCGAATACTTCGAGCACCTCAAGCCCGATGGCATGATTGCAATCACGCGCTGGGAATTCCGTCAGCCGCGCGAGGCGCTGCGTGTCGTCTCGGTCGCCATGGAAGCGCTGCATCAGCTCGGCATACAAAACCCTGCACCAAACTTCATGGTCGTTGCCGGCGATCACCTGGACGAAGACGGCGTCCCGGTGGTGGTCCTGGCGAAGACGTCCGCCTTCACAGCAGCAGAAGAGGATGCGGTCGCGCGACACATGGAGCGGAATGAAAATCTCCATCCGCTCTATCTCCCTTCCGATCCTGGCACAAATCCGTTTTCCGCGCTCATCGCACGTAACGACCCCTGGGCCTTCGCCCGCGACTACGCGTATAACGTGTCCCCGGTCAGCGACAATGCACCCTTTTTTTTCTTCACCCTCAAAACCGGGCAGATCCTCAACGAACAGCGCCTGCATGAGGGAATCGATTGGAAGGTCAACCTCGGCGTTGTTGTCCTCGGCATGGTCCTGCTGATTTCTGTTGCCGCGGTGCTGGGCTTTCTCATTCTTCCGATGCTTTTTGCCAGCCGCAGGTCGTTGGGCTCCCGGCGCTGGCTTTTGCTTCTGTACTTCGTGTCGATCGGGTTGGCCTACATTCTGGTTGAGATCGCTTTTATCCAGAGGTTCGTCCTATTCCTCGGGCACCCGACCTATGCGCTGACCGTTGTCATCTTTCTGCTGTTGCTTTCGAGCGGTGGCGGCAGCCTGCTTTCCCGGCGCTGGCTGCCACGGCCCCCGCAAGTATGGGTGTGCTTGCTGTTGCTAGTGGGAGCAATCTGCGCCTATGTTCTGCGGCTGCCGGCCTGGCTGAATACACTGGGAAATCTTCCCTTCGCCACGAAATTGCTGGTCAGCGGATTGATCCTGATTCCCCTCGGGTTGGCCATGGGCATGCCGTTTCCGACCGGGTTGCGTGCGCTAGCCGTTGCGCCCGGAACAGACCCGGGCAGCGGGACGTCGGGAAACGCCGTGGAGTGGGCCTGGGCGATGAACGCCGCGTCCAGCGTGTTGGGTTCGGTGCTCGCCATCGTGATCGCGATTCACTGGGGACTGAACATCACATTGGCGTGCGGTGCTGGCGCCTACCTTGCCGCGATGGCGCTGTCGCCAGCGCTCAAGACGACCGAATCCAACCCCTAAGGCTGGAGGTGGAACAAAGCTCAAGCTATCGCCCCTTGCGCGCCGACCGTGAGCAAGAAGACCTGAACAACGAGACCTGGATAATGAGAACGGGAGTTGTTTTCATCGTTTCGCGCGGATGCGTAGGATTTTCGTGCGCCGGAGGGGGAAGCGCTCACTTGCAGCCGATCGACGGTTAAGAAATCTCCGCGAAACAGACGAAATGGAGCTGCCACGGCCAAATCAGGCCAGTGCGCTCCTTGACCAAAGTGAGCGCGATTGATATTTGAACAACAATACTCAGCGGTGTCCTACTCGATGGCCTGCATTGGAGGGTCTTCCTAAACTGCAAGACAACATCGGCTCACGCCGTGACCGAATATCTCTCGAGCGTACCCTCCTCCTCATAGGGGGGACCGAGAACATAGTCCGAACTGCTTGCACCATCGGCGACGGCATTATCGATTAACTCCTCGATAAAATCGTAATCTCTTTCTTCCAGTTCCGCCTTCCACACGGCTTCTTCTTCCCAGCTCCAGGGCCAGGCTGTGTTTCTGTCTGTCATTTCCATCTCGGACCTCCTGTGCGTCGGTATCCAAAACGATCGTTTTACGGTATCGGAAACCAGAGGATAATTTGGAACAAGTCTTTACCTCTGGCATAGTGAAACTTATGCGGCAAGTTCACAGTGATCGGCGTCACATTGTGCGGCCAGCTTGAGCACACTCCTACCCTGAGAGGCTTGGGAGTTCGCAAATGTTCCGCCAGCTGATCCGGCCAATCCTGCCCGTGAGCAGAGCCGCCGTATGCATAGCCGGCCTTGTCGGCAAGGGACGGTCGCGCCGTTTCTCAAGGCGAACGTCCAAGCCGCAGTGAAAGGCATTCGCTGCGGGAGAACCTGGCACGCCATCGATTTGCTGTCCCAGATTTATGGGGTTCGACTGCAAACTTAGCCGGAAACCTCATTCGAACTAGTACAACAAAATGGAGTCACCTCAATACCGAAATTGGGCAATTGCGAGGGAGGCGATTGCGGCAACGCGGAGAAACAGAGAAGTTCGAACGCGATTTCGCGGACTCGGGGTACCACCATTGGAGCTGCGGATGGGGAATGCGGCGGAGAGCCGAGACCCCGGCATTTTCGGCATCACGCGCCAGCCGCTACAGACGCCGGAGGCGAGTTCCAGCGTTCGGACCGAATCCGGCTGTAATTGCACCAATAAGGGGTTGAACCGCGCCCGTCGTTTTCGATCATTCGCTGCTGGCGATTACCGGTGCACGGTGCGCGGCGGCGAGCCCTCCCGGCCACCAGTTCCAATCCCCTGCAACGCGAAGCAGCGCAGGTCCAATCACAATGCGGACCAGTGTTGCGTCAATGAACACGGCTACCGCCAGGGTAAATCCGAGCATCTTAACCACCAGGAAGTTTCCGAAGGTGAACGCTGCGAATACAACAATCATGATCGCGGCGGCGCTCGTAATCAGTCCTGCCGTTCTGGCGAGCCCCTCGGGGATGGCCTCCAATTCACTCAACCCGCTCCGCCTCGCTTCGAGCACTCGCGCGACCAAAAACACCTCGTAGTCCATGCTCAGTCCGAAAACGATGGCAAATGCAACGATTGGCACAATGGGAAATATGCTGCCTGTTCCCGCAGGAACTCCGAGGAGGCTGCTTCCGTGTCCGTCCTGAAACACCAGAACCAATGCTCCGAAGGAGGCCGCAACCGATAGCAAATTCAGAGCAATTGCCTTGACCGCAGCGAAAAGCGATCGGAACCCGCCAAGAAGTGCCATGAGTGTCCCTCCCACCACCAGCGCCATTACCGAAGCGAACCGGTCCCTGACAATCGTCTGATAATCGGCAGTCAGCGCCGGAATACCACCAATGCGCAGCGTGGCGCCGGGTATTCCGGTGAGAGCTGCGGCGCCGGTCTTCCGCAACTCCCGCACCCAGTTGACCTGATCGTTCAGGGAAACCGAAGTCGCTGGCAAGATTTCAATGAGCGCCGCCCGCCCGTCGCGACTGAGGAACGTTCGATACGTCTCGCGCGAGAGGTTACCGAGGCCAGACCGGTCCCCCCCCGCAATCGTTGTGAGGGAGATCACGCGGTCGGAACGAGGGTCGCTCGCGAGCCGCTTGCTGAAAAGATCGAGTGCATTCCATCCCGCGTCCGTTTGCGCAATGGAATCCGCTGGAAGTTCGAGAATCGCGCGCAACGAGTACACAATGCCAACCCGATCCATTTGTTCGAGGGTATGAAGCGCGCGAACCGATTCCGCCGCTGACGGCAGCCAATCCCCTCTGGGGACGTTGGTGTTGAGTCGCGCCGCTTGCGAGGCGAGCAGAAGCAAGGGGGCACCCGCCAGAAAGATGGCAAGCCAGGGATGGGCGACAATCAATTTCCCCCATCGCCGCCAGCGGTTTTGCGCGCGTGCTGCCCGACGCGCATCCCAACCTGCAATAACGGGCAACCCGCCAGCATTAATTCGCCGACCGAGAACTGCCAGCAGCGCTGGAACCAGGGTATTTGCCAGCAATACACTCATTCCCGCCACCAGGAATCCAGCCAGACCGATGGAACGGACTTCGCTGATGGGGACGGTCAAGAGGGCTAGAAATCCAATGGCCACCGTCGAGGCTGAAATCAGGAGCGTATGACCTGCCTGACGCGCCGCGATAACCGAGGCTTCGACTCCGTTTTTCTCGGTAGCGATCGCCTCCCGGAAGCGGCTGACCATCAGGAGCGCGTAATCGATTCCCAAGCCTAGCCCAAGCATTGTCGCCAAATTCTGAACCAGAATGGACAGGTGCCAATGCAGGGCCAGGAATCCTGCAATCGCCAGAGCAGTGGCGATGGCAAGCTGACCAACGGCTACTGGAATCAGGGCCGCCACCAGGCTTCCGAACGCCACCAGCAGAAGTGCGAGCGTGGCAGGAATCACGAGACTTTCGGCGTGTTGTACGTCGTCGGCGCTAGCTTTCCGAATGTCGAAATTGAGTGGCGTCTCTCCTGTCAGTTCGAGCTTTACCGCCGGATAACGGCCCCGCAGTTGGTTTTGCAGAGCGTTCGCCAGGTCGTGAAGCTTGGGGACGAGGGACTCCACAGGACCATCGGTCGAGGTGAGTCCCACCAGAACAAAACTACCCCCTCCCTTGCCCAGGAAAATCGGGTCGCGAAAATCAAGATGGGAAACGACTCCCGACACGCCGGGTTCCTCTTTCAGTCTCTTTTCAATCGTTGCCAACGCTTGCTCGCCCTCCGCCGAATCGGCTGGGGGGAGTCCCTGAACCACCAGAACCACGCGGTCAACGAAGGGCGAGCGGAAGCGGGTAGCCAATTCCTGCGGGACCCTTCCCGCTTCGCTCCCTTCGATGCGCGTCGCGGTCTCCAGGTGGCGCTCGGCGTGAAAGGAAAAGGGAAGCAGTGCGACAACGGCGGCAAGGACCACCCCGGCCAGCCAGAAACGGCGCACATGCGCGAGATTCATAATGTCAGCCAAAATCGTTAGCGTTAACGAGACTCACATCCCGCGCGCAGGCCGGTCTTAAATTCCGGATCAGTCTTCCTTTGAAATTTGAAGGCTCTGTTTCCAACGAGCCCGGTGCGGGCGGATTCGCATTCCGCGCGGGTTCGTATTATTTTATTGTGTGTAGGATACACGGTTTCGAGGAGAACGATTGCACAGACTCGCGTTGCTCGGTTTGTTTGCCGCCATTCAACTTAGCACCGCTGAGCCGCGCATCGGCTCCTGGATGCTCATCTCTGCGCAGTCTTCCCTGGATCCCCCCAACCGACTCTCCATTACGTCTCAGCATGGTTCGGTCCACGTAGTGATTTCGGGTGACACCCACGTCGATTTCACGGCCAAGTTGGACGGTCAAGAAGCGTCCGTACAAGGCAATCCGGCTTTTAATCAAATCGAGCTACGGAGGATCAATAAGCATCAAGTCGAAGTCAAAGAGAAAAAGGATGGAGCCGTAGTTGTGACGACTCGTGACAAACTGTCGCGTGATGGTAATGAGCTAACGAGCACGACTTCACAGACCGGGCAGGCCGACCGGATCACCGTGTGGACGCGGACCGGGGGAAAGAAGGCGGCCAACGACTTGTTCGCAGGTGAGTGGACACAAGATCAGAGTAAGACTCGATTGCGGCAAGGGATGGCGCTCAAGATCGAGGCGGACGGAAAGGACGGGGTCCGCTTCTCGGGCGACTTCAGCTACAGTGCCCGCTTTGACGGTAAAGAATACGACCTGAAACACTCCAGCAACGATACCGTGACCCTTCAACTTGTCGACGCCCACACGGTGGATTCAATTTACCGGCGAGGTGACCAAGTCACGCAAAGGGATCGCTGGGTGGTTTCGGCCGACGGAACAGAGATGACGCTTACCACGACGGGTACGTTGGAGACCGGTCAGCAAGTACGAGAGACAATGGTATTCCGGAGACAGTAACGTCGCTGTTCCACGCCCGATGCATCCGCGGCTGAACCCCTACCGGCAGTTACTCGCGGCTTTGAACTCACCAGTCGCAACCGAGATGATCCCCTTTCGCTGCATGAATCGCAGGATGCCATTCACCGTATCCTCGAGAGACGGATCCGGCTTGCCCCATGCGGAAGCATCTCGAGCCGTTTGATAGCAGGAACTGTCGTAGCGTTTGAACTCCATCGCCGAGATGTTGTCCACCGAGCCCACCAGAAAGTCCAGCAGCGGGAAGAGTAGATCGTCTTTCCGGCATCTCCTGATCAGCTCGGGAACGAAGTCCGGAAGACTGAACACTTCAAACTGCCGGCCGGTTGCCTTGGTGATGAGTCCGGTAATATCCAACATGTTCGCGTACTCATCCCTCGTCACGTGGTAAGTCTTGTTCGCGGTGCCGGGAGTTGTCGAAATCGCAACGATATTGTTAGCCGTGATGTCTGCGGGAACGAAACTAACCTGGTTCATAGCGTCGACTCCTATGCCGTGATTCACCATGAACGCAACTAAACGAACGGCGATGTCGAAGTTATTGCCTCCCCCGGTAGTGGAGGGACTCACCAGAGCGGGCCGGAAAATTCGGGTAGCAAGCCCGCGCCGGCGGGCATCCATAACCACTTGCTCCGACACCCACTTGGACTGGCTGTATCCGAAATCGAGAAGCTCCATATTCGCGTTGAAGTCGGTTTCATGGAGAACTTTTTTAACCGCCCAGCCAAACACGAAGGTAGTCGAGACGTAATTGAAGTTCTTGGCCCGTCCTTCGAACGCCAGTCTCAAGACCTCGTTCGTCCCCAGCACGTTCGCATCACGCATCCGGTCGTAGTTGAGCAAGTAGTTGACGGTTGCGCCATTATGGAACACCGTATCGATTTCATCGGCGAGGAAGTCCCACATCGGCCGCGTCAATCCCAGGTCCTTTTGGCCAAGATCTCCACAAACCGGAATCACGCGAGCCTCGAACATGTGCATCAGCCCGGCCGGGCAAGGCCCCATCGATTCCATCGCCGCCCTCAGTCTTTTCTTGCCATGATGCTCGTCGGAAGCCCGCACGAGAACGTGGATCTTGGCACTCGTTTGTTCGAGCAGGCTTTTCATGAAAAACGGCCCGATGAAGCCGGTACCGCCCGTGAGTAGAACCTGGTTCAGGATTGGTGTTTCGGGCAACAACGCAGGCGGGGGAGGCTCGAAGATGAGCTTAGTGTCATTACTCATCATCCGCTGTTCCGCCAGGCGCTGCTCTTCACGGAAAGCCGCCAAGGAATGCCGCAGCGGAACCAGTGCCTCTTCGGGAGCCCGCTCTAACCGTTCAGCCAGTTGAAACAACTCGGCCACGCTCACGCGCTGAATGAGGCCGATATCCACCTGTCGCGCCAGCACATCGGCGCCTTTATCCTTGAGGAGTTCCTTGATTTCGTGCATGAACACAACAAGATCCAGGGAGTCCAGCCCGGCGTCGACGAGGTTGTAGGATTCGGTGCCGGTCAGGTTATAACGGGCTTTCAACACGTCGAAAGGTGACTGGCCCAGGGAACCGGAGCTCGAGGGGCCAGCGTCTTTTTCCCGCGAAAATTCCGAGAGCACGGTAAATTGACCCTGCAGCCACATGTGCTTGGTTTTATGGCGCATGATCTTGCCCGAACTGGTTCTCGGTATGGCACGGGGTGCTATGAAAGAAATCAGCGACACCTCCACGTTGAGGTAATTCCGGACGGCGGCCGCAATCTTCAGCGCCTCCGGAAGCGCTTTTGGATTCTTCACCTCGGCGACGATCGCCAGCGCAGGCTCGCTGTCTTCGTGAATCTGGAACGCGGCAACGCAATTTGTCCGGATCAGGCCGGACGCTTGCTCCACCACCGCCTCGATATCCTGGGGGTAATAGTTTTGCCCGCGAAGAATAATCATGTCCTTGATCCGGCCGCAGACGAACAGTTCGCCCTCATGGAAGAAGCCCATATCGCCGGTGCGAAGGTAGCCATCGTCATGGGGGCTGTCGTCCACCAGTCGGGCGTGAAACTGCTTCAGCGTCAGTTCCGGATTATTCCAGCAACCCAGGCACTTGCTCCCTCCAGCAATCCAAATCTCGCCCACTCGACCCGGCTCCAGAGCGACGTGCTTCTCCGGATCCACGATCTTTACCGTGAGGCCGGGCAGCGGAGTTCCGCAGCTGACAATCTGAGTGGCCCCGCCGATTTCCGAAACCTCCGTGGTCGCGCGGGCCTTGCCCAACGCGATGCCGTTCTTGTTGACAGAGATAATATTGCGGCCGCCGAGCGAAACCGCCAAAGTATTCTCCGCCAGCCCGTACGCTACAAAGAAGCTTTCCGACCTGAGTCCATAGGGCTGAAAGGCCTGCAGAAAGCGTTTATAAGTGTCCGGTTTCACGGGTTCCGCGGCAACCATCAGCAAACGGAGCGAGCTAAGGTCACAGCTCTCCAAGCTCTCCTTCGAAAACCGCCCGGCACGCAAACAATAGTCGTAAGCGAAGTTTGGCGCCGCCGAGGCGCTGGCCCCGTACGCCTTGATCGTGTCAAACCACAGGGCCGGACGCTGAATGAAGTCCGTGGGAGCAAATCCGTAGGTCGTGCCGCCGGTAAGCGCTGGATAAAGATAGCACCCAATCAGCCCCATATCGTGATACTGCGGAAGCCAGGAAACGACGACTGGCGCGGGATGGTCGATCACGAGCGGGCAGTTATGCAATATGTTTTCGTGCGCGACCATCACGCCTTTGGGATCTCGAGTCGACCCGGACGTGTACTGGAGAAACAGAATCTTCGAAGAGCCGTTGAAAGTTTCGTCCGAAATCTTGTCGACGAAGTCTTCGGTCACAACCCAACGAAGACCGGAAATGTAGTCGACGTCGACTCCGCATGCCGCGACCCCGCTTCTGGCCAGATTTGTCTTCAGGGATCCGAGGTAGTCTTTGCTCGTTAAAATGCCGGTTGCCTGGCAATCCCTTGCGATGTGGACCATTTTGTACATGGCGCTCTGGAA
Organism: Terriglobales bacterium; assembly: GCA_049520935.1. Taxonomy (GTDB): domain Bacteria; phylum Acidobacteriota; class Terriglobia; order Terriglobales; family Acidobacteriaceae; genus Acidiflorens. The sequence goes on along the minus strand of JBEKPJ010000061.1, from coordinate 15,459 downwards.
GCCATGAGAACTGGGGGGATAGACGGGCACCGGGATCAATCCCGCTCGCACGCAGCCAAAAAACGCGCAAATCATTTCGAGCCCCGGCGGGTAGGCCAGTAGAAGACGGTCCTGCGCCTTGAAGCCAAGCTCCTTGCGCAAATGGGAGGCGATCACCTTCGTCCGGTGGAGAAACGACTCGTAGGAGTAGCCTCCAATCGGATTGCCGTTCACGTCAATGTACGAATAGAGGATTCTTTGCGGGTGCTGATCCGCTAGACTATCCAGCTTGTCCAAAATCGAAGCCATCATAGATCGGATCGGTACTCAATGGCGGTAGCACCGCCATTCGCTAGCCCCCCTGTTTTGAAATGAGAATACTCTGTAATAAGAAAAGCAAGAGTCTGACTGCTCCCCGTAACGCAGGAATGACTTCGAGAACAGAGACACAGCCATTGTTAAGACCATGCCTTTGTCGGTCCGGTGGAGACAGTGCCCCCGGGCGTCGGATCGCCCGACTCAAAGTGTCTTCGTTCGAGATCACTGAGCGGTCGATGGTAACAGAGCTGTGGTCGATGGTAACAGAGATTCGGAAGGCTGGGAAGAATTTCTACCTCGATCGCTTCCCGGAACATGCGCCGTGACGGCGGCTCCGGGTGAACCGAAATTCCCTTGATCTTGTTTAAGTTTCAGGGCTAACATCAATTTCTGACGCTTGCGCCAGAGGCGGGGTCCAGGCAACAAAATCTGCCGCCGGCCGAGTCGACCCTCGGCAAACCAGGCCGGGATGCATGGGGCCGGACCTTGGCGTGAGTGCGCGGGGTGACGGCCGGGACAAGGCGGTGATTAGTCTGAACCCAGAGATTGATGATCTTGTGCCATCGGAGGTTGCGCTGCGACACTCCGTTGTCGACCGGGCGGGCGCCTCCTCATTCCCGAAAGTCTTGCGCCGCCGCCTGGACGCTTTCTTTTCTGAAGGGAACATTTCCCCCAAAGCCGACCGCACCATGTGGGTGAAAATCGTAGTGGGCCTGGCAGTGCTGGCAGGCAGCTGGATCGCCCTGTACGCGCTCAAGCCCGATTCATGGAGGTTTGTCGGCCTCTACCTTCTGAATGCCATCGCACAGACATTCCTTTTGCTAAATATTGCGCACGACAGCAACCACAACGCCATCTCGTCGCTGCGGTCGGTAAACAAATCCCTGAACTATGTTTTCGATATTTGTGGAATCAATTCCTACATGTGGCGGATCCTCCATCATCGAGGCCACCATTCCTGCATCAATCTCCACGGTGAAGACGACGCGCTTACTGGACGCCGTGTCTTACGATTTACGCCCCACGAGCCCAGGGCGCGGCTGCAACGATTCCAGCATATCTACGCGCTGTTCCTTTACGCGTTATTCTCGCTCGATTATGTGTTCCTGAGAGACTTTGAGTGCTTTTTCTTCCCCTCCCACGACTACTTGAAACACACGAAGCATCCGATGCGAGAATACGCCATCCTCTTTGCAGGCAAAGGATTCTATCTAACCTACATGCTTATCCTGCCGGTGGTGTGGTTGGGGAAATCGCCTTTGCTGGTCGCCTTGGCTTTCGTGCTTGCCCATTTGATCATCGGCTTGAGCGTAGCCCTCGTATTCCAGACCACGCACTCCGTCGACAGCACTTACTTTCCCTTGAGCCGCAGAGAGTTTGACAATGGGATCTATCACATCTTCGCGACAACTGCCGACTACGCGACCACGAACCCGCTCGTCGGTTGGCTTACTGGCGGTCTCAACCACCATATAGTCCATCATCTGTGCCCGTTTGTGTGCCACACTCACTATGCTTCGCTGACCCGGATTGTGAAGGAGACCGCCGAAGAGTATGGCATTCCCTATCGACAACATCCCACAATGAGCCGGGCGATCAAACATCATCTGCTACTTTTGAAGCAATTGGGGAACGAGGATCCATTTTCGAGTACCTGAATTTATATCTATGACCAGGCGATCCATTTCAGGCCGACCACGCGGGATGTGGCGCAGTTCTGCACAGGCAGCCGGAGGGCAACTTTGTGTCGACGGCCTGTCGAAAATAGCCAAGGAAACCCTTGCGGGATACGATGCTCCCGGCTGGACGCTCCCTGCCGTAGGGCAGACGACCACACTGCGTGTTGCCAAGCGCCTGGATGGCGAGGCGTGACCTTGCCGCAAAGCGCGCCCGCCGTCTCCCGATTTCGCTCCTTCCTGGATTCGCGCGCGATGGCCCGCAATCCTGTACGGGTTCTCTCGAAGTACACTGCGCTCCACGGCGACACCTTCCGCTTCTATTTTGGCGGCGTCAAGGAGGCCATCGTAACCACCGATCCCGTCGTCATTCAGCACGTGCTGAAGACGAATTCGGAAAATTACCACAAGTCCGAGATTCAAGTGAAGCGAATGGGCCATTTCCTTGGCAAGGGCCTTCTCACCACTGAGGGGGAAGCCTGGCGCACCCAACGGCGCCTCATCCAGACGGGTTTTGAACGAAAGCAGCTCGAAGCTCTGTCCTCGATCATGCAGGACTCCCTCGCCGACTCGCTGCTGGATTTCGACAGACAAGCCCGAATTGGCCCTGTCGATATCTACCCCCTCATGATGAAAATTACCTTCGGGATGGTAGGCAGATCTCTGTTCGGCGCCCGATTGAAAGAGGAAGACATCGACCTCATCAGCCTGGCCATCTCGACCATCCAGGAATTCATGGTTCGCCAAACCATTCAGCCCTATCTGAATCCCTGGTTTGCCGTTTCGGGCCAGTTGCGCAGACACGAGGAAATGCGAACCCGCGCCTTCGGCGTTCTGCTCGACTACATCCGGAGGCGGCGCGAGGAGGCCCCCGGCCACGACCTACTGCAGATCTTGATGGATGCTCGCTACAGCGACGGCCAGGGCATGAGCGACGAGTTGGTCCTCAGCGAGAGCATGCAACTGCTGGTCGCCGGCCATGAAACGTCGTCGAATGCATTGTCGTGGCTTCTCTACTTGCTAAGCTCGCGTCCAGATTGTATCGACAGGGTACGGCAGGAGTTCGATTCTGTGCTGGGCGAAAAGCCTCTGAGTTACTCAGACGTTTCGAAGTTCGAGTTTACGACCCAGGTGATACTCGAGGCGCTGCGCCTTTATCCGCCGTTTTGGATGGTCGACCGAATGGCTCTCGCAGACGACCGCGCAGGGGATATCGCTATCCCCCGGGGTTCGACGGTCGTTGTGTTCATTTACGGCGTGCACCATTCGCCGCAGTACTGGGAGAACCCGGAGAGTTTCGACCATGAACGCTTCACCAAAGTGAAGGAGAAGCTTCACCGGCCCTTCGCTCATTTGCCCTTCGGAGCTGGGCCTCGAGGCTGTATCGGCGGCAACTACGCCATGCTGCAGATCCTCATGATTCTGAGTGTTCTGCTCCGAAAATACGATCTCCGACTGGTTCCGGGCCAGACCATCGAAGCCCGCCCGATGGTGATCTTGCGACCGGAATACGGAATTCGCATGACCTTCGCTGAGGCAAGCCCACGCGGCGTCAGCAAAATGTCCGGCTGTTTACACTGAATCAACCTTGACGCTGGCGTTGACCCTACGCAGCGTAGAATTTCCCAACACCAACGACACTGACCCAATCACAGGGATAGTCAAAACCATGATTTGCGGCTGCCTGGCAGTTGAGTCCAACGATTCGACAGGGCCAGATCGTGACCGTCTACGTGCATCTTGATCTGTCATCTCCCGGGTTGTAGTCTCGGGCTCACACGCATGCCGGTGCTTGCCACGAGCGTCGCTGCACTTACAGCCCTGACCTGGTGCTACCTCGCCTTGGCCAGGGGGGCCTTCTGGCGTACCAAAAGCGCCCGGTCCGACGCCGGTAACCAGACGGATTTTCCGGGAGGCGTCGTTGCCATAATTCCAGCCCGCAATGAGGCAGAACTGATCGGGCCGGTCATCACATCCTTATTGAATCAGCGCGTCTCCATGCCCGTCCTCCTCGTCGATGACGAGAGTACAGACGGTACAGCGGATGTCGCGCGGCGCGCTTCAGAACAAGCAGGCAAGGCCGACGCGCTGATTGTGATTCAGGGCGAGCCCTTACCCGCCGGGTGGACGGGAAAATTGTGGTCCATGCACCAGGGCATCGAGCGCGCGCGTGCCTTAAATCCGGCATGGCTCATGCTCGCGGACGCTGACGTAGTGCACGGTCGAGAGACAGTAGCGAGTCTGGGTCTGATGGCTTCGCATGGTGATTACGATTTGGTCTCGTTTATGGTGAAGCTGCATTGCGAAAGCCTTGCGGAAAAACTGCTCATTCCGGCCTTCGTGTACTTCTTTTTCATGCTCTACCCGCCAGCCTGGATCCGCGATACCCGGCGCTCCACCGCCGGTGCGGCGGGGGGTTGCATGCTTGTGAGAGCTGAAACTCTGGAACGCGCCGGAGGACTGGAAGCCACTCGCGGTGCTCTTATCGATGATTGCTCGCTGGCCCGGCTCCTCAAGCAGCATGGCGGGAGATTGTGGATGGGATTAGCCGATCAGAGTCAAAGTTTGCGACGATACGAGACATTCGCGGACGTTGAGCACATGGTCTCGCGCACGGCCTTCAACCAGTTGAATCACTCCTCGCTGCTGCTGCTGTGCACCATCGTGGGCATGGTGATCACCTATCTGGCACCTGCACTGTTGTTGCTCACACGCAGCCGGCCGGCGATCTTCATGGGCGCGGCGGCCTGGGCGGCCATGACGACGACGTACTCCGCCATGGTGCGCTACTATCGACTGAACCCCGCATGGGCATTGACCCTGCCGCTGGCGGCTCTGTTTTATCTAGGCGCGACCGTCCATTCGGCGGTTAAGTACTGGAACGGCACTGGCGGCACCTGGAAAGGAAGAGTCCAGGACCTTCAAGACGGTCACATTACCGAAACTCCTCTCCGTTAGGTCAGCTGGGGTGCCCGAGCAGACCGAACAAGCAAATGCCACCCGATTTGTTTCCAACTCTTCCGCCAAGGCTTAGTCTGCCGGGATTTCTTTAGTGCCCACCCAATATCAACGACTTCTTCGCGGATTCCTCGGATCGATGACCGATTGCTGCTGTCCCCCCGTCTGCCAATGGCGTGATTCCACCCAGAGCGCATTTGGATGATTCCGAGCTCCCGCCTTGCCGGCGTGAGCGCAGCGCGAGCCTGCAACTTATAAGCCGGGTTCGCGGCCAAAATCTAGGAACCTCGAACGTTCGGGCAGAATTTGGGCGGAATGGTCGAAAGTGGCACCAAAAACGATGCCAGGACGAGCGTCGGAACCTCGGCTGAGGTCCTGCCTAACTGGTCAGTAAATGAATGGGTTGGATTATACTGCTCTGATGACGAGGGCCCGTAGCTCAAGCGGATAGAGCATCGGATTTCTAATCCGAGGGTTGCAGGTTCGACTCCTGCCGGGCCCACCACTCGACCGATTGCCCAGCGGACTAATTGGTGAGGGCCGCAAACCCGAAGCGTGCGAATGGCAACTGGGGTAGGTCGGAGCGGCTTATCCGGGGTGGGTTGCGGTCGCACTCCTTCATTTCTTGGTCGAGGTACCAGGCGGTAGGAGTCGCCGCGTATCCCCGCCACCCAGTGCAACCGTCTGACTCTGGTTCGCAACGCTCATTCTGTAGCCCCCTGCAATCGCGAGTGCGAGTCGCACCGGTCAAGCGTTTGACAGACACAGGATCAGCGATCTGCGGTGCGATGAGGTTCTCCATGCGAATTGCGAGACCATATTGTTATGATGCATACAAACCGCTCGGATGATCTTTGAACCCGGTGCGCGCAAATGGCGGCGAAGCAGCTCAATTTCGCTGAATTTTTGATCATTGGATTCTCGTTTATCGGAGTGGCTATGAACGGATTCTGGGAACGCGTTACTTTTGCCTTTCGGTGTTTCTTTTCTATCTTGTTCCGTGCCGATGTTCCGGACGACATCGCCCAGAAGCTGGCCAAGCCTCCCGCTCCGCCGCCGCAAGCGGCGCGAGAGGCTGCACCCTCGGTCTCTCGTTTGAAAGAGGTTGAACGGCCAGCCTCGGAGTCGTCCGACCGTGCCGTTCAGATGCTTGCGCTGCTGCAGCGCGATGGGCGCCTCATCGATTTCCTGGCGGAGAATATCTCCGGCTATCCTGATGCGCAAATCGGAGCCGCAGTCCGTACCATCCACGATGCGTGCCGGAAGGTTCTCGACACGTACGTAAACCTGGAGCCGATACTAAACTCGGAAGAGGATCAACCGGTGACGCTACCCACAGGTTTTGATCCGGCCACCATCAAATTGATCGGCAATGTGGCGGGAGGGCAGCCGGTTCACGGCCTGCTACGACACAAGGGCTGGCGGGTGAAGGAAGCAAATCTCCCTCCATTACCGCAAGGCGCCGGGCGCATGGTGGTTGCGCCGGCTGAAGTCGAGCTTTCCTAAACGCACTGCATAACGGCTGGGCGGCATCTATACATTCGAGGCGGGGTTGGAATAGGAGATCTTCATTGGCAGCTAAGTACATCGTGGGCATCGATCTCGGGACCACAAATTCGGCGCTGGCATGGTGCGACGCAGATGCCGATGAGAAAGAAAGCCCGATCAAGATCCAGGCCATACCGCAACTGGTGAATCCGAACGAAGTAGCGGAACGCACGTTGTTGCCTTCGTTTCTCTATGTCCCGAGCGAACTCGATTTTCCCAAGGGCAGTCTCGCGTTGCCCTGGGACCCCGAGCCGAAGTTTGTGATTGGCGAACTGGCGCGCAAGCGTGGCGCCGAGAGTCCGAACCGCCTGATCGCTTCCGCCAAATCCTGGCTCTCGTACGCAGGGGTGGATCGCACCGCGCCCATTTTGCCATGGCAAGCGCCCCCGGAGCTGCCCAAGCTATCGCCGGTTGAAGCGTCGGCGCAGTTTTTGCAGCACTTGCGCACCGTGTGGGACACCGGGGAGGCGGGGGAGCATGCAGAGCACGCACTTGCCGAGCAGGACGTGTTCCTCACGGTGCCCGCTTCGTTCGACGAGGAAGCTCGCGAGTTGACCAGGCGGGCTGCCGAACAGGCCGGCTATCGGCGCGTCACGCTGCTGGAAGAGCCTCTGGCAGCCTTCTATGCGTGGCTTGAAAATCAGGGCGACGCCTGGCGCCGCCGCATCAAAGTCGGCGACCTCATTCTCGTGTGCGACGTGGGCGGCGGTACGACCGATCTCAGTCTGATCGCGGTTTCCGAGGAGAAGGGCGAGCTGACGCTGAAGCGCATCGCCGTTGGCGATCACATCCTGCTGGGCGGCGACAACATGGATTTGGCGCTCGCCCGCGTTCTGCAACAGCGCCTGGAAGCCGCGGGCAACCGAGTCGATACTTGGCAGTTGCACGGCTTGTGGCACCAGTGCCGCATCGAGAAGGAAAGACTTTTTGAGTCTCCCAAAACGCAAAAGCGTCCCATCACTTTGCTGGGCAAGGGGACCAGGCTCATCGGTGGCACCATCAAGACCGAGCTGCTGCGCGAGGATCTTGACCAGGTGTTGGTTGAAGGGTTCTTCCCCAAAGTGGGGAGCGGCGAGTACCCTGCGCGGCAGCGGCGCGTGGGTTTTCAGGAATTGGGTCTGCCATACGCGGCAGACGCAGCCATCACGAAGCACCTGGCGCGGTTTCTGTCGGAACAAGTTCGCAACAGTCCCGAAGCAGCAGACATACGGCGCGGTGCGAACGGCCTGGCGTGTCCGACGCACGTCCTGTTCAACGGCGGAGTGATGAAGGCCGCGGTTCTGCGGGACCGTGTGGTTGCGGTGCTGAACAGTTGGTTGCAAAGTGAAGGATTCGAAGCGCTCGGCGCGGTGCAGATCCTCAACACGCACGACGAAGCTGCCGATCTCGAACACGCCGTCGCGCGGGGCGCGGCTTATTATGGCAAGGCGCGGCGTGGTCGCGGCGTTCGCATCCGCGGTGGAGCCTCGCGAACGTACTACATAGGAATTGAAAGCGCCATGCCCGCAGTACCGGGCATGGAAGCTCCGCTCAAGGCGCTCTGCGTGGTTCCTTTTGGCATGGAGGAAGGCAGCGAGGCGGCGATTCCCGATCGCGAGTTTGGTCTGGTCGTCGGCGAACCGGCCGAGTTTCGTTTTCTGAGTTCGAGCGTCCGCAAGCAGGACCACGCCGGTAGTTTGCTCGAAGATTGGGGTGCCGATCTCGAGGAACTCAGCCCGCTTGAGGTTACCCTCAGTCTCGATGGCCAGCATGGCAAGGTCGTACCGGTGCGAATCGAGACTCGCGTTACCGAACTCGGTACCCTCGAGGTGTGGTGTGTTTCGCGCGACGGGACCGAGCGGTGGAAGCTCGAGCTGAATATTCGCGAGAAGCACGGGAAGTGAGGCTGTCGGTGCCTTCCCGGTATCTGATCGGCATCGATCTGGGTACGACAAACTCGGTCGTAGCATACATCGACTCGTCCGAGAATCCCCCGGATGTCGACGGTGCGGGCAAGGCGATTCGCGTCTTCGGCGTGCCGCAGCTGGTGGCACACGGCGAAGTGCTTACGCTTCCCGCCCTTCCCTCTTTTCTTTACTTCCCCACCGAGGACGAATTGTCCACCGGAGCGGTGAGCGCCACGTGGGATGAGGATCCGCCCATGGTTACTGGAGTGCTTGCGCGCGAGCAGGGAGCGCTCGTACCTGGCCGCCAGGTGTCGTCCGCCAAGTCCTGGCTCTGCCATCCCGGGGTGGATCGCCGCGCCAAGATCCTGCCGGTGCAAGCGGAACCGCCGCAGCCCACGATCTCCCCGGTCGAAGCCTCCGCTCGCTACCTGATGCACCTTCGTGACGCGTGGAACTCCGCCGCTGGCAGCACGGACGACACGCGTTTTGAGCGCCAGGAAATCGTCCTTACCGTGCCCGCTTCCTTCGATGAGGAAGCGCGGGAACTGACGGTCGAAGCCGCCCGCCGCGCCGGACTTGACCAGCTCACTCTGCTCGAAGAACCGTTAGCCGCGTTTTATGCATGGATCGCGGATAATGGCGGCGGCAGAGGCGAGGGCCCGGGCGACGGCGAACGCATCTTGATTTGCGACATTGGCGGCGGCACCACCGACTTCAGCCTGGTGCGCTCTCGGATGGTCAACGGCGGGCTGGAGTTTGAGCGTACCGCCATCGGCGAGCATCTGTTGCTCGGTGGCGACAACCTCGATTTCGCGCTGGCGCGCCGTGTGGAACAGAAGCTGGAAGGAAAACTCAAAGGCACCCTCACGCTGCGACAGCGTTATGCGTTACGCCGGGCCTGCTGTGCCGCGAAAGAGCAACTGCTGGACGATTCGTCGTCGGAACGGTCGCGCGTGCCGGTCACCATTCTGGGCGCGGGTCGTGCCGTCGTCGGACACACCCTCAGCGTGGACCTGACGCGCGCCGAAGTCCTAGAGATTTTGATCAGCGGCTTCCTGCCGATTAACGCGCCGGATGCGATGCCCACCCAGGGCCGGCCAAGCGGATTGCGCGAACTTGGTCTACCCTACGCCGGTGATCCGGCCGTCACCCGCCACCTGGCCGCATTTCTCCGGCAAGCGGCGATTGCCATGGGCTTTTCGTCGACCGAATTCTCCCCATCAGCCGACCGTGGCATGGTGCGGCCCGACGCCGTGCTGTTCAACGGCGGCTTCTGCGCGCCGGCCGTCACGCGCGAGCGAATGGTGGAGGCAATTTCCACTTGGTTCGGCGGAGCTCAAAGCGGCTGGCGTCCCAAACTTCTCAACCACGAGGCGGGGGATCGTGAGGAAGGAAGTGCGGCAGCAAGCGCGGTGGCTCGCGGTGCTGCCTACTACGGCCGCGTGCGCCGGGGCACGGGTTTGCGGATTCGGGCGGGCAGCGCGCGCGCCTACTACATCGGGTGGCCCTCGGACGACGGTCTGCAAGGGATCTGCGTCCTGCCTTCCGGGACCGACGAGGGCACAACCCCTCCCCTACTTAATCGCGAATTTTCGGTGTTGGCCAACCGACCCGTGTCCTTCACCTTGTACAGTTCGCGCACCCGCCACGATCGGCAGGGCGCCGTCGTTGGTTTGGACCGCGCCGACGACGCGAGCCTCCATCGACATGCGCCGCTCGGGACCTTGTTACGCTACGGCAAGAAAATGCGTGACGTGCAGCTGATTGTACGTCTGAGGGCAAGTTTCACAGAAGTGGGTACGCTCGAACTCTGGTGCGAAGCCCGCGACACGCCGCATCGCTGGCGGCTGCAATTCGAGCTGCGTGGCGAAGAGGCGCAAGCGCCCCCGGCCGAAACGGAGCAAGGACAACCGGTGCCGGCACGTTCGCCAATGGTTGCGACCGCCGACGCAAGCGTCGAAGCCGCGACGCAGTGGATCCGGCGTGTTTTTGACGGCTCTGCCGGCGACCAAGCCCTGCCGCCCCAGATGCTCATCGGCAAGATGGAAGCGGAGCTGGCTGCGAAGAAAGACTCGTGGCCGGTCTCGGCTATTCGCCGGTTTTGCGACGTGCTGCTCGAGCTTGCCAACGGACGCAAACAATCTTTGCGCCACGAGGTGCGCTGGCTCAATCTATGCGGTGTCTGCCTGCGGCCGGGTTTCGGAGCGCCGGGCGACGATGCGCGCGTAAAGGCCTTGCGAACGATGGCAGCGAATGAACTCGCCTTTGCCGACGATCTGCAATGTCAGGTCGAAGAGCTGGTGCTGTTGCGCCGGATCGCCGGCGGCATCACGGCCAGCGAGCAGCAGGCGCTGTTTCGCAAACATGGGAGCCATATCGGCGGCAACAGAAAGAATCGCGCGAACCGGCAACTCGAGTACGAGAAATGGCGCCTGGTGGCAAGCCTTGAGCACCTGGTCGCCAGCACCCGGGCTGCGCTCGGCGAGGACCTGGTCGCGAAGGTCAAACGAGAACCTGGCGATGCAATATGGCTGTGGTCGCTTGGCCGGTTGGGTGCCCGCATTCCGCTGTATGGGCCGCGGCACGCTGTCGTTGCGCCCGCGCTCGCCGCCGCGTGGCTGGAAGCTCTGCTGGACTTAGGAACGTTCACCCCGGCCATGGCTTCCGCCATTGTCCAGCTCGCGCGGCGCACCGACGATGGCTCGCGTGACCTCGATCAGGTGATTCGCGAGCGGGCGATCTCCTGCTTGATGGCGAGCGGGATCGCAGAAGAAACAACCCGTCTTCTGTCCAACTGCGTCCTGCCCGCGCCGTCGGACAGCGTCCGCAGTTTCGGCGAATCGCTGCCCCCTGGATTGCAAGTGGTCAGTTCAGCCAACTGTTTGCTGTCGGTGCCCGCCCTGTCGCAGCGGTAGTCCACATCGGCAGCGACGCGGGTCTTGCCAAAAACCCTTCATCGTCTGCACTCCACAGCCAGCCCTCCTCGCGATCTTGCGCCTGCGGCTCCTTGCGATGATGGGCCGCGAAAGTTGGGCCGGTACCTTAGCGAACGGCGAACCTCGCACACTCAGAATGCCTGGAGCAGGGCACGCTCGATATGACGGATGCCGAGGACAAGGATGTCATCGACGATTGACTCGGGCGGAGACACGCGGGTTCGAAACCGAGTTGCGTGACCAACGTCACTCCGGCGGGTGGCCCGCATCACCATATGGCCCGAGCAAACTCGGACTAAGATGTACTCCATGAGTGTGTACGGCAAGGTCCCGCCCGTCATCGCTATGGACGCAGAGGAACGCTTTGAGGGCTTCGAAAACCTGATGCCTTTCAAGGTGCACGATATCTTGCTGGTATCGAGCCTTTACGATTCATTCATTCTTCGCGAAGATGGGCGGCTCAACGAACTTCTTATTGACGAGTCTCTGGAACTGAATCTGCGACAGATTCCGAGGATCACGCACGTTTCCAGTTGCGCCGAAGCTCTGCATCTGGCGGGTTCCCATCCGCAATTCAACCTGATCGTCACCAACCTGGCGGTGGGCGACATGGACGCCGCCCAGTTGACCCGGGAAGTCCGCCGAGCGGGGCTCGACATTCCCGTGGTCGTGCTGGCCTACGACTACCGCGAGATCAAGAATTTCGTGGCGCGCAATCCGGCCACGGACATCGACCGAATTTTTCTCTGGCAGGGCAACGCACGCATTCTGATCGCGATTGTCAAATATGTGGAAGACAAGCGCAATGTACAGCATGACACGCGGGCCATTGGCGTGCCGGTCCTGCTGGTGGTGGAAGATAACATCCGATATTACTCGTCGTTTTTGCCGGTGATCTATACCGAGCTGATCAAACAATCCCGGCGCGTGATCCAGGAAAGCTTCAATGTGGCGCACAAACTGGCGCGCCTGCAGGCGCGGCCGAGGATTCTGCTGAGTTCGAGTTTTGAGGAGGCGGCGAGCCTGGTGCAGCAGTATCGTGATTTTCTGTTTGGCATGGTATCGGACGTGGAATTTCCGCGGGACGGCACCCTGAGTCCGGAGGCGGGATTTGATCTGGCGCGCATGGTGAAGAGCTTGGTGCCGGACGTGCCGGTGGTTTTGCAAACCAGCCGTACGGAGTTCCGTCCGCGAGCCCACGCCGAGGGCTATTCCTTTCTGCGCAAGCGCTCGCCGACACTGCTGCGCGACCTGCGGCGGATTTTGACCGAGCAATTCGGGTTCGGGGACTTCGTGTTTCGTCTGCCGGACGCGAGCGAAGTTGGGCGAGCCAAGGACCTGAACCAGCTGGAAGAGCAGCTGCAAACCGTTCCCGCCGAGAGCGTGGTGTATCACGCGCAAAGGAACCACTTCTCGCATTGGCTGGTGGCGCGGACCGAGTTTGCCCTGGCGGCGAAGCTGCGTCCGCGGCGCGTTTCGGATTTCCGCGGCCCGGAGCATTTGCGGCGCGATCTGATTGAGTCGATCAACGAGTATCGTCGCGAACAAAGCGAAGTGCTGATCGGCGATTTCCGGGCGGACACCTTCAAGCCTTCGGAATCGAGTTTTCTGCGAATTGGGGCGGGGTCGCTTGGAGGCAAGGCCCGCGGTCTCGCCTTTGTGCGACATCTTTTGCGCAAAAGTCGCATGAGCCGCCGCTTTCCGGGAGTTCGCATCTCGGTGCCTCCGGCGGTAGTGCTGGCGACCGACGTGTTTGACCAATTTCTGGCGGAGAACAATCTTCTCGACTTCGCATTGCACTGCGAAGACGATGTCGAAATTCAACAGCGGTTTCTGGCGGCGCCTCTGTCCGCGTCGCTGCAGGAGGATCTCAGGGCCTTTCTCGCCGAAGTCACGCATCCGCTGGCGGTGCGCTCCTCGAGCTTGCTGGAGGATTCGCAATACCAGCCTTTTACGGGCGTGTATGAGACGTTTATGCTGGGCAATCAGCAAGCGGATCCGCAAACCCGTCTGGCGGCCCTGAGCGAGGCGATCCGACGCGTTTACGCTTCCACGTTCAGCCGACATGCCAAAGCCTACGTGCGCGCCACCCCCTACCGTCTGGAGGAAGAAAAGATGGCGGTGATCCTGCAGCGGGTAGTGGGGACGATGTATGGGCAGCGTTTTTATCCGGATTTTTCCGGAGTGGTGCGCTCGCGCAATTATTATCCGGTGCCCCCCATGGCCTTCGAAGATGGTATCGCGGCGGTCGCGCTTGGCCTCGGCCGGGCCGTGGTGGATGGCGGCAAGTGCCTGACGTTTTGTCCGCGGTATCCGCAGAATCTGTTGCAGTTTTCCTCCGTGGAAGACATCCTTTCGAACTCGCAATCCGAGTTCTGGGCCCTGGAGTTGAACGACACCGCCGAAGTCCACGCGGGACGCTGGCGCGAGAGTCATGGGCACGAGAAGCGGTTCGGGCTGGATGCTGCCGACAGCGATGGCACGCTGCTGGCGTTGGCCTCAACTTACTCGCGGGACAACCATGCGGTTTACGATGGGGTCAGTCGGCCGGGAGCACGCATTGTGACCTTTGCTCCCATGCTCAAGCACGGCACGTTTCCGCTGGCGGAGATTCTCGACGACTTGGTGGGGGCGGGCGAGGATGCGCTCGGCAATCCGGTGGAGATCGAATTTGCCGTGCGCCTGCCGCAGCGCTCTGATGCTGGACCAGGCGAGGCGGCGGAGTTTGGATTCTTGCAGATTCGGCCACTGACGCTGTCTCGCGAGACCCACGATCTGGCACTTGACGATGTGCGGCCGGAGCGGTTGATCTGCATGAGCAGCAAGGTCCTGGGCAACGGCCGGGTCGAGGGGCTGCACGATATTGTCGTTGTCGACTCGCAGCGCTTCGAGCGCGGCCGCAGCCCGGAAGTGGCCGCTGCCGTCGCTCGCTTTAATCGACGGCTTAACGAGGAGCACCGTCCTTATCTGCTGATCGGCGTGGGACGCTGGGGGTCGACTGAGCCGTGGCTGGGAATTCCTGTCGAATGGGATGAAATTTCGGGCGCGCGGGTGATTGTGGAGGCGGGGTTTCGCGACTTTCGGGTTACGCCGTCGCAAGGCAGCCATTTTTTTCAGAACCTGACGGCGTTTCAAGTGGGATACTTCACGGTGAATCCGGACGCCGGCGAAGGTTCAGTCGATTGGGACTGGTTGACGGCACAAACGGCGATGGAAGAGGATGGCTGCGTTCGCCACTTGCAGTTCGCGGAGCCGATTCGCGTGGTCATGAACAGCCGGGCAAGTGTAGGCGTCATCTTCCGGCCGGAACCACCACCAAGCCCGCCTGCGAACTGGGACAATCCCAGTCCCGTGACCGCATGAGTGACCCCGCTCCGCAAGATCGGGTGTGATTCCTATCACCCAAACCTGAGACTGTTATCACTGCCCGCCACGACCTTCCTCGGCTGCAATGGATGCCGGCGAGCGGAGCACAGACAGTTCCGACGATCCTATGGTATCCACGGGGGGCGGTCATGTTGCGTGACGAGTTAGTGAAGTGTCCAGTGTGCGGTGTTTTTACCCGGATCGATAAGCCGGAATTGCTGGCGGCATTGAACGATCCTAAAATCCGCGAATTAATTGAAAACTACGTTGCAGGATTGCTGCCATCCGGAACGGAAAAACTCGCCGCCGTAGTTGCGATTCAGCCCGAGGGGCGGGATTTTCAGAAGGATGTGCACAACTGGAATCCGACCGTGGCCATGTGGCAGCGGAGCCCGAAGGAGTAGGGTCGGATCGCGGCGCTACGGCTGAAGCCGGAAGATAGAGATTTCCCGGCTCCGGTGGGCGTGGCGAGAGGCCCGGGGCGACTTTCCTACGCGCGCTTCGGCGGGTAAGACGGCGCATCTGAACGCCGTCCTCTCAAGGTTTCTGGATTGCCTTCGCGATGCGCCCGAAGGCCCAGTCGATTTCTTCGCGGGTGATGACGAGCGGGGGGGCAATGCGAATCACTCGGTCGTGTGTCTCCTTGCACAAGATTCCTTCCTGCTGGAGGGCTTCGCAGTAGGGGCGTGCCGGGCAGTGGAGTTCGATGCCGATCCACAAGCCGAGGCCGCGCACCTGTTTCACATCGGGGCCGCGGAGGGTCTGCAGCAGGGTCAGGAAGTAGCTGCCCAA
>JBEKPJ010000060.1:0-41912 GCA_049520935.1 Terriglobales bacterium | reverse complement strand
TATGTCGTCGATACGAAAGGCATCATTCGCTTCGCGCATGCCGACGTGGACTATATGACAGGTCGCGCGGAACCCGAAGCGGTCGTCGCCGCGCTGGAGGCGATTGTGCGTCCGGTCGCTCAATAAGAGTTTCCCATGGCATGCGGGCAGTGCGCTTCCCCCAGGTCAGCCTGTCCGCTAGCTCAGGCTGGCGGATGGCAAAACTGCCCGCAGGAAGGGGCCGTTGTCTCTCGCAGAGACGAAGGCCCCTCCTTCCCAGTGGCGACGGCTAAATGCTTCGCAGGCTGAGAAAGTCGATAACTGCTATGCTATTACCATAAGAAATATGGCCAATCTGACAAATCAAGAACAGTGGATGGAACTCTGCGAACTGGTCTCCAATGAACAGGACCAAGACAAGCTTGGGGCGCTCTTTGAACGAATTCTCCACCTTCTGGAAGACGAACGGGCGCGGCTTAACACCGCTGTGGATGGCATGCCACAGGACACACCAGCGTTAACTTGATTGTCTGACCACCTCAGATTCCCATCTCGCTTGGCTGGAGAGTCCCTGAATACCTCACCACGCCAAACATCCGAATTGCCTTTCAAACCGCCCCGGTGTTGTTCAGCCGTTCCGCCAGGCGTCCGACTGCAAGGAGGATTCCATACAGAAGAGCTTGGGGGCGTGGTGGGCAGCCTGGAATATAAACATCTACCGGAAGTACTTTATCGACGCTGCCCAAAGACGCGTAGTTCTCGCCGAAGATGCCGCCACTAATGCCGCAAGCTCCTACCGCGACCACTACTTTGGGTTCCGCCATAGCCCGATGCGTCTTCAACAGCGCAAGTTCCATGTTGCGGGTGACGGGACCAGTGACTAGGAGCAGGTCGGCGTGACGAGGAGAGGCAACGAATTGGATTCCGAAGCGTTCGATGTCGTGGACGGGATTGTTCAGGGCGACAATCTCCAGTTCGCATCCGTTGCATGACCCCGCATCCACTTCACGGATGGCGAGAGACCGTCCCAGAACTTTCTGGATCGTTTCGCGTGCCTTCTGCCCAAGACTCTCGACGTCCGTTTCGGCAGCCACCAATCGGCGATCAACTTTATGCAAGCCGCGGTGCGTGCGGTCGGGATTGAGTGTGTACTCCGCAGTAAGAACCAAGTTGCGGCGGTCTAGCGTTGCCAGTTCAAATTCCTGTGTGATTCGCACCGCCTGCTCGAACGACGCTTCGGCGCACAAGCCGCAGAAGACGCAGAGACCGTAATCGACGGTGACTTTCCGGGAATCACTTTTGTCGGACAGGGAAATGGCCCCGGTTGGACACACCTCGGCAGCAGGTCGCGCGTCCTTCCATTTGTCGAAATCGAAGCTTGGACGTCCGCGAAAGCGCTCGGAGACCTTAGCGGGCTCGGCCGGATAGTTTGCGGTTACCGTTCCTGTGTTGATCGTCTTTTGAAGGATCTTAAACATCGTTTACCGGTCCGTCCCCGAGTAGGAAAGGTTGAAGCTCTTGTTGATCACCGGAAAATCCGCAATGATGTTTCCCTGGACCGCTTCCACCAGAGCTGGCCAGTTGTTGAGCGAGGGGTCTTTGATCTTGCAGCGCTGTAGATGATTATCAGGCCCGGTGCGAATCCAATGGATGATTTCTCCGCGCCATCCTTCAACGGCGCTCAGTGCACAGCGGTCGGATGGAATATCGGGCACGGGTACGCGAAATTCCCGCTGAAGGCCGTCCGTCATAGCGTTCCCCACGATGCCAATGGATTCGGTTACCTCGTCGATGCGAACCTGCATCCGGTGCCAAACGTCTCCGGGCTGGTAAACCGGGACACGGAATGGATAACGGGGATAGGCGGCATAAGGGTGATCGCGCCGCACGTCGAGATCGACTCCCGAAGCGCGTCCTCCCACACCCACGATCCCAAGGTCGCGCGCCTTGTCGGGCCGCAAGATTCCCGTCTGTTCTAGACGGTCGCGGGTGGATTCAGACCTATCAATCAGAGTGATCAGATCCTGAAATTCATGCGCGAAAGAGTCCAGCGTACTGCGGAGCAGGTCAAGCTGCGCCTGGTCCCAGCCCCGGCGTACTCCACCAACACAAACCATGCCTCGCAACAGGCGGCTGCCGGTCAATTGCTCGTGTAGAGTAACCACCGTTTCCTTCAGGCGGCTGGCATGGGCGTTCGCAATGGCGAAGCCGACGTCGGTTGCGATGGCACCGATGTCAGCGACATGATTGCAGATGCGCTCCAGTTCCAGCAGTATGGTCCGCATCACCAGGCCGCGGAGGGGCACTTCAATGCTGGCGGCGCGTTCGATGGCCTGACAGAATGCGGTGCCGTGGGAGAAACTCGAATCTCCCGAAATGCTCTCAGCCAAAAAGGCCGCTTTGTGGATGGGCAGATGCTCGAAGAGTTTTTCGGTGCCCTTATGCGTATAGAACATTCGAAGCTGCAGATAGAGTATGGGTTCGCCCGCCACCGCGAAATTGAAGTGGCCCGGCTCGATGATCCCAGCATGGACCGGCCCAACGGGCACCTGCAACACACCCTCACCGAAAGCCGGCCGGTAGATGTGGCGCTCTCCCTCGAAGGGCGGGAGCACGGTTTCGAGGGGAAAGTCCTTGCGCAAGGGATAAACGTCGGGCCAATTGTCGTGCAAGGCGACCCGGCGGGGATTCGGGTGACCAACGGCCTTCAGTCCAAACCAATCCTGAATTTCGCGCTCTTGCCAGTTCACTGCGGGTAGTTCGGCGGAGAGCGAGGGAAACTCAAGACTATCAGGACGCACAGGCGCCTGTACGATCAGATATTGAGCGCTACCCTTTTGTTCAAAGACATAGTAGTTGAAGAAAACTCCCTCCGCCGAGCGACGATCCTCGGCGAACACCGTAACCAGGCGGGCTCCGAATTCGCCTCGTAGGTGTTCTGCGATGGGCCGAACGTCGGCATCGCGGAGAAGAACATAGACTTCGTCCTCGCGGTCGGCACGCACGGATTGAACCTGCGGGCCAAGCTTCTGCCGAAAAGCTTCAAACATTGCGAACGTTGATTCCGTCATCATCCCCCCACCACGATGCCCACCGCGCCCTTGATCAACGTAAACAATGGAGCCGGAATCCAGAAGCCCATCACGACGATCAAAATGGCCAAACCCGCGACGGAGTATTTTTTCCAGCGGCAGGTGTCCGCCGCCGGAAGTCCTGGGTTCTCGCCGAGCACCAGGCCTGTGACGTGCACGAGGAAGCCGGAAAAAACGAGCACGAGAAAGGAGACGAAGAAAATCGCCAGCACAAAATGGTCTCGCGCGAACCCAGCCCGCAGAATGGTGAACTCACTCTGGAAGAAGCTAAAGGGAGGCGAGCCAGTGACCGCAAGCGTTACCAATAGAAATGCGGCTCCGGTCAGGGGCATCGAATGGATCAACCCGCCTTTCGCCTTCCGGAAAAGGTCGGTATTGAGATGTTGCTGGACATTTCCGGCACAAAAAAAGAGCAGGGGCTTGGTCACCGAATGAAACGTCATGTGCAGAAGCATGCCCAGGATACCCAGCGGGCCGCCGAAGCCCAGCGCCAGCAGCATAATTCCACTGTGGTCGATGCTCGAATAGGCCAACAGTCGTCGGAAGTTCTTCTGCACGAGGATGAAGGGGACCGCAACACCCATAGAGAGCAGCCCGAATAGAATCAGGATCCGCGAGCCGAACTGCGGCCCGAGGCATTTCGAAGTCAGGATGTAGAACCGGACCAGACCGTAGAGGGCGCAGTTGAGCACCCCAGTGGCCAGCATCGCTGCTCCCGGAATAGGCGCTTCACTATACGCGTCCGGCTTCCAGGTATGCATAGGAGCGATGCCGGCTTTGGTTCCGTATCCGAGAAGAATAAGGATAAAGGCCAGCCGCATGGTCGGCTTGTCAAACTGTGCGGCGTTCTCGGCAAGGACGGACCAGTTCAGACCCGCAAGTGTGTCCGTACCAAGGGCACCATAGGCGGAATAGTAGGTCAGAATCGTGCCGAACAGGGCCATCGAGAGACCAACACCGCCGATAATGGCATACTTCCATCCTGCCTCAAGAGAGGTATCGCGTCCATAAAACGTGACTAAAAACACCGACGCCAAGGTCGTTCCCTCAACCGCCACCCAGAGTATTCCCAGGTTGTTGGCGAGTGCGACCAGCGTCATAGCGAAAACCAGGAAGGGCATGAGAGCGTAGTACTCACGCAGCTTGTCGACGGCAAACCGGCCACCCACCTCCTTGGCCTCCTGCAAAACTCCGCTGCTCTCCTCGCGACGAAAATAGCCGACCGCATATATGGAACAGACCAGGGACACAAACGCTGACAAGAGCACGACTAGGGCACTGAGAGCGTCGGCGTAAAAAAATCCGTCCCACAGTGAAAACGGGCCGCTGCGAAGCACCCGAGCAACCAGCACGGCGGCAAGGCCGAGCAGGATTGCGAAGGCCGCAACATTGACCACTTCCATCCTGCCCCGTCTTCGGAGGAAGAAGGCCAAGGGACCGGCGGCCAAAGGAACAATGAGGAGTCCGAGCAAAATCATAAGTGTGCTTACTCTCTCAACTTCCGCAGCTTGCTGACGTCCATGGAGTCGAACGTTTCGCCGATCCGGAAGACAAGAATGCCGAGGACGAGTACCGCGACCAGAACATCAAAAAAGATGCCAATCTCAACCACCAATGGCATTCCATAGGTCAAGGAAATCGCGGCCAGGAAGAGGCCGTTTTCAAGCGAAAGCAGTCCCAGGACCTGGGTCAATGCCTTGCGGCGGTTTACCATCACAAAGAAGCCGATCAGGAAAAGTGCGATGGCAACGGCGAGCGTGTTATGTCCCAGCGCCGCCCGGGCAGAAGTCTCCTCCGGATGGTAGAAGGACTCTGCGACCACGTATCCCAACAGAGTCAGACCGCCTGAGATGAGGATCGACAGCGGGACGTTGATCAGCGGCTCAATCTCGCGCCGAATTCCGATTCTCTCCATCAGGCGCTCCAGCAACCGGGGAAGCAGTCCCGCTTTCAACAAGACCGTGAGCAGAGCGGCAATATAGATGTGGCTGGCCTGGTTGAAGTAGGCGATGACGGCTGCAATCGCTCCCAAGAGAAACGACTGCACCGCGAAGAGGCGAATGCTGGAAACGATCCCGCGTTGTCCGACCGCGGCGATCTGCAACACGAGGACCAGCGCAGCCATCAGGGTTATGATTCTGTTGCCAATCTCGGGGTTGGGGACAAAGGGCATATATAGCCTTAGAACAGGAATGTCGAAATGAGCGCGAGCGCTCCTAAAATGAAAGCAACCATGAGCAATTCCGGTACTCGAAACAGACGCAACTTCGCGTTGCTGGTTTCCACCAGGACAACAAGGCACGCGAGCACAAGCAACTTCGCAAGATAGAAAGTTAGCCCAACCCCGATGGTTTGGAGCGTCCAGTCAGAACTCAAACCGAACGGGAAGAACGTATTGACCAGCAGCGTCATGAGCACCAACTGCTTGATAGAAGCGCCCCATTCGATCAAAGCGAGATACGGTCCCGAATACTCGAGAATCATCGCTTCGTGAATCATGGTCAATTCAAGGTGGGTCGCTGGATTGTCAACTGGTATTCGTCCGGTCTCGGCGATCAGCACAATAAAGAGCGCCGCGAATGCCAGCATCTGCGACGGCGCCAGAAACCTCCAGCTCTGGCCTACAGCGACTTTCGCCATTTCGCTTAGATTCGTGGAGTTTGCGCCCAATGCCACGGTGAAAATCGCAAGCATCATGGCCGGTTCCGCTATCGCGGAAATCGTCATTTCCCGGCTGCTGCCCAAACCACCGAACGAGCTTCCGGTGTCGAGACCGCCAAGGGCAAGAAAGAAGCGACCAAGTGCCAAAAGATAAACCACTGCAAGCACGCCCCCGAACAGGCTGAAAGGGGCATGGGTCGTCGTCATGGGAATCATGAGGCCGACCATGGTCGCCGTCCCGAAAACCATGTAGGGAGCTGCAGAAAAAATCCATGACGCCGTCTCCGGAATCACCATCCCCTTCCGAAGCAGCTTCAGGATGTCCCGGTAGGACTGCAAAATGCCCGGCCCGCGGCGCATCTGAAGTCTCGCTTTCAGAGTCTTGATGGTGCCGCTAACTAGAGGAGCCACTAGCAGCAGCAACACTAGTTGCAGCGTCGAATTGATGAGGACTTCGATCACTTGCGCACCCCGAACAGCAAGAGCAGAACGAGGGTTACAAAGATGTAGGCCAGGTAGGCATGAATGCTTCCCGCCTGAATGGTCCTCATTCTGCTGGAAACCCGGAATAGGAACTCTTGCAGAGGAGCATACAGCCTCTTCTCGAACGTCGGCTCGATTTCACTCTCGAAACGGATCTCTTTCGGAAAATACGGCGAGACATCGAAGACTGCCTGAATCTCCCGGCGCGGCTTGTACAGGACGGCGAAAATCATCCGTAGCGCTTTTGAGAATGCGGTCGCCGTGTATTCATTTTCCTCCGAGAGACCAGGCAGTCCGCAGTCCCATACCGGTCCACGCTTGCGTCCGAAGCTTCTCACCCCTATCGCAACCAGGAGAGCCGCCGGAAGCATCAGAACCAGTAGTCCAACAGCGATGACCAAGGGTGATACCGTGCCACTGGTACGCACGCCTGCGGACAGTACCAGCCCATGACCACTCACCAGGTGGCTGGAAACTCGCTGTCCGAGCAATTGCTCAGTCATCGCGTCAAATACCGGAAGAAACCAGGTCACACCTAGGCCCAGGACGGCACAGGCCAGCGTCAGTCCGCCCATGCCGATCAGCATGGCGCGGGGTGCCTCGTGCACATTCCGAGATTCGGCCCCACGCGGCAGTGCCAAGAACGTGATCGCGAAAGCTTTCACAAAGCAAGCCGCTGCCAGTGCTCCAGTTAACGCCAGCATGGAACCAGCCAGCGGAAACAGAATTCGCGTCAACCCAGGGATGGCACCGAATCCGGCCAACAGAGCCTGGTAGGTCAACCACTCGCTAACAAATCCGTTCAGCGGCGGAAGGCCGGAGATGGCGACCGCGCCAATCAGAAAACAGAACGCTGTTACCGGCATCGGACGGATGAGGCCGCCCATTTCTTCCATGTTCCGCGTCCCTGTCGAATGCAGCACGGACCCAGCACCCAGGAACAGAAGGCACTTAAAGATCGCATGATTCAAGGTGTGGAACATCGCTGCGATCAGGGCCACGGCCGCAAGGGTCGGATGCCCGGCCACGCGGAAAATCAATGCCGCGCCCAGGCCCATAAGAATGATTCCGATATTCTCGATGCTGTGGTAGGCCAGGAGTCGTTTGAGGTCGTGCTCCATTAGGGCGTACAAGACGCCGAGAACGGCCGAGACGACACCGACGATGAGAACCAGCAAGCCAGCCCAGGATGGCACTCCTCCCAGCACGTCTAGGAAGATGCGTGCCATGCCGTAGATTCCTGTCTTGATCACAATGCCGGAAAGCAGCGCCGAGACATTGCTCGGTGCAACCGGATGGGCCGCCGGCAGCCAGATATGGAAGGGAATGACGCCGGCTTTAATGGTGAATCCCAGGAAAAACAGAACAAAGGCAGCGGTCTGCTGGCCGCCGTTTAGTTGGGCCGAAAGGGGACGGAAGCTGGCGAATTCAGCGCTGCCAGTAGAGTTGATCAACAGAGCAAAGCCAAGAAGCAGACACCCGGCGTCGATATGCGCCATGATGACATAGAGCAGACCCGCTCGTCTGGTCTCCCGGTCTTCGTGGTAAAAAATCACCAGCCCATACGCGGCCAGGGCCATCACTTCCCAAGCGATCAGAAACAGGAAAGCATTGGCGGCGGTGAAGACAACCGTCAGGCTGAGTAGTAAGAGATTGAACAAGAAGCCGAAGAGGCCGATGTTCCTCTTGCCCTCGAATTCTTTCAGGTAGCCGAAAGAATAAGTAGAGACTGCGGCCACGAGGATTGCGAGGGCCAAATTAAAGAAGCCAGCCAGAGCATCGTAGGAAAAGCTGTAGGCAAAGAGCGGAATTCCTGAAGGAACCGACCACGCGACCGGCGTGCCTCGAAGAATGGCGAGAACGGAGATCAATCCTCCCAGCACTGCACCAGTTAGAGCAAAATTGCAACAGATGCGTCGGGCCAGCGAGGGTTTTTGCCAGCATGCGAGCGAACCGAAAGCACCGACGGCATACGCCGCAACACTAAGCGCGAAGCCTGTATTCACCGAAAGAATATTCATCGGACCTGTTCGCCACATCTGGATGAAAGGACTCGTGAGTAGCTCAGCTCTACCCAGTTTGAGTGGCCATATTTCCCCTCATTGATCTGCAATGCCATCCCGTCTCTATTCCCCGTGCTAGGTGTGGGGACCCTCTGATGCCGTGACCCAATGCGATTCATCGGTATTTCTCCGGCCCCAGGTGGCCCCGGCTGGGATTTTGCTTTGCCACTTCAGGGTACAAGATCTTAGCCCGGTCGAGGGCGTCCGCCACACTGTGGCAGATGTTCTCCTCGCCCACATGTTCGTGAAATTCAGCCTCATGCATTCGCATCTCTGGCTGTTCTCGCGCTCCACATAGAATGAGTTGCCTTCCGGATTCGTGCACGCGGTCGGCAAAATTCTCCAGCGCCTGCAGACCTGTGGAATCGATGGCCGTCATGTTGCGGAGCCTGAGAATAATGATAGGCGGCAGATCGGGCAGACGATCGACCATCGCATCGATTTTGTCCGTTGCGCCAAACAGAAAGGGGCCGTGGATCCGGAAGATGCTGACGTAAGCCGGAATCTCTTTATGCTGCAGGATATGAACATGCCCCACACGGATATATTCGGCGGTCACTTCCGACACGGTGGTGGTCTGTGTAACCTTCCGAATGAAGACCAGCACCGCCAGTATCATCCCCGCTTCCACAGCCACCGTGAGGTCGGCAAAAACGGTGAGCAGAAATGTCACCAACCAAGCGGCAATCTCGAACCGCGACTGTTTGAAGAGTTCCGGGATCTCGCGCCACTCGCCCATGTTGTAGGAGACCACCAGCAAGATGGCCGCGAGCACGGATAGGGGAATAAACCGGGCCAGTGGTGCGGCAAAGAGAATGATCGCAAGCAGAGTGAGAGCGTGGATCATTCCGGCGACGGGCGTCTTGGCGCCAGAACGGATGTTGGTGGCGGTGCGGGCAATCGCTCCCGTGGCCGGGAGTCCCCCGAACAGCGGCGAGAGAATGTTGGCAACTCCCTGGCCTACCAGTTCGACGTTCGGGTTGTGTTTATCGCCACTCATGCGGTCGGAAACGACCGCGGACATCAGCGACTCGATCGCTCCAAGCATGGCGACCGTGATGGCTGGGGAGATGAGCGGCCGCAGCAGATCCACCCGAAAGTGCGGAATGATTAACTTGGGGAATCCAGAGGGGATACCGCCAAAGCGAGTGCCAATGGTTTCAACCGGGAGTTTGAAGATAACCACCGCCGCGGTCCCCGCAAACAGGGCAACGATGTAACCAGGGACTCTCTTCACAAAGATCATGAAGACGCCAATCACGACGAGCGCACCAACGGCCAGCGTTGTCTCCAGCGGCGAGAATGATGAAAAGTTATGCGCGTAGGTCAGAATCCGGGCAGAAAATTCACCTGGGACCTTGTCTATTTTCAACCCGAAGAAATCCTTGATTTGGGTGCTGGCGATGATGACCGCAATACCGTTCGTAAAACCGACGACCACGGGTCGCGGTATGAACTTAACTGCCGTTCCTAATCCCGTCGCGCCCAGGATCAGGAGGATCATCCCAGCCATCAGGGTGCACATGAAAAGCCCGTCAACCCCGTGTTTCGCGACAATGCCAAAAACCACGACGACGAATGCGCCCGTGGGACCGCCGATCTGCGTGGAAGATCCTCCCAGAGCTGAGATCGCAAAGCCGGCGACGATTGCGCAGTACAGACCCGTTTGAGGAGGCACGCCCGATGCAATGGCGAAGGCCATCGCTAAGGGAAGGGCGACGAGTCCGACGGTGATACCGGCAAGAAGGTCCGCCATGAACAGACGTGGTGTGTAGGACTTGAGACAGACCACAGATTTTGGTAGCCAATTGTTCAGAGTCATTTTTCTAATGTCGGTTGTCCCGAACACTCCCCCGTTTTAGCAGGTGGAAGGGAATGAGAATCTCCTGTATGAGGTTGGGGAAGGTTCATGGTCTGTAGTGTTGTGGCCAGTGGCAGAGGTGATTCAACATTTGGTCGAGCCGTGAACCCTATTGGCCAACCTTTTGGGCTTTATCCAACGGCGGTCTTTCTAGGCTACTCTCTCCAGAGCTTAGCATTTCGAAGACAGCTTGTTGGTCCGCCCGGATTCGGCTGGCTAGAGCGTTCCCATCCTTTTCGGGACTGTGGATGTCCTGAGCAATGGCCAAGGCACGCCCGTATAACGCATGAGCCACGACGTTATTGTGATTTTCGCGATGCCGATTCTCCAGCAAACATAGGACCTCTGCCATCGCTCGAAGCTGCCGGAGATGCATTGGGTCCACCCCAATGGAGTTACTCATCGAATGTTTCCTTTGAACGTCATATAGACTGCGGCGAGAATCAGGAAAACCCACACGGCCGCCCACAGAAACGTGAGTGGCAGGCGCAACTTCGCCCAAACAGTGATGCTTCGTCTGCGGACTCAACTTCTGTCGGGCCTTGCCCACCACCGGTCGAACCTGCAGGGGCAATCTGACCCCTGTCCCATGGTGCGGCGCTCGAAGCAACAGCGGGTTTGTGAACGCCTCGTTAGGCACCCTATTTGCATCGCCTTCTCGCGCACGACTTTAAGTACACCCGCGTCAATATCAAGCATCAGTTCGTAATCCGCGCAGTTTTTCAATGCCATCGCGATCAGTTCGGGTATGCGCCTATCTGGCCTCAATCGCCCCAAGCGTCGCCCCTCCTTGGCGAGTATTGTGCAGAGCAGAAAGCAATTGAGCGGCCGCTCGCGCTGTAATGTCATCCGCGACTGTGCTTGCATCGGAATCCCGTGCTCTTATCTGCAACTCTCAGCGGCAGACCTTTCCTCCACAGGGTGGTCAACTCGCCTTTGCGCCTCTTCGAGCGTCAAACCACGACTCATGAAGAGCAGGATTCCCTTGAGTCGGTACAAATCCCGTGACGAGTAAAAGACAAGCCCCGCCTTCGCCAGTCCTTTAACGATCCCCTTCTGCTCCAAGTCACTGAGCTCCTGGGCTGAGATTTGCAGCTTGTCGAGTAAGCGTTCCGCAGGAAAGTACATTTATGGCACTCCTTCCTCAACTAACTCGGTAACAGTCGCCGCAGCTGACGAATATGAATCGCCCGGACACGCTCCCAGCCTGTTAGCGTTTGGTCGAGCTCCGCATTGCAGGGTCAATCCGAACCTTCTCGTTCCGTTCCGTACCTTGGGACCGGTTGGGCCTGGATGGGGGTTCGACAGAAACGGGCGCCGTAAGTCTTCCAGATCGTTTTTGAGCGTTTCCTCATCGCGAGTGCCTCACCGGGGCGATTTGCGCTGGCAAGCAGTTCCGAGTAGCACTCCAGCACCTCAGCCATCATCGGATGTTGCTGTCCGAGGGTTTTCTCAACTAGATCCCGCGCCCTCTGATAGAGTCTCTCGGCGGCTTCATACCGTCCTTTCTTACGATTCTTCTCCGCCCAAATCAGAAAACTTCGCGCCGTAACTGCGGCCGTCTCTTCAGCAGCTCGGATGACCATATGCGCTCTCCGTCTACGAACCACTCGGCGCTGCCGGGCGTTGGCCGAAATCTTGCTGCAATCGCTTGACGTTTACAGCACACGGCCGCTCAAACCCGTACTGAAGTTCAAATTCCACCGAGTGACCTACCCTGAGCTCCTCCACTCTGCTGCCAGTTTCGGACCGCTCAAAGTACACTTCCTTCCCGTCTTCGGCCAAAATGCAGCCGGAACCGTCTTTTCGCGAGACTCGCGTGATTGAACCGTGCATCGGACAGGTTTTCCTTCAATGTGCAACAGAACCGGCCAAGAATATGCGGGCCGTGCGATTGAATTGCTGGCACTCGACATCGGAGGTCCGGCAGCTTTGATCAAGATTGTCCCAAGCTTTAACGCCAACGATCTGATCGGAGTCAATCCCCGAACCTTCCAGAAATTTCCGCACCGCAGCGCCGCGGCCTTCCGCCAATGCGTGTGTGCAAGTGTCTGATCCTCCCGAATCACACGAACCGACGATCAGAATTCGCGCTTCCCGGTGTTGTCGCAGCCAATCGGCTGCCCGTTTCAGCATGTTCCTCCCTGCATGGGTTAGTTCAAGGCTGTGCGAGTCGAACGGGATTGGGCGCCTGAGAAAAGGAGGATCGGAGATTGCCGCGGAAGACTGGGTGACGGAACCGGAGGCTGTGGAACGGTGGGATCCCGAAATTTGCTGCGGACTGATGAGAAATCCAGAAGGCACTGCACTCGAGCTCCTTTTTGCAGGAAGCCCGACCCGCAAAACAGGTGGCGCCAGAGAACAGTCTATTTGGGCGTGTGTCGGCACCAAGTCGCCGACGAGTAAAGCTGAAGTGCTTAATATTACGATATTTGAATATACGCTCACAAAAAATACGGCTCAGCCTCGGTTGGCAGATGTGACCGCCAACTGCGACAACAGATCTTTTACATCGATCAAGTGGTTGTTAAAAATCTTCTTGGCGACATCCAACAGCTTGAAGATTTCGGGATCGGGAACTGAATAGAAAACACTCTGTCCGTCTTTCCTGCCCACAACAATGCTGCGGGTCCTCAGAACGGCTAATTGTTGGGACAACGTGCTCTGTTCCACATCCAGGCGCAGGCAAAGATCATTCACGCCGACCTCGCCGCGGCGCAACTCGTCCAAGATTCTAATTCGTAAGGGGTGAGCTAATGCTTTGAAAAACTCTGCCTTGAATTGGCTGAGCTCGGGCATCGCATTAACATATTTGCATATCACAATGTAATGTGTCAAATTGAAATTTATTATTGATGTTTTTGTCGTCGGTCTTTTGCTTTTCCGGGAGTCCGATTCGCAACAGGAGTGTTTATCCGGATATGGTCGTCATCCGATACCCACTCGCTCCGAATCGTTGTGCAGCGTATCCGCGCACATCAGCGATCGTCTGTGTGCCTAACGGTCTAGGTTTCGAGCGTGTCCGTGAGATCCGCGTGGGAAAACTGGAGCGCCCGGCAAGTGCTCAGCCATGGTGTTGGAAGTGGTAGCACGAGCGTTGACTCTCGATTGTACGTGCGCCGTGGAGGCATACCCAAGTCTCTGTGCCACATCGGGCCGTGGAGCGGTAGTGGCGCAAAATGCTGAGCAGCCGGAGTTGGCACGGGCAGGTCTGATGGAAGCACTTTCTGCAGATCAAGGAGCGGTTTGCGTTAGTGCGGCCAAAGCTGTATCTCCCTTACTCGGAGCTGCAAGCTATCGCCACGCTGTGACGCACCTTCTGACGAGCGTAGCGCGGAAAATCTGCATGCTACGCTCTGTGGGAGCCGGGGAGCGGGCGACCGTCCCCGGCCACCCGGTGGTATCAGGTCATCGGGTAGCCGGACGGGATTGCTCCCGTCCAGCCCTCTAAGAACTGTGCATGAAAGTTTCCCCTCACACAGCTCAAGCCCTTCGAACGCCTCTTTCGGGGAGACGAGGTTTCGAGACAGGAATGCGCAGGCGGTGAACCCTGTCATGGCACTCAGGATGAAGTAGAACGCGGTTCTCGGCGCTTTGCGAACCACCCATCACACGGGGAACGCAGTGGTGAAGGCGCCAACCCGTGATCCGAGTGATTTTGGTATTGCACACAGTGCAGACCTGCTTCGCGTTTTTCGAAGTAGATCTCAAAGGCAGGGTCGTAGGGGTTCGCGTCAGCTTTGACTTTAACGTGTCGCTGGATGGGTGTGCGACGGACGGGCCGCAGCCAAACCTGAGTAGGGCGGCCTTGGTCATCCCACGTTTCACCGAAGAAGGACTAGTCACGACCACGACGCGACGCAAAGTACTTCTGTTCGCGCCAGCGTGTGTTCTTGTTCGGGTGTCTTCGTCGTGCCCATTGCCACAGACTAGAGAAGATATGGTAATCCACACGGTCAAAGGTGCGTGTACTCACCACGTGCCGATGTCAAAGGAGTGAGCCTGTAATCGACTGCAAGCACAAAATCTCGTAGATCGACTTCAGTACAGGCTACGTCACATCGCCGCCAGATCACCGGTTTACGGAAACCCGCCAGATCATATTTCCCGTGTCGTCGGCCACAAGCAGGGCTCCTACCATGTCCACGATTATCCCCACAGGTCGACCATAGGCGATGCCGTCTCTCTCTGGTGGCATGAATCCAGTGAGAAAATCCTCCGGCGGTCCGTCCGGAAGTCCGTCACGAAAGGGAATAAACACAACCTTGTAACCGGAGAAAGGTTTACGATTCCAAGAACCGTGCTCTCCAACAAAAACTCCTCCCCGATAATGGCTTGGAAACGAATCCGCTGAGTAGAATGTCAATCCAAGGGGAGCGACATGTGCTCCCAGCGAATAATCCGGGGCGATGGACGCAGCGACCAAATCCGGACGTTTGATTGTCGTAGCGGGATCAATATGCTGACCGAAGCTGTCCTGTACTCCTGGATCAGGATATTTTCCCCAATAGCTATAGGGCCAGCCATAAAGAGCGCCTTCGTGCACATGCGTTAAGTAATCCGGCACGAGGTCATTTCCCATCATGTCGCGCTCATTAACGACAGTCCAAAGGGTGTCGGTTGCGGGCGCCCAAGCCATGCCAACCGGATTCCGCATGCCGGAAGCAAACACTCGCAACCCCGATCCGTCAAGATTGGCTTCGAGGATATTGGCGCGATGAAATTCGTTGTCGATGCCGTGTTCGCCGTCATTACTTCCGGAGCCGACACTGATGTAGAGCTTCGTATGCTCAGGATTCACGACGATGTTGCGCGTCCAGTGGTTGTTATATCCTCCGATTGGCAGGTCTAGAATCTTTTCGCCTTTCCCTTCGACTGTGAGGTCGCCATCATGATAGGGGAATCGCCAGACCCCGCCCGTAGCTGCAATGTAGAGGGTGTTTCCGACCAGAACCATCCCAAATGGTTGGTCGAGACCCGTGCAAAAGGTACCGCGGTAGGTGACCACACCATCACCGGTTGGATCCCTCAGCAACGTGATGCGGTTCGCGCTCGGCTTGATTACGCCAGCTCGCCTTTGCAGCCAGAACCCTATGCGCTCGTTGAGCGAGGTTGGCTCTTTGCGGACTGTGCTTGACTCGGCGACGAGGATGTCTCCGTTCGGAAGCAGGTAGAGCCACCGGGGATGGTCAAGGTTGGTCGCAAACCGGGTTACCCTAAAATCAGCCGGAGCTTTCGGACCAGAGCTTTCAGGCCAAGGCTCGGCACGCGAGAAGTTCAGGGTAGGAGGCCAGCCGGAGTATGGCTTAGGAAGCTCAGGCGATGGGCCTGTACTCACCGGTCCCGCAGGATGCTCGCCAGCATGCGACACAGCCAGCCAAATGGCCGTGGCAATTGTCAAAAGAACGACGCCAACCAAGACTCGCCGTAAGGAAGGTTGTAGGCCCATACCGATGTTCCCTCTAAAAACCGTTTTTCTGTTGAATGACGAGGTGCCAGGAATTCCCACACTAGATTTCTCCCACACAGAATTAGAACCAGAATCTGGCCGTATGCCTAGGAAGGCTCGTGTTGCGCCGGGTAGCAAGTCATTCACCGCTCCGGAAAGAGCCCGCATCGGGGAAGAAATCGACGGCCAGGAGAGAATTGTGCGGCCACTTCTCGTTCTGGCGGCAAACGAAGAAGCAAGCGAGGCTGCGATTGGCAGGAAGACTCCCCTGAGTCGCTTCTGATACCCCACATCGTCGTGGGACAATCCGACGATTTCGACGGCGAGATGGTCAAACTGCGCCGAGATTTCCGCGAGCGTAGCAGCGCTTTGACTGTTACGGCGCGCGCTGCGAGAAGCCGCACCAGACTGTTTCCCAGCAGTCCCCTTGCGCCAGTTACGAAGGCGCAGGAAATGGGCTCGGGTACGTTCCGCATCGGATGCCTCCAGAGCTCCAGAGCAAGAGCATTGGCGTATTGGTTGGGGGAGGGGTAGAATACGAATAGACGCTCGCATTAGTAAATAATGCGAGTAACCGCTCGTACATGTCAAGTGAAAAGAAAAGCAGAACGACGAAAGAGGCGCCGCGGAGGCAGGCCCGGGGGCAGAAACGCATGGCCGAACTCTTACACGCAGCGGGCGAGGTGTTCGCAGAAGTCGGCTATGAGAACGCCAGCACCAATGCCATCGCGGCCAAGGCCGGCGTGTCTCCGGGCACGCTATACCAGTTTTTCCCCAACAAACAAGCTATGGCGGAGGCCTTGGCGAACGACTATGCAGAGAGAGACAAGGCACTGCATGAAAGTGTTTTTGAATTCGATCCACGCAATCTCAGCCTGCGGGAGATCGTCAGACGGACAGTGGCGCCATTCATGGAGTTCAAGCAGGACGCCGCCGCTTTTGATGCGCTGTTTACTGGTTCCGTCGTTTCCCGCGAACTGGCAGATCGTGTTCAGTCCCTACACCAGAGTCTCAAGCAAAGAATCGCGAGGCTGATAAGGATCCGCTGCTCGCACATGCCAGAGGATGCAGTTCTCATGTGCGCAGAGTTCTCCTGTCAAATCATGAAGGGCCTATTGCCGCTCACGCGGAACGGGAATGCGAAACAACGACAGGCTGCGTCCGGCGAGCTCCAGGTTGTTTTGGAGAGATACTTGACGGGCGCTCTCGAGGCATACGAGAACAAGGTTAAAGACGGGGGCAAGCGCTCCGCTCAACGTAAACTCTAACGAGTTCGGTACCATCCATCCACTTTTCGAGAATCCTCTCGGATGCGAAGGACATCATTGAATCTGCTGCGTTGAATGCAATGTCAGGTTGTAGGAGCCATGCCGGAATCCTTAATCGCGAACGTTTCAGACACCGCCTTTTGGGTCGCCCATTACCGAGCTGTTGAAACCGACAGGCCCGATGCGCTGTTCCGCGATCCGCTTGCCCGGGTTCTTGCAGGGGAACGAGGCAAGGAAATCGCCGAGGAGATGCCCTTGTCGTTTTTCACGCGATGGGCCATTGTGATTCGCACCTGCATCATCGACGAATATATCCACTTTGCCCTCAAGCAGGGAATCGACGCCGTTCTGAATCTGGGAGCGGGACTCGATACACGTCCCTACCGCATGAATCTCCCTTCGACTTTACTTTGGATCGAGGCGGATTATCCCAAGGTTATCGACTACAAACAACAGCGGCTCTTCGATCATTCGCCGCGCTGCCGACTGGAGCACGTGAGCGTGAATTTAGCCAATTTGGACGAACGGCGCGCGCTGTTGGAGAGCACGAAGTCGCGCACGACAAAGCTGCTGATCCTCAGTGAGGGAGTCATTCCGTACCTTAGTGTCGAGGAAGTTAGGTCGCTAGCGGAGGATTTGAAAGCGCTTGATCGGGTCTGCTACTGGATCGTGGACTACCACTCGCCCGAGATCGTGAAATTGCGCCGGCGTTTCGGGATCCAGCGCAGACTGCAAAACGCTCCTTTCCGATTCACGCCTGCCGACTGGTTCGCGTTCTTCCGCGAAAGGGGGTGGTACGCGACAGAAATTCGATATCTGGCAGAGGAAGGCGAGCGGCTGCAGCGTCCGCTTGAGGTGCCGCTGTTGTATCGAATATTCGTAAGAGCCCGCTCACTGTTCAGTTCAAAGGAGCGCAGGGAAGAACTCAGAAAGCTCTCGGGATACGTCCTGCTCGAGCCAGCGAAACATTGACCAATGAACTACAGGGAGACGCCCTACTATGAAATCCTTGGCCGCCTTATCGAATGTGAATGGTCGCTCTGTGCCAACCGGCCTGGGGCTTCACCCCGACGGATGCGCCGACCTGCTTTTCGACGAATCAGGAGAAATCTTTGTCTCCGGGATCGCCAGCAAGTCTCGCCCGCTAAACACCTCCTTCGGTGTAGCCCTTCGGGGGCTTCGTCTCAGGCCTGGCGCCATTCCATTATTCTTCGGAGTTCCAGCATTTGTGTACCTTCCCTGCAATCGACCTTTGGGTTGTCGAGCCGGGGTGGTTCCGCACAGGAGAAAAAACCATGCAACAGATTCAATCCGACGACCTCAAGGGCGTTTCGGAAACACTGCTCATCCCACTGCATGATCGCGTGGTGGCAAGCAAAAGCGGCTCCAGCGGTTTCAAAGACGAGTTCGCCGAGAGCTAGGCGATGGCAGGTTTAGCTTGACCCGCCTGTCGGCATAAAACACTACGGCAAGTTCTGGGATGACCGGTTGTATCCAGGTCGGTCTAAACAAGAATTAGTCCGCAGAGGGGGATCCGATGAAGCGTACGTGGACGATCATAGGAGTGGGCGACGTGCCGGGCAGCTTCAAATGGTACCAGGCACTGTTCGGTCAGCCGGCTACCCTCCCTGCCCATGATTACTTTGGGCAGATCCTCGATTCAGATGGAACTGTCTTGCTCTGCCTCCACGAGTGGGGCGCCCACGAGCATCCCTCATTGATGAGCCCCGATCACGGGACACCGGGCAATGGCCTCCTGTTGTTCTTTCGTGTCGATGATTTCGACCTGGTGCTTCAAAGGGCACGTTCTCTTGTCACTCGGCTCGAAGAGGGGCCACACGTAAATCCGAACACTCAAACCAAGGAGTTCTCGCTCCGAGATCCGGACGGATATTACGTTACAATCAGTG
Organism: Terriglobales bacterium; assembly: GCA_049520935.1. Lineage (GTDB taxonomy): Bacteria > Acidobacteriota > Terriglobia > Terriglobales > Acidobacteriaceae > Acidiflorens. Next base: position 23,146 of record JBEKPJ010000060.1, on the reverse strand, counting down.
CGCTCTCTGCGGCCTGACAAGGCGCTGCAGCTACCGAGCGCTAGCCTGGGCTTCATGGGGCAGCTCCGCCCGACTTCGCTCCCCTCGCTGGGCGGCTCTGCGGTCAGAGTGCCCATTCCGTTACGGAGTGCATCGTGGAGTTTCGATTATTCTGATGGAGTCACGAGATAAACTGATTGCGGAATAGTTGCTGAACCTTCACCTCGGGGCGGTGCAACAGGAGGGCATTGCGTCACTCCAGTCGAATACCAGGTAGCGCTCTACGCGTATCTGCAGCGGCTGGCGGGGCGAAAAGGTCACAATGATCGGGTCCCTTTCGCGAGAACCGCTTCATGAGCTGTAGTCATGGAGCCGGACGTGCCATGTCACGCACGGAAGCGAAGCGCCGCTTCTCCCTTGACGACCACGCCAAGGCGACTGGCGGCGTCGAGTGCCGTAAGGATGCGGATGTCATCGACGAAACGCCGATGGCGTACAAGTCCATTGATGCAGTGATGGAAGCGCAGCGCGACTTGGTAGACGTGGTGCACACGTTGCGCCAGGTGGTCTGCGTGAAAGGGCTGCCAGGAGAGGCTGCAATCCTCTCCCATAATCCGGGTGTAGGGTAGCGGCCACCCACCTGTCTTGGGCACATGTCCGCGCAGGTTCAACTCCTGCCACCCGGACCATTTCTTTCACATAGCCTGCTCGTGCAACGACAGTTTGCGGATTGCGTTGTCGGGCACTCGAAGACTTGGGGGCGATTGATAGAGTGCCAAGATCTATTTGGAAAATTCGCAACTTTCATGTTGCAAATAGTTTGGAATCATGGCATCTTCTAACATTTTCTTCAAGAAAGGACGCCCAAAATTGTCGGATTTAACCAACAAAACGATACGTGGTCAACATCGGCCAATTACTTGGCTGAGTTGCTATAGGGCGTCGCTCCAGTCGCGCTAGTCGACCTTCAGCGCTCTTCCGCAAAATCAAAAACTTAGTTGGGTGGTGCAGGCCGCGGGTACTTCGACTGTTAATCGACCCACCGCTGCCACTTATTCCCCCAGCCTAACTCACAACGGTCAGTGGTGATTGGCTACGGATACTTCTCTGGGTGAAATAGCCTTCGGGCTGTGAGGTTCGAATCCTCATGGGCGAAAGCCCTGCCGTGGCCGCCCGTTCCCTGACCAAAGTGATCTTTGTGCAGAGAGTTGAAAAAGTTTCGCCGGTGGTGAAGAGGAGAAATACTTCGCGCCATTGAACGACGCGCAGGCGGCGGCCATGCCGGGGATCAGAGTTCCAGGGACGGGGGCGTAGTCGCGAAGCACAAGGTACCTGGAAAAATCGTGCCTCGAGTCGGCTCTTCTCGCTGGTTCCCCGGCGAGTTCTTGAAACGTTGGGTTTTGGCCGGTGGCGAAGACTATGGTTACTTCGCCTGAGGAGCGGGAGATGCAGGTTCGAATCCTGCCGCGGGAATTATACCCGCGTAGCTAAATTGGCAAAGCACCTAGTGTTCCGTGGTCGCAGATTCCCCGGCCAAAGGAATTTAGCGCATGCAGCTGTTCAACAAAAAATCGGCGGGGTGAGTGTATCGCTGCGGGCTGTTCCAGAAAGTCTCTGGCATTGGATCGTCAGCCAGACCACCATGATGATTACGGTGAAGGATGATGACGCCGCGCTCGTATGGGTGAAGGAATGGTTTCTGGAGCAGAAGTTTCTCAAACGAATTCGGCGGCTTGATCTCGACACGACGCTTCGCAATGAGCGGATCGCCATGATTCCAGCGCCAGGAAAACATTGGTTCTGGTACGGCGGCAGACCCTTTGAGGTCTGGTTCTCGCGCGCGAAAACACGCACGAACGGAGTGGCAGGCGAGTCGAGTCCCTCACGTTCCGAACGTTGGGTAGAAAACGGTTCTTCCTCCAACAGTTCGTGGACGAGTCTGTGCCTAACGCGAACCCGGCAGTCCATGAATGAAGAGTAGACCACGACGATCATACTAAACAATATTTGCTGAATTCGACTACCATACCAGGTATAGTATAGTGAAAGCCGACTATAAAACTATGAGTCACACAGTCAAAGAAAAGCAAAATCTGCTCCTCAGAGCGAAACGTATCCAAGGCCAGGTGGAGGCTCTGGTGCGCGTTCTCAGCGAAGAGCGCGATTGCTCCGAAGTTCTGCAAGTAATGAGCGCAGCCCGAGGCGCCATGAACAGCTTGATGGCAGAGCTTCTGGAAGGCCACATACGGAGCCATGTTCTCAACGGGAAACACAAACCGTCTTCACAGCAGGTAGTGGCAGCAGATGAAGTGATCGACATGGTCAAGTCGTATTTGAAATAAGTGCCTCCTGGGTCAGGGAAGGACATTTACATGAGTGCTCCTCATTTAATCGAAAGAAGCCCTGCAAACGGTCCTCAGCTTCACGAGAGCTCGCATTCTCAGGATATGAAAGGGTCCGAAGGCTCGCAACATTCCGAACACGAGCACGGACTCGAATGGTCTGAACTGGCTCGCATTGCCTTTGTTGCGTTGGCGGCGGCTGCGGTTTGGTTTCGACTTTGGGAGCCATTTCCCCACGTCAGTGTAATCGGCATCGCGGCTACCCTGATCGGCGGATATCCCATCTTCAAGGAAGCCTTCGAGAACATTGTTGAACGAAAGATGACGATGGAACTCTCGATGACCATCGCGCTGCTCTCCGCTTTGGCGATCACAGAGTTCTTCACCGCTCTGGTCATCACTGGCTTTGTGCTTGCCGCGGAGGTTTTGGAGGGGCTCACAGTAGGTAGAGGCCGGCGGGCGATCCAGAGTCTTCTCGACTTTCTGCCCAGAACCGTCGCAGTCCGCCGTGATGGCCAGGTGATTGAAGTACCGTCTGACCAGGTTCAAGTCGGTGAGACCGTCATCGTCAAACCAGGGGGTCACATCCCTGTCGACGGCGTTGTGCTTGGTGGCCGCTCATTTGTGGAACAAGCTGCCATCACCGGCGAGGCCATGCCGGTTGAGAAAGCACCCGGAGATCATGTCTACGCCGGAACCATCAATCAATCGGGGGCACTGGAAGTCGACGCCCAAAGACTGGGGCGCGATACCACGTTTGGAAGAATCATTGAGGCCGTCGAACGCGCAGAAAAGTCGCGCGCTCCTATTCAGAAGACTGCTGATCGTCTGGCTGGTTACCTCGTCTACTTTGCCCTGGGAGCGGCAGTTCTGACCTTCATCATCACTCACAATGTCAGGTCAACCATTTCGGTCGTGATCGTTGCCGGAGCCTGTGGCATTGCAGCTGGAACTCCGCTTGCCATCCTCGGAGCCATCGGCCGCGCAGCTCATCACGGCGCCATCATTAAAGGGGGCCTCTATCTGGAAGCACTCTCGGCCGTGGATACGGTGCTTTTAGACAAGACGGGTACGCTGACTTTCGGTACTCCGCAGATCCGGGAGGTCGTCTCCGCCAATGGCTTCAGTGAGCAGCAGATTATAGCCGCCGCCAGCATTGCGGAGCGCAAATCCGAACATCCTCTCGCCAAAGCCGTTGTGGCGCGAGCAACGGAACTCGCCGTTCCGCTCGTCGATCCTGACGAATTCTCGTATACGCCCGGAAGAGGAGTCAGCGTCAGCTACAAAGGCGAGCAGATTCTTGTCGGGAGCATGGCGCTCCTTGTGGAGCACGGCGTGACGAGGGGCTTGCCCGCAAGTGGTAATGGTGCAGACGGGGCGTCGGAAGTCTACGTCGGGCGCGCCGGACAAGTCCTCGGGAGCATCCGAATTGCCGATGTTTTACGTCCGGAAGCCAAGAATGCGATTGCGGCAATGCGGCAGATGGGGTTGAAAACTGTTCTATTAAGCGGAGACACACAGGCCGCAACTTCATCAGTGGGCCGCGGTCTCGGAGTGGACGAAGCGGTGGGAGGACTGCTGCCGGAGCAGAAGGCAAAGTGGGTGACCGAGCTGCGTAGCAAAGGGCGCAACGTCGCGATGGTCGGTGACGGAATCAACGACGCTCCCGCTCTGGTGGAAGCCAATGTTGGCATCGCCATGGGATCGGGAACGGATGTTGCACGTGAGAGCGCGGATGTGATCTTGATCGGAAGCGATCTCTCGAAATTGGTGGAAACCTTGCGGGTTGCTCGCCGCTGTCGCGGCATCATCATGCAGAACTTTGTGGGTACTTTGGTCGTGGACACCGTGGGAGTGGGAATGGCAGCGTTCGGCTTTCTCAATCCGCTCCTGGCTGCCTTTATTCACGTGACCTCCGAGTTGGCATTCATCCTCAATTCCACGAGGTTGTTGCCTCGGAGTTCCGAAGCCGGACAATGAAATCGATAAAGTTGCAGCAAAAAGCGTGAGCTGTGAGTATGCATTTTGCTCATATCATCCAGAATCGAAAAGGTCTGGCTTCGGTAATCTTCTTTGTCCTTATCGTGGGAATTTCGACTGCCGCTTTCGTTTTGTTGTCTGGCAAATTTCAGGGACCGTTTGATGTAAACGAACTCTACGGCATATTGGATTGAGTGGCTTTAGAAGGAAGAACGGATGGAGCACCGTGAACGAGGATAGAGATTGTCCGCTGAAGACCAAACGTCTCGTCGTCGGACAAATTACGATTTGCCGGGGCTGCTGCTGCGGCAATGTCGAGCGCGGGCTGCCCGAAGTTCCGGTGGAATGGCTGAAGAGTGAATGGCGGAAGCGAGGACTGCTGAAGCGAGTCCAATTGACCATCAGTGGTTGTGCTGGGCCTTGTGACGTGCCGAATGTGGTCGTGATCACAACCTCATCGGGCACGGAGTGGCTGGGGAATATTGTTAAGTTCGACCAGTACCGGAGCCTGCTTGAGTGGGCCGTCCGGTGTGGCGATGCCGGCGTAATGTTAACCCTGCCACGCGAGTTCCATGAATGCAGGGTCAGTCCCTTCTGTTCGTAGAACTGTTGGAGAACTGCCCTGACTCTGCTTTGTTGACCGAGCAGCACGCCCGCCGTCCAGCTGTCATCCATACAAACCTCAGCGCCGCTTTGCTCCAAGCCCGAATGTCCCCCCGGGTTGGTCCCAATATAGGAAGAACCCGCAAAAAGAAAACTGCGTCGGAGTTGCTGCCGCGCGTTCACCGAGTGGTCTCCTTGCTTAAACGTTGGCTGATCGGAACTCACCAGGGAGCGGTCAGCCATAAGTATCTGGATTACTATCTGGATGAGTTCACTGTTCGGTTCAACCGTCGCAGCTCCAGGAGTCGGGGTAAGCTCTTCTTTCGCCTGGCGGAGCAAGCTGTTGCCGTCGATCCCGTCCCTTATGAGCGAATCGTCCGTGCGAGCTCCGACAAATTTAAGGGCAAAGCACAATCTGTAGTGGCTACCTGAGTCAGGGGGACACCCATCTCGACCGATTTTCAACATCCACCACGTTCAACATGCGGGGAAACGACACCCGTGCTCCGGAATCATAAGGTGTTTACGAACTGACCCCGACTTCTTGACGCACTCGAATGTCCTACGGTCTCAACCGAACGACCCGAACCTGTTGTGCTTACGCATCCAAATCTCCCGCTGTAGCCTGTCGATCTCCTCCTGGTGGGCTTTTTTCCCGTTTTCATCGCTTCCCGGAACTGCCGTTCCATTTTCGCCATAAACCCGGGGATTTTCTCCGGATGTCGCTCCAGGTTCAGCTGCATGACTCGCATGTCCGTGGGGAAACCGACAAATTCGCGGTGAGCAGAGGGCCGTGGAGGCCCACCAGCTTGTCCGGCAGGAGGAATAGGCGAGGGCAGGCGAAAAGCGTACATGCCGCCGCCCGCCAGAACCTCGTGCGGATACTGCAAGAGCCAAGTGCAGTTGTGCGAATCGAGAATCATGTCGGCCGAGACGACCACCCATTGCCCGGCGTCGGCTGCGGTGGGCCGCTGGCAGTTCCATATGTCGGACCCGGGAACAGTGGCCGCGGAATCGTTGGCTCCATAGGTGTCAATTTGCAGATTCCAGATTCCGTGCTTCTCGGCAAACTGCCTGACTTCCGGCAGCGCCTCATTCCAATCGACGTTGGAATCGCTGGCGAGCACGTATGCGGGCCTTCCCATGCCCAGCGCATTGAAATAGGTGAAGTAATAAGGGTATGCCCGCACCGCTGCAAACAGGCAACTCACAACCGGCAGCGCGGCGACCACCGTTGCCAAACGTCCTGCCAAAGGGGCCGAGTGTCGCAACTCGCCCAACAAACGCGGCAAAGGCGCCAACAACAAAATTAGCAGAACTAGGGGAATCGTGAAGTGACGGTAGCTGACGTCGAAGTGACCCAATATCGAAGCGCCCACGAACACGACGAGAGCGACCCAGAGCGCCCGCCAACGCGACTGCAGGTCCCGGCGAACGACCGGAGGCTTGGCGCCACCCCACCGCCTTCGAGCCCAAGCCATCGCGGAGGCCGGTAGGAGCAATCCGAGAAATCCCAAAGCCGATTTCAGGAAAAATAGGACCGGGAAGTAGAACCAGACGCCGAAGGGATATCTGTGGCCCAGGATAAAAGTGGGCCGGACGTAGATGACCGCGAGCATGAGAATCCCTCGCACATACAGCCAGGGCGGCATCAGCAGACGCCGTAGCGGCACCCACGCCGAACCGTGCCCCAGCAGATAGAGCACATCGGTGGTTTGGTTCCAGGAAAAAACGAAGTAGAAGGCGTAAACGACTGCCGCAGCTACGAGGATACCTTTTATCGTCGCCCGCCAGCGCGGCCGGCGCCAAGCCCGGCCCTCCACCTTGGTCGTCGGGTGGCCAGGGATGGGGAGCCAGCGCATGCTTAACGCGAACAGTCCGAACGCAAAGAACATTAGGCCGGCGGAGAACTTCGAGAGCAGTGCACCCCCCAGATACACCCCGAATCGCACAAGGTTCCGGCGGTTCGGCTCCTCCCAGACTGCTGCAAACCACCAAAGGCACGCAGAGCGAACAGCGTGACTGCCACGTCTGTCAGAACCAACGGCCCGAATGTGAGGAACACTGGCATGCTCACGTAGACACTTAGGCTAAGCAGTCCGGCCCATGGCCCTCCGAGGCGGCTGCCATACAGGTAAATGACCCAGCCCAGCGCCAGTGTCAGAAGCAGCATCGGAATTCGCGCCCAGACCAGCGTCGTGACGGGATCATTCCATCGTTCGAGCACCCATTCTCCGAAAACCCACTCCCCCATGAAGGCATGCGGGAGAAACTGGCGGCTGGCTGTCCAAGAAACGTGGGAGTAGTCGGCGCGGGTTCCACGCAAGGTCAACGAAATCCCCGTGAGCAGCTTGGCCAATGGCGGATGTTCTTCGTTCAGGCGCAGGTCGAGTTTCTGAACGTAACTCAGTCCGGCGCCGATGTGCGCGACCTCGTCAATCGCGACAGACTCTCGCAAAGCAGCCCCGCCAGAAAGAACGGCCATCAATAGCAACAGCAGTCCAGCCACGAGATGGAAAAAGAAGGATTGATTGTTGGACGACATAGGAATTCGATTTAGAATTCCGGGCGGCCATCCTTCGACGATGATTGAACCTCAGCTGACTTCAACGATGATTGACGGATGAAGTGCGCCTGCGGCGCCGATGATGTTGAGGGGTCTGCTCCGGCAGATGTTTAGAAAACTACGTTTTCAGACGATCGATGACAATTAATAGGTGAGCGCTCCGTGAAGCCCGGTGATCGTGCTGGCGATCCTGCTCTACAGCTTTTTAGGCTCTGGCATCGGCGTGTAAGCCACTGCGATCTGGAGGGCACCCCACTTCTCGCGGGTTTTCGAGAAGCGGGGTTTTCCCTGCGCCCGCCAAGTTCACGTTCCCGCGTTGTCGCCTCGGCATCCGAAGGCCGGGTCCCTCCACGCTAGCCCCCCGTTTCGCAAACCGCGAGAGCGAGGCGCTCCTGTTTCTCGGCGCCGGCAGTAAACTCCGCCTAGTGAATTCCCTTGGCGTTGAGATGCGGGCCGTACTTTTTGTCGGAGCCTTGAATGTGGTTGACCAGCCAGTTTTTGAGGAAGTTCATCACCTCCAGTGAAAGGCAGGCGACGGTGCCAGCCTTGTATTTTGCCTGGACCTCGAGAACCTGCTTGGTAAGGTCGTCGTGCTCCTTCTTGCGGGCGGCGGCGGCGGGATAGGCGGTTTTGGCAAAGAACTGCTCTTCACGGTCGAAGTGGACTTTGGTGTAATTCACCAATCCATCCAGAATCTTGGCGAGTGCTTCCTTGCCTTTGCCGGCGGTGATTGCGTCATACAGTTCGTTCACCATTCCGACCAGTTTCTTGTGGTCATCGTCGATTACGTTGACGCCCACGCTCAGTTTATCGTTCCAAGTCATTAACGGCATTTGCAGTGTGTCCTTTCCAGTTGGGTTATGGGTATCGCGAACTCTGTTCGAGGCCTCGTAATTTTTCCACGATGGCGCGCGCGGCGGCGGAGCTCTGATCGAGGGTGGCAGCGATGCCTTCGACGCTATCGGCGGCCTGTTGGGCATACTGCGAGACGGTTTTCAGTGAGCAGTCGTAGCTACCGATCGCGGTGGTGACGCCAGCGACCGCGGTTCGGATGGTGGCGAAGTCCTCGTGTACGGCCGCTACCGACGCAGCCAGTTCGCGGTTGGCCTGGCGGATGGAACGTAATTGCCCGTCGATATCTTCGGTTGCCTTGGCCGTCTGTTTGGACAGAGCCTTGACTTCGCCCGCGACCACGGCAAAGCCCCGGCCCGCCTCGCCCGCGCTGCCTCAATGGTTGCGTTCAGCGATAACATGTTGGTTTCCTGGGCGATTTTATTGATTAGTTCGGCGGTGGACGCGATCCGGTCGACCGCCCGGCCCAACTGGCCAATGCGCTCCGAGGTTTGGTCCGTTTGCGCAGTGGCTTGCACAGACGCTTCCTGGGATTGCTGGACGCACGTCTTCACTTCGGAAATTGCGCGCAGCATTTCGCCCATCATGCCCGACACCATGCGGACGTTCATCACCACCATGGAAGCCGTATTCGAAGCGGCCGCGGAGTCTTCTTCGGCTTGCCGGAAGCCCACGACGACCTCGCGCACAAGTTCGGCTACCTGACCGGCGTCGCTCGCCCCGGGCTCGCGATCAGCACTCGCAGGAGGCGGTTCGGGCGCGGCGGTAAGGCCGTCCGCTTCGCCGCTGGCTTGCTGACCAACGCGGCCTCTACACGGTCAGGCTGGCTTGGTGACCGACCTCATTCCAAGACCGTATCCGTGGCTTTCCCTTCTAAAGTCAAGCTGGCCGCGAGCCGATGCCTTGAAGGCGGGGAGCAAACGGGGCCAAGGGAAAGCGGTGAAGCGCTGTGATCGAGACCGACTCGAGTTTCTATAAAGATCTGCTGGACCATATGAGCGATGGCGTGTACTTCGTGGACCGCGATCGGCGCATTCTGTACTGGAACGAAGGCGCCTTTCGCTTGACCGGATATAAGGCCGACGAACTCGTGGGCCGGTGTTGCCAGGACGAGACGTTGTGTCACGTGGATTCCGCGGGGAACAGGTTATGCCAGGAAGGTTGTCCCTTGACCGCCAGCGTCAACGACGGGGGGTCGCACGAGGCGCAGGTTTTCCTGCGGCATAAGCAGGGGCGGCGGGTGAGTGCGTCAAGAAGTCGGGGGTCAGGCAGATTGGGGCCCGCGGGTACCAGCCGCGGAAGACCTCCTCCAGTTCGTTTGTTGAGGACCTTGGTCCGCGTCTGTAATAAGAGGTGGGCGCCCCGCAGTGTCCACTGCATCTGCTGCTTCTTCACGAACCGTCGGCTCACCACTTGGTTGATGGTCGATTCCACGAAGGCCGTGCCGATCGTTTCCCCCTGTCGGTACCGCTCGGCGAAGTTCGGTATGAACTCGGAGTTGTTGCGTATGTACGTCTCGAACTCTGCAAGTCCGTCGGCAACCTTCCTCGCGGGAACGGAATGCGCCTGGATCAAGCTCAGCTCCATGGACAGGTCGGACAGTCGATCGAGCGCTTCCTCGGCGTTCCCGTGCCAGAGCGGACGCTTCACGCTCTCCAACCGCTTCGATACGTCGTCGCCGGTCTGGGACCGCTCTTCCTGCAATGCCTTGGTTTGCTGCTGCAGAACTGTCAGCCGCATGGCGATGTGGAACCAATCGATCAAATGCTCGCTGAACGGATGAAGATACTGCGGCACGCGGCGCACATCCTCGCCGCCATCTCCAGTTAATGGATCCTTCAGCTGCGGCGGATTAAGTTTCTGGAGAGATCATGATTTCCTGGGCACCAGTTAGCAATGAGTCCCCAGAAGATTGAAATGAGGGCCGAAAACTTCCTTAACCATCACTTCTTGGGTAGATCAATTTGCCAAGCGTTCCGTCCGTGGGTTGCGGCGGCCAACAGCCTGGCCGACGGATCTAATGTCAGGCTGAGCACGGCAACGTTAGGCAAGGCCGTCCCCAACGTGCTCCACGATACGCCGCCGTTGCTGCTAACGAAGACTCCAAGGTCCGTGCCGGCGTAAAGAGTATTGGCGAGAACGGGATCGATCACTACGTCGTTCACCGGTATGTTGGGCAGGTTTCCGCTGATATCCGACCACGTCGTACCACCATTCAAGGTTACAAAAACGTGTCCCAGGGTATCGCCCTGCGCAAAACCTGAGAACCCTGAATACGTGGCATAGGCGGTTGTGGAGTTCGCAGGGTCAACAGCGATGTGCGAAACATACCGAGGCGGCAATCCCGTGGTGACGTTGGTCCAGGTCGTGCCACCGTTTGTGGTCGCCACGATTTGGCTGTCGGTCGTCCCAGCATAGATCGTGGTAGAGCTGGAGGGCGCAACCGCGATCGCGGAGACGTTCCCCGTGCTTCCCGGCAAAGGTTGTGGAGAGATCGAAGCCCAAAGGGTCCCGCTGTTGCTGGTTTTATAAACCTGGTTCGTGCCGTAATACAGTGTGCCCGAGATTGAAGGGTCCTTCACCAGGGGCGGAATAAACAATGCGGGGTCACCGAAGTTAATGCCGCTGTTTATTGTCGTCCACGTAGAAGGATTGCTCGGAGTGGTAGATATTTCAACGCCGCCAGGGTAATTGCAAGTGGTATAGAACGTATACGGGCTGGTGGTGTAGTCAATGGCGCCAAAACCGCCGTCGCCGCAGGTCACCGCGCTCCAGTCTGCCGGCGCTGCGCCGAGAACCAGGGAGCCGTTGTCCTGCGTACCCCCGAGCGCATTGCCCTGGCCATCAAAAACAAACCCGGGATAGAACTGAATGGTGGCGAGGGTGTCATTCAAACCACTCCAGTTCAGTTTCTTGGGAGTCGCGGCGTCGCCAGTTTTCCAGATCCCGCCGTCGTTGGCTACATATAGAGTCTTTCCGTTCGCCGAAAACGTCAGTGCATGGACATCCGTGTGCAAAAGATTCCTCGAGCTACCCGTCGATGCCCCGACGAGCGTCCAGGTGTTGCCACCATCGGTCGAGCCGATTACCGTGGTCTGCATACTTTGTGGGTAGTTGTAAATGCCGCCGGCATAGACAGTATTCGAATCTGTGGGCGAGGCCGCAATGGCGATATCGTAATAGCATTGCTTGCTGCAGAAGTCCGGAGCATTGGTGGGGTACCAGTGCTGGGCTCCGTCCGGGGTGGAGTAGACGCCGACGAAATTGTCACCCAGTGAAACTGCCGCGTACAAAACTTTGGGATTGAAAGCCGATGCCGTGAGCGCAATGCGACCGGCGTTGGTTCCGTTGGGCAGCACGTATGCGCCCGTCCCATTGACCGCCGTCCAGGTTTGTCCGTCGTCGCTGGACATATAAACGCCATTGACCGCATTCCCGGTAGTTTCGCCCAATGCAGCATAGGCGACGCCGCCGCCAACGAAAAATACTGAAGTGCCCGCAGCCTGAATGTTATTCAAGTTTCCCGCGAGAACCGCCGTCCATGTGTTGCCTCCATCCGCTGACCTGTACACGCCCGAGGCGGGACAATAATCTACAGTTGCGAGCACAACTTGGTTGTTGCCGGGATCTACTGCAATCGATCCGATATAGGAGCCTGAGAATCTGGAGTTCAAAGTACCCGCACCTGATTCGCACACGCTGAACGTACCACCTGGACCACCGCCCATCAGAGCCCAGCTCGACCCTCCGTCGGTCGACTTAAGGATTCCCGCACCGTAGTAGCCGTCGCCGTTAAAATTTTCTTCTCCAGTGCCTACGTAGATGTTTTGCGAATTTGTGGGGTCAATGGCAATACTGCCTATAGCGAGCGAGGGTTGGCTGTCGGTGATGGGAGTCCACGCTGCGCCACCGTTGGTCGATTTCCAAACGCCGCCTTCGGCTCCGCCCACGTAAACGGTGTCGGGGGTGTTAGGATCAACCGCAATTGCGGTCATTCGCCCCGCGGCTGTCGGGTAGCCTCCAGCCACATCGCCCGGTAAAGGAACGATGTGATGGGTTCCAATCTCTTTCCAAGCTGTCGTCGCTTGCGATTTTGCCCCCTCGACAGCTTGCATTCTCCGCAACTGATCAAGGGCATGCAAACGCGCGCCATGAGGGATGCGCGCCAGCGGGTAGGCGCGCTGTTTGTAGAAATAGTCCATCCGCGCTTTGATCACCTCAGGGCCTTCTTCTTCCACGAAAATCTTCTGCGCCTGCGTCGGAAGTGGGCCTACCGCCAATAACAAAGCGGATAATAAGCACGAAAAGCTTGTAGACAGAATTTTGTTGCGGGCGATTAGTGACTTCATGGATAGCCTCCTCTGCCGAAATGCTCTCTTATTCGGTTGTTGTGTTTTTCTAGGAATGGACCCCAATTTAACATCGAGGATAGTAGTGCGCTTTCTATGCCCTGTCAACAATTGTTCATGTTCGCCGACCTTTTTCACTAGCCAGCAACATTGGCTCGTTGTGTTGTGGAAAACAATATGAAGTCTTTCAACAGAAGGCCGCGACCACCTAGGCGCCAGCTCGGCTCGCTGCTGTCCGCACCGCCATCGTCGCAGGTCGAATTTCTTGACTGCGGAACCATTGAACGTCGAGTGAAGGCCAAGCAAGGCTCCCGAGAATTTCAGGTGGCTCGGCGAACGATTCCTAGCTACGAAGCGGTTCATATGATGGTAGGCGATTCCGATTCTGATAGATTTCACAAATCAGTTTGAAGAGGCGCAGCCCGTGATCGCGTTGCTTGCATCGACGTGCCCATTCATTGACGCGTTCCTGAGCGCGGCCTAAGATTGGGCGTTCTAAGGAGTGCCCTGTGATCGGTCAGGTTCTCGGCCATTGCCGGATTGTGGCGAAGATTGGCGAAGGAGGAATGGGAGTTGTCTATCGCGCTTACGATGAGGTGCTGCACCGCGACGTGGCCCTAAAAGTCGTCAAGAAGGATGTTCGTTTAGATGCATCGTCGAGTCAGCACTTGCTCCGCGAGGCACGGGCTTCTTCTTCTCTCGCCCATCTCAACATCTGCACGATTCACGAAGTTGGTGAGAGTGAGGGTGAACTCTACATCGTGATGGAGTTGGTCGAGGGCAAGTCGCTGGCCGCCATGTGTGCGGGTGGGGGGCTGGCGCCAGAATCGGTCCTCCGCTATGGCGTTCAGATCGCGAGCGCACTCGCCCGTGCTCACGACCGCGGTATCGTTCATCGGGACCTGAAGACGGCAAATATAGTCATCACCGTCGAGGGTTTGGTCAAAGTTCTTGATTTCGGTCTAGCCAAGAAGGTGGGCAGCGGTATATTCGAGGGACCGACGCAGTCCTTCGCAACCATAGAGAACACGTCCAGCGTAAGCGGCACTTTGCCGTATATGGCGCCCGAAATCCTGCGTGGCGAGGCAGCCGACCATCGGAGTGATCTCTGGGCGCTTGGGGTTGTCCTCTATGAAGCGGCTTCTGGACGCCTTCCATTTGAGGGTCGCACTGGTTTCGAGATCAGCTCGGCGATCCTGCGCGAAATTCCGAACCCGCTCGGTCCTCCCGTGCCTCCCGGCCTGTGGGCCGTTATTCAACGCTGCCTGGCTAAGGAACCGATACAGCGTCATCAGCGCGCGGGTGAAGTTCAGGCAGCTCTGGAGGCCGTCCAGTCTGCGTCGATCGTTTCCCCTGGCCCCGCCCCCGATTCCAACGCACCCAAGACTACCATCTTGCACAGTGTGCAACACGCGCAGGTGAAGAAGGGAGACTTTCTTTTGTTGGTGGGAACGACGAAAGGAGCATTCATCCTTCGCTCAAATGCGCAACGGAGCCGTTGGGAGGTGGGCGGTCCTTATTTCCACGGGCACAATGTTTACGCGATGGCGTTTGACGGCCGCGGAGACCAACACCGCATCTGGGCATCGACGCAGAGCTATTGGGGTACCCTGTTACGGTCCAGCGACGATTTCGGGAAGAGCTGGACTAATCCGCAGCAGGCCCCCATTCGATTTCCTGCCGATACCGGCGTTTCCTTGAAGAACATTTGGCAGATAGCGCTCGGCCGACCCGACGAACCTAGCATACTCTATTGCGGCGTTGAGCCGGCCGCGCTTTTCGAAAGTGGCGACCAAGGCGAAACCTGGTCGCTAGTGCGCGGGCTGTTCGATCATCCACATCGTCCCCGCTGGATGCCAGGAAACGGCGGACTGGCTCTGCACACCATTTTGGTCGATCCGCGGGACAACCAGCGAATATATGTGGCAATCTCAGCCGGCGGGGTTTACAGGACCGATGACGGCGGATGCACTTGGACTGCGCAAAACCGTGGCATCCGTGCCATGACCATGCCCGACAAATATCCCGAGTTCGGGCAATGCATACACAAAATCGCAATGCATCCTGATCGTCCCGAACGCCTCTTTCTGCAGAGTCATTGGGGATTGTACCGGTCTGACAACTTTGCCGAAAACTGGACAGACATCGCCAATGGAGTGCCGTCAGATTTCGGTTTTGCCATGCTCATGCACCCGAGAAATCCTGACTGTGCGTACATCGTTCCGGTCGAGTCGGACGAGTTCCGATGCGCATGCGACGGCCGGCTGCGGGTTTATCGAACCCGCAACGCTGGCTCCTCATGGGAGTCTCTCATGCGCGGCTTGCCCCAAAAACGCGCTTACGAAACCGTCCTGCGTGACGCATTGACAGCAGATTCGTTCGATCCAGTCGGAATTTATCTCGGTACGCGGAGCGGCCAGCTCTTTGGCTCGCGTGATGAAGGAAGGACATGGCAACAGATTCTCCAAGGTCTGCCGTCAGTGGTTTGCATACGCACTGCAGTCGTGGAGGATGCCTCTGGCGGTTCACGGCCAACATTACCGAAGACTGCGGTTGCGCCATCACATCGGACGAAATCTGCGTCGAAAAGCACCACGAGTCGACGAAAGAGGTGATTCCATGCCGGTCACTTTTCACATACCGGGGGCTCTGCGAGAATTTACGGCAGGACACGATACGGTCAAGATCGAACACTCTCCCGCAACGTTGGCCGAGTCCTTGTCGGTGCTTTGGACACTTTATCCAGGCGTTCGAGATCGCATCACGACAGAGCAAGGGCAAGTGCGCGAACATGTCAATATTTTCATCGGAGACGAAAACGTCCGATACACGGGCGGCCTGGCGAGTCCCGTCACGGCCGGGTCTGAGATTTCGATTGTCCCCGCAGTCAGCGGTGGCTGGGAAAAGATTCTACTGTTCCGCAACAAACGGTAATGGGCTTCTGTCTGAGCGGATGAACGCGCCAGCAATCCCAAGCGCGCTGAAAGCCACCCTCGGCTAAAACGAAAGCGCCCCAGACTCGATCGAGTCGCGGGACGCTTCTTCAAACCGTTCGAACAGCCCTCCCCCGAAAGCTGCTCAAGTGCAAGCCTACGTTCTATTCCACGCGGTGGGTATGGCTCCAACGGGCTACTGTGGAAAAACGACAACGTTACTCGCCTGGTCGGCGTCGGTGTAAGTAACTTTCGCAAACTCGAAGACACAGCAGCACAGCTGAAAGTCTTCTGTTGGGACCTGAGAACAATCGAGTCCAAGGATTTCGAGCAGAGAACCCGGCCCCTCTCAATCGTGGCCGGGTCCATTTTCGATCAGTCCGCCCATTGGGCCTCTACTTCTGGGGTGGTGTTTGGACTCTGGCGAGTTGGTGCGAAATGCGAAAGGATTTTCGGAACTTCCGCGTGGATCGCATGGCCGAACTGCGTGTCGTTGAACAACAGTTTCCGGCGGACCCCAAGAAATCCTTGCAGGCTTTTATCGCGAAGATGCGGGAGGAGTCGTCCCCAATCTGAGGCTCCGCAATCACGATGGGAACGTGGCTCGTGAAATGTGAGAACCACCCGATACACGTATTGAGCTTTTTGGGACGGTTCTTCCACCGTGCGGCGTTGGATGCTTGAGTTTCTAGACCTGAAATCAAAACACGGGTATGGGAAAACGTCTTTTGAAATTCTGCAAGGTCTGCCTCGCTAGGTTGGCGGATTTCGGTGACGGTTCGCTTCGCGTTGCCGGCTGCGGCGTTTAGATTGTCGAGAGTACGCTCCATCTTTGCCGCGAGCTTGTTCGCCTGTCGTGAGTTGAAGCGCAAAGGAGAAAAGGAAAATGAAAATACTGTGCCTTGATCGCCCGCTTCCGGGCGCCACCCTTGAGAAGGTTCTACCGCACCTGCAGGACGAGGTTCGCCATGTGTGGCAGGCATACAAAAATGGCATCGTCAGGGAAATCTATACCCGTCAAGATCGTCTGGGGGTCGCGATCATCTTTGAGTGTGCGAGCATTGTCGAGGCCAAGGATACCTTCGCCGATCTCCCTTTAGTGAGGGCTGGGCTCATCGAGATCGATACCATCCCGCTCGGTCCATTCCTGCCCTGGGAGATGCTCTTCGAATCCGCCGCCACGTAGCGCGCCATCATCGACAAATACGAGAAAACTATAAGCCCTTAATCAATGGAGGGTACTCAACTCAGATGAACACATCACCAGCTGTCCTTCTGACCGGTGCCACTGCGAGCCACGGGTAGTGCGACTGTCCGGCCGCGTGAGGCTATACCACACCTGCTACTCCGTGGTGATCCGGAGGTCTCCGGACGGACCGCGCTCCTCTGATACACCCTCTCAAAGCGCGGCGCCCTACAGGTTTGATGCTTGGAACTAAGGGAATGCAGGATTCGATTATTCCAAGCTGAAAAAGATGGAGTCCATCCTGTCGCAGGAGGATGCATACCTTCCCATACCGAGCGAGGCAAAGCTTTTCAACTGCTTTGCCGGGACGCGCTGAAGGGGGCATTGGTGCGCGATGTCAATTCGGAGGTTCCTTATGTCGGCTTTCTAGTCCAATACACCCCCGTACCTACTCAAGCGGCAGTTGTATGGAAGTGCAGAATTTGAACTTCTTCGCGCGCGCGTCTTACCTCTCACGCCTCCTGCCAGCCTGCACCAGATGTGAGGAAGAACCCCTTTTAAGGAATAACGACAGCGGGCGACCGCCTCCGGCCACCCGGTGGCAATCAGTGATGGTCGTCCCTACGGCGACAGTCGGCGATTGCGTCGAGAATAGGCAGATTCGAAATCTGCCAATTTGGTCTTCCGGAACAGTCATCTCCGCCTCAGTCAGCCGATAAGTTCATCGCTAGTCGCTGCCGCAGTGTGCGGGAAGTGTGTCTCTTTTGCGATGCATGCGGGAAACCTCGATAGATCGCAGAGTTGGCCTGTCGAATTTGTGGCCCCGTCAATCACCGTCACGTTGGTGCTGCTATCGTTGGCCACGTAGATTTTGTTCGTTATCAGATTCACGGCCGCTGCCATCGGGAAGGCGCCGGTGGGCACGGTCTGGGTTGCATTGCTCGCCCCATCAATCACTGTGATACTGTTGCTGTCGCTGTTAGCGACGTAGATCTTGTTAGTCACAAGATTGACTGCCACAGCCAGAGGGCCCGTCGCTGCACCCACTGATTGCAACGTATTGGTCGTTCCGTCGATTACCGTGACGTTACTACTACTTTGATTAGCCACCTTCTAATTGTCTCGTTGCTTCAGCAATACCCAACAGGTTGGGTTGAGATCCCTCGCTCCCCGAATCTGCTCGTATCAGTTGATTTTCGGCTGGTTCCGAGACCGAGGAGTGTCTGAAATGCGGCTGCAGGTGTCTTGCGACGGTTGCGTCGAAACACGAATTCGTTGAGGTAGACCTGGAGTTGGGCCTTGCTCACTCCGTGGTAGGTGCCAATCAACCACTGTTGGAGGTTCACCCAATCGCCCGATCGGCATTCCGCAAACCTGGCGACGATATGAGCACCCTTGATGGATACGGACTTAGCCGTCCTTCGCCAACTCGTCCGACGCCGTAGGCCTCTGGGCGCTGATCCGGTTTCTTTGCTCCACGCGTCCTTCAGACCCCACCTCACGGTAACGCCGTTGCGCTTTGTTACCCTTCACCTCCATCAGGTTAGGGCGGGGCTTGCACCCGCAAGCCGTCGAACATGCACGGCGTACAAAGAGAAAGCCGCCGTGACAACGGGCGGCTTGGCTTGGT
Source organism: Terriglobales bacterium (assembly GCA_049520935.1). GTDB lineage: Bacteria > Acidobacteriota > Terriglobia > Terriglobales > Acidobacteriaceae > Acidiflorens. Next base: position 4,726 of record JBEKPJ010000060.1, on the reverse strand, counting down.
CGGGCGAACAGCGTTGGAGAAGGCGGATCGCCCTTCTAACATGGGAGTGAAACTTATGGCGTTACCTTGATCACTGTGCCGCCGCCGTATTCGCCGCCATCGTTCCCGCCATAGGCAGCGGTGGTATAGACGTTGCCTTTCGTATCGAGCGTCACGCCGCCCATGGGTGACATTCCGTCCGGTTGCTGGTCGAAGTTGTAGAGCGTTGTTATGGTGCCGTCGGGAGCCAGTTCGTACACGTTGCCCAGGTTCGAAGGGCCGCCGTCCAGCGTTGTGCCGTAGAGGTTGCCTAGCTTGTCGAAAGTCAGCGGTCCATACATCGGGTAATAACCGTCCGTACCGCTAAAGGTATGCAGGACGGTTTCTTTGCCGGCCACCTTGCCTTTCGCGAGTGTGAACTCGAAGATCACGCCGCAGCCCCAGGTGCAGCCAGCGCCGCCCGCCTGCGTGGTGCCATAGAGCTTGCCTCCCTTGAAGATGGGAGCGCCTCGGGGCAGCATGCCATCGGCCGCACCCGTGAAGTTGTAGAGCACGCTGTAGGCGCCGGCCGCAGTGATTTCGTATAGGACTCCGTAGCCATAGGCGCCACCTCCCGGGGCTACACCGTAAATATTGCCCTTCGTGTCGAGTGCGACCCCAGAGTCAGGGACTCCGCCGTCGGCCTGGCCGGTGAAGTTATGGAGCGTGGTCAACACTCCATCCGGAGTGAGCTTGAACACGGTGCCATTGCCGTAGCTGCCGCCCCCGTTAGTTGTGCCGTAGAGATTGCCGAGCTTGTCGAAAACCAGCGTGACATAGTATGGGTTCGTGCCGTCACTACCGGAGAAGGAATGCAGGACAGATTCGGTGTAGTTCTTACCGCTCTTGGTGAGCTTGTAAATCGTTCCGCAATTGCAACTACTGCCGCCGTTAATGGTGGTGCCGAAGAGATTGCCTTTCGTGTCAAGGGTCAATCCTCCGTATGGTTCTGACCCGTCGCCGTACTGGTTGCCGGCGAATGTGTGCAGAATCGTTTCGTTGCCGGTCGTGGTTAGCGAGTACACGATGCCATCGCCGGTGTCTCCCGTACCGTTTCCGCCTTCCATGGTCGTGCCGTAGAGAGTGGTTCCCTTCAAGACCGGGCCCGCACAGGGCGTAGCTCCGTCGGGGCTGCCGGTGAACTGGTGCAGCAACTTTTCGGTTTGAGCCTGCGCCGGGCGAGCGGCAATCAGCGGCAGCGTAGAAATCACAGCGAGTGTCAGAGCGATACGCACAATATTCATAAGAACGAACCTCCTTGGGAGTGTTGCCTCAGCGGGTGCAGCTTCTCAACGGGGGAACTGCTCGTCGGAGCAGGGGAACGCATTAATACAAGCACCAATGAGCGGTTCCTGTCAGTGAGAGGGGTCACATGCTGATGTGTGGTGATCGACCAAGAACCCCAGCACGAAACCACGCCAAACTCAACTGTCGCAAAATCTCGGTTACAGAACTAAGGTTTTTCACGAGCGCGACTTCCGCTCCGAGTTGTTCGAGTCGGCGGCGATGCGCATCGAAATCACTTTGCAGGGCTAGAACACCGATGGTCATTTTTCAGTCATTCGCTAATCGTCGTTCGCTTGACACTTCTCCCGACTTCGTGGGGCGCAACCCTTGTGCTCTGGTTGCTTATCTCATTCTAAATTAGGTACTTGGGGGCGACCCGTTGTCAGTGTTGCTCAGAAGCGGGCGCTGATCCAACTTCCGTCACGCTCAAGATTTTGAATTTTTGATCTGCGCCGGAGTTCGCTGGATCGCCAGAGAGATAGGCGTTTTTTTTATCGACGCGCAGCGCGAGCGTGTCACCGAGTCCAATCTCCTTGTTGTCCACCATACAGTGCTTGCCAGAACACTCCACCTGATAGATCTTGCCGGCAGTTTGAATCCGGAGAACATGGACCCATTGCGGCGCGCCGCCTCCGCCCAACATAATCATGCCGCCGCCAGCGGGGTGAGTGCCGCCAACCGGAGTGCCCATCACGGGCGCCGTTGGAATTGCCGTGATCGGCGCGCCGCCCGTAACCGGGACACCAGTCACTACGCCACCCGTGGTGGGCCCGGTCGGCATAACGACGACTGGCGCACCACCTGTAACTGGGACGGCAGTTACCGGCGCCGTCGCTATCACAGGAGTAGCCGCGCTGGCTGTACTCACGGGAGACGCCACCGCGTTGGGAGCGGTCGACCAGCCAACTCCGTGCTGACCTTTAACCTCCATGCCCGTGCCAATGACGATAGCCGGTTCAGGCCTTGGGCCCGCGCCCTTGCCCTTGCCCGAAGGCGCGTTGGCAGAAGAGGGATTGGCCAGAGAGGAAGCGGGCGGTATTGGCGGTATAACTTTTAACTCTGTCGTCAGGATGCGAAGCTTCTCTTCGCTTCCTTCCGCGCTGGTTGGGATGTAAGCCCAGTCGCCATCCACTCGAAAGCGGACAGTATCGCCGACGGTAATTGGATTGTCGCCGATTTTGCACTCTTGGGCACCGAGCCCGAGGGGCCTCATCTTTGTGCACATCAAGAAATAGATCCTGCTGTCAGTCGAGACCTGATAGAAGTATCCATGCTTGGAGACGACCGAGAGCACGCTTCCGCTCACGTTGTACTGGTCGGCAGCTTTGTCATCTGCGAGGGATAAGACTACACAGGATGTGATCGCCGCGAGGAAAATGACTGCGCTCAAAAAAGACCTTAGTAGGGCCCGTGACATGTGGAACCTCCGTTCATGATTCTATTCTTGCGGGGTGTGCGGTGAGTATCTTTAAGGGGTGGGGGACAACGGTGGACATCTACTTCGCTGTTGCGCGACGGGTACTCAGGCGCTTGCGACCTTCGCGTTCCACTTCGCCCGCGTTCCGCGGACGAGCGGGGCTGCTCTCGAGACCGTTACGAATGTCGCGGCGCAATTGTTCCAGTTTGAGCGACCGCAACTCGTCGTGGGCTTCCATGATGCACAGCGCTTCGCGGACTAGCGCTGGCGGAGTTGTAGCGTCCGGAGGAGACCCTGCGGCGAACCAATTTCTCGCTGCCACCAGGCCTTTGCGGCGAATTTCGGATACGGGAATTTCAACTTTTCGTCGCTTGGCGTCGGCTACGAGTTCCTGCTCGAGATCGCCGAGGCGGCGCGCTTTGTCCTGACGGATGAGTTCGCGGACGTACTCGCTGGGGGTGCCCCAATCTCCGGAGGCGACCTGTCCTTCGACGTATTCTTTAAGGGCTTCGGGGAGAGAGATGTTCAGCGAGGCCACGGGCATGGCTTCATAATGTGACAGTTTATGAAGGTTAAGATGAGGTGTTGCGAAATCGGCGCCATGCGGGTAAGATTGTCTTACCATGCAGACCAAAGTTTCCACGAAGGGACAAGTCGTTCTTCCGGGGCCACTTCGGCGCCGCCTCGATATCCGTGCAGGCGATCCGCTGGACGCCAATATAGAGGATGGGAGTATTGTGTTGACGCCGCGCAAAAAACGGACTTATAGAGCAAGACTTGTGACGGATCCGGTTACCGGACTACCGGCGCTGAGCGCGGGCCCGAACGCGCCGACGTTAAGCAGCAAGGAAGTTGAAGAGATCCTGGCAAACTTCCCATGATCTACTTGCTCGATGTGAATGCTCTGGTCGCCCTCGGGTTCATTAATCACGAATTCCACGCTCGCGTTGCTTCCTGGGTCCAATCGAGTAATGCACCGCAGTTGGGGAGTTGCTCGATCACCGAGCTCGGATTTCTGCGTGTGCTAGCTCAAGCCCCGGCCTATGGATTCACCGTCGCTCAAGCGCGCACACTCTTGCTGCGCCTTAAGGAAGGCCGCACCGCCCGCCTCACATTTGTTGCAGACGAACACGATGTTTCTCATCTTCCGGGTTGGGTCAGAGCGCCTAAGCAAATTACCGATGGTCACTTGAGCAAGCTTGCCAGCGCGATGGGTGCGGTCCTAGCAACGCTGGACGGTAACATTCCTGGTTCATATCTGATTCCGAGATAGTGTTTGCTTTGTTGGCACGGCATTTGCTGTAAACACCCATACGCCTTTCCCCATTGCTGGAGCTGGGTGAAGAGGGTCGTTAACTAGGCTTGTCCCTACCGAAAATGCCATCCGGCGCGAAATGCCTTTGAAATCAGCGGCTTGGAAGGATGTTGAAACTGAGGCTCGCCAAAGCCAGGCGATCAAAATATAACAATGTAACAATGTTACATTGCGCTGAGAACTGCTAAATGGATTTTTCGGTAGGGACACCTGGAGGCGGTCGCGAGGCCGGTTCGACTTACGTTCCGATGGCGGCCAAGGCCATCCGATCCTATGACGACATGGTTGGCGGTGTGCACCGACGCCTTCATGCTCGCTGCTTATGACCTTCTAGCCATCAAAAGAGCAACTACCCACCACATGTTCGTGGATGATATGCAAAAGAAATATTCTGCGGTGCATTCCGACACCGGACTGCGCTGCGTCGATAATGGGCAAAGTTGCTTCCGCGGGAGGCCTGAGTTCTGGAATCGATCTCGCCTGGCGTATGGTTGAACGGTATTACGGAAGCGAAATCGCGCAAGCAACTGCTGACTACATGGAATATAAAGGTGAACTGTGGAAGAACGTGTCCTTTCGGCAAAGCTGCGTAATCGCAAAACTGTGTGTCCGGCCGTGAGTGATTCGTCCCAAGTTTATGCGGAATCGGAGAGGGGGATGGTCCGCTCCAAGGTTTCCCGGTAGTTCCA
>JBEKPJ010000059.1:0-43037 GCA_049520935.1 Terriglobales bacterium | reverse complement strand
GCGCCCTGGAAGAAACCAGCAAGCTGCTCAACGCTTACGTCCGAACGATCTTGGCTTCTGGCTCCTGACCTCTGGCTCCATATCCCGGAGGGATATCAAGGGCGAAGCCCTTGGCTAGTTAGCCCAAAAACTGGTGCAACTGGTGCGATCAATTTCCAAGTCGTGCAACTCTTTTCCGAGAGCCAATTCCGAACCCTAAAGTATCGGCCGGAGTTCCCGGACCGCTTTGGGTGAATCCAGGACAGTCGCGCTTTCTGTCAGAGTTTTTTTCGCTGGTACAACGACGAGCACCGCGTCACTCGGGCGTAGGCTTGTTGACGCCCGCGACGGTTCACTATGGCCAAGCGGAAAACGTACTACGGCAACGCCAGGATGTACTCGATGTGGCGTACCAACGTCCTCCTTGGCAGCGCAGGACCAGTCAATGGACAAGTCCTTAGCGGCTCTGAGCGCTCAGGTTGATCAAGGACCTCCGCCGGAGCAGACCGCGCCGCAATACAATGCGCCGGACCAGAGTGCGCCTCAGGATGTCGCACCTCCATCGTCGCAAAATCAAGATACATACCAACACCAGGCGCAGGCGTCTCCGCCTCTAACGGGGCCGGATCAACGACAGTACACACCGTTGCCTCCGGAGGAGTTGGAAAAGCTGGTAGCTCCGATTGCGTTGTATCCCAATTCGCTAGTGGCGCAGATACTGGCCGCGTCAGAATTTCCAACGCAGATTGTAGAGGCGGATCGGATGGCACGGGAGAACCCGGGGCTGAAGGGACGTGATCTGGCCGAGGAAGTGGACCGGCAGGATTGGGATCCGAGCGTGAAGGCTCTAGTGGAGTTTTCCACAGTGCTGGCGAACTTGGACAGGGATTTGTCGTGGACCTCTGAGCTGGGAGAAGCCTATCACAACCAGCCGGATGACGTGATGCAGGCGATCCAGTACATGCGTCACAAGGCATACAACGCGGGCAATCTGCGGAGTACGCCTCAAGAGCGCGTGTACGAGCAGGGGCCGAATGCAGAGATCCAGCCGGCTGATCCGAATGTGGTGTATGTGCCCGCTTACAATCCGGCGTATGTGTACGGATATCCCGTAGTAGGCCTGTGGCCCGGGTTCTATCCGTGGTGGGGAGTTGGCGGCCCGCACATTTCGTTCGGCTTTGGCTTCCCGATCTGGCCGTTCTCCGGCTTCGGCTGGGGATGGCATGGATGGGGTATCGGATGGGGCTTCCACGGTGGAGTCTTCTTCGGCGGCCGCCCTTATGCCTTCCGCAGCGGAGCGTTTTATAGCCACGCCGCGTCGTGCACGGAGATTATCGAGGATTCTCTTCCGCGCATGGCGCATTCGGAGCGCACCCATTTGCGGTTAACCCCGACACTGTTTTGGCAACGATAGGTGGAACATCGCAACGCTCAATGGATGGGAATGACTTGTCCCCCTCTCGTGTCGTGCTTGAAAACGACTTCCTGTAGCGAGATCTCCTCTACGGAGCCGTCTCTGAGCCGTTAGCCGCGCGATCACAGGTACAGGTTTTCTCCGAGTGGCGGTCTTGGTTTCGCCGACCGTGCTCTTCCAAACCGCTCGTCGAATGCAGCCGATCGTATTCCGCAGCGCTATACCGCGGCGACCGAACCGCTGACCAAGGTCAATGAGGCACTCGACAACTTAAACGGGCCAGCCACGCGGCGCATCCTTGAACGCGAGTGAGTATCGGCAGCAAGGCATCATAGTGACCTTCTGCAATCCTGATTTAGCGGGCCCGGCCTACTTTTTTGCTTCTATTTTCAAATCCTTTACCAGCCGTTCAAACGCGGTCTGATAGGAGTCGTAGTCTTTCCAGTTATTGAAGTCGGGAATAAAGTATTCGCGTATCTCGCGGGCCAAGTCAATGCCTCGGTCGGCATCGAACAGCTTCCAGTTCTTCACATCCTCAAACGATGCCAGCGCAATGGGGAATAATAACTGCTTGTGTTCCTGTTCCTCGCGCGCCCGGGCATTGGTAATTTCTGTCTTGACCCAATTACTGTTCATGCTGTGCTTCGAGAGAATAAGCAGCAGCTTATCATGCAGACGAATGGCCTCGTCGATCTGCTCGTGAATCTTGCGGCCGGCCTTCATTTCTTCAGGCGCAAACCAGCAACGCACGCCATTGGCTTGCAGGTCAGCATGGAGCCTCTGGGCAAACTCTTGGTCTTGAGTCGAGTAACTAATGAAGCAGGAATAAAACTCGATGGGCCGACCCACCATCGAGCCGACGTAAGCGATAAACTCGTCAGGAACACCGCAACCGCGCAGGAATTCGGCAGGAATCGTGCCACCGGATTTGTAGATAGTGTCGACACCGATTGTCGATGGCCCGTCGTGTTTGATGGTTTTGAGACCTAGGGCCCGGCTGAGATCGACATTGGCGAAGCTTGTCGATCCCGCGTGAGCCAGTTCGAAGTTAGTCTCTTCCAGCCCCGCCGAATGAAGATTCGCATTCAGCAGATTGGTTTGGCTGAGGTTTGCCCGGCTGAGGTTTGCAGCGCGGAAGTTCGCTCCGCGGAGGTACGCTTCGGCAAGGTTCGCCCGGCGGAGATCTGCCTCGCTGAAGTTTGCCGCGTCGAGTTGCGCCGCTCCGAGGTCCGCATCGCCGAGGTTTGCTCGGCGAAGATCTGCTCCGCTTCCCTGGGCGTCTCGGAGTCTCGCGCTGCGAAGGTTCGCCCGGCGAAGCATAGCGTCCCGGAGGTCTGCCCCGCTTAGATCGGCCCCGCTCAGATCGGCGCTCAGCTCCGCCTTTGTGAGATTTGCTCCACGGAGATCTGTGCTTCGAAAATCCGCTCCGCTGAGGTCTGCTTTTCCCAAGGCGGCATCGCCGAGATCCGGCGTCACAACCCGACGCTTCTCTCTCCACTGATTCCAGTGCAAGACCCCGCGCTTGAGGATTTCGAGATGTTCAGGATTTGCCATGGCGGCGTGACCTCGCTCGTTTCGCAATGCGACGGATGATCTTCACCCCCGGTAAGGATCTGCGTCAAAACGTCACTTCTGACAGACCGTGAGCTCTTAGGAAAGAGGGGTACGAACAGGATAAGCGCAAAACTAGCCCGCCAACCGCAACTCTGCGGGATTTACGGTAGCGTATCATACGCAGGATTGTCTTCCTGGTTTCGCCCTCACAATTGCTCTGGCCCATTCGGAACAATCTGGGCTGTGTCTCGCCAATGCGTCGTACACCCGCAGAATGCATGACTTGGCGGGAAGCTCGATTCCGACGGTTCCGATAAGATTCTTTCCATGATTTGTCGCTCCGGCATCTCCTCGGGTGGATGCTCTGCTCTTTCAGTTCTCGGGAGGGGTGCTACGCAAAAACTCGCAAATATCTTGCAAAATTTAGAAACGTCGAGGCTTGGGCCGAATCGCGAAGCGTGAGATTTCGTATTCGGATTCCCTGGTCATTGTAGAATGCCGCTACGACGCGCTTCCAACCTGTGATTTCGATCCTCGTGGTTCTCGACTCAGATCGGATCTTGTTTCTCAAATCATCGCTACGATCTCGGACGATTTTGCGCGCAGGGAAAGAAATCATGCTGATGCCATCGTCGCCTGTGATTTCATGATAGCGGTCACCGCACGCTTCCAGTTCCTTTAGTGTTGGTCCTGTTGGAACTGGGATCACGACGGATTCTGCACTGCAATGTCGCCGTTCATCCAAGGGCCGAGAGGACACTGCGGCAGTTTCGGGAGGCACTCCCGGGAGAGAATTCTCGTCGCTTGGTGCATTTTGTGAACGGCTGATTGGGACCATGCGCCGCGAATGGGTGGATCTTCCGATTCCGCTCAACGAGAGACACCTCCGTCGAATGTTGCGGGAGTGGGTTTTGCACTACAATTCCGGATGCCGCACGGCGGCTTCGGACCGGAAATTCCCGACCGTGGACGAAACACAGTACGGCTTCGCGAATGCAAGAATTTCGCAGCTGCAACCAGCATTGAGGTGTTGGCTCGACCTGTCCTTGGAGAACTCCACCACGAATATGCGTGGGAACGAGCGGCATGAGAATGCAATAAAGAGGCGGACCACGACTCTGATTAAATTTCCACTCCGGTGGCACCCTGGGGGCTGCTCCGGTAACGCATCCTGCGGTTCCCGTATTGGCCGAGCGGGGCGGGAAGCAGCTCGGGACGCCAAGGCCACCGGTGTTGATCGATACACGCGAGCAAAACCCGTTTGACTCCGCGCGATTAGAGGGATGGTTTGCCGGCATGGAACGGAGAGTGTTAGGAGTCTGGGATTATTCTATGTCCGGCCTGGAACACATCTGCGTAGTGGAACGCAAGGAGCTTGCCGACCTGGTGCATGCGTTCACCGTTGAGCGCCCGGCGTTTATAAAGCGCCTGAAAAAGATGAGTACGTATCCGAACAAGCTTGGTGATCACGGCTGCCCTCAGCTCGGTTCAATCCCAGTATCCGTTTTCACCAAACAATCCCAATCGTGTCGTGCAATCCGTGATTGCGGCCTTTGCCGGATAGAATGTTCCGTTTCTCTGCACGGACACTCACGAGATGGGGGAAGAGATCGTCGCTTCCTACTTGTACCAAGTCCATCTTTATTATTGGCTGGATGGAAGCCAACGGCTACGGGAGATATCTCGCGGAAGAGGATCTGTAGCCCTTACCTGATGGTCGACTCGATTTCCTGCGCGCGCGCGGTTTTTGCGCAGCACAGGGCGCCCACGTTGCCTCGGCGCTTAGAGTTCTGCCGATGATTGCAGGACTTGCAGGACGTGCAGGACGGCGATGGCTACTCTCGCAGCACGATCTGGCGTATCATATCGTAATTTCTGCAAGCGCAGCTTACGTGAAACGTTGACCAGACTGTGATCACTTAAGAATATGCGGCCGTTTTTCACTTTACCTTTCAATCTTTGCTGCAGGCAGCAGGAGGTATGACGCAATGACTGTTAGTTTGATAAGTTGGGGCCGTTTCTACGACAATCACGGCAACAAGATCACGGTGCCGGCGCCAAGCACCAATCCGGGTAAACCGTGGCTTTGGGATTTGCTGGCAGCCGAGGCCGCCAATCTCGCCAGCCTGGGATTCGATCGCATTCAACTCCCTCCAGCGAGCAAGGTGCAGGGCGGCGATGGCGCGGGTTGCGACGGCTATGGCCTCTACGACTCGCGCGACTTGGGCACCAAGAACCAGCAGGGTAGTGTCCCCACCCGTTACGGTACAGCGGACTCGCTGCGCCGTCTGGTCGCGGTCGCACACGGCTGCGGATTATCTGTGGACCTGGACATCGTGCTCCATCAACTCATTGGAGGGGAAAATGGCAATTACCACTATCTCGGCGCGGACGGCAAAACGCTTAACGGACGGGGCCCGATGCATCCCGGTTGCTTTCGTTACTCTCCGGGAGCCGGGACACAGCCGCCGGACGACGTCCCGGTGCCGGCGGATGACTTCACCTTTGGCGACGAGAAGGTCTACCAGCACTCAAACCCCGCCCGCTACACCATCAACGATTCATTGGACTTCGGCGACTGGCTGTTTCGAACCACCGGCGCGGACGGCGCCAGGATCGACGATGCTAAGGGCCTGTGGGCGCCTTTCGTTGCCGAGTTCATGGGCCACGGCTCGATGGCGGACAAGCCGTTTTATGCCGAATACTTCGATGCGAACCCCGCCAATCTCAACTGGTGGGCGACCAGTTGGCCGATCAACAGCCGCAGCGGAGTCGAAGACTTCACCATGAAATTCGCCATCCAAGCCGCCTGTAATGGTCTGAACGCTTCGGCGCTCAACGGGGCCGGCTATTCACAGTGGAACAGCGGCCTTTCCTATGGTTTTGTCGACAATCCTGACACCGACACCAGTCCGGGCGAGCAGGTGATCAGTTCCAAGATGCTGGGCTACGCCTTCCTCTTGACGGTGAACTGCAGGCAAGTTTTCATCTTTGGCAAAGACTATTTTCCCGCGACCGTCTGGTCGGGCGCTTACGGCCTGAAGCCGTTGATCGATAACCTGATTTACATCAATCGCACTTTCGCTTATGGCGGACAAACCACGCGCTGGGTCGACGGTTCGGTGATCGTGATTGAGCGTGATGGCAACGGCGGGGCGATAGCTCAAAGCCCTGGACTGCTGACGGCGATGAACTTCGATACCTACAACATACGCACGATTACCTGTGCGACCAGCTTTGGCGCCAATACTCGGTTGCATGACTATACAGGCAGGCATAGTGACATCTGGACCGATTGGCAGGGCAACGCTACTTTCACCATTCCGGCGAATGCTTATTGTGGTGGCCAGAGCTATCTTTGCTTTTCCCGCGCATTTAGTGACAAGCCCATCGTTCAGAAGCCTCGGCGAACTACCCAGGAGTTCTTCGGCTCTCAAGATCTCGATATTCCGCCGGCCAAACCAGGGGCATTTCAAGCCATCGCCCGCATATATGTACAGGGAGACACTAGTGTCGCCTTCGCGACCAAGAGCAAGATCGAAGCGGCGCTGCTGAATGGAACTACGCGGGTGCCGGACAACCATCCGGCGAAGACCGGGTGGTACGAGATTGGAGTGAGCGCCAGCGCAGCTGCGCCGGTTGCTTTTGATCTGAGCGTGACCTATACCGGGGGGCGTATGTGACTGGGCCCATGCGTCCAAGCCCGTATAGCTCAAGCTAATTGGCGGTACTTTCAGTAAGGGCCACACAGGTACGACGTGTTTTTTTCGGTCCGCAAACCCAAGCTTCATCGAAAGAGAGGCATACCTATGAAGCGTAGCCTGATGCAATTCATGGCTGTGATCATGGTGTCAACGGGTATAACGCGCTTCGCTCCCACCCAGACTCTAGCCATCGTCACCCGTGCATACACCAATGATCGCGCCGGCGCCAACACACACGAGACCGTTTTAACCCCAAATCTGTTACTCAATCGGGGACTTGTCCGCAAGCCGACGATCCCGGTTTACGGCGATGCCCGCGGTATGGAGTCGCAAGCGCTGGTGTTGCCCGCCATCAAGTTTTCTGACGGATCGACGCATGATGTTATGGTCCTTCCCTCGATGGCCAATATCGTACGCGGAGTGGATGCCCATACCGGAGCCGCTCTGTGGAGTACGACTTTGGGACCGGGAGCACCGATCAATGGCAACAGCTCCATCGACTTCCACAGTATCAATGACAAATGGGGTGTGCTTTCGACCGGAGTCGCCGACCCGGACACTGGTCTGGTTTACCTGGTGGCATGGATTTCTCCAGACGGTACCCCGCAGAACGGCGTGCATTGGGTCTATACGCTCGACGCGGCCACGGGTGCCGTCGTCAAGCCGCGGATTTCATTGGCCGGTCTGAAAAATGGCACGCAAGCCTACAACGCAGCCATGCGCAAACAGCGCAGCTCGCTGGTCATGACTAACATCAACGGCCGTAAGACGATCTTTTTCGCCTATGGTGCCGTGCACGAAAATACTCCGGCCGCCGCCGGCGGCATCATCGCGTATGATGTTGCAGCCAACACGATCACTGCCTTCCTCCCAATGACGCAGGGACTCGGAGCCGGTATTTGGATGGGAGGCCAGGGGCTAGCGGCAGACGACGCTGGATATCTGTATGGCGTGACCGGCAATGGATCGTTCAACGGCGTGAACGACTTCGGTGAAACGATCTTCAAGGTGCAATATACGCCGCCTCCCACGGCAACGGCTATGGGATCGCTCGCAGTGGTCAGTTATTGGAGCCCATACAGCGATGCCGGGCGTATGGGACAAGACCCGACACAGTCCGGGCCGCCCCCACCGATGATAGACAAGCTCTCTGGTGTCAGCGCTCCAAGCGAAGATTTAGCCAGACCGGTCAACGCCGGTATGTCTGTTTCTGTGGCCAAGACCACGGTGAAGCATTTGTTCGATCCGAAAACCGGAGTTACGGTGCCCTTGCTGGCTCCAGTCAACCCAAGTGACGCAGGCTGGAATGACGAAGATCTTGGTTCGGCAGGCTGTACTTTGATCGAGTCGTATAGATTCTTGCTCTGTGCCGGTAAAGATGGGATCGGGTACGTCGTCAATACGGCCAACATGGGAAATACCTTGCCTGGGGACTTTGCCAATGCCAAAGCGAACTGTGCCAAGCTGGCTTCGCCTCCAGTGTGGTTGACCGCCTCACCCGGACCCGTGGATCCCTGCCCACAGGACCCGACAACGTTGGACTTCATGCCCTGGGGTAAGACGCGTCACTTGCACATGACCCCGGTTCAGTATCTTAGCCCGACGCGAGGCATGACCATCTTCGTCTGGGGTGAGAACTCGCAGCTCCACGCATGGACACTGTCGTCAACCGGTACTCTGACCTATCTCGCCCAGGGTAATGAGTCGGCGTCGATCGATAGTCTCAACTCACCAGGGGGCATGCCCGGCGGGTTCTGTTCCTTGTCGAGCAATAACAACACCCTCGGATCTGCGATTCTTTGGTGCAGCATCCCATACGGCGATGCAAACTCTCAGATCACGAACGGTCGGCTGCTGGCGTACGATCCTGAAAACCTCATCACCAACCCCGACGGAAGCAAGACCCTGAAAGTCCTTTGGGATTCAGAGCGGTGGGCAATCACCTATGTGTTTAACAAATTCCAGACGCCAATCGTCTGGCAGGGACAGGTCTACCTGCCCAACTATGACGGCGGAGAAGATGTCTACGGTCCCAACCAGCAGAACTGAGCATCTTCGAACAGGCACGCGCGTCATTGACAGATGTTTCCGTTGTCGGGTGTGCAGCATTGCCCCGTCGATCTTTGACACATCTGACCGTAGTTCCCGCCGGCCGACTTGAGATTGCAATTTTGAACGGACCGGAAGAAGTTGCCGCCATTGACAGTCTGGCAGGTCTGCGCGATGTTTCCCACGCAGCGGTTCTCGACTTGCGGGGAAACGCACGGAGTATTGTTCAACGCGTCGGGTGAGGCGTTGCGGTCATCTATCGGCGAAAGGTAAGTGTAGGCCGGCGTAATGAACTGTGCCGAGTTCGGATCAAGCCCCGCCGGCAGATTGCCGAAGTTGCCGACAAAGACGTTGACCATGCCACACAATCCCATGTGGTTGTTCGACGCATACGGCGGCATGGGGTCGCTGGTTTGCGAGATAGGCCCCTCTTCCGGGCCCGGACGAGGGGCAATGAGCGCTTGCAGTTCGAACCACTTCCTGCCTTGTCCGTCGTCATATGCCTGCTCGCAATCCATGTCCGCATCGAGCATCCAGTAGTTCATGCCGAACGTGTTCTCGTAAGCGATACCGAAACCTGCCATGGATACATAAGACTTCTGCCCCTGGGCCTGTGCCAGGCTGGTTGTCCAGTCCATGGGGGAGCCTCCGCCAAACTTCCCGGGTGGCGTCGCCTGGCCAAGTTCGCCCCCGCTCCAATCGAGATTTACGTCGCCCCAGCGATAAGTGTTGGTGTGCGGGTTAAGCCAGTTGCGATGCTGGATGCGGATAGGTCCGCCGCCTTTGGTGCCGCCGCGGAGAAACACGTCCTGACCAGGAATCGTCCGTGCGTAAATGAATACCACTGTCCTATGGATATCGCGCGTTGGTGTGGGAGAAGGACTGCCGAGACCATAGACCACGACCTGGTGGTCGTACGTCGCCTGATAGACCTTACCGTTGGCCACCAGCGGGGGAGCAAACTTCGTGGATGCGCCTACGTGATCGTTGGGCTCCGCTTCGCTGTCCCAGATCGACTGCAGAGTGCCGCTCGCGACGGTCGAGACATCATAGGCACGCAGGATGTCGGGAGTAGGGTTCTGGTTGGCGTCAGGGTCGCCGGGAAGGTTTCCGAAGGCCTCGTTCGCCCACAGGATCGCGTTCGACGTTCCGTTTGCCGAGAGCGACAAGATACCGCCCGCCATGCCTCCGGGGGAGGAAGTGCCCCAGGATGCAGTGGACGTTCCGCGCGCCGCTGGTTGAGCGCTGAAATGGCCGCCACTCTTCAAGAAGACGCGGACCTTATTGTTCTCGCCGTTCACGAAAAGCTGGTTATTGAAATAGACACCCGTTCCATGGATGTGGGCCGTGCGGCCGCTGGAGGCGGGACCAATGGTGAATGGATCGGTCGATGTCACCTGGTTAAGGTCGTCGAAAAGCGAAGTGTGACCGTTGGTGGGCTGGTAGTCGAATGACGCTACGAACGGGCTATCGATCAGCTTGGAATAGTCTTGCTTTCCCATGTTGGAGCGGTTCATGTGGTAGTACACTCCGTCTTTCCCTCCGGCGATCAAGCCCATCTCATCGGGTAGAGCGATGATGCCTCCCGACGCCAGGTCCTGGTCCTTATGCCCACCATCACGTCCCGAGTCGACAAAGGGAGTGAACCAGTCGCTCACCGTCAGCGTACCCGGGTTTCCCGGATTCCACCTAAGGTGCACAACGCTCTCTCCCAACTGATCGAGTCCGGACTGCGGATTGTAAGGACCATTGCCCGTAACCACGTAGATGTCTCCGTTTCCGTCCACAGCCGGGGCCGCATTTCCCATCCATATGCCCGCACCTCCTCCGGGCCGGCTGGCATCGATTGGCGGATTGCTGCACCAGACCTCGGCCTGCGCGACGTTTTGCGCCAGCTTGGAGGTGTCGTATGCCACCACCCAGCCCGGAGCTCCTCCTCCCTCGCCGCCACTGAACGCGATCACGACCGCCTGCGGGCCACCCGGCTTGGCGGCCAGCGCCAGGCCGGCGCGCTGTACCTGGAGGAAATGATCGAACTTACCGCCATTCACATTGAAGCCGTCGATAAGTACCGAATTGAATTTTTGCTTGGTCAGGTCCGTTATATCGAGGCCGTAGAGACGGTAGGTCGGTCCGTTGATGTTGTTTTCATAACCCCATCGCACGACGTAGAGGGTTCCCGTGGCCAAGTCGATCACCGGCGTGCTCAGGATTCCCCACTCGGTGTGAATCGTCGCCGGCTTTAGATTGTGCAGGTCATTGCCGGTGACCGGGTTGCCGAGCCATTGCGCGGAAAGCAGCGCACCATTGTCTGCGTCAAAGGCAAAAACCGTGTTATGCATCGTGGCGACGTAAATGACGTTGTGCGTTCCGCCGCCAATCTGGACACTCGATGCGTAGAGAGGAGAGCCCTCGATCTTGCCATCCACCTTCATTACGAATTGCTTGTGAAATTGGTTCGCGCTGGAGGTCACATTAGCGGGGGTGAGAATTGTCTCCGCCGCATTCACACCCGTGCGATTTTTGTTGTAACTCCGCTCAGGTACGTTCACTGCACCAAGTATTGGAACTGAGCAAGAGAGTGCCAGAACGATCAATACCGATTGCAGCAGCGCTTGGCGTGGTGACGTTTGCTTGAGCATGTGAATCTTCCTTTGCTTGGTCTCGTTCGCTTTGTTGCCCGATAGTTGAGTCCGCTTGCCAGCGGCATTACAAGAGAATCGCAGTTATCCGGAATGGCCGACTCCCCTATTTCGCGCATCTGAATTCCGGCTGCGGAGCGTACTTCTTGGCGGATGCCAAACCGCTTCCGTTCGCACCACAAGCCAGCAGCCGAGCGACCGCTTCTGCAATCGGCTGCCGCGTCCTTTGCTCAAAACAAGTAAATGCCGGCGATGGATTCACTTCAAAGCAATACCACTCACCTTCCGGTGTGCATCGCAGGTCGAGGCCGGCCAGGAAAAGATTCATCGCTGCCGCGAGTGTTCTTGAGCGGGCTGCCACCTCGTCGGGGAGATCGCAAGCCTGCATGTCGACCGGTTCTGTCGAGTAGCGATAGTCATCTGCTTCCGAGACTACCGTGCATGCGAAAATCTCCTCGCCAACCACATGGACTCGATATTCCGTACCCGGGACATACTGCTGGAACTGCGTGGGACACGAAGCGATATTGTCAAACCTCTGTAGATGTCTCGCCGTCAAGCGCGATACGATGCTGCGAATGCCGCTAACCGATTTGTAGATGACCCGATCATGTTGCCTCCAGAATTCCAAGGCGGCGTCAGGGTCGGTGGTGATCAGGGTATCTGGTATTCGGAAGCCGTGGGACTCAATCCACGAGGCCTGATACGGTTTCGAGCCATTTACCGCCATATGGCTCGGCCGGTTCAGCACCAGGGCGGGAGTAAGGTCGGCCCACGAAAGCAGGATGTCTTGCAGGGCTAAAGCGTGCTGCCATAATTCGCTGTCTTGACCGGCACGGGCGACTTCAGGGAATTCGCGTGCGTCATACGGACGAAGATATGCCGCATTCACGGCCGCCAGGTCGAAAGTTTCTTCCTTCACCCGCACCCGGCCCTCCACGGTGGGACCTACGACTAACTGCACCTCTGTATCCGCCACCGTCTGTTGGTCTAAAAGGGTTACCCGACGTCCCGCCCGCTGAAGCGCATCCCGCACCGCCATGATAGGCGGATCCGCGGGGAGGCCCCAGAGCAAAATATTGCCTGCACCGCTCACGCGCATTTTGCCGGGCCGTCTCGCAGATACGCAAGCACTGCGTCCGCTAGCCCATCGTCTGAAAAATCAGGAAGACTGTCAGCGCTCACGAAGGATGCGCCTCGCTCGGGACCGGAAAACCGAACCGCCAACAACTCGACTCCAACCATGTCGGCTAGGCGTCGCGCCTGGCGTTGCAAATCGTCCTCGACCTCCCCGAAGATGCATTTACCAACCACAGTCACAGTGGCGGAGCTGGGCGTGGCTTCTTCTTCCGCGGAAACGGGAAGAGCCGCGTGACGACGCAAAGGCTGCACCGGAATCCCGGCCTGGGCAGCAGCATGGATCCATTTCTCCCGTCGCCAACATGGCCCCGAAAGACAGCTTGGTGTCGGCCGGTTGAGGACCAGACATTGAGATTGCAAACGCGAAAGCCAGAACAACAAGAAGGCAGTCATCTCGGCCGCGACATAACTGCGGTCCTCAGGTGCAATCTCGACGAGTTCCTCTTCGAAGACACAGGGTAGGAGCGTCAGCACGCCGGTTATTTCCTCTTGCGGCACCAGTTTCCGCCCTATGACTGCGGTGCCCTGGTCGGCGCCATTCGAATGCTGAAGCCAGCCGGCTAGCGAAAGATCGCTAGCCGTCACCACCCCGACATTGTGTTCTCCCCAGCGTGAAACGATTGCCTTAGGAGTCTGATCCCACCGGTTAGCGACGATGACAATCATGAAAGAGGTCTCCGTCTTTACTCCCCTTTTGGTTCATCCTTCGAAGGTTCAACAGACGGACGTTCTTCCGGACTGATAAACGCCCTTCGGGTTGCGTCTCCGCTCACAGCCTCAGGCGTCACTTCGCCAGAACTCAACCTCGTGGTCAGGAGCGTTTCTTTCACCTTTACCTCCGTTCTCTTGACTACGTCACTCGTCTTGACTACGTCTCTCGTAAGCTTGGGTATGTCTATGGCGTCCTTTACCTTGACGGGGTTAGTGCCGGTGCCGGCCAGGGCGATCGTGAGATTGCCTCCGTTGGTGTTGATCGATAGGGTTGCAGTTCGAGCTCCAACGGCGATGGGTGTGAACTGAACACTAATCTGACATTGTTGCAGGGGTGCCAAGCTCCCGCTGCCGCCCGGAGGAATACAGGTGCTGCTTTGCGAAAAGTCGCTGTCCCCGGAAAGGGTGACGGAGGAAACTGTCAGCGGCGCAGTGCCGGTATTTGTCAATGTTACAATTTGCGGCGCACTCGTGGTGTTCACAACCTGCACGTTGAAATTCAGGCCGGTGGTCGATGCGCTCACCTGCGCTGCCACGCCAGTGCCCACCAGTAAGATCAGGAGTGGATTCGCATCTGCGCTCTCCGCAATACTGATTTGGGCCGTCGCTGGGCCTGCAACAGACGGAGTGAACGTGATGTTGAGCGTGCAACTTGCACCCGGACCAAGCGTGGCGCCACATAGGTTGGTCACGGCGAAGTCCGCGGCATTCGCACCCGACACAGCGATGGGGCTGGTGAAGTTTACAGTATCAGTGTTGCTGTTGTTGGTTAGGGTTACCGACAGCGCGGCGCTAGTTGAACCGAGAGCCTGGTTGGGGAAATTAAGCGTATTGCCCGTCAGGCCCGACAGAGTAACCACTGGCTGGGAAATGAGCCAGAACCACATATCGTAGTCGGCCGAGACTCGGCCATCGTCGGCTCCATTCAGAAACGCCTGCGGATTGCCCAGCGCCCATATGGAATTCCCCTTAAGTTTCAGATGGGCCAATGTAGGCGCCGCGCCTGGGGATACTTGAGTCTCCAGCGCCGCAGTGGCTGCGCTGCTCGGAAGCCAGTTGATCGTGTTGGTGGTCACGCTGACCGTCGAGGAAAGGATGAGGGGATTGAACCCTGCCCCGGGCGGGGTAATGGACGCGGGAAGATCGGCGGTCACGAAGCAGATTGGGCAATTGAACTGCGCAATTGCCCAGAAGGCCGGGTTAGGAGGGGCCTGACCGGTATTATCTGCCGTACAGATGTAGTATATTCCCCCGCTCGTGACAACCTGCCCTGGGGTGTACGCGGTTGCCGCATTCCAGGCGTAGGCGGCTGAAGTCTGGACGGCTGGCTGGCTCTGGGTGAGGATGGCCGGATCTATAGACGCGTTGCAGGCCACCTTGATGCCGCTAGCTAGTTCTTGAACGCTGACTGTGCCATCGCTGAGAAGTGGAGAGCCGTTACCTAGTACAACGCTGCTGACCTGAATACTGGGATTTGCCAAAGCTGGGAAAACCTGGCGGCAATCGGTGGTCGCTGGAGTCCCGGTAAAGTTGACGATTCCCAAACGACAGTAGTGGTGATGGATACCAGAAGGTGGTGCTTCCGTAAGCGAATCCACTGAACTGTCCGCGGTGCGGGCGGCAAACGTCCAGTAGTCGCCCGTCCGGAACTGAGCAATGGTCCAGAAGGCACTATTCGGTGGGGCTTGATTCAGGTTGTTAGCCGCTGTGCTGCTGTAGTAGTTTCCATCCGAAGCTAAGACCACCTGCCCCGGAGTATAAGTGGTGGTCGCGTTCCAACTTCCCGACGAACCCAGGTCAAAAGCAACGGTAATCCCATTCTCCAGGATCAGAGTCTTGCCCGCTGGTGGAACCGGAATGTCGCCCGTGGTGCCGCCGGCGTCCAGGTTCACCCAAACCGTTGCGCCATCGCTTTCGTACACCGAGCCACCCTGGTCCCAGCGCAGAATGCGGGTGTGACGAGTGGGATCCGGTTGGCCGCTGCTGTTGATGGGGAAATTAGTGGCCGAGACGACTGTATCCAATGTGATGGTCAGGGCCGAGGAGTTTACGCTATCGATCTGGTGAAGTTCTCCGGGCCCGCCGTTTAGTTCCAGGTAATCGTCGATGACTTCTATCCAATCGCCGGGGTTAAAGCCGAGCACTTGGTCGCGGCCCAGGCTTTGGACTGTGAGCTGGCTGGCCGTAGCGCCAAGCGAGTTGGTCGAGGAGGCGATTAAGGTAACCGCAGTGGCTACCGAGGCATTTTCCCGCGACCACTTGAAAGTGGCTGTTGCGGGCGGCCCCGCGGGCGGCGGCTCAGTAACGGGCGTAGTTGCACCCGAAGCCGCGATTCCGGCCTGGTGGATCTCTACCCGATAAAGCTGATTTTCCAGTCCGGTGTAGCCGGTAGCCGGGCTGAGAGCGCACGGTCCGGAAGAGGCAGATGGCACTACGCCATTGGTGAGAAGGCTTGGTGAAGGTAGTATCACGCTTTCCCACGGCGGGATCGCCGAGTCCGGAGTGGCCGGGGTCACACCGCCGGCAACGTTGCTTACATCGAGGAACTTGACTTGCCAAACCGTTTGCCGCCGGCCGGTGGTGTCAACGCCGACCGCTTGATCCACCAGGTTCGGATCTTCGATATAGCCTACGTCCCGCTGCCACACATCTAAATACACCAGGATCAGGGTCGGTCCCGTTGGCGGGGTTGGGAGGGCGGCAGGTTCGGGCAAATAGGGCTGGCTGGTGTAATCGGTGGGGGTCTGCGGAGCCCCCATCCATTCTGCTAAGGCTGAGTCCCATTGCACTAAGCCGCTCGATCCGTGGTTTTGAGTCAACAGACCATCGACATAGACCCTTCCCACCCCGATCGTGATGTGCCACGTCCCGGACGAATCCTGGCTGGGTTGGCTGATCTGGAATGCGAAAGGGGTGGTGGACGGCACGCCGGACCGCCCGATGATGTCCAGGCCTCCAGCTTGGATACGCCGGGCGAATTCGGCCTGCCATTCGTTCCAGTCCGAGTCCAGCTGAACTCGTCCCTGCTGCATGACCACGCCAAGGTAATCATTCCAGGAGTTAAACCGGAAACGGCTGTTATCGAAGCTCATATCGACCGCCCTTCAATTTTGGTAAAAAATCCCGAACTCCAGACCGGCCGGGAGATATTCCTGGAGTCTCGCGCGCAGGTCGGCTTCGCGCAGTGCTGCCAGCACAGAGTTGAACGCTCCCATTTCCCCGCCATTCTCCGCTCCCTCGCGTATCGAGTCGTCGGTGGACGGCCACAGCTTGCCATAACCGGGGTCGCCGTAACGCAATGAGTAGAACAGCGGTTGGGGAACGCCTTCCCCCTGCTCGACGCACTCGAACTGGCGGGGCACAACCGCACCGGGGGGGAGGTAGGTGAAGCGCGCGCAGCCCTGCTGTTTGCGATCGGCCACCAACGATGTCGCCCAGACGATGCTGTCGGACACCATAGCAAACAGAGTGGCGTGAATTTTGCCGACCACCGTGCAGTATTGCAGCGTCAGGCTGCCCCCACCGCTCGTCCCATCCGTGTTCGCATAGGCGACACCGGTAGGGTCGCAAGCGTCCACGATGCTGCCTGAGAGACTGGCCGAGGCTTCCAGGTCAACCCACAATCCGCCAACGATGGAATTCGTGATCACGATTTGTAAACCCGAGGACTCTGCCAGCACAGTGGGCAAACCGGAATAAGCGGACTGGGGCGCTCCGGATGAGGTCAGTGCCCACCCGGGAACGATTGTGCAATCTGTCAATGCGAGTTTACTGAGCTCGTTCGTCCCGCCGTTAGGGACATGAAGTAACGCGGCGGGAACAGTCGCACCGGAAGGAGGCCCGTAGGCGATCAGCAGCCCGTTCAGGCTAAAAACGCTATTTGCTGCCCCAGTCACCAAAATTTCGCCGCCTAAGATCAGTGTTGGACGGTGTCGGTCCGCTCCGCGCAGTTCGATCGTCGCTCCTGCGGGGACATCAATTTGCAACGCCGGGGAAGCAGGTAGCGCGTAAACGCCGCTGTCGGTGATTTCGACAGCTATTTGTCCATTTCCATCTAGGTTGGCGGCGGCGAAAGTCAAAGCGTCCTGCAGAGTCGAATAGCGGGGAGTGCTCGAAGTGTCTGGAAAAGGCAGCGGCAAGTTTTCCGCTGGCAGGGTGAAACTGTCAGACCGGGAATATTCTCCTCCACCCATATCGCAATTAAAGCCGTAATAAAAAGAAGCCAGCAACTGTTGCGTTACTGAGCCGGCAGGAGGAGCCGGGTTCAGCGGAATTGCGAGGGCGATTCGGCCCAACTCAGGATCAACGCCAACGGTATACGGGCTTCCGGCCGATGGGACGTTGGCCCAGCTGCCGTCCGCCCCCGAAAGGTCGCAAACCTGAATCTGATAGGGGTTCAGGAATGCTCCATTGAAGTACAACGCCAGACTTTTGCCTTCGCCGTAATAGGCCGCCCCGACGCCACTTTGAATGTCCTGGCAAAGAACGCGGCGCTGCAATGGAGCCGGCACATTCACGGGCTGGGCGGCTACTGTAATCTCAGAGCCCTGAGAGATCGGACTATTGAATAGACACATATCCGCGCCCAACGGGCTGAAGCGGAAGAATTGGCCGCTGCCATCCACTGCGGTCAGCGGCGCCTCCGTTAAACTGTAGGGGTTCAGCGACCAGAGGAAGATTCCAATGTTTTGGATGTTGTATCGTCCGCGTTCTGCCGCGATGCGGCGGGTGTCGACCGTGTGAGCCGTTCTGTCGAAGGCCGAATCCATATATCCGGCCGGCTGCCAGCCCCTCACATTGGGCGCGTAGTAGTTGTGGGGACGGATGTGCTTCATGTATTCCGTCGTCGCTAACATCTTGAAATACTCCACTGCGTGCGCTCCCCATCCGGTGACATCCCGCGCCAGTTGTTCCAGTACCAAAACGGTGCCCTTACGCCGCCTCATGGAAATCGTGTTGGCAACCTCCGCCCGCGGGCTGGCGACCGCCGGCGCAACGCCGTTGACCAACTGGTACCCGATTAGATCTCCGATATACGGGATAACCCACGGAGCGCAGGTCTCGATGAACTGATCGTCGTAAAGCTGCTCCAGGTCTTCCGCTATCACCGCAAACTGCTCTTCGATCAACATCAACAGGGACTGCAGAGGACCTCGCGACAACTGAGTCAATCGCAGCTGATCAGCCGGATCGAGCGGTGGTTTCTTATTCTGGAGGGCCTGCAACTCGGCCAGGTCCGAAGGACTCAGGAAATTCAAGGCGGCGTCCTTCAGTCGATAGGCCGCAGGCATCAGGTCGAAGAGCTTCTGGCCCTGCGTGCTCATGACATCACCCCCAGGATTACTGAAGTAGGATTAGGATCCAAAACCATAATCTCCGCCGGCAGAGGCAAGGACTGAGAATTTGCCGTCGGAAGATAGCCATAGATGAGGTTGCCAAAATTAGCATTGGGCCGGGGAACGGTGACCTGCTGCGCCATCCAGCTATTCCAGTTGGAGAGAGTGTAGCCATTGGACATGCCTGCTAAATCTCCCCCGGTGCTGCTGGCCACGATGTACACCGCTGTGACATTCACCGCCACGATGCCAGGAACATTCTGGATGAAGGTCGTTATCTCATCAACGGAAATACCTTGGCCGAAGGTTCGCTGCGCGAAGCCATATGCCTGCGACAGTGCTTGCAACACTTGGGCCTGAACCGTGGGCTGGTCATAGGCCGGGTCATATTTCAGATCCGCCGACAACCCGAAGAGCGTTTCCACAAAAGATTGGACCGTAATGGCAATGAGTGGATTGCCATAATTTCGAAGCGAAGCGACCAGATTCGTGAGGGTCGGATTACCCGGCGGCAGAGCGGCTCCGTTCACTCCCGCCACAGTCAAAAACACTCCCTGGCCTTGCCCGCTGGGAATCCAGATCGCGTAAGCCTTGGCGATGCCGGCGAATGTACCGGCATAGTTCTGGTAATCCGTCAGCGATACAGCGCGTCCTAAAGTGAGAACGGTCAAAGGAGCGTTGGTTCGGATGGTATCCACCGACTGCGGGTCTTGTCCGCCGGTGGCCGCTGCCGGGTTGGTAACACCGCTGACTCCGAGCGGCCGGTCAATTAACGTGGTCAGCGTGTTGGCTGCAACGTTTCCCGGCGAGCCCAATCCAATTCGATAATTCGCCTGAATATTATTTTGTCCCGTAGGCAGCAACGAACCCTCCCCATCGCCGCCAAAGAACACCTCCGCAGTGCCGCCCGGTTGGTTGAGGGTTTCGAAAACCTGATCGGACGGACCGGCGCCATAGAGGCTGGGGACCTCGGTCCAGGCCACTCCATTGGCCTGTACCTGCAACGTGCTTTGTCTTCCCGTAGGCGTTGGTCCCTGCACATACGTTAGAGGAGATTGCTTCAACGCGAAGCTTTGATCGCGGGTGGAAGCATTCCCACTTCCCATGATCTCAGTCACCGACTGGCCATTCGTGGCCAAAGCCACATTCAAATTCACCGTGGTAAGGGTGCGGTCATAACAATTGGCGAGCGTAGACTGCAATTGGATTTGGGTGTGGGGATAAGGCACGTCGGAGGTAATTACGGTTGACACCAGCGCATATTCGCTAATGTTCGGATCGTCTGATCCGGCTATGAGCAAGGTGAATTGGTCGAGCGTGGCTTGAATCGTGCCGGTTCTGCCATTAACATCTTCTACGCTTAACGTTATTGCGCTGGTCGACACACTCCAATCTGGTATCGTCCCGTTCGTTGCCAAAGGCAGCGGAGTCGGGTCGGTCAAAGTAAATACGTCTCCCGGGACCAGTGAAACCTGGCCGGTGCCATCATCAGGTACAAACGACAGACCGATGATGCCGTCCTCAACTGCTATTTTCTGCCTCTTGCCAAACAGGGCTACGACCTGCAGCCTCAGGATATCCGGCCGTAGATCCTGCAAGTCCAGCAATGTCCCATAAAGAGGATAGGTCAAGGGTTGTTCTGCGACCTGCAACTCATCGCTCTGTGCCCAGACTTCTGTCTCCGGCAAGGGGAAAGTTGAACTGATATTAGGGTCCTGGTAGTCCGCCGCCAGCTCCGTCACTTTACCACTTAGGCCGAAATTCGAGATTGAGACGACCTGTGTGTTCTGCACTTTATAGAGTTGGGCAATTCCCGAACTAACGAGTGCGAACCAACCTCCGATGACGATTTTCGGATAGGTTGCGTCCAAATCTATCTGGCTTGCCGAGGCAATGCCGAAGTTCTTCCATGACCAGATATTTCCGGAAACGGGCACATCGATCAAGAATGGGAGGCTGGTAATACTCGAAGTCGAGGTTCCCAGGTTCAGGTTCACGAAGAGGTTCGGGTGGGGCGCATTGTGTCCGAACAGAGTTGCCTTTTGGCGAAAGGCGAAGACCTTGGCGGCGACCCACGGTGAGGGCGGGGGAATAACCACGGGAAGGCGGATCGGAAGCCGGCCAATGCCCCAAATCGGCCTGAGCAGGTTGATATCAATGCTGGGTATCGCCTCGTTAGTCGAGACCGGAATCACCGGAGAGGCTACCCCGGACCGTTCAGGACGGGAAGCAATGCGGTCTTCCTCCACGATTTCGGTGCTTTCGCTCTCCTCAGTCAATGGGCTATCCCATGACACATAGGTGAGGTTGCGCACTGTGTCCACTCGAACCTCATTGAGGACCACAACCTGCCACTGGTCACTCGGGGTTGGACTCGTCGCGCTCGACTCCCAGCCCTCGCGATTGATACCTAGAAGAAGCAGCGAATCTCCCAGGTTTAACTGCGTGGACGTCCCACACAGATAGACGCTATTGCTGGAGCCGGGAGGGACCCATGGTACTCCGGTTTGTACCGGCAGCGCACACCAGTCAGGTTTGGCTTGGATGGCGGCGGATGTCTCAAATATTTGTGGCGTCTGTCCCTGCGGCGGGACGCTTTGCAACTGCGTCCCCTGCGGAATCGTGAAGGCCGGCGCAGATGGATCGGGGGTTTGACCAGGAGCTGCCCGCAAGCTGAATGCCACATATGTTGATGCCGATACGCCGGGAGAAGGCTGGTATCCGATGAGCCGCGAGAGCTCAGTCAAGGACCGCAATTGTCCGGCGGTGCGCAGGTAACTTTCGTTGGCGAGACGTTCCTGGTAAAAGCTCAAGATGTCGAGCACGATGGCGGCCGAGTCCATGAGGGCGATCGTGAAATCGTCGTCAGATCGAGTCTTTAGAAGGGCGAGCGCGGGATAATCAGAACTCGAAAGCCGGGCCAGCATGGATTCTTTGAAGTTGGCCCAGGTGCCTACCCGGTACGAGACGGAAGGTAGTCCGGGCAGATTGTTCCGAGGCTGCGGGGTTTGAATGCTTGTTCCGCTGCAGCAACCGCAGTTGCAATTCGATGTTCCCGTGCAACTCATAAGCTCACTCGCCTTATTTCCCGCCCTGCATGTTCAAGATCAACTGACCGTGATCGGGATAACTGGGGTCGTTGTCTAATCGAGCTACCTGCAGCGATCCCAGCTTGATTTGTCCGCCGGTAAGGTACTTCATGGAAGTCACTCCCTGCGGTTGAAACTGGGTGGCCGTAACGGAGATCACGCCGGCCACCGACCGGGCTGTTGCATACACCGGGCTTAGATAAACGGTTTGCCCGAAGGTGAAGTTGTCCGGGTAGAAAAGTCCCTTTTGACCGTTCGGCAAAATCCCGCTGCCCAGGACCTGCAGCAGCGATTGTTCGACATCGCTTTGGAAATAATTCGGGTCCACTAATACATTCAGCGTTATCTGCAGGGAAACATATTGAGGAGATTCCAGTTGCAAATCCTGCCCGGCCAGGCGGTAGCGGTCCACTGTTTTCTTGAGTGTTCTTTGCAGAGTTGGGGTTAAATTGCCACCCCCGGTGGGTTCGACCGCGATAAATACCGAGTACCAACTTCCTGTCCAGCGAAGCGAGGCCACGGCTTGGTCCACTTGCGGATTATTTTCCGCCACCGCTTCGTAGTCCGCCATAGTGACTGACCTTTGTAGAGCGTCCGGATTCTGGGAGAGAAAAGCCTGCGGTGCGCGCCGGCGAATCTGGTCATTGGTCTCCGGATCGGTTCCGCCAGTCGCGGGGAGCGGATTGGTGCAGGATTGGATCCGCGCGTCCGCCGTCGCCAGGTGAATCAGACTCTCCGCCCCGACATTGCCGGCGGTTCCGTTGCCAATCCGGTAATCAGCGACAAAGCTCGTCCCTGATTCCGGAAACAGCCCGTTGCTGGCTTCTGGTGAATCCGGATCTGCAGGTGCAGCAAACCGCAGCCTCGCCGTTCCGTCCGATTCAATCTCTACAACGAAGACCTGATCCGAAGGGCCGCTGGCTAACAGATCCTGTTGCGGAGTCCACGCGGTCGTGACCCCTTCATAAGTGCCGTTCAGAGAAATCAGCGGAACAGCTTCGCTCGCATCAAGATTCATCAGGTCATAGGCGGAGATGCTGATGTCGGGGGCCTCGCCAAAACTCTTAGCTCTGACCAATTGAGAACTCAGATTGACCTGAGCGATCGTAGCCAGAGAAAGGTTGGTGAAACTCTCGAGGGTAACTGGAAGCAAGACTCCCACTCCGGCCGTCGGCGGGTAGTAGACAACCAGGAGGTTGTAGGTGGCCGGTGCTTGCGGGTTTCCGCCGGCTGGTTCCAGGGCTTGAGCCAAGACTCCGAAATATTGAGGCCAGCCGGCCGGCGCGGCCGCTGCCAAAGTCAAATAGGTCGCGGGCGGATTGCTCAGGTCCTGCAGATTTACCGTTCCAGTGTCAGTGAGTGGGGTAGCAGAGCTCGGGAACTCCGAAGGAGCGGTCGCTGGAGGAACATAGGTTGAAGGAACATGGATTAGATTCGAGAACGAATTAATCAGGGTCGCCGCATAGGTTGGGTCAGTCTTGGAGAAGGAAAGATTCGTGTAACTCTCCAGTGTGACCTGAGTCGTCATACCGAATGCGCCGCCTGGTGGGTTGTAAACCACCGACAAATCGAAATTCGCCGGCGTCGTTTGATTCGGCTTTACGATCACGCCGAAAAGTTGTGGCCAATCGGCGGGATTGGTCGCCTGGATCGTCAGACAGACGAAGCCATTAGAGTCAATCAAGTTGACCGGACTTGTGCTTCCCAGAAGGACCACGCCCGGTGCGGCCGGGCTGCCCGCCAAGGGCTGGGGAACCTGTTGGGTGAGCGGGCTGTCCGGAATCAAGGGCCGAAAACGCACGGGAACCGGGGTGGGTGAGGCCGGTGGTTGACGACGATCGGCAGCCGTATTGGGCGGAAAGTAGATTCGCGGCGGAGCCACAGTTCCGAGGGGTGTTCCAGAAACAAACAACCCGTGGTCGGCCAATACGACATTGCCCAGGGCCACACTCACATTTGGCGCGACTTGTGCTCCGTTGGGACCGATATAAGAAGAGGAAATACACATCGGAAAGGGAAGGGCGTCATCCTGAGACCACTGGATCTCGGTTACGAGAGCGGGACTCTGGATGGAGAGATCGGTGATAGGATCCCCATTTTGGTCGAAGACGGGGTCGATGAGAGGCTGGCCATTGGCGTCTACGGTGGCGACGTTGGTCAGCCTGACAGCGCAACGATGGCGGAGATCTGCATCCGCCGAATTGCCGGTTTGCGGCCCCACGATCTCTTCGAAAATCAGCACGTCGCCGGGTTGCAGATTGGGATAGGAGCCGCTGAGTGTCGCCTCCACTGCTCCCTGGGGCAGGCAGCACTCCGTGTTGCCCCAGGTGTAAAACGGCATATCGTTGTGTTCGGAATACAAGAGAGCGTTTTGCATGGGCTGAAAAACCTGCACACCGCTCAGCAGCGCTTCCTCTTCGTTGCCGACCAGCGTGGAAGGCATGCCAGGAGCGTAGGTATAGAACCAGGTTTGCGTGCGATCCAGAAAAACTGCTATTCCTCGGTTAGCGGCGATGTTGAGTTGAATCCAGGCCCGGGCATTACAACCATCGTGTACGTGATAATCAACCAGACGTGCATGGCGCCTTAGCGAAACTCGGCTGCGTGCGGTTTCGAGGTAAGCCTCGGTGGCGATCGCGTCCTGCTGATAGCTCAGATAATCGCCCTGGTAGGCGATGAGTTCAGCAAGCGCTACGCCTAAATCTGCTTCACTGGTACCATTCCAGGTCGGGAGGAGCTGGTTCAAGCGGTCGAGAATCAGTGTGCGGAAACTGCCGTAGTCTTTGGCAAGATAATTGATCGGGGGCGGAGTCGGTGAAGACTGAGAACAAGTTGCTGCCGCCGGTTTGCAATCAAAATTTGGCCCGCACTCCGCCTTGAATGAGAACCTCACCTCCGCCAGCTGCGGGTCGAAGCCCGATAACACTTGCGCGACCTCGAAAGGGTCCCCGGCCGCTTGAACCGTCGAGTTCACCAGGCGCAGAGTGTACGTAGAAAAATCCCCGGCCTCATTGGTTTGTACTACCAGCACATTTACCAGGGGCGCAGCGCCCACCATTATCGAACTGACTGTGATATTGGTGATGCTCTCCCCACCCTCAATCAACACGTTCACGGGGGACAAGTCGTCCGGCGGTGCTTTCAGGCAATGGACCAGCAGGGTTTGCTGCGGTGGGCCAGACCCCTGATCCGCTACTTCCAGATAATCGATGCCGTTCACTGCGATCGCGGGATTGTTGAGAATCGCGTTCTTACGGTTGAGGTTACAGCAGCTATAAATCATGACGTAGCCTCGAAGGTGTAGGTCTGCACTAGAGTCACGTCGGTGTTAAGTGGAGAGTAAGTCACGACAACCGTGAGTGCGCCCTCGTCGGCCGAGGCGACCACTGATTGGATAGTGACGTAACCGGCCAGCCATTTTTGTAGGGCGGCCTGCACGGCGAACTGAGTCGCAGCAGCCATTTCTATACTATTAGGAGCGAAAGCCAACTGCAGCAGGCCACTGCCAAAGTCAGGCATGTTCACGCGGTTACCGGGTGAGGTGAACAGCACTTGCTCCACGAGTTGATTCAAGTAATCCTGGAGCGCAGCTTCCTCCGTTCGTCCGCGGCCTTCGAATTGATATGGAAAATTCAGATTCACCGTCTTAGTCTCCCCAATGAATCGAAGTCACAAATTTCTTACGTGGCGAGGACCATGGTCTGCGCCATCACCGGCATGAGCGGGGTCCCCGTCGGCACGCATGCCGCCACGCCCGTCATAATGACGACCGGTTGCCCTTGCGATAAAACCTGCACCGCCCCCACCACCCACTGGGCGCTGACACACGGTCCGTTGCCCGCCGGAGGTGCGAAGGCGCAGCCTGCTACCGTCCACGGTCCGGCGACGGTTGCGATCGGCATACCTGAAACCATCACTACCGGGCTGGGTACAGTTGGTATAGCTTGCCCGCCATGGGCGCACAGAACGGTCGCTCCAATATGTAAGATCGGCGCCGGCATAGTCCTCCCCTATTGTCCCCAGGCAAATTTGTCATCTCGACCGGAGCGTAGCGCAGTGGAGAGATCTACGATTTTTTTCTCCGGTTCTCACGCCGACTCCGCCAACGTTCAGTGCAAATCCCTTTCGCGACGAATCAGTCGACTGACGTTGTGATCAAGCAAATCAACCCTACGGTCCCAGAACGGTCAAAGCTCCCAGGTTGATGTTCACCACCGGGCCGATCAAGTTAATACTCGCTAAGCCTGGTCCCGCGCTGAGATAGATACCGGTGTCATTGACCACGATCATGGCGCCACTCGTACTCTTGAGCACGATTCCGCCAGTGACCGGCGTCGGCACTGAATCGCTCACCAACACCATGTTTTGCCCCGGGGTCTGAAGCACGATGTTTTGTCCCGGGGGAATTGGCGGAGGGGCGGTGGCAAAGATCGGAACATCGGCCACTAAGCCCCAAAAGCCTCCGGTCCAGATCGGGTAGTCGGGATCTCCCTGCTCGAACTCGACCCACACCTGCGATCCGATCGGCGGCACGATGAAGCAGCCGGATTGAATGCCGGCTGCGGGAACGCAGGGCATGGCCCAACTGGAGGGAATTTCTCCCAAAACATCCGGTACCTGGACCAGCACTCGACCGATCTGTTCGGGGTCGATGTTTTCGACCACCAATCCGCGATACTTGCCGTAGTAACGCTTGGGGCCGCCACCTTGAGAAGAATCCTCTTCGCTCATAGATTCACCGTTGGTACAGTAGAGACTAAGCCGTTTCGGGTTAAGGTGAAGTCCTGCTTGTATTCGCCTCGCTTGATCTTGTGAGTAACGCTCTTGACGTAGTAAAGGCCGTCGAAAGCCGGACCCGATCCGCGCACTCCCACCAATTGCCGGGCCTTGAGAACGCCGCCGTAGCGGGTAACATCGAGACTCCCTTCGCAGGAGACAGCTTCCGCGTAAGATGCGGCCGCCGCCAGGCCCTGCATGATCGCCTGCGGGATCGGCTTTTTTGCCAGGTCATCGCGAAAGGGAGACAGATCGGGCGGCAGAAGGTTGGTGGGCAACGGCGGAATCACCCCCAGCGGAGGGTTCAGCGGCGTGATCGGCGGCATAGGGATCGGAATGCTTATACCCGTTTCCTGGAGGTAGATATATACCAACGGGATCTTATTGCGCTCCTGATCGAAACTGAAATGCAGACTCTCCACATTGGTATAGGCGTCCATGTCGGAACTCAAGGCAGGCTGCACCGCGCCAACCTTGACCTGCGGACCCCAGTACGCCGTGCTGACACCGGGTGTAGGCCCAGGATCGATGTAGAAAACATAACCCGCCTGTTCCGCCAGGCTTTTTATGTATTGCAGGTCCGTGCCTTGCTGACCGGGAATCTGGTCAATAGGCAAAGGAACAAAAAGCAGGACGCTGGGAATCACCAGTGGCAAGACACCAAACGGCGCGTACTTGAGTAACAGGAGCGCCACACGCGCCTCGGCCGGGCAGGCAGGGAAGGGGAAGCCGCTGAACTTTGACTGATCCATAAGGACGGTCAGATCTTTCCCGAGCAGCGTCAACGTGGAATTGGATCCCTTATCGCCAGGCGCAATGTGGTTCTCCGTGATCACGCCATCGATGAGCACATTTGCCACCCCATTGACCGTGGCGACGATTACCGTCCGCAGGAACAACAGGGGAAGCCCTCCCGTCAGCAGGAACAGGATCTGCAACGGTGATTGCTTATCGATGCTGAACGTAAGTTTGAACCCACTCTGGCCGACGTCTTTTACTGTCACCTCCACCTCGGCCAGTGCATCCAGCACCGTCCGCGATACAGTGATGGGAAAGATGGGTCCCATCATCAGGCTCAACTGAACGCTCTTAAGCATTCGGAACCCCCGGCACGCCCTGGGGCATGGTGATGTTCAACACCGTTCCGGGTTTTGCAACCAGCTGGTCGGGGCGAATGGCGCCATTTGCGTCGCAAATCAGCCAGAAAATCAACGGATCGCCCAGATACCTGGCCGCAATCAAGTCGAGCCGGTCGCCTGGCTTGACGGTGTGCGTGGCCACAGTCGAGAAGTTAGGTGTTCCAGGTTGCGGCACGATGCGCCGCGCCAGGTAGGTGATGATTCGGCCGTTGGGGGCAGTGTACGAAAGCGTGCCGGAGCCGTAATAGCGGCTGTCGGTAGGAAAGGTGACCGGCGGCACCACCCCCATCTGGAGCAAGGCCTGAAGAGGACTTTTCATGGCAAACCTCCCAATCCCAAAACTGTGAGCGCAACGTTGGTGGCCTTTGATGCCAACTGTTCCTTATTGCTAAGGTAAGCCATGAACATCTGGCCGCCGGGGCTGTCAAAGCCCAGGTCATCGACGTTCAGAACCCTGAACCCCAAGCTCACTTTGGCGCGAATCGGATTCAGGTTGGTGTCAAACGCCTCCTCGGTAACAGAGAAGTCCGTCAAACGAACCGGCACTACGCGATTGATGCTCCATACAAAGAGGGTGAGTGGTTGCTCCAGCGGAATAATTTCCAGGGTGCCGTTGTTAGCCATGTTGTCGTCGGACAAGAGGGTCTCGACCGACGGGTTGACGAGCATTTCCAACTGCGCCAATTGGGGATGGAGACCGTATTGAACCGTTGTCGGATTGTTTTTCGGGAATTCCAACTGGTCGGTGGCATCGAGTTCTGCTTCCAGCTTGATGGTTTCGATCGCCGGCCCGCGCAAGCGCAGCGCATCCACGCGCACACCATCCTGCCCGCCCGCAACGGCCTGGATTTGCAGGGTCCGAGAAAGGGAATCAGGGTTATATTGCAGCGCGATCACGCTCTGCACCGCGGACGTGTCCGGGTCCATGGTGACGATGCCGCCTTTAACCAGGCGTGGCGAAATTGGGGACGCGCTCATTGGCCGCCTCCGAGTTTCTGTCTGATGGCCGCTTCGGTGGCTTTCCCAATGGCTTGGCGGGCCTTTTCGTCGACGCCGGCCGATTGAAGCGCAGAGTCCAGACCAGCAGTGATGCCTTTTTCGATCGCGGATTTTACCAGGTCTTGGGCTTTCTCCTGGACAGACTTAGGCAAGAACGAGGTAATCTTTTTCGCGGCGGAATTGATCAAATCATCAAGGGACTTGCCGGATTTCTTTGGCCCCTGAGGCAGTGGTTTCCAGAACCAATCGGGCAGGTTCGGGGCTGGAGACGGGTCGATCTTGGGTTTGTAGCTTGAGGGATCAGGAAGCGTTGTACTTGGCCGATCCGTTTTGGATCCGGTTGACGGAGGTTCGGGCGGGGTCAGTGAAACATCGGGGAGGACTTTAGCGAGCCTGGTTTCCGGGTGGAACCGTACTTGTACGCGGCGGTTTCTGGGCTCCGGCTTTTGCGTTTTAATGAGAAGTTGCGATTCGCCTTTGCTCTCTGTTGTGATGACATCGGGCGAGACACCGTCTTCGACTAACGCGGCCTGAACCGCGTCTGCCCGTTGTTGGCCGAGAGTCTGATTCTTTTCGTCAGTGCCGATTGCATCGGTGTGGCCAATGACACGGATTGTTGAACCGGGGTATTTTCTAACGAGCGTTTGGATGTTCTTGGCCGTGGCGTCTAACTCAAGGCGGCGATCCGGGGGGATCTCCGCGTTTCCGGTGGCAAAGCCATCCAGAGTGAACGAGCCGATGGCGGCGGCCAAGATTGGCGAGGCGGATTCCGTCAAGTCCAGATGCGGTCCGGACGTAAGATCCGGGCTTCGTTGAACAGACACGGGATGACGCGAATTGATAGAGACTGGAGTTCCGTTGGTGGCGGCAGCTGCTCCGGCAGCAGCTTCCCTTTCGCCTGCAACTGAATGTGAAGGCAGCAAGAGCGGAGACTGACCCTCCAGGTTCTGGCCTTGCTGTTGAATTGTATGAGCTAACTCGTGTGCAATTAACTCGCGGCCAGGCGGCGTCAGCGGTTGATAGCGCTGGTTGCTGAAGACGATGTGTTGGCCAACGGTATAGGCGGCAGCCCCCAAAGACTTGGCCGATTGAGCCGCTTGCTCATCCGCATGCACGCGCACACGGCTGAAATCGTGGTTGAACCGCGGCTCCATGGAGGCCCGCGTCTCGGAATCGAGTGGATGCCCCGAGTTTCGCAGAATCTGATGAACAGTAGGGGGCGCAGAGGCTCGCGATGGATTGCACTCGGTTGGTCGTCGTTGATGTCTCGCAAAGCTCATCGAGTTTTCTTTGTCGTCCGTCTGTCGAGGATGAATTTAGCTGTAGCCGCGATGATGCTCTTCAGTGTCTCTACTAACCGGCTCAACAAGCCACTGGCCGCCTTTGATTTGTCGGTTTTCTCTTTTCGAGCCCCAGGCGTGCCGGTGTCCTGAGGAATCAGGTCCGCACCTTGGGTATGGACGTGGAATGAGATTGGATCTTCCGGGAGGTTTTGCTGTTTTAAGAGGCGCAGCATACGATAGGAAACTTCGTTGGAAAGGAAGTTGCCGCCGGGCCCGCTCACGATCCCAGCCGTAAATGTCCGGCCCTTGGCTTGGAAGGTGAAATCCGTGCCGTTCGATTGACGCACCATTGTGGACGTGACCTGCCGGATGGTGGCGGCATCGGAGATGGTTATGTCTCGTACTGAGCGAACACCGCCCAGAGAGTCCAGCGCGGCCTTGGCGGCTGCGTCGGTCGCGAAACGAAATGTAATATCCGCTCCGATATTCGGCCTCGAAACGCTGACCGATCCTTTCGATTTCTTCTCTGTTTCGGCGGCAATCTGGTCAATAGGTGCATTGCTTTCGATAATGCCCTCACCTAGAGTTCCCTGGGCCGCCGCGGGTATGGGTTCGATTACGGACTTAGTCGCGCCGGAGGGTTGGTTTTTTTCGACTTCGTGCACTCCGACTGCATAGCGTTCCAAACGAACTGGCTGTGACGGACCGATATTCGGATCCATACTGACGGTGATGGCTGCATCAAGATCCGGAGCTTTGCTGCTTACGATGCTCTCAACTAAACCGCGACCGCGCGCTTTGAAGTCTTCGAAATTCACGGGCAGGATTACTCCTTGCACATTGGCGTTTCCGGCTTTGCCGCGGCTGCTCTTCACGGGGACACTTTGGTTGTCAAGGGCGAGAATCGCGGCGCCTGAAGGGTTCCAAGTGCCTTTTGCGGGGACGCTGAGGCTGCCGCTGGATTCGAAGGGATCAAAGCCGGTGAGGAGAACTTTAACCTGGGAAGGGGTTGTGGTTCCGAAGATAATGTCACTTGCTCCACGGGCGGCGAATTCGAAACTTTCTTCGATCCAAGCCAGAACCCGGATTAACTTAGCGCTGATTTTGTCCAGGTTTGAAGACAGGTCCATGCTGGTCGGAACGCGAGACGTGATCAACCAATCGATTACCTTTCTTGCGGCTCCCAAACGTGCGAAATGGCTTTCGTCTCCGAGGGTTCCCTTCGGTTGTTTTGCGAAAGCCCAGAGCTTGTTGCCGGCAGCTTCGCCAGTTCGGCGAGCTTGATCCTCGGGAACTTCTCTTCCTCCCTCGATGAACGCACGAACTTCGAGGAGCATCGACTCCCAAAAGGCCTGCCAAGCTTCGTAAGAACCCGCCGAAGCGAATGATTTGGTCCAGTCTGATATTCGGGTTTCCCGGGCGGTGCCTTTCGGCGCTTTCTCCATCGCCGGACGGTTGGCCGCTCTGGGAGGCCCAGCCGACAAAAGGATGCTGTCCTCGCCCCAGCCCCATATTTTTTGTGGCGGGTCACCTTTCTTGGCAGCGGGCACATCAAGATCTGGATTGTTATAGTCCGTTTCGTTCGCACTGACAACATCTTCACTCACTTCTATTCGCCGGCCCGGAGCCTCTCCCAATTGTTTGCGGTTTTCCTTGGTGTCGGGAAGGTGGCGCTCTTTGAGGATCTTGCCCTTGTCGTCTTGCGCGGGATCGCATTTTTTTCCAGGGAGACAGCGGTCTCCAAAAATCGGCTCGTTTCCCTGCAGAAACGACATTCCCACAATCTTGCCCGCCTGGTCACGTTGCACGGATGAGATTGTCAGGGTATGGCCGCCGGTGCGGGGCTTAGTTAAGCCATCTTCATGGTGTTCCCAAACTAGAATGTCTCCCGGATGCAGCAGCGGCGCTAACTGCTGGAAAGACAAAAGCGGCTTGCCTTGTGCATCGCTGTAGGGCGCAACGAGTGAAGTAACAGTTTGAGAGCCAATGTCGGAGATGGCAGCGACAGCGCGTTTTCGGCCGGGGCCTCCCGATTCATCACCGATAACCCAGGTTTGATGTCCCACCTGAAGTGTTTGCGTGCGATGGTGCGCCGACAGCCACACGTGACGGAGGATGACGGCTATGTCTGCGCAATCGGCTGGCAACTGATAGGCCGTAGCGCGGAGATTATCGGGGAGGCACGACTTCACCCAAGAGTCGGTCGGATGATCGATGAA
Source organism: Terriglobales bacterium (assembly GCA_049520935.1). Taxonomy (GTDB): domain Bacteria; phylum Acidobacteriota; class Terriglobia; order Terriglobales; family Acidobacteriaceae; genus Acidiflorens. The sequence continues at coordinate 11,003 of JBEKPJ010000059.1, read as the reverse complement.
GGTTTCGCCTAGCTTCAGACCCGTCGTGGGGGATGGAACGCCACGCGGATCTTCCGCCAGGGCCTTCTCGTCAGGCTGATCGGTAAGGCGAGAACCGGCCTCACTGCCTAGAACCGTGAATACGTGGGCGCCTTGGGGCGGGTTGCCTGGCGAAGGAGTGGCGCGAGCTTGGAACTTCTTCAGCCGGGTAAAGGTCTCGATCCATGATTCGTAAGTGGGACAATTTTCGGGGCGGGCATAATTGCATTCACCCGGTTGCTCCTTTGGTGGGTGGGCTGTTGCCTCACAGACGTCTTTCGCCAATTGACCTTCGGCTGGCGCCCGTTGGAGGAGTTGGCCGGCGGACGGATCTGTCAGCACAGGCCCGGGATGCTCGGCATGATAATCGGCAGCCCGCTCCAGGCGATCTTCCGGCCGCCCAATCTGGAGGCGAGACGGTTTCCACGAGGTAGGGAGTGGGTTTCCTTGCTGGAGTACATGAGTGAGCTCATGGGCCAGCAGTCTGCGTCCGGCGGACGTTGCGGGATCGTAACGGCGGGGATCCAGGATGATGTGTTCGCCAACTGTAAATCCGAGCGCTTGCAGTGATCGCGCAGATCCGGCGGCTTGACTGTTTAAATGAAGACGGACCTGGCTGAAATCATGCTGGAAGTGGCGCTCTGCCCATTGCTTTTCTCTCTCCTCCAGAGGTCGAGCAGGAGAACGTAAGGCGTCGACGACTCGGCTCACCGCAGTGGTTGGAGGAAGACAAGCGCCGGCCTCGCGTTTCGGAAGAACGTTGAGGGATTCGGTGACCGGCGTTGATCCGCTTGGAGTGGGAGCGTTTATAACGTTGACTTTGTGATCGTCGTGCGCGACTTTGCCCACGTAAGTGATGACATAGTTATTTTTCCAATTTGTTTGGACTGACTGCGGCAGCTTGGCCGCATTATCCGTGAACCACGTATCCAGAAATTCTTTGAGCGGTTGTCTATTGGCTAGAAGCGTTCGCCAACGGGCAATCGGGAGCGGGCCAACGTTCCACTGCTTATAGTAGTCGCCGATCGATTTGTTGTCTTCGTAATAAGAACGAAATCGAAGACTTGTCTTGAGATATTGCAGCTGATCCGGCTCGCTTTTGGCTGAGAGGTCAGCCAACTCTTTTTGTAGGTTGCTTTCAAGCCAACCCTGAAGGGCGACGAACTCACAAGGGCCATTGATTGCGTCGATCAGCGACACCTCTTTGAGTGTGCCAAGTTTCTGCGGCAGACTCGATCCGGCGCCACCGCCTAGCAGCCCTTGATTGATCAACTCGCCTGCGCCACTATGGCCGGAAATGATGACGTTGCCTACCGAAGGCGGCGTTGTCCAGACGTTAAGAGTCTTAAGAGTGTCGAAAACCTCTTGGATATAGGAATCAGTATTGAACGCCTTGGTGAGCGGGGTGCGATTGCAGGTTGTGGGCGTTGTCCCGGTCGGAAGATCACCAAAGCCGGAATCGCGAGTCCCCTGCGGAAGAATGCCAATCACCTGTTCTTTGCCGGTGGCTTCCATCTGCGATTCCAGCGAGTAAAGATCGGTGTCTCGGTTGCCGAACCCGCCAAAACGAAGGCCCTCATTGTGGCCGTGGAAGAAGAACAGAATGTCGGCAGGTTTCGCCGCGTCAAACTTCGCGTTCAAGAGAATAATGGCACGGCCTTTGGCCGATTCAGTGGAGCCGCTTGCTTCTTGCTGATTCCCTTCTTTCAGACCTTCAATGGGAATGCGCCTGATCGCACCAATAGATTTCTCGGCAGCGTTCAGACCCGAGCTACCTGTCCAACCCGGAACCGGCGCACGCCGGACGGCAGAGCGTCTTGTTAGTCCAGACTCGTGCTGCTGCAGAGTATGAGCCAGTTCGTGCGCGAGCAGCCTAAGACCCCGGATGCTTTCCGGTGCGAATTGTCCAGAGCCAAAGACGACATGGTCGCCGACCGTATAAGCGAGCGCTTCTATGGAGCGAGCCGATTGGGCGGCCTGCGCGTCGGTGTGTATACGTACGCGGCCAAAGTCGTAGCCGAAGCGCGACTCCATGAAGCTGCGCGTCCCGGAGTCCAGGGGTGCGCCCGAACCGCGCAGCACGTTGTGGACTGAAGCAGGAGCCGTCGACATCTCCGCCGCACCCAGCAGAGCGTCGCGCTGGAGCATTTTCTTCTCGCAGTCGTCGCACTGACCGCCGCAGGAGCACTGTCTCTGCACATTCGGCCCTAGGCTCACTTTGGAAAGCGACCATGCCGCCCTGGATGTCGTCCCCGTGACGACCTGTTCGGCGGCTCGGTCCGCTTCCTGCTCGAAGATGTCGTTGACCGGACCGATACGCAAGCCGTCGAACGAAGCACTCGCGGAGGCCTTCGCCTCGGTCGTCGGAGCCGTCTCCGACTTCCTCGCCAGCACTGCGCGGCTCATGGCTTTAGCCTCCTGCCGATGGCGCCGGCCAATCGCTCTCCGAACTTCCTGCCCCCTGAGGCTCCAGATTCTAGTGGCAATTGGCCCAACCTTAAAACCGGTGTGCGGTGAGAGTGTGCCCACTCGGCACGCGCCGCCGAATCCGACAGTATTTGTGCCAATTCCCTTTGCAGCCCTTCCACTATCGCCTTTCGCTCGACTGGTTCCAGTCCTTTCAACACCAGCTGGTCAATCGTCACCCGCACGTGGCTCATACCCACCCCCGGATTTCAGCGTCACCGAGCGGGCGTTCAATTTTTTGCGCCTCCAACCTGGCAGCCTGAAGCAGGTGTCCCATTTCAACCGACTTTGTCGATTCCGCGGCCAGGAAGGCGGCGTTCAGAGCTATATTGCGGATATTGCCGCCGGTAACATTGAGCTGGGCCAGCTTCCTGGAATCTAATCCCGCAGTGGGAGTGTTAGCCGGGAACACCCGGACCCAGATCGCTTCCCGTTGATGGGCGTCGGGAAACGGAAAATTTATCATGAATCGCAGGCGGCGCTGGAAGGCTTTGTCCAGCGATGACTTTAGATTTGTAGTCAGGATCGCCAGTCCCTCATAAGCTTCCATGCGCTGCAGCAGGTAGCCCACTTCAATGTTGGCATAGCGATCGTGGCTGTCCTTTACGTCACTGCGCTTACCAAAGAGTGCATCCGCCTCGTCAAACAGCAGAAGTACGCCGCCCTCCTCCGCCGCGTCGAAAACCTGCTTGAGATTTTTCTCCGTCTCACCGATGTACTTGCTGACGACAGCCGAAAGATCGATGCGATACAGATCCAGGCCCAATTCATGGGCCAGCACCTCCGCGGCCAGCGTCTTGCCAGTGCCGCTTTCTCCGGTAAACAGAGCGCTCACGCCCAAACCGCGGCGACCCTTGGCGGAGAATCCCCACGTCTCGTAAACCTTCATCCGGTGGCGAGCCTGCCCTGCCAACTGGCGCAGGATTTGTTTCTGCGATTCCGGTAACACCAGGTCATCCCAATCCGCCGTTGGAACAAGGCGCTGGGCGAGGTCCTCCAGCTTGGGGCGCGCCAGTGAGCGGCATGCATTCCACAAGTCCTCCGCTGGCACCGGATCCTTGCTCGAACCAACCTTGGAAGCCATGGCCGCGCCGGTGGAAAAAATCATTCTGGCGCTGAGCCGGAATTGTTCCGACAGGTCGTCGAGTGTCCCGTTAAAAGCGCCCGCCGCCGGACCTAAAGCGTTTTGCCAGAGTCGTTTTTGTTCCATCGGTTGCGGCTTGTTCACATCGAAACGAAGAAAAGATCGATTGAGCCGGACCGGTTCCCGGCTTGCGAGGAACACCAAGCCAGGCAGCCGCTCCGCCAGACGGCGCGCGGGAGCATTCAGGCCCCCAGGCTCGCACTGAATCAGCAGTGCGGCAGGCAAGAGCCGCGCTTCTCTCTGCCAAAGAGTCGCAAATTGATCCAGATCGGCCCCCACAGCCGGCAGGTCCGCGGCCTGTACAACGAACAACTGTTGTTCTATGTTCTGCGCACCGAGCGTGGCCACGTCTTCCTGCCCGCTGGGGTCGTCGCCGCAAAGGTGGAGGATCGGAGAGGACTGTGCGTACGCGGTAAAAACTCGGGCCGCTTCGGTTGCTGTCTGCCCATGGTCCAGGGCAATCCATTCAGGTAGCGGGCGGCCCTGGAGCAGGATTTCGAGGCGCGAATCCAGCTGGTTGACCCCGGCCAGATAATGCAGGATTCGCTCGTCGATCCGCAGCGGCGCAGAGGTGAGACCGTGACCCGCTTCCACTTCCACTAACCGGAAACGCCGCAGGGGGCGGGAAGGCGTCAAGGCGCTCCAGAGCGGCTCCGGAAAGGTTGCCATCGCCAGTCCCAGGGTAGCGTACTGACGCTGCGGATGCCCTTGCGCCTCGCCGCACAGGGTGGCCAGTCTTGAATCCATTTCCACACCGGCGCTGAGTAGAAGAATTTGGCCCTCGAAAGCGTTCAAGCCAAAGAGTTCAGAAAGCCGCTCAATTGCCGGCGGCTCCTTGAGCCCCGCTCGCGCCTCGGGAATCGCCTTCTCTGATAGTTCGTCGGGCTGGCCGCCCAAACGATCCCTGATCCAGTCGAATTGAGCCACCAGATAGGCCTGGTTGGCGTCGATCCAGGGGAGGATCTCTTTCTTCCTCTTCATACCGTCACCATCGGTCCGGTAAAAGTAGGGGGCGTGGCTGACCAGTTGACCGCCACCGGACTTACCACACCGTCGACCTGCAGGCGGGCGAGATAAGGTCCCTTGGCGAGCGCGGGAGTGAACTGAAAGCTGAGCGCGGCGGTGGCGGCCGCAAAGAACTGGGCCGGAACCGCGCTCCCGCCCATGATCAGGGAGACGCTTTGGCTGGGAAGAGCCTGCGGATTACAACTGAGTGCAACTAGCGTTCCCGCATTATTGCCCACAGTGCTCGGCGCTGGAGTTGCAAGGATTATCGGAGCGATGGCAAGGGCGATGCTATTGCTGCTCTGCAGCACCGTGCCACCGCTGTTTGTGAACCGCACTGAGAGGTTGTAAACACCCGCCGGCAGGTTTGCGGGATCGTTGGGCACGCTAAATGAAATTGTGTTGTCGGTTATCTTCGACGGCGCGAAGGGGGGGTACTGGATTCCCAGCCGCGGGTAGGAAAGCGCCACTTGGTTGGCGCCACTGAGCGATGCTCCGAGGACGATGACCGAATCTCCCGGCGCAGCCGCGGCCTGTCCCGTTGCCGGCGGCTGCACCTGAAACAATTGCGGCGGCGGCCCCGCTTGTGCAGTAATGCTGCGGGAGAGCACGGGCAAGGCCGAGGTGGATGGCAACTGTGGCTGAATCAATACCACGGAAACCTGGAAAGGAAAGGTGGGACGGTAATCGGCCTTCAATGCCGTCCAGAGCCACGCCAGCTCTTCGCGGCCCAGCGTAGAAGGCGAGATCTTGATCATTTCCAACTGCTCGGCCACCCCCGACGACCCTAGCGGGGTTGAAAGCGGATTATGCGGATTGCTGGTCGGCAGCGCGTTCAAAGCGGCGCTGATATCGGCTCGCCCCAGAACCGGGTTCTCATGCAACATCAAAACCGCATAGCCTAGAAGCGCTTCGGCCTGCCAGTCGCTTGAGCCGTAGGCAGTCAACAGGTAGTGCAGGTCAAGCGCCAGAGGTGGGTTCTTCAACTGGCTCTTGCCATCGGCGCCCAGCGAAGGCAGACTCACGTTTCGCCAGGCGGAGTTATAGGTCACCTGATGCAGGAAGATATTGACCTGGTTCTGCAACGTGGATCCGTCGCCGATACTGTTCTGAACCAGGTCCGGCGCCTGTGACGAAACTGTCACGCTGCCTCCAAACAGAGTACTCAGGCCGCTATAGACGTTGCCCAGGTAATACTGCAACGCAGCCGTTACTCCGGAGATGGCCAGCGCATTACTCATTTCGACCTTCCATTGCTGCGCTTCAAATAATCGTCCAGGCTAATCGACTTTCGGACGGGTGGGGGCGCCGGGCGGGGCATCGCTTGGGCTACGGCCGTGACCTCGATGCGCCCGATGTGAATTTGAATCTCGTCCGGCTCCCGCCCCGGCAAACCCGAACTGCTGGACAAGTCGCCGGCTTCCTTGCGGATACCCGGAGCAAGTGGACTCGATACTTTCCACAGAGCCGGGGGACCATTCGCATTCGAACCCCCTGCTGTTGTCAAGGGTTGGTAGCGGACTTTGTCTGGCGCCTCGGAGTTGTCGACATCGTTTTTTTTCGCCCTGGCCGCGATAGCATCGACCGGCTCAGAAATAGGTTCTGTTCTGCCGTTTTGCCTTGCATTGCCGGAGTTTAGAGTCACGGATAGCAAGGGCGGCTGCAGCCCCGCGGCTTGATTGCCAGGTGCGGGGCGGCGCGATGCAACCATCACATGTTTGTTTTGCGCGGCCAGGTTTGGTGGTTCGTCCGATCTGGCATCTCCGTTACTCATTTCGATGGAAGAAGCGACCGGCCTTTCGACGTTTCTTGGCTGGCTCTCGTTCACCAGTGGGTTGAGCAAAGTTGTCTCTTCCAGAGCCCGGTCTGAAAAGACACCAGACAAGACCGGTCCCAATGCGCTATCGGGTGCAGCGGCGGCCGGTGGCGCCGCGCGTTCAGGTCCGAAAGAGGCGCTAACTTTCCGTGGTATGTCTTCTGGCGTCCTCCGGTAGGTCGAACGAGAAAACATCGATCCCAAGATCGGGCGGATGGATCCACCGGGGCTCAGGGCGCTGGAGGCCATTCTTTGTAGGTAGCCGCTCATTCATGCACCATCCCCATGTAAAGAGCTCGACGCTGTTCACTCAACGAGAGGATTTCCTTTTCCGTCCAGCCATACTGTGAGGCCAGAGCATGAATCTCAAAAAGAATCCGCTTCGCCCGAGCCTCAATTTCTGTCCAGAAAAAGGTAGCGATATCGAGGGTTGCAATCCATTCGTTGTTACAAGCGGGGCAACGCAGCGTCAGGGGAAGTTCAGCCATCGGATCGGCCAGAGCCATTCTTTCTCCCACGATCTCCAACTCCTCCCCTGTCCATGCTGGAATTTCGCCGGTGTCCACGCGGCAGCCTTCGATGAGGAGAAGGGTCGCCGAGAGGGGATCGGTTTCCTGGGCAGCCCGTGCCAGGTCTCGGCTCGTGGGAAGTCGAAAGCAATGCCCGTTTACGATAATCGGATCGCAGGGGCTCTCCTCAGCACCTCCGGGTTCGGATGCCAAGCTTCGAGCGTTGACCTCAATTTCCAGTTTCTCCTCGCACCGCGTGCAGCAGGTCCAGCCTTGGAGATGGGGCCCAAAACACTGGGAACGCAACTCGATCAAGGCCCGGTTGCGGCGCCCCAGGGACCAGTCCGCAAGTCTGTCATACGAAGTCTCAGGAAGAGCTGCACCCAGGACCAGAAGTCCCTGGTCCAGCGCGTGCATACCATTCCCCCGTTCCCACAGATCAAGGAAATCAGAATTGGAAAGAGGCTTCATGTAACATTCCTCTGCCCGGCAATGGACGCGGGCGCCTCTACCCTACCGGCAATCGCTTTCCCTTGATTCCTGACCTGTGGAGCGCAAACCTTGAGGATAGATAACCAATACTTTGGCTACGTACTCACAGTGCTTAACGTGGGTTCCGTAGGTTCAGTGACACTGGTGTCGCGTTCGAAGCCTTCGTTTTCCAGCTTAATATGCTCAATGGCGACGGCGTTAGCATTGGCGTCCAGGTCCGGCATAGCCTGGTACTCTGATACCCAGCAGCGGTATATCTTGTAGGCGATGACCAGCTGTCCCGCTTCGTTGTAGAACTCAAGGTAGATATCCTTGCGAAAATTCGCCAGGGAGACTTCCGAGCCAAGTGCCGCACCGAAGTTCCATACCAGGCCAGCCCAGTCGTGGAAGGCGAGATCCTGAGTGAGTCCACGCTCTAAGGTGATCGCCTCGTACTTGTTCCGGCCGGGCGACTTGTGCGAGGTGGAAGGGTCGCCGCCGGCCCTGTGCTCCACCACTTCCGTCGAGCGTTTCAAGCCGGTCAGCTTACTTCCGCCGTACACATACTTGCCGTCCCACTTCAACCGGAATTTGAAGTTCTTATACGGGTCTAAACGCTTGGTGTTCGCTGGAAACGGCAACATATAATACCTCCCTACGATTGGAGTTGGCCGGCCATCTGCTGGATCTGGATCACTACGAACTCAGCGGGATACAGCGGAGCGAAACCCACCAGGATATTTACGATCCCCAGGTCAATGCTGGACTGGGGGTTGTTTTCCCCATCGCACTTAACAAAGTACGCCTGCTGCGGAGTAGTTCCCTGGAAGGCTCCTTGCAGAAACAAGCCCTGCATGAAGGACCCAATGTTGAGCCTGACTTGGCCCCACAGAGTTTCGTCGTTCGGTTCAAATACCACCCATTGCGTGCCTTCAAGCAAACTCGATTCGAGGAACAGCGCGAGACGACGGATTGGAACATACTTCCATTGAGATCCTGCCTGATCGTTGCCTTGAAGAGTACGGGCGCCCCAGATGACATCTCCGTAGACTGAAAAGTTTCTCAGGCAGTTGACCGCCTGAGGGTTCAAGGTACCGTTTTGCGCGTCGGTTAGAACGGTTGTCAGCCCTGACTCCCCCGTGAGACTGGCGTCAATACCCGCCGGCGCCTTCCACACCCCTCTAGTCGCGTCGGTGGTTGCATACAAACCGGCAACAAAGCCGCAAGGGGGAAATGGCCGAATGCGGCTTTGCAGCAGGGGATCCGGCGCGTTGATCCAGGGAAAGTAGAGAGCCGAGTTAATGGAGTTGGCCCCGGTGATGTGGCTGTCCGGTCCACCCTGTACAGAAGCAAAACTGGCGGACTGCGCGCAGTCTACTATGTAGAAGGCGCGCTCCGTGTGGCAATAGCCCTGAAGGTTACTAATTGTTGTCGGATCTGCTTCGCCCGGAACGCATAAGAGGTTGAAAATGGGCACGATATCCAGAAGATGCACACCGCCGGATCCCGAACCGTCCGAGTTGAGTGCAATCTTGAACAGTCCTCCACTCGCGCTGTCCTGGGTCGGATCCAGGACCACTCCATCAAAGCCTCCGGTTAAGAAGGGCGGCGAATTGAAAGGGGCCGAGGCGGCGCCTGATGGAGGAAACGGACTATTGAGTGCCGCCGTCGGTGTTCCGACTGCGGCGACCGATAAGTAATTAGAGTCCGAATTGAGGACGGTCACAACATAAAGCGGGTCGGAGGCATTTACCGAAAGATTATTGAAGCTCTCCACAACCGACAGTGCGCCGCTCGCATTCAGCGCGACCACGTTCAAGCTGAACCGGGCATTGGTTGTATCACCTGGCTGCGCCGTGGCGCCGATGGCCAGAAGATTTCCCCACGCCCCCGGATTTTGCGCCGAAAAGGTGAACCCGGTCGTCGTGCTGCCGGGGGCGTTAATCGTTACTGCGGCTGCGCCAGCCCCATGAACATTGATTCCGTTGCCATCGTTTCCTCCGGTTAACATGTATAGGCCGTCGGCAGGGGCTGCGGTGGGCGTGCCAGTCGTGGTCAGGCTCACGTAATTCGACGCGATCGTCCCAGGAGTAGAAACGGACAAGTTCGGAAAGGTCTCCAACGTGATCAGGGGGATCCCCCCCGGCGCGTAAACCACTGACGCCGTAAAGGTCTCTCCCGAACTGGCAGAGACTACGATCCCATAAGCACTCGACCAGACACCCGGGCGCAGAGCGGTAAAAACCACTGTCGCGGTGGCAGTTATGGCGATCGTCGCAACACCTGAGGTCGCGGTGCTGGTTCCGGTCGTGATAGCGTCTTGAGCGAGCCGTACGATGTACGCTTGTTGTCCGCCGTTGTTGAAAAACTGGGAAACCGAATAACCTAAAAGGCTCCGCGAATCCAACCCCCCGAACTGGCGCTGATAATCCATAAAGCTCTGCACCAGAACTGCCTCAGTTACAGAGCCTTTCGGAGCCCAGCCCACAAAGGCGGCGATGGACGTAGCCACGCCCGTGATGGTGTGAACCGCGCTCGGCACTTCCTCGATATACACGCCGGGGTAGGTATAAGCGGCCATGACGACATCCTCCTTCGGTCAGTTTTCACCCGTGGGAACTACGTGGACGGCGGAGCACCTAAAAACGCGAGGGGAGATTTTCTATCCATTGCGAATCGAATGTCAAGTGAAAATTGGACAGCGGAAAAAGTGATTTGGTACAAAATTGCGAACCCGCGCGGAATTAAACTCAATTGTCGGCCGGGCGCCCGGTTTCACACTGGCGTGGAATCGGTTTCGCTGCCACACGGAGAAGCTTCACCGCGGGCAGAAATCGACACTCCCTGGAAACATCGAATGAAAACGTCCAGAGGCCGAGCATCACCATCAGCTAAAAGTCTCTTGAAAGAAAAGGCCATGGCATGTTTTGTTCCCTTTCCCACTAGCAAGCGTGAGATGTTGCGCAATTCGCGCCCCGCGAGGTCCCATCTGACCCATTTCAACTTGAGACGATTACAGTCCGCGTACGATCGATGGGAGAGACGGCGGCACTCGAAGAAGGAGCCAATGAATCGGCCGTTTGGTGGCAAGAAGTTCATCGACTACGGACAACCGGTCCTGGTCGGCGGCTTTGCAGGCGATATCCATGGAATCCAGTCGGAATCGTTGTGACGCTCCCTTATTGCGTGGAAAAGAAGATCAAGACGGAATCGGCGTTACTGGAGATCTATGACAAGGGCTCGAAGATGATTAGGAGGAGGTCATAATAAGGAGAGCATCAGATTTGCCGCTCTCGACTTACATTCGCCTCGGGTACTTCTAAACACTCATTTCTTGGATCGGCCTCTAGTCAAAGCCCCACGCACTCGAGGGACGTGGAATCCCACCCTTCAGGAAACGAAGGGTGGGCTCCGCCCGACACGGCTATCTAATCAAGCAATCCCGTCAATTCCTAGCCCGAATAATTCGTGATTTTTAAGACAAGAGAAGCCTCCTGTGCTACAAACAGGTTGACTAGACGCCGTTCGAGGCACTTCCGGAGGCTTCTTCGTGTCTGACGATAGCACAACACAG
>JBEKPJ010000058.1:0-43481 GCA_049520935.1 Terriglobales bacterium | reverse complement strand
ATTGGCTCGCGTCTTTGCTCCACGCTTCTTTCAGGCCCCGCCTCGCGGCGGGTGTTATTTCACCCTTGCGCTTCACTAACCCTTCGTCTCCATCAGACTGGGTAGAGGGCTCTCACCTCCTAGCTGTTGAACATGCTTGGCACACCAAAAAAAATGCCCGGATTTCTCCGGGCGAGAAGGCTATTTGTGAAATTGCTCTTTTCTTTGGCGCTTTGTTCTGGGGTCTAACCTTTACCTTCACAGCAACTGTGGAAGTCTGCGGGTTTTCAGGCTTCCACATTCCTTTTGCTGTCGTCGAACCTTACTCTGCCGGAGTCGCGACGAATCCGCTGCATTGGTCGGTGTTACAAGCTCCCGGACCGTAGAAGCCAACCAGATCGCCATTGTCGTTAACACCGTTCAGGATGGTATTGCCGACCCCGTTCGGATCATCGACATTCGTGAAGGTGGCGCTGGTCGTGTCGTACACGAAACCGTGGGTATTGCCGGAGCCATCCACGTAGAAACCCACCACCATGCCCTTGTTGTTCAGGCCGGAAGCCGAGGTCTGGGCGGCACCGGGATAGTTGAGGACCGTGAAATGTCCCTGGATCTGGACCCAACCGTGACTGTTGCTCGAGGAGTCCAGATAGAATCCGCAGACGTTGTCGGCGTTATTGATGCCGGTGGCTTGCGCGCTCATCGAGCCCGGGATTTCGAAGGTCTCGAAAACGCCGCCATCCTCGTCATAGACATAGGCGGTATCGGGGCCGCTGCCGCTTGCCGTGGTGCTGTAGTATCCCGCCGCTTGGCCGTAATCGTTCTGGCTGAGGAGCTGGTTGAACGGCTTTTTCGGATAGGCCACGCTGGTGAACGTGCCGTTGTAATCGGTGAACCCGATGGTTTTTCCCTTCAGAATGTAGAAACCGGAAGTCTTGAAAGGCTCGTTGTTGATGCCGATGACCTGGGTCTGCTGCGATCCGGGGTAGTTTTCAGTGGTAAAGGCCGCGTTCTTGGTCGAATACGTGAATCCCTTATTGTCGGGCGATGCTCCGTGGTAACCGGCGATGTCGCCCGAGTTGTTGATGCCGAGCAACTGGGTGAAAGTGTCGCCGGGATAGTTCAGGGTTTGGAAGTTGTAGGTTTGGGCAAAGGCGGACATAGACAGTAGAATTGCCGCGCCAAGAGAGAGAGTTAAGCTTTTCAGTTTCACGGGAGTTCCTTCCTGTTTTGAAGTTTCTTTGATTACTGCTCACCCCTAAAAGCGACGTCGTTCAAAGAATTCCCTCACGGGTCTCAAAAAAAAATGCGAACGGTTACGTGTCCAGGGACCGGGGGCCCGGCCCGATCGCCCGGGTGAGGGCCAGGATGGCCGGCAAGAAGTCGCGGCAGTTGCTCTTAGTCCTGCGGGATGAACCGGTTAAAGCGGGATCAATGAGGGGGGCGAGTCCCGAAATTGGAATGGCGGCGCGCCTTCGACGCACGATTGCCGCCGACAGCGCGTTGCCGTGGGGACTGAATGAAAACCGCTCGTACGGTAGACCTCCTGATCACACTGGAACTCGGCACGACCGGTCGGGTGAGAGGCCGAGCCGTATGTGAAAAGAGAACCGGACCGGCGGCGGCGACAAGGCTTTGCCTACGGGACCAAGATCAAGATCGCCAACCTGAATCACCGCAGCGTGAGGTGCGAGGTCTCGCTTGCAATGGTCGCGGTCGGCGCGGGCGGACGTCGAAGCAGGTCGCCAAGTAAAAACGGGCGGCGAGGCTGCGGGCGGGAATTGCAACTTTCGCGCTCGTTTCTCATCTCATTCGCAGGGACGTTATTTATGACCGATCAACTCACTGACAAGATCAAGAAGTCCGAAGCCGAGTGGAGACAGCAGTTGACTCCGGAGCAGTATCAGGTCACGCGGGGCTGCGGCACCGAACCCGCTTTCACCGGTCAGTATTGGAACAAGCACGACGATGGAACATACCATTGTGTCTGCTGCGGGGCGCTGCTGTTTGGGTCGGAAACAAAGTTTGACTCCGGAACCGGGTGGCCGAGCTTCTTTGCGGCCGCCGATCGCAAGAATATCGCTGAACACAGCGACAACAGCTACGGCATGACTCGCACCGAAGCGCGCTGTGCCAAATGTGATGCGCATTTGGGTCATGTGTTCCCGGATGGTCCGGGACCGACGGGGCTGCGCTATTGCATGAATTCGGCATCCCTCGATTTCAGGCCGAAAAAATAAGCGCCTCAAAAACAGAAAACGATGGAGCGCCGGGCGGCAGGCCCGGCTGGACGTTCGAAACGCGCGTCCCTCCACCGTCGTTCCTGAATTCCGACCTCGAATTCAAACGTCGTTCGATTTATGCGTTGCCCGCGGAGGCGGCCATCGCCTTCGGCGCTTCCTGCTTCTGCTGTCCCTGCGTTTTCTGCTCTTTCTTTTCCGGAGTGCGTACTTCGACCCCGCCCTTGAGGATCGCCCCCTCTTCGACGCTGATGCGGTGGGTAATCACGTCGCCCGAGAGCAGACCTTCGCTGCGAATGTCCAGACGGTCCGCGCACTCGACGTTGCCCTGCACTTTGCCCATGATCACGACCTCGTTGGCGACGATGTTTGCCGCGACAACTCCGTTGCGGCCGATCGTGACGCGATTGTCGGGAAAGTTGATGGTGCCCTCGATGCGTCCGTCGATGAAGAGCGATTCCGCACCCGTCACCTCACCCTTGATGACGAGCGAACGTCCGATGTTGGCCTGATCCATGGGTGAAGTGGCAGGCCTTACTGGTGTGTAACTGGCGGGGGCCGCGTTTGGAGAATATTTCGGTTCCGGAGACTGCAACATAACTGAACCTCACTTGAGTTCCGCAACCTCAGTGGGAGTTCGTCCTGGGGTCGCGGTCGATGGGCTTCTAACGACAAAACGAGGATGTCACGAAGGAACGTATTACGACAGGTTACCGAAGGTTGTGAACGTTGGCGCGCTGCTTCTGCCGCGAACTCAAGAGGGGATTTCCCAACCTTCTTCTTTCATTTTCTGATTCGTCCAGTGTTGCAATTTCTGGAACAAAGCGGGTTCAATCACAACGAACCGCAGGCCGGCTCGGCCACCAGCATCGGCCCATACCAGGCGGCCCTTCGCCTGAACCACGGTTTCACTTTCCGGCAGAAGAAAAGCGACATCGACGAGCCCGGCAAAGCCAACGGAATCTCCCACCGCATCCAATCCCATGCCTCCCGTACTGAGGTTGATGGCCTGCACCTGCAATTCCTTCCCGTTCGCGTTTCTCAGGGTGACCGTCAGATTCACTTTGGCACGGAAGAACTTCTGCTGGTCCTGACTGATGACTCCGAGTTTGGCCGCGCCCTCGCCGGCTGGCACGTCGATCTCGTACTCGCGCAATTTGCGGCTGAGCGTTCGGCGGGAAATTCCCAGCTGTTCGGCGGCCTGGGCACGGCGCCCGCCCGTTTGCTCGAGAGCGCGAATGATCATCTGTTCTTCCATATTGTCGAGGTTGCCGAGAGGGACTGCCCCGCTGGCGCGAGCGGCGCCGGCGAGTTCGCCGCGCAACTCCGCGATCACCTCGGCACCGGTAATTTGCCGACCCTCGGTTACCATGCCGAGTTTTGCGACCAGATTTCGCAGTTCGCGGATATTGCCCGGCCAAGAATGCGCTTGCAGGGCGGCGAAGGCGTCCGCCGTAAACACTTTTTCCGCGGCTTTCAGCGACAGGAAGTGGCGGGCCAGGGTGGCGATATCTTCCGGACGTTCGCGCAAGGGTGGCACGCGCAACTGGAATTGGCTTAGGCGGTGAAATAAGTCGGCTCGGAAACGACCCTCCTTCACCGCCAGCTCAAGGTCTCTATTGGTCGCGGCCACCACCCGGACGTCCACCGTGATTTTTCGATTGCCGCCCAGACGATAGTAAGGCTGGCCGTCGAGAACGCGGAGCAATTTCACCTGGATTTGCGGCTGTAATTCGCCAATTTCGTCCAGGAAGATCGTGCTCTTGTCGGCCATTTCGAACAGGCCGGGCTTCGAGGAGTCGGCGCCGCTGAAGGCTCCTTTTTCATAACCAAACAATTCGCTCTCCACCAAATGCTCAGGCAGGGCGGCACAATTGATGTCTACCAGGGCCTTCTTGCAGCGATACGAGGATTCGTGAATCGTGCGCGCGACCAATTCTTTGCCGGTGCCGGTCTCCCCGGTTACAAGCACAGTTTCCGTATGCCCGGCCACGCGGTCCACCATCCCCATGAACTTATGCATAATCGGACTGGCAATGAGGAATTCCGTGCCGTCGATTTCCCGCCGCGCCAGCGGTGGCGCAGCGCAGGCGCCGGCGACTGGGGAAGGAGCGCTTCCCGGCAGCGTTTGCCCGCTGGCCGCAATCGAAAATCCCAGGATCCCCGCCGGAGTCGCATTCGAATCGCGCAGCAGCGTCAGACACAAATGAATATCGACATCTACTCCGGACTTGCAGTGGCAGCGCAGTTCGCCTTCGAACCGGCCTCTCGCGAGAGCCGAAGATAGTGCCTGGGCGGCCGGAACCGCCGACCTCCCGATATCGAAAAAATCAGCCAGGTTGTGGCCGATCAGATCGGTCGGTCTATAGCCGTATCGCTCCGTACCCTGATTGCAGCTGGTGACGCTTCCCTGAAGATCAGTGGTGAAAACTGCTTCCTGCACCTGGTCGAAAATGCCGGGTTGCAGAATGAGGGGAAGCGAGGGCGAACCTGCCGCAGAGTTCGAGCCGGCCCGGCTCGCGGACCTCGGCGCTTTCTCCGTCGGCGGAGTTTTCGGTGAGATTGGCATTTCCGTGTCGCCGGCTAAGGGGGAGTGCTAACTTGCCATGGGATCGCCGAACCGCAGACTTCTGGCGTCCGCATGAGGGCGCCAAACACGAACCCTCCTGATGCTGCCACAAAGCCGGCAATTCGGCGAACACTTCCCCGCCGAGGTTCACACCGAAGTAACTCGCCATCCGCATTTCATAAGATCCCATCGTGTATCTCGCGACGGCATGACGACTGGTTTCGGAGCGGCAATTACCTTGGTAAGTATCTGATTTTTCATAGCTTGAACTACCATCAGCTCAATGGAGAATTGGGACTTCCGGGCGCGCCATGGGATGTTTGTTCCTAGCTCAAGATAGGCACGGCGCAGACAAGCACCGTCGAGCTAAGGCGCCGATGTGGAAGTATAGGTGAGCCAAGAGAAGCTGTAGATCGTCCTATGTCGATTCGGGCAAGGCTTTTTATCGGAGCCACGGCGGCGCTGGGCATGTCGGCGCTGGCCTATGCTCTATGGCACTGGCAGAGTGTCGATCTGACACGGTTCATTTGCTACCTGCTGGTCGCTGTTCTGGCGTCCAATCTCACGCTTCAGTTGCCCGGCTTCGACGGCACTATGTCGGTGAACTTTCTGTTCATCTTGCTCAGCTTGCTCGAGCTGAATCTTCCCGAAACCCTGATTCTCGGCTGTACCGCAACCCTGGCGCAGTGCCTGTCTGGATCGCGGCAAAGAATAGCTCCGGTCAAGATCGCCTTCAACGTCTTCGGCATGATGGCGAACGCGATCGTTCTCTCCTATGTCGCCTATCACGACTTGCAACATGTGCTCGCTGCGGGCTCGCTGCCCCTGTTGATCCTCACGGCCTTGGTTTTCTTTGTCGCGAATACGATTCCGGTTGCGGTGATCATTTCGCTCACCGAGAATCGACCGCCCCACAAGGTCTGGGCGGAATGCCACTTCTGGTCCTTCCCTTTCTACCTGGTCGGCGCCGCCGTGGTTTTCGCGGTGGCATTCGTCAACAAACAATTCGGGTGGCACACTTCGCTTCTGGTACTTCCCCTCATTTACTGGGTTTATCGTTCGTATCATCTCTACCTCGCCAAGTTGGCAGCGGAAAAGAAGCAGGTGGAGGTTGAAAAGCGGAATGCCGAAGAGGTGGCTTCGCTGCATCTGCGCACCATCGAATCTCTGGCGCTGGCCATCGAGGCCAAGGACCACACTTCGCACAAACACCTGCAGCGGGTGCGGGTTTTTGCGGTGGAAGTGGCCAAGGATCTGGGCTTTCCCGAAGAAGAAATCGAAGCCTTGCGCGCGGCCGCCCTCTTGCATGACATCGGCAAGCTGGCGATTCCCGAACACATCATCAACAAACCTGGCCGCCTGACGCCCGAAGAATTCGAGAAGATGAAGATCCACACTCTCGTGGGCGCCGAGATCCTGCAGCGGGTTGCATTTCCTCATCCGGTCGCGCCCATCGTTCGTTCGCACCATGAGCGTTGGGACGGCACCGGCTATCCCGACGGACTGAAGGGCGAACAAATTCCGATGGGAGCACGGGTCCTGGCGGCGGTCGATTGCCTCGACGCGCTGGCGTCGCATCGCCAGTATCGCAATGCCATGTCGCTCGACGCCGCCATGGAAAAGGTCGCCTCCTTGTCGGGCGCGGACTTCGATCCGAAAGTTGTGCAGGTCCTGCAACGCCGTTATCTGGAACTGGATGAACTGGCGAAGTGCGGTTGGATGGCTGCACAGGATACGCTCTCGTCCGATGTTTGCGTGGAGGCGGGTGGCGAACCGCGGTCGGGATTTGAGCAGCCGACCTCGGCTGCAAGCGCCGCCAGCGATGCGGATTTTCTCTCCTCGATCGCTTCTGCGCGCCAGGAAGCACAGACCATGTTCGAACTCAGCCAGGACCTGGGCAACTCGCTAAGCCTGGGCGAGACACTTTCCGTGCTCTCCATACGGTTGCGCAAGATGGTTCCCTACGATTCGATGGCCGTGTTTCTGCTGAAGGACGGCCGTCTGGTTCCGGAACTGGTGAGCGGCGACAACTTCCGGCTGCTCTCGTCGTTGAACATCGCCCTGGGAGAAGGATTGTGCGGCTGGTCGGCGGAGAAGCGCAAACCGATCCTCAACGGCAATCCCGAAGCAGAGGTTGGATACGTGAGCGATCCGGCCCGATACACGACGCTTCGTTCTGTTCTCGCCGTGCCGCTCGAAGGTCTGAATGGCGTGGTCGGAGTGCTAGCCATGTACCGCGCCGATCGTGATGCCTTCTCCGCCGATCACCTGCGCATCCTGCTCGCGGTTAGCTCGAAGATCGCGCTCTCGGTCGAAAATGCGCTCAAGTATCAACAAGCGGAGGACTCGGCAACCACCGATTATCTGACCGGGCTGCCCAATGCCCGCTCGCTGTTCGTTCACCTGTCCCGCGAACTGGCACGCTGCCGACGCACTGCCAGCTCGCTTGCGGTGATGGTCTGCGATCTCGATAACTTCAAGCAGATAAACGATCTCTACGGCCACCTCGAAGGCGACAACCTGCTGAAAGATTTTGCCGGCCATCTGAAGGAGAGCTGTCGCGGCTACGATTATGTCGCCCGCATGGGCGGTGATGAGTTCGTGATCGTCGCGCCCGGGCTGAACGCGGACGCTGCGAACGAGAAGGCCAGTCGTCTGAATCTTCTGGCAATCGAGGCGGGCCGCAAAATTGCGGGCCGCGACCTGGTGGGTATGAGCGTGGGCACGGCATTCTGTCCCGAGGACGGTTTCGACGTCGAGCGCTTGCTGGCCGAGGCTGACCGCCGCATGTACTCCATGAAAAAAATTCATCATTCCGAACCCAACTCCGAGCGTAACGCGCTTCCGCCTTCCCGAGTACGCGGCGCGACCGTGAACTGATGACTCCCAAGCGGCAATCGAGAACGCGATGGGGGGGAGCTGTACCGCTGGTCGCGCGAAAACTGGGAGCCATCGCCCTGCTGGTTGTTCTGGGCGGACTGCTCTCGGCCACACTTGTACGCATGGCTCCCGGTTTCGACGCTGACGAGCGCGAACTCGATCCCAGCCTGAGCGCTGATAGCGTGCGCGCATTGCGCGACGCGCGCCGGGGAGAACACAATATTGTGGCCTTTTACGCGGGCTATCTTCGCCATGCCCTGCGCGGTGATCTCGGTACCTCTCACGCGCTCGGCCAGCCCGTACAAGATCTCCTGCGCGAGCGCTGGCCTGTCACCGCTCGCGTGGCGGGTGAGGGACTCTTGCTGGCATGGCTGCTGGCTTCCATGCTCGCCTTCACAGCCTGCCTGTGGCGACTTCCCGCCTATGAGGTTCTGGGCACCACCGTGAGCGGCGCCTTTCTGTGCATTCCAGCAGCCGTACTCGCGCTGCTTTCGGTGATCCTGAATGCGCCGGGATATCTCGCCGTGGCGCTGATCGTGTTTCCTAAAATCTACCTCTATTCCCGGAACCTGCTGGCAAAGGCCTACGCGCTGCCGCACCTGACGGCGGCACGCGCACGCGGAGTTGGTGAAATTCGCCTCCTGGCATGGCACGCATTGCCCGTGGCCGGTCCGCAGATGATCGCGCTCGCGGGCGTCACCGTCAGTATCGCTCTGGGCGCAAGCATTCCGGTCGAGGCATTGTGCGGATTGCCGGGCATCGGCCAGCTCGCGTGGCAAGCCGCGCTGTCCCGAGATCTTCCTTTGCTGGTAAACCTGACCGTGCTGGTTACGCTGGTAACCTTGCTGGCCAACTCGGCGGCGGATGTAATGAATTACGTGTTGCAACCCCACCAAGCGTAGTCGGAGCATGAAGCCCTCGATGAACCTAGCTCGCAAGCTGGCGTGTGTCGTGGTGCTTGCCGTGTGCGGGGTGTCGCTCGCCGCCAATTGGCTCGCGCCCTCGGGATACGCGAGACAATTTCGCGATGCGCCGAGTGCACCGCCCTCCGCTGCGCACCCGCTGGGCACCGATGATGTGGGCCGGGATCGTTTTGCGCGGGTACTTTACGGCACCCGCATCTCGCTCTTGCTCGCTCCGGCTGCTGCTCTGGTCTCGACCGCTCTGGCCGCGCTGATTGGCGGATTGGCGGGATATCTCGGCGGAGTCTGGCTGCGGCTGGCACGGGGGTTCACCGACCTGTTTCTTTCTCTGCCCTGGCTGTTTCTGCTAATCACGGTGCGAGCGCTGCTACCGCTCAACGTTTCTCCGCTGCTCTCGGTCCTGATCACGTTTTTCATTCTTGGACTGCTCGGCTGGGCCGCTTCGGCGCGCGTGCTTTCGACCAGTGCCGACGCTCTGCGCAATTCCGATTTTGTCTTGCAGGCGCGCGCTTCCGGATTGCACGGTCCGCGGCTTTTTCTGATTCACGTCTTGCCCAACCTGAAGCCGGTCCTCTACGCGCAATTCTGGATTTCGATTCCGGCCTTTATCTTGAGCGAAGCCAATCTGGGCCTCCTCGGCTTGGGCGTTGCCGAACCCCTGCCCTCATGGGGAAGCCTGCTGCGCGAGCTGGAAGGATTGATTTCGTTGCGCGAGGAACCGTGGCGGTTGGTGCCTTTGGTGCTGTTGATTTTGGTAATGACATCGTTTCAATTGCTCTTGTCGAATGAGGAGGTGGCCGCATGATCGGTTGCCGGGTATTTCTACGACTTTCTCTCAGCATCGCGGCTGTTCTCCTGAGCCTGACATCGGGTTCAGCCTTCTGCCAAAATGGCGGCGAGTTGCGCTTCTGTCTGCGCTCCGAGCCGAAGACCTTCGATCCCGCGCTGGTCGACGACGACTCCTCATTGTCGATCCGCTATCTGACCGGTGGCGTGTTGGTGCGCGCGAACCGCAAAACACAGGACCTCGAAGCGGAACTGGCCGAATCCTGGACTGTCTCGAAGGACGGCAGACAGATCGTATTCCAACTTCGCCATGGCATTATCTTTTCCGATGGCAGCCCATTTTCCTCCGAGGACGTTGCCTTTACCATGCAACGGCTTATGGATCCTGCGCTGCATTCCTCTACTGGCGACGCGTTTCGTTCCGGCAGTGGCACCATAACCACCAAAATCATGGCTCCGGATCAGATCGCCATCGTCTTTCCCGCGCCCGTTGCCGGCGTCGACCGACTGTTCGATCAGGTGGCGATCATGTCGGCGCATTCCCCCAAGAAGGAAGCGGCCGTGCTCGGCCCCTTCATGGTGGCGGAGTACAAAGCCGGATCGAGCCTGCTTCTGCGTCGCAATCCCAACTATTGGAAAAGGGATTCGCAGGGACGCCGCTTGCCTTATCTCGATTCCATACGGATGGATATTCAACCGAATCGCGACGTCGAAATGCTGCGCTTCAAGCGCGGCGAGCTTGACCTGATTAACTCCATCGACAGCGATTACTTTGACCGCCTCGCCGCCAGCTCCCCGGGGCTCGCGCACGATGCCGGGCCTTCTCTCGATCCCGAATTCCTGTGGTTTAACCAAGTCTCCAACGCTCCGATTCCGGAGTACAAGCGCGCCTGGTTCCGCTCGGTGGATTTCCGGAGAGCCATTTCTCAGGCCATCAACCGGGAGGATCTGAGCCGCGTCGCTTTCAACGGTCATGCCCAGCCTGCGGCCGGTCCCGTTTCGCCCGCCAACAGGTTCTGGTTTAACAGCAAACTCAGGGCGGAGCCGTACCGGCCAGACGAGGCCCTGAAACACCTGCAAGCCGACGGCTTTCATCTGCAAAACGGGTCGTTATTCGATAAGGCGGGCAACGCCGTGGAGTTCTCTATCGTAACCGCAGCTGGCATCAAGCCGAGAGAACGCATGGCCGTCATGGTGCAGGAGGATCTGGGAAAATTGGGCATCAAAGTCAACGTGGTCTCGCTCGATTTTCCCTCGCTGATCGAGCGCATTTTGCAGAAATTCAATTATGAAGCCGCGATGCTCGGCTTCCGCAATGTCGACCTCGATCCCAGCGGCCAGATGAACATCTGGCTCAGTTCGGCGGAAAATCACGCCTGGAATCCGCAACAAAAAACACCCGCAACCTCCTGGGAAGCCGAGATTGACCGGCTGATGCGCGCACAGGCTTCAGCCGTCGATGCGAACAAACGCAAGCAAAGCTTTGATCGGGTGCAGGAAATCGTGGTCGAGCAATCGCCCTTCATTTATCTGATCAACCATAATGCGCTGTCCGCTGTTTCCCGCGCCGTCGCGGGCGCCGATCCAGGGATCCTTAGCCCGCAGACGTTCTGGAACGCCGAGCGGCTTACTCTGAATCCGCCCACGCGGGCGAGCCGGTAGCCGAGGATGCGACGGTGACAACGCCTCTGCCCAATTCCGCGCCCCCCCTGCTCGCCGCCCGGGTTACCGTCCGCTATCCCGGCAAAGAGCCGGTCCTGCGAGGAGTTTCGCTCGAAGTCGCCCGCGGCGAGATCGTGGGACTGGTCGGCCAAAGCGGATCGGGCAAGAGCACGCTGGCGCTGGCCATCCTGGGATTGCTCGGCCGCCAAAGAGCCCTGGTGGAAGGCAATATTGTTTTTCAGGGGGTCGATCTGCTCACGTTGCGCGAGCGCGAGTTGCGCAGCCTTCGCGGACGGGCCCTGAGCCTCGTACTGCAGAGTCCGCTGGCTTCCCTGAATCCGGCGTTAGAAATCCGCACCCAGCTCCGGGAGGCGTGGCGCGCGCACCGCGACCGCGGAGCAACCTCCGAAGATTGCGACCGGGCCATCCAGTTGGCATTGCAAAACGTTGCCCTGCCGAGCGGAGAGAAGGATCGCGATTTCCTGAACAAGCGCACTTCGCAACTCAGCGTAGGCCAGGCACAACGTGTGCTCATCGCCATGGCAATCCTGCACCGTCCCGCGCTGTTAATCGCCGACGAAGCGACCAGCGCGCTCGACGTGATCACCCAATCGGAAATTCTGCAGTTGTTCGCGCGCCTGAATCGCGAGATCGGCATGTCGATCCTTTACATCTCCCACGACCTGCCCTCGGTCGCCGGCATCTGCCAGCGCATCGCCATCCTGCATGAAGGCGAGATTGTCGAGTGCGGCCAAACCGAACAGATCTTCACCGCCCCCGAGCACCCCTATACCCGCCGCTTGATGTCGGCATTGCCCCAGCTTCCCGCACGCCGCGAAGCCCTCCTTGCCAAGGCGTATGCCGCCATGGTCGAGTAGAGAGGTTTCCTGACCGATCGGTCGCAAGTTGCGGTCGGAAACGCCACCGGCCACGGCGGAGAAGGAAAGCTCAGTCGTTAAGCCCAACGACGTGACTAGGCGCGAATCAGCTGCTCAGCAACTTCCGGAAGTCCGGCGGCGTGCCAGGCGTCAAACCCTCCCACCAGGTTCATCAGGTTGCGATGACCGGCACGCTCCAGCAAACTGCAGGCAATCATGCTGCGATATCCACTCTTGCAGTGAACCGCCACCGGGCGCTCGCGATCCACCGCCGGGAGCGCACGCGCGAAAGTATCGAGCGGCCGGAACCGCACCTGCTCGATATGACCGGCTTGCCACTCGCCTTCGCGCCGCACATCGAGCACGTCGAAGGTTCGCAAAGTCCCTTCCTGCAGTTTCTGGTGCAGTTCCTGGGGAGAAATCTGGGCTGTGATGAGCAGCGGGAGGCCCGCGTTCTGCCATGCCGCCACACCCCCCATCAGATAGCCCCGCACGTCTTCGATGCCCACACGCGCCAGCCGCATCCTTGCTTCCTCAATCTGCACGTGGCTTTCGCCGATCAAAACCGGCCGGGAGTGAATCCCGAGCACCCCTCCTGCCCACGACGCGAACTGTCCCGAGAGCGCAATGTTGATCGAGCCAGGCACGTGGCCGGCAGCAAACACCTCGCCCGAACGAATGTCCAGCACATTGCAATTCGCGGTTTGCTGCAACAATATCTGTAGTTCCGGCGGAGACATCGCGGGAAGCTGCGCCAATTCCGTCAAGGCAGCCGCGCCCCAGCGATTAATCTCGGCATCTTCAAGAAAGTAATCGGGGCGAGCGGGAAGATTTGACGTCAACTGCGCGATGAACTTTTCCCGGCTGGCGATCTGCAGGGCATAGTTTGTAAGCCGTTCGGTTCCGATCGTAGACGAACGCTCCGCCCGCATGGCCCGTCCACAAAGCGAGCCCGCGCCGTGCGCAGGATAAACCGCCACCGCGTCCGGCAATGTTAGCAACTTGTTGTGCAAACTGTCGTAGAGCAGCCCCGCAAGCTGCTCCGCTGTGTGCGTACGCGAGAGATCGGGACGTCCGACATCGCCGATGAACAACGTGTCGCCGGTCAGAACCGCGCAGGGCTCAGCCGGCCTGGATTCAGGCGATCGGTCAGAGGATTTCGCTTCATCGAAAATCACCAGGCAGACGCTCTCGGGGGTATGGCCGGGCGTCTCCAGCACGCGAACCCGCACCGCTCCCATTTTCACTTCAAAGCCGTCCCTGAGCGATATATGCGGGAACTCTGCGCAGGCGTGCTCCCCGATGTAGATCTTCGCGCCCGTGCGCGCCGCGAGTTCCCTGTGTCCGGAAACAAAGTCCGCATGCAGGTGCGTCTCGAATATGTACCGGATCTTGAGATTCTGCTCCCCAGCCGCCCGGAGATAGATTTCCACGTCGCGCTGTGGATCGACCACCGCGGCCTCTCCCTCCGATCCGACCAGGTAGGAAGCGTGGGAGAGACAAGTCAGATAAAACTGTTCGAAATACATCGCGCGACTCCGGCAGTCGGTTTCTGCCCCACGGCCGGTGATCAGATTATCCCATTCGGAAAAACAACTCCAGACGGGAAATGTGGCACGCAGAAGTTTTTGCACGGAAGCTGCGCAATCATGAAAAAAATATCCTGGGAGTTTCCACCCATAAAAATCCCGCGGAACCGGAGGGCCCGGATCGAACCGCCGCTTTCGGCCATCTCGCGAATCGCTTTCCTGTCTCGGTTTCCAAGCTGTTGACCGGCTTATGGTTAACTGGAGCACCGTTTGCGTACTCCTTTTGTAACTTGGACTTGCACAGCATCACGGCCTACAGTTTAGGGGAGCAGCAGTTCCAGGGTTTTCGGCCCCCGGCGTGCATCGCATCATTTGTTGGGTCTAATATTTTCGGGGGCGTTCGAATCCGGACTTGCGGAGAAGGATAGGAACGAAGAACACAAAATCATGACCAAGGGCCGCCCATTTCCACCGGAAAGCAGCGCGATCGCGACCTTGATATTCGGCCTCGCTGTCGTTCTCTGTCTGTTCGGTTCCGCAGCTGCGCAAGATGGTCCCCTGGTCGTAGCCGAGTCCAGAGTTGTCGTAGGCTCGACTGGTGCCGCCGTCCTTGACGCCAGCGCTAGCGACGCGGATGAGCCCATCCTGACGATCAAGAAACGCGTCGACGAAGTCAATGTGCTCTTCATCGCTACCGATCGCCACGGCAAATTCGTTCGCAATCTAAACCAGAACGATTTCTCTATCTTTGACGATCACAAACCGGTACAGTCGATCCTCAACTTCCATCCTGAAACCGACCTGCCCATCGAGTTGGGACTGCTGATGGACGTGAGCGGCTCGGTGCAGGGGCGTTTTGAATTTGAGAAAGAGGCGGCCACCGGCTTTCTGCAGCACCTGATCCGCCCCGGTTACGACCGCGCGTTCGTGGTTGGATTTAATAAAGACAGCCATCTGACCCAGGACTTTACTGACCAGGTGCCTTTGCTTGCCGCCGGCGTGCAACGCCTGAGCAATGGCGGCGGAACCGCTCTCTATGACGCGATTTACAAGGCGTGCAAGGAGAAGCTGCTGCGCGAACGCTCCGACCATCCCATTCGCAAAGCCATCATCATCCTCAGCGACGGCGAAGACAACCAGAGCGAATATACGCGCAACCAGGCCATCGAAATGGCGCAGCGCGCTGAAGTCCTGATCTACGCCATCTCCACCGACGACAGCGGCTTGATTCTGCGCGGCGACAAGGTTCTCGAAGATCTCGCCTCAGCCACCGGCGGACGCGCTTTCTTCCCTTACAAAATGAAAGACATCACGCGCTCGTTCGCCTCCATCGAAGACGAATTGCGCAGCCAGTACGCCGTCTCCTACAAACCCAGCGACTTCGATGCCGACGGGCGCTATCGCTCGATCCAGATCACCGCTTTGAAAAAAGACCTGCAAGTGCGTGCCCGGCGCGGTTATTACGCTCCGCGGCAGTAAATACCTAGACAGTAACGCCTTCGTCCAGCCTGCATTCTTGCGGAGACTTGTCGAACCTGAGCCCCATGAATACCGGCGCGCGCAGTTTCGTGCCGCCGTCTGCGGTTTCGTGGGTCCACTCAGCGAACTTGATTTCAGCGACCAGTTCCGGACGCACAAATTGAACTTTCCGTAATCCGCCGAGATCGCCGTAAAACGGATTCTTCTTGGTCTCAAGCGGCTGCAGGCGGGCAAAAACTTCCTTGAGCATTTTCTGATCGAAACCCGTACCCACCTGACCCACGTGAATCAGACGTCCCGGCGAGCCCGCCCGAGGCGAAGTCGAATCGTACAGTCCCAGTACCAGTGCGCCGAAATATTCTCGGCTACCTTCGGGATCGGTGTAGCCGCCGATGACGCACTCTTGACGCTGCGTGATTTTGATCTTGAGCCAATCGCTCGAACGCTTTTCCTGGTAGCCGCTGCTCCGTTTCTTGGCCACAATGCCTTCCAGGCCCCGCTGTTTTGCGGCTGCGAACAGATCCAGGCCCTTTTCCGAATAGTGGTCGGAAAAGCGGATCGCGTCGTTCTCGCTGGCGGCATCGGCGACGATCCGCTGGTGCAGCAGGTATTTGCGCTGCTCGAGTGCGACGCGACGCAAGTCGAGGCCGTCCAGGTAGAGCAGATCGAAAGCGTAGTAAATGACCGGCACACCCTCTCGGCGCGGCAGTCGACGCTTGTCCGGCTGGAATCCCGTACGCTGCTGCATCAGGCTGAACGACGGGCGGCCCTGGTCATCGAGTGCAACGATTTCTCCATCCAGGATGGCCTGCTCGGCCTTCAGGAAGTGCGGCAGGGTGCGGAGTTCAGGAAACTGAGCGGTGAGGTCATTCTGATTGCGCGACACCAGGCGCAGGCCGCCCTCGCTGATGAAAGCAATCGCGCGGTAACCATCCCATTTGATTTCGAAAAACCAGGCCGGATCGTCAAACGCTTGGGCGGTGCTGGCGGCCAGCATCGGGTGAATAACCCGCGGCACGGGCCTCGCCACGGCGCCGGCGGGGACTGTGCCTGCAGTGAATGCGGACTTCGCGGAAGATTCCTGGCTGCTCGAGCTCGCGGCGACCTCGGCCGAAGCCGATCGGTTGCGGGGATTTTCCTCCCCTCGTCGCGCCGATTTCCCGGCCCTTCCGCTCTGAGGTTTTTCAGCTCGCCGAGCGTTTTGTGTGTGCAAAGCCTTTTTAGAATCCGCGCGGGCGATGGCCTCTGCCAGCCAATCGGCCTTCACTCTCCCGCGTGTCGCAGCTCGACTGCTGTTCCACTGCGCCGAACCTTCATCGCCCGCAATCTGCGCCATGGTTCGCCCGGTGAGGATCGACGTGTCGTACGCATCCTGGTTGATGTCGAATCGAGCGTCGGCGGATTCATCCTTCTTCTTTATCAACAACCACTCGTTGCCTTTGCTACCGCTTCGGCCCTTGATGTGGACGAGCGAGAAGTCGCCCCCCAGCCGCTTGCCTTTCAGGCGAAACTTCAGATCGCCTTTCGCCAACATCGCGTTGGCCTCTTTTTCTGTTCCCGGAACATACGAGCCATGGACCGGAACCGGTGACAGCGGCTCCCACGTGCCTGCGTCCCAAACCATCACTGTCCCGCCGCCATAGTTGCCTTTCGGGATGTTGCCTTCAAAATCAAAATACGAGACCGGATGATCCTCAACCTGCATGGCCAGACGCTTTTGAGCGGGGTCGAGCGACGGACCTTTGGGCACTGCCCACGACTTGAGCACGCCTTCCATCTCCAAGCGAAAATCGTAGTGCAGGCGGGAAGCGTGATGACGCTGCACCACAAAGCGGTGCCGCGACTTGCCTTCCAGCTTGGGCGGAGGCTCGGGTGTTTCGGCAAAGCGGCGCTTTCGTTTGTATTCGTCAAGCGACATGGTGGTTATTGTAATTCCCGCCCGAGATTCGCAATCTTCGGCCGAGCGCGGGATATTGCGGCCCGGCCGTATACTATTTCAGTTTCTGAGGAAGTCACCATGAGCCGGCTGTCGCAGAATCGAACCGTGCCCGCGATTTGTCTCTTCGTCCTGCTCGCCGCTTCCCGGATGCCGGCCCAACCTCAGGCGGCGATCTCTGGGGCGCTGCGCGAGAAAGTTGACGCTGTTGTCTGGCAAGCTCTAGCCACCACCGGCATTCCAAGCGCCTCGATCGCGATCGTGGAGGGCGGAGCCATTGCCTATCTCCAGGCCTATGGCGATGGACGTATCGAGCCGCACACCCCCGCGCTGCCCGCCATGCGCTACAGCATCGGCTCCATCAGCAAGCAGTTTACGGCGGCCGCAATGCTGCTGCTGGCGGAGCAAGGCAAGCTCTCGCTCGACGACCCGGTGTCTCGTTTTGTCCCCGGTCTGACCCGAGGCGACGAGGTCACGATTCGCGAATTGCTTTCGCATACCTCCGGCTATCAGGACTACTGGCCGCAGGACTACGTTCCGCCCTTCATGCTGCGGCCGATCACGGCGACCGAGATTGTCGACCAGTGGGCGCGCAAGCCACTCGATTTCGATCCCGAAACCGAGTGGCAATACAGCAACACGAATTTTGTGATTGCCGGGCTGATTGTGGAGAAAGCGAGTGGCGAACCCCTGCTGCGATTTCTGAGTGAGCACATCTTCGCCCCCCTGGAGATGAATAGCGTCATCGACATCGAGCAGAACCAGCTCACCGAGACCGACGCGACTGGCTATTTGCGTTACGCAATCGGGCCCCTGCGGGCCGCTCCGAAAGAAGGCAAGGGCTGGCTGTTTGCTGCCGGCGAACTCGCCATGCCCGCTGAAGATCTGGCGAAGTGGGACATCAGCATGATCAAGCAGAGTGTGCTCCGGCCCGCATCCTATGTGCAGATGGAAACCGAAGTCGTGCTCAGGAACGGTTTGGGAACACACTATGGTCTGGGCGTTTCGGTGGGGGAGCAGTTCGGACGAAGAGTGATCGAACACGGCGGCGAGGTCTCGGGCTTCACCGCCCATAACCTGGTTTTTCCGGATGCGCGTCTGGCGGTGGTCGTGCTGGTTAACGAAGACTCGGTCGGAGCTTCGTCCGACATTGCCCGCCAGATCTCGAGTCTGCTTTTTCGCGAGGCCGACATCGGCAAGTCCGAGGATCAGTCTCGCGAAATTTTCAGGGCGCTGCAACAGGGGAAGATCAATCGGTCTCTGTTCACCGATAATTGCAACAGTTATTTTACCGAGCAGGCGCTCAGGGATTTCGCCAGCAGCCTTGGCCCCTTGGGAGCGCCGACAGAATTCAGTCAAAGCTCCAGGCAAGATCGTGGAGGAATGACGTTCCGCTCCTTCGTTGTGCATTTTCCGCAAAGAACCGTCGCCCTGTGGGAACGAATTATGCCCGACGGCAAGATCGAACAGTACCAGGTGGGGGCGAAAGAATGAGAAGAATCGATGAAACGTGAGTACCCGGAAGCTCCGCTGGTAGGTGTGGGCGCGATCATCGTCGATGATCATCATGACCCTCCTCGCGTTCTGCTGATCCGGCGCGGAACGGCGCCGTTGCTCGGCGAATGGTCGTTGCCGGGTGGCGTTCTCGAATGCGGCGAGACCCTGCGTGAAGCCGTGGCACGCGAAGCCCTCGAAGAAACGGGACTGGCGGTCGAAACCGGCGAAATGCTGGGCGTCTATGAACGGGTGATGCGAAACGACGAGGGGCGCGTACGCTATCACTACGTGCTGCTTGATTTTCTGTGTTGCGCGCGTGGGGGTGATCTCAGAGCCGGGAGCGACGCAGCTGCTGTTCGCTGGTTCACTGGCGACGAACTGGCTGCGCTCAACCTCGCCTGTGATACGGAGGACGTTGTGCGCAAGGGATTAGCGCGTCGCACCGGGCAACGAAACTCTCCCCTGCCGTCCTAATCGGCCATTTTGGCCAGATGCACCGTGAAGCCCGTCTTGGGCAGCAGGGATGTCAGTTCGAACACCTTGAAGCCATCCCCCGTGATTTCCTTCTGGCGATAGACGCCGGGCTCGGTTTCGGCGGTTTCGTGACGGCCCTCAAGGAGGTCAAGAAATTTCTCGGCGTCCTTCAGATCCACCTCTCTGCTTTTGGCGCGCGTGACGACCGCCTCAGTGGCATAAGAACGAATCAGTTTCGGCCAATATTTATCGAGCAACTGCGTACTGGCGAAAAGATCCGCCCAGACAAGTTCCCCGTTCACGGCAACCACCACGCCCACCGCATTCTTGTCGCGCAGCTGGCGGATAACACTCTGGTAGTTCCGCTGCACCGGCTCGGCCACCGAATCGACCTGCTTCTGAACTTCTTTGTTGTCCATGACTCCCGCATAAGAAGTGGTCGCATTCACCGCGGGAGCAGCGCCGGCAACCTGTACCGCTTGGGAAAGGGCGCGCTGCGAACTGCGTACGCTCTCCCACACCTGCTGTTGATCTTTCGCGTCCATCGCCTTGCCGCGCACCACAGGAGAAGCAAGCAGGCCGCCAGCGACGCCTCCCGCGCTGCCGAACTCGTACTTACCGTTTGCCGGCACCCAGCGTCCCGGCTCGACACAGAAGACGCTCAGGTCAATCGGATCGCTCTCGGCAGGCACGATGCGGTCTTTTCCGATGATGCGGTCCTGCTTGCCGCCGGTAACGATCTCACCGGCCAAAAGCAACAACGGCCGCTTCGAATTATTGACCAACACTAACTTGTTGACCTCGGCGTCGCGAACGGGATGAATGACCGACGGCACACCGGGACGGCGAATCAGCCCATGCGCCTGCCCCGCCTCGGTCACAATCACATCTCCGCTGCGCAGGCCCTCGTCGAGAGTGAGAAATTCCGCCGTCTCATAGGACTTACGGGTGACCACAGGAAAAACGGTCAGGTTACCGCTGCGAATCGGGCTGAGCAGCGAATAACTCGACAGGGGCGACATTTCTCCCGCTTGCAGGAAGCAGGGAAGCACGACCGCCGCCACCATCAGCAGAACCATTCCACTTACGACCACGGCCAGCCGCATACTTGGGCCTCCCCCGAGCAGGGACACCGTTAAAGACACTCATCGTTTCGCGTTCTGGGCGATTCTCCGCCGCCGCCGCCCCGGCACGCCAAGACGGAGCGTGCCGGGGATCACAACCGCGAGTCTTCCAGGAGTGTTGAACTCAACTCGCTGATCGAAGAACGTACGATTTATTCATCCTTGCGTCTAAAAAATTGCTA
Organism: Terriglobales bacterium; assembly: GCA_049520935.1. Classification (GTDB taxonomy): domain Bacteria; phylum Acidobacteriota; class Terriglobia; order Terriglobales; family Acidobacteriaceae; genus Acidiflorens. The sequence continues at coordinate 23,343 of JBEKPJ010000058.1, read as the reverse complement.
GCATCATCTGGGATCTTCCTGTCTGATGTCGAAATCCGCCCAACGCGGGCAATGCAAACCTTTTGTTGCGGCTCTCTACGAACGCAGCGGGGCAACAGCTTATGACCTGAGCGCGGAACAGTTTGCGGCCATTCTCGATGAAATCCTGCACAAGTATCTTTCTTCCGGATCGGCGGAACAGAAAGCCGCGTTCTGTTCCGCCCTGCGTGTCGAAGAGCTGGCGCTGGCGCGCGCCTGTGCGGATGGAAACGAGCGCGCTTGGCAGGACTTCATCTCCCGTTATCGGCAGAAGCTGCAAAGCATGGCGCTGCACATCACGCGCGACGCGGCCAGCGCTCGGGAGCTGGCCGATTCGCTGTTCGCCGACTTGTATGGCGTCAATGCTCGCGGCAGCGTGCGGAGTTCGAAGCTCGTTTTCTATACTGGACGTGGTTCGCTTGAAGGTTGGCTCCGAACGGTGATGGCGCAGGAATTTATCAATCGTTATCGCAAGCAGAAGCGCACCGTCAGTTTGGAAGAACAGACCGAAGCAGGAGTCCAGTTTGCAGCGCCCGTTCCCGAGGGGCCGAGCTATTCGGACCGACGGCTGGAGGTGGCTACCGACGAGGCACTAGCGGAGCTGTCCGCCGAGGACCGATTTACGCTGGTTTCTTATTATTTAGACGGGCGAACGCTGGCCGAGATTGCGCGAACGCTGGGGCTGCACGAATCGAGCGTCAGCCGAAGGCTCGACCGCCTCTCCACCGGCCTGCGAAAGCGCATCCTGGCCGGTTTACGGACTCAAGGCATGAGTCATGCCCAGGCTACCGAGGCACTGGAGTCCGACGTGCGGGATCTGCAGCTCAGTTTGCGCTCCCGCCTGACGCAAGATTCCGGGGGAAAAACGTTCCCTGGTGGAAAGGTCCCTGCCCGAGGCGCGGGTGATGGAACCGACTGATCGATAACGGAAGATGACTGAAGTGCCCAAAATCGTGGTCAACCGTCTGCGGATGGGCCGGTCGCAGCCCGCTTTGTCCGAGCAAGCCAAGCCTGCAGGGGCGCACCCGGACGCGGATCTGCTGACGGCTTTTGCAGAGCAGAGGCTTTCCGCCACCGAGCGCGACGGCGTACTCGATCATCTGGCGCTCTGCGAAGACTGCCGTGAGGTGGTCGTGCTAACGGTATTGCCCGCCGATGGTGTGGCCCTTCCGCTGGCGACTGAGGCGGAGACGGCCCAGTCGATGCCGGTTTCGAGGCAATCGCAAAAGCGCTGGGGTTCAGCATTTGTTTGGCCAAATCTGGGTTGGGTCGCCGTGGCAGCGGCGGTCGCGGTGGCTGCTGCTGTGCTTCTGAAGCACCCAGAACAACGGGATGAGGCCAGGCTGGGTTCGGCAACTCCGCCATCCGTGACGATTGCGCCCCAGGCGGCAACACCGAATCCGCCGTCAGAGCGGCAACCGGCAGGCTGGGCTACTGTCCAAAAGGCGCAGCCGGCCCTGCAATTAGGCTTGTCTAAAAAAGAAGGGGCGGGTATTTCTGCGACGCCCCAGGGGGACGGCGGCGGGTTGCTCGCCAAGCGAAGGAATTTAGGCGAAGCCGATAGGCCTCTGGCGTCGGACACGAGGCAGGCGTTTGAAAGCGTCGCATCGACCCCGCAGGTAACCAACGAGCAAGTCGCAGTTTCCGGCGCCGAAGTGTCGCCACAAACCGCGCCTGCCGGAGATGGCAATCTGGTGGCGAAGAACGACGCTCCGGCGATTGAAAAGGCAAAGGCGCCGCCGCAAGAGATCTCGAGCAGTGACTCGGAGGGAGCCGCGATCGCGGCAACCGCCACACAACTCCAGATCCAGGGCAGGCTGACATCGGCTGCGCAAGCGGCGCCCGCCCACAATGCGACTTGGGCGATTGCGGCGGGAGCGCTGCAGCGCTCGCTCGATGCCGGTCAGACTTGGCAAAGCGCCGTGCACACAGATCATCCCTTTTTGTGCTATGCAGCCCGCGATGAACATGTCTGGGCCGGGGGCGAGGCGGGCACGCTTTTCCATTCCCCGGATGGCGGGATAACATGGATCCAGATGAAGGCTACTTTCAAGGGCCAAGCTCTTAGCTCCGACGTAACTCGCATCGACATCCGAGACCCGGCCGCGATTGTCATCTTCACCCGTACCGACGGAACCTGGAACAGCCGGGATGGTGGGAAAACCTGGGAGAAGAACTAAACCGTGCCTGACGTATCCTGCCTTTGCGGCTGACCCAAGCGGTTTCCGGTCTACTGAGGAGCAATCCCCTTACCTTTCATGCTATCTTCCACTTTTCTTCTTCCTATAAGAGCGATCGCCAGGCAGAAGTAACGTTACTTCTGCCGATAACCCCTGAGGTACTTATTTGCGGAAGTCGTATTACGTTGGTGGTATTTACGGCATGCCCAAGTGGACATAGGATGGTCACGTGGTTTGGCAGTTCTGGGGGAGGGCTGCCCTGCCAGAGACGCCCGGGGCCGAAACGCTCGGGGCGTTTTTCATTGCCGTCATCGCCGCCGCCAGCGGAAACAACCAATCCTCACACCGATTGTGAGACATCGTCGCTGATGGCATCCACCACCGTGTTCTCGGCCATCGGGACCGTGCCGTTCGTCTTGCTGCCGCGCCGCATGGCTACAATTCCGGTGCGCACCATCTCCAAAATGCCGTACGGACGGACCAACTCGAGCAGTCCGTCGATCTTGTCTTCCGCGCCCGTGATTTCGATCGTCAGGGATTCGGGCGCAACATCGACCACTCGCGCGCGAAACACGCTGGCGAGTTCCAGCACATGGGAGCGAGCCTCGTGAGCGGCCGCCACCCGGATCATTGCCAGGTCGCGAACAATCGCCGGCTCGTTCGTGATGTTCTCAACCAGCAGCACGTTCACCAGTTTATATAGATTCGCTTCGATGCGACGGGCCTGGTCGAGATCCGCCTCGACGGTAATGGTCATGCGCGAAACTTCCGGTTTCTCGGTGCGCCCAACCGTCAGCGAATCAATATTGAAGGCGCGGCGGCGAAACAAGGAGGCCACGCGGGTGAGCACACCCGGTTTGTTTTCGACATACACCATGAAGGTATTCAGCATATCGTTGACCCGTCTTCCATTCACCGCGCCTGCCAAGGATCCACAACCGAGAGCGTCGTTACTCGTCCTCGGCAGTCTCCACAATCGGACTGGGACGGCGGATCATGTCATGCAGCGCCGATCCCGCCGCGACCATCGGATAAACCGTGTCTTCTTGCTCCACTTTGAAATCGATCAGCACCGGGCCATCGTGCCTCCGCGCCGCTTGCACGGCGGGCACCACCTGCGAGCGCTCTGAAACCGTCATACTCCGGACGCCATAAGCCTCGGCCAACTTCGCGAAATCCGGATTCAACAACGGCGTCGCGGCATAGTTGCGGTCGTAGAAAAATTCCTGCCACTGCCGCACCATGCCGAGAAATCCGTTATTGATGATGGCGACGTGAATTTTCAGCTTTTCCTGCATCAGCGTTGCCAGTTCGCACAGCGTCATCTGGAATCCGCCATCGCCCACCACCACCCAGACCTCGGCATCGGGACAAGCGACTTTGGCGCCGATGGCGGCCGGCAAGGCGAACCCCATGGTGCCCAGTCCCCCGGAAGTGATCAGCGAGCGCGGCCGCTCGTGCTTGTAGTACTGCGCCTCCCACATCTGGTGTTGACCGACGTCGGTCACGACAATGGTGTTGCCATCGCGCGTCTGGTGCCAGAGATCATTGATGACATGCGCCGCGTAGAGATGTCCGCTATCCGGCAGGTTCTGGATATCACGGACGGCGGAGTCGCCTTTGAGCTTATCGATCGAATCCAGCCACTCGCTGCGGTCAACGGACTCGACCTGCGGCATCAATTCCAGCAGCACTTCCCGCAAATCGCCTACCAAGGGCACATCGACCTTGACGTTTTTGTTGATCTCCGCCGGATCGATCTCGATGTGAATTTTCTTGGCGGCGGGGGCGTAGGTTTTCAGGTTGCCGGTGACGCGATCGTCAAAGCGCATGCCGAAGGCCAGCAGCAGATCGGCTTCCTGAATCGCATGGTTCACCCAGGATTCCCCGTGCATGCCCATCATGCCAAGATTGAGCGGATGCGACGCGGGAAACGCACCGATACCGAGCAGGGTAAGCGCCACTGGGATGCCGGCACGCTCGGCGAAATCACGCACTTCGCGCATCGCCCCAGAAACGATAACGCCGTGCCCGGCAAGAATGACGGGCCGTTTCGAATGGTGGATCAACTCCACCGCCTGCGCATACTCTTTTGCAGCAGGCGAGAGATCCGGGCGGTAGCCCGGCAATTGCGGCTTGGCGGCGTCCCAATCGAATTCGCACGTGCCCTGCTGGGCATCCTTGGTGATGTCGACCAGCACCGGACCAGGACGTCCGGAGCGGGCGACATAAAAGGCTTCCCGAATGGTTCGCGCCACTTCGTTCGGGTGCGTCACCAGATAGTTGTGCTTGGTAATCGGCAGCGTCACTCCGGTAATGTCGGTTTCCTGAAACGCGTCCGAACCGATCAGCTTGCTGCCCACCTGACCCGTGATGCAGACGATTGGAATCGAATCCAGCATGGCGGTGGCAATACCCGTAACCATGTTGGTCGCGCCCGGACCTGAGGTCGCGACCGCAACTCCCACCTCCCCGCTGGCCCGTGCGTAGCCATCGGCCATGTGGGTTGCGCCTTGTTCGTGGCGCACCAGCACGTGGTGGATCTTGCTATGCTTCAGCGCGTCATAGGCGGGGAGAATCGCGCCTCCGGGATAACCAAAAACGACCCGTACGCCTTCGCGTTCCAGACATTCCCAGAGGATCCCGGCCCCGGTCATGGTCTTGATCTTCGGCTGGTTCTTCGCATCGGCCTTCGCGCTGCCGCTGGCTTCCGTATTTTTCGAGACCGAGGTCTTCTGACCTGTCATGCGTACCTCCCTCAACGACTCCGCGTTCGGCGTGCAAAAGACAAAACCCACCAGGCCAGGATTTCTGGCGGGTGGGATTCGCGAGCATTCACGGTTTCCAGTTGCTCAGCTCACGCTTCCCCCCGCAACGAGACCGAAGGGCACACCCGTAGGCCGGGAATTTCGAAACTAAGTCGTCGCAGACTCCGCCCATTTGCCACGTCGTCGATCCAAGAGTTGACGTGATACTATCCGACCGACCGTCCGGTTGGCAAGCGGAAACTCGCCCCTCGATCAACCTTCCCGGCTCACCGCACACCCCGTAAACCGGGCAACTGACGACGCAGATGTAACTCCTCCATTGGGGTGAGCGATTTCATAGTCTTACCACAATCGGGGCGTTTGCCGCTTCGTAATTGATCAGAAATTCGATTGGCCGTGGACTCATCTCCTCCGTGACAGATGGCGTGCCCCAGTTCGTGGCTCAGAGCAACCGCGAGCAACTGCTCAAAGGGAACGTGAAAATCCCGCACCAGCTCACTGGTTCTCGTGGGCAGTGGCGAGAACAGAGCCTCTTCGAGGAAAGTCTCGCGTTCGTCGATGGCGGTAAACGCCGGGCTGCGCCGATCGAGGTGCAGCTTCCGCGTCAATGGTGACCAATCCTCCGATCTTACAATCACCCAACTCCAGTGCGCTGGCACGGCGGTGGGATAATGCATGAGCTCCATCCTTATCGCGGCGACCTCTTGACGGCATTGATTGCGGTCCGATCCGTCGTCGCAAATGAATCGCTGGGTCGCAAGAGGAGTCATTCCTTCTGACGGCGCGGCACTTTCGGCAATCGCAGACGGGCCTCTGCCAAAAAGCGCCACCATGCCGAGCACACAAGCTTGGACCGTCGGCATCCAGGAGCGGTCGAACCACGGGGAGGTTGTCATGGGCCGAATCTGTCAGACATCGGTCCAACGAACTATGCAGAACGGATGAACCGCCGGTTTTGTTTGGCAGAAGAACAGCTGGCGCGGGGGGAATCACCGGTCGCCGTTCGGGGCCGAGACCGTGCGCTCGATCTCGAGAAACGGCTCCCCCCGCCTACGGCAGGATTCGATTTCGCCGTCCCATGGATCTTCGCCACGGAAAACGGTGTGTTGGCCCAGTTCTTGTTGCCTTCGCCCCAAAATGGAGCCAAAATTGGCAAACATTGCCGGGAGGGCCCTGTGTCGGAACAATCTCTAGGAAACAGAAACAAGGGAGGATATTTTCTGGCCGCAGTGTGGCTGACTTGGACCTCGATCGCAATTCTGAGCTTCGCCCGCCACTACTTTGAGGATACCCATCTCTTCTCGTGGCCCAACGGATCTTGGCCCGACTTCCTCTCCTGGTTAGCCTGCTTCTATCCCTGGGCGCTACTGACGCCTGCTATTTTCCGGCTGGAGGCAAGATTGTCGCTGACCAGGAAGGAATGGAAACAAAACCTGGGAATTCTCCTGCTTGCCAGTTTGATATTTTCCTATCTCGGATCGAAAATCGGAACGGTTCTGGATTTCGGCGTCGATCGCGCATTCGGAAAGCCGGCGTCGCTCTCTGGCTTTCTCTGGCATCTGTCGCCGGTGGTATTTGTTTTCGATGAGTTTTCTTTCTGGTCCACATTGGGCGCCGGGTGCGCGATCCGGCATTTCGCTCAATTTCACAGTCAGGCGCGCCAGGCGGCCCATCTTGCACTGGAGAAATCCCGGCTGGAAATCAGCCTGCGGCAGGCGGAATTGGAAAATCTGCGAATGCGCCTCAATCCGCACTTCCTGTTCAATACCCTGCAGAATGTTTCGGTTCTCACCCAGCAGAACCCGAGACTTGCCAGTCAGATGCTCTCGCAATTGGGCGATCTTCTGCGCGCAGCCCTTCGTCGCAACGTTTCATCGGAGACCACCGTAGGCGAGGAAATTGCCTTAACCCGACGCTATTTGGCGGTGGAAAAAATCAGGTTCGGAGACCGCCTGACGGTCCTGGTGAGCGTCGAATCCGGATCGGATCAGGCCTTGATTCCAACTTTCCTGCTCCAGCCGATTGTCGAGAATGCCGTCATCCACGGCATTCAATGCGCGTCCCGCGCGGGCACGATCGCCATGCGGGCCGCCAAACAGGGAGACCGCCTCGTGCTGACCATCACCGACGACGGCGTCGGCTTGCCGGACGCGTGGCCGGGCGGACTCGACCCCGGCATCGGGCTCACCTCCACCACCGACAGGCTTTCCAGAATGTACCCGGGAGAGCACGAGTTCGTAATTCGAAGGCTGGACGAAGGCGGAACCGAGGTTCGCATTACCATCCCCTTTCGGCGGGGAGACCACTCCGAGGAGGTCGTTGAAAGTGAGCAGCCTGCGACTGTTGATTGTTGACGACGAACCGCTGATTCGACAGGGCATTCGCCATGGCCTCTCCGCGATCGCGGGCATCGAGGTCATAGGCGAATGCGACTCCGGCTCAATGGCCGCGGACGGGATCCTCACCGACCACCCTGATCTGGTCCTGCTCGACATTCAGTTGCCCGACTGCTCAGGGATTGATGTCGTGCGCCAGGTGGGACCCGAGCGCATGCCCGCGGTCGTCTTTGTTACCGCTTTCGATGAGTTTGCAGTCAAGGCATTCGAGTTGAATGCGGTTGACTACTTGCTGAAGCCGTTTGATGATGACCGACTGCGAGCCGCGATCGAACGGGCTCGTGACCGGATCTCGGTGCGGCAAGGCGCTTTACTGGCGCAACAGCTCCGGGCACTCCTCGATCGCGCGGGGCGCAAATGGCCGGAACGGCTCTCGTTCCGGAACGGCGACGGCTTCAGTTTGGTGCCGGTGGATACGGTCGACTGGATCGAGTCGGCCAATAACTATGTCGTGCTGCACTGCGGCCTCAAGCACCACCTGATGGGAGAAACCCTCACCAACTTGGAAGGCAGGCTTAACCCGGACAAGTTCATGCGAATCCACCGCTGCCGGATCGTGAATCGTTCCCGGGTTGCCGCCGTGCGCCCCTTTCTCAGTGGAACCTATCAACTGGAACTGCACAGCGGCACCCGATTGACGACTGGGAAGCAATATCACGAGGCGGTTCGAGGACTCATCAAGAGTTAGCGTCAGCTCCCTCCGCCAAGTCCGCGGCCGGAAAATAGTGCAACGGATTTGCGGTGTGTGTCCCATACGGTTTTATTGTCCATTTATATGGGCTTATATGCGACGTCAGGCGTTCTGGACGAAGCGGGTGAGTGCCGGAGGGTGTTGGCCCGATACTTCGTTGTCTGTAGGATTTGGTTCCGATGCCGAAGAACGGCAAATCTCGGCGGGACGCTGAGCAACGCCTGCACCTTCGGGATGACGTTTTGCAGCCCGGCATCAGCCCCCACCCGCACGCAGTAGATCTACAAAAGCGGGGTTTCGCAGTGTCCGAACGGCCGGTGGGCATCGGAGCATTCCCCGGTCTGAAGTCGACCGCCTGCTTTTCAGGACCGGGGGCGAAACAGAGAACGATCGCACCGGATGGGGCGGCAAGTCAGCAGACGCAATCAACTTCTCAGCCGCATTGATCCGGTGTCAGTGGCCTCAAGGCAGAGGTGAAGCTAGCAATTGGCGGCCAACAAATCATCCTCATCATCACGGCCACATCGGCGCGAGAGATGCAATTGAAAGCCGGACAAACCGCCGCTGATCTCATGCACGCTACAGAGGTAATGATCCTGAGGATGTGACAGAGACTGACCATGAGAAATCGCATTTTTATTGCTTCGCTGCTGTGTGCCCTGCTCCTGGGTGCTTCGGTTGCACGCTGTCAGCACCTCGCCATTCAAAATGAGACCGGAAAGCAGACCGTGCTGTCACGGGCTGAGGTCGAGAGCTTGCCGCATGTCACCATTACGACTCACACGGCGGTACTTCCAATACGTTCGAAGGCGTAGAACTGCGAGCCGTGCTCGAAAAAGCGGGCGTTGGCTTTGGCGATGCCATAAGCGGGCGTTGGCTTTGGCGATGCCATAAAAGGAAAACGTCTGGCGGCATCCCTCCTGGTCGAGGCGGCCGACGGGTATAGCGTGGTCATTGCGCTCCCCGAAATCGACCCCGCATTCGCTGACAAGCGGTTTGTTCTGGCCCTGTTGAAAGATGGAAAGCCGCTCGACGCCAACGAGGTCCCCTATCGACTTGTGATCCCGGATGAGAAAAGAATGGCACGATGGGTGCGGCAGGTAACCGCCCTGAGAATTTTGGATGCCCCTGAAGCGCATCCGCCTGCCTCGATCGTCGGTTCGCTGACATTGGTGCCGGCGGCGCGCTGGCGCAGGATCGCGTCCCGGATGGTTGCAGCCCCCACCGGCCTGCCGCCGCACGAATACAATTTCAGTCAGCCCGGGAGGCCGGCAATTCTGCCAGCCTCCCGGGGTTGGCCATGATGACCGGCAACCGCCTTTCGAAAGGCTTCTTCGGTCGCAACCGCTGTCCCGTACCGGGCCGGGCGGCAACCTGGTCAAAAGACCACCTCCGGCGGCAGATCACGGTTTTCGATCTGCCGTTGCCCGTCGAGTTATGACTGGAGAAATTCCGGTCAGCGTGCACCGTGCCGGACGCACCATCGTATGCGTCAGTCTAGGATAAAATCAAGAAACTGCAGATCCCGCTTTTTGATGGTGTCTGGAGACTGCGATTTTTTTGGAACGGAGTTGGTTCATCAGTGAAGGTCGGCATAGATTTTGGTACAACCCGCATTGTGGTGGCAGCTGTGGACCGTGGGAACTATCCCCTTGTCAACTTCGAAATCCCGGATGGCAACACGCGCGACTGGTTCCCGCCGCTCATCGCCGTGCGCGGCGAGACGCGAGTTTACGGGTGGGACGCCTGGCTGGTACAGGGGCAGCCCGGCTGGACGATCGTTCGCTCTCTGAAACGTTGTCTGAAGGACGCCGGTCCGGAGACTCGCGTCGAAATCGGAGGGCAAGCACTCGAAGTCAGGCAACTGTTGCGCGAGATGATGACGTCTTTGCACACGCAACTGTGCGAGCATTCGACGCTGCCCGACGCCGGCAAGAAGCCCTTGGAGGCGATGCTGGGAGTGCCGGCAAATGCCAACAGCAACCAGCGTTTTCTCACCACCGAAGCCGCTCGCGAGGCAGGGTTCGACGTTTTGGGACTGTTGAACGAGCCCTCGGCAGCAGCCGTGGAATTTGCCCATCGGGATCTTGTGAACCGCAAAAGCGGTTCTCCCGGCCGGCTCTTGGTTTACGATTTGGGAGGCGGAACCTTCGACGCTTCGCTCATCGAACTTGGCGACGGCGAGCGCTCCATCATCGCCTCCGACGGCATTCCAACCTTGGGCGGAGACGATTTCGACGAAATTCTGGCGGAGCTTGCGCTGGATGCCGGCGCCATCTCTCGCGATCAGCGAGACGCACTTTCGGCGGCTGAGTGGTTCGTCCTGGTCGATGAATGCCGCGAAAGAAAAGAGGCACTCAGTCCGAACACGCGCAAACTGACCGTCGACCTGGAGCGCGTGCGGCACAACTGGCCCGAAGTCTCGGTCAGCGCGAGCGTGTTTTACGACCGCTGCAGGCCGCTCATCGAGTCCACGCGCCGGGTTGTGGACGACTTACTGGAAGCGCACCCGGAGCGCCCGCTTGACTCGCTTTACGTTACCGGAGGCGGCTCGGAGTTGCCGCCGGTCGCGCGCATCCTGCGAGAAACATATGGTAAGCGTGTCCGACGCTCCGCTTACATGCGGTCGGCGACCGCCATTGGATTGGCGATCCGGGCGGATGCTCAATCCGGCTGCGTTCTGCGCGATCGCTTCACCCGGAATTTCGGATTATGGCGGGAGGCCAATGAAGGACAGGGTGTTGTCTTCGATCTTGTGTTCCCGCGCGGCGCACAGTTGCCCGGTCCGAAACAGCCGCCCCTGCGAAGCGTGCGTTCCTACCACCCGGCCCACAACATCGGCCACTTCCGTTTTCTGGAGTGCACGCGGCTCACCCAGGACGGTCGTCCGGTGGGAGAAATCACCGATTGGGACGACATTCGATTCCCCTTCGATCGGAGTTTGCAGGACCGGTCGGACCTAGCGAGCGTCGCGGTGATGCGAACCCCGGCCACGACCGACTTTGTGGTTGAGGAAACCTACACCTGCGACAGTAACGGCAGTCTCGCGGTCGCGATTTCGAACCGATCCACCGGGTTTGAGAAAAAATTCCGGCTGGGCCGATGGTCGCAAAGCCAACCGAAGACATTGTCCAGCCGGGCGGCAAAACGCGGCACCTGAGCGTTGTCGTTTGCCCCCTCGCTTGCCTGTTTTGTCAAAGGCGTGGGTAGCTTGTTTTTCAGAAACCGGGACCTTCCGGATAGGTCGGCAAATCCGGAGGCCGCGCCGGCAGCTTCTTGGGATTGGCTTTGATTTGCTCCATCAGCATCTCGACTGCTTTTTCCAGCTGCGGGTCCCGTTGCTTCAACACCAGGTCGGGAGGATTATCCACCACCACATCCGGCTGCACGCCTCGGTTCTCGATCAGCCATTTGCTGTCCAGAGAAGAGAGGGAGAATTCCGGCCGCGTGATGTAGCCGCCATCCATGAGGGGCATTTCCCCGCGAATGCCGCGCACTCCGCCCCACGTTCTCTCGCCGATGAGCGGCCCCAGCTTGTACTGCTTGAAGAAGTAGCTAAAAAAGTCACCATCCGAGGCAGCATAGTGATTGGTGACACACGCCATGTATCCGTAGAAAACATTTTGCGGGACCGTCGCCGACTCCCAGTTGCGAGCCGGCTGCATCGCCGCCAGCACCCGCCGCAATCGCTCAAAGATTAGTTCATCGACGAATCCTCCACCGTTGTAGCGGACATCGAAGATGATTCCTTCCTTGCGAATCTGCGGAAAGTACTGCTTGACGAACTCGTTGAGCCCTTCTTCGCCCATGTCGGGCAAGTACACATACCCGACGCGGCCGCCGCTGGCAGCGTCCACCTTTTTGCGATTGGTTGTGATCATGTTCAGCTGGCGCAAGCTGTATTCGTCGCCGATCGGCTTGACCACCACTTTGCGCGCGCCCTCGGTCGTGGGCTTGGAGTTCACCGTGAGCGTGACCACCTCATTGGCCATGTTGGTCAGCAATTCGTCGGGAGTCTGCGGTGCGCGAAGCGCACGCCCGTTGATCGCGAGCAGGTAATCTGCTTCCTTGACGTTGACCCCCGGCTCGGTTAAAGGAGAGCGGGTATGCGCATCCCAGTTCTCGCCGGGAAAAATCTTCTTGATCCGGTACATGCCGCTGGCCGAGTCGGCTTCATAGTCCGCCCCCAGCAATCCCACGTTGACCCCGTGCAAGTCCGGAGCATCGCCCCCGCCCACATAGGTGTGCGAATTCGACAACTCCCCGATCATCTCGCCCATGATGTAGGTCAGCGAATAGCGATCCGCCACGTAGGGGAGCAATGCCGCATATTGATCCTTAATTTTCTGCCAATCCACTCCGTTCATCGCAGGCTCGAAAAAGTAATCCCGCTCCTGCCGCCAGACCTCGTTGAACATTTGCTTCCATTCCTGCGGAGGATCGACTTCCACTCGCATGCCGTCCAATTTGAGGGCCCCGTCTCCAACTTTGTGGGGCGAATCCGGGGGCTTGGCCTCGATGATTCCGGTCGGTCCATTCCCTTCGGTACGGTAGAGCAATTTCGAGCCGTCATGCGACAGCGCGAACTGATCGGCACCGTCCAGGAGCACCTTGTCTTTGTGCTCCTTCAAATCGTAGGCATGGATCGCCGGACTTTCTCCCGCAAGCGGTCCTGACAGCCCACGAACCGGCGCGGTCGAGTAATAGATTGCATCCTTCGAAGCGTCCAGGGCGCGAATAACGGCCGGGGGAACGGCCAGCGCAACGATCCGATTCTGGATCCCGTCCAACTCGATTTTGAATTCCTTCGGAGGCTCCTTGGTTTCAGTCTGCGCCGCCTTTTCCTCCGTGGCCGGCTTTTCCTGCTTCTTGTTGGGTGGTTGCTTGGTGTTTTTCTTGCTTTCCGACTCAGGCCCCGCCTCGGTCGCCGGCTCTTCCCCCTTCACCTTCACCTCGTCGCTCAACGCCGGGAAGGGCGAAGGTTCATCCGCCGTCAACGTGACCACGTAGACCCTTGTCGTCTTCGGATTGGCAAATTCGAAATCGATGCTGCCCAGCACTTCGTTGAAGTCGCGGTCGGAAAGAAAATACAAGTAGCGCCGGTCAGGATCGAACACTGCGGAATAACTGTTATGGAGAGCTGAAGTGACGGCGGTAATCTTCTTGTCCCCTAAGGCGTACAGATAGACGACCGAAAAACCCGACTCCAAACTCTTGTCATATGCCAGCCACTTGCTGTCGGGCGACCAGCTGTAACTCTGAATTTCGGAATATTTTCCGCGGTCCACCTCGGTGGGTTTTTTCTCTTTGACATCGACGTACCAGAGTTTCAGGTCCTTATCGGCCCAGGCGATTTTTGAGCTGTCCGGAGACCAGACCGGCTGGAACATGAAACCTTGGTGTCCGCTCGTGATCTGCTCCGCCGCCGCAAGACCGTCCTGCGGGGCAATGAAGATTTCATCTTCGCCGGTGCGATCGGAAATGTAGGCGATCCATTGCCCGTTCGGCGACCATGCCACCTTTTGTTCGCGCACCCCCGGAGAACGCGTCAGATTGCGGACGCTTCCCTCTTTCGCCGGAACGGTGAAGACCTCTCCCCGCGCGCCAAACACGGCTCGCTTGCCGTCGGGAGCAAGGTCGAAATCGGTGATCTGCCGGCTCGCACTCACCCAATGCTTCATCGCCTGGTCGCGTTCGCCGTTTACATAGATCGTCAGCTTCTTCGCCTGCCGGGTCTGCAAATCCAACGTATACAGGTAGCCGCCATTCTCGAAAATAATCGCGTCCGGGCCCAGGCTCGGCCACATGACATCGAAGGTATCGAACTTGGTAAGTTGCTCAACCTGCTTACTGCTCTCATCGTAACCATAAAGATTAAGCCGGTGCTCAGGCCCGCGATCGGAAGTAAAGTAAATCGTGTTCCCGTGCCACATGGGAAATGTGTCGGTGTATTCGGTGTGGGGAAGGACCTCGTCCACGACATTATGCTTGAGGTCGTAAATCGTAATGTCCTGCGCCAGGCCGCCAGTGTAGCGTTTCCACTGACGGAAGTTGCGAAAAATGCGGTTGTAAGCGACTTTCGTTCCGTCTGCTGAAAACGAGAGCAAGCCGCCTTCATCCATGGGCATGGGCTGGGCCAGGCCGCCGTCAAGGCTGACGGTGTTAGGTCGCTTGGTCCATCCGTTGGAAGCGTCGCTACGCGAAAGGAAGACGATGTTCTTGCTGTCTGGCGTCCAGCCTATCACCTGGTTCAGCACGCCCATGCGATCGCTGAGGGGCTGTGCCGACCCCTGGTAAAACGTCAACTGCTTCGGCTGTCCGCCCTCGGAGGGCATAACGTAAACGTTGAAATTGCCGTCGTACTGACCGGTGAAGGCTAACCACTTGCCATCGGGAGAAAATTTGGGAAATAGTTCGCGCCCGGGATGGGCAGTAACACGGCGGGCCGTTCCTCCCGCACTCGACGCCAGCCAGAGGTCGCCGCCATACATGAATGCAACCTTGTCCTTATAAATATCCGGGAAACGCAGTAGTCGGCCTTCTTGAGTTTCCTGCGCCGCCATCAGGCATACACAACCGAGGACACAACTAGCGACAAGAAACGCGAAAACTCTTCGAATGGAAATCATCAGAAATCCTTTTGCGAGATTGATGCGGGACTGATCAGGCACCATGCGTCGGTTTTGACAAGCAAAATTGTACCAGCTGTGCGGGCCCGCTTGGCCTACGAATTGTCGTCACTTACCGGCGGTCGATGCCGCACGCACCGCCTCTTCACAGTGGGCAGCGGCGATCAACACATTGTCAAAGGCTGTATCTGTGCGGAGTTTCACGAGCATCGGATCGTGCAGCAAACTGTCGTGGGCGCAATAGTTCTGCCCCACCGCACTCTCGAGCAGGTGGAGGGCGGCTTGTTTCTTGCCGCAATACGCAAACAGCGCTCCTTCGTAATACCACGTCTCCGGATCGGGGTCGGTCGGCACGCTGGTTTCCGCCTCGTGCGCGATATGGTCCAGGCCGGCGGCGGGACTCAGTTGGAGACACGATTCGAGCAGGTCGCGGTGATAGCGCGGTGCCGATGGCATGCGCTTAACGGCCTCGCGGGCCTCGTCCAACTTCCCCTCGCGCAACAGAAGGGATGGCATCATGTACGCGGCCCACTCCGAACCAGCGTCGAGACGGATAAAATCAGCAGCGCGGACGGTGTTGCCCATCTCCAGAAATGCCCAGGCACAGGAACGGAACGTATAGTTGCCCGGGTCAAGCGCCAAGGCCGTGTTGCACTCACTGGTTGCTTCCTCCAGCATTCCCGCGTAGCGATAGACATAACCCATCACAAAATGGGCCTGGGCGCTATCCGGGCGGCGTTTGACCAGCGCCTGCGCTGCCTGGTATGCGCTGGCAGTTTCGCCTCGCTCGACGTGGTTGTTGATCAACTGCCCGGCGGCCAGCACCCGATTGGGATCGAGTTCGATGGCGCGTTCATAGGCCTTGTTGGAGCGCTGGAACATCGGCTCCCCGCCATCGGAATAGTCCGCGTCATAGTAACAACGCAAACCCAGTTGCTCCCACGCCGGCGCATAGGTTGGATCCAGATCAACGACATGCTCCAGCACCGCGATTGCATCCTTGTTCGGCGCAGGATCCCGAGGCAGCGCCAGGCTGTGCAAGTACAGATCGTAGGCCTCCGCGTTTTTGGGACGGCTACCAGTCTCCAGAAAACCGCCGGTGGCGCCCAGCGCGGGCAGCAGTTCCTGGCGGATCTTCGCGGCCATCTGCGATTGCAGTGCAACCAGGTCCTGAGCGGGCGCGGTCAAATTGGTCTGCCATAATAGCCGGTTCCCCGTCACCTGAATGGCTTCGAGCGTGATCAGCAGGTGGTCAGCTTCTTTTTGGAAGTGTCCCGTGAGAATGGTGGCAACGTGCAATTCCTTGCCCGCCTGTTGCGGATCCACATCGTTGCCGACAAACTTTCTCGTGATCGCCGAGGGACGAACGTCGAGCGTCCGCGTGTACGTCAAGGTGTTGGCAATTTCGTCGGCGAGCGCGAAGCGGAGAAATTCCACGCTGATGTCGCCATTCATGTTCTGCAGCGGCAGCACCGCAATGGTGTTTTTGGCCGCGCCCGCGCCGGCCATTCGGCGCTGCTTGAACCACCACGCCCCGACCGCAACCAAAACCGTAAGCAGCAGCAAGCAAAGGCCCAGCAGAATATAGGTTGAAATCTTGCTCGTGGCCTGAAACGTAGTCGTGGCGATGCGATACGGCAAAACCGCCCGCCGCGCGTTGCTCCTGGTCAATCCCGATTCGGTCTCTCTCCGCAGCGACTGCAGATCTCCCTTCATCGCCAGCGCGTTCGGATAGCGGTGGCCGCGGTCCTTTTCCATCGCCCGGCCGATGATGCCCTCAAGATCGATCGGCAGCGACGGATTGAGACTGCGGGGAGAGACCGGCTTCTGGTTCAGCACCGCATCCAGCGTGCTGATCACGTTGCCGGTGGCAAAAGGCTTTTTGCCGGTTGCCATTTCGTAAATCACCACCCCGAGCGAGAAAAGGTCACTGCGCGGGTCCAGTTCCTCACCCCGCGCCTGCTCGGGAGACATGTAAACCGCGGTTCCCGGAATCACGCCGATCGCAGTCAGCGAATCGTCCAATGCCGCTTCGCTCGACCCCGGCTCGGGGACCGACTTCGCCAACCCGAAGTCGAGGATCTTCGCCTGCCCCGTCTGTGACACAAAAATATTGGCCGGCTTAATGTCCCGATGAATAATTCCCTTGGCGTGCGACGCCGCCAACGCATCCGCCACCTGCACACCCACGTCGAGGATCTCGTCAACCGGCATCGGCTTGCCGCGGATCCGCTCCTTCAAGCTCACCCCTTCCAGCTTCTCCATCACAATGAACGGATGTCCGGCGTTGTCGTCGATGTCGTGGATGGTGCAGATACCGGGATGGTTTAGCTGGGAAGCGGCGCGTGCCTCACGCACGAAGCGGTCAAGCGACTTCTTGTCATGGACCATCTCCGCCGGAATAAACTTGAGCGCGACATGACGCGCGAGACGTGTATCCTCGGCCTCATAGACCACGCCCATGCCTCCACCACCTAGCTTTCCAATAATGTGATAGTGGGAGATTGTCTGGCCGATCATTCCGGAGGCCTCGGTGCCGTCCGCCGCTATGTTAGGCCGCTGGCAGAGCGCGGGTCAACCGAAAGGTGGGGGAAACGCCTGACATTGTTCCGCCTGGCGCCGGTCGACCGGGCGCTCCGGGGCGGACTATGGTGCCTAAAGTACGGCCTTGCGCTAGGGCCCTCTGCCCACTGAAGCTTCTGGCGGCATTTGCCGATTCTCCAAAAAGTACCTCGGAATGCACGACCGAGGCCAATCGTCCGCTCCCTTCGGCCACCTCTCGGTCTTATGATAGAGGGTCCAGCCCCAGGGCTCTGATCCTCCAGGGAGGTGTGAATGAGCGGCCGTTCATTGTTGAGTGCAGCGGGGGTCGGAGGTTCCGCGTTCATGCAGGCCCTGGTGGTTGATGATTCCGCGGTCTACCGCAAGCTGATCGGCGATCATCTGCGGGGCTGGGAATTTGGCGTCACGCTCGCGGCGAGCGGCTCCGAGGCCTGGCAAATTCTCCAGCAGCCCGATGCCCCCAAGCTGGTTCTGCTCGATTGGGTGCTGCCCGATCTGGATGGCATTGAGCTTTGCCAGCGCATCCGTCAGGCCGGCGTGACGGGCCCTTACGTTTACGTCATTCTGCTGACCAGCAAAGAGGGTCGCCAGAACATGCTCGATGCCATGCGGGCGGGGGTAGACGACTATCTGGTCAAACCTTTTGACGAGATGGAATTAAAAGCCCGCCTTCTGGTCGGCAAGCGCATTCTCGACCTGCAGGAAGAACTGGTCGGCGCCCGCGAATCTATGCGCCACGCCGCCACCCACGACAGCCTGACCGGGCTGATGAATCGCGGAGAAATTCTTGCCATGCTCGAGCGTGAGTTGGAGCGCGCGCGCCGCGAACATAAGCCAGTGGGAGTGATCCTCGGCGACATCGACCTATTCAAGAGCGTCAACGACACTCTCGGCCATCTTTTTGGCGATGAGGCGTTGCGGGAAGTTGGCCGCCGGTTGCGCGCGCAACTTCGCGTCTACGACGGAGTCGGGCGCTATGGCGGAGAAGAGTTCCTGCTGGTTCTGCCCAACTGCGATTTGTCCAACACCCTGCTGCGCGCCAATGAACTTCGCGAAATCATAGCCGCAACCCCAGTGGTTCATTCTGGCACGGAGAGACTTGTCACCATGAGCATGGGAGTAGCCGTCTGCTCGTGCACCGGCAAAAGCGAAGTGCAAGAGCTGTTGCACCAGGCCGACAGCGGCCTCTACGCGGCCAAGAAAAATGGACGCAATCGCATCGAACACTTCGCGCCCATCGCCAGAAAAGCCGCGGCCAACCGCACGCGCAAGAGCTAACCGCTTCGTCGGCTGCTAGGGTGGTATCTCATTGGCGCTTGGTGCCGCAGAATTCGAGATCCGCCTCCAAAGTGGTAGCCTTTTGTAGGATGCCTCTGCATCCCGCGGCGAACCGGCCGCCAGCAAAATTATCCACCCTTGTTGACCGACCTCTCAACTCGCCTCAAGCAGTACGCCCGCGAGGCTGGATTTGATCTCTGCGGCGTTGCACCGATCGGCGACTTCGCCGAGTTACGCGTCTTTCCCTCCTGGATCGCAGCTGGCAAGCACGGTGAAATGGGGTATCTGGAAGCGCGCGATGACTCCGGAGAACTCAAGCGCTCCTCGCTCGCCCGCGTCGCGCCGTGGGCGCGCAGCGTAATCGTCTGTGCCATCAATTACAACAGCGCCCATCCGTATTCAACCGAAGCACGGACCGAAAATAAGAGCCAAGGCTGGATCTCCCGCTACGCATGGGCCCAAGAGGACTACCACGACGCCGTCCTGCGGCGCTTGAAGCGAGTCGAGGATCAGTTGCGCCGGCTGCTCGAAGGCGATGGCAACGGCCCGCGACCGACCGGCAGCTTGTACTTCCGTTCCTACGTCGACACCGGCCCGCTAATCGAGCGCGTCTACGCCAAATATGCTGGCATCGGGTGGATCGGCAAGAACACTTGCATCATCAACCAGCAGCTCGGCTCGTGGCTGTTTCTGGGCGTGATTCTAACTTCGCTGGAAATTACGGAAAAAGATTCCACCGGCAGCCAACTCACCGCCGACCTGTTTGCGCCCGACCGTTGCGGAACCTGTACGCGCTGCATCGCCGCCTGCCCCACGCAGGCGATCATCGCCCCGGGCGAATTGGATGCCCGGCTGTGCATCTCCTATCTGACGATTGAAAAGCGCGGCGAGATTCCGGAACAGCTCCGCGCCGCCATGGGCCGCCACGTCTTCGGATGCGACATCTGTCAAGACGTTTGCCCCTGGAACCGCAAAGCGGCCACGACTTCCGCCCCGGAGTTCGAGCCCCGGGAAGGCTTGGTCAACCCGGCGCTCGACTGGCTGGTAGCGATGCAGCCGGAGCAATTTCGAGAGGTATTCCGCGGATCACCCGTCCGCCGCGCCAAGCTCTCCGGCCTGCGACGGAACGCCGTCATCGCTATGGCAAACAGCGGCAACCAGAAATTCATTCCCACACTCAAGAAACTCTGCGAAGATGCGGACGCGGTGGTCGCCGAGCATGCCCGCTGGGCGCTGGCGACCCTGGACCAACGATCGGCTCCCCGGTAGCGTCGCCCGCGCGGTTTCCCGGCGCCCCAAATTAGACCCGGGAAGCCTCGCCCCGGGCTCGCTCTTGTATCCGTTTACAATCGTCCTTTCATTCCAGCGGAGGGCTCCCACCATGTTCCAGAAGGACCTGCTCCAATCCAAGCGAATCCTGATCACCGGCGGCGGAACCGGCCTAGGCAAAGCGACCGCCCAACGCTTTCTCGAACTGGGCGCGGAAGTGTACATCTGCGGTCGCCGCCAGGAAGTTCTCACCGCCGCCGAGCGTGAACTGCAGGCAGGCACCGGCGGGAGCGACGACAATACCAAGAAGAAGATTCACTCCCGTCCGTGCGACGTACGCGACGCCGCAGCCGTCGAAGACATGATCGACCACATTTGGCACGAGGGCCCGCTGGACGTGTTGATGAACAACGCCGCGGGGAATTTTCTGGCGCGCACCGAAGATCTTTCGCTGGGAGCATTTCAGTCCGTGATTGGCATCGTCCTGATGGGCACGCTGCACACAACGATGGCCTGTGGACGCCGCTGGCTGGCCACCGGCCATAAGGCCGCAGTGCTCAACATAACCACAACCTACACCACCACAGGCTCGGCATATGTGGTCCCGTCGGCCGTGGCCAAAGCGGGCGTACAGGCACTAACCCGCAGCCTGGCGGTCGAGTGGGGCAACCGGGGAATTCGTATGAACGCCATCGCACCCGGACCCATTCCAACCGAGGGTGCGTTCTCACGTCTTCTGCCCCGACCCGAACTAGAGGTGGACGCAAAGAAGCGCAATCCCCTGGGCCGTTTTGGCACAACCGACGAGTTTGCCAACCTGGCTGCATTCCTCGTCAGCGATGGCTCCGGCTATGTGAATGGCGAAGTCGTGACCATGGACGGCGGAGAGTGGCTGCAGGGGGCGGGTGAGTTCACTGCCCTCGGCCGCGAACTATCCCAGAAAGACTGGGAAATGATGAGACCGAAGAAACCCCCACGAAACGCGTAACAATGGGCATGAAACACGGGGAAACAGCCCAAAAACCACGGAAAAAACGAAAGCGCCCGGACTCGTTAGAGTCATCGGACGCCCGTTTGAACAGCCCTCCCCCGAAGTCTGCTCAAGGACTACTCTACGTTTAGTTCGCCGGGGTGGGAATGGCACGAATGGGGGACAATCTAGGACAATGGTGTGGGTCGGCCAGAAACGCCAAAACCTGTACCGGGCAAGGGTTTTGCCGATCCGCGGTCGCTAGACGGCGGTCCCTGGCCTGCTCCCGGACGCTGGGCGCGAAATGAGCGCATGCTGCGGCTGCAAGGGAGGCGAAATCGACCTTCCGCGCGTGACAAAAATCACCGACAGCCAGGGCAAGAGGGTATAGAAATGGTGTGGAGGAACAAACAACTGAATACCGCAAATTAGGCCCGGCCATGCGAAAGAGCGGGGACACTCACTCAGCCGCCGCTAGGCGGTCAATGGCCGGGCCTTCTCGATTCTTGAGCCCACCGAATGGCCGCTCTAAATCATCTGGGCGAAAGCTTCATCTGCCACCTCAACCGGGCCGCTTCGTTCCGTGATCTTGAACCCTCGCCTCCTGGCTTCCACGACAAAAGCCCTGCCGGGCACCGCTAATTCCAAAGGTACGGCGCCCAATGGGATCTCCTGCCGTGCCATCATGGCGGCAACGATCGAAGCGTGCCAACCCGTCATCCGTTGCATCGCGGTGAATCCGGTACGTTCGTCGTAGTAGTCGATGGCTTCGACGACCGCCTCCATTGGCTGCCCGTTGCTGTTCCCCTTGGAGTGCACCCGAACGATACCGACGTCCCGTACGTCGTCTTCGGTGCGGACCTGCGGCTCGAACAAAGCATGGAAGAGTTCGCGCGGCACGACTTCGCTTCCTTTCACTCGAACCGGTGTGAGATCGAACAGCCCAAGGTCAGAGAAAGCCTTCAACTGTGCGAAGGTTCCCGGATACCGCAGCACCTTGAGTTCGTAGGTGCGCAGCCTGCCCTGGAACGTCCACGGACTCGTCGAAGCACCGCCGGCGATCAGAAAAGACTCCAACTTGCCAATCGGCGGAACCTCCATCATTTCGAACTCAGTAAAGCACGGCGCATGGAACAGTTTGCCCTCCCGCAGAACCGTCATCCCCCCGTAGTATTCGTTCGTCAGGCCTTCAATGTTGAAAGTCAGTGCATAGTTCCACGGTGGCTGCGGTTTCTGCGGCAAACCTCCGTCGTAGATATATACGTCCTCCGGAGTGCCCACCAATTCCATGGCATACACCGCGAGCGTGTTACCCATGCCCGGTCCCATGCCACAATCCGGGATCACGCTAATGCCCGCCCGGCGCGCATCGCAATCAAGGGCATGCTGCTGTCGCACCGTTTCGGTGTGCCCGCCCATATCGCAGAACGAGACACCCGTGGCAATCGCGGCCCGCGTCAGAGCGAGGTTATAGAAGTACGGCACCGCACTGAGGGCGACGTCATAGCCCTGCAAGGCGCGACGCGCAGCACTTTCATCCCGAACGTCCAACCCGATCGCATCGGAGATTTGATTGTCCACCAGGTGGTTGACTTTGTCCGCCGCAGCCCGCGCTCGTTTCTGATCGACATCGGCGAGTGTAACTCGCGAAGCTCCGCCGAAGCGCGCCAGATCGTAGGCTGCAGCGAGGCCCTGCCGTCCGGCGCCCAAAACCAGATATGAATAAGCCATAGTTCCTCCCTAAGAGTCTGAAGTTGCGGATGCTTACTCGGCTCGGGATTTTCCGCGCACGGTGTAGCCGACAATCAGCAGGACCAGACCGAGCACTCCCAGCGCGACAATGACGTCGAGGAATGTGGCCCGTTGCCCGTGAGTAATCGCCGACGGCAGGAAAAAAGCCGCGAGCAAGTCCATCATCCAAACCCCGAACCCAACCACGATCAGGCTGGAACCCGTCTCCCGTTTCTCCTCAATGTCCATCCTGACGACACCTTTGTGAAGTCGGAAGCCACCGCATCCGATCCAGCTTTAATTCTGACCCTCGACGGTCGAACCTACTGTGATCTCCATCACCCTGGACGGTGAACACCAGCGCAAACCCCATCCGGGAGCCAGCTGAGGTCGAGCTGTACACTATTAACAGGCGGCGCCTGAAACGGAAAACGGCCCTCCACCATCGATTCGAAACCGGCGCAGCGCGTGACGCTCGACGGGGATCTCCATCCGCTGTTTGGCAGATGTCGGAAGCAGTTCCGGGCACGAGGAGAGGTCGCACCCATGCCGACGCGGCTGTTGACCATTCTCGGATGAGGAGCCGACGGCGACTGGAGCGTCGTGATGGTGCAAGCAGGCGGGCGATTTCCTGGGAGCAGCGAAGTGCAAATTTCATCCGAGAAACCTTGGACGTTCGAAAATCGGGTCGGATTCCTGGTTGCGTCGACAAAAGGGGCGAATCGCTTGTGAGCACCGAACTGATAGAAAAATCCAAGCGCACTGATTACTTTGTGGAACTGGAGAACCTGTACGGAGCCCACAACTATCGTCCGCTCGACGTGGTGATCGAGCGCGCCGAAGGCGTGTGG
>JBEKPJ010000057.1:0-43713 GCA_049520935.1 Terriglobales bacterium | reverse complement strand
CCCAAGTTGTACATCGTGAGCAGCATGGCGTAGTCGCGCCGCCCGCACCAACGCGCACGGTCTATAGAAACCAAGATGGCCTCCATCTCTTCCCGCGTCACATACTCGCGCACTTTGGTATTAGCCCGTTTCAGCGGGATCGCCAACACGCGAGTTGCTATGCCGATGCTCGCAGGATCACGCAATGCGACCATGCGATAGAACGAGCGTATCGCCGTGAGCCTCAGGTTGCGCGAGACGACGGTGTTGCCCCGGTCCTTTTCTAGACCGTCGAGGAATCTAAGGATGATCTCGGCGTCAAGTTCTGGGATCTTCAGGGCAACAGGTTCGATGCCCGTTTCGCGATGAACGAACTGCAGCAGCAACCGGAATGTATCGCGATAACTCGCAACCGTCTGTAGACTCAGACGCCGCTGCGCAACGAGGTGGTCAGTGAAAAATCTCTGAAGGAGAGGCCCGACAAAAGTGTGAGCAATCATTGGTTCGATCCTCCTTCCATCGGTTGACTCTCAAAGCGAGCACTGGCCGCGCGAAGAAGTTCGGGAGTGCCGCTTAGATACCAGTAGGTATTTTCGGGGCCCACATGGCCGAGATACACAGCCAGGTTGGGAAGAAGTTCCTGCACGTCTCTTCTTTCACGATGCCAGAGGGTCAGTCTCCTCACCGCGAATGAGTGACGGAAAGAATGAATGGATCTTTATGGGTCGGCCGGCCAGCGCCTTCGATCTTTGAATAGCGCAGCAATCTGCGAAGGACCATCAGCCACGTTGTCTGGGTCCACCGATTGTGCAGCCTGGCGAACTCACTCTTGGCGACTTCGGTGACGGAGTAGTGCTGCTCCAGAGCAAGTGCCGCCTGGCTGGTGTTCTGTGACGACGATCTTGCCGTTATTGAAACAAATCTCCAAAAGCGGCTCCGCCGGCATCGGTTACAACGCCAACCGCGGCGCCTTCGCGGCACGGAGCACAATTTGATGTAGCGTGTCGAAAGGCTGTTTTCAATCGAGAGTCGTTGGGCGGCTTCGGGTGGCCGGTGCGGTAGCGAGGAGTCGTCACAAGATCTCTGGAGCGACCGCCTCGATTCTCAATTCCACAATCCGAGACCCCAGCCGAGGGTGCGTCGCTCTCAACCGCACCTGTCCAGGTTGCTCTTTGGCCCGAACCCATACTGCCGCGGTTCCGCCCATCAGCGCCACCGGATTATCGCCGATGATCTCAGCGGGGCCGTCCAAGTCGACGGCGACGGCTTCGTTCGCGAACGGACGAACATTTCCGTGTTCATCGGTTACGCGAAGAACGACGCGAGTAGTGTCGGCCCCGTCGGCGACGAGATGCTCGTCATCGGCCGCGAGGACAAATTTCTGATCAAACCCCTTGCCCGAGTGGCGCTTCGTGATCACTAGTTTGCCCTGAATGTAGCCTTCCAGGCGCAGGTCTCCCCAGCCGTCGTCAAGGGCGTCGCCGAAGTCGAAGACAAACGGTGCATACCGAAGATGCGGGAACTGCTGGCGATCCGGATCAATTTCCATTACCAGTTCTTCTGCAACATAGATTTTGATATGGTCGCAGTTCGAGCAAATCATGCCTTTGGAAAGCCCCCCGGCTTCGTCGCTGGGCGCCCAGTGAAAAGCCAGCTCGAGCACGGCTTCCTCCGCCGGATCGCACTGTGACTTGTAGAAAGTGGCAGCGGGCTTGGGCTCTCGAAACATGTCGCTGACGCCGTGGTAACACACACGATCCCCCGAACCAAAGTCGGCGTGGGTGTGGTAGTCGAAAGCGCACCAGGCGATGCCGCCCGCATACTGCGGGTTGGAAGCGAGTTGGTCGTGAACGCGAGCGTGGCGGATGGTGTGCTCGATGAGACGGTCGGCATTGTCGATCGTCTTCGTGTTGTAGGTGTGGCCGACAAATTCGGTGTTCAGATAGCGGGGATGGTTGGGCGGTTGCAGAGGGAAACCGAAGTCGTTCACGGTAAACACATCTTCCAGGAGTTCGGACTCCCGGAACGCGCGAATGCCGCCAGTTTGGCGGGTTGGATCGAGAGCGTGGGCCATCGCGTTGGTTCGCGTATAGAAATCGTGGTCGTCGCTGGACTCGTTGATGCGCACTCCCCACAGGACGATCGAGGGGTGATTCCAATCGCGGCGAACCATGCGGCGAACGTTGTCCACGGAGAGCTGCTTCCACGACTCGTCTCCGATGTGCTGCCAGCCTGGAATCTCTTCGAGCACCAGCAATCCGAGTTCGTCGCAGGCATCCAGGAAGTGCCGCGACTGCGGATAGTGCGAGGTGCGGACTATGTTGCACTTCAGTTGTTCCCGGAGGATTTGCGCGTCGCGGCGCTGGACGCGCGCAGGCATGGCCTGACCGACAAAGGGGAAAGTTTGATGGCGGTCCAGGCCGCGGAGCTTGACGACCTTGCCGTTCAACTCGAAACCATGATCGGTGAATTGGGCTTCGCGAAAACCAACCCGGCAAGAATCTTGATCGATCAATTGCGTCCCCTGCAGCAGGCGAACGTGAACGGAGTAGAGATTTCGATGAGCGAGATCCCAAAGCTCAATGCCAGCACGCCGATTCAGTTGGATCGTCTGGGAGGTCGGCTCGGATCCAATGGTGTTGCTGAAGGGAACCGTGGCGGTCTCATGGCCGACCACGCGGTCGCCGTCTCGGAGTTCAACTTCCAGCGTGAGGACATCCCGCACTGATTTGAGGTGTTGCAAGAAGCACTCGACTTCGAGACCTGGCTTTCCAGAAAGCACGTCTTTAGGCTTGGCAAAAATGTTTTCGATGAATGTGTCCGGTACGATGCGAAGCGCAACTTCGCGGTAGATGCCGCCGTGAGTCAGGTAGTCAATCAGATGGCCGAATGGCGGGATGTCGGAGCGCTCGGACGAATCCACTTGGACGGCGAGAATGTTGTCTCCGTCGAAATCGACATACGGGGTCAGGTCAAATGAAAAAGGAGTGAAGCCGCCTTTGTATTCGCCGACCGTAACGCCGTTGAGCCACACGGTGGAAGCCGTCATGACCCCTTCGAAATCCACGAAGACGTGTCGTCCTTTCGCTTCGGGCGGAAGTTTGAAACGGCGACGGTACACGGAAGCAAACTGGTAGGTCTTCTCGTCGAAACTGTGCCATGGCAACCGAACGTTCGTGTGCGGAAGGACAACGCGCTCAAAGGCGGAGTCGTTGAAGTCCCTCGCGCAGGCGGCCTCGGTTGGATTGCGGCCAAACCGCCAATTGCGATTGATCGAATGGACGAGCCGGGCCCCTCCAGTCGAGGAGACCGGCGGTTGCTCGCTGCCGAAGGTCTTGGGGACAAGGGCGGCGCCTGCAAGGAGCGCACCAGTGGTCTTGAGAAAGTTTCGTCGCTGCATGGTTCCCTTCTGTGGATCTGAGATGGAGTCGCCTCACACAAAAGACGGCGGCCGGTCAGAGGACGAAACGCCAAACTGCTCATTGGGATGCTCGCTCATCTTCAGAACAAACGTGCCGCCCTTGCCGATCTCGGTGTGGCTGAACCAACTCTTGGTATACGGCTTGCCGTTCCAGGTCACCGACTGCACGTAAGGCGTGTCTACACCGTTGCCAATCGTTTCGATGATCAAGCGCCGGCCCTCGCCAATATCGATGGTAGCGCGGTCAAACAGAGGACTCCCGAAGACGTAATTCCCGCTGACTGGATCCACAGCGTAGAAGCCCAGAGCGCTCAAGATGTACCAGGCTGACATCTGTCCGCAATCTTCGTTACCTGCGAGTCCGTCGGGATCGTTGTGGTGCATGGTTTCAAGCAGAAACCGCACGCGCGACTGCGTTCTGTAGGGCACGCCGGCGTAGGAATAAAGATAGGCAACGTGATGGCCGGGCTCATTGCCGTGGGCGTATTGGCCCACCATCCCGGCGATGTCGGGAGGCGCGTCCGGCGGCAGGTCTGAGCTTTGATTGAAGAGCTCATCCAGCTTTTGCAGAAAACCTCGCTCGCCGCCAAAGAGGGCCATGTATTCCTTGACATCGTGCTGGTTCAAAAAAGTCGCTTCCCAGGAATTGCTTTCGGTGAAGTCGCGCCATTTTTTTGTATGACCCATCCCCCTGGGATCGAAGGGGCTCGCCCAAGTGCCGTCGGCAAGCCGTCCGCGCATAAAGGTTATCGATGAATCGAAGACGTTCTTGTAGTTGCGGGAGCGGTCGAGCAGCTGGCGATAGTCGTCCATGGCACCTGCGGCGCGCGCCAGTCGAGCCATAGCCCAATCGTCGTAGGCATACTCCAGCGTCTTACTCACCGCCTCGGCTTCCTGATCGCAGGCAATGAATCCAAGATCGCGATACTGAACCAGACCGCGATAATTTTCGATAAAGGCCCTCTTCCTCCAGATCGCATAGGCCTTCTTGAAGTCGACACCGGGCACTCCCTTTTCGCAGGCCTCGGCCAACACGGCGGCGGAGTGATAACCGATCATGCATCCGGTTTCGCAGGCTTGGAGAGGCCAGACCGGCACTCCAGCAGAACTCTGCTCGGCCATCCGGATCAAGGTATTGAGCATGCCCGGAAGGCGCTCGGTCTGAATCAACGTGAAAAGAGGATGCAGAGCGCGATACGTGTCCCACAGCGAGTAGGTCGTATAGTTCTTTTCACCGGCTGGGAGACGATGGACTTCGAGGTCCATACCGCGATACTGGCCGTCCGCATCGCTGAAGAGCGTGGGGGCCACGAGCGCGTGATAGAGGGCGGAGTAGAAGATCTTCTTGTGGTCCGCACGTGGCGTCTCGATCACAATCTTTTGCAGTTCCCGCTCCCATGCTGCTTTGGCGGCACGGCGCACGGTTTCGAAATCCCAGCTGGGAATTTCGGTGTCCATGTTCTTGAGGGCCCCTTCGATGCTCACGGCAGAGAGTCCCACCTTTACCTGGATCACTTCGCCGGCTGTCGTCGGAAAAGACAGGACACACTTAACGACTGCACCCTTGGTTTCCGTAATCGACGCATCCAGCAACTGGGCTCCCGACGTGAGTTGTGCGGCAGAAAACGGGCGGGAGAATCGCATCGCGAAATAGAGGAATCGTCCGTCGGCCCATTCGCCCACGCGCCGGCCGCCTACCAGAGTATCGTTTCCCGCAACACGCATTTCAGCGGACAGGATGCGCGTACTCTCCGCATTCTCCTTGTCGAAAGTACCGTGGGCGAGATCGATAATGAAATGACTGGTCGGGTCGGCGGGGAATGTGTAGCGATGCATTCCGGCGCGAGCCGTGGCCGTCAGTTCAGCCTTGATTCCGCAATCTGTCAGCAGGACCGAGTAGTAACCCGGCTCGCCATGTTCCTCGGCATGTGAGAATCGCGATCGGTACCCGGCTCCCGGATTGTTGCTCGGCCCTGGCTCCATGCGCACAGGTCCCACTGCAGGCATCACCAACACGTCCAGCAAGTCAGCGGCACCGGTCCCACTGAGGTGGGTGTGGCTGAATCCCATAATCGATGTATCGCTGTAGTGATACCCAGAACAGTGGTCCCAATCGCCAAGCCCGGTGTCGGGACTGAGCTGCACCATGCCGAACGGGACCGTGGCTCCAGGATAGGTATGCCCGTGCCCTCCAGTGCCAATGAACACATCGACGAACTGCGTGAGTCCGCCACTGCCAGCGGGCTCACTCGCATTGCTGGTTAGCGACGAAGCCCAAGCCTTCCGCGTAGCGATGGCTGCGCCGGAGAGTGCGGCCGATTGCAGAAAAGACCTCCGGCTAAAGTTTTCAGACATGATTTCTGTTTCCCTTTCTTCGTCCGATTCTCTGTCCGAGCATGATCGGAATATCATATCCTCCAGTTGACGCAAAGAAGCCACGGCGAAAGGATTCTCCGGCGGGAAGCGAATACAGGACGCGTCGTCTGAGAGACGGAACAGAGTGACGGAACATGGAATGGCAAAGAGAGTGTTTGCCCACGCCGTCCCGTGCCAGGAGCAGTCCACGGGAAGGCGTGGGGCTAACCTCAGAAGCTGAATTTCAGCGCTCCCTGCATGACGCGAGGAGGGATGTTGCCGATTCCTGTGATCTTGCCAAAGTTTCCGTCGCCCGGATTGGAATCGGGCTGCCCAAAGCTCGGGTGGTTAAGCGCGTTGAAGGCCTCCCAACGAAACTGAACTTTGTAGCGGTCGCCAAACTTCCAGTTCTTGATTACTGCGATATTTGCCGTAGCAATTGGAGGCTCCTGGATCAGGAACTTCGGAGAGTTGCCGGGCGTACCAGGAGCGTTATTAGTAAAGGCGGCTGTGTTGAAGTATTCGTTGAGCCAATGGCTCTTGCCGCCCTGGCGAACATCGAACGGCTGACCCGGAACCAAATCGGCGCGATCCTGGCCAACATCGAATCCGGAATTGTTGTTGCCTTCACCACCATTCATGGTGAACGGCGGCCCCGACTGATCCGTATACAGTCCGGAAATCTCCCAGCCGCCCAGCGTGTACCTGAGAGCCGCGGGCGCATTGTTGAGATCAGGCAGGTGATAGACGAGGTTTGAGACCCACACGAACGGATAGTTAAGACTCGATGGGCCGAAGTCGTGGTGATAGTCATACGGGTCGCTCACACTCGACTCAAAGGAGGGGTCGCCCGATCCGCCTACATCCGTGGTGTGCGACCAGGTGAAGTTTGAATGAAATGTCAGGCGATGAGAAAGGCGCTGATCGACGCTCACCTGCAGGGCATGATATGTGCCCGTCGCGCCATCCTGCACCTGAATAATCGAGCCGAAGTTGGGATAGGTGAGGCGGGTTCCCGTCGTCAAATTGGCGGGATTCTGCTCCACTGTGGTGGCCATGTGGTAGGACAAGCTGCCGACGTAGCCGATATGCAATGCCAAGTTCTTGTTGATCTGCTGATCGACGGAGAGGTTCCAGCTTTCGGTCAGGCCAATCTTCAAATTTTTCGAGAACACCGCTCCCAGCGAAATCGGCGTGGTGAAAGTGACGCTAGAAGGAGGCACCTGCGACGGCGAGGCGAAAGGCGGGAACGGACTTACGCCCCCTGTTCCGCTAAAACCGCTCCACGGGTTGTCAAACGAGAGTGGCACTGTACCAGTTCCGTTGAGGCTGTAGGAAGGAGCAAAGGGCGCTGCGTCCCAAGCGTGGTTATAGAATGCATCTTCCATCGGCGTGGTAAACATACCGAAACCGGCGCGGACCGTAGTGTTGGGACGCGCCTGCCATGCGATGCCGAGGCGTGGCATGAAATAACCGTAGGAAGCCTGGTAAAGGCCTGATCCAATCCCCGCGTCGCCGGGGAAAACCTCTCCCAGTGGAGCGTTGGGAAAGCGCGTGCTCTGCTGACCGGGGACAAAGGCTGCGCCGCGACCTCCCTTTATCGTCAGTGGAAAGTTTGGCTCCCATCGCAAACCTGCCGTCACCGTCAACGTCGGAAATAACTTGAGCTGATCCTGCGCGTAGTAGCCGGTCATCCATCCCGACTCGCTGCCAGCCTCGCCCGCTCCTTGGCTAAAGCTCGACATGTACCCGAGCAAAAAGTCCGACAGCGGGAATCCCGTGTACTGGCCGTTGAAGCTCACTCCGGGGTTCTGGCTGCCGCCGTAGAGTTCGTAGCCATAGCGATGCATGATGTCCGCGCCCGCCGTCAACGTGTGTTTGCCGATAATCTTGGTGACCGTATCGGTCAGCCACCAGTAGCGGCGGCGGGTATCGCTCGGGCTTCCGGTGAAAGCGTTAAAACCTAAGCCGCCCCCATAGAGCACATTGCCATCGAAGGCCGAAAGACCCGAAATGTAGCACGACCCTGCCGGATCGGACACATTGATATAGCGCGACAGGCAGACCGGTGCGCCGCTCGTATCTTTCTCGATCGTACCCGTGGTGAAGTTTATCTCCGACCATGAAAAAGTGGCGCTATTGATCAGCGTGGGCGAGAGGGTCCAGGTGTGGCCACCCGCAAGGTTCAGATACGTTCCATTCTGGCCCTGTACGCCAGCGAGTAGGTTCCCTGGCGTCGTCGTGCCCGGCTGATTGTAGTTGTAAAGAAAGCTGCGCAGGAACACCCTCTGGCGAGCATTGATTTCGTAGTCGATACGTGACGTATTCTCGCTGTAGCGTTGCTTCGCGGCCGGGGCGATGTAATTGGTCAGGCCGGTTGCCGGGTCTTGGCCCAGCGGCAGCGACGCCGCAATGGCGAGCGCGCCCGGGCTGAAAAGGCTCGTGCTCACCTGCTGGGGCTTACCATTGACCGTTTGGAAAACGGATGCCAGCGGCCCGGAGAGGTCGCTAGCGGGCACCGCGCTGAAGTCTCCATTGAGCATCGCCTGGGTTGGCGTCTCGGTGGCATTCGTGCTTGAGTTGTAGTTCCGATGCGTGAGCTGAAGGTTGGTAAAGAAAAACAGCTTATCGTGCAGAATCGGGCCGCCCACGTAGCCGCCAAACTGGTTGCGTTTGAGTTGGTCTACCAGATATGGCGGAAAAGGGTTCGAAGCATTTAGGTCGTTGTTGCGAACGAACTCGAACAAGCCGCCATGGAAGCTGTTCGAGCCCGACTTGGTCTGGATCACCACCGCGGCGCTGGGGGCAAATCCGTAGCGTGCGTCGTAGTTATTGGAAATGACGCGAAATTCCTGCGTGGCGTCGGAGTTCGGGAACGGCGCGGCGAGCAGCGCAAACGTGTCCATGTTCGACACGCCATCGAGCAAATACCAGGCGCTTCCCTGCCGTCCGCCGCCTGACGATGCTCCTGATTCAGTCGGGAAAGAGTTGCTCCCGGGGAGTGTCGAAGCCTGACTGTACAACTCATTGGTAGTGCCGACGGCCAAATTGACGAGACTCGACGGATCGCGCCCGTCCAGCGGCAGATCCTTGATCTCCTCCTCTTCCATCGCCTGGCCGATCTCGGCTGTGGTGGTATTGATCTGTTCCGCTCCGCCGGTCACCGTAATCTCGTCCAGAACCTTGCCCGGCTGCAGCGTGAGGTTGAGGGTGGCGGGCTGACTCACAGTGAGCACAACGCCAGTGCGCACCAGCGATGAAAAGCCCGGAGCTTCCGTCTTTACCGTGTACTCTCCCGGCGGCAACAGTGGGAACTGATAGGCGCCGATCGAGTCCGTGGTCGTGGTCTCGGTCAAACCCGTTCCGGTGTTCGTGGCAGTGACCTTCGCACCCGTAATCATCGATCCGCTGGAATCGCTCACCGAGCCGCTCAGCCGGGCGTTGGTCAGCTGGCCCCAGGCGGCAGACGCGGCGAGGGCAAAGAAAAGAACGATTGAGAAGCAAAGAGAGATTGGACGGCAACGGCCAGCCTTCATGGGATATCCCCTTCAGATTTATGCACACGTGTGCATTGCGTCGCGAAGCCTTTGTAACTTTTCTCCCCGCCCTTTGTCAAGACATTCTTTCTCAGATCAGCCATAATTTTCGGGATATTTCTCAACTTGAAAAACCATCCCGACTCGATATGCTCCCTCTCTGTCGAATCGAGGGCAAGAAAATCATTTTGCTAACGTGTGCATACAGAATCAAACCCTATCCCAGGAGAGATATCCAAGGTACTCGGGGTCGCTGGCAATCAGCGCCCTCACCACCTGGTCGGCAGGTTCCCATTGGCCGACAATTGGCAACGAGACCAGCGCGAATCGGGCGGCGTCCGCCGACTGCTCCACGGCAGCGCGGATGACGCACCGCTCATATTCTTTGACCGACAGAATGAGTCCGCGAACCGCGTCGGGCGGACGCCCAACCGGGATCGGCACGACACCTTTGGAACTGACCAGGCAAGGGACCTCAACCACATCGTCCGGGTTGAGATCCGGAATTGAAGTCGCATTGGGCACATTCACGACAATCGTACTCGGCTGGTCGCTGGCGAGTGCCGTTAAAACCTCCAGAGCCATCCGATGGTATCCAGTCTCGGCCTGGAAGGGATCGGGGAACTCTTCTGGCGCAACGCCCATGGCCGATTCGCCACGCGATTCCAGGCGCAAGTACGATGCGGACCGTTGCATCAGATACGCGGTGTGCCGCTCCAGACCGCGAGCGACATTACCTCTGGCGACTGCATCGTTGGTGTCTTTCCAGGCCTGGGCGTCGAGCTTCTGGATCTCTTGACCGCGCGTGGCGCCGACTCCGCTCTGGTTTTGAAACGCCCGCTGCTGGCTGTAGTAGAAAAACAGATACTCGGTCGGGATTGCTTGGAGGCTGCGCAAAAACTCCGGCGCAAAAAGATCGGACGGATAGAGGCTGCGCAAAGAAGCATCGTTGTTCAGAATGTCGCCGATCCGCTCCTCGCCTCGGACCTTCACGCTGTACACCCAACCGAGGTGGTTCAGACCGGAATAGTGGCAATCCACCTGTTCGCGAGGCTCTTTTAGTGCTGCCGCAATCCTGTGAAAGATTTCCGTGGGCGTGTCGCAGATGCCTACAACGCGCAACTTCGTGTGCGAAGTCAACGCCTGCGTGATCAGGCCCGCGGGATTCGTGAAGTTAATCAGCCACGCATCCGGCGCGCAACGTTCGACGACACGCACATACTCCAGCGCCACTGGAATCGTGCGCAACGCCATGGCCATTCCGCCTGGCCCGGTGGTTTCCTGCCCGGCAAATCCGCAGTTGCGCGCCACTTCTTCGTCGCGCGCACGCGCAGCCCCTCCGCCTACGCGCAGGCTGCTGATCACGCACTTGGCTCCGGTCACTGCGTCTCCTACTTTTTCAGGAGTGGTGATCTTCAGATCGCTGCCCAGCCGGCGGGCCACTTCCCTTCCCAGCGCGGCAATCAACTCCACCCGTGACCGGTCGGTGTCGTACAGCGCCACCTCGCGGATGCCAACCTTCGCACGCGCCTCGGCGATGCCATGAATGAGCAAAGGAGTACGGGCACTCCCGCCTCCCAGAACCGTCACCTTCTCAAACGCCATTGCTCTCTCCCTTTCTTGTGTTGAGCACTTTTTCCACTTCTGCGCGACTTGGAAATCCCTCGAGACCCCCATGGCACCGGGTGGACAACGCACCGCAGACGTTGCCCCAAGCCAAACACTGCCGTAGCGGCATCCCGCGCAGCCACGCAAAAAGGAACCCGGCGTCAAAGCAATCTCCTGCACCGGTGGTTTCGATGGGTTGAACACGGACGGCAGGTTGCTGAAGCAACTCGTTGCCAGCAAGAACCGCGGAACCCTCAGGACCGAGTTTCAAAGCGACTCCGCCCAATCCATGATTGCGAAACCACTCCAGCATCCGGGTCGGCTGCGATTCTCCGGTGATGCGTTCGGCTTCGCGCTCGTTGGGCAGAAACCAGTCCACTTCTTTCAGTGCGCTGAAACTGGTGGGATCGTCCAGCCATGACTCCTGCCAGCCAACATCAACGGACACTGTGGAACCCTGCGTATGCAGCCGCTTCGACAGTTCCTCAAGACAGGCCGGGTCCATGAGGTGTGCGATATGCACGTGACAAGCGGCCGCCATGTGAACGCGCAACTCAGGACTCGTCAGCAGCTGCGGCAAGGATGCATTGGCTCCCGCGTAGGTGTAGAAGACCCGGTCACTCGATGTGGAGACCGCCACTGTGATGGAAGTCGGTTCCTTGGGATGGGCGATCAGTGCCTGGGTATCCACTCCTCTTGATCTAAACCTCTGTTTGAACCAGTCAAGATCGGTTGCTCCCACAACTCCCAACACCTGGGTGCGCGCACCGAGCATCGCCAACCCGCAGGAAGTAATCGCTGCGCCGCCGCCGACCTCCCGCATGAAACTTGTAGCCAGCGCTTCTTCACCCAGGCTCGGCAAGCGCGGAAAGCCGGCCATTACGAGGTCGACAAACAAATCTCCGAAGACGAGAAAATCCCATGCTTTGGCGGTACTCATGCCGGCACACTTTCTGGCGCGAAGGGCCATTCTTGCCTTTGCCTGGCCTGCAGTAAGTAGGCAACTATCCCGACGAGCAGAATTCCGAATCCGAGCACGATATACTGCCATCCGCTTCCGATCAGCATCCACATCCACCCAACTAGCGCCAAGAAACTTGGGATCGGATAGAGCCACATCCGGAAGGGTCGCGCTATGTCTTTGCGGTAGCGTCGGATCATGGTTACTGCGACGACCTGAGCAATATATTGAGTAACAATCTGAATGACCATCAGCGCGCGGATGAGCGAATCGAGATTGAGCAGGCAGGCCGCCGTCGCCGTAACTCCGAGAAAGAGCAAGGAGAAATCCGGAAAGTGCTTGGTGGGATGAACCCGGGCGAACGCTTTGAAAAATTGTCCGTCAACGGCGGCGGCATACGGCACGCGCGATAATCCCAGCATAGCGGCGAACACGGAAGCCACGCTGGTCCATAGAATCAGCGCCGTCATCAGCGCAGCCGCACGCGGTCCATAGATCCGTTGAATGAATTCCGAAACGATGTACGGGATTCCGATGGCCTCCTTCCAGGGCACCACGCCAATAATCGTGACGCTCATCACGATGTAGAGAAGGCCAACTACAAGGATGGCGTAAATGATCGACCGGGGAATCGTCCGTGCCGGGTTCTTCACTTCGCCGCCAAATAAGCAGACGTTGGAATATCCGCCATAGCTGTACATCGCGATCAGCGTCGCGCCGCCCAGCCCAAGAAACCAGTGCGTGGAGAGCGCAAATGCACCGGGTGGGAAGTCGAGCACTCGAGCCGGCGAGAATTTCCAAAGGCCCGTTACCACCACCCACGCCAGTGTGAGCATGACCACAACCCACATCACAACCGACAATCGGCCCACATCGCGAATCTCGCGATACAGCAAAACCGTGCACAGAACGCAAACTACCATCGCAGCGAGTTTCTGTTCGTTCAGACTCATCGTCGGCCAATAGAACCTCAGGTACAGGGAGAGGCCAACAGCGCCGGATGCTAGCGACAGGGGAGCACTGAGAGTCGCTTCCCAGATGTAAACAAAACTCATCATGCGGCCAAAACGGCGGGGGCCGTACGCTTCTTTGAGGTAGTGGTAAGGTCCGCCCGCACCGGGCATCGCCGCCCCGAGTTCGGCCCACACGAGGCCATCGGACAGGGCGATGAGTCCGGCGAGAAACCAACCGATGAGGGCCTGCGGCCCTCCCATGGCGGCCAAGAGGATAGGCAGGGTGATGAAGGGCCCGATGCCAATCATCTGGAGCATGTTGGTGGTGGAAGCCTGAAAGACTCCTATGCCACGCTTGAGCGACGATCCCTTTTCCAGATCCATGAAGTCTGAGAGTCTCCCCGATTACGAGCTTACAGTGGCTGCGATCTCGGAGGGTCGGGCCGAGAAGCCGAGCCAGGATGCACACGTGTGCGCATTCTATCCCTTCTCGTATGGCTTTGGCAAAACGAAAAATAGCGGCTGGAGATTTCTCGCTTCAGATCCACTTACTACGCGCATAAATGAAGAAACCCGCCTGTGAGTCAGCGGCGATTGACAGAAACGTGGAGACAGAGGTATGGTTGGAAGCTAACTGCACACGTGTGCGACGATGAAACGTACTCACGCCAAACCGATCTCGATCGTCGATATCGCCCGCATGGCCAATGTTTCCCATTCCACCGTTTCGCGCGCTTTACAGAATAGTCCGCTGATCAATCGCGAAACTGCCGCCAGAATTCAACGCATCGCCCAGGAATCCGGTTATCGCGCCAGCGCGGTCGCGCGCAGCCTGGTGACCAATTACACGCGCACGGTCGGAACGGTTGTCACTACGATCGCCGATCCTTTTGCCGCCGGAGTCGTGGCCGGGATCGAAGAGGCCGCCAATGAGCGCGGCTTCTCCGTTTTCCTCGCCAATTCCGATGCCAACCCGGAACGTGAAGTGCGCGTGGTGCGCTCGTTTGAAGAGCGGAGAGTGGATGGGATCATCGTCACGTCTTCCCGCGCCGGCGCCATCTACGCGCCGATGATCGCGCAGATGCGCATCCCGATTGTGCTGCTCAACAATCAGCATCCCAGCGAGTTCGTCTATTCCGTGATGATTGCAAACACAACGGCAAGCATGGAGGCGACCAACTATCTGCTCGAACTGGGGCATCGGAGGATTGCTTACCTCGGCGACCGGAACGGAGGCCAGTCCGACAGCGAGCGTTTTGCCGGATATCGCCAGGCGTTGGATGCCGCCGATGAGCCGTTCCGGCCCGAACTGGTAGTCCACGGAGACGGCAAACCGGAAGGCGGAATGCGGGGAATGGTGCAGTTGCTTGCGCTTAAACAGCCGCCAACCGCTGTGTTCTGTTACAACGACATGACGGCGCTAGGAGCCTTGCGACAAATCCACGCGCGCGGCCTTCAGGTTCCGGGCGATATTTCCCTCATCGGATTTGATGACCTCTACATTGCGCAGTACACGGAGCCGCCACTGACAACTGTGCGCCAGCCGATGCGGCAAATGGGACGAATGGCGATGGAGACTCTGTTCCACCTGTTATCAGGCTCCGCATCGGTGCAAAGCATCAAGGTGCCAGGAGAACTTATAATTCGCGAGTCTACCGCTGCGCCCAAGAGAAAATGATGCCCAATCTGCTCATTCGCCCTGACACGTTCACTGGAAAAACTGCAAGTTTCGGTTACGAATACCTCAGTTTTCAAATGCGTAAGTTTGTTTCGGGAGAGAAGCACTGCACCAATACGGGCAGTAATGAACTCGCGCTGGTTGTACTGAGGGGGCATTGCTCAGTGGAGTCCGAACATGGCGAATGGCCGCATATGGGGGGCCGCTCCAGCGTCTTCGATGGACTGCCTTACGCGCTGTACCTGCCGGTTGCTACTCGCTTCGAGGTGACCGCTGATTCGGATTGTGAATTGGCTTTCTGTTACTGTCGGGCCGAGACATCTTATCCCGCGCGCCTGATCACGCCCGATGCGGTCAAGATCGAGATCCGCGGTGGCGGCAATGCCACGCGGCAAATTAATCACATCATCACGCCGGAATTCCCGGCACATCGGATCATGATTGTGGAGGTATTCACTCCCAGCGGCAACTGGTCGAGTTACCCTCCGCACAAGCACGATGTGCACCAGCCGCCGGGAGAGGTTGCCCTGGAAGAGATCTACTACTACCGGATCGACCGCGCCGACGGCTACGCCATTCAGAGGATCTATACGGAAGATCGACGGCTCGACGAAACTCTCACCGTGCGCGACGGCGAGTTAGTGCTGATTCCCGAGGGTTATCACCCGGTGGTCGCGGCGCACGGCTACAACGTGTACTACCTGAATGCGCTGGCTGGCTCCGCGCGCTCGATGGCCGCTTCCGACGATCCGGCATATGCCTGGGTGCGCGAAACGTGGAAAGAGAAAGACCCGCGTCTGCCGCTGGCGCGGCGAGGCACGAAGCAATGAACCGACCATTCTGGCAACGCATTTCGACGTAAGGCTGAGGCATGGAGAGTTTGGCGCAAACAAAAAAGGGTGATCACGAGGACTCCTTGGTGAGTACGAACCACCGCAGCCCACTGTATCTGACCGCGACCACCACGCCGACGGATTACTGGAACGACTCGTGTTCCGTCGAGGAACTCACCTATGCGATCGCAAACGGCGCAGTGGGAGCAACCAGCAATCCGACCATCGTTCTGGCGGTCGTGAAGAAAGAGTTACCGGCGTGGCGCGAGCACATTCTTGAACTCATCGCCAGGAATCCCACCTGGAACGAAGTGGAGATTGCTTGGAAGGTGATCGAGGATCTCGCAGTCAAAGCGTCCGGACTGTTGCTGCCCATCTTCGATCGCGAATGCAGAGATCGCGAAAACGGCCGCGAGGGGCGTCTTTCTTTGCAGACAAATCCCACCTTCTATCGCAACGCCAGCGCCATTGTGGAACAGGCCTTGCATTTCCATGAACTGGCCAGGAATATCCAGGTGAAGGTTCCGGCGACAAAAGCTGGAATTGCCGCGATCGAAGAGGCCTCGTATCGCGGCGTGAACATCAACGCCACAGTTTGCTTTACCGTTCCGCAGGCGATTGCTGTGGCGGAAGCGGTGGAGCGGGGACTCAACCGTCGACAGCGGGAAGGAAATGAAATCGTCGGCATGACGCCAGTGTGCACCATCATGGTGGGACGTTTGGACGATTGGATCAAAGTGCTGGCGAAGAAAAACGGCATCGTCATCACCCCCGGCCACATGGATTGGGCCGGCATCGCGGCCATTAAGCAGGCTTACGGCATATACTGCCAGCGCGGCTATCGCACCCGGCTGCTGGCCGCCGCCTATCGTCACCACATGCACTGGTCGGAACTCATCGGCGGCGATCTCATCCTCACGATTCCACATGAGTGGCAAGTGATGTTTAACCAGTCCGGCATTGAGATCAAGCCCCGTATGCAGGATCCCGTGGACCCGGAGATCGTAGCGGAGTTATGCCGCAAGTTCCCAGACTTTTCCCGAGCCTACCGCGAAGACGGAATGACAGTGGACGAATTCGATTCCTACGGAGCGACAGTTCGCACCCTGCGTTCTTTCATCGGTTCGTACCACGAACTGCTAGCGTTTGTGCGCGATTTTATGTTGCCGGACCCGGACAAGAAGTAGAACCACGCGACGATTGTTTGGAGAACGTTATGGGCACGACGAGGCGACTGACAACGGCGCAGGCCATCATCGCTTTTCTGAAGAACCAATACGTCGAGCGCGATGGACAGCAGAACGCCTTCTTTTCCGGCATGTTGGGGATCTTCGGGCACGGTAACGTCGCCGGCATCGGGCAAGCGCTGCAACAGAATCTGGATTTTCGCTTTATCCCCGTGCGCAACGAACAGGCGGCCGTGCACATCGCGGCCGGACACGCCAAGATGAGCAATCGGCTGCGCACATTTGCCTGCACATCCTCGATTGGGCCGGGAGCCACCAACATGATCACCGGGGCCGCTCTGGCAACCATCAATCGTCTGCCCGTCTTACTTTTGCCCGGAGACATTTTTGCCCGCCGAAATGTCGCGCCCGTCCTGCAGCAACTGGAATCTCCCTCGACCCAGGATATTGGAGTGAACGATTGCTTTCGTCCCGTCTCCCGCTACTGGGACCGCATCAATCGGCCCGAGCAGATCATCACTTCCCTGCCGGAAGCAATGCGCGCGCTGACTTCGCCTGCCGATACTGGAGCGGTAGTGCTCGCATTGCCGCAAGACGTGCAAGCCGAAGCCTATGACTACCCGGAGGAATTGTTTCGCAAGCGCGTCTGGCTGATTCGCCGTCCCCGTCCTGATCGAGTTTCTCTGAAGCGCGCCATCGCAGCGATCCGCGCTAGCCAGAAGCCGTTCATGGTCGCTGGAGGCGGCGTCCTATACAGCCATGCTTGGGAGGCGCTCTCGCTGTTTGCCAACCGAACCGGCATTCCGGTGGGCGAAACTCAAGCTGGAAAAGGTGCCCTAGCCTACAACCACCCGCAATGTGTGGGAGCCGTGGGTGCGACGGGCAATCTGGCAGCGAATCGATTGGCCAACGCCGCGGATCTGGTGATTGGAATCGGCACACGTTACTCCGACTTCACCACTGCTTCCATGACTGCATTCCAGAACCTGGAGGTCCGATTTCTCAACATCAACGTGGCCGAGTTTGACGTCTGCAAGGTCTCGGCGATCCCCGTTGTGGCCGATGCCAAAGTGGCCCTCGAAGAACTGACCGCGGGCCTCGACGGCTATCGCGTCAGTGTCGAATACGCATCTCAAGTTTCCGCTCTCAAGGAAAAGTGGGAAGCGGAGGTCGAACGACTACTCCATCTGAAACGCGATCCACGTCCCGCGCAGAGCGAAGTGATCGGCGCTATCTGGGATGCTTCCGGACCCAACGATACGCTGGTCTCGGCGGCCGGCAGCCATCCCGGCGACTTGCATAAACTGTGGCGCGCTCGCTCACCGAACTGTTATCACCTGGAGTACGGCTATTCCTGCATGGGATACGAGATCCCAGGCGCAATCGGCGCTAAGATGGCCGATCCCCACCGCGAAGTGTTCGTGCTCGTCGGCGATGGCACTTACTTGATGATGCCGTCTGAAATCGTGACCGCCGTGCAGGAGCGCATCAAGGTCATCATTGTGCTGGTAGATAACCATGGTTATGCCAGCATCGGCTCCTTGAGCCAAGCCTTGGGCAGCGGGGCCTTTGGCACCCAGCTTCGTTTTCGCAGCCTGGAATCGCAGCAAACAGATGGCGATTTTGTGCCAGTAGATTTCGTCGGCAATGCCCGCAGCCTGGGGGCACACGCAGTGAAGGCCAATAATCTCGCGGACCTCAAACACGCTCTGCAGCAAGCCAAAGAGTCCGATCTCACCACCCTCATCGTGGTGGAAACTGACCGCGAGGCGCGAGTGCCGGGCTACAACTCTTGGTGGGATGTCGCCGTCGCCGAAGTCTCCGAAAGCGAACGCGTGCGGCAAGCGCGCACCGTATACGAAGAAGCACGACAGAAGGAACGCCATCATTTATGACCACTCTACAGGTAGGAAACGCGCCCTGTTCCTGGGGCACATTAGAATTCGAAGGATCCAAGGGCGAACAGATTGCTTTCGACCGCATGTTAGATGAGCTGGTCGAAACCGGATACACCGGAACCGAACTCGGCGATTGGGGATACATGCCCACCACTCCGGCATCGCTCGCTGCCGAATTGGAAAAACGCCGTCTCGTGATGCTCGGCGCATTCGTGCCTGTCGCTTTGAAAAATCGCGCGGCCCACGACGCAGGCGTCGCCAACGCAGTCAAGACCGCCCGACTGCTCGCCGCTGCGGCCACCAACCCGAAGCCCTATCTCGTGCTTGCCGACAACAACGGCACCGTCCCTGAGAGAACGCAAAATGCCGGACGAATTGCTGAACACATGGGCCTCTGCCCGTCGGAATGGTGCACCTTCGCCGACGGAGCCAACCGCATCGCGCGCGCCGTGCGCACTGAAACTGGCCTCCGCACCGTATTCCATCATCATTGTGCCGGCTACGTAGAAACGCCCGAGGAGATCGCACGCTTTCTGGCTCTAACCGATCCTGATACCGTTGGACTGGTATTCGACAGTGGCCACTATGCTTACGGTGCCGGTCATACTGAGATCGTCGAGGGGTTGGAGCGTTTCAAAGATCGCATCTGGTACGTCCACTTTAAAGACTGCGATCCGCAAATCGCCCAACAAGCCCGCGCCAACAAGTGGGACTACTTCCAATCTCTCCGCCACGGCGTCTTCTGTGAGCTAGGCAAGGGAGGAATCGATTTCCTCGCCGCGCTGCGCTGGCTTCGGCGCAATAACTACAACCGCTACGTCCTGGTGGAACAAGACGTTCTCCCAGGAATGGGCACACCCAAAGAAAGCGCGCGACGCAATCGCGAATACCTGCGCAAGATCGAAAGCCAACTGGTCTGATCGATTTCGTGCCAAAGGAGAACTGCGTGAGCAAGAACAAACTGAATGTCGGGATCCTCGGCGCCGGAAGAATCGGCAAGGTCCACGCCGAAACGCTCGCCTTCCGCTTACCCGAAGCCGTCGCACTGATGATTGCCGACGTGAACCGCTCCGCCGCCGACGAAGTCGCCGCCCGCTGCCGCATTCCCCACGTGACCACCGATAGCGACGAAGTTCTATCCGACCCCAGGATTGACGCTGTCCTGATCTGCTCTCCCACCGACACGCACGCCGATCTCATCGTTCAGGCAGCGCAAGCTGGCAAGCACATTTTCTGCGAGAAGCCCATCGACCACAACCTGGCCCGCATCGATCAAGCCATCGCCGCAGTCGCCCACGCAAAAGTCAAGCTCCAGGTCGGATTCAACCGCCGCTTCGACGCCAACTTTGCTCGCGCGCGCTTAGCCGTGGCCAATGGAGAAATCGGTACGCCCCACTTGCTCCACATCATCAGTCGCGACCCGGCTCCGCCGCCAATTTCCTATATCAAGGTTTCTGGCGGTATCTTCCTGGATATGACCATTCATGATTTCGATATGGCGCGCTTCCTGATCGGAGATGAAGTGGACGAAATCTACACCGCCGCAGGCGTCATGATCGACCCGGAAATCGGCAAGGCCGGCGATCTCGACACGGCGCTGATCATGCTCCGCTTCAGGAACGGTGTAATCGGAACGATTGACAACAGCCG
Organism: Terriglobales bacterium; assembly: GCA_049520935.1. Classification (GTDB taxonomy): domain Bacteria; phylum Acidobacteriota; class Terriglobia; order Terriglobales; family Acidobacteriaceae; genus Acidiflorens. The sequence goes on along the minus strand of JBEKPJ010000057.1, from coordinate 23,654 downwards.
CAAGGCGGTTTATGGCTACGACCAGCGGTTGGAGATTTTGGGCAGCGAGGGTGAGATCTCCACGGATAACTGGTATCCCAACCAGGCCGTGCTTCGCACCGGAACCGCCGTCTGGCGCGAACTGCCGCTGTACTTCTTCATGGAACGTTATACAGAAAGCTTTGCGAATGAATTGCGCGCCTTCGTGGAAGCGGTTGCGGAAGATAAACCAATCCCCGTAACTGGCGATGACGGACGCGCCGCCGTGGTCATGGGCCTGGCCGCTCGCAAGTCTTATGATGAGCATCGCCCGGTGCGTTTGGCTGAGGTAGCGCAGGCTGGCGTGGCGCCGACCCAACACGAAGGCTCGACTCGAAGAACGCCGCAAGAGGTTTGATTCCGGGGTTTACTTTTTATGAGCAACTCAATCACTCGACGTCGCTGGCTTCTGGGCACGGGATCAGCCATGGCCGCGAGCGCGCTGCGGCTTCCCTCTTGGTCCGCGGTCACGTCGGGAGACACAGACACGGATCGCGCCCGCCGCATGCAATGGTGGCACGACGCGAAGTTTGGAATGTTTGTGCATTGGGGCTTGTACAGCGTTCTGGGGCGCCACGAGTGGGTCATGGAGAATGAGGGCATTCCCGTGGCGGAGTATGAACCGCTCGCAAAGCGCTTTCAGCCGCAACCAAACGCAGCGCGTGCCTGGGCGCGCCTGGCTCGCGAGGCTGGCATGCGCTACATGGTGATGACAACCAAGCATCATGAGGGATTCTGCCAATTCGATACCAAGCTCACCGACTACTGCGCTCCGAAACAGGGACCGGGTCGCGATCTTGTTAGAGAATACGTGGACGCAGTGCGAGCCGAGGGATTGCGCGTCGGATTCTATTACTCGCTGATGGATTGGCATCATCCCGACGGCGCGCTCTGTGCCACGGATTCTGCTGCACGCACTCGCTTCGTCGCCTACATCCATGGCCAAATCCGTGAGCTTCTCACGAACTATGGCAAGGTGGACATTCTCTGGTACGACGTGCCGTGGCCGCTCGACGCCGCAGGCTGGGAATCAGAACGGATGAACCGGATGGTTTTTGAGCTCCAGCCCGATATCATCGTGAATAATCGTAACTTGCTGCCGGGAGATTTTTCTACTCCCGAACAGGAGATCGCCGCCGAAAAAGGCGGACGCGCCTGGGAGTCTTGCATGACTCTCAACGACAGTTGGGGGTATCAGCACGCCGATGACGATTGGAAAAGTGCGAAGACGGTAGTGCGGAATCTGGTTTCGTGCGCTGGGCAGGGCGGCAACTACCTGCTCAACATCGGGCCGCGGGCCGACGGTTCCATTCCCGAAGACTCGGTCAGGATTTTGCAAGAGGTCGGCGGTTGGATGAAGCGCAACGGCGAAACCATCTACTCTTCCGACCCTTGTCGAGTCGGTACCTCGAGCTATGCCGACTTCACGCGCAAGGGAAACACGCTCTATATGCACATTTACTTCTGGCCGGGAGAAACAGTCGCCCTGTCGGGTTTGATGACGCACGTAAAGTCTGCCAAGCTGGTCACCTCGAACCGTCCGCTGGAATTTCAGCAGGATGAGTTTCGCGTGCGCTTCACCGGATTGCCCTCCGACGCTCCCGATCATCCCGTGACGACCCTGGCGATCGAATGCGAAAGCGAACCAATCCAAGATACCGAATTCGTGCGCCGGCAAAGACCCCGAGCCAGAATGTGAAATAAGGGAGACTCGCCTGAGGGCATGCCCTCAGGCGTGCCGCAAGCGCATTCATCTCGTCAGCGTGGTTGGGGTCACGGAAAACGGCGCCAAATTGCGCCAAACGGGTGGCATTGTGGGCCGTTTCGTCCTTTCTATTCTTTTTTATAATGTGTAACTTACAGAAACAAAACGGTGCAACGCGGGTTCGACTCCCGTCGCCTCCACCAATATCTCCTTTTGTATCAATAGCTTACAAGCAATAAACTTTCCTTGCAATGTTCGTACAACCGCTCTTGAGAAAGCGGATTGTCAAGAAGTTCCAGTCATTGTGTCTGCAAGAAAGCGGCTGCTGTTTTCAGGAAGACGGGCCATCTGTCACCGAAGACCGGACCGTGACCCGCGTCGGGTAGGATCCACAAACTCGAATGCGGAATGGCCCTTGCCATTTCCACGGAAATCTCCACGGGATACAGTGGATCGCGGTCACCCTGCACAACAAGAGTGCGAGCTTGAATCGTGGCCAGGTAAGGGGGTGTGAAGTTCATATCATCGTAACTCGTTGCAAATGTTTTGGTGCTGGCCAATAGAGCTTTGATCTGCGCGTCTCCGCCAGGGTGGCTGCCGCGCAAGGTTGCCCATTGCTGTTCTGGCAGAGTATCGGCGTACCGGCTCATAATAGCGCGCGCCTGCGACGGAAAGTAGGGCGTCGCACTAACCAGGACCATAGCGTTGATGCGCTCCGGTTGCTTAGTGGCCATGTGGAGCAGAACATTCCCACCGCCGCTTATCCCGACTCCCTTGCAGGCATCAATGGCCAAGTGATCGAGCAAGGCAAGTATGTCCATCGCCGCCTCGTCGTGCCGAAATGGTTTCGCCAGTGCACTGGACCGGCCGTGACCACGCAGGTCAGGTAAAATAAGCTGGAACTGCCCGTCCCAGGCGGCCTTCGACGTCAGCCAATCTCGGCTAGAACCCGAAAAGCCGTGTAGCAACAGCAGTGGCTCGCCGACTCCGTGGACTTCATAGTAGAGTCCTACGCCGTTGAGCATCTCAATCCTCCCAGGCAACTGTGCAGATGTCATTTCCATTCTCCCTTTTGTGCTCAAAACAAAACCGCCCACGCACACGCGCGGGCGGTTCTATATCTGCCTTAAGATTACCACGAGACTGCGAGTGCTCAACAGGCATGGTCATCTCCGTCGCTTCGCTCAAAAACGGCGTCTAGCTGTTTTGGCGGCCAACTCAGCGCGCAGGACATCGAACCCAGTGATCGACTGCTGAGCGTCGGCTGTCCCGTGAACGAAATATAAGCATGACGAACATTAGCCTGTAGTTCATAGTTTGGCGAAGAGGCAGATGCCGGACCACGGGCGCGAGCCCTGGCGTCCGTTCGACTGCGGTAACAGAGACAGGAGCCGCATGCCGAATGAAAGGCGCTTGAAACGTGCCGCCGTTTTGAGCGGCGAACGCACATCTATTGGTTTCCAACCGTAAGGGAGAAAGAACTCCGGGCCTTCCTCCGGACCAAATTTCAGTGAGGAGCCGCCCTGTCTGAGTGAGGGATCCATGTTTTTTTGGAGCAGACGCAGGAGGCCCGGTGATGCGAGATCCACGATCCAGTGCTGAAATGCGGGCGGGCGGGAAAGATCCTCTGCAAGCGCGCGAACCTGATCGGCGCTGAAGTAGATGATGAGCCCTTCGGTGAGGATCAAACTCTTAGCGGCCCTTCTTCCGAGTTGGGCGAAGAGCTCGCGGCGGGCAGTGGCGTCAGATAGATCGAGGCGGACGCGTTCGAGAGCGCAGGCCGGTTTTTCACTGGCCAGGATTTCTTCTTTGTAAGAAAGGATGCCCGGGAGATCGGCCTCGATCCACTGTAGCGCCGGGGGCAGGGCCATCCGATAGGGACGGGTATCGAGGCCCGCGGCGAGATTGATGACCATATCCACGCCCTGCTGACACTGTTCCGCGATGAGTTGGTCATACAGGTATGTGCGCGTCACCCAAGCCCAAGCGTTGCGGTTGCTGAAAGGAATGGAGTCGGCGATCTGATCGCCGCGCTTACCGGCGAGACGGCGTGCCAAGGGATCGCGAAAGAGCGCATCCTGACGTTCGGTCTCGCGCGCCCGGTAGACCGCGGCTAACAGTGCGGTGTCCGAGATATTGCGGATCAGAGGCTCGGCTTGGGCCATCAAATCAGACGCCTGTTGGAGTTTGCATCATCCCAATCGGTTGAACGGTTACACCTGTTGTGATTCCCAAGGATCGAAGATTCCAATATGCCAGACATGTCCCTCGGGATCGCAGCAGGAGAATGCCTTGCCGCTATGGCCTTTCTCTTCGAGATCGATCACCATCTTGGCACCGGCACTCTTGGCGCTGGCATAAATCGCATCGATGTCAGAGACGACAAGATAAGGAGCTTGTGTCTCCGCTCCGCCGATCTCATCCGGTTGCTTCAGCAGGTTCGAAGCCGGCGTCCCATTGTTGACCGATCCAACCATGATCATGCCGTTGCCAAAAGTCAGCTGAGAATGCATTACTACGCCGTCAGGACCGGCATAAACGAACTGCTTCTCAAAACCGAAGGCGCTGCACAGCCATTCGATCATCGCGACAGCATTTCGATAGAAGAGCCCTGGGATTACAGTTGATTTGCAGTTCTTCGCTACGGTCGTCATGCCCGTCATTCTGCCACTGGAAAGCGTTATTATGCTTGGAAAATTCGGAACTAGATGGGCACGTGATTCTGCCAAGTTCCGCGGCGCAAGGAATACGTGGTGGGGTTGATACCGGAAAATGCACGGAAATCATTGGCAAAATGCGATTGGTCGTAGTATCCACAATGGAGTGCCAACTCCGGCCAGGGCACATCCACGCCGTTGTGTAGAGCTCGCACGGCGGTCTGAAAACGGCCAATGCGGCACCACATTTTGGGGCTCAAGCCGACCTGTTCGCGAAATACCTCAGAGAGCCTACGCTCGCTTACTCCCACAGACCTCGCACACTCGGCGACGCAGAGACCTTTTCCCCGGAAGAGGAGCATCGCGTGATCGACCAGTTCAGACCGCCGTGTGCCTGGATGAAGACGTCGGTTTAGGAAACCTTCCAGAGTCCTCAGTTTCTCAACGGGTGTCGGAACCTCGCACAATCTGTCCGTGAGAGACGTGCCAGCCCAGACCTCTTCCAAACCGACAGAGCGCTCAAAAAAAAGGTCGGCGCGCTCGCGAAACAGCCCCGCAAAACCTCCAGGTTGGATTACGATCCCGACAATCTCTTCCATGTCCGTGGTATCCACTACTGCATATCGTGCTCGCGTGCCTACGACAATAGCTCGTGGAAGGCGCCGGTGTGACTTTCCATCCTCACCGCAGTCGGTGAGATAGTTCCGAGACAGATTGAGGATGATCTGCATGCAGCCATTCGGCAAAACTCTTTCGCGATTGTGGGCGACGTGGTGAGCGCGACAGTACCACAGAGTCCGAACCCAAGAGCGAAGAAGGAGATTGGGCGCTTTTTCCAGACAAATCATCGATGCGCTCATTGTGAGAGAGAAATGCGGCTAACGCGCTTATGCTATCACTATCGCCCGGATAATCGCCTTCCGGCAAACAATCGGTGAAGCACTACAACGCCCATGACCAGGCAAAAGGGAGCGGTGAGGAGGCCGGGGTAATATCCCCGGTGCATTGCACTCAACACCAGGTGCGAGCTTCCATTTCCTACGCCGCCGATCAGCGAGAGAAAAAAAACAATGAGGAACGCGAGGGAGATTCGCCGGTACACGCCCAATCCTGCCAGCACAAAAGCCGCCAGCCACAACAGATTGAAAATCACAAAGCGAGCATCGCTCCAGTCCTCTCCGAACAGTCTTGGAAACTTATGTTGAAAGCCGGTTACAAATTCCTCGGTGAAATGCAAGCATTGCACTGCAACCGCGATCAGGTACACGGGGAGAACCGAAGAGGCGTCATTTTTCCAGGGAGCCGCCGCCCACACACAATAGGCTAGTACCAGGCCGCCGCTAAGCAAGACAATGGCCGGCCCCATCCAACGGGTCTGCGCCGCTAAAACCATGAACACGAGTGCCGCCCCGACTAGCCGATCGCGCCACGACACGCCGCCGACTCGGCCTGGCGCCGCATCCTCTGCTCGGTCTTCTGAACGAGAATCTCTTTCGTCACGCATTCTGTTCGGGCTCCTTTCGGTTCACTCTCACCCCCGCGAGGTTCGCAGGTGGAGATCGCATGATCCTTATTCTGTCGATCCCATCACACCCGGCGAAAGTATCGCAGGGAAATCTCAAACGCGATCGTGCCCCACGGCGCAACGATTGGCAAAGAGCCCACTACATCGGCTAGAGCGGCCCACGGGCATTGCCCCATAAGGATGACTGCGTTCCTGCTGAGTTGAAAGATAAAAAGTCATGCGCTGACCATCCCTGCCCTCTGCGACGTATCGCCGACACGGCGTGTCACCTACGGGATAGTCTTCTGCTGCAATCAGCGGGGGACAGAAAAGGAGATTGAGAGCGAGAATCGAACAGATTTTATGCATGACGAACATTAGCCTCCTAGTTCAAAACCCGGCAAGACTCCATCGGCCCGATCAGGATCCATCATTCGCGCGACGTGCGCCTCAACTCACCGCCCATCACGGGGCTGAACAGAAAATCGTGAAAATCATCCTTCAACCCTTGCAGGCGTAACACTGTCGCAATCTGCGCCCAGTGGCGAATCTCATGCAGCAGAATGTGGGTCACAATTTTCTTGGGCGTGGCAGTCAGAAGACTGCTGATGACTGTGACCTCTCTCGGGGCGTCCCACTCCTCCAGCGGGAGCACTTCGATGAGTTCCCTGAGTTCCAGCCGACTCTGCTGGCCAAGTTGGAAAAGCGCATCGATGCTGTCGGCGGGAATCCTAGCCGGGTCGGTCATCGGCCGGTTCGAGAGTCTTTCAACATATCGCTTTTCCGCTGAAAAGATGTGTCTGACCAACTCGCCGACTCTTTCAAAGCGTCCATCGCCGTGGGGACCCGCACTGATCTGCAAGACCCCTTGACCCTGTTGAAGCATCCACTCGAACCACTTTTGGCGCTCCCAGGCCGTATAGTCAAGAAGATCGTTCATGGTTATACCGACAAGCATCTGCACGCTCCATCCTAATCAGGGAGTTCCGTTTTAAATCCAGATTACTGGCATTCCTCAACCGCAGCAGCCGCGGACGATGAGGCTGCGACGCCCACCACTTGCGGGTTCGCATTCATACTGCGGCCGTGTTTGCTTGTGTCCGGCCTTGCTCCAGCGCCAGTTCTCGCCGATACAGAAACAGTGGTTTCGTCAGTTAGCTTCCGGTTAGCCGTCACTCGACTGCGCGGCGCTGGCTTGCTCCTTCCATCGTTGAGCGTTCACGCCCATCAGTCGCTGAAAAGCCCAAACTGCCAGCACCGTAAACAGGATTGCTTGCGCCACATGCATCCAAAACCAGTTATCAGTCCCACTATCCCAAACCAGCCGTCGCGCGGCGTCGTGCGGCCACACCAAGGTGAAGAAGACCAGGAGCCCCACAACGTGAACCGGGATGGCTGGCAGGGTCGAATTGGTGAGGTAAGCTGTGGCACCGAACGCGACACCCACGAGCAAGTAGAAAAGGAGCTTGGGCCACAGGAAACCCTGCGTCGGACCGTGCGCCAGCGCAAACAAAACCGATGAGATCACGACTGCGACTGGGGCACGGAACTCGCGTTCGAGTGCAACCTGGAAATATCCGCGGAACCCTGCCTCTTCCATCAAAGGAGAAACCAACGAGCCCATCAGAATCATGAGTGCGACGGTGAGCCGAGGATAGCTCGACACATCCGAGAGCGCGTTGGGTGGCATCTTGACCAATTGGAACAGCACGATCCAGTATCCAGCCAGCGCAACCACCGACAGAACGCCCGCGACCCATGCCCACAGATACGTCCGGCTGGATCTTCTGTTGGCCCGCAGGTAGAGTCGCCGTGCTTCGGAAGTGCTGCGTGGCCACCCCCTGCCACCGAGGTAGCTCCACATCAGCCACAACAGAAGCGCCATCGCGGGAACGCACCAAGGTACTGCAGGGCTGCTGCGTAGATTGGTGACGAGCAGGGCACTCCAGATACCGCCGGCGAGAGTGGTGATCGCAAATGCCAGCAGACCAAAGCCGACCACCTTCGAAGTTCGTGTGGCAAAAGAACGCTCTGCTTCCAATCTTCGCCTCCATTCCTCGCCAACGGGCGTGCTGCCTCTACGACTACGCTGCAATTTAATCATTTTGCGTTCGCATTCATACTGCGGCCGTGTTGGCTTGCGTCCGGCCTTGCTCCAGCGTCCTTTCTCGCAGATACAGAAACAGGGGCAACCCAAGAGAGACGCCCACAGTGAGCACCGCGATGAGTGGCAACCACCGTCCGTGCACACCAAGCCGGGAACTTTCTCTGCGGGTGAAGACAAGCAGTGCCACGGCGGAAACGAGTACGTCCATTCCGAAAAATCCGCCAATGCGATTGGCGAATAGTTGCCGGAAAAACAGGGGCATATTCAGTCCGTTCGCCAATACCCAGGGAACGAATTGCCAATACGGCAGAACCAAGCCGAGAACACACAGGACCAGATAAATCGTCTTCAACTTCATAGCTCTGCCTCACATGTGGTTTCCATCGCTAGAGGCGTTGGATAGGCTAAGGCCACTCTCGGGACTTGATGAGGGTTCGCTATGCGACCCCCCACAGCCGCCGGGCCTCCTCGGCGATGATGTCCGGCATCTCCTCCGGAAAGTACGCTTTGGCACCCTCAACGCGACGGACGCCGCGCGAACGGGGAAAGGTGTGATCCAAAAAGTCCGGGCTGGCCGACGAGAATACCGTATCGCCGGTGCCCCAGACGATCCGCACTGGTACGCGCGAGCGATGTAGTGCGGGCTCGATCCCGGCGAACGGATTCTGCTCCAGCGCAATCGCGTAGGCCTCGCACTGGGCCTTGCGGCGTGGCAAGCTGACCAGCGGCGCCCAGTAGCAGTCCACAGCTTCATCCGTCGGATTCTTCGGATCGACGTAGGCGAGCCGGGCGATCCCTTTGGGCGATCGCGCCACTTTCTTGTCGGCAACCATCGGCGCGAGCACCCGATCGACGAAGGTGCCGGCATGCGCCATTGCGATCACAGTCTGCATAGACTTCGCCGGGCTGTCGATGGCGGTTTCGCAGTTCGTGAGCAGCAGCGTGCGTACGCGCGATGGGTACCGGGCCACGAACAGTTGGGCGACCTGGCCACCGCTGTCGTTGCCGACGAGATCGACTTTGGAGATGGACAAGCGGTCCAGCAGTGTGGCCAGCATCTCGACCTGCTGGCCGGGCGCCAGGTTCTGTCCGTCCGGGATCTCGGAGTACCCGAGTCCCATTAAGTCGACGGCGATACACCGCCGGTGCGGCGAGAGTCTCTCAAGCGCGCCACGCCAAAGGAATCCGTTGAGTGGGAAGCCGTGCAGGAACAGCGCGGTCCGGCCCGATCCCCGCTCCACGTAGGCGATCCGGCCGAAGCGGAGCTCGGCGAACTGGCGCATGGCGTGGAACGCCGCCTCGTCGATCGGGCCTGCCGGTGGTGCCGCGACCGATGGGTGGGCGACGTACCTGCCGTAGCACCCCAGTGCAGCCGACGCGATCGCGCCGACTGCAAGTTCGACGAACTGTCTGCGACCCAGTGCAAACCCTGTAGAAGCAATGATCCGATTCATTTGAAACTGCCCCGTTCTCAAGTTGGTCCTCTAGGAAATTGCGTTAGTGGCTTTCAGACTCGGCATCTTCCCAGACAAATACCTCTTCCACGGTCTTCCCAAAGGCGCGGGCCAGTCTGAAAGCAAATGGAAGTGCCGGATCATATTTCCCATTCTCCACAGCGATGATTGCCTGCCGCGAAACGCCTACGATCTCGGCCAGCTGCGCCTGAGTCCAATCCTTCTCAGCCCGCAGCACACGCAGCCGGTTCTTCATCGGTAGTGCCTGGCCGCAATGAAATACCCAATGCCGTAAAACAAGGCCATGAAAATCCAGACGGTGCCGACATTGAGCGAACCCACGACGTGCGCCTTCTGTAAGTCCTCATAGACGGAGGCAGCTAAGACCGTCAGCAGGAACGCGATCGCGATCGCTTCCAAGTGAACACGTCGCAAGAATTCATCGAGTTGCCGAATCGTGCGCACAATCACGGCTACCAGAACAAGATTCCCCGGTATTGGCAGCAGTGCCAAAACGATTCGAGTGTGCGATCCGAAACCTGGCTTTGCCAAAACCCAGGTGATTCCGATATCGATTGCGGCGGCGATGCAAAGGACGATCAGCAGCGTCCTAATTGAGGGCTGAATTGAATTTCGATTAGTCAGAGGCGGATGTCCTTTATGGTTGACAAAATGTAACGTATGCGCTACATTTTGTCAAGAGATAAACCTATCTGTATCTTGATCAACACACTACCCATGAGCAGAAAATACAATCCTGCTAAGGTCGACTTTGAGTTGGTACGGAATATCGGCCGGATCACTATGGCGAGTATGACGCCGTTCTAGTTCGCCTGGCTCGCGTGAATCCCGACGTGTTGCGCGACTTGCTCGGCATGGCATACAAGTTTGTGACCGGTGGCGTGGTAAACCGTTCTCCAAGGCAAAAACGCACACAGCGTCCGCCCGGCAGGCGATCATAGCCAGTCGATCTGCCTTGACCGGATCGAGGGCTAAACTGATACTCCACGACCCTGGCCGGCTGGATGCCGCGGGGGTTTGAGCAATGAGTCGAACCGTCACTTTCGGCATTGTTGGTGGCTACGGTGCAACCGGGAGAATCGTTGCGTCTGAGATCTGGAAGTCCTGCGATGGCGAGATCCTAATCGGTGGACGTGACTTAGCCAAAGGGAAGGCTCTGGCGGCGGAGTTCGATGGCAGAGCGTCCGCGGCGTATCTTGATATCCTCGATGCCCATTCGTTGGACGACTTTTGCAGCCGATGTTCGATCGTCGTCAACTGCGCTGGACCCGTGATGGCGCTGCAAGATCGCGTCGCACAATCGGCCTTTGGCAGGCGGTGTCATTACATTGATGCGGCAGGCATGTCGTTGGTAAAGGAACGCCTGCTTCCCCATCGCCAAGAGATTGAAAACTTAGGATTGTCGTTCGTGGTATCGGCCGGGTGGAATCCTGGCATAAGCGAACTCCTGCCTGTCTACGCGGACGCTCAGGCAAGGGTCAAGATGGATGCGATCGAATCGTTGTCCGTGTACCAGGCCGACTCCGGCGAGTGGTCCAGCAACGCGTTGCGCGACGCTGTCAGCTTCGTCCGTAAGTCGGGACTGCAAAGCCCCGGCTATTTTCACAAGGGCGTGTGGACCCGCGTCAAGATGGCGCAGGCTTCCCGCAGGGTCGATTTGGGTGACCCAGTCGGCCCCGGCCGCTTCTCGTTGTATTCGACTCCCGAACTTCGTGAGGTAGGCCGGCGACTGAATCAGTGTGACGTTTTTACATACGCGTACGTGTCGGGGTTTCGAACGGTCATGGCAGTAACTTTGATGGCCTTGGTTCCGCTGCCCGAAGAATTGAGCGTCCGCATGTTCCGCGACGTATTTCGCAGAAACTGTGCGCTCGGCGTGGACGGCTTTGTGGCGGCTCGAATACTGGGGAGTTCCGAAGGACGCAGGCTGGCCCTGATGGTTCAGATCGTCTACCGGAATCGTTGCGATTACTGGATCCACGGCCTCTCGCTAGCTACTACAGCTCGCATGATCGCCGAGCGCAAGAGCGTCCGGACTGGCGTTCACTTCCTTGCTGATGCGGTGGATTCAATTGCCTTCATGGCAGAACTGCGAAAAGCTGGAGTCGAGCAGACGGAGACCCTCGAACAAACTCTCGAATGAACGCCGTCGGGGTATGGGATTTACACATGAAGATCACGATGATCGGCCACAGCACGGTTCTGGTGGAAATTGCTGGCCAGCGCATCCTTACCGACCCTTACTTCGGCCTGCACGGGAATCCTGCCTACGCCCGGCCACGGCCACCTGCTCGCTCGCGAGAAGAGCTGAGCAACGTCGATCTGGTTCTCGTGTCGCACAATCACTTCGATCACATCGACCGTCGATTTCTCCGTGTCTTGCCGCAGTCCGTGCCGGTTCTCGCGCCCTCCGCCACAGCCTTGATGACGCGCTTCAAGGGCGGCCGGAACGTGATCGGCCTCAAGCCTTGGGAACGCAGATCATTTGCTGCAGTCTCCATCACGGCAGTGCCCGCCCGCCACGTCACTTTCACCGTCGGCTATGTCATCGAGGCTGACGGCAAGAGGATCTATTTCGCCGGAGACACCTATCTCGCAGGCTTCCTGGAAAGAATTGGCCGCGAGTTCCGGCCAGATGTCGCATTGATTCCAGTCACGACCTTCCGTATCCCCATGACCATGGGCGAGAAGCAAGCGGTCGAAGCCGTGCGGTGTCTGGGGCCGCATATCGTGATTCCGATCCATCTCGGAATCATTCCGCGCTTGCCGTTGATGCGTACCGGCCATAGCCCGGAGGGCTTTCGCGAACGCATGCGTCAAGCAGGTCTGAATGCGGAAATCGTGATTCTGCAAGAAGGCGAAAGCTGGATGCCGCAGACGTAACAGCATTCGTGAAAGTCCGGATAGAGCAGTTAAGTTTCACGACGGTGCTTCGGGGGCCTCGATCCTAGCGGTGTGACGGGCGTCCACTGGAACGAAGTTCGCTTATGACCGCCGGTGCCTCTTGCTATTGACGAGCTAGAGCACTTCGACTTGACGATCCGTCAGGAGTGCGATGAGAGATTGCCAACTCCGAAGTTACGTAAGAGGACGGGGCCCATAACTCGGCATAGAAGTCAACTTCTGACCGACAGCACGTTCACCTCAGTCAGGTTCGGAGCGATGGTCACGGGGAACTCCATTTCGCCAATTTGGGGTGCCTTCCGGAAGTTCCCGGAGCGGGTCGAAACCGATGGCCGGCAGGTGATCCTGTATGCAAGCCATCACGGCCGCTGGGCAAGCTGGAGAGTCTCTATGCTTAAGGAGGCTGCGGGGTACGTTGGCGGTCAATCTGGCGAAAGACGGAAGCCAGTTCAAGCTGGACATCGAGGATCGGTTAGCTGCGATCCTGCCTGCCAGTGCCGAGGGTGATTCGAGCCTCGCCTTCATGGCTAACCGAAAATAGCCCAACTGTTCTATTTTCGATTACGATGCTTTGCGAAAATAGACGTCGGTCGAGTGGTCGAGTTTTTCTCGATCCATCCCGTCGAATAAATGGGATACTGTGGTCGCTATTGTGTCTGGGGACTCCCGAGGGAAAAGCATTTTCGTACAATAAACGTACAATGGATCGGGCAATGGAGCCTTTTTAGCCGTTGTAGCAGTTCGTAGAATCAATAAGTTACGTGTTATCAATACCCTGATTAGTTCGACTCCCGCCGCCTCCACCATTATCTCATTTATTATCAATTAGTTAGAAGCATTTTGCGCGGGTTCCTACCCGCCTCTCTCAACTTATTTGAGATCAATAGTTTTTGCTGACGTCTTTTTGTTTCGTACAATCAGGGGCGCTAAAGAGCTTATCGGACCCATAATCCGAGCAGCCTCGACTGTTCGCCATCGTGATCAGTATGGGTGGGGGCCTGGTTCAGAAGAGTCTCGGCGCGAAATCCTTCAGATCGCGACGCCAAGTTTGCCACTCGTGGTCGGTGCCGGGTGATTCGTAGAAAACATGTTGTATGTTCGCTTCCTGAAGCGACGTGTGCAGTCTCTGGAGTCCTGCGCGCATTCTTTCTGGCTCATTCGTTCCTACGCCAAGCCAGAGCAGGTGCACTTTCTTGGCGAATGCTGCCGGATCAGCGAACACTCCGTTGTAGTCGGTCTTGGGATCTAGTTTCCGATTTCCGAGCACGAGCATCCCGCCCGCTCCACTGAAACCGCCAATGTAGGAAAAGAGATAAAGATGATCCAGCGTAATCTGGAACGTTTGCATGCCGCCCATCGATAGGCCTGCCATCGCGCGGTGGTCACGGTCGGATAACGTGCGGAAGGTGGAATCAATGAATAAGATCAGAGCCTGTGTTACATCATCTTCGAATGCCGCGGCCATATCCTGCATTGCCTTCAACATTTCAGGTGACCCAAACCCCTTTGCGAACAAATCGACAGGCGCCTCGCCGGCGCGGTGCGCGTAGCCGTAGGCCATCACGACGATCATCGGCTTGCAGCTCTGGGCCGCGATCAAGTTGTCCAGTATGAAATTCGCGTTGCCCTGACGCACCCAGCCGGTCTCGTCTTCACCGGCGCCATGTTGCAGGTAGAGGACCGGATAGCGTGTCTCGGTCTGCGCGTCGTAGTTCGGAGGCAGATAGACCAATGCGTGCCGCCACGTCCCCGTCACCTTCGAGTTGTACCAGACTTCGCGAACTGCGCCGTGCGGCACATCTTGCACCGAATAATAGGTAGAGCCTGGCTCCGGAACTTCCACGCCACTCGCCGGCTTGCCTCCTCCGAAGAAGGCGTGAGTGTTGGGGTCACTGACCTCGGCACCGTCGATGACCAGCGTGTAATAGTGGAAACCGGGAACAAGCGGCGGAGTGGTGATGGTCCAGAATCCATCCTGCTGTTTCTCCATGTCCAGTTTCGGACCGCTCCAGAAGTTCAGTCGGACTTTCGTAGCATCTGGAGCTTTCACGCGAATCTGTACTCTGCCGGCGCTGTCAACCCGTGGATACTCCGCTGCCCAGACATTTGTCGTAGAGGGCTGAAAACTGCCTGATTCCTGTGCCCAACACAAACTCAAAGACAAGAGGACCAGTATTGCGAATCGCCGCATGTTGTTCTCCTTCCTTACCATCGAATGTGAACCATAGCGCCGTCGAGCGATAGCTTTTCGTTAGCTTCGGCGTTGCGGTCGCAGGATCCGGTTTGGATCACTGCTCAACTGAAACGACGGTTACAGACTTAGGCCCCAGTTTCAAAGTTAGCTTGCCACCCTGAACCTTCGCTGAGATCGGCCTCGGCATGACTGTGTCAGGTGCGTCGAAGGTGTTGACACTGTCCACCTTCGGCGCGGTCAGAGTTTCGCCGCTCGCTGCTTTTGCCGTAATGCCCGCCAGGCCTGCCTCGATTTCGACCGGTTCATTGGGATCGAGATTGGTAAGCTCCAGCCACAACTTGCCGTTCGCGTCTTTCGCTGCGATCGCGTCCACTCGGGGCACCGCCACGGCCCCATGTGTGTACCAACCAGCATCAAACGTCACCGGCACGAATGTGGCGTTCTGGAACGGTACGTACATTTTGAAGACGTAATAGGTCGGAGTCAGGACCATCTTCTCTTTGTCCGTGATGATCATTGCCTGCAGCACATTGATCATCTGCGCGATATTAGCGCCGCGTACCCGGTCGGCATGACGAGCGAAGATATTGAGGTTCAGAGCCGCGAGAATGGCGTCGCGCAGGCTGTTCTGCTGGACTAGGAACCCCGGATTGCTGCCCTGCAACGGCGCGTACCAGCCTCCCCATTCGTCAACCACGAGTGCAACCTTCTTGTCGGGGTCATACTTGTCCATGATCGCCGAGTGCTTGCTGATGAGACCTTCCATCTCCAAAGTGGATTTGAGAATTTCGCTGTACTCAGTTTCACCAAATCCCACCGACGCATAGGAAGGCGGCCAGTGCCCGACCGTGTAGTTGTGCATTGAAAGTCCGTTGATGTCCCAGCTCCACGTGTGTTGCTGATAAGCCTTCATGACGGTTTCCGTCCAGTCGGTCCATCGCGGGCCATCGCCGCCCGGACCGACGGCGAGCTTGAGCATCTGCTGCTTCTCTTGCTGGGAGGGATTGAAATTCCTCACGAAGCGGCTGTAGATCTTCATCTGGCTGACGTAGTAGTCAGCAGTCATGTTGCCTCCACAATCCCAGCTTTCATTACCGATGCCGAGCAATGCGACTTTGTATGGAGCCGGGTGCCCGTTGGCGGCACGTTCTTTTGCCAGTGTCGTCGGTGCTGCTGCGGTCATGTATTCCAGCCACTCGGCCGCTTCCTGTGGAGTCCCGGAACCGACATTGACGGAGACATACGCTTCCGCCCCGATCTGATCGATGAAGTCCATGAACTCATGCGTTCCAAACGTGTTTGCCTCAGTCACTCCGCCCCAGTTGGGGTTGAGAGTTACTGAGCGTTGAGGGCCGATGCCCTTACGCCAGTGATACTCATCGGCGAAGCAGCCACCGGGCCAACGAACGTTCGGGACCTTGATCGCTCTCAGAGCGCCCACAACATCGTTGCGTATCCCCCGAGTATTCGGGATCTTGGAATCGGGCCCGACCCAGATGCCTTCGTAAATGCCGTGACCAAGATGCTCTGCGAATTGCCCGAAAATGTTCCGGTCGACCTTCGCTCCGGTTTTGGATCCGTCAATCAACAAGTCGATTTTCTGGGCAGCCAGTATCGGCGCAGTGATACCTATGACGGTCAGCGTGAAACACACAAAAAGTGAACGCATAAGAAGCGATGTCCTTTTAGCGGAAGTAACAAACTTCAACGGCATTCGAAGCTGGCTGCGTCTTCCATGTCTCCTTTCCCCATATATTGTGTGTGCTTCGGATAAGGACATAGCGGCCGGCTGCGACCAGGAAAAGCGCTGCCAGTTGCAGTCACGGACGTAGGCGCCGTACCCTTCTCGACCCAGTTGACGATCGCGCCCAACAAATCAAACTGATCTAGCGCTTGGCCTCCGCCACAATGGCTCATCCCTGGAACGAAATAGAACTGACTCCACTTAGATACCGCGTCGAGGCCCCCGTTGGCAGATGCCATGTCTTTGTAATAGCCGAACGTATCAAGCGGCGAGAACCACGGGTCGCTGTCGCCGTGATAGAAGATGAGCTTCCCTCCGTGCGCGGAGAAGGTCGTCAAATTCGTGGACATTGAGTCCACAAGCGGTTGGATGTCCGCCAGAGCTTCTTTATCAAGATCCATTGACATGTCGGTTGTGGCGGGCCCGAAAATACCGGGTCCCGGTGAGAGCAATCCTCGGAACGGCGGACCGTTGGTGATGCCAGTGTCGTAAAGAAAGCCGGCATAGACTTGGGTTCCAGTCGCGGTTTTCGGGCCACCCATCGCCTTTTTTATGACCGCAGCCTTTTCCGGAGCAAGACACGAATCGTTTTTTTCGCCCTTGCACGCCAAGGTCTCCGGGTCGAAGTCGCACGCGAGAGGATCGGAGATCAAGCCATCGGCCAGGCCGTCTTTGTCATCGCACCTTTTCATGAGCGCATCTTTGATGAGTTTGCGGTCGTCATCAGTAATGGCTTGTTCGATGATTGGTTTGCCATTGGCATCTTTTGGAGCAATTTGATTGAAGGCGATGGGTATCCATCGCCCAATCGCGAGATTGGAAAGCCCGGTACGCATCGCGGGATCGCCAGAGATAATGCCGTTGAAAACCGTGGGATAACGCTGCGAAAGAATCATACCTTCGCGGCCGCCGGTAGAACATCCAGAAAAATACGAAAAAGCTGCTGGTTTTCCGTAGTGTCGCGCCATGAGTTGATTCGCCAAGGCAGCGACTTCAGCGTTAGCGAGATAAGCAAAATCCAGATATGCCTGCTGATCTCGCCTGAAGCCAAAATCAAATCCGGGATGGCGGCTCTTGTGACCCGAATCCGTGCTTACAACAGCAAATCCCCGCATGAGAGCGGGCGTGTCTCCGGCAGCATTCAATCCCAGGGGCGGAATTACAATGCCGTTGCTGCCGCCTCCACCTTGCATAAGAAAATCGCCATTCCATTTGTCGGGCATCGCTAATGCGAAAGTGATTCCGAACTCTTCTCCGTCGACTCCGGTGCGGCGGTTCATCACACCTTCGATTCGGCAATACGCCGGCAGAGGTGCGCTGCGAGTCTGGTTCCAGGGAATAGCCTCCGTTGTCCCGGAAGCAATGGCCGCCGCTTTGGTGATTTCAACATTCTCGGCTTTGAAGTTTGCCAGGTTCGCGCAGGAGCCTGATTGCTGCCCCCAAGCACAAGTGGTTGAAAGCAGTGTCAAAAGCATCTTGCGTAAGAATCTCGAATGCATATCACCTCAATCTCTTAGCCGATCATCAAGCCACGCGGTATTGGAATCACGGGGCCACCAAAAATGAAATCCCGTACGGGGACGCATTTCCATCCATCGACAATTGGCATCCCTTCGCGATCAGAAGGAGCGCAACGACTATTCTGGCAGCACGATTTGTCCTTTGATCGCAAAGCTTGCGCTCACAGAGGGAACTCCTGTTCCGGGTTGACCGCTACCGATTGAGAGTGTGTATTTGCCTTGCGCCACGATGATGTCCCCGAGATCGGTGACCATGCTAAGGTCGCGCGGGTTCAACTGGAAATCAACATTTTGGCTGGCTCCGGGCTCCAGATGGACGCGTTGAAATCCGCGAAGCGCGCGGCCAGGCGCGCCGACGACATCGGGGAAGTGTAGGTAAAGTTCGACGACTTCATCTCCGGCAACTCTTCCAGTATTGGCGACTGTCACGGATGCGTGCAGCGGATCACCAGCGTTGACTGGTGTATCGGGTAGCTTGAGACTGCTGTAAGTGAACGCTGTGTAGCTGAGGCCGTATCCGAAGGGCCAGAGTGGTTCGCCCTCGAAGTAGCGGTAGGTGCGCCCCTTCATTGAATAATCTTCGAAATTCGGAAGCTGGTGAACATCTTTGTAGAAAGTGACAGGAAGACGTCCGGATGGGTTGTTCTTTCCGCTGAGTGTTTCCGCAATCGCGGCTCCTCCTTCTTCGCCGGAGTACCAGGATTCGAGGATGGCGTTGGCGTGCTCCTTCGCCCAACTCACGCCGAGCGCACTCCCGTTTCATCAGCGCGATGACGAGAGGCTTGCCATTCCCTGCAAGAGCCTCGATCAGATCTTCTTCGGGTTTGGGTAAATCAAGGCTGGTGCGGTCGCCGCCGGGAAAGCCGGGCTGACTCACAGGCATCTCTTCCCCTTCGAGACGGCTGGTGATTCCGACTACGGCGACGACCACATCGGCATTCTTCGCAGCCGCCACGGCCGCCGGATCGGGCGCGTTATTCACGGGAGTCCATAGGAGCTGCGCTTCCGGCTTACCCTCCCCGTTGCGTCCGTAGAGGACCTCGATTTTTACAGGGCGACCTTTTTCGAGGTGAACCGGGCTTAGATTTATGTTCTTGCCCCAGAGCGTCGTAACCTCTCTTCCATCCACTGACAGGCGGCCGAAGCCGTCGACGCGTATTCCGGACAGCCTTCCCCGGCGTGCACATACGGCTTAAATCGGATGGCTAAGCACGCTACCACGAATGGGAGGAGGCCGGACGCAATCAGCGGTCCTATTTAGATTTTGGCGGGTTCGACTCCCGCCGCATCCACAAACATCTCGCTTATTATCAATTGCTTACTAACATATTTTCACTTTCTACCGAGGCGGGTTTCCCGCCGCGGTTCTCTCATAGTTTTCCATTCGCCGATCACGAAACAATCGAACGACCGATCATCCCTGGCAGGAATAGCTGCGGAGAAAAGGATGCTCGCTTTTCGCACTGCCCCTGTTGGGTAGGATCTATTATAACTTCCTGTTATGCCGACAATCCGTCCTGAATCGTCGGTGGTGGGCTGCTAAATTCAAAACAGCCCACTACCGAATCGTCCGAATCGTCGGATCCGTTGGAGCGCCATCTGTTTGAGGCTATAATTGCGCGCACATAAAGTGTGCGGCCTCCAACAGCGATCAAATGAACTCGAGAAACAGAGTCCAGACAGCCACGACAAACTAATCCAGAACCGGTCACTCCTGAGAGGGAGGTTTCGTGAAGAGCGCTATGCTACTGACGGGTGGTCTGGTGGCTTGCTTGGTGGTGGGAGCGGCGGCTTCCCCTGACAGTTTAGAAGGCGTGACGGCTCACTCCGGGAAGCCGGAAACGAAATACGCGAACTCTTGGGATCCGAACGCTGCGGCCGCCTACTTAGACCGGCGGCAATCGTGGTGGATGGAATGGCCCAGAGCCAAGCGGGACCACGAAACTGTCTGCGTGTCGTGCCACACCGCCGTTCCTTATGCCCTTTCGCGTTCTGCTCTTCGAACGGCCCTGGCCGAACAAACCCCCTCTCCGAACGAGCGCCGCCTGCTGTACAGCGTCACGAAGCGCGTGCGCCTCTGGAAGGAGGTCGAACCGTTCTACAAGGATGCGGACCGCGGGCCATACAAGTCGGTCGAGTCGCGCGGAACAGAATCCGTTCTGAACGCACTGATTCTCTCGAGCCGTGCTGCGCAAAACGGCCAACTCAGCAACGACGCGCGCAAGGCGTTTGAGAATATGTGGGCCGAACAGCAAATTGCCGGCAAGCAGAAAGGCGCGTGGTTGTGGCTACGCTTTAAGAACGAGCCGTGGGAAGCGGACGATTCGGATTACTTCGGAGCCACGCTGGCCGCCGTCGCCGTTGGTATCGCACCAGGAAACTATCGGGCGACGCCCGAAGCCCAAACCCGCCTCAGACCATTGCGGGAGTACCTCAACCGCGAATGTGCCGTGCAGATCCCTATCAATCGAGTCCTTCTCTTGTGGGCCGCCGCGAAGCTACCGGGACTGCTCGAACCAGATCGGCTGAAGGCCATCATTGGCGAGCTTCTGGAAAAGCAGCAGGCTGACGGAGGCTGGAGTGTGTCTTCTCTCTCGGGCGACTGGAAGCGCGCGGATGGAACGTCGCAGGAAACGACGAGCGACGGATACGCGACGGGGCTGATCACCTTTGTTCTTCAGCAGGTCGGGATTTCACCCGAAAATGCCAAACTGCAGCGAGGTCTCGCATGGCTCATTGCGAATCAGGACAAGACGGAAGGTTCCTGGCCGGCTTACTCCCTCAACAAGAGCAAGGAAAACCACATCAGTCCGGAGACGGCGCTCTTTATGAATGACGCAGCCACTTCGTACGCCGTGCTCTCTCTGACTTTCGCCAATCGTCGTTAAAGAGCAGTCGCCTAGTCTTTGCTGACTGTGTCCGGATCACAGGCGACCGTTGCCTAACCCGTAAAGTAAGGTCGGCCGACAACACACCCAGGATGCGTTCTCTGCATTCCACAACTCTTTTCCCGTTACTGCCGATCGCCAGCTCTGCATAGTTTCGCCTAACGCTGCGAATCGAAAGCTCAGATAAGAGATTGCGCTTCCATCACAATCTCGTCTTCCTACAATGAGACACTCTCATGCAAGGAGTACTAGTGATGACGGAAGCAAGGCGAGTGCACTTTCCTCGTCATCGCAGCAGAACGCTCGCCGTGTTTTTGTGTCCCACGGTTCTCTTCACTGCTGGCGCGGGGAAAATAGACCTCGACGCGGCCAACCGGATTCGCGATACGGCCCTGAATCACTCCCGAGTCATGGAAATGACCGGCTATGTCGCTGGCGAATTTCAGCACGGAAATCCGTTCGTGAGTTATTGAAGGTTCGTTTGCAGTGAATGCTAAAATCCAGTCCAGTTAATGGTTTGATTCCTTTTTCGCCTCGTCAGCAGAATCTGTGGGTGGTCTCGGGTTCGGGGAGTCGTCCTAGCGTGTGATAAAGGGCGATTTCCATCGCTTCGTAGGTTCGAAAGCCATACGATCTTCTGGTCACCACTCGAATCTTGTTATTGAGACCTTCGACGGCACCGCTGGAAATCTCGGCTTTGGCACGGAACCAGTTCAGCAGTAACTCCTCATGGGCACGGAGCATGCGGGCCACTCTCTTCATGGGCTCCAAGCGGCTGCGCATAGCTCGGGTGCACCAGTAGTCGAGAAAAGTTCTGGCCCAGAGCAGGGATCGGTAGTGCCATAGATGCTGAAACGTCTCTTTCAGCTCCCACGCCCTTGCCGTTGCCAGTTTGCTGACTAACAGAGCGTGCAGTTTCTGCCGAGCTCGCCCCCGTACCCGACTGCCACGGCGCAACAACGTCCAGCGCATGTGTTTGAGTCGCTGCGCCGCGGCTTTGCCCTCGGCCCGCAACCGCGTGCTCTCCCCCCGCCGCACTTGATCCACCGCCTGATTCAAATGCGTCGTGATATGGAAGCGATCGAGCACGTGTAAAGCCTGACTGGCTTCCACCGCCATCACCGTTAAATACGGTTGCCACATATCGCTACACACAAACCGCAACCCCTTCACTACCTCCGACCCCAAGACCTGCAAGCCGCGCCGCAGTGTGGCCTGCGTCCGTCGCCGCCCTACCCATAACAGTCGCCGGCAATGACTGTCGATCTGATAGATCACGGTGAGAAACTGGTCCGCCCGCTTCCCTTGTCCCCAATGGATTTCGTCAATGCCAATCGACCACACCGGCTGCAGTTGCCGCTGCGCCAATCCCCATTGCACAAACCATTCCACCGAGCGGTACACCGCTTCCCAGCTGGTCTGAAACACCTGCGCCGTCTCCCGCCAGCTCAGCCGCCGCGCCCAGCGCGCCAAGAACCCCATCATCGCCCGCGTGACTGGACGTTTGCCTTCACTCCACGGTATCTGTTCCACCACCACTCCATGCTCTGCGCATTCCACCCGCCGGGGCGCGTACCGGAAATGGGTGGGGATTCCCCACAGCGGCACAAACAGCCAATCCCGCTCCACCAGCCGATCGTAGCCTGGAGCCGGCTGCTCACACTGCGAGCACCGCCCCCGCATGCTGCCATGCGGCTCCAGCCGGATTTCAATCGAGCACGCCTGTCCCTGATCTTGCAGTCGAACTTCTTGATAAACAAACCCCGCAAAGTGTTGTATTCGATTCAGAATCGTCTTAACCTCTAGTTGAATAGCTGGTCTCCTCGGTCCATCAATCGCTTTCTAGACAACTGCAGATTAATCGAACCGCTCGAGATCAGCTATTTTGTTTTTTGGATTGGACCTACCCAGCCGCCGCCGGAGCTGTGGGAAAAGTGCAAAATCACGCCGCTTTTGCGGGATTTTTCAAGCGTAGTGGGAAAGTCCGCTTTTTGGACTTTTCCACGCAGCGGCTTTTTCCATAGCTCACCTACCCACAAATTCTGCTATAGAGCCCCTTTTTCAAACACACGTCTCCTTTCGTCAGTTGTCGAGTAGTCATCTCTTCAGATCAATTCAGAAAGCTTCAGACTGGCTCCATGGATGTTTCCGGGAATCGAGAGCAGGATCGCATTTAATTGCGGGTTCCTCCCCTCGGCTGATCGGGCCTAGGTGGGACCAGTGGGTGGGGGACGCGGAAAACGGGGAAGGTTTTCGCGAAAGACCACGGAGTACCTCCCATAATCCGATGAAACGTTTTTCATGCGTCTCACACTATACGGGAAGGAAGAAAACCCGCTGGGGGTTGCACGGACAATTTGAGCGCGTGCCATCCTGCGCAGCATAGTTCCACGAATGACGGGAAGGAGTGGCTCATGCTTCGTACAAAGTTTGGCTCTGATTTACCCGATGACTCGCGCTTCCGCCGTAGCTGTGGACAAACGCTCTGTGTAGTTTCTGTTGGCGGAGGTTCGGCAGCCCGTTGCCCCGGCGAGATTTCCGGCGCCTGAGCCAAAGCCAAAACCCAGCCCGGAGCCAAAGTCCAGAAACGTGACCTGGAGCGTGGCCGGAGCTGTGCTGCTGTTGGCCTTATGCGCGGCTTCGTTGTACGTGCAATGGAACAGCTCAAATTGGTTGACACAATCGCAAGCAGAGCAAGTAACTCAGCCGGAATAAACATCGAGTTTGTACGCACGCTGTACAACATCCCCAGTCCCACGGTAGCAGATAAGACTCGGGTCATGCCCGAAATTCTCGCTTCTAGCAAATCTTCCAAGGGAGAGAACCATGATACAAGTGATTCATTTGCCTCGAATTGTCCGGATCGCGATCGCGGCCGGTGTTCTTAGCGCGGCCGCGCTCGCCTTCGCCGGGGAAGCCCTCGATGACACGGAAGCCC
>JBEKPJ010000056.1:0-46063 GCA_049520935.1 Terriglobales bacterium | reverse complement strand
GAATCTTCGGCTGCCCGTCCTTCGTCGTATGCTCCATGGCAACGATCACGCGTCGCGCTCCTGCCACCAGATCCATGGCACCGCCCATGCCTTTCACCATTTTGCCCGGAATCATCCAGTTCGCAAGGCTGCCCAGTTCGTCGACTTCCATGGCACCGAGCACGCTTAAATCAATATGCGCGCCGCGGATCATGGCGAAAGAATCGGCGCTTGAAAAGTATGCCGTGCCCGGCAACTCGCTGACTGTCTCCTTCCCGGCGTTGATTAAGTCGGAGTCTTCGGTGCCTTCGATCGGATAGGGGCCAATGCCGAGCATGCCGTTCTCCGATTGCAGAATGACATCCATGCCTGGCGGCACATGATTGGCAATCAGCGTCGGTAACCCGATGCCGAGATTGACGTAGAAGCCGTCGCGCAGTTCGCGGGCGACGCGCTTCACGATGCGTTCGCGTTTGTCGAGGTCTTTCGAGAGTCGTGCGTCGGTCGGCATAGAAGTGTGCGTGGCCGTTTTCCTGTCAGTCAATGATCATTTGGCGAGCCGGTTCCTACGGGCTGTGATTTCCGAAGCGACGAATGCTTGGCTAGCATGGTGCTGTCTGCCTGGTCACCGTTCGTCGCTCAATTCGCCTTTCGAACAGCTCGCCCTGAAATATTCGTTTCACGTACACGCTGGGGGTATGAATCAGGTCAGGATCCAATTCTCCCGCTTCCACCAGATGTTCGACTTCCGCAATCGTGATCCGGGCCGCGGTGGCCATCATCGGATTGAAATTACGCGCGGTTTTGCGATACACGAGGTTGCCCCACCTGTCGCCCTTCCATGCCTTGACGAAGGCGAAGTCGGCCTTTAGCGCACGCTCCATGATGTAAGCCCGGCCATCAAACTCGCGTACCTCCTTGCCCTCGGCAATCACCGTTCCCACGCCGGTGGCAGTAAAGAACGCGGGAACGCCCGCGCCTCCGGCGCGAATCCGCTCTGAAAACGTTCCCTGGGGAAT
The DNA here is from genome assembly GCA_049520935.1 of Terriglobales bacterium. Lineage (GTDB taxonomy): Bacteria > Acidobacteriota > Terriglobia > Terriglobales > Acidobacteriaceae > Acidiflorens. The sequence goes on along the minus strand of JBEKPJ010000056.1, from coordinate 45,065 downwards.
CAGGTCGAGCTGTACCTCGCCGTTCAACACCATCTGCTCCAGGAGTTTGTTTTCGCCGACGTAGGTGCCAATGTGCCGCCGGATCTGGCCATTGGCCAGCAGCAGCCCCATGCCCGCGCCATCGACGCCAACATTGTTGCTGATGGTGAACAGATTTCTGACTCCTTTTTTGGCCAGGGCACGGATCAGGTTCTCCGGCATCCCGCACAAACCGAATCCCCCCACCATGATAGTGGCACCGTCAAACACGTCTTCGATCGCCTCTTCGGCGCTGGCAACAACCTTGTGCATGGCAGGAGAATTCTATAGGAAATCAGGCGTCGGATCATCCGCTGGCCCCGATCAGGCGAGGGGCCGATCTCAGGATGTCGGTTTCTGTTTGCGGGGTGGGTTCTTTCTCAACTCGTGCGCCCGTTCAAATTCCGTCGCCAGTTCCCGCGAGTCCAGGTTCTCGCGGATGTGCGCCAGCCGCTGCTCGATCTTGTGGAGTGCCTCGGCGATATTATTCTTATTGGTGATCGCGATGTCACGCCACATGGAATAGGGGCTGCCGGAGATACGCGTCATCTCGCGCAGCGCACGACCGCCGACGTCGAGCACGGGCGCATCGGGCCCGAATTCGTCGACCAACGCAGCCGCGAGTGCGGTTGCGATCATCTGCGGCAGATGGCTGATCCAGGCGCAGAAGCGATCGTGATCACGAGGATCGAGAACCGCGATTCGCGCCCCCATCTTCTCCGCGCAGTGAACGAATTCTCCGCACCGTCCGAGGTAAACGTCCTGACCGGGAAGCGACGTGAACAGCCAAGCCGCGTCCTCAAACAGATCGGCATGCGCCGACTCCACGCCTGCGTTTTCCTTGCCCGCCATGGGATGTCCAGCCAGGAATCGCTGGCTGGCCGCCCGCCCGAACGATTTCACGGCGCGCTCCACGATCTCTGCCTTCGTGCTGCCCACGTCGGTGACCAGCGTGTTGCGCGGAATCGCCGGACCGAGCCGGTCGATAAGATCGAGAATCGGGAGCACGGGCGTTGCCAGCACCACCAGATCGCTACCCCGCACCGCATCTGCGGGCTGGGCGGTTCCCTCGTCGATGGCGCCGCACTCCTGGGCGCGCTCCAGCACCGGCGCGTGATCGCATCCTACGATGCGCCCAGCCAGACGGCGCTTCTTCAGCGCGAGGCCGAGTGACCCTCCGATCAAGCCGGTTCCGATAATGGTGACTTGCTTGAAGGCCATGAACTTGCGATGAACCACGAACTTTGACATCCCAGCCGGGAGGCACCCCGATTTCCTGCACCCGCTTCGGGCTCGTAGGGTGCCTCACCTCGCTCGAGGACATTGAAAATGTTACGGCAAGAGTCTACGCGATCTCGCGACCCACCGCCGGCGCAATCATGCGAAGCTGGTCCATCAACCTGGCAAACTGCTCGGGATAGAGCGACTGTGCGCCGTCGGAGAGCGCCTTGTCCGGCTGGTGATGGACTTCGATCAGCATCGCGTCCGCCCCTGCGGCAGCGGCGGCAAGCGCCATGGGCGCGACTTTGTCGCGCAGGCCGGTGCCGTGTGAGGGATCGGCCGTCATCGGCAGATGAGAGAGTTTGTGGATGATCGGAATCGCCGAAATGTCCATGGTGTTGCGCGTGTAGGTCTCGAAGGTGCGGATGCCGCGCTCGCACAGAATGATCTCGTAGTTCCCGCCCGCCAGCAGGTATTCCGCGGAACACAACAACTCTTCGAGCGTCGCGGCGATGCCGCGCTTCAGCAGCACCGGCTTGCGAGCCTTGCCCAGTTCGCGCAACAGATTGAAATTCTGCATGTTGCGCGCACCGACTTGAAAGATGTCGACATACGGCAACATCAGCTCGATCTGCGAAATTTCCATTACCTCGCTGATCACCAGCATTTTGAAACGATCCCCCGCTTCGCGCAGCAGTTTCAGGCCCTCAAGGCCGAGGCCTTGAAACGAATACGGAGAGGATCGCGGCTTAAAAGCACCGCCGCGAAGCACGCGTGCTCCGGCCTGGGCGATTTGCTCGGCGATGGTGAACAGTTGGTCGTGCGTTTCTACCGAGCAGGGCCCGGCCATCACCACGATTTTCTTGCCACCAATCTCGACCCCATTGGCGAACTTGACGACGGTGCCCCCGGGCCGAAAACTGCGTCCCGCCAACTTGTAGGGGGAAGTGATGCGGTGTACTTCCTGCACTCCCGGCATCATCTGGACTTCCCGCGTGTCGAAGTCGTGGGGAACGCCGACGCCGCCGAGCACCGTCTGCAGCGCTCCGGTCGAGCGATGGACTTCAAAGCCGAAGTTGACCAGCTGATCGATCACATTCTGGATCTGATCTTCACTGGCGGAATCCTGCATTGCGACGATCATGGGTGCGCTCGTTGTGCCCGGCTGCAGTCCACCAACAGCAATGTCTGCGGCGTCCTGGGTAGTTTCTCAAAGTGTGACTTCAATCGATCTCGGCTTCATGGGTTGCGGTCTCGGAGTCGGGAACGATTTCGTGCTTCTGGATGCTGCGCATCACGTCGATAATTCGTTCATAAATCTGTGACAAATCGCGTTCCGCCAACGGACCGGTGCTGCTGCGATGAACATTCGCGATGACCTCGCGCTCACGGTCGGGTTCGTAGATGGGCATTCCGGTGTTGCGTTTCAAACGTCCGATTTCGACCACGGCGGCGGCGCGCTCATTGAGCAATGCCGCCAGTTTGCAGTCGAGGTCATCGACTTTCTTGCGCCAGTCGGAAATGTCCATAGATAGCTCTCAGCTCTCAGCTCGCAGCCGGTCTCGAGCACCCGCGGTGATGCCGCTGCCGAAGACATTCTCAGAGACCCGTCATTTTCGGGTGGTGGACCGAGAACTGACAGCTGAGAGCTGCCTTATGAATTCTGCCACAGATGCCGCTTCTCGTCCGGGATTTTGTTCGATGGCATGGACAATCGCGCTGCCCACGACCGCGGCTTCGGCGAATTTGCCGACGGAGGCGAATTGCTGAGGCGTTGAAATGCCAAAACCGACCGCGATTGGAAGCTTGGTGAACCGGCGCAGACGCTTGACCAGAGCGTGAGCGTCCCCTGTCATCTCCTGCCGCGCACCGGTCACGCCGGTGCGCGAAATTGCGTAGATAAAGCCGGTCGAAACCCGTGCAATCGATTGCAAACGCTCGTCGGTTGAGGTGGGAGCGGCGAGAAAAATGGTCGCCAGGTCGTGCGCGCGAGCCTCGCGCAAGTATTCGGCGGACTCTTCGACCGGCAGATCAGTGATCAACGTCCCGTCAATTCCTGCCAGCCGTGCCACCTGGCAGAACTTTGCCAGACCCATGCGCAGGATGGGATTGAGGTAGGAAAACATCACCAGGCCCACGGATTGAGAGTGCTCGCGGATTTCAGCGGCAAGCGTCAGGACATTGCCGAGAGACGTTCCGTGCTTGAGCGCCCGCTCGCTGGCGCGCTGGATGACGGGTCCGTCGGCCACCGGGTCGCTGAAGGGCACGCCCAGTTCGATCACGCTCGCTCCAGCGTCAATGGCGCCAAGAATGACCTGGCGCGTAGTGGCGAGATCGGGGTCGCCGCAGGTTACGAAAGCGATGAGGGCGGGCTTGTTTTCAAAATGAAAGGGCATCGGCGTCTTCGTTGCTAAGTGGGTATGGGCAACTTCCAAGAACCGCAATTCCAAATTCCAAATCGCGAACTATCGCAAAATCACCAATCCAATTTCAGGTTCTCTCGCAGAATGCCAACATCTTTATCGCCGCGCCCGGAGACATTGACAATGACAATTTCCGAGGGCTTCATCTTGGGAGCGCGCTTGACCACCTCCGCGACGGCGTGCGCGGACTCGAGTGCCGGGATGATGCCTTCGGTGCGGGCCAGTAGCAAAGTTGCCGCCAGGGCCTCGCTATCGGAAGCCGAAACATAGTCGGCGCGTCCGGTGTCCTTGAGCATGGCGTGTTCGGGACCGATCGAGGGATAGTCCAGGCCGGCAGAAACCGAGTGCGTCAGCGCGATCTGGCCTGCGACGTCCTGCAACACGTAGGAATATGTTCCCTGCAGAACGCCGGGTGAACCGCCGCGAAAACGGGCTGCGTGGTCGCCCAGTCCCGTGCCGCGGCCACCGGCCTCGACTCCGATGAGCTGAACCTTTTTGTCTTTGAGAAACTCGTAGAAGATGCCGATAGAGTTCGATCCTCCGCCGACGCACGCAATCAGAGCCGTCGGAAGTTTACCTTCCGCCTTGCGGATCTGGGCGCGGGCTTCGCGCCCGATGACGCGATGGAAGTCCCGCACCATGGTCGGATAGGGATGCGCTCCCAGCACGCTGCCCAGCAGGTAGTGAGTCGTGCGGACATTGGTGACCCAGTCGCGCATCGCCTCGTTGATGGCGTCTTTCAAAGTGCATGAACCGGAATCGACGCCCCGAACCTCTGCTCCGAGCAGCCGCATGCGGAAGACGTTCGGTTCCTGCCGGCGCATGTCTTCGGTGCCCATGTAGATGACGCACTCGAAGCCGAGCAGGGCGCAGACCGTTGCCGTGGCTACGCCATGCTGCCCGGCGCCGGTTTCCGCGATCACGCGGCGCTTGCCCATGCGCTCGACGAGCAATGCCTGGCCCAGGCAATTGTTGATTTTGTGCGCCCCGGTGTGGAGCAGGTCCTCGCGCTTGAGATAGATTTTCGCCCCGCCCAGCTTCTGGGTCAGCCGGCGGGCGAAGAACAATGGCGTCGGACGTCCAGCGTAGGTCTTCAGCAGAAGATCGAGCCGCCGCTGAAATTTGGGATCGTGTTTGGCTTTCTCGTACGCCCGCTCCAGTTCGTCGAGCGCGGCCATCAGCGTTTCCGGTACGTAGCGTCCGCCGTAAGCACCAAACCGCCCGGCGACCGAAGCTTTGCCTGGAAATTTCACGATCGTGCGCTTGCCGGATGTTTTCCGAACGATTGCCGCAGCCATCGTCAGCTCGCCTCTTCCATGGCCCGCACCGCCAGAACAAAGGCGCGTACTCTACGCGGATCCTTCTTGCCCGGTTCCCGTTCCACGCCCGAGGAAACGTCCACGCCCCAGGGATGCAGCAGATGAATCGCCTCCTGCACGTTGCCTGGACGCAAGCCGCCGGCGACGATCAGCTTGCTGATGCTGTTGATAATTCCCGCCCAGGGCTGCACCCGCTCCCAGTCGAACGCCTCCCCCGTGCCCCCGCGTTTTTCCGCGCTCGAGGAGTCGAGCAGCACTCCCGAGATCACTCCCGGACGGAATCCGTGAGTCTCAAGAAACAGGTCTCCGTTCTTTGCGACGTGAATTTTGTGCACCCGCTTACCCTTATAAGCCTCGTCGGGTTCCACCAATCCCACCCCCACCGGATCCCATCCCACCGATTGTCCCGCGGGCACGTCAAAGACTTTGGCAGGCCAGGTCCGGAAAATCGTGGGACGCCGCGTCCCATCTCCCAGTTCCTGAAAAAGCGCCCGACTGAATTCCACGCTTTCGTCGCCACTCAATTGCACGGTTGTCAGGCCCACCTGCTGGACGGTGTCGCGCACACTATCCACGGTCGCGTTGACGAAAACGCCGATGGTTTCTACCGTCTCCGGCAGCTTGACGACGATCGATCGTGCGGTCTCTGCCGTGACGTGACGCGGACTTTTCGGATAGAAGACAAACCCCAGTGCGTTCGCGCCCGCATCGGTGGCGATCTGCGCATCCTCGAGGTTCGTGATTCCGCAAATTTTGATCCAAGTCATTGAGGCAGTCGCCGGTGGCCCGTTGTCCGTATGAAACCAAAGTTCATCATCGACCCATCGCCGAACACCACTCGCCTCACGACTCTCTGCCCACCGGCGACGGGCAACTCATAGCCGTCTTGACCAGCTTCGCGAGGGCTTCTCCCGGACGCTCAGCTTTCATCAGCGATTCGCCGATCAGAAACGCCTCATAACCAGCCAACCTCAAACGAGCCAAATCCGCGCCGGTCTGGATACCGCTTTCGGCGACGCGCACACAGGTTGCAGGAATGGTTTCCGCGAGCTGCAACGCGGTTTCGATGTCAACCTGAAACGTCCGCAGGTTGCGACTGTTGATCCCAATCAAGTCGCAGCCCGCACCGAGCGCCCGTTGCAATTCATTCTCGTCATGAGCTTCGCACAGGACGTCGAGGCCGTGGGCCCGCGCGTTCTCCGAAAGGGTCATCAGTTCTCTCTGATCGAGGGCGGCAACGATCAGCAGAATCGCATCGGCGCAGTTGGCTCGGGCTTCTATGACCTGAAACTCATCAACGATGAAATCCTTGCGCAAGCAGGGAAGGCGACTCGCGGCCGAGGTCTGGCGCAAATATTCGAGCGAGCCCTGAAAGAACTGTTCCTCGGTCAGCACTGACAGCGCGCTCGCGCCCGCCAACTCCAACTCTCGCGCCAGTTCTGCCGGCCGGAAATCAGACCGAATCAGGCCCTTCGAGGGCGAAGCCTTCTTCAGTTCCGCGATGACCGCGATTCCGTCTTGCGCCACGCGGCGAAGCTGGGCGCGAAATCCGCGCGGCCGGTGTCCGGCGGCGGCGTGTTCGAGCGCCCGCAAATCGCTATCCCGCCGGCGGCGCTCAACGCGCTGGCGTGCAGCGGCGACAATGGAGTCCAAAGAGGCTGGCATACCGACGTTTAATTATACGGAAGCAGACCGATTCGGGTGGCGCGGGTGGGTCCGGCGGCGCTCCCGGCCGGCGTGCGATCGGCGCGCGCAAGCATCACCGTGGCCCCGTTCCGCGCAGGTTGCGCAAACGGACCCGCGGTCCTGTGATGTCGATCATTGACCCGCCTCCGGCGAGATGCTATAAACGACGCTTTGTATGGAGGTGTGTAGCCCGCCAACGGTCTACGCGCGTGCCGTACAGATTTAAAGAGCGCGGCCAAATCGGCACTCCTCTTTGTCGTTATGCCTGGACGGTGGAAGCGCGTTCGAGACTCGGCGAAACAACACACGTCGAGACCCCGGAAGATTCTTAGGAGGACTTTGATGCGTACTTGGAACGCCAATCTTGCGTCTGCAGGACGCGTAATCGCGAAATTCTCGGCAGCGCTTGCAACTCTGGTTCTTTTGACCGCCGGCTGCGCGTTGGCGCAACCTGCCGAAGAAGGCGGCGAAGCGGCGCTCAAGCTTCCCGACCTTTCTTCCGTGTCATTTTTGGGCATCGATGGTCATCGCCTGCTGATGATCGGGTTGCTGTTCTGCGTCTTTGGTCTCGGCTTCGGCCTGTTCATCTTCATGCGGCTGAAGAACCTGCCCGTGCACCGCTCCATGCGGGAGATCTCCGAACTGATTTACGAAACCTGCAAGACCTATCTGGTCACGCAGGGCAAGTTCCTGATGCTGTTGTGGGTCTTCATTGCCGTCATTATCGCGGTGTACTTCGGTTTGCTGAAACCGGTGCCCGGCAAGTCGGTCGCACTCACGCTGCCCATCATCCTGCTCTTTAGTGTGGTGGGAATCGCGGGCAGTTATGGAGTGGCCTGGTTCGGCATTCGTGTCAATACCTTCGCCAATTCCCGGACCGCCTTCGCCTCGTTACCCGGTAAGCCCTACCCCGTTTATCAGATCCCGCTCGAAGCCGGAATGTCGATTGGCATGATGCTGATCTCGGTGGAATTGCTGATCATGCTCTTCATTCTTCTGTTCATCCCTGGCGATTATGCCGGCCCCTGCTTCATTGGCTTCGCGATCGGCGAATCTCTCGGGGCCGCGGCGCTGCGTATCGCGGGTGGTATTTTCACCAAAATTGCCGACATCGGCGCCGATTTGATGAAAATCGTTTTCAAAATTAAAGAAGACGATGCGCGCAACCCGGGCGTGATCGCCGATTGCACCGGCGACAATGCCGGCGACTCGGTCGGCCCGTCGGCTGATGGTTTCGAGACCTATGGCGTGACCGGCGTCGCGCTGATCACATTCATCCTGCTGGGCGTAAAAGAGCCGACCGTCCAGGTTCAGTTGCTGGTCTGGATCTTCGTGATGCGCATCATGATGCTGGTATCGAGCGCACTGGCATATTTCATCAATGGCGCGATTGCCAAAGCCCGCTTCGGCAACGCGTCAGAAATGAATTTTGAAATACCGCTTACCTGGCTGGTTTGGCTCACTTCGATCGTCTCCATCATTGCCACCTACTTCATTTCCTATCTCATCATCCCGCACCTGGGTGGCGATGCCTCACAGTGGTGGAAGCTGGCTTCGATCATTTCCTGCGGAACGCTCGCGGGTGCCCTGATCCCGGAGCTGGTCAAGGCATTTACCTCGGTCGAATCGCGTCACGTCAATGAAGTGGTGACCTCGGCCAAAGAAGGCGGGGCATCGCTTGGCATCCTGTCGGGTCTGGTCGCGGGAAACTTCTCGGCGTATTGGCTGGGATTGGCCATGGTGGCTCTGATGTCGGTTGCCTACCTCTTCAGCGGGATGGGCTTGGCCACGGCCGCCACCATGATTGCGGCTCCCGTGTTTGCCTTTGGCCTGGTTGCCTTCGGTTTCCTGGGCATGGGGCCGGTGACGATCGCTGTCGATTCCTACGGTCCGGTCACCGACAACGCGCAGTCGGTCTATGAATTGTCCATGATCGAGCAGATCCCCAACATTAAGGGGGAGATCAAGAAGGAGTTCAACATCGACGCCAATTTTGAACGGGCCAAGGACCTGCTCGAAGAAAACGACGGTGCCGGCAACACCTTCAAGGCCACCGCCAAGCCGGTGTTGATTGGAACGGCCGTAGTCGGCGCCACGACCATGATTTTCTCGATCATCATGGCGCTGACGAGCGGGCTGACCATGAACGTGGAGAAGCTCTCCCTGCTCCATGCTCCGTTCTTCCTTGGACTGATCACCGGCGGCGCGATGATCTATTGGTTTACCGGCGCCTCCATGCAGGCCGTCACCACCGGCGCCTACCGGGCGGTCGAATTCATCAAGGCCAACATCAAGCTTGAAGGCTCGGAGAAAGCTTCCGTTTCCGACAGCAAGAAAGTCGTCGAGATTTGCACTCGCTACGCCCAGAAGGGCATGTTCAACATCTTCTTGGCGGTTTTCTTCGGCACCCTGACCTTCGCCTTCGTCGAACCGTTCTTCTTTATCGGCTATCTGATTTCGATTGCGATTTTCGGCCTCTACCAGGCCATTTTCATGGCCAACGCCGGAGCTGCATGGGACAACGCCAAAAAGATCGTGGAAACCAAACTAAAGCAGAAAGGCACGCCGTTGCATGACGCTACGGTGGTCGGCGATACGGTAGGAGATCCCTTCAAAGACACGTCTTCGGTGGCTATGAACCCGGTCATCAAATTCACCACACTTTTTGGATTGCTGGCGGTCGAACTGGCCGTCTCGCTGACCCGAGACCAGGGCACCGGACTGACACACATCTTGGCGCTTGCCTTCTTTGCTGTCTCGGTCTTCTTTGTCTACCGGTCGTTCTACGGAATGCGAATCAGTTCGGAGTAACGTTTTCCCGCCAAGTCAAAACCAAGCGCCATCCAGCGCCAGCTGGATGGCGTTGTTCATTAAAGCGAAATCCCGACTCACGAGGGGGCGGCTCGGGATCGAGAACGGAAAAACCGTTCGCAGGCGCGCGAAGAGGATGGGGCCCCCCGGCAGCATTCTGGAGAGGTGAAATTTGTATGATTCGGGTTGCAGGACTTGCGCTCACCGCGGCGATGCAATTGGAAGCCGCGAGGCAGATTCCGAGGTTGGCGCGAGCGGAAGCCAGGGCGACAGCGACCCGGTTTCGAAATGGGGAGGACGATGGCGTCCTCCCCAGAACCTTATAACTGGCTCATCTTGGCCAAAAACTCGCTGTTGGTCCCGGCTTTTGCCAGCCGCTCGATCAACAACTCCATGGCCTCGACCGGCGACAACGGGTTCAGCACCTTGCGCAGCACCCAGATGCGCTGCAAGTCTTCTTTCGGAATCAGCAGTTCTTCCTTGCGCGTGCCGGAACGCTGAATATCGATGGCCGGGAACGTACGCTTGTCGACCAGCTTCCGGTCGAGGATGATTTCCGAGTTACCGGTGCCCTTGAATTCCTCGAAGATCACGTCGTCCATGCGCGAACCGGTATCGATGAGCGCGGTGGCGATGATGGTGAGCGAGCCGCCTTCTTCGATGTTGCGCGCCGATCCAAAAAACCGCTTCGGACGCTGCAAGGCATTCGAATCGACGCCGCCCGAAAGCACTTTGCCCGAGGGGGGAACAATGGTGTTGTAGGCCCGCGCCAGACGGGTAATGGAATCGAGCAAGATGACCACGTCGCGCTTGTGCTCAACCAGTCTCTTGGCCTTCTCAATCACCATTTCCGCAACCTGAACGTGCCGCGCAGCAGGCTCGTCAAAGGTCGAGGAAATGACCTCGCCCTTGACCGAGCGCTGCATGTCGGTGACTTCTTCCGGACGCTCGTCGATCAGCAGCACCATCAGCACAACCTCAGGATGATTGGTGGTAATCGAGTTTGCCACATTCTGCAGCAGCATGGTTTTGCCAGCCCGCGGCGGCGAAACGATCAGACCGCGCTGCCCTTTGCCGAGCGGCGTCAGCAGGTCCATGACGCGTGCGCTTAGGTTTTCGCGGACCGTTTCCAGCTTGATCCGCTCCTGCGGATAGAGCGGCGTCAGGTTGTCGAACAGAATCTTGTTGCGGGCCTCGTCGGGCGATTCGAAATTGACCGCCTCGATCTTGACCAGCGCAAAGTACTTTTCGCCCTCATGCGGCGGTCGTACCTGGCCGCTGATGGTGTCGCCGGTTTTCAGGTCAAACTTGCGGATCTGCGATGGCGACACATAGATATCGTCCGGTCCGGGCAGGTAATTGTAGTCGGGCGAGCGCAGAAAGCCGTAGCCGTCAGGGAGGATCTCCAATACACCTTCAGCGAAGATGTGTCCTTCTTTTTCACTTTGCGCCTGCAGGATCTTGAAGATGAGATCCTGTTTGCGGAGTCCGCTGGCGCCGGGCAGTTCCAAGGATCGGGCGATCTTGGTCAGCTCGGTAATATTTTTTTCTTTGAGTTCAGCGATGGTCATAGGTACCTACGGGAATGATTTTTCGGGAGGGATTCTCTCGGGATGGATCGCCTTGCCGCCGTGCGGGGGCACACGGCGGAGCCGCTTACGCAGCTCGCCGTTGTGCTTCGGCAAAGTTCTCGGGTTCGCTCAGGATGTCATGACGTTCCGCATCGGCAATCTTGTCAAACACATCGTTCATGGTTTCCTGAATACGGGTATTCGGCCTATGAAACTTGCGCGTTGCCTTCGAGGCAAGTTGGCAGAGCATATACCGGTTCCGCAAGGTATGTAGAGCGTCAAATACGCGATCAGAGCGCATGTTCGGTCGTTCTCCTTCAAAAAGAATAACTTAGGTTCGATCCCACTCCGCCTGTTGGGTGATGGTCGATTTCGGTCAGCCACGCTGCAATTCGGGCGAGCGTCAGGGATTTCCAGAATTACTCAAATAGATGCCCCGCCTAACCCGAAAGTTGCTCAATTCGCTAAGGAGTCACCACAACGCGGGCGGAGGTTGATCGGGGACGCTCGGAAAAACAAGCTCTTCGCCCCGAGAACGGCTAAGTATAACAAACCGCTGGGGAAGGTCAAGAAAAATCTCTGGCCCGGCGGATAACCTTCCCGGCACCTATTTAGGGCCGTCCGCGACAGCCGATCGAGACCTACTTCAGGGCACTGAGACGCGCCGACAGGCGCGACTTATAGCGCGAAGCCGTATTCTCGTGCAGCACGCCCTTCTGGATCGCTTTATCGAGAGCCGAAACGGTCTCGCGATAGGTTTCGCCGGCAGCCGCCTTGTCGCCCTTTTCGAGGCTCTCGCGTAAATTCCGCAGGGCGGTGCGCAGTTGCGACGCATTGGCCCGGTTGCGGGCGGTTCTTTTCGTTGTCTGTCGGGCGCGTTTCAGCGCCGAAAAATGATTTGCCATGTGGCTTGATTACCTTTGTTTGTCCTAGATTGCACTAGGAGAATATTCCGGCGGGAACCGAAGCTATGATTCTACGGGAGCAAATCCCATTGGGTCAAATGTTTCGATTGACAATGTGCGAGTCGCCCCGCGGGCTGGGGAGACAACCGGGCTTTTTATGTGACCGAGGGATATGTTTAGCAGGGTCGATTCCAGGCTCTGCTTTCGATTGTTCTCGCTGGCGGGTGCGCTTGGCTCGAGCTGGCCATACAGAGCTTTGACCGGTTCCTGCCAACCGGCCGGGAAGTTGCTGGTGGTCTCCGTGGCTGGCGGGGTGAGTTCGGAAGGGAAAGAAACCAGATTATGGATCCACTCGAGCGCCTCAAGGTTCTCATCAATTCCTCGACTCCTATCGTGGTCATAGAGACGGTCGAGGAACTTCGCGCGCTGTCGCTGGTTCGTGTTGCATGCTCCGATCTGAGCCTGGCAGTCTTTGAATGGACCATCGCCGACGGCTTGGTTCGCTCGGGCAGTGGCGCACCCGCGCCGCAGCCGCGTTTACCACAGATGCCACCCGGTTACAGCGAAGCCGACCGTCTGAGCCGGGCCGTGGTCGTGCCGGCTGGCTCCGATGCGGGAGCCGGTACGAAGACGGCGATGTACAACACCGCTGATCCCGTTCAGGCTCTGGCGAACCTGGAGACGATGACCATCGAAGCGGTCTTCGTGCTCAAGGACTTCCATCGCCACATGGACAACCCCGTCGTGGTCCGGCGCCTGCGCGATGTGGGACAGAAGTTCTCTGCCAACCGAAGAACGCTCGTACTGACCAGCCCCTCGATCGACATGCCGCCCGAAGTGGCCGGACTGGTCGAATTTCTGGATTTGCCTTTGCCCGATCAAGACCGCCTGCGCGAAATCATCCGCGAAACCTACAGCCGCATGTCCGGCACTCACACCCTGAAACTTCAGCTCGATGCGAGCGGCGTGGAGGTGATGGCCGCCAACCTCCGCGGCCTGACCGAAGAAGCCGCCGAACGGGCCATCTCCCAAGCCGTGGTCGGGCGCCTGGCGCTCTCTACCGATTGCATCACCGATGTGCTGGAGGCCAAAAAAGCCCTGCTGAAGCGCTCGGAAATGCTCGAGTTCATCGACACAACTGACACCCTGTCAAGCGTAGGCGGCCTGGAAAATCTGAAACACTGGCTGGAGCAACGCCGAGGCACATGGGACGACCAAGCCCGCCAATTCGGCCTCGATCCGCCCAAGGGCGTCATCATTTTAGGCGTACAGGGTTGCGGCAAGAGTCTCTGCGCCAGAGCCATCGCCGGAGAATGGAAACTTTCGCTGGTGAAATTCGACACCGCCGCCGTCTACGACAAATTTATTGGCGAAACCGAAAAACGCATCCGCCAGGTATTCAAGGTAGCGGAAGGATTGGCCCCTTGCGTGTTGTGGATCGACGAACTGGAAAAGGTATTCGCCGGAAGCGGTCCCGATTCTGCCTCCGCCGATGCCGGCGTTTCGTCGCGTCTGCTGGCATCGTTTCTCTCCTGGATGCAGGAGCGCAAGCCCGCCGTCTTCGTAGCCGCCACCTGTAACAACGTAACCGTTCTGCCGCCTGAACTCATCCGCAAAGGACGCTTCGACGAACTGTTCTTCGTGGACCTGCCCAGTCTCGCCGAGCGCAAGCAGGTTTTCTCCATCCAGCTGACCAAGCGCAAACGCAAGCCCGCCGATTACGAGCTTGACCATGTGGCCGAGGCAGCCAAGGGGTTCTCCGGAGCAGAAATCGAAGCCGCTGTGCAAACGGCCCTTTACGCCGCCTTCGCCCGCAAGCAGGAGCTAAACAGCGAAGACCTGCTGTCCGCTCTGTCATCCACCGTGCCGCTCTCGATAACTCGTTCCGAGGAAATTGCTCGGCTTCGGGCGTGGGCGAAGAATCGAGCGGTCTGGGCAACGTCGCCAGCGGCCAGCAACGAGAAGTAGCGCCGCCCGATTCCTGCCGAAGTTCACGCGGGTACGACAGGCGGGAGCGGGCCCGTGCTCTTGTCCAGGTGAATCGGCCGTATTGCGAAGCGCCCCCCTTCCGGCAAGGTGCAAAGCCTGGATGTTCGCCTGCTAAGGCCGAGCCCGGGGGCCCCGGGCTAACTCACGTTATTTTTGTCCAGGTAATGCTTTCCGGCCACGTCGCGCAAACATTGCGCCGCCGTTTCCGCCGTGATATCGCGCTGCGGCATCGCCAGCATTTCGTACCCCACCATAAATTTTTTCACCGTCGCCGAGCGGAGCAGCGGAGGATAGAAATGTGCATGCAGCCGAAATTCAGGATAGAGCTCGCCATCGGTAGGGCGTTGATGAAAACCCATCGTATAGGGAAAGGAAGTCTGAAAAAGATTGTCGTAGCGAATCGTAGCCTGGCGGAGCAAGTCGGCCAAACCGGTGCGCTCCGCGTCATCCAGTTCATGCAGAGCCGAGACCGACCGCCGGCAAAGCAGCAGTGTCTCAAAAGGCCACACCGCCCAGAAGGGCACCAGGAGGACGAAATGGTCGTTGGCGCATACCACACGTTCCTGCTTTTCCAGTTCCAGCGCGAGGTAGTCGGCAAGCAAATTCGAGCCGCGAGCCTGGCGGTAGTCCCGAAACGCGGCCAGTTCCTTGGCCAACTCATTGGGCACGGTCTCATTCGCCCAAATCTGTCCGTGGGGGTGGGGGTTGCTGCACCCCATCATTGCGCCCCTGTTCTCGAAAACCTGCACCGCCCGGATGCGAGACGAACCGCCTAGGGCAACGAATTCCTCCGCCCACGTATCCACCACCCCACGAATTTCGAGCACGCTCATGCGGGCCATGGTCAGATCGTGCCGCGGCGAGAAACAGACCACGCGGCAGCGCCCCGCCTCGTTGCGGGCAATCAGAAGTCCCTTTTCTTCGATTTCCCCCGCGGGCGTCTCCGGCTGCAAAGCGGCAAAGTCGTTATCAAAAACAAACGTCGAGCGATAGTCGGGATTCTTCACCCCTCCCGCGCGCCGGTTGCCAGGGCAAAGGTAACAACTCGGATCGAAACTGGGCTGTAAGACGGACGCTACGTTCTCCACTTGCCCCTGCCAGGGCCGCTGCGTACGCTGCGGAGAAACCAGCACCCACTCGCGGGTTAGCGGATTGAAGCGCCGGTGCGGCTGCATCATGCGATCCGATCGGTTGGGTTGCTCTTTCATCAGAGACCAAAGTTCGGGTTTTCCTGGTTCAGCCTACAACGGGTCTGCCGTGCTCAGCCAATCTGCCGGACTCCGCCTGCCGCCGAACAATCGTAAATTGCAGGTGTCCGGCCGGTGGAGCGCTCGTACCTGTCTCCAATATGCTCCTTGAAGGCGGCGACGCAGTCTTTCTGAACGAGGTTAATCGTGCAACCTCCGAACCCTCCGCCGGTCATGCGCGCTCCGTAGACGCCCTGAGCTTCCTCGGCCAGCGTGACCATCAAATCGAGTTCGGGGCAGCTCACCTCAAAATCGTCACGCAGGCTTCGATGCGACTCCCGCATCAGGCTGCCGAATCCGGCACGATCATTCCTCTCGAGTGCATCCCCGGCCGCGAGCACGCGAGCGTTCTCGCGGATCACATGCCGGCAACGTCGCAAAATCGTCTCCGGCAACTCGCTTGCGTATTGCGCCAGATCGGCAGCCGTCACGTCTCGCAGGGCGCGCACACTCGGCCGATGGCGTTGGAAACAACGTACTCCCTGTTCGCACTCGGCTCGCCGCCGATTGTATTCGCCACCGGCAACACTGTGCCGCACCATCGTATTGCAAATCACCAACCGCGTTTCCTTGTCGATGGGCAGCAGCCGGTATTCCAGGGAACGGCAATCGAGCAACAGGGCCATTCCCTCCTGCCCATGGCTCGAAATGAACTGATCCATGATTCCGCAGCGCGCTCCGACAAACTCGTTCTCCGCCTTCTGGCACAGCAAGGCCAGATCCGTGCGGTCGATCGCTTGACCAGTCAGGTGTAGCAGCGCATATCCGACAGCCACTTCGATCGATGCCGACGAGCTCAGCCCCGCCCCTTGTGGCACATCACCGTCGATCAGCAGATTTGCGCCAACCAGCGGGCCGTGCGACTCGGCCAGAGTTTTCGCAACTCCTGCCACATAGTCGCTCCAGTGCCGAGAAGCGGCTGCGGGAAGCTGGGAGAGATCAAACTCGACTCGCTCGGAGAGGTTCTCGGAAGCGACGACCAGCTTTCGATCAGGCCGGGGCGCAATCGCCACCCGGGTGCCGGAAGCGATCGCAACCGGCATCACAAACCCATCGTTGTAGTCGGTGTGCTCGCCGATCAGATTGACTCTCCCCGGAGCCTGAAAAATCTGCGCGGTCTCGCCAAACATCTGCCAGAACTTTCCCGTCAGCTCCTGGACCCGGTTGTCGACCATTAGAGGGGCATCCCCATCGCGAATTCAACTCCCGGCGCAGGAGAATTGTACAATGCTCATTATGAATAGCTACCGGCTTCGAGGGCAGTCGATTCTGATCGTATCCACGCTGGCGATCCTGTGCGGTTGGTCTGCGTCGCCGCTCCCTACCGAGGCCGCAGCGTCGCTCGCCCCGACTCCGGTCATGGGTTGGAACAGCTGGAACAAGTTCGGCTGCGAGGTCAGCGACAAACTCATCCGCGAAATGGCCGAGGCTATGGTCAGCAGCGGCATGAAGGCCGCCGGCTACCAATACGTGAACATCGACGACTGCTGGCAAGTGAGCCGCGCTGCCGACGGAACGATTGTTGCGGACGCAGAGCGTTTTCCGAATGGTATCAAGGCGCTTGCCGATTATGTTCACGGCCAGGGATTGAAACTCGGTATTTACACCGACGCCGGCCGCATGACCTGCCAGAAACGTCCCGGCAGCTTCGAACACGAATTCCAGGACGCCAAGACCTACGCTTCCTGGGGTGTCGACTACGTGAAGATCGACTGGTGCTTCGCCGAAGGGCTGGAGCCGGAAGTGCAGTATGCGAAATTTCGCGACGCGCTCGCCCGTTCGGGACGCCCCATCGTATTCAGTATCTGTAACTGGGGCGTGAAGGCTCCCTGGCGCTGGGGACCCAAGACCGGAAACCTTTGGCGTACGACGGGGGACATCAACGATACCTACGATCGCATGTCGGTGATCGGGTTTTCACAAAATGGACTGGAGCAATTCGCCGGCCCCGGACACTGGAACGATCCCGACATGCTCGAGGTTGGCAATGGCGGCATGAATCGGGAGGAGTACCGAACGCATCTGGCGCTTTGGGCCATCCTGGCCGCGCCATTGCTGGCCGGAAATGACTTGCGAACCATGACTCCGGAGACCAGGGATCTGCTCACTAACGCCGAAGTAATAGCCGTCGACCAGGACGCAAAAGGCATACAGGGCCACCGCGTTTGGGAAGAGGGTCTGCTGGAAGCCTGGGTGAAGCCGCTGGCCGACGGAAGTCAGGTGGTCGCCCTATTCAACCGTACCGAGGCTCCGATGAAAATGAGCCTGGATGCCCGATGGGTTGGCGCACCTGCTTCGGCCAGACTGCGCGATTTGCTGGACCACAGGGACTTGGGCACCATCAAGGACGGGTACGCCGCCGATGTCCCGCAACACGGTGTGGTCCTGGTCAAAGTCTCTCCGTAGTTATCGGAGAGCCCGGTCGCCTTTCGGCTTGGCCCCCCGGCGCGCTCGCCGGTGGAAGTCCGGCCAAGCAGCGGCACCGCCGGCTGTCCGCACCTCGCGCTGCTTTCGCCGATCCGCCGTGGAGCGGGCG
The DNA here is from genome assembly GCA_049520935.1 of Terriglobales bacterium. Classification (GTDB taxonomy): domain Bacteria; phylum Acidobacteriota; class Terriglobia; order Terriglobales; family Acidobacteriaceae; genus Acidiflorens. The sequence continues at coordinate 27,339 of JBEKPJ010000056.1, read as the reverse complement.
CGAAGTAACGGTGGACGGGTGACCAGCCTTTTCGTTGTCCTCCCGTGCTCTCCGCCTGGCTCTCCTCCCATTGACTCCCCCGTCCGCCCGCGCTACGCTGAGATCAAATGGTTGGTAACCGCCCCGTCGTCGGGGTGCGCAATCCGGTCTCTCCTGCTTACCGATACAGCTCCCTGCGCGCGAAAAACGCGGGCACGACTTTGTCTGAAGGCGGCGGTCAACCACATCTCGAGAAGCAGAATCCAAGAGTGAGCCCAGTCCGGCTGCTGGAGGCGGCGCGCAAAATCCCATCCCCAAGATGAAAAAAAATATCGAACTCAGCCCCAACATCGAGACCCTGTTTGGCACGCGCGACGAAAATCTCCACGTGCTCGAAGACGGCCTGAACATCAATATCGATCTTCGCTCGGATCGCATCGAACTCGAAGGCGCACCTCGCGACGTGGCCCGCGCCGAACAGCTCTTTTCAGACTACGAGCATTTGCGGAAGTCGGGCCACCAGTTCGTCAACGGGGATCTCGGCAGCATGTTGCGTGTGGTCGTCACCGACCCCAACGCAACCCTGCGCGGCCTCGCCGAGGCCGGTCGCCAGCGATCCTTTGGACGCCGCACGGTTCAGCCCAAAAGCCCCAACCAGCGACGTTACCTGGAGGCCATCGAGAAACACGACATGGTTTTCGGTGTCGGGCCCGCCGGTACCGGCAAAACCTATCTCGCCGTGGCCATGGCAATTTCGGCCCTGCTCAACAAACAAGTCAACCGCATCATCCTCGCGCGACCCGCGGTCGAAGCCGGAGAGCGTCTGGGTTTTCTCCCCGGCACGTTGCAGGAAAAAATCGATCCCTATCTGCGCCCGCTCTACGACGCGCTCTTCGACATGCTTGACCCCGAGCGGGTGGAACGCTATCTCGAGAAAAATATCATCGAGATCGCCCCGATCGCCTTCATGCGCGGGCGAACCCTGAACGACTCCTTCGTAATCCTCGATGAGGCGCAGAACACCACCTCCGAACAGATGAAGATGTTCGTCACCCGCTTGGGATTTGGCTCGAAAGCGGTCATCACCGGGGACGTAACGCAAATCGACCTGCCCACCGCGCGCCGCAGTGGCTTGATCGAAGCGGCCGAGATTCTGCAGGGCGTGAACGGAATCTCCTTCGTGCATTTCGACGAAAGCGACGTGGTCCGTCATCATCTGGTGCAGAGAATCATTCGCGCCTATGACGAGCACAAGACAAGGCACGCGGAGCAGCAACTGCCGTTGCTGGAGCCAAAGCCGAGTATGCCTCAGCCCAGCCTACCTCCGCCGGAACAAGAAGAGCCGCATTTGCGGAACTGACAGGACGAGAATTCAATTTGTCATCCTGGGCGAAGCGAAGCGACCATGCCATTGGCCTCGGTCCGCACCTCTTTTTCGCGGGGCTCAGCGTGAAAATTCTGGTGGCACTTGGTCATTCTGGAAAAGCGCGTCGCCAAACTGACCGCGTTCGCGCTCGGCCGCTTCGTCGCCCGTGCTTGCCGCGCTGCCCGCCTGAAGGGCGCGGTCCATGTCCTGCTGACCTCGAGCGCCGAAATGAAGTCTCTCAATCACCGTTTCCGGGCCAAAAACACGCCCACGGACGTGCTTTCCTTTCCCGCCGCGAGCGATGCGCCGCAAACTCTGGCCGGAGAAATCGCCATCTCCGTCGAAATGGCCGCCAAAAACGCACGCCTACTCGGCCACTCGACGGCGGAAGAAGTCAAGATTCTGGTGCTGCACGGCATCCTGCATCTGCGCGGCTATGATCATGAGTGCGACAATGGAAAGATGGCTCGCCGCGAAAAACAGTTGCGTCGAAAACTGCGCCTGCCCGAGGGGCTTATCGAAAGAGCTTCCCCGCCCGTTCCCCGGAGGAAAAGCTAGCCATGATCGGCGTCAGTCTGGCTCTGGTGCTCCTGTTTGCCCTGCTGACGCTGGTCTCCTATGTCGACCGTCTCTACCAGGAAATCGGCAAATTTCTTTCGCGTGATTTTCAAGACAACATCGACGCCTTCGAGCAAATCATCGAGCCACGTCTCGGCGTCGCTCGCCAGCGCGCTGCGCTCTCCATGGCGATCCTGACGCAGCTGGTCACCGCCGCCATCGCCATGATCGTAGGCTTCACCGTTTTTCGCGACCATGCCTGGAGCATCTACGAGGTTCTCGAAGCCACGCTCAGCCTGATTCTGATCATCATCGTCTTCAATCGTCTCCTGCCCTTCGTATTCTTCTCGCGATCCCAGGGACGCTGGCTGGCCGACTGGGTGCTGCTTCTGCGCCTCCTGATCTACGCCGTCCTGCCCGTCACCCTGGTGCTCGGATTCTGCCAGTCGGTAGCCGCCCTCACCCGCGAACACGCCGATGCCCAGCCGGAAACGCCCGCCGAAGCCGTGGATGCCCTGATCGAAGCCGGGCAGGAAGAGGGCATCATCCAGGAAGGCGACCGCGACCTAATCCAGTCGGTCGTCGAGTTCAGCGGCAAGACGGTCCGCGAAGCCATGAAGCCCCGGCCTGAGATGGTAGCCGTCCCCGCCGACTGCACCGTGGAAAGGATTGTCGAGTTACTCAAAGCTCGTCCGCTCTCTCGCATCCCCGTCTACGAGGGTTCCGTTCACCACATCAAAGGAATTCTCCACACGCAAGACGTTCTGCAGGTCCCTGACTCGGAAGCGCATACCCGGACGGTGGCCAGCTTGATGAGGAAAGACGTCTACTTCGTGCCCGAGAGCAAGCTCGTGAGTGATCTGCTGCGCGAGATGCAACGAAGTAATATACGCATGGCCATCGTTGTCGACGAATACGGTGGTGTAGCCGGCCTGGTGACCATCGAAGACCTGGTGGAAGAAATCGTGGGAGAAATCGGCGACGAACACGAGAAGGGCCAGGTGGTGCAGGAGAACGACCACTCCTACATCGTCCCCGGCAACATGGACGTCGATCGCCTGGATGAGCTCTTCGGTCTGCGCCCCGAAGGCCATGAGTCCTCTACCATCGCCGGTCTGGTAAGCGAAATCGCCGGCCGCATTCCGAAGCAAGGAGAGGTCATCGAAGACGAGGGCCTGAAGTTCGAAGTGCTGGATTCCACCGATCGCCGCGTCGAGCGCGTGCGCATCACCACTGCCGAACCGAAACAGATGAAATTGATCTGACAGGCAGGTTCTCGTGGTCGCCGTTGGCGCGGGAGCCAGCCGAAGGAGCGAGCGCCGCTAGATGACAGGGACGAGACGAATGCGACTGACGGACCGGCAGTCGTCCCTTATTTCACGGGCGCTCGCGGACCCGCGCCGATACAAGATCCTGAAACAGATTGCCGCCTGCGATCGTACGGCCTGTGCCGACCTCCGCGCGAAACAGCCGATCTCGCCCGCTACGCTTTCCCATCACATGAAAGAACTGGAGGCCGCCGGTCTGATTGAGATTGTCCGCGAGGGCAAGTTCGCGAGTCTCACCCTGCAGCGCCAGGTATGGCAAGCGTACCTCGAACACCTCGGGAAAATTTAGCGCCTTCGTTATGAATCCTTCCCGTGGCCTTGTCATCAATTAGACAATTATCGAAATGTCTAACAGACGACATTCGACGGGAGATGGTATGGGCAGATTATCGAATCAAGTGGCGGTGGTGACGGGCTCGTCCAAGGGGATCGGAGCCGGCATCGCCAAGAGTCTGGCCGCCGAAGGCGCCGCAGTCGTGGTCAACTATGCCTCCAGCCGTGAGGCCGCGGAGCAGGTGGTCGCGGAGATTGAAGCCCGGGGCGGGAAAGCCATCGCGGTACAGGGCGATGTGGCCAAGGCCAATGATGTGCGGCGACTCTTTGCCGAGACCAAGAAAGCATTTGGAGGTCTGGACATTCTGGTGAATAACGCCGGAGTCTATGAATTTGCTCCGCTCGACGGCATTACCGAAGAACAGTTTCACCGGCAATTCGATACCAACGTTCTGGGGCTTATTCTGGCCACCCAGGAAGCCGCGAGGCATTTCGGAGCGAATGGCGGCAGCGTAATCAACATCGGCTCCGCCGTGAGCGCGATCACACCTCCGAACACGGCCGTCTATACTGCCACCAAAGGTGCGGTGGACGCCGTGACCCGCACTCTGGCGAAGGAGCTCGGTCCGAGGAAAATCCGCGTGAACGCAATCAATCCTGGAATGGTGGTTACCGAGGGCACCCACGCAGCGGGATTTATCGGCGGCGATTTTCAGAAGGGGCTGGAGGCCCAGACCCCGTTGGGCCGCATCGCTCAGCCGGACGATATCGCTCCGGTCGCGATTTTCCTGGCGTCGGCGGATTCTGGCTGGGTCACCGGCGAGACCCTGCTGGTCTCGGGGGGGCTCCGCTAGCGGCCCGATTTTGGGCAGAGCGCAGGCGCTATCCGGTTGCGGTCTGGCGCGCGGCAACCGGTGGCCCTGCCGCGGCCAGCACTTGGAACTGCGAAACCTGTCCACAGGCCCGCCGGATCGGACTGGCCGTTATGTCCAGGCCGAGCTGCCCGTGCGTTGTTCTGCGCCCAGCAAAGGGTGACGGGAAGAGAATCGGATTGGGGATTGGAGGCCTTTTGGTCGACAAAGGCCCCTGGTAAGCCGACCAAGTCCTTGGCAATAGAGTTTCGAACTCAAGTCCCTCACGCCGAAGCCGGTCGGCGGAGAAGTCCTGGATGCCGATTCCCTGGGGGGAATGTGCCCCCGAAGCCTATATGATGGCAGAAGGAAAGGGGGAAAAGCCTCCGTACCAATTTGCTAAATAGCCTGCTGGAGCCGGAACCACGGTCCTGAAGTCGGCCATGGCCGGAGGCGAGTAGCCTATTCCTCTATGTCATTCCACTCTGGATTTGTTTGCATTCTAGGCCGCCCGAACGCGGGCAAGAGCACATTGCTCAATGCCCTGGTTGGCGAAAAGCTCGCCATCATTTCGCCGAAGCCCCAGACCACGCGCAACCGCATTCTCGGCATCATCAACGTCAGCAAGCAGAACGCCGGCCAGAAGAAAGGAGAAGCCGGACAAATTGTGCTCATCGACACCCCTGGAGTTCACCAGTCCGGCTCCTCGCTCGGCAGGAAGATGATGTCGGAGGTACGCGAAGCGCTGGAAGGTTGCCAACTGATTCTGCTCATCGTCGATGCCAAAAAAACATGGGACCGCGAAGACTCCTTCGTACTCGATCTGGCAAGAAAAGCAGGCCCGCCGGTTTTCCTGCTGCTGAACAAAGTCGATTTGCTCGCCGACAAAAGCAAGCTGTTGCCGCTGATCGCACAGTTTCAGACGCTGCATGATTTTAAGGAGATCGTCCCCATCTCCGCCCTGAAGAAAAAAGGGCTCGGCGAATTGCTCTCCTGTGTATTGCGGGCTCTGCCCAGTGGTCCGCGCTATTTCCCCGAAGATCAAATCACCGACCAGCCGGTGCGTTTCATGGCCGCCGAGTTGATCCGCGAGCGGGTTCTTATGCAGACGCACGAAGAAGTGCCGCACGCGGTTTCGGTCCTGATCGAGCAGTTCGACGAAAGTCCGAGAATGACGCGGATCGCGGCGGTGATCTTTTGCGAGCGCGAAGGCCAAAAAGCCATCCTGCTCGGCAAAGGCGGACAGATGCTCAAGAAAATAGGGACCGCCGCCCGACTGGACATCGAAAAGATGGTCGGCACCAGGGTTTTTCTGGAACTGTTCGTCAAGATCAAGGCCGGCTGGCGCGATTCGCGAAGCTTCGTGGAAGAACTCGATTGGCGCCGTCAAATGCAGCAGATCGGGGGCTGGCCACCTGACGAGGGGCCTTCGGAAGCCTAGGTTTCCGCGCTTCTCGAGGGGGCGACTGAACCGTGGTAACCGTCAGGCATATCCGAAGGGTTGCCTGAGTCGAAATATTAGTTTGCATCCTGAGCGCCAAGTACCTAGAATCTGACAGCGTCTTTCCGCATCTTAACTATAGGAAAGAGCGGAACCAAAGCCCACCGCTTATGGCAGATTCGTCCAGTTCGTCGGAGCAGTCTCCGCGGCCCTGTTCCTTCAATGCAGAGAAGCTCGATCTCAAGCTAAGCATTACGCTTGCCGCCCAGCGTGAGGCCGTGGATCCGGTCGTGCGTAGCGTGATGAAGGTGGTACGGGAAATGAACTGCGCTCCCGGACGCGAAGACGACATTGAGCTGGCTCTGGCCGAGGCTCTGGCTAACGCCGTCGTGCACGGGGCCAAGAGCGACCCCTCCAAGATCGTCGAGTGCGACGTGGCTTGCGACAATAACCATGGCATTCTGATTGTGGTCCGCGATCCCGGCCCCGGTTTTGATCCGACCAAGATTTCCGATCCCTGTCACGGCGAAAATATCTACTCCAATCACGGCCGCGGCATCTACTTGATCAATCAGTTGATGGACGAAGTCCAGTTTCACAAAAATGGGACCGAGATCCACATGCTGAAACGCTAGGCGTCAGTTTATCCGTTCTCAGAAAGTCGACGACTTCGGTTCTTCTCCGACCTCAAGGTCGGGCGGCCGAGGGTTTTGCATGGGCCGAGAGCCGCTCTACTCTTTTCCCGCGATCCCCAGACTTTTCATCTTGCGGTACAGGTGACTGCGCTCCAGGCCGAGCACTTCCGCCGTTCTGCTGACGTTGCCATGATTTTCATCCAGCTTTTTCAGGATGTAATCGCGCTCGTAGGCTGCCCGCGCCTGGTGCAAGGTCGAGCCTTCGCTTCCCGCCACGCGACGGCTGCCGTCGCGGTGCACGAGCGGCGGAAGGTGCTTGCGTTCAAAGCGAGCCACGGTGGGATTCATGATCACGATGCGCTCGATCACATTGCGCAATTCGCGGACGTTTCCTGGCCAGGCATAGCGCATCAGAGCCTCAATGGCGTCGTCGGTGATCTCTCGGGGACGCCGGCCATAGGCTGAGGCAAACTCCTTCAGAAAGTAACGGGCAAACAACGGAATGTCTTCCTTGCGTTCGCGCAGAGGAGGAACCACGAACGGAACCACGTTCAGCCGATAAAAGAGGTCCTCGCGAAAGTTTCCCTTGGCGATCTCTTCCTCGAGGTCCTTGTTGGTCGAAGCTATCACGCGCACGTCCACCGTTACCGGATCGTCGCTACCCACCGGAATGAATCGCTGGTGTTCTAGGGTCCGCAAGACTTTCGACTGCGTTTTCAGACTCATGTCGCCCACTTCGTCCAGAAACAGGGAGCCGCGGTCCGCCTTGTGAAACTTGCCTTCCTTGTCGGCGGTGGCTCCCGGAAACGATGATTTGCGGTGGCCGAACAGTTCGCTGTCGATCAGGTCCTCGGGAATCGCGGCGCAGTTCATCTCGACGAACATCTGCTCCTTGCGCAGACTTTGCATGTGGATGGCGTGCGCAACCAGTTCCTTGCCGGTGCCGGATTCACCGTAGATCAGCACCCGTCCATTGGTCGGTGCCATGAGCGCAATCTGCTGGCGCAGTGCCTTCATGGGAACGCTATCGCCGACGATCACGCTTTTGGTCTGCAGTTGCTTGCGCAGGTCGAGGTTCTCGTGGCGCAACCGACGCGCATCGATCGCGTTCTTTACCAGGATGAGCATTTTTTCGAGCGACAGAGGCTTTTCCGCAAAATCGAAAGCGCCGAGTTTGGTGGCGCGCACGGCCGTTTCAATCGTGCCGTGTCCCGAGATCATGATGACCTCGGGCGGATCCTCCATTTCGCGGATTTTCTCCAAAACTTCGAGCCCGTCGATCCCGGTCAGCCACACATCTAGCAGGACGAGGTCGAATCGGGTCTTGCGGAGCAACTCGAGGCAGTCCTCGCCGCTCGGGCTGACGCTGGTCTGGTACTCCTCGTCCTCCAGAATCCCCTGCAGGGACTCGCGGATGCTCGATTCGTCGTCGACGATTAGGATGTGTGCCATGATTTCACTTCAGAACCGTTCTCGCGGCACGATGTTAGCCAGCCACCGGAGCGCTAATGGTTTCCACCGCTACCGGCAGCTCGATGACGAAGCGGCTGCCGACCGGCTTGTTTTCCTCCACCCGGATGGAGCCGCGATGGTCTTCCACAATCCTGCTCACAATGGCCAGACCCAGCCCCGTGCCCCGCTGCTTGGTCGAGAAGTAGGGCAGGAATAACCGTTCCTTTACATCACGCGAAACTCCTTGCCCGGTATCCGAGACCACCAGTTCCACCGCGTCACGACTGGCCACGAGCGAGGTCGAAATGGTGATCTCTTTCAGGATCGCATGCAGCATCGCTTCGGCGGCATTATCGACCAGATTCGCCACCGCGCGCTTGATCGCTTCCGGATCGGCCATCACCGCAGGTAGGTCATTGGCGAGTTCGGTATGGACGCGAATACCCTCCAGCCGGCCATTGAACATGACGAGTGCGCCTTCCACCAGACGATTCAAACTGGCGGGTTGCGGGCACGACGCGGGAAAACGCGCCAGCACCGAGAATTCGTCCACCAGCCGGCGCACGGTTTCGACAGCGTTCCCGATGGTCTGCGAGCAGGTGCGAATAACCTCGACGGAGGCGGCGTCGGGCGAGGCGCCCCGCGCCAGATGGCGATGGATGCGTTCGGCAGAAAGCGCGATCGGCGTCAATGGGTTCTTGATCTCGTGCGCGACGCGCTGCGCCACCTCGCGCCATGCCGCCTGTTTCTGCGCCCGCAGCAAGTCCGACAGGTCCTCGAACACCAGCACGTATCCCAGCCCCTCGGCCGCGTGATTTAGGGCGGAGACGGTTACGGCGACATTCAACTGCGCCCGGGGCAGGGCAAGTTCGATGTTGGCGGCCGTGATCCCCATGCGATCGGCACGCCGGAGAAGCGGTTCGAGATCGGCGAGAACGTCGCCCGGTATCACCTCCCGCAAGGGCAGATTCACCAGCGCCGCCGGACTCATGTACTCGCTGCGCTCGAGATAAAACATGCGTGAGAAAGCAGCGTTGGCCAACGTCACCCGGCGCGCCCCGTCGATGGAAATCACTCCGTTTGGAATACTTTCGAGGACCGTTTCGATGTACTGCCGTCTCCTCTCGAGCGCGTCGTTTGCCGCGCTCACATCGCGGCTTGAGGCTTCGATCTGGTCTCGGCTGGATTCCAGTTGTTCGGCCATGCTGTTGAAGGACCGTACCAGTTCGGCCAGTTCGTCGGTGGCGCGAATGTCGACGCGGTAATCGAGTTGGCCTTTCGAGATCGCCTCGGTACCCGCGGCCAGCGCCGCGACCGGACGGTTCACCAGCTTCGAAAGCAAGAGTGCCAGCCAGGTCGAAGCGAACAGCACCAGCACCGTGAGCAGCAGCAAATATCCGATGTAGGTTCGCCGAAACAGTTTTCTTTTGGCTGCCAGTTCAATGTAGCGCTGCTCGCTCTCTTGAATCTGCCGGGCTGTCTCGGCAAATTTTGGCGGCAGTGGTATGGCGACCAGGACCGCGCCGCCGGGCAGCGGGGCGCCCGCGACCATGTAGTCGGTCCCGCCCCATTGGAAGTGAGGTCGTTCCCCCCGCAGGGCCGGCTGCAGCGGAAAGCCGTTCTTCATCTCGATCCAGGGTGTCGGCGTGTTCAAACTGGTGGCCGCGGCGCCGTTTTTCAGCGCCAGAACGAATCCTCCCTGTAGGGTCGGAATGTGTTCGCGCAGCTCGTCCGTGGCGGCCGCAAAATCTCCGCGGGCGAAAGCGCTCTGAAATTCGCTAGTCTGCGCAATCGATTGCGCCTCCAAAGCTGCATTCTGGCCCGCGTAATCGTAGAGCAAGGCGGACATGGCTGCGGTGTCTGCGCGAACGTCCTCCACCGGCTGCGAAAACCATTTGTCGATCGAGCGATTCATCAGCCCGTATGAGAACCAGAACATGGCCAGCACCGGCAAAAACGACAGCAGCAGGCTGACCACCACCAGGCGCGTGCGGAACTTGGAGCCGGCCACGCCTTCCCGCCGCTCGGCGTAAAGCTTCAGCAGGTTCCGCCCCAGAACCAAGGTCAGCGCCACGAAGACAAAGAAAATCAGCCCACTCAGTCCGGCAAAAAACAGAAGCTCCTGATTGCTGTCGGGGCTGATGAACTTCAGATTGAACGAGGCTTGTCCTACCAGAATCGCGAGCAGCAGAAAAGCCGCGATCGCGAGCCCGATCACGGCCTTCCGGCGTCCGGAGGTCTTGGTCTCATCGCGAATTGGTTTCGGTGCGGACAAGGCCGAGCGTCGCGGCGAAGCAACCCAAGCGGCGACACGATCCCTCAATTATAGAACCGCAATTATAGAGCCGCAGACCGGACCGTGACTGTTTATCGTCCCTGACCGCCCCCCGAATGCCGCCGAGGATGGATTTCGCCCGACAAACGCCCTGCGCAGCCCGACCCAGGCTCGCCATCTGCCCGGTGGCCATCGCTGCCTTGCTCTGCCGGAGGAAGGAATTTCTGCAAAGGACATTGCCAACACCGCAATTCGGACTTCAGGCAGTAGGTTTTTCCCACTCCGACGATCAGCCCGTGCATTTCGTTGAACACCTGGACCAGCGGGGTGCGCGCGGCCAGGCTCATGCGGGAGGGCCGATGACACGAGCCCGGCGGCCCAATCTCGGCCGGCTTTGCCGCCTGGCGTTCGGGTAGAGGCGAGAAGGCCTCCCACAGTGCCTGCTCGAACCACCCCCGTATATCGTCATAGCTGTCCGCGCGCGCAATCAGCCCGTGTCGCTCAAAAATCCGCCGTGTGTAGGCGTCCACCACAAATACCGCATGATTGCCTGCGTACAGCAGAATCGAGTCCGCCGTCTCCGGACCCACGCCCTTCAGCGCTAGCAGTTCCTCGCGCAATGCCGCCGTGGGCCGCGCGAACATTCGCCGCAAAGACCCGTGATAACGCTGGTCCAGAAAGCCGACAAAGGTTTTCAGACGCCCGGCCTTTTGCCGGAAGTAGCCCGCCGGGCGAATCAACCTCTCGAGGTCAGCCGGGGGCGTATGCCGGATGCCGTCGATGGTCAAAAGCCGCGCTTGCCGCAGGTTTCTGAGCGCCTTCTCCACGTTCCTCCACGAGGTATTCTGCGTCAAATATGCCCCCACAATCACTTCGAAGCGCGATTGCGCCGGCCACCAATGCTGGCATCCCCACGTGGAAAATAGCGTGTGGTAGTGTGCACGGATCGCGTCGTGTAGCGGTTCGTCGGCTTGGGCCATGGGCGCGGATGTCGATTCCACCCTCACCATTGTAGGTCGCCGCCGGTCGTTCGTCGCTCGCTGGCGGGGTTCCCGCTCTCGCAGAACCGGATGGCTGGCGAACGTCGGTCGACGAAACCAAACCATGCCAGCCGTTCACACCAAAGAACATGGTCGGCCGGGTTGTGATCCACGTCACATGGCCATTTTGGGCAGAAATGGGGTCGAGATCCGGCCGCAACCTATTGCTTCCGCGAAGTACAGGTACCTAAGTTACTTTTTCGGAATGCCCGTTGGGTTGACAATTTATGTCAGTGCGAAGGCATTCATGCTGATTCTCCCTCAAATCAGCAGCTGCGCACTGCCCCCGGACGTCGCGGGAATACAGGAGAGATATGTCTCAGCGGCTGGGTGACCTGCTCGTCAAAGAAAAGGTCATCACCCAAGAGCAGTTGGAACAGGCGACCAAGCTCCAGAAGGAGTCTCACACCCGGCTCGCTTCCGCGCTGGTGAAGCTGGGCTTCCTCTCCGATGAAGACGTCACCAACTTCCTGTCACGCCAATATGGCGTGCCTGCGATCAATCTGTCGTATTTTGAAATCGACCCTGCCGTCGTCAAGCTGATTCCCTACGAAACCGCAAAACGATATCAGATCCTGCCACTGAGCCGCGTGGGTGCATCGCTCACCATTGCCATGGTGGATCCGACCAACGTTTTCGCGATGGACGATATCAAGTTCATGACCGGCTTCAACATCGAACCGGTCGTGGCTTCGGAAAGTTCGATCATCGAAGGCATCGACAAGTCCTACGGCACTTCCAAAGAGGAAGAGCTCGAGCAGGTGATGCAGTCAATGAACGACATCGGCGAGGCGGCCGATGTCGAAGTGCAATCCGAAGAGCAGGAGCTTGAACTCAAGGAGCTGGAAAAGGCAGCCGACGAGGCCCCCATCGTCAAGCTGGTGAACCTGGTGCTCACCGATGCCGTGAAGCGCGGCGCCAGCGACATTCACATGGAGCCCTACGAAAAGGAGTTCCGCGTTCGCTTCCGCATTGACGGCGTGCTGCAGCTGATCATGAATCCTCCGCTCAAGTTGAAAGACGCCATCACCTCGCGTCTCAAGATCATGGCCAAGCTCGACATCAGCGAGAAGCGGCTGCCGCAGGACGGCCGCATCATGCTCAAGATGCAGATCGGGGGCAAGAAAAAGCAGCTCGATTTCCGTGTTTCCACCCTGCCCACACTGTGGGGCGAGAAGATCGTCCTGCGGCTGCTCGACAAAGAGAATCTGCGCCTGGATATGACCAAACTCGGCTTCGAGCCCGAATCGCTGGTCAAATTCGAGAAGGCCATCCTCAAGCCCTACGGCATGGTGCTGGTTACCGGTCCGACCGGCTCCGGCAAGACCAACACGCTCTACTCTTCCATTTCGCGGCTCAACCAGCCCGATACCAACATCATGACCGCCGAAGATCCGGTTGAGTTCCAACTGGGCGGCGTGAACCAGGTGCAAATGAAGGAGCAGATCGGCCTGAATTTTGCTGCCGCCCTGCGCGCCTTCCTGCGGCAGGATCCCAACATCATTCTGGTCGGCGAAATCCGCGACTTTGAAACCGCCGAAATTGCCATCAAGGCGGCGCTCACCGGCCACCTGGTTCTGTCCACTTTGCATACCAACGGCGCGCCCGAGACCATCACGCGCCTCATGAACATGGGCATTGAGCCCTTCCTGGTGGCGACTTCGGTGCATTTGATCTGTGCCCAGCGCCTGATCCGGCGGATCTGCAAGGACTGCGCCGAGCCGGTCGAGGTTCCGCCACAAGCCCTGATCGATGAGGGCTTCACGCTCGAGGAGTCCAAGACGGTGCAGATCATGAAAGGAAAAGGCTGCGCGACCTGCAACAAGACCGGCTACAAGGGCCGCACCGGCTTGTACGAAGTGATGGAAGTCGACGACGAGATTCGGGAACTGGTTCTGGTCGGCGCTTCCGCGGTTGAACTCAAGAAAAAAGCAATTGAACGCGGCATGATCACCCTGCGCCGCAGCGGGTTGACCAAGGTCGCGATGGGCTGGACCACGCTCGAAGAAGTGGCGCGCGAAACGATCCACTAAAAATCGCACGCGGAAAGAAAGAAAACTATGGCTCTCTCACTCAGCGATCTGCTCCGCCGCATGCTGGAGATGAATGGCAGCGACCTCCATATCACGACCAACTCTCCGCCCCAGATCCGCGTGCACGGGCATCTGGTGCCCCTGGACCTGCCGCAGTTGACGCCTTCCGAGACCAAGCAATTGGCTTACAGCGTCATGACCGATTCGCAGAAGCACCGATTTGAAGAAAACCTCGAACTGGATTTTTCGTTCGGCCTGAAGGGACTCGCCCGCTTCCGCGCCAACGTCTTCAACCAGCGCGGCGCCTCGGCCTGCGTCTTCCGTCTCATTCCCTTTGAGATCAAGTCGTTTCATCAGCTGGGACTGCCCCCGGTGGTGAGCAAGCTCTGCGACAAACCACGCGGGCTCGTGCTCGTCACCGGACCAACCGGCTCGGGCAAGTCCACGACGCTGGCAGCGATGATCGACAAGATCAATACCGAACGTCACGAACACATCCTTACGATCGAAGACCCGATCGAGTTCGTGCACATGAACAAGAACTGCGTGGTGAATCAGCGCGAGCTGCACTCGGACACCAAGAGTTTTACCGACGCGCTGCGGGCTGCGCTTCGAGAGGACCCGGACGTGGTGCTGATCGGCGAAATGCGCGATCTCGAAACCATCGAATCGGCGCTGCGCATCGCCGAAACCGGCCACCTCACCTTCGGTACCCTGCATACCAATTCGGCGTCGTCCACCATCAACCGCATTATCGACGTGTTCCCGGCGCATCAGCAGTCGCAGATCCGAGCCCAGCTCTCGCTCGTGCTCGAAGGCATTATGTGTCAGAGTCTGCTGCCGCGCGGAGATAACAAGGGACGCGCCATGTGCATGGAGATACTGGTGCCGAATGCGGCCGTGCGCAACCTGATCCGCGAAGACAAGATTCACCAGATTTATTCCGCCATGCAGTCCGGTCAGGAGAAATACGGCATGCAGACATTCAATCAATCGCTCGCCACCGCCTACGCCCAGAAGCAGATCACGCTGGAAATGGCGCTGGCGCGCTCCAGCAATCAGGACGAGTTGCAGGAAATGATCGCGCGCGGCGCGACTTTGACCAGTCGGACCAATCCCGCGGCTGCGGCCAAGGCGCAGACGACGAAGCGCTGAAGCGAAGCACGGCCGCGGGTGCGACAGGCAGGCTGGACCACAGGTGAGAGAAGAGACGAGCAAACAAGAAGGCGCGGACAGTCCGGAGGATCGGTCGGTCGCGCCAACGGAGCACGGATAAGGAGAAAGCACCATGCCGGTTTTTACGTTTTCGGGAAAGACCGCCTCGGGCGAAAAGGTTCAGGGCGAGCGGGTAGCGGCCAACAAGGACGGACTGGCTTCGCAACTGCGGAAGGAACGCATCACGCCCGGCTCGATTCGCGAGAAGGGCAAGGAATTCTCCCTGCCCACCTTTGGCAGCGGCAAGGTTAAAGTGAAGGAAGTTGCCGTTTTCTTTCGCCAGTTCTCGGTCATGATTGACGCCGGACTGCCGCTGGTGCAATGCCTGGAGATTCTGGGTGCGAACCAGGAGAACCCCGCGTTTCAGAAAACGCTGCTGGGCGTCCGCACCACGGTGGAAGGGGGGTCGACGCTGGCCAACGCCATGCGCCAGTATCCCGTCGTTTTCGACGATCTGACCACCAACATGATCGAGGCGGGCGAAACCGGCGGTATTCTCGATATCATTCTGCAGCGCCTGGCGATCTACGTGGAAAAGGCGGTCAAACTGCGCTCGGCCATCAAGTCGGCGCTGATCTACCCCATCGCCGTGGTTACTCTCGCCACCCTGATCGTGGGTGCACTGCTCAAGTGGGTGGTGCCGATCTTTGCCAATCTGTTTGTCGGATTGGGCGTGGCCCTGCCGCTGCCCACCCGCATGACGATCGGCCTCAGCGCCTTCGTGGGTCATTTCTGGTGGTTCTTTATCGCGGGCGCCGTCGGCGCCGTGTTCGGTATCAAGCAGATCCGCAAGCATCCGCGCGGACGCTATTACTTCGACGCCATGTTGCTCAAGCTGCCCATCATCGGCATTCTGATGCGCAAGATCGCGGTCGCCCGTTTCACCCGAACCCTCGGTACTCTGATCACCTCGGGTGTTCCGATTCTCGAAGGTCTTGCCATCACCGCCCGTACCTCGGGCAATGCCGTGCTCGAAGAAGCACTGATGAAAGTGCGCAAAGCGATCGAGGAAGGCCGCACCATCGTGGATCCATTGCGTGAATGCGGTGTCTTCCCCAACATGGTGACCCAGATGATCGGCGTCGGCGAAGCGACCGGTGCCATGGACTCCATGCTGCAGAAGATTGCAGATTTTTACGAAGACGAAGTCGACTCCGCCACCAAGGACATGTTGGCCATGCTGGAGCCGGTCATCATCGGCATGCTCGGCGTCAGCATCGGCGGCATTATCATTTCGCTGTACATGCCGCTATTCGCAATGATCGGAAAGCTGGCGGGATAGAGGAAACGAGCGTCGGTCGCGAGTCGCCTGGGCGCGCAATGGCCCGCCGTCAACGGCCCACGGCGAACGTGAGCCGCGAACGACCGACGATCAAACACCAATTTCATGCACTCCATCTCCGATGAGCGGAACTGGCTGACCTGGCTGGTGAAGGTTCGCATCCTGATCCTGATGGTCCTGCTCGCCATCGAACTGGCCGTAATCCGTTTCACTCCCAGCCCCATTCCCGTGTTGCCTTTTCTAACCGGGATGGTGCTGTGGTTCGTGCTTTCCTTGTTTTTCCTCTTTCTGGTTTCGGTCTGGAGTGAACACCGTCTGCAGGCCATTCTGCAGGTGCTCTCCGATCTGGCCATGGTCACGCTCGTGGTCCATGTCACGGGCGGCATTGACAGCTCATTGAATTTCCTCTACCCGCTGGTCATCGTTGTCGCTTGCATGCTGCTGCCGCGGGCCTGGGGATATCTGAGCGCCGCCCTGGCCTTCATCCTCTTCGGGACGATCATCGAGCTCGATTACTACATGGTGGTTCCCTCGTATTCCAGTTCGCATCCCAAACTCCAGGCCCTGCAGGTCGTAATTTTCGTAAATTTGTTCTGCTACTTCGCCATTGCCTACCTCGCCGGACTGCTGATGAGCAAGCTCCGTCAGGTGGACGTGCAGCTCAAGGATGCCAGCGGCGCACTCAAAAACCTGCAAGCGCTTCATGAAAATATCGTCCATTCGATGAGCGGCGGGGTAATCACCACCGGAGTCGACGGGCGCGTCACTCTGGTCAATCGCGCCGCCCAACAGCTGCTCGAAATCTCCGAAGCCGAGTTGCGGGGACGTTCGGTGGCCGCCTTGTTTGAAGATCCCTTGCCTCGCCTTGGCGGAGACCGCGGCGATGCCGAGGTCCGTTATTGCTCGGGCAATGGATTCCGGAAGACATTTCGGGTGCGCGTTTCCGCTCTCAATGTCAGCGCCTGCGGCGACCTGGGTTTTGTCTATTCCTTTGACGACCTCACCGAAATTCGCCGTCTGGAGCGGGAAGTACGCATGCAAGATCGTCTCGCCGCGGTCGGCCGCCTGGCCGCCGCCATCGCTCATGAAATCCGAAACCCGCTAACTTCGATTGCCGGGTCGGTCAGCATGCTTTCCGATGCACCCACGTTGAACTCAGAAGAGCGTCACTTGTTGCAGATTGTGCATCGCGAGTCCGACCGCCTGAACAACATCATCACGGATTTTCTCGCCTACTCGCGCGGCAAACAGTACCGCTTTGAGCGCGTGAATCTGGTTCCGCTGCTCGAAGACACTCTGACCCTGCTCGAGCACCGGCTCACCGCCGAGAGTGCGGGCGTCGAACTCAGGCGCAGTATTACGAAGTCCGAAGCCTGGGTGCTGGCGGATGGGGACAAGCTCAAACAGGTGTTCTGGAATTTCTGCGAGAACGCGGTGCGCGCAATGAAGAATGAAGGCGGATGCCTGACGGTAGCCCTGACCGAGCGCGGCGCGGACTGGGAAATGAGTTTTGCCGATACCGGTCCCGGCATCAACCCGCAGCAGACGGAAAAGATCTTCGAGCCCTTCCAATCGAATTTCGAAGGGGGCACGGGCCTCGGCCTCGCGATCGTGTACCAGATCGTGCAGGCCCATGACGGCAAGGTTTGGGCGCGTTCGGAAGTCGGCAAGGGTACGAGCTTCGTTTTGCGCCTGCGCCGCATGGAAGAAGCCCAGGAGCCGGCGGCGGCGGTCGCGAGTTCTTTTGCATCTGCGATCCCGGGCGCCGCACTGGCGGCCGCGGCAACGGAAGGAAACGGAGGCACTCGTGGGTAACATTCTCGTCTGTGACGACGAGCGCTCGATCTGCGAACTGCTCGATATCGCCCTGCGCCGCGATGGCCACAAGGTCGAAACCGTCACCGGGGGCGACCTGGCTCGCCGCAAAATCGACAGCGCGCTGTTCGATGTGATCGTCACCGATATCAAAATGCCGGGGGTCGATGGCGTTGAAGTGCTGCGCCATGCGCACCAGGTTTCGCCGGAGTCGGCTGTGATTCTGATGACCGCTGTCGACGATTACGAAGCCGCCGTGCAGGCGGTCAAGGCCGGCGGCGCGACCGATTACATCCGCAAGAGTCCAGGTCTGGTCGACGAGGTCAAACTCGCCATCGCCCGCGCGCTCACCAAGGTTTCTCTCAGCCGGCAGAATTTCGCCCTGCGCCGCGACGCCGCAACCCGCAACTCGCTCGACAACATTGTCGGGGTCAGCGCGGCGCTTGAAAAACTGAAGCAGACCATCCGCACCGTCGCCACCACCAGCAGCACCATTCTGATCTACGGCGAAAGCGGGACGGGCAAGGAACTCGTGGCCCGCGCCGTTCACACCTGCTCGCCGCGAGCGGGCGAGGCTTTTGTTTCGGTCAACTGTGGCGCCTTCCCCGAGACCCTGCTCGAAAGTGAGCTTTTCGGTTATGTCAAGGGCGCTTTCACCGGAGCCAACCAGAACCGCCGGGGTCTGTTCGAAGTTTCCGACCAGGGCACGATTTTTCTCGACGAAATTGGCGAGATGACCATGCCCATGCAAGTCAAACTGCTGCGCGTCCTGCAGGAACGTACCGTGCGTCCGGTGGGGGGCACCAGCGAAATTCCGGTCGATGTGCGCGTGATCGCGGCCACCAACCGCGACCTCGACCGGCAGGTCAGCGAAGGCACCTTCCGCGAGGATCTCTACTATCGCCTCAATGTCATTCCTATTCGGGTGCCCGGGCTGCGCGAGCGCCGAGAAGATGTCGCGCTCCTGGCCAATCACTTCCTGAAAAAATACGCGCCGGCGGCCGGAAAAAGCATTCACGGTGTGGCCGCATCCTCGCTCGAAACCCTGTCCGGCTATGACTGGCCCGGCAACGTCCGCCAGCTGGAAAACACGATCGAACGTGCGGTGGCGCTCGAGTCAGGCTGCGAGTTGCACGTCGAACTGCCGGCGGAGCGTCCCAAGGCTCGTGCGGTAGCCGCCGGAGCGGACGCCGCGGCCTCGATGGTCGGCAACCCGCCTTCTGGCATGGTTCTGCCCGAAGGCGTCAACATGGAAAACTACGTCGAGCAGGTTGAGCGCTCGCTCTTGCAGTCCGCCCTGTCGCAAACCAACGGAGTGCAAGTGAGGGCCGCCGACGTGCTTGGTATTTCCTACCGCTCGTTTCGCCACCTCATGAAGAAGTATGAGTTGTAGCCCGTCAGCAAATCTCGTCTCCTTAAGCTTTGGGCTTCAAGTACACTTTCCAGTCTGACAACTATGCCAGGACAGCCGGCAATTTGCTTTTGGTGCGACCGCGCGTCCTCGGAAGCAAGTCGTCGGGTGTACTCGAAACAAAGGAAGCAAGAGAATTTCCGCTCGAATTTAGGGGACCGTCGCGCGATACCGACACATTCGACATCGCCTTGCCGCCCGGCTATGAAGTGGATGAGTTGCCCCCGCCAATGGATGCCGAGTACAGCTTTGGCCGCTATCACAGCAAGACCGAGGCCAGCGGCCAGACGCTACACTACACGCGCAGCGTGGAAATCAGGGAGTTAAGTGTGCCCGTCAGCAAGATCAACAAGTTAAAGGCATTTTATCGGATGATTGCCACCGACGAACGGAACACGGCGGTTCTGAAACCGGCTGGAGCGGGCAGATGAGCGCAAGGTAGACTCCCTTCGGATGGTCGGTCCCCGGCCCGCGCGACCACCTTGGCCAGGCGCTTCCTCATCGAAATCGCAATCCAATGACTCCTGACTAAGCATCTCGGCGTCAATCGGTCGGCCTCCTTACCTCAGTCTCTCGGGTGATGGTTGCTGATCTGGCGGGCATACACCGTGGAGAGGAGTCCACCGGGGCGTCGCACTGCTAGAAACCCGATGCCCCACCAGGAACTTTCGCTGAGCTTGGGCGACGCGACCACCACAATCGGCTTTGGTCTCCGGCACGTACTGTCAGGGATCGAGTAACCCGGTTGAGGACTGTTCCCGGGTTCTGTCCCAGATATAACAGCAGATCTAGCGGGAGTTTACTGGGAGTTGCGCAAAATGAATCGTAAGCTCATCATTTCGCACAGCGTTACGGGTACGACCTTGCATTACCCACGTCTGCTGTTACGACGTAACCCTTGCAAGCGACAGGGCTTCTATCCGAGCTTGCCACAGCGTGAGGAGCGGGGATAGCAATAAAACGAACCCGGAACCTGGTTGAGAAAGGGTAATACACAATCGGTCGCGACCGGGATCGCACAACTCTAAACGACGCAATGAGTTCGCAGAACTGCTGCTACCCTTGCTTGATCGCAGTCAGCAAACTCCCGCTAGAGCGCGACGGGCGAGTGCCACGATGTCTTTGTGCCGCGGCGGGACGTCGACCTGAAACTCCGTGGAACTGGAATATCTCTTTTGGTTTCATTGACTTATTGAAGATTCAGAGCTTGTCAGAAGCTGTCAGAATCCGTCACTGGCCTTTATGCGGCAAAGGCGGCAAGATGTGCGAACGGTACAAGCGAGTCCGGTCGCGCCCCTGTCATACCGCTCGAACCGCGGGGACGGTCGAGGGGCAAGGCATGACCCTTTTGGGGGGGCGCGGCGGCCTTGCGGAACTGAGGAGACGATACAAACCAACGAGACCTCTGCGACGGCTGCGATCGTGATCATCCGGAGCCGCGATGTTGGAAATGATTAGAGCTTCCGGGATAACGCAGAGTGAATACCTTGAACCCCAGCTTCCTAGCCTAGGGGTTCATTTTTTTATCTTCGTGAACCGGTGCTCATGAAAAGAGGTTGTCTTAAAAGACGGCTTCGAAGGCCGGCAGAAGGGGTGCCTCTTTACTTGTCGGTAAATTGATTGATCCTACAGAATTTAAGAGAGAGAGAGAGGATTCCAAGTGGCCCCCCGGCTCCCTACCCCGATTTGATACGTCTAGAAATCTGGCTAGACGTAGAAGCCGGCTCCTAGGGCACCCTCTATGTCTATTTTGCGGAACTGCAAACCGGGGCTAACGAGCGGGTGAAGAAACAGCACTCGCTGGACGCGGACTCCCTTTTAACTCCTTGGGACAGTAAAATGAATCCGAGCCAAGATGCGGGTGGGCAAGGGCTCGAAATTCGGTTCTCCCACCGTGCCCGTGGCCAGGGCGCATGGCCAGATCTCAAATAAGTTTGGTTGCTTGCGGGTTGACGCCGTAACCGGCCCGAATGGTCTCCTGTTAGTGTGACCGAGGTTCGATTTACGGCCCCTGGCTGTGTTTTGGAGTGCGTAATGGGTTCAAGAAAAGTCGGGATTGGGTTGTCGGTGGTGATTCTGGTCATCCTCGCGCTGGCGATACTCCTCTGGGCCCACCACTGGGGAGTTCCGACCAACGTCGCCTATGTTAGCGAGGAGGAGGGCGGGATCAGCGTGATCGATCTGAGCACGCTGAAGGTAATTCGCCGGGTTCAGCCGAGCGATGTGGCGCCGAGAGGACTGGCGGTGACGTTTGACGGGAAATCCATCATTACATCAAACAAGAACACCAGCGATCTGGCGGTCCTCGGTACATCCCACCTGAACTTGGTCAAACGAATCCATATCGGAGACAGCCCTGAATTTATCAAGATCAATCCTGCCGGTGACAGGCTTTTTGCGACTTTCGAACCCGGTTCGCAGCACGGAGCTCCGGCTGCGAGCGGCGGCGGCAGCGCCGACGACGAAAATGAGCCACCCGCTCAGATCGCCTCATTCCACGTCGGAGATTGGGTCTCGGGCCCGGTTTCCACCGCAGGCCAGGAAACCGAGGGCATTGAATTCTCCCGTGATGGAAAATTAATGCTGGTGGCAAATGAATCGCAGGAGACGATTGGGGTGTTCGCCGAAGACACCGGTGCGCATTTGCGCGACGTCGACCTGAAGTCTTACGGAATCCGTCCGCGCGGAGTGAGAGTTTCTCCGCAAGGTAACAGCTACGCCGTGTCCATGGAAAGCTCCGGCACGTTGCTGACGATGGATCAGAATTTCAACGTAATTAAAGCCGTGCCGACGGCAGCCAAGCCCTACGGACTGGCGTTCGACCGGTCGGGCAAGCGGATTTTTGTCTCCGCCGCTCTGGCGGGCAAGCTCCAGGTGTTTTCGGCCGATTCGCTCCAGCTGCTAGCGGAAGTTCCTACGGGTAAGAGGTGCTGGCACTTCACTTTTACGCCGGACGACAGCAGGATCCTATTGGCCTGCGGGCGGTCGAACAATGTGGTCGTGATCGACGCCAATTCCTACAAACCGGTCGCGACCATCGAGGGATTCAAGCTGCCGTGGGGAATCGTGACGTACCCTCGGTCCTACGGGAGTTTGGGACTGCCGTAGAGGGATGAGCGCATCGCCCGCCCGAGCGGTTTTAGTCAGGATTGGAGCGGTAGGTGCTGCGATGATCTCGGAGAGTTCGAGGCATCATCGTTTCTGCATAGATCGCCCATTCGTTATTTTCGGGCTCAGCAGTCCCTGGGCCAGTGCCGTGCCACCCCGACGGACGGCTTCGGTCCGTCGCACATGACATTCACGCAGCCGCGGTGTAAAGCGGCAAGCCGGTAATGGTGCCGACATGCGCCGATGAATGCCGGTTGAAGAATAAGCGGAATCCTCACACCGCTGTGACGGAATGCGCGAAGGACCGAGGTCTTTTCAGCCAGAACCGCGTAGGTTTATGGGAGAGCGGGGTCTTTTCCTGTCCCTATTTCACAACCGGTCCACCGTTGGGCAGTTTTCGCGGTCACCCTGAGTTCGATGAGGGTATGAAATCCGCATCGCAGCGACGCGTAGCGTTCAAAAGCAAATTCTTTGAACAAACGGCCTTGCGCCGAAGAGTGCGTCAATCAGAATCGTTGCTGCTTCGGCGGATCCTCGGCTTGTTGCTGGCCGTGAAAACATGGCGTCGCTGCGCAGCCAATAACTGCGTTCAGTTTCGAGCGGCGTCCTGAGAAAGTTTCGGATGTCCTTTTTTGTCCGATCTTGGTCCATCCCAGGTCTTTTAATCGTCAGCGACAGCTGCGACCATCAAGCCGGTCCACCAGCTTCGAATTTCTAGGAGGACGACAAATGAAGACTTCCCGCCTGTCGCAAAGGTTCGCTTCGCTTGCGATTGTCGCCTTTCTCATCTGCGGGCAACAAGCGCTTGCGCAGGACAACGGCCGCCCGCGCTTCAACAGGATCACGGTACCACGGCAGAAATCTGCCGGTAATACGCATCAAGCGCAGACGGCAGCCGCCCCAAACCTGTACTCGCTCCAGGCATCGTTTATTGCGGACTACCCGGTCATTGGCGCGAATGCGGACGGAACCGATCTGTGGCCTTGCCTGGACTTATATCAAGGAGGTCCGGGCTCCAGCCCCGATTGCCCCACGTTAGGCGATCCATCGATTCCGTTCCCCCTGGGGGCGCTGGTCAGCGGATACTCCGCGTACACCTGGCCGCTGAAGAACGCCGCAGGGGCAGGTAACGGCTTTGGATGTGATGCGCTCGTCAACGGAACCACCGGCCCGTTGGCGGTCCAATACAATCCTTGCGGTCAGATTTTTACTTCCTTCGAAGACGACACAGGCGACTTCGCCGACGATCTCCTGCAGCGGATCGTGGTTAGACAAGGAGCGAGCGTCATTTACGATTCTGGCACCGTGGACTATGGTCCCGCCGGGCCCTCCGTGAACTACCCTGTCGTTGTTTTCCTTAACTACGACACGAACTTCGGTTTCTGGCCCGGCGCCAGCACTGGCCCGAACAACGGAAACTGTAGTGGCAGTTCCGATTACCCTCTTGCATCGCCGGCAAACCCGGGAAAAGTGTACGTAGTAGAAAGTGGCAAGACCTGCCGGGAACCAGTCTCTGGACTGACCACGTTCACTACGACGACTGTACTCGCCACCCCCGCATACACGAAAGTGACGGGGACGGCGTGCACCGCCAGAGCGGTTGCCAGCCCTTGCTACACGGTCAAATGGACCAAGAATCACGAAATTTGGCAAAACTGGAACATCTTCCTTGACTAAGGTATGCGGAAAGGTCGAGGGTGGCGTCTCACCGTTTTCCATCAGCAGTCGCCAACGACAAAGTGAGTCGTCTTCGGTTTGCAAAATGTGTGCGTGGGGTAATCCTCCCGCTCGTTTTGCCGGTTGATTAATGAATCTATTCTGACTTGCGCGCGTTATGGCTCCCCGTGTACGACACTGCGTTGAATGCCCGAAATGCCTTACTCGCTATCTGCTTGGCTCCAGCCCGTACCGCAACGGCTCCTATCTGATACCGCTGGCGGAAGGACGCGCGGAGGAATGGACGCTGTACTGTTCTTGCGGCCGGCCCGCCATTTCCAGTCGATGGAGTTGGAGCGATCTGAAGCAGTATTCGGTTCCAACGCAAGCGCACCACCGCGGTTACGGCTCACCGAAGGAGATTGTACCGGTGAGATAGACCGACATAAGGAGGAACATCGTGTGCACTTCGAAAACAGCACTTCTCGTAATTGACGCCCAGGAATCGTTCCGTCATCGCCCCTATTGGAGCGATTCCGGCGTGCCCTTCTTTATTGAGCGTCTGCAGGCACTGATCGACGGTGCGAAGAGTTGCAAGATACCCGTCGTGCAGATATTCCACGTCGAAGACTCGGGCTCTTTTTCGCTCGCCTCCGGGCACGTGGTCTCTCTCGCGGGGATTTCCTTCTCCCGTGACGCGGTTTTCTACAAACGAAGCCACAGTGCGCTCATCGGCAGCGGCCTCGACGTTTGGCTCGTCCAACAGGGCATCGGTCGGCTGATCGTTTCTGGCATCCGCACCGAACAGTGCTGTGAGACGACCGCCCGTCATGCCGCAGATTCTGGCTACCAAGTCGACTATGTTATTGATGCCACACTCACCTTTGCGATGACGGATCGCCGCGGAAACCAGTGGAGCCCCGAGGAAATCAAAGCGCGAACCGACCTCGTCCTGGATGGTCGCTTCGCACGCATCGTCAGTGTCGAAGAAGCTCTTGCAGGCAGCGTCGCCGAGCTTGCTGTCTGACGTTCTTGCTAACGCTCAGTGCCACAGCGCGCAAACTGTATTCCGTGTTTCTCGCTGTGGAGTGGCCAGGACCTTCGATGCGGGTGGACGCTTTAATCGGCGGCCATCCGCATGTTCCGGCCTATGAGCTCGTGACAGAAGTGATTCAGGGTTCTTGCTGGTGATGGAGCAGTTGAAGATCACGACTTCGGAGGAATTAAACATTCCAAATCTCATACGACGGATGCGTGATGAGGGGGTTCGCTCGAAAGGGAGTGGTTCCGTCTCCTGGACTCATCGAGTCATGGTCACGGAGGCTCGCCCAAGAGCTGTTGCATTTCTCGGTTCCTTGCGAACCTGAGGATCGAGGTGACTTGAGAACGGGCTGCGTTTCTGAGTATTCTCGGACGAACGGGGACAGGAGTGACCGGCAAATGCGCCGAATCCAAGTCTACGTGATCGTTCCGCCACGCCTGTTGCTGCTCGATGTCGCCGGTCCGCTTGAGGTGTTGCGCCGGGCCAACCACGTGCAGGCTGCGGTGCGTTTCGAAGTACATTACGTCGGACCCGCTTCCTCGTTACAAACATCGATCGGCATTACGCTTACCGCGATTGAGCCGCTGCCAGACAATCTGCCCCTGGATGCATGGGTCGTGGTCGCCGGAGACGTTGACGACGTGATGATGTGCTGCGGTCAGGCCAGCCCCGGAAGATCAAAAGCCGATGCCGCCGATGAGAGTGCAATTGTCGCATGGCTTCAAAGGGCGATGCGGTCTGGGCACAAACTGATTTCGATTTGCTCCGGTGCGCTGTTGGCGGGGCGCGCCGGTCTTCTGGATGGACATACCTGCACAACTCACTATTCCTGCTGCGCAGAACTCGCGACGCTCGCCCCGAAGGCGAAGGTTCTGGAAAATCGCCTCTATGTCGAGGATGGCGAGTGTTACTCGAGCGCCGGAATCACCGCTGGCATCGACTTGATGCTACACATTGTCAGCCAGTTCACCGATCAATCGTGCGCCGTGGCCATTGCGCGCTATCTGGTCGTTTATCTACGCCGCAGCGGCGCGGATCCTCAGCTGTCGCCATGGCTGGAGGGCCGCAACCACATTCACCCCGCGGTCCACCGCGTGCAAGATGCAATCGCCGGCGACCTTACGAAATCCTGGACCTTGAGCAGGCTCGCCAAAATTGCCGGCGCCGGCAACCGTCACCTTTCTCGGTTGTTTCACGAACACGTGGGCATGAGTATCAAAGACTACAATAACCGCCTGCGCGTGGCGCTCGCGAAGGAACTGCTTGGTCAGACCCGTCTTGACATGGAAGGCGTAGCAGAGCAAGTCGGTTTTTCCTCTTCGCGGCAACTGCGGCGCGCGTGGCGAAGGGTGTACGCGACCGCTCCGCGGCAAGAAAGAAAATCCCAGACCTCGGAGGTCGTATCTTTACCGTCACGCGGGCGCGGACACGATTAGTGTCCGCTTTCGCAAGACATAGAGTCGAAACGCGCGACTTCTTGTCGATGGAATCTACCTTACGGGTGCGAGCTCACGGCGGCCACCTCACGCGCTACGGTGATCGTGCTCACTGCGCTCCGGTAGCGCAGCGGCTAAGCTAGCTTTGAAATCGCTACCATCCTCTGGTAGCGCCTTCCGCCGGGTACGAATCCTTCGTGCCCGGAAAGGAGGCACGTTATGTTGCTGCTCTTTGCTTGTTTCCTTTTTCTGGTTGGGATCGCCCTCATTCTTATGTTGCCGGCACTTTGGGCGGGACAGACTTACCGCTCCTATCGCGACGGACGGACGGTGAATTGTCCGGAGACGCATGCGCCGGTGTCGGTGCGATTTCACGCGTTGCGAGCCGCGTGGAGTGGTCTGAGCAGCCCTCCGAAACTGCGGTTGGCCGATTGCACGCGCTGGCCTGAGCGCGCCGATTGCGGGCAGGAGTGCATTCCCGATGCGGTCGCGGCCAGGCCCGCGGCCGGGGTGGACCACGCTGCGTGGCGGACTCGAAGGGTCGTGCATCTGCCCGTGCTGCTGGCCGGAGCTGTCGCGTGGGTCCTGGGCGTGGCCTGGCACTCGCAATACCTGTTCCGTCCACGATGGGCGATGGCGATCGGATTGAGCAGCCCGCAGGCGCTCGGGTTGGCACGAACGATGGCTCCACATCTGCTGAGTGTCGGTGCATGCATACTGTTCGCCTACGGCGTCGCGGGATTGTTGCGCTGGCTGGGTTCGCGCACGCTGACGCATGGCCTCGAAGTCTCGGCCGCGCTTTGGCTGGCAACGTTCGCAGCACTTCTGGCCGCGACCTGGTCGCGGCTGTCGCCTGAGCTGCTCTGGATTGAAGCAGCCTACACGTTCCTGGCAGCGCTGCTGATCGGCGCCATCGTGGGCGGAGTGCCGCGCTGGATCATTATGGGAGACCCGGAAGAACGAGGCACTCGCAGCAGAGTATGACGCCTACGCGTAGACAACGGCTAGTACGAAGGGAGACCCCCCCGGCTCTGCCGGGGAGGCAGCAAAAGTTTGACAGATACAGGAGTCCATCGCAGAAACTCCAGAACGTGAGCCGCCAAGCACACGAAAAGGAGTTTCGCGATGGACGAAATAGAAAGC
>JBEKPJ010000055.1:0-46208 GCA_049520935.1 Terriglobales bacterium | reverse complement strand
GCAATCTCCTTATATGGATCGGAGCGACATTGCCGCGATTTTGGCGATTCGGCCGGAGCGGGTGCGCATCATTCCGACGGCGGTGGGTGGAGGGTTCGGCTCCAAGCTCGATCTCTCGGTGCAGCCCTTTCTGGCCGTCGCCGCGTGGCATCTGCTAAAGCCCGTGCGCATGGTCTATTCGCGGACCGAGTCCATGGTCTCGACCACGAAGCGGCACCCGGCACGCATACGGCTTTGCGGGGGCTGCGGCAAGGACGGCAAGTTGGTGGCGCTCGACTTTTCCGCCGACTTTAACACCGGCGCCTATTCATCCTGGGGCCCGACGGTAGCGGCTCGCGTGCCGGTGCATGCTTCCGGCCCCTATTACGTGCCGCACTACCGGGCGTTGACCCGCGCCGTGCATACGAATCTGGTACCGGCGGGCGCGTTTCGAGGCTTCGGCGTTCCGCAGACTGCGATCGCACAAGAACAACTCTACGACGACTTGGCGGATCGGGTTGGCATGGACCGGTTGGAGTTCCGCATTTTGAACGCGCTCGATGAACATACTCCCACCGTAACCGGGCAGGTGCTCGGCAAGGGCACGGGCATCCGCGCCTGCCTGGAGGCCTTGCGGCCGGCCTGGCAGAGGGCGCGGCTCGAGGTTCAAAAATGCAATGCGAATCCCACCGCCACGGTCAGGCGCGGCGCGGGCGTTGCGGGCATGTGGTATGGCTGTGGCAACACTTCCCTGCCGAACCCCTCGACCGTGCGCATCGGGCTCAAGCGCGACGGACGGATCGCATTGCACCAGGGCGCGGTGGACATCGGCCAAGGATCGAACACGATCGTCACGCAGATTTGCGCTGATTCCCTGGGCGCTCCGCTGGAGCGCTTCGATTTGCTTTCCGGCGACACCGCCATCACACCGGATTGCGGCAAGACCTCGGCTTCGCGCCAGACGCTGGTGACCGGCAGAGCGGCGCAGATGGCAGGAGAGAAGCTGCGACGGGCGATTCTCCAACTCGCCGGCGTCTGTGACTGTGCAAAGATTGATTTTGACGACCACCGCATTACGACACGCGATGGCGGTGTGTCGCACGGACTCGCACTCCGAGACCTGCCGCTCGATGAGCATGGATACGTGATCACGTGCGAGGCGACCTTTGATCCGCCGACCAGCCCGCTCGACGAGAACGGGCAAGGGGTTCCGTATGCGGTGTTTGGCTTTGGCGCGCATATGGCGGAGATCGAAGTGGACACGGAACTGGGAACGGTGCGAGTCTTGAGGGTCACGGCGGCGCATGATGTCGGCCGCGCCATTAATCCGACCTTGATCGAGGGTCAGATTGAAGGCGGCGTGGCCCAGGGACTGGGCATGGCTTTAATGGAAGAATTTTTTCCCGGCCGGGGAGAGAACCTCCACGATTATTTGATCCCCTCGGCGGGGGACGTGCCGCCCATCGACTCGATTCTGATCGAAGATCCTTCGCCGGTTGGCCCCTTTGGAGCAAAAGGCATTGGCGAGCAGGCGGTGATACCGACGGCGCCGGCGATTTTGAACGCCTTGCACGACGCGATCGGAGTTCGGGTGCGGAAAGTTCCCGCGACTCCCGATCGGGTGCGGGCAGCGATTCTCGCGGCCGAGATCAGGAAGGAGCGAGTCCGTGGCTGAAGACGCAATTCGCTGCGACGCCTGTCCGGTGCTGTGCTACATCAAGCCGGGGAGAACGGGATCGTGCGATCGCTACGGGAATAGCGACGGGCAACTGGTGCGGCTGGATCCGCATGTGGTGCTCGAGCGCGCGATGGCGCGTGGCGAAACGGTGGTGCCGTTTCTCGAAAAAGCCCGCGAGTGGGATGGCTCGGTTGTGAGCGGAGAAAAAACCTTTGTGACCGCCATTGGTGCTGGCACGACCTATCCGGATTACAAGCCGGCACCGTTCATAATTTCCTCGGAAGTCGCCGGCGTGGATATGGTGACGGTGGTGACCGAAGGTATTTTCAGCTACTGCGGCGTCAAGCTGAAGATCGATACCGACCGGCATCTGGGCGCGGAGTGCAGCACGGTGCGAGCGCAGGGCGAGGCCGTGGGGCACGTTACCACCAATGAATACGGATCGCAAATGCTATCGCTTGGCGGCGTGCGGCACCTTACCGGCGGCAGCCGGCACGAAGGAACCGTCACCTGCGATACGCTCCTGAATCTTTGCAATGGCCAGGCGGTGGAATTGAACATTGACCAGGGCGCAACCATTGTCGTACAGGCCGACAAGGCGCCCGTTGTCGACGGCGTCCAGGAGCAGCGCATGCGCGTGGGCTGCGGCTCCGCCACCATCGGCATGTTTGCCAAGCAGTGGTTCGGCAAGGTCGACGACGTGGTGGTGGTCGACGATCACATTACGGGTGTATTGTCGGAACATCAGGCGGGAAAACTGCTGGGCGTCCCGGAAACCGGCATACGCATGAAAGGGCGGCGATCGACGCCGGGCCGGTATTTCCGCGTGGCCGAGCCCGGCACCTCGTGGGGAGGAACCAACCTTACCGACCCGCTTTCGATTCTCGGACCCTTTGATCGCGAGGTTGCGCGCCCCGGGTTGCGGTTACTGATGGTGAGCACCACCGGCGAGCATTCCGCGTATTTTGAACTGGATGAGGCGCTCCGTCCGCTCGAGAAGGAGCTGCCGCCTGCTTTGCGGGAATCGGTGGCACGCATTCGCGAAAACTGCGAGCCCGCCCTCTGTACGGTGCTGTTCATGGGGGGCGCAGGCGGCTCGCTGCGCGCCGGGGTTACGGAGAATCCGGTAAAGCTGACGCATTCGGTGCGCGACGCGCTGACCCGGGTGACGTGCGGCGGTGCGCCGGTTTATGTTTGGCCGGGGGGTGGAATTACCCTCATGGCGGATGTGAGCCGCATGCCCGAAAACTCCTTCGGCTATGTTCCAACCCCGGCGCTGGTGGCGCCAATCGAGTTCTCGCTGCGGCTTTCCGATTATTCCGCACTCGGCGGATATATGGATTGCGTGCGGCCACTCGGTTCGATCGCACGGGAGGAAGACGGTCGGCGAAGATTGATGGCTCGGGTCGATAATCCGTGGCCCCTGACTTCGGAGAAAAGCGGCCAGTGAACCCCCGGGCGCAAGTTCGCACGCTTGCCGACGGGCGCCGCCTGCACATGCAGGATGGGCCGATGGATGTGATTGTAGAAGCTTTCGGCGAGAGGAGCGAAATCGGCCGCGCCTATCGTGCGGCGGCGGCTCGGTTTGTCACGGTGCTCGACGAGTTGTGTTCTGAGCTCCCTCTCCTGCGCCAGGCCTGTCGTGAGGAGGGGTCGACGGCAAAAGGAGTGGTTGCGCTTCGGATGGTCAACGCCGTACGGCCCTATGCCGGCAAGTACTTCGTCACCCCGATGGCCGCGGTCGCCGGTGCGGTGGCGGAGGAAGTTCTTGACGCCATGATTTCGACCGCCAAGCTTTCGCGGGCTTACGTGAACGACGGCGGTGATATTGCGCTCCACTTGGGGCCAGGCGAGGCCTTTGTCGTCGGCATGGTAGAGCGTCCGGAGCGCGGTTCACTGTTTGGCACAACCACCATTGATTTCGAGAATCCGATTCGCGGCATCGCCACCAGCGGATGGCGCGGACGCAGTTTTTCGCTGGGCATCGCGGATGCGGTCACGGTGCTGGCCGATACCGCGGCGATGGCTGACGCTGCCGCCACAATCGTGGCTAACGCCGTCGATCTGCCGGGACATCCCGGAATCGGGCGCGTGGCCGCAGTCGAACTCGCTCCCGATAGCGATCTGGGCGAACGCCTGGTGACGCAGTCGGTCTCGGAGCTAACGTCCCGCGAGATCGACGAGGCGCTCGAAGCAGGTTGCCGGATGGCGCATTCGCTGCGCCAATCGGGGCTCCTTCGCGCCTCAGCCCTTCATCTGCAGGGAGAAACGCGAGTCCTCCAAGGGGACAGGCGCTCGCCGTTACCCGAAGTTTCCGTTCCCGACAGGAGACTGGTCGATGCCTGAGGTTCAGATTCGCAAACGGCTCTTGATGGTCGAAGAGATTTTTCATGAGGGCGGCCCGGTTGCCTCCCCGCCGCTTCGCCGGGCAGGGGCGCTGGTTGTCATCCGGAATCCCTATTCCGGTGGCTACGTCGAGAAAATCGACGGTTTCATGGATGACCTGAAGCCGCTGGGGCTGGAGATGGCGCAATCGCTGGTGACGGCGCTGGGCGGCAATCCGAAGTCAGTCGAGGGGTACGGCAAAGGCGCGATCGTCGGTTCTGCGGGGGAACTCGAACACGGAGCGTTATGGCACGTTCCTGGCGGCTACGCGATGCGGGAGGTGCTCGGCGGGGCAAAGGCGATTGTCGCTTCAACCAAGAAGGTCGGCGGGCCCGGAACCCGCCTCGACGTTCCCATCACCCACATCAACGCCTCTTACGTGCGCAGTCATTTTGATGCCATGGAGGTGGGCATCACCGATGCGCCGCGCGCCGATGAGATCCTGCTGGCGCTGGTGATGACGACGGGCCCGCGGGTACACGCCCGCGTGGGCGGCCTGAAGGCGTCGGAAATCAGGGGAGAGGACGGACTGCGATGAATGCCGAGATGAGAGCCGCGCATCCGGTCGCGAAGATTCGAAAGATCGCGACGTTTGTCGAGGAGACGCATACCGAGATGGGACGCAAGATCGCCCCCCCAACCCGGCGGGCAGCGGCGGTGGCGGTGATTGCGAATCCCTATGCCGGGCAGTACGTCGAGGATCTTTCCGAGCTCATCTCGATAGGCGAACAACTGGGCGAATTACTGACGCAGCGGGCGGTTCACGCGTTGGGCATTGCGGGGCCGTCGGCCGAAAGCTACGGCAAGGCCGCGGCGGTGGGCGAAAATGGTGAACTGGAGCATGCCGCGGCGATCCTGCATCCGAAGCTGGGTACGCCGGTGCGGCGCGTGCTCGGCAAAGGGGCCGCCCTGATTCCTTCTTCGAAAAAGCGCGGCGGGCTGGGGGTGGTGCTCGACATACCTTTAGGCCACAAGGATGCGGCCTTTGTGCGCAGCCATTTTGATGGCATGGAAGTGCGGATTCACGACGCTCCGCGGGCCGATGAGATCATGGTCGCCATTGCGGTCACCGACAGCGGACGGCCCTTGGCGCGGGTGGGCGGGCTTACCAAGGAACAGATCAAGGGCGAAGATGGACTGCGGTGAAGGCTCACAACTCCAGGCGGGCACTGCACCGGATAGCAACCAGATAGGGCGAGCATGATGACGATGACTTTCTGCCGGCGGTTCTACAGGTTTCCGATTTGTCTCTTCACAGTTCTCTGCGGGGTTCTCTCTGGGCAATCACCCAAAGAGCATGCCGACACGATCATCACCGGCATGGTCGTGACCATGGATGGCCAGCGCCACATCTACGAGGACGGGGCGGTGGCCGTGACCGGGGATACGATTGTCGCGGTTGGGCCGCGTAGCGAACTCCAATCCCGGTTCGAGAGCCGGCAGACCATGGCTGCGCCCGACCGGCTGGTGCTTCCGGGCCTGATCAACGGACACACGCACGTTCCGATGACGCTGTTTCGGGGACTGCACGACGACGTGACCCTGAACGATTGGCTCTACAAATACATCTTCCCTGCCGAAGCCAGGAACGTCACCGAGTCGTTTGTTCGCTGGGGCACGCGACTGGCCGCGGCCGAACAGATCCGCGCCGGGGTGACAACCTTTGCCGACATGTATTACTTCGAAGATGCGGTGGCCGAAGAAACCAAAGCGGCGGGGATGCGAGGTGTTTTGGGAGAAACATTTCTCGACTTCCCGGCCCCCGACAACCCAAGCAATGCGGCGATGCTCGCTTACACCGAAAAATTTCTCGCGAAGTGGCAAGGCGATCCGCTCATCCACGCCGCGCCGGCCCCCCATTCGATTTACACCTGCTCGCAAAAAACCCTGCAGGACGCCGCCGCTCTGGCGCGCAAATATCATGCACCAATCCTGATCCACGTGGCGGAGATGAAGAAAGAGTGGGAGGACAGCCAGAAGCAGAACGGGATGTCGCCGGTAAAATATCTGGACAAAATCGGGGTGCTCGGTCCCGACGTGGTGGCGGCGCATTGTATTTTTGTCGACGCCGAAGACCGCAAGATCCTGGCACAGCACAACGTGGGCTGCGTGCACAATCCATCGAGTAACATGATGCTCGCAAGCGGCGTAGCGCCCGTACCCGAGATGCGAACGGCCGGAATCGCGGTCGGCCTGGGAACCGATGGGCCGGCCGGCAGCAACAATGATCTGGATGTGATGGAGGAAATCGACTTGGCGGCAAAGCTGGCGAAGATTTCGAAGATGAGCCCGCTGGCGTTGAATGCGCTGGCCGTCGTCGAGATGGCGACCATCGAAGGGGCCCGCGCGCTGCACATGGAAAAACAGATCGGGTCACTCGAACCGGGGAAAAAGGCGGA
Source organism: Terriglobales bacterium (assembly GCA_049520935.1). Lineage (GTDB taxonomy): Bacteria > Acidobacteriota > Terriglobia > Terriglobales > Acidobacteriaceae > Acidiflorens. Next base: position 39,767 of record JBEKPJ010000055.1, on the reverse strand, counting down.
CCTGGTGCTGATTAGCCTGGACGAACCGAACGCGGTACCGATGTATGACGTTTACGCGCAGATCGCATACTCGTTGAAAGCGAGCGACGTGGAAACGGTGATGATTGGCGGGCGCCTGGTGCTGCGGGACCACCAGCTGCTCACCGTGGACGAGCCGGCTGCCCTTGCCAAGGCCCGCGAGTATAAAAAATCGGTTGCGGCATCGCTCGGGATGAACTGAAGTGAAATCGCGCGCCTGGCCGATGCTTGCAAGGTCCCTCTGCCCGGCACGATTCCCGTTTTCACCCAACGACCTCTGGCACGGCAGTCGCAGGGGGAGTATTCCGACTGCGCTGAGCGCTCACCGCGCCGTCGATGACGACCATGCCGATACCCGGCAAGTCTCCTTTTCGCAGGCTGTCGAGCAGATCCTTACCGGCCGAGTGCTGGGCCCTGTCCATCAGTACGAACGAGGCTTCACGCCCGGCCGCAATCAGCCCGCAATCGAGGTTCCGCATCTTGGCCGTATTTCCCGTGGCCAGGCAGATGGCAACCTCGGCAGGAATTTCGCCGAGCGACGATGCCAGCGCAATCATGCGCAGAATTCCGAGTGGCTGTACGCCCGATCCGGCGGGGGAGTCCGTACCCAGAATCACGCGGTCAAGCTGCTTTAATTCCATGGCAGTGCGGAGTGTGAGCAGGGCTGCGCGCTCGTTTCCGTTGTGCACAATTTCTAGAGCTCGCGAAGACTGTTCGCAGAGCGCCCGGATCTGGTCGTCGGGCAGAGCGGTGTGGCCTCCGTTGACGTGGCCAATAATATCAGCGTCGGTTTCGAGCACCATATCCTTGTCGATCAGGCTGGAACCGGGGATCGACGGACCTCCGGTGTGAATGGTGCTCTGGATACCGTATTTGCGGGCCCAGCAGACCATCTGATGCGCGGTCTTGCCGTCCTTGACGCTGCCCAGACCGATTTCCCCCAGGATTTTCACTCCCGCCGCGGCCAATTCCCGGAAGTCATCTTCGACCATGCCATGCTCGAGAACCGGCGCTCCGGCGCAGATCTTCACCCCACCCGGTCGAAAGGACTGGAACGCACGTTGCGCAAAGATGGCCATCGCCTTCAGCCCGACGATATCTTTCGGGCGACCCGGAGTGTGTACCTCTCCGGCCGAGATCATCGTGGTGACGCCGCCATGCATGTAGCTGTCGATCCACCCGAGCTGATTCTGGCGGGGCGTCCAGTCGCCGCAAACCGGATGCACATGGCTGTCGATGAGACCGGGCGCAAGCGTGCTGCCTTTGGCGTCAATCGTTACCGTGGCCCCGGAGGTGTCCACATCGCCCTGTTTGCCGAGGGCGGCAATGCGATCTCCGGTGGCGACCACGGTGTCGGCGTCAAGGACGGGTCGGGTCAGGTCTCCGCTGAGCATGAGTCCGATGTTGCGGATGACAAGTTTGCTTTGAGCGGCGGCTTTCGGGGATTGGTTGCAAGACATGATTTCTCTTTCCGGCAAGAATTGGCTGCGAAGTCCGTGGCCGCTAGTATACAAATGAATCAGCGTCAGGCGAGCACAACCTGGAGCCGGGCGTTGGCCGAAGCCAAGTTGTGCGACCATCAACCTCACGGAGAGTGGCATGCCATCTCGCGAATACATTTTTTGGGAAGTGGATGTGCAGGCTGATTTCATGCTGCCCGGGGGCAAGCTCTATGTCCCTGGTGCCGAGAAACTGCTGCCCAATATCCGCAAGCTGACGGACGCGGCGCGGCGCGGCGATGTTTTCCTCGTCTCCCACGGCTGCTTTCATGCGCCGAATGACCCGGAGTTCGGCCAATTTCCGCCCCATTGCCTGAAAGGCACGCCCGGATCGGAGTTTGTGCCGGAAGCGCTTACCGACCGATTGGTTCGGGTAGAAAACGATGCCAACGCCGGCTTGCCCGGAGACCTCTTGCCCTATCAGCAGATCATCCTCGAGAAGCAGACGTTGGATGTCTTTGAGACGCGCCATGCCGCCAGTTTGGTGGAACGGTTGGGCGACGATGCGGAATTTGTCGTCTTCGGGGTGGTGACGGAATACTGCGTCGGTTACGCGGTGAAGGGATTGCGGAAGCGAAAGCGGCGAGTGGCAGTGGTTCGCGATGCGATTGCAACTCTGTCGCCCGAAGTCGGAGAAAAGACTGTGGCGGAATTTCGCAGCCTTGGGGCGCGCCTGGTGACCACAGACGAAGTGTTGGCGCAGGTGGCAAACGCGCGCCATTGCGAGAAGTAGTGGTCGCTCGCCGGGTGCCGACGAGCCAACTCCTCCACCTGCGACGACTACAAAAGCATGCCGGCAATCGAGGCCGACATCAGGTTGGCCATGGTTCCGGCCAGCATCGCGCGGATTCCAAGACGCGCCAGTTCGCCGCGCTTGTTCGGAGCGAGCGCCCCGATTCCGCCCAATTGAATTCCGATCGAACTGAGGTTCGCGAAGCCGCACAAGGCAAAAGTCGCGATGGTAAACGAGCGCGGGTCGAGCATCGCCTTCTGCGGTCCGAGCATCGAGAACGCCACCAGTTCGTTCAATACCATGCGCGTGCCGAGCAGGTTGCCAATGGCTGCGCAGTCATGCCACGGAATTCCGATGACCCAGGCCACGGGGGCAAACAAAACCCCGAAAATCTGTTGCAAACTCGACGGGAACCAGACGACTCCAAGCTGGTCGTGGATGCCGCCCAGCACGCCATTGGCGAGGGCGATCAGGGCGAGGAAGGCAATCAGCATGGCGGCGATATTGAGCGCCAGACCCAAACCGTCGGTAGTGCCGCGCGCAATGGCGCCCAGCAGGTTTTCAGCTTTTTCCGCGCCCACCTCGTCCGCGCTCATGACGACGCGACCGGCGGTCTTCGGCACTTCGGTCTCCGGCACCAGCATTTTCGACATCAGAATCGTGCCGGGAGCGGTCATGATGACCGCGCTCAGAAGATGTTTGGGCTCGATGCCAAAAGCGATGTACGCGGCCATGATGCCGCCTGAAACGTGGGCCATACCGCTGGTCATCACCGTCATCAGTTCCGAGCGCGTGAGGTCGGGGAGAAAAGGGCGGATGGTAAGCGGGGCCTCAGTCTGGCCCATGAAAATGCTGGCCGCTACGTTGAGCGACTCCGCGCCGCTGGCACCCATGAAACGGGTCATCACCTTGGCGGCTAGTTTGATGATGAATTGCATGATGCCGTAGTGATAGAGGACGGCGAAGAAGGCGGCGATGAAAATGACCGTGGGCAAGACTTGAAATGCGAAAAAGAATCGCTGGTCGGTCTGAGCAGCCAGCGTCGAGTGCTGCGCGCCGAGATCCCCGAACACAAACTGGGATCCGACGAAGGCATAGCGGAGCAGGCGGTTGACTGCGTCTCCCGCCTTCTGGAACAGGAGTCGGCCGAGTTCGACTTTCAGAACGAAAATCGCGAACACGATTTGCAGGCCGAGGCCCCAGACCACGGTCTTCTTATTGATCGCGCGGCGGTTGGTGGAGAAGGCGTAGGCGAAACCCAACATCGTGAGCAAGCCGAGAATGCCGGTGAAACGTCCCATCGTTTTCCCCTCCGGAAACTAGTGTTCCCCTTGGTAAATCACGCGATGAATCAAAGATATTTTCTCGGTCGGCGGTTCCGCTGCCATTTGATAGCTCTGTTCGAGCAAGGACTTGGCCCGTGCGGCCTGAGCGTCGGAGTGGCAGTGAATCGTGCACAGCGACTCGCCGGTAGTAACCTGGTCGCCGATTTTCTTGTGCACGACGATACCCACGGCGGCATCCACGGTGTCTTCCTTGCGTTCCCGGCCTCCGCCGAGGATGACACAGGCGGTACCGACCTGTTCGCAGGCGATCGAGGTCACGTATCCGGATTGCGGGCTGGGTACCTCCACGCGGTGGTCCGTGCTCGGAAGCCGGGACGGATCGTCGATGGTGCTGACGTCGCCTCCCTGCAGTTCGACCATCTGACGAAATCTGTCCAACGCCTTGCCCGAAGCGATGATTTCCTCCGACAACTCTTTGCCCTGCTTCACGGTTTTCGACGCGCCGCCAAGAAAGAACATCCAGGCTGCGAGTTCAAGACACAGGTCGCGCAGATCCTGAGGGCCTTCGCCGCGCAAAACTGCGATGCACTCCTCGACTTCGAGGGCGTTCCCCACCATGCGTCCGAGGGGTTGGTTCATGTCGGTGATGAGTGCGACCATCTGCTTGCCCATACGTTCCCCGGTCTCGACCATGAGTTCGGCAAGGAAGACGGCGTCTTCCTCCTTTTTCATAAAAGCGCCGGAGCCGGTCTTCACATCGAGCACCAGCGCATCGGTGCCTTCGGCCAACTTCTTGCTCATGATGGAGGCGCAGATCAGGTATGGGCTCTCCACGGTTCCGGTAACGTCGCGCAAGGCATAGAGCTTGCGGTCCGCGGGAGCGACTCGTTCGGTCTGGCCGATCATCGAAGCACCGCAGGCCTTCAGAACGCGGTGGAACTCCGCGACCGACAAACCGACACGGAATCCCGGGATCGATTCGAGTTTGTCGAGCGTGCCTCCGGTGTGGCCTAGTCCGCGGCCGCTGATCATGGGGACGTACAGACCGCCGGAGGCCACCAGCGGGGCCAGGACCAGGGAGGTCTTGTCACCGACGCCCCCGGTGGAATGCTTGTCCACCTTTCTCGCCGGCAAAAAGCCAAGGTCCAGGACCTCGCCCGAATGCAGCATGGCGTGTGTGAGCGAGGCGGTCTCTTCGCGCGTCATTCCGCGCAGCACCACCGCCATAAGCCAAGCTGCCATCTGGTAATCGGGGATGCTGCCTTGCGTGCACCCCTCGACCAGGTACCCGATTTCGGCGGAAGAAAGTGCGCCGCCATCGCGCTTTTTGCGGATGAGATCAATGACACGGAATTCGGCAACCCTCGGCTGACTCACTTTAGGCGGAAACCCTCCGGGAGAAGCTCGGTGATGGGACATTCGGTCCAGCCGCTCCTAGCCTGGTAGTAGACCACGGCCTGGGGACCAAACTCGTAAATGACTTGACGACAGGCACCACAGGGCGAGCACGGGCTTCCCTGGGCGTTAGCGACCGCCAGAGCGACGATCTCCAGCCGCGGTCCAGCTTCGGCCACGGCGGCAAAGATCGCCGTACGCTCGGCGCAGTTGGTCATGCCATAGGACGCATTTTCCACATTGCAGCCCAGGAACACATCGCCTTTGGCAGTCAGAATGGCAGCTCCAACCTTGAAACCGGAATAGGGTACGTAGGCATGTTTCATGGCCCTGCGCGCCGCACGCAGCAGACGCGCGCGCGCATCAGTCGGTAGTTTGTTCTTCGGCATAGTGAGCCAGTGAAAACAGAGATTGCGTGGTGGGCCATTGTAAACCGAGCCTTGGCCCCGGGCCCAGCCAAGAAATTCCGATGGCTCTGTTCATTTTGGCGGACGCGATAGCCGGTCGATGACTGTCTTGTTGAATCTGTCGAGGTCCAGATCGGTTTCGACATGCACCATCTGCTCGCCGAGTCCGGGCTGATTTCCGGGGAGCCAAACGAGCGTATTGCCGTAACCGGCGCCGTGAGAGATGTCGATGTCCATGTACATTGACTCCTCCTTCGTGATGATGCTCGGATCGAGCCAGGCCGCAGCCGCCAATTCATCCCACAGGAACTCTTCATCCGCCCACTTGCCAATGTACTCGGCGGCGGGCGTCCTGGCCTTGGCGATCTGCTCGATCATGGCTTTGGTGAGGCGCGTTTTGACCGAAATATCGACGGTGGTGACGGTGATCTTCTTCCAGGCGGAGCGCAGAACGATGTGCACAGCTTCCGGATCAAACCAGAAGTTGAATTCGCGGCGATTCGACTGTCCCCACTCGAGAGAAACCACGGGCGCGATGCTGCCACCCATGACCACCAACTCTTCGGCCAATTCGGAGAACCCCGGATCGAGGCTGATGGCCTGCGCCAGATTGGTCAGCGGGCCGGCGGCGTAGATGGTGACTTCGTGCGGGTACTGGTGAACCATGCGGATCATGAAGTGGGCGGCGTCTTCGGTTTCCGGCTTGAGCGTGGGGTTGCCTTCCACCAAGGGATTTGGCACCTCGAAGGGTCCGCGAGCGACGCCCGAGTTCCACGTCCCCGCATTGTCAGAACCGTTGGCGGCACGCACCTTGTGCCCGTTCCACGCTCCCTGATAGCTCACCTTGCCGTAGAGATTTTCCCAGCGGCAAATTTCTTCCTGGCGATTGATGAGTGGAAACACCGCCCCCGGATAGACCTTGATGTCGGAATGTCCGGTCAACTCCAGCATGCGCAGCGTGTGCGCCACCTCCTCGTCGCGCCACTGGTCGCCGCTGACGATGGTAATACCGAGGGTTTCGATCTCCGGCGACTGCAGGAGAAGCAGCATGGACTGCTGGTCGGTCGTCGCCGGCCCGCGACCATCCTGGTCGAGGATGACTTTGCGTCGGGCATCGGCGCCTGCGAAGGCGGAAAAAACAAGGACGGCTGCCAATAGGCTACCTGCGGCGCGTCTCATGATCCTGGGCTCCTCGGAAAACAAGGTTTCAAAACGGCTTCAGTACATGATGGTCTTCGTCAAATGATGGGGAAACCACGTCGTATGGTAGTGCGTCCACAGCCGTGCATCGAGCTGCGGTGCGATGATCTGCCGATCTGGAGGACGCAATCGGTTGATCTCTTCGGTCAGCAGCGCCACCGCGTAAATGCAATGGGAGCGGATTTCGATCTCGCGCTGGCTGTCGCGCGGGATCATCTGATAGGAGTCGATTGCCTGCTCCAGTTCCGTTGAGTAGCGGGTAATTCCGAGCAGGCGAAGCGCCATGGGAACGATGTAGTCGGCAAACGCCGTCATCTTGTCGATGTCGGCAATGGGAAAAGTTCCCGGGTGGCGGAGGCTGCTATACAAGAACCAGATGGCAAGCTGCGGTAACTTATAGATCCGGATGGAGTCGCCGTCGTAGTCGCTGACATCGTTGAATCTGTGAAATTCGGCTACGAGGCGATCGATCAGGCCATTACCCTGGTCGTACAAACGCGGGGAACACGACTTCACAAAGTTCGAGAACCGCCCGCCATACTTTGCGGTTAACGTGGTTCCGACCTGATGCAGGATCTGCATTTTTTCGTCGAGCATCGGCAGTTCGATGTTGGCGGCCAGAATCCTCTCCAGTTCCGGCCGCGTGACCCGCGCCAGATAGGATCCTTCGAGAATCGGAACGGCCTGGTCCATGGCCCGTTTGACGCAAGCAAACAGCGCGTCCGAATCGGACCAGGTTCGGCCGTCATATTCCACCTGAAACCGCACGTGACTGGTGAAATCGGTAAAAGCGGTATCGATCGAGGAGACGGTCAGGATAAAATCGATAGTCTCGTCGGCGTTTCCGGCGCCGATCCCGAAGGGCAGCGCGTAGTCCGGCATGGGCAGCTCCTCGTAGGCCATCCAGCCGGCGACTTCGATGATTTTGTCTACCCTGGTTTCGACGTCGCGGGAGCGCTCGATCGCGGGGCGAAGGCTGTCGAGTACCGGGCTGCCTGCCAATTTCGGCCAGCGCAGGGCATTTCTGGTTTGCATTCGTCGCACTCCAAATGACTGAGGCTTGGGTGACCGATCATTATAGCCGTGCAATGTTGACCATCGCGGGTGCAAATGTTAATTTCGGGCCACAGGTGAGAACCCGGGAGACATGGTTCTGAGTCGAGAACAAAAGCTGCCAACCTCTCCCGTCCCCGGGACCGTCGATTCTGGTCGGCGCGACTTTCTGGTTCGCTGTTGCCAGGGAGCTTCGGCGGCACTGGTGCCGGCTGGTCTGCGCGGCCTCCGATTGAGATCCCTCGAGGGCCTTGACTCCGCCGAGCGAAGCCCGTCGAATCATGAGTTCGATCTGCATCCTCACTACCGGATGCCCAGGTCGCTCGATGCCCTGCTGTTGAAAGCGCAGGCCGGCCTCGACAATTTTGTAACCGAACAGTACGCCGACCAGATCGCAGCCGTCCTTGCCCAGTGGAGCGCGGGCCTGCTGCGGTCGCCCGGGGAAATTCTGCCCATCGACAAAGCTCTGGCCCCTGACTTCGCAGGATGCTTTCTGCGGCCCAGGGAATCGCGGGTGGTCCGTCCGGGGCCTCCGATCGAGGTGCGCGTCAACTCGTTCGAGCCCGATGCCACGCTTGCGCGCGACAAATTTCTCGGGGAACTGCGGACTATGGTGGGCGGGTTTAGGAGCATTCTCACGGCGGAATTTCAGATCACGAGCATCGAGCTGGGATCGACGCCCGAGGCGCAGCTCTCGGCTGGCCAGATTCAGACTCGCATCCGATACGAACTGGTGGCAACCCGCGATGCCTTCGACCGGGAACAGCGCGTCGGAAGCTGGCAACTGCTCTGGCAACGGTCGGCATCAGGCGCACTCTGGGTGCGCAATTGGCACGCACTCGAGGAGACCCAGAGTCGGTCGATCGGGTCTCTCGGCCCCGCCTATGCTGACATCACAGCTGCGGCGCTTGGCGACAATGCTTCCTACTCTTCGCAGCTTCTGCATGGCACCGATTACTGGCGGACCGTGCTCGACGGTGCCTGTGGTATCGACATCTACGGCCACAACGGGGTTTCGATTGGCGACATCGATGGCGACGGATTGGACGACCTCTATGTCTGCCAGCCGGGCGGACTTCCAAACCGGCTTTATCGCAATCGAGGCGATGGGACGTTTGAGGACATCACGGAAGCAGCGGGCGTTGGCGTCCTCGAGAACACGGCTTGCGCGCTTTTTGTCGACGTTGACAACGATGGCGGGCAGGACTTGATCGTGGTGCGGGCGACCGGCCCGATGCTGTTCATGAATGTGGGCGGCGGCAAGTTCCGCCAAAAGGCGAACGCATTTCACTTCGCAAGCCCGCCGCAAGGCACCTTCACCGGCGCGGCTATGGCCGACTACGACCGCGACGGCTGGCTGGATGTTTATTTCTGCCTCTACGTCTACTACCAGGGAACCGACCAGTACAAGTATCCGTCGCCGTATTATGACGCCGAGAACGGCCCTCCCAACTTCATGATGCGCAATAACCGGGACGGAACCTTCCGCGACGTAACCGAGGAAACCGGTCTCAGCCAGAACAACACTCGCTACAGCTTCTGTTGTGGATGGACTGACTTCAACTGCGATGGCTGGCCCGATCTTTACGTGGTCAATGATTTTGGCCGCAAGAATCTTTACCGCAACAATGGCAACGGAACCTTTACCGATATTGCCCGGGTGGCGGGCGTGGAGGATATCGGCGCGGGAATGAGCGTCTGTTGCTTTGATTACGACCATGACGGCGCCGAAGACCTTTACGTCGGGAACATGTGGACAGCAGCGGGCGAGCGGATCACGATGCAGGACATGTTCCAGACGAACGCATCGCGGGAAGCGCGAACCCTCTACCACCAACACGCTATGGGCAACTCCTTATTTCGAAATACGTACCCCAGCGGCCACACCGCCTTTGCCGATACGACCCGCGAGGCCGGTGTCGGGATCGGACGCTGGGCCTGGTCGAGCGACTCCTGGGATTTTGATCACGACGGCTTTCCCGATCTCTATATCGCCAACGGCATGGTTAGCGGCCCTTCGCGGCAAGACTTGAACAGTTTCTTCTGGCGGCAGGTGGTCGCGTATTCGCCGGACAAAGCGAAACCTTCTCACGACTACGAACAGGGATGGAGCGCGATCAACGAATTGATTCGGGCGGATGGCACCTGGAGCGGGTACGAGCGAAACGTCTTCTATGCGAACAATGGCGATGGAACATTCTCTGACATCTCGGGCGTCCTCGGGCTGGACTTCCTGGAGGATGGGCGATCGTTTGCCCTGGCCGATTTCGATCACGACGGACGTCAGGAACTGTTTCTGAAGAATCGGAATGGGCCGCAGTTGCGGATTTTGAAAAACCGGATGCCGAATTTGCCGCCGGCAATCTGCTTTCGCCTGCGCGGCGGCAAGAGCAATCGCGACGCCATCGGTGCCGTGGTCAGGGTCGAGACCGATGGGGGCAACCAGATGCGAGCGCCTCAGGTCCGGTCGGTGCAAGCGGGATCGGGATTTCTTTCGCAGCACAGCAAGGAATTGTTCTTTGGGCTGGGAGCGGCGACGGGCCCGGTCAACGCCACGATCCGCTGGCCGAGCGGATTGGTGCAGGAACTTCGCGATCTGCCGCTTGATCATCGCGTGTGGGTGCACGAAGGTTCTGAGCCGTCGCGCCTCGAAGCTTTCCGGTCGCTCGATTCACCCAACCGGCGGGCCGACAGAAAGGTGCAGGAAGCCGACACCCTGCCCACAGTGTCCGAGACTTGGCTGCTGGCGCCGGTCGAGGCCCCCGATTTTTCACTGCCGGATGTTTCCGGACAGACGCAGACTCTATCGGCGCTGCGCGGCAAGCCGGTGCTGCTCAACTTTTGGGCGGCCGAGGCGGACCGTTGTGTCTCCGATTGGAGCACGTTCAACCAGCACCACGCGTCGTGGAGGTCCCAGGGCCTCGAACTCCGGGCGGTGAATCTGGACCCTCCCGCAGCTGCGGGAGGCGTCCGCGCGCTCATCGAGCAGCGTCGTCTTTCGTTTCCCATCCTTTTCGGGTCCGACGACGTAGGCGCCATCTACAACATCCTTTATCGATACTTGTTCGATCGCCATCGTGATCTGTCGCTGCCCACGTCTTTCCTTATCACCGCCAGGGGAGACATCGTCAAGGTTTACCAGGGGCCGCTCGACCGGGCGCACGTCGAAAACGACTTCCGTCAGATTCCCCAAACCGCCCCGGAACGGCTGATGTACGCCCTCCCCTTTCCCGGCGTGGCCGATGCCCTCGAATTTGGCCGGAATTATCTGTCCTGGGGCTCAGCCTATTTCCAGAACGGTTACATGGATCAAGCTGCGGCTTGGTTTCATCTTGCCTTGCGCGATGATCCCTCGAGCGCAGAGGCTCTTTATGGCATTGGCAGCGTGCGCCTGAACCAGCAAAAGACGGCGGAAGCACGGGAGTGCTTCGAGCGTGCCCTCAAGCTTCACTCGAGCTATCCCGACACGCTCGCCAACTCCTGGAATAACCTCGGATTGCTGGCGGGGCGCGACGGCCACACCGAGGAAGCGGTCGGTTACTTTCAGAAGGCCCTCAAGCTCAGCCCCGACCATGTCATTGCGCTCGACAATCTGGCGAGCGCTTATCGCCAGCAAAAACGCTGGGCTGAGGCTCAAAAAACCTATGAGCGCGTGCTCGAAATCAATCCCGACGAGGCGGAGGCGAACTATGGCCTCGGCATGGTATTTGCGCAAAATGACGACACCGCCCGAGCCCTCGATTCTCTCCAGAAGGCCTTGAAGTCGCGCCCCGCATATCCCGAGGCGCTGAACAATTTGGGCATTCTGTATCTGCGGACCGAGCGGCGGGATCAGGCGGTGGCAACTTTCGAGGAATGCATCCGGGTCTCGCCGGCTTTCGATCAGGCGTACCTGAACCTTGCCCGCGTGTACATCATCGAAAACACGCCTGCCAAGGCCCGGGCCGTGCTCCTCGACCTGCTCCAGCAGCATCCCGGAGAGGCACGCGCGCAGAAGATGCTGGAACAGTTGCCACCCTAGGGACTAGGGGCCGGCTTCGGGGCCGGCGTAGGTGCCGTCAACAAATCCACGAACAACCTGTAGAACCTCTGCGTGTCGAGATCGGACTGCACTTCGACCGACTGCACCTCGCGCCGGGGCTTATCCCGATCAGACCAGCTGAGCGTATCGCCGTAGCCGGGACCGCGATCCAGATTCACGTCCATGTAGCGGCTTTCCTTTTTTGTAATCAGCGACGGGTCAAGCCACGCCGCCGATGTAAGTTCGTCCCACAGATAATTGTAGGAGCCACGCAGTCGCGCATAGTTGCCGATATATTGGGCGGCCGGGGACTTGCCGGCTTTGACCTCGTCAATCAGTTCCTGGGTCATCTTGGTCTTCAGAGAAATATCGACCGGGGTGCAGACGATCTTTTTCCACGGCGCGCGCAGCACAATGTGAGCGGCTTCCGGATCGAACCAGAGGTTGAATTCATGGCGCGGCGTGTTGGCAAATTCCGGATCGGCGGTCTGCGGATTCAGGCTTGCGCCCATGAACACCAACTCCTTGGCCAGGCCGGCGAACTCCGGGTCAAGGGCGATGGCGAGCGCCAGATTCGTCATGGGACCGCCCTCGTAGATCGTGACTTCGTGCGGGTACTTGCGAACCATACGCAGCAGGAAATGGGCAGCATCTTCGGGGGCGGCCTTGGTGGTCGGCATTCCTTCGGGCATCGCACCCAACTCGCGCGGGGCGTGATACACGCGTGGAGTCCAAGCCCCGAGCCAGGATACCGAACCGTAGCGTAATTCCCATTGTTCGGTTTCTTCTTTTGTTCTGACCAGCGGATACTCGGCGCCGGCGACGACGGGAATGTCGGTTCGTCCGATAAGTTCGAGCAGGCGCAGGGTGTGCGCGACTTCTTCGGTGAGCCAGGCATCGCCGGTCACCACCGTGATGCCCAGGACTTCGGTCTGCTGCGACTGAATGAGCAACAGGATGGCCTGCTGGTCGGTTCCGGCAGGACCCGCCGCGTCCTGATCAATAATGACCTTGCGCAGGTCCTGGCTTGCGGACCAAATACAGGTCGTCAGAATCAAAGCTCCCATTGCCAACGAATTCGTGAAACGGACTCGCTTCATGCCTGCCCCTCGCAGATTCCATAACCACGGTCATCGATTGCGGACAACTTTGACCAAGAATAGAATGGCGATCAAGTAACCGCTGATTTTATCTTTTTTGGGAGCTGCCGCGCTTGCTTTTCGCCAGGAGCCGATCCGCATGACCACCGGGCACTTCCCTGCAATTTATGTTGGCGCCTGCGTCTTGGCGCTGCTCGCAGCGAGCGCCCCGACTCGCGCCCAGTCTGGAGACTCTGGGGGGACTTCCGTGGTGCAGGGATCGGTACGCGACTCAAGGGGCAGGGCGGTGGCGAACGCGGCGGTGGCGTTGCATCGCGGCACTCCGCCGCCTCTCCCGGACCAGGTCACCTACACCGATGCCGAAGGCCGCTATCGCTTTACCGCGCTTCGGTCGGGCGGGTATGATCTGCGCGCGGACAAGAGCGGATACGACCAGGCAAGGGCGGTTGGCGTGAACCTTGCACCGCGCAAATCGACCACCGTCGACCTAATCGTCGCACCCGCCAAGGCATCGGCACAGCTCGGTCCAGCCGCGGCAGACCCGAAAACCGAGCGGCCAGGCCCGCAGGCTCCGGAGTTTTTTGATGAGCCTCAATTTACCGTCGCCGGCGTAACCGAGGGCTCCAACCTCGGCGGACACGGTTCCGATACCGTCCGGCGGACGACCGAAGCGCTGGCCAGAGCAACCGCCTCGCTGAGCAAAGAATCGGCCAAGCAATCCTCTGCAGCTTCCATGGCACCGACCTCCGCTGCACTCGAAACTTCTTTGCGGGGCGCGGCAACGCGCGAGCCCGCGAGCTTTGACGCCAACTGGCGGCTCGGCCGACTGCTTGCCGACGACGGAAGACCCGCCGAGGCAGTCGCCGCGCTCGAAGCCGCTTCCCGTCTGAACCCCGGAAACGCCGAGGTGCACCACCTGCTGGGCGAGGTCGAGGAGAAGCTTCGCCATCCACTGCAGGCAGTTCGCGAATTCGAGCGCGCCGCCACGCTTGATCCCAGCGAGGCAAACCTGTTCGACTGGGGAACCGAGCTTCTGACGCATCGCGCACTGGAACCGGCAACCGAGGTGTTCACGAGGGGCCAACGCCTGTTCCCCAAGTCCGAGCGCATGCTGCTCGCGCTCGGCGCTGCATGGTATGCTCGCGGCTCCTGCGATCAGGCGTCGCAGTTCCTCGCCGGCGCATCCGATCTTGATCCGACCGACCCAACTCCATATCTGTATCTCGGAAGGATGCAATCGGCCGAGACCGCTCCCATCGCAGGAGCGGTCGAGCGATTGGCGCATTTTGCCCAGATCGAACCGCAGAATGCGTTGGCAAACTACTATTATGCGCTCAGCCTCTTCAAACAATCGCAGCGGCAATCGCCGAGCGCAGCGGAAGCGGAGCGCGACGGGGGGCCATCGGCGAGCGTCGAATCGCTGCTCCAGAAAGCGGTCCGGCTCGACCCGAAACTCAGCCCGGCATATCTGCAACTGGGGATTGTCTACGCCGAGCGCACGGACTTCTCGCGAGCGATTTCCGCTTTCCAGACGGCCATCGTGGTATCGACCAGCAACGCCGGTGCGGACGATATCGGTTCGCCGAGCGCGGCCACGTTAGAGGAAGCACACTACCGACTGGCGCAAGCCTACATGCGGACCGGGGACAAGCCGAAAGCTCAAGAAGAACTTAAACTTAATGCTCAAATAGCCGAGAAAATAAAAGAAAAGACAGAACAGGACCGAAGTGAGATTCAGGCCTTTATCATCTCCCTGCGGCAACCCGATTCTAGCTCGCGAACCGAGCCCTGAACCTGGTCAGCCGGGCGGGGGCGTGGCGGCACTCATCAGGCTCATCGCCATGCGGCAGAACTTTTCCGGGTCGAGGTCGAACTGGATCTCAACCGGATACACCCCGAGCGAGCCGGTTTCAGTCTCTCCGACCAGCTGAAACTGTTGCCGTACCCGGATCCAGATCCACACTCAGGTACAGGATTTGTTTCTTCGTGATAATCGACGGCTCGATCCCGCATCGTGCGTCCACAGCCGACAATCTGGCGGCCAGTCAGCTTGTAGGTTCGCATTTTCCGCGAGCTCCGTTCCCTCATGGCGCATCCACCACGCAGCGAAAGCCAATGGTCGCTGCCCGGTCGTGCCCGGGAGACATCAACAGATATTTCTGGTGTTCGTCGAGCCGATAGGTTTGCGGGAAGTACCAGATCGAACCACTCGGCTGGTAGGAAGCGCCGCCGCGAAGGATTGCCGCACGGGTGTGCGAGTCGCGGTATTCGTCGGTCCACTGCGATACGTTACCTTCCAGATCGAGAACGCCGAACGGACTTGCGCCTTCGGGGAATGCTTTTACGTCGGCCAGTACACGCATCGCGGGCCCCGAATCGACTGGCGGAAGAGCTTGCGGGCTCCACCGGTTTCCCCAAGGGTAAGCGCGACTATCGGTCGATTGCGCTGCGTATTGCCACTCCCATTCGTGGGGTAGCCGTTTGTGACTCCAGGCGGCGTAGGCTCGGGCGTCTTCGATCGAAACCCAGGTAACAGGCTTGTTATCCCACCCCTGCGGATAGCCGTTCGCACCCCCGGTCGGTTGCCAAGCGCGCAAGAAGTTGTGATCGTCTTTCGGCCGATAGTGGGTTGCGTCCAGGAATTGGCGAAATTGGGCATTGGTGACCGGAGTCCGGTCAATGTAGAAACCATGCAGGTGCAATCGATGCCGATGAAAACGACGCGCTGAGTCTTCCCACGGATATTGCACATCAATACCGGGATCGTTGCCCCCTTCGATCTCGATACCGCTCACCTGAAAGTCGTAGTCGCCTTCGGGGATGCGTACCATTCCCTCCGGTGCGGAGGCTTGCGGCGCGGTCGGCGCGATTGCGACCTGCGATTGGGGCACGGCTCTCCATTCGCGCGAATAGCCCGCCAGGGGACGCTTGCAGCGCTCTGCCATGAAGGCTTGCAGGCCTTCGACACTCTGGTCCAGTCCCTGGTCTGTGGCCAGAACGGCGCCATAGCCCAGGGCTTCGAGGTCGAAGGTAAGGGTCGATTTGCCATTGAGAATGACGGGCGTCAATTCCGTTCCGTGCCAAAGATCGTAGTAGTGTGCGCCGGGCGAGTTCGCGACTTCGATTTCCGCACCCGCGACGTCATATTCGTTACGATTGACGATTGTCCAGAGGGTTCCCTTCGCGGTGGGAAAGCGGCTTGCGAATACGCCGGCTTCTAAGACGGGAGCATATGGCTCCCAGTCGGGACTCCGAACATAGTCGGCCATGGCGCGCTCGATCTGAGTAAAGCGGAACATGGTTTCCGCATCGCGCGGATTATTTTCGTACCAGAAGCCCCATAGATTTTCGAGCGTCGCGTAGCCTTGGCCGTTGAAAAAAGCGTGCTGCAAACTGTCGGTCTTGTCGCGGGTGAAGCGGTCGGTGACGAGCGCGGTGTGCCGCGTCTCCATCCACTTGTTCCTGCTCACCATCGGAGAAAATGGATACTGCTTCCCTTCCCAGGTCACCCAGTCGTTCCAGCTGAGGTTGCTCCAGGCGAGCGAACCGTCGCGGGGCTGAAATTGAGGCTCGAGGGCTAAAGGATGGCCAACCGCGTCGCTCGCCTCGCGAAAACCGGGCGGAACACTCTCGAGGGTATCGAAGTTGATGCCATCGGCGTCGACTCGCTTGAGCAGTTCGGCCATCGCCGTCGCCGGCGCAGAGCCTTCGTCTCGGGTGCCGGCGTCCCAGGCAAGCAGCGGGAAAAACACTTTCACACCGTGACGATGGAATTGTGCAACCATGGCGCGCACACCCGGAACGCCTCCGGGAAGATCGCGCAGCATATCGAATTGATTGCGGTCGTCAATGCCCAGATTGGGATAGACATGCCAGATGAGAACGGCGTCGATTGGGCCGATGCGGTTCTCGGTCTCGGAAAGAAACTGATCCACTGTGTATTCGCCCTTGTCGGGATCGTAGAGGCTTCGGTCCCAGATCAGCAGCTGGACTTGGGAAAATATGTGCTGCGTCCACTGCAGGTCGGCGCGATCGTATTGCGCACCCCCGTAGCGCAGCAGTGTGCGGCGTTCCTGGCGCCAGGCTTGCAATTGTTGGAGCCAGGCCGGCTGGTCGGCGGGCGAGGCAGGCCCGGGAAAGAACACCTCGCTCGGAGAAGGCAGCTCGGTGAGATTCATAACGCCGGTATGCGAGACCAGGTCGTGGCGCGGCTTCCACTCATCTCCGAAAGACAAGTGGTTGGCGCCCGTGAGTAGGACAGCGAGAGTGGTTACCGCCGTGAAAATCCCGAGAGCGGGGGCCCGTAGTTTCATGAATTCGTATCCCAAGTAGCCATTCTCGATGGAAGGCGCAAGTCTCCACCCAAGAATTCGGGCGACCAGAAAGAAAGCTGAGGCAGATGGAAAATCTGCCTCAGCTCGAAATTGCCGCCCCTGTTCCGCGGCCTAGAAATCAAGCCTCAGAGCAAATTGCACCACACGCGGGTTGTTGACCGTTCCGTTGACCACGCCAAAGGTTGAAGTGCTGCTCTGGTCTTGCATTCCAGTGCTGCCGCCGCCCAGGTAGAACTGGGAATGGTTGAAGAGGTTGAACATCTCCGCGCGGAACTGGACCGTGTACGACTCCCGGATATGAAAATTCTTAAAGGCCGAGAAGTCGGTGTTCACGAAACGCGGGCCATACAGCGGCGAACGGGACGAGTCCCCGAGTTCGCCGACTGGTGGGGCTTCAAAGGCGCAGGGGTTAAACCAGGCCTGAACCGTGTGCACCTGGGCCGGAGCGACGCAGGTCGGGTTGGCGGAGACTTGCCCTCCCTTGTTCGGATCGCCCACCTCGTTCGGACGATTCAAGCTGCTTCCGTTCCATTGGAAATTAACTCCGGAAGCATTCGCACTGGTGGTCATAAACAGCGGGAAACCGGAGGTGGCTTTTTCAATCACATTGACTTGCCAGCCTCCGAGAACCGCATCTTCCACGCCGTTCCAGGAACCGCCGAACTGTTTGCCCCTGCCAAAGGGCAGGTCATAAATCACGCTGGCGGTAAATTGGTCGTTCAGGTTGATCTGCGAGAGGCCCCAGTCCAGCCCCCGCGTGCCGGGCAGAGGCCAGTAGGTTGCGCCGGGGAAGGTGCCGTCGCCATCGGGCATTCCGCTGTCAAAGGTACGCGCCCAGGTGTAGCCCAGTAGAGCATAGAGACCGTGATGCGTGCTCTTGGTTTCCGCTTTGATCTGCAGACCGTCGTACTGCGCCCGCCCACCGTCGGTGACATTGGAAATGGTGGTGAAAGGTCCGTAGGGGGCGCTAAACGCGGCGCCGCCCGCGCCGCAGCCGAGCGTATAACCCGGTGTCCCGCAAGCCGAGGGCGAGCCGATGTTCAGGTTCAGTCCGTCGATCAAGATGTGCGTACTGCGAGAGCCGGCATAACCGATGGTGAGTACGACATTACCCGGAATCTGACGCTCGACGTTCAAATTGAACTGCTGCACCATCCCTTGTTTGAAATTCAGGTTTTGCGAAAGAATCGTTCCGGTAAAGTCGTCCGGGTTCGGAGGAGACGCGAAGGGCAGCAGATTGGGTTGGGTGAATCCGTACTTTAGCCCGCAGTTCTGGGGGCTGGCCAATATTGTCGAGTTGCCAAAAGGACATGGGTTACTCGGAAAGTACCCAAACTGGTCGACTTCGGCGTAATAGGGAGGATTTTGCCAGGTTCCCTGAGCACCCTGACTCCAGGCAGAGTCGTGATAGATGGCATAGCCGGCGCGGATCGCGGTGTTCGGATTGCCAAACGGCTTCCAAGACAATCCGATGCGAGGTTCAAGAGCGGTCTTGTCGAACTGGACACCAACTGCTCCGTTCGAGCGCTGACAGTTGGTGCAACCGTTAAACGGGGCATGCCCGGCGATCAGATACTCGCCGGTGGCAAAATCGAAATTGGCCTGGCGTCCCTGGGCTTCTGTGATCGGCGTCACCAGAGCCCATGCCAAACCGAGGTTCAGCGTCAGGTTGTTGGTGACGCGCCAATCATCCTGCACAAAAGGCCGGAACATCTTCCAGCGGCGGCCGGTGGTGGCGCCGTAAAACGTTTGGTCATGAATCGCACCATTGACTTGTCCGAGAAGCAGATCGGCGGCGTTGTCTCCGGTGAAAGAACTGGATCCACCGTCGAGGATGAAATAGCCATCCTGAAAGCCGTTGGTCATCACGTTCATCTGGTTGTCGCGGAATCCGAAACCCACCCGCACGTCGTGCTTGCCGCGGATCATATCGAACGTATCGGACAGCGTGTATACATTGGTACCACCCTGGAAGGGAGCAAAACCGCGATCGCCCAAGGACCAGTAGTTGGTCAGCTGGGTGGAACTCAATCCGCAACTCAGGCAGGTTTTCGTAGATTGCGTCAGTCCGGCGGGGGCGTTCGGACACTTGCTGTTCAAATCCGCGCCAATGATACCGAGAGTCGCCGCCTCACAGGGCTGGGGACCGAACTCACCGTAGGAGGTGATCTGGTTGAAGATGCGGTTATAGCCGAGACTGATCTGGTTGATGTTGTGGGAGGAAACGATGTGGGTCTCCGAGACCACAGCGTTGCGCCCGTGATTGGCGATGAGCTGATTGCTGGCAAAAGGGTTCGCTTCGGCCCAGGTGGGCGACCCGCCCGGCACATAGGAGTTGGCCTGGTCGTAGCTGAAACGAGCAAACGCCGAGTCCTTGCTCGAAAAGGTGTGATCGACGCGAACGTTGAACTGGCCCTCATTGAGCCGCCGCACCGGTACGTTCGCGTAATTGGTTCCCTCGGTTGTATACGAGGTGCTACCCACTGGATACAGAGCCAACATCGCTTGCCCGATGGGATCGGCGAGACCGAAGCCTGTCGGGCCGCCGGTGACCGGGATTTTATTGCATGGCGTGCCCGGCACCTGGCTTCCGTCGGCGTTGATCGCCGTTGGGTTGCCGGATCCGTCGCACTGGAAAGTCGCAGGCTCGCCGGTGACCGTGCCGAGATTCGCATAGGGATTCACAAGAGAGCCGGGCGCAATGAAGGGATCGTTGGTAAAGTCCCCACCCATTTCAGCCTGGGTTGGCACCAGCCCGATATAGGGTATGCCATGCCGCTGCCGCTTGGCTTCGTAGTTGAGAAAGAAAAATGTCTTGTCTTTTTTGATCGGTCCGCCGAGCGAACCGCCGAACTGATTGAGGTTGAATTGTTCCTTGAAGGCCGCGAAGTAGCTCTTGGCATCGAAGTCGGTGTTGCGCAAATATTCATACAACGATCCGTGCAACTTGTTCGAGCCCGATTTCGTCGTCACCAACACCGTGGGACCGGCGCGCGTCCCATACTCCGCCGAGTAGTTGTAGGTCAGCACTTTGAATTCCTGGATGGCGTCGATGTCCGAGAAAATCGAGATGCCACCGGAGGTGAGCTCATTATTGTCATTGTTATCGAGTAGCCAATCCGTGCTCTGGGCGCGCGATCCGCCGACCGAAAGCGAGAAGGTGCCGCGGGCAGAGACTTCGCTGCTCGCGCCACCGTTAAAGAAGCTGTTGGGATTGGTTTCCTGGGTCGTGCCCGGTGTCAGGGTCGCAAGCTGGACGAAGTCGCGGCCGTTCAAAGGCAGATCCGCTACCTCTTCCGAAGTGATTACCTGGCCAAGGGTAGGATTGGTCGTTTCCACCGCCACTTCTTCGGCACTGACTTCGACCGTCTGACTGACCGAGGCGGGATTGAGCGTGAAATCTACCTCACGCTGTTCGTTGACTTGCAGACGGATGTCTTTCTGTTCCGTGGTCTGGAACCCCTGGGACTCCACTCGAATCGTGTAATGGGCGATCGGCAGCAGCGGTACGAGGTAGTGTCCTGACCCGTCGGTCTTCACCTCGCGCGTGAGACCGGTTTCCTGCGCGGAGACTTTCACGGTTGCGCCGGAGATGACCGAACCGCTTTTATCGTCAACCGTTCCGGAAAGACTGCCGTTGGCTTGGGCAAACAGGAAAGAAGACAAGGAAAATACGCAACACAGAACCGCGACGAGCAGCGCCCTACTTTTGAGCATCGGTTTCCACCTTGGCTGCCACTCCTAAGGTTGCAGAGTGGCGGATCAGGATCGCTCCGTGGCGGCTGGGAACATGGAGCAAACCAGTTTTATTACGATGGGCCATATAAATAGATTGGAAAAGCAAAGTCAAGAGTTTTATGGCGGGCCCGGGAATGTTGGCGGACACAGATTGGGAATTCAATTTTCCATAACGCCTATGCTTTCGCGGATTTCCGCGACCACTTCGGGAATCGAAGTTCTGTCGGCTTTCCATGCGGGCGCGGGCCTCGTTGGCAGTGTGAACCAAGCGGACGGACCCTCCTCCTTCCAATTTCGGGAGAGGCAATTTTCCGGTCGAGAAAAATTTTAGCGGGCGCGGATCGAAACTCTGGTTCAACCGTTGGCTCGTGCCACCAGCAAAATTCCCAGGCAGTAAAAAACGAACATGAGTCCGAGATACATCTTGGCTTTTCCGGGTGCGCCTTCGAATTCCTTCCAGGCAAGCACTCCCCAGAGAGCAGCGACCATGGGCGCCGATTGTCCGATGGCATAGGAAATGGCTACGCCGGTGAAGCTGGCCGCCACCAGATTGAAAACCATACCGGTACCCCAGATAAATCCACCGAACAGTCCGAGCGCGTGGGCGGAGAGGGGGGCCCGGAAAAAGCCGCTGAACTTGACGGGTTGGCCGACCAGCGGGTGCTTCATGAAGTAGACGTTCCAGACCAGGCAGGACAGCAGCGCGCCGAAAGTCAGAAAGATGGCGGCCGCATAGGGACCGAGCGTGCCACGCATGATGCCGTTGACCTCGTGAGGCATGGCGCGCGTCATAAAGGGCGCCCAAAGACCCATCAGGACGCCGGAGACGATGCAGGTGATGATGCTCTTGCTGGACGTGGAACGACTGGCGGCGGCCAGGCTGCTGTAGGCTCGCCCGTCCAGGATCACGGCGATGACGGCGCAAAGCACACCGCCCGAGAGCAACGCCGCGTTACCTTGCGGATGCTGGACATAGCTGGTGATGACGCCCACCACGAGCGCGATCCCGATGGAAACGGGAAAGGCGATCGCCAGGCCCGCCATATCGATGGCGGCAACCAGTAACAGGTTCGCCAGATTAAAAATGGCTCCCCCAAGCATGGCCAGCAGAATGTCGTTGCCGTCGGCGGAGTGTATGTTGGCAACCAGGCTGGTGGCATCGTGGGTTGTGTTGCCCATGGTGTGCCCGAGGATGAGCGAGATCAGGAAGATGCCGATGGCGTAGTCCCAGTAAAACAACTCAAAGCGATAATTCTTGACGCCCTTGTAGGTGTTCGCCCAGGAGCCCCAGCAGATGGCGCTCGTGATCATCATCAGCAGTGCGATACCCAGACGATGGGGTGTGAACATCGATTCTCCTTAAGGCTCGGTCTGCCAGCGGCAGACCTGTTTTAGGGCGCGAAGTGGCACGGCCGAAGCCGCGTTCTCGCAAAGCTATTTGCCGCGAATTCGGGAAACAAATAACTGCAGGAAGCGGTCGGCGTCGACCTCGACGCCAACTTTTGCGTTGGCCTCAACCTGGTCGAGTCCCTCGACCCGATAGCGGTCACCGTGCAGCACATTGCGCTCGACCTGGTTGCGGCGATTGGCGACGATTTCGCCGCGGGTGAACTCGCCGCGGGTCTCGACCTCCACGTGCATGGGAGGCGCTTTCACCAGCGTGTGGTCGATGGCGACTCCGACGGCGAGCGGATCATACATGGGTGTGCCGGACAAACCATAGTCCGCCGCCTGCTGCACCAGGAAGTGCGCCACCTGATAGATGAAGTCGTTCACCGGGCCGTGGGCCTCGGCGAGTTGATCGAGGTATTTGGCCGAAAACAAGGTTTTGTCGCCGACATCGAGACCAATCATGGCCAGCGGCCACCCCGCCTGAAACACGATTTGTGCGGCTTCGGGATCGTTGTAGATGTTGGCTTCGGCGGCGGCGGTCGAATTTCCCCCGCTGATCGAGCCGCCCATGAGGATGACTTCCTTCACCAGCGGCACGATGGACGGATCTCGCTCCAAAGCGAGCGCAATGTTGGTGAGCGGACCGACCGGAACCAGGGTGATTTCATGGGGAGCGGCGTGCACCATCTCGATGATCAGGTCGGGGGCATAGCGGGAATCGACCTGGCATCGGCTGCGCGGAAGATCGATATTCGCCAGCCCATTGCGGCCGTGCCAGAACTCCGCGGTGATCAGTTTCTGGAAGAGCGGATGCTGGGCTCCGGCAGCGATCGGAATGTCGCACCGATTAGCCAGCGACATCATGCGCAGCGCATTCTCCAGCCCCTGCTTGGCGGTCACGTTCCCGGGTACAACCGTGATGGCGCGGACGTCGAGTTCCGGCGAATTCAGCGCCAACATCAGGGCCATGGCGTCGTCGGTGCCGGGATCGGTATCAAGGATGATTTTCTTGGCGGCAGCGAGGGCCGGAACCGGGAGCGCGATCACCATCCAGGCGCTGAGCATTGCTGCGCCCAAGACAAGGAGCGCAACACGCGAACCAAATACATGGGGAATCAGAATCGACCTCCGGAACGCCGATGACAGAAATTACGAACCGCGCCGAGCCTAGTCGTGCGGAGTCATCGGTGTCAAGGTGAAACCATAGTCTTCACCCGCCATCCCGCAGGCGGCGGCGACCGGAATTCATCTTTCGTTCTTTCTGCCGTACAATCAATCGGCAAAGGACAGGCTGCGGAGAGCCAGGATGCAGGTCGAACATAACCCGTCGCGGAGGGTCGCGCCTCCCACTGAAGCGCGCGGCGCGACGGCCACTCTCTGGGGGCGACCGCTGCTGCCGAACACCGGCATCCCGCTCAATCTGGATTGGGTGAGCGAGGTGCGGGTCAACACCAGTGCGGTCGAGCGGCGCGCGCAATCGCAGATCGCTCGGCGAACCGTAAAAAAAGACTGGCAGGCGGCCTGGCTTCTGCGAGCCGTCACCTGCATGGATCTGACGACTCTTTCCGGCGATGATACCGACGAGCGCGTCCGCCGTTTGTGTGCCAAGGGTCGGCATCCCATCCAGCCGGAATTGGAACAGAAACTCGGAATCGAGAAGTTGCAGATCAAGGTCGCCGCCATCTGCGTGTACCACACTTTTGTCGAAACGGCGTTGCGCGCGCTCGAAGGCAGCGGAGTGCACGTTGCGGCCGTGTCCACCGGCTTCCCCGCGGGTCTTTCGCCGCTCGCGGAGCGGGTGAACGAGATTCGTCGCTCGGTGGAGGCCGGGGCGCACGAAATTGACGTGGTCATTACCCGGGGTCACGTTTTCGCCGGACGCTGGCAAGCCCTCTACGACGAAGTGGCTGCTTTCAAGCAGACCTGCGGATCGGCGCACATGAAGGTGATCCTCGGGACCGGCGACCTGCTGACCCTGCGCAACGTGGCGCGGGCGAGTGTGGTGGCCATGATGGCTGGCGCCGATTTCATCAAGACTTCGACCGGCAAGGAGCCCACGAACGCGACTTTGCCGGTTGGCTTGGTGATGACACGCGCCATCCGCGAATACGCCCGGCAAACCGGAATGGCGGTGGGATTCAAGCCCGCCGGCGGGATCCGGACTGCGAAGCAGTCAATGGACTGGCTGGCGATGATCAAAGAGGAGTTGGGCGACTCGTGGCTGCGCGCGGAAATGTTTCGCTTCGGCGCCAGCGGATTGCTCGGCGACATCGAGCGGCAACTGGAGCATCACGTCACCGGCCGGTATTCGGCGGAGCATCGGCATCCGCTGGCCTGAGCCGGAACGGAGGTGCCGGATCGTCAGCACCCGGCAACCGCCGCTCAACAATGGTGCAAAAGAGCTTCACCGAAGGAGACGCCAAATGGCTCGAATGTTGGTGGTCTATCAGACCCCGAAGGATGCAGCCGCTTTTAACAATCATTACTTCGGAACGCACGTTCCGCTGGCCAAAAAGATCCCCGGACTCAGGCATTATGAGGTCAGCCAAGGTCCGATCATGACACCGGCCGGGCCGTCCGACTTTCATCTGGTTGCCACCTTGCACTTCGACGACATGACGGCAATCGAGAACGCTTTTTCGAGCGCAGAGGGCAAGGCCGCAGCCGCGGACGTGCTGAAGTTTACCAGCGATCGTCCCTTAATGCTTTTGTTCGACAATCGCGAAGTTTGAGCCGCCGATCAAGGTTACTCGGTCGCTAGAACAGATCGGAACAAGGAATCGAGTCAACATCCATGAGCATCGCCGAGAAGTTCCTAACCATGGAGTACAGTCCTGCCCCCGAGGATTCCAAAGAAGCCGTCGCCTGGCTGACACTGCACGGCCACCGTTTTGAACATTTCATCGGCGGCGGATGGCAGGCACCCCTCGCGGCAGAATACTTCGAGACCGTCGATCCTTCGAACGGAGAAAAACTGGCCTCGGTTGCGCAAGGGTCGGCGGGAGATGTTGAGGCTGCGGTGAAGGCCGCCCGGGCCGCATCCTCAAAATGGCGGGCACTCACTCCCCACGCCCGCGCACGCTACCTGTATGCCATTGCGCGACTGGTGCAGAAGCATTCGCGGCTGCTGTCGGTTCTCGAGACCATGGACAATGGCAAGCCGATCCGCGAAAGTCGCGACATCGATATCCCATTGGTGGCGCGTCATTTCTATCACCACGCGGGGTGGGCGCAACTTCTGGAACAGGAGTTCCCCGACCAGGTGGCCTGCGGAGTTGTGGGACAGATCATCCCCTGGAACTTCCCTCTGCTGATGTTGGCATGGAAGATCGCTCCGGCGCTGGCGACGGGAAACACGGTGGTGTTGAAACCAGCCGAATTCACGCCTCTGACCGCGCTCGCTTTCGCCGGAATCTGCCAGGAAGCTGGCTTGCCGGCCGGCGTGGTCAACATCGTTACCGGAGACGGCTCGACCGGCGAGGCGCTCGTCAGGCATCCGGACCTGGACAAGATCGCATTCACCGGATCGACCGAGGTTGGGCGGGCGATTCGCGCCGCCACCGCGACCAGTCACAAGCGACTTTCCCTCGAGCTCGGCGGAAAGTCTCCCTTCATCGTGTTTGAGGACGCCGATCTTGATAGCACGGTCGAAGGCCTGGTGGACGGAATCTGGTTCAATCAGGGGCAGGTATGTTGTGCCGGCTCGCGTCTGCTGATGCAGGAGAGTATTGCCGAAGCTCTCATCGTCAAAGTGCAGAATCGCATGAGCACCCTGCGCATCGGCGCGCCGCTCGATAAGGCGATCGACATAGGCGCGATCGTGGCGCAGGTGCAACTTGATCGGATCGGCAAACTGGTCGACCAGGGCGTCTCCGACGGTGCAACCTGCTGGCAACCACAGCTCACGCTGCCCTCGCGCGGGTTCTACTATCCACCGACGCTGCTGAGCAATGTGCATCCGGCATCGATTGTGGCGCAACAAGAAATCTTCGGGCCGGTACTGGCGACGATGACGTTTCGCACACCCGCCGAAGCCGTGGAGTTGGCCAACAACACCGTCTACGGTCTTGCCGCCTGCGTCTGGAGCGAAAGCATCAACCTCGCGCTCGACGTCGCCGCCCAACTGAAGGCAGGAGTGGTCTGGGTGAACTGCACGAATCTGTTCGACGCTTCCTGCGGCTTTGGCGGCTATCGCGAGAGCGGATATGGACGCGAGGGTGGACGCGAAGGACTGCTGGAATATATGGAGCCGACTTGGTTCAAGAACGCTCCGCCGCTCCCCGCGGAACAAAAACCTGCCCCTGTCGGCTCGGAACCTGGCCAAGACCCGACCGGCGGCTCGGCCATTGATCGAACCGTCAAACTCTACATCGGAGGCAAGCAAGTGCGCCCCGATTCGGGCTACAGCCTGGAAGCACGCTCTTCCGATGGACGATTGCTCGGCGAATCTCCGCTCGGCAATCGCAAGGACATTCGCAATGCAGTGGAAGCGGCGAGAAAAGCCGCATCATGGACCAAAACTAGCGCGCACAACCGGGCACAGGTTCTTTACTACTGCGCCGAGAATTTTTCCGCGCGCCGCGATGAAATTGCGCAGCGGCTGGCGGCGGTGGTCGGAGCAAAGCAGGCGGCGGCCGAAGTCGGACTCAGTATCGAGCGGATCTTCTCCTACGCCGCCTGGGCCGATAAATTTGACGGCGCGGTGCACAACCCGCCCTTTCGCAATGTCGCGATTGCCATGAACGAGGCGATCGGAACGATCGGCATGATCTGCCCGTTGGAGGCCCCGCTGCTCGGTCTTGTTTCCCTGGTGATGCCGGCGCTCGCGATGGGCAACACGGTGGTCGCGGTTCCGTCTGAGGCCTATCCTCTGATCACGGGCGATCTCTACCAGCTCTTCGATACCAGTGATCTGCCCGGCGGCGCACTGAATCTCGTGACCGGGTATGCCTCGCAGCTTCTGAAAACGTTGGCCGAACACGACGATGTCGACGCCATCTGGTGCTTCCGGGACGCCCCAAGTGCCGCGTCGGCCAAGGCAATGTCAATTGGCAATCTGAAGCAAGTCTTCACCAACGAAGGCCGCGCCATTGACTGGTTCAATCCGAAGCTCGCCGAGGGGCGGTGGTTTTTGGAGCATGCCACGCAGGTCAAGAACATCTGGGTTCCTTATGGCGAATAGGGTTTCGACCGCGCGCACCGGACGCCAAGCTCCTGCCTGTAACCACGACCGACGCGTGCTTTGATCGCCAGCAACCGGCTCCTTAGAGCTTAGGCTGCGGCAGTGACGGACGGGTGCACCCGGGCGGGATTTCCTTCCGTCAAGGATTGGCCGCAGGCAACCGGGCCGGGCGTGGTTCTCAATGGTGGAGCCCGGTGGGAAGGCGAGTGGCTGCGGCCCGCACAAACGAATGAACGCAACCCTGGCGCCACGAGTAAAAATCTGCTGCATCGCGAGCGTGGCAGAAGCCAATCTGGCCGTCGCGTGCGGCGCCTCCGCGCTCGGGCTGGTCTCTCACATGCCGAGCGGGCCGGGGGTGATCAGCGACGAACGGATTCGAGCGATCTCAGCCGCCGTTCCTCCCCCCATTGGGACGTTTCTGCTGACTTCACGGCAAAGTGTAGCTGCGATCGTCAAGCAACAGCGCTTCTGTCGGACCAATACCATCCAGCTGTGCGACCATCTCACGGACGGAACCCATCGCGATCTGAAAGAGGCCCTGCCCGGGATTTCGGTGGTTCAGGTCGTCCACGTAACCGGTGCCGAGTCGGTCGAGGAGGCCGCTCGCGTCGCGCCCCACGTGGATGCCATCCTGCTCGATTCCGGCAACCAGAAGCTCGCGGTCAAAGAATTGGGCGGTACCGGCCGGACGCACGATTGGACGCTCAGCCGCACCATCCGGGAAAATATCGGCGTCCCACTGTTTCTGGCCGGTGGGTTGACGCCTGAAAACGTTGGCCACGCCATCGAAGAAGTGGGCGCGTTCGGACTCGACTTGTGCTCCGGGGTGCGAACCAATGGTCATCTGGATGCCGCGAAGTTGCGGCGGTTCTTTGCCCTGGTAAATCAAAAATCGTTCCCGTCGGCAAGTCCGATCCAAGGTCAGCCTTATTGCTAGCCTGGGTTTGGAGTTCTCGGTCACCGGAGCGGCGAACAGAATATCCGAATATCCGACTCTAATGCTCCTCGACCGAGAAGTGGCGCGTTATCCGGTCTTTGAACGTCGACTCCGCGACTTTTACCCTTTCCCGGGATGCCTTGATTCTTCTAGCAGCCTGGTCGCTCGCGAGTGCTGTCCGGGCTGGTCGCGGCCATCGGCCGATCGCTGCGCTCCCACCCCCGCCGGCCCCACCTCGCCTGCGTCGCCCTAACGCCCGAGCAACGGTTTGCCTCCGCCGGCTTCTTGAAGACATTCGCGAACCGGGAGTGTAACTACTCCCGGTATCGGGGTCGCTCATGATCGATGATTGCTATCGGAAACATCCGATGACCCTTCAACCGGGGCATGACAAACTTGGGGTACCGCGTTGACTTTTGCGGGCCCTACAGGCAAACTCTCAGTTCGCCCGTCAAACGCATTCGGGCGAGCACTTTGAGGTTGGCGCCAACGCCGTAAGCGGGGCGGATGCCAACTCAGGAACTGTTCGCTTTATGTTCGCAAACCGGGTCTCCTATACGCTCGATTCGACGTTGGAGACGGTCAATAACGCCGAAGAGACAGCCAGCCGCATGGCCGCCGAAGCTGGTTTTGACGACGAGGAGATCATGAAGATCTCCATGGCGGTGCGAGAAGCCGCGGTGAACGCCGTCTTGCATGGCAATGCCTACGACCCGAGCAAAAAGGTGACGCTCGCCTTTGAGCGCACTACCCACGACCTGGTCATCATCATCCGCGATCAGGGCAAGGGGCTCGACGCCAGCAAGATTCCGGATCCGTTGGCGCCGGACAACCTGATGAAAACATCGGGGCGTGGTATTTTCCTGATACGCTCGTTCATGGACGTGGTGGAGATTCACCCGTCCCAAACCGGCACCGAACTTAGAATGATCAAGCATGTCCACGGCAACCCCGCGGACTCCAAGGAGGCTCCCCAGTGAGCATGAAGTCCAGTACTCGTCAAGTGGATGGCGTCACGATTGTCGACCTCAGCGGCCGGATCACTCTCGGCGAAGGCAGCGTAGTACTGCGCGAAACCGTGCGCGACCTGCTTTCCAAGGGACAGAAGAAGATACTGTTGAACCTCGGCGACGTGAATTACATCGACAGCTCCGGCATCGGCGAGCTTGTCAGTGCTTTTACGACCGCCAAGAACCAGGGTGGCGATCTTAAACTGCTCAACCTGACCAAGAAGGTGCACGACCTGCTGCAAATCACGAAGCTCTACACCGTCTTTGACGTGAAGGATGACGAGACGACCGCGGTAAAGGCGTTCAACAAATAACCGACCCGCAGAGGCCACAGGCGGCGCTTTTGGCCGTCGAGCACTGTGGCAGGCCGGGGTCAGGCCCCGGCACTCCACCTCGCTGCGCCAAGCCCAAGCCAGCGCGATCGCGTCGCAGGCTTCCCGGGGAAGCGGCCGAGGCTTTATTTCCTTCACCGGTATCGAGTCCCCGGCGTGCCGCGAATCAATACGCTGATGAGGGACCGCTGCAATTCACTCAGCGCCCCTCCGGGTCGCGTAAAAGCGATCGTGCGGGAACCATCGCGCGACCGGTGACCGGCGACATGCACCGGACCAAGGCCGCGCTGAGACGCCGCGCTCCTGGCATTGGAGGTTGGTGCCCGACATCGGCGGTGGTTCGACGGCGGCGTCACACCATTCCTTTGCGCAACTGTTCCAGCGAATACCTGGTCCCCCGCCACACAATTCCGTCGTTCGACAGCGTGTGCACCATGGAGCGCAGCAGCGCGTACATGAAAAAGCTGGTGCTGACGGGATGCAGAAAGAAGTAATACGAGGGGATCGGTGACATGGACGACATCCCACGGTAAATGGCAAACAGGGAAAGCAGCGCGATGGCGTAAGGCGCTCGCGCCCAGCCATGGGACAACCAGACGCCGAGAAACGGCCCCAGATTCAGAAAACCAAGACCGAGGACCGAGACCAAGGTCCGCGGCCACTGAAACGAAAGCACGGCAAAAAAGTTCTTGGTGAGGTTGTCGACAATGCCTAACGCGCCTTTCGCCCAGCGGAGCGAGATCAGATCCCCACCAAAGACGTTGCGCTGGACGAAGCCCGCGTTCTTGACCACCTTGCCCAATTTCATGTCGTCGAGCACTTCCATGCGCAAGGCGCGATAAGTACCGACCGCGTCATAGATCGGACGCCGCAGCAAATTGAAGGCGCCGACTCCCATGTGGTCGCGAGCCTCGCGGTCGGCGACTTTCCAGGGGCGATGTCCGAATACGAAAAGCGCCTGAAAGAAAGCGATCATCATTCTTTCGCTGGGGAGCTTCATGATCATGCGCGGAAAAACGACGACATGATCCGCCCGCTCCGCCTCCGCATAAGCCACGGCGCGCCGCAGAGAATCGGATTTGAACAGGACATCGGCGTCGGTGAAAAGCAACCATTCTCCACTTGCCTGCTGGCCGGCCGTCCACATGGCGTGAGTTTTTCCCAACCATCCCTCCGGCAGTTCCGCAATGTGAATTACCCTCAGCAAGCTCTGCCCCCTGGAACCTGCAGCAATCTCGTCCATGATCGGGCCGGTGCGATCGGTCGAGCGATCGTTGACTGCGATCACTTCGTAGTTGGCATAGTCGAGGGCAAGCAGCTGGAGCAGCGTGTCGCGAATGCTATCCTCTTCGTTACGCGCTGGAACGACAATGCTGATTCTGGGCTCGCCCCGGGATCCCGAAGGCCGGCGATCCCATTCGGGCCGGGCAATATCCGCGACCGTCGGCATGCCCAGCGCCGCATCCACGATGCGCGAAAACCAGACCAGCGCGAGGATACCACCCGCGATCCAGTTGATTACTCCCCAGGGAATGGTTGCCCCATGCATGCTCTAGGCTGATGCTTCCGGGGACAGTTGCGATGCCGTCGATTCCGCGCGGACCCGCAGCGGCGGTGCAAATTTCATACCGTAAAACAAGATCAGCGAAGAGACAACCATGGCAATCACCGGTAAAACGAAAGCAGTCTGCAACGAGCGCCGGTCGGCGACCCATCCCATCATCGTGGGCGACGGCACGTCGCCCAGAATGTGAATAATGAAGATGTTCACAGCGATTGCGGTTGTCCGAATGTGGG
Source organism: Terriglobales bacterium (assembly GCA_049520935.1). Lineage (GTDB taxonomy): Bacteria > Acidobacteriota > Terriglobia > Terriglobales > Acidobacteriaceae > Acidiflorens. Next base: position 8,333 of record JBEKPJ010000055.1, on the reverse strand, counting down.
CACCAACCGAGTTGATCACCGCCGCATTGAGCGGCGAGGTATTGAGCAGCAGGAAGAAGGCCGCGACCGCAATCGCCGGCACCATGGCGCGCCCCGTGACAAACAAGGCCACGATCATCACGGGGACGCCGAGCGCCATGCTCACGGCGGAGACCAGGTAGTAAGAACTTTTCAGGCGCGGCAACAGGTAGTCTCCCAACCACCCGCCGACAAGCGCAGCAACAATACCATCGACCACGATAATGATGCCAAATGCGAAATTGGCTTGCGCCAGCGAGTAGTGACGCTCGCTGTAAAGAAATTGCGGCATCCAGACCTGAATACCGCCGAGGGAAAACGTCATGGCGGCCATTCCCAGAGTCGCGGTCAGAAATGCCGGATTGCGCGCCAGACCCCGGATGGTGCCGCGTTCGGAAGTTTCTTCGACCGAATCAAACTGCCCCCGCCGTGGCTCGTCGAGGAACAGCACGGCAATCGCCAAAACAAACCCGGGTGCCGCCGCGATGTAGAACGGAAAGCGCCATCCATAATGCGGAGCGAGATTGCCTCCCAGCAGATAGCCCGCCGCCGATCCCACCGGAATCGCAAGATAGAATACTCCGAGGATGCGGCCGCGCAGTTTCTCGGCGAAAAGATCCGCCACAAAGGTCGGTGCAATGGTAACGAAGGTGGCTTCCCCGATCCCCACCAGGGTGTGACGAACCAGCAGCTCCCCATAGGTGTGAGTGAACGCCGTGAGCAGGGTAAGACCGCTCCAGAAAATGCCGCCGCCGGCAATTATCAGCTTGCGCGAGTAGCGATCGGCGAGCGGTCCGACAAAAGGGGCGGCGATCATGTAAAACCCCAGGAACGCGCTGGTGAGATATCCAATCTGAACCTTGCTCAAATGGAATTCGTCCTGCACCAGCGGCTGCACCGCGAACAGCACATTGCGGTCCGCATAATTGAGCAGATTGAGCGCAGACAGTACGATGAGCGCGGTGCGGGCGTGGAGGTTTTTCCGGGTCACGAGTCGTAGGAATATAGCACGAAGGAGGAGAGAAACATGGAACCCCGGCGATCATGGCAGCGCCCGATCGAGGGCCGCGGAAGCGCCGCAAACGGGGCGAGCAACCGGATGAAATCGCACCCTCGCTTGCGATACCGCCTGCCCGCCGAAATGTCCCCGGGCGCGCGGCCCTGGGACAGGAATCGGAAAGAACCAGATTTCGATGTCGGCCCCAGCCAGGTTCACCTCTGTCGATTTCGTCTTGCTGTTTTCTTCTCTCGCGGCCACTCGGCGATCACCACGGTGGCAATTCCGCCGCGCGGACGAAACTCGCCTTTCACCTCAGCCCATGCCGGCCGAGCCCATCGCACGACATCGGCCAGCACCTGATTCACCGCATTCTCCTGGAAAATACCCAGGTTACGATATGCCTGGAGATATTCTTTCAGCGACTTCAGTTCGAGACACCGGCGATTGGGCGCGTAACGGATCACAAGCTGGCCGAAATCGGGCAGGCCCGTTTTCGGGCAAACCGAGGTAAATTCGGGATCATCCACGACAATCTCGTATCCGGGAAACTGGTTTTCCCAGGTTTCAATCTCCGGAAAGGCCTGATCGAGCCCGGCGCGGGCGTGTTGCAGCGTATATCGAGGAGTCGCGGAACGGGAAGAATGGGAGCGGGAAACTTTCGCCATCCGGTTATTGTACCCAGAGCGGGCCAGAATCGGCCGGCATGGCGGACCAGGCAGCGGCGACACAAAGGAAAGCAAACCATCGGCGCCCGGCATCTAACCAGGTAAGTTCGGAAAACGGCGTTTTGCCTGCGCTGCGCTCCGCGCGGGTGGTACATTGAAGCTTACGTTTTTCCTTGCATGCCATTGAATGGAAACAGCTCGGACCGCCGGCCACGACGCTGGTGGGTGATAGCGCTTGCCATCCTGGGAGCAGTGATCGTCCTTGCGGCTTTTGTCTCGCGTGGCGATGACGCAGTGGCGGTCCGAACCGCCACCGTGCAGCAGGGCACGATTCGTAGCGTGGTTTCCACCAACGGAAAAATTGAGCCGGTCCAGAACTTTGAGGCCCACGCTCCGGTTGCGGCCAGTGTACGCCGCGTTTTGGTGAAGGAAGGCGACTCGGTCAAGAAGGGTCAGTTATTGGTCGTGCTTGACGATGCCGCCGCGCGCGCCGACTCGGCCCGTGCCCAAGCTCAACTGCGGGGAGCGCAAGCCGATTCGAGCGCTGCGGTACGGGGCGGAAATCAGGAGGAAGTGCTGGGGCTCAAAGCCCAGCTGACCAGGGCCGAAACCGATCGCGACTCCGCCCGGCGTAACTTGGACGCCCTGAAAAAACTCGAGCAGCAGGGCGCGGCGGCGGCGGGAGAAGTGCGGGAAGCCGAAGACGCTCTGGCACGTTCGGACGCGCAACTCACGTTTCTCCGGCAAAAACAGACTGAGCGCTACTCGAACGCAGAACTGGAGCACGTTGACGCGCAGCGGACCGAAGCGCAGGCCAGCTACGATGCCGCGCAGGACATCCTGGCGAAATCGAATGTCCGGGCTCCTTTTGACGGAATTGTCTATTCCCTTCCCGTCAAGGCGGGAGGATTCGTCACCTCCGGCGATCTTCTGTTACAAGTCGCCGACCTGCGTAAAGTGCTGGTCCGCGCTTTCGTCGACGAGCCGGACGTCGGCCGGCTGGCTCCCGGCGATCGCATGGAGATTACCTGGGACGCCATCCCCGGGCGCCTTTGGCACTCGACCGTTCTGGCCGTGCCTTCGACGGTGAAGTTGCACGGCACGCGCAACGTGGGCGAGACGACCAGCATTGTAGACAACCAGGACTTAAAACTCTTGCCCAATACCAATGTCGGGGTCACGATCATCATCGCGGCGCACGACGATGCCCTGGTGGTGCCGCGCGAGGCTATCCGTCTGGACGACTCTAGGCCGTATGTGCTGCAGGTGGTGGGTCACGAACTCAAGCGCCGGGAAGTTGAGACTTCCCTTTCCAACCTGACGCAAGTTGAAATCACGCGCGGGCTCTCCGCCAAGGACGTGGTCGCCACCAATTCGCTGAACGGCAAGCCGATCGGCGACCGAACCCAGGTCAAATTCTAGATGATCACCCGCACTTCCAGAGTTTTTCTGGTTTTACTGATCGTCGTTGTTTCGCTGACCGAAAGCCATGCGGACTCTGCCCGAGACTTGCTGGCCGCCGGCCGCATCGATGACGCGATTGCGCAACTGAAAGGCCGTCTTTCTGCCGCTCCGTCGGACGCGGAATCTTCGAACCTGCTCTGCCGCGCTTACTACGAGATTGAAGATTGGGACCGGGCGGAATCGTCTTGCCGCAAAGCCGCGTCTCTCGATCCGGCCAACAGCCGTTTCCATCTTTGGCTGGGCCGCGTGTATGGCGAGAAAGCAGACCGGGCAAGTTTCATGGCGGCGGCGAGCCTGGCGGGAAAGACGCGCAGCGAGTTCGAACGTGCCGTGCAGTTGAACCCGCAGGACCTCGAGGCGCGCTCCGATCTGGCGGAATTCTACATCGACGCTCCCGGAATCATCGGCGGCAGCGAACAGAAAGCGCGCGATCAAGCGCACTCGATTGCGATCATGAACCCTGCCCGTGAACACTGGGTTTATGCGCTCATCGCCGAGCAAAAAAGAGACTCCGCTACCGCCGAAAAGGAGTATCACCAGTACATCGACTTGAGCCACGGGGACGCGGAAGCATGGCTCAGACTGGCTCTTTTCCTCCGCCACCAGAAGCGGCTGGACGAAATGGAGCAAGCCATGGTCAAGCTCAGCCAGGCTCCCACCGTGAGACCCGACGTTCTGGTCGAGGCATCGGGCAATCTGTATCGCGCCGGCCGTGGCTATCCCTTAGCCACAACGATGGTGCGCCGCTATCTCGCCACTGGCCCGGTAGAGGCCGCGCCGGCGTTTAAGGCCCACTATCTTCTGGGCCTGTTGCTCGAAAAACAAGGCGACAAGGCCGGCGCCGCCTACGAATACCAGGCCGCACTGACATTGGCTCGGAACTTCCGTGTAGCCCAGCAATCTCTCAGCCGGTTGGCCCATTGAAAGATGTCACGCTCCCTCCCACGCCTGGTGGCGTCCCGAGCGACTTCCGACCGCCACTGCACCGCCTGCCTGTCGCGCACTACAATTTATGTCGCTGCACCGCCACCGATGAGCCGTTGCGTGAGGAGAGATAAGGTGAGGAGATGAAGATCCGGTTGCCACGATGGTCGCGCTCCACGAATCCGTTGGCCCCCATTTCCGCCGCACTCTTTCTGATGATTGCGATGCGCGGCCTCGCAGAACCGCTTCCACTCGAACGCGCGATTCGGCTTGCGCTCGCGCACAGCACCGGCTCGGCAACGGCAAGCGCCGACGTGCAGCGGGCCTTTGCCTCCTATCGCGAGCTGCGCAACAACTACGTGCCGCAGTTTATCCTCGGCTCGGGCATCGGCTGGACCTATGGCTATCCTCTCAGCATCGAAGGTTCGGCACCGGCGCTGGCCAACGTGGTGAGCCAAAGTTCGATTTTCAACGCGGCGCAGGTGCAGTTCCTGAAGGCGGCCAAGATCGACTGGCACGCTTCGGAGATTCAGGACAAAGACCAGCGCGACGCCGTCATCCAGGATGTTGCCTTGACCTACGCGGAACTGGTCAAGTGGGAAGCGCGACTGGTGCGCTTAGAGCAGGACGCCACCGACGCGCAGAAAATGGAACACGCGGTATCGGATCGGCTGCGGGCCGGCGTGGACAGCACGGTAGATCTCAATAAAGCCAAGCTCACCTCGGCACGCGTGCGACTGCACCGCGCCGAAGCGCGGGGCAACGCTGACGTTCTTCGACGCCACCTTTCGACCCTGACCGGTTTGCCCGTTTCCGCTGTCGAAATCGCACCCGAGACCATCCCCGCTCTGCCGCCCGTCGCTCGCGAGGAAAATCTTCCTGAGAAAGCAGTCGCCTCGAGCGCCGTCGTCAAGGTTGCCGAGCAGCATTCTCTGGCAGAGGCCGTGCGCGCTGCGGGCGAGCATCGCGCTCTGTATCCTTCGGTCGATTTCTCAGCGCAGTATGCGCGGTTTTCAACCTTTAACAACTACGAAACCTACTTTCCCGCACACACTTTTCAGGTGAACAACGCCACCATCGGTCTAGCCTTGCGCATCCCGCTTTTCAACGCCAGCCAGCGCGCCCGAGCCGAAGGTGCCGAGGCTGAGGCCCTCAAGGCCAGGAAGCAAGCGGAGGCGACTCGTAATCAGGTGGCAGAAGAAACGCTCAAGCTCCAACGCGCGGCCGAGCAACTTGAGGCGGCTCGCGAAGTCGCGCAGCTGGAATATCAGCTCGCCCAAGCTGGCTTCGAAGCAGCCCAGACCAAGATCGACGCCAAGACTGGCACCCTACATGAACTGGCCGACGCGCGCGTGCAGGCAGCCGAACGCTTCCTGCTTTTTCAGGACGCCGATTTTGAGTACCAGCGAGTGCGCCTGAACCTGCTGCGCGCCACCGGCGAGCTGGAGCAATGGGCATTGCCGGCCACCGTTTCCACAATCCCGGCGGCCAAATAAAGCATCCAACCACTATGCCGTCGAGGTCCGATTTTCGCACCTTCAATGCGTCAAAGCGGCTTTTGAGCGGATTCCTTTGCCGATTCGAGCGCCGCTAAGGCACACTGGGGCAAGGATTTCCACACCTTTCGCGGCAGGAGGAACGTACCTGACTCGCTAGCCTCCGCCGGGGTCCGTATGCGCATCAAAATGCTAGAATAAGAGACTCACACTATGCCATTGAAAACGCTGTTCCTAAATCCGCCTTCGTTTGAGAATTTCGATGGGGGTGCAGGTTCGCGCTGGCCCGCCACGCGCGAGATTGAATCCTACTGGTATCCGGTCTGGCTCGCCTATCCGACAGGATTGCTTGAAGGTGCGCGCCTGCTGGATGCTCCGCCTCACCATGTCACGGCGGAAGAGACAATCCGCACCTGCAAAGACTACGAGCTGCTCGTGCTGTTTACGAGCACTCCGGGATTCAGCGGCGACGTTCGCATCGCCCAAGCCATTAAAGACAGCAATCCCCACATCAAAATCGCGTTCGTCGGCCCCCATGTTAGCGTGCTTCCCGAAAAGTCACTCCTCGAAGCGAAGGTGATTGACGTCGTATGCCGGAAGGAGTTCGACTACTCCATTTACGAATACGCGCAGGGCAAGCCGCTCGAGGATATCCTGGGCATTTCCTATCGCAAGAATGGCGCCGTCCTGCACAATCCCGACCGACCCCCGATTCAGGATCTGGACGCACTACCGCATGTGACCGACGTTTACCGGCGCGACCTGGATGTCCGCCGCTACAACGTGCCTTTTCTGCTCAATCCGTTCGTGTCGCTGTATACGACGCGCGGATGCCCGGCACAGTGCACCTTCTGCCTCTGGCCGCAGACCCTCAGCGGACATCCCTGGCGCAAACGCTCGACCGACGACGTGGCGCGTGAAATGGCCAAGGCGAAAGAATACTGGCCGTACGTCAAGGAATTCTTCTTCGATGACGATACCTTCAACCTGCAGAAAGCCCGTACCATCGAACTTTGCTCCAAATTGAAACCGCTCGGCCTGACCTGGTCGTGCACCTCGCGCGTCACCACCGATTTTGAAACCCTCAAGGCCATGAAAGACGCGGGATGCCGGCTCCTCATCGTGGGTTACGAATCGGGCGATCAGCAGATTCTGAAAAACATCAAAAAGGGAGCGACCGTCGAGCGCGCCCGCCAGTTCACCAAAGATTGCCACAAGCTGGGATTGGTCATCCATGGAGACTTTATCCTTGGCCTGCCCGGAGAAACTCACGAGACCATCAAGAACACGATCAAGTTTGCCAAGGAACTCGACGTAGAGACGATCCAGGTTTCCGTGGCCCACGCTTTCCCGGGAACAGAATTGCATGAGTCGGCAATCAAGAACGGATTCATGACGACCGAGACGAAGATGGTCGATGACCTCGGCCACCAGATGGTGCAGATCGAATATCCCGGCCTGCCCGCGACCGAGATTCTGGGCGCGGTTCACGACTTCTACGACGCGTATTATTTCCGGCCCAAGGCCGCCTACCGCATTTTAAGGAAAGCGGTGTTCAATAACACCGAGCGCAAGCGCTTGTACAAAGAAGCGCGGACCTTCCTGAAAGTGCGCTCGCTGCGCCACAAGTGGATCAAGGAAAACCATAAGGAAGAATCGACGGCCCCTGAACCAGCCAAAGCGTAATGAATCCTCCGATCACTGAGTGACTGGGATATTGGAATGATCAGCGGTCCACGCCTCCTAGGCTTTCTGCATGCTTCCATGATTCCATGGGCGCCTGATCCCACGCCTCACGAGTTGGTTCCGCAGTGACCTTTCGCAAGTACCTCGTTCTCGCGGGAATCTCCTTATTCGCCACCGCCGGCGACTCCCTGCTCGCCCGCGGCATGAAAAATCTCGGCGGGATTTCCCTGCATCATCTTTCCGGTCTGCTGCTGGCCATCCTCAATCCCTGGATCGCGGCGGGAATCCTGTTGCTGCTGGCGTTCTTTGCTTGTTACCTGTCTGCGCTCTCCTGGGCCGACCTCACTTACGTGCTGCCGGCAACGTCGCTCGGATACGTGCTGGTCGGCTTGATCGCTCACTTCGGCTTTCATGAAGAAATTTCGCTGACCCGCTGGCTGGGCATCGCGCTCATTGCCGCCGGCGTGGGATTTGTGGCGGCCGGGCCTTCGGTCACTCCTGCCCGCCAACACCAGGACGCGGTTGCCGGTTCGGCCCAAACCGTTTCCCAACCGGGAGAAGTGCGGCCATGAGCGAGATCTACGCCTGGGCCGCAATCGGACTCATAGTTCTGGCCTCCACGACGGGAGACGTGTTGCTTGCCTATTCCATGAAGCGCGTCGGCGATGTCGGGGAACTGCTGCGACGCCGCGGATTGCTGGCGGTCATCGGCCGGGTGCTGAAAACCCCTACGTTCACCGCGGGTGTGCTGGCGATGGCCGTTGCCTTCTACAGCCTGCTGTTTGGCTTGTCGTGGGGAAACCTCAGTTTGGTCGCGCCTGCGTCGGCCGCGCTCACCTTCGTGGCCAATGCCATGGCCGCACGAATCTTCCTGCATGAGCGGGTGGGCCGAAGGCGTTGGATTGCGACCTTGCTGGTTGCCTGCGGCGTGGTCCTGATGGCGCTCTGAAAGGCCTAGTATAGTGATTCGCAAATAACATATCAATTGCTATACCAGGGACAGCGTCTCCAGTTTGTACTTCCAACGAAACACCACAGGGGTCTCATTGACTTGCTTGAGGTAGAGCTCGATCCGTGCCT
>JBEKPJ010000054.1:0-48245 GCA_049520935.1 Terriglobales bacterium | reverse complement strand
TGTGCTATCTTCTGACATTAGGGAAGCCTCTTTTGTTGCCCAAACATTGTCTAGATAACATGTTTGTAACAGAGGAGGCTTCTTTTGTCTTCAGATCTCTTCACCTTCACGCATAATCCGGGTTAGCACGTTCGATTCGGCATGTTGTTGTGTAACATCGCGTTAGCGCGTGCGCCGTGGAAAAACGCTGGACGACTGCGGGTGAAAGTCCCGCCCGGGAACTTGGTTCGCTCCACCCGGAAGCAATCAGAGCGGCGGTGGAGGAAACGAAGCCGTCGGAGCCTCTGGTGTAGAGGGTCACTTAGGTGATACCGCAGCGTCACTGGAATCCAGCACGTCTCCCGAGACGCTGCGTGGCCCCTTTGGGGAAGCTGACGGCGCATCCGGTAGCGGTGCTTCTGTTATCTCTCCCGACTGCATGAAATCTGACACTCCGGTGGGCGATGGCATCGGTTTATTGGAATCTTGCCCCCATATTGGAGCTGCTACCATCGACACAGCGAAAAGCAAAAAACGCACGAGTTTCCTTTGCAAAAGGACCTCCTTCTCTGATCCGTCATGCACGCCGTATCCATTGAGGCTGCTCCTGTTTCTGCGATACTGCCGAATCCGCCGCCGTCACATAGCGGGAGTAGCGTCTTTAACGACTGCTATGCCCATTTCCCAAATCCTCAGATACCCTCGATTCCTTGGTGCTCGTTCCTCCGGCCGAGGCTGCGCGGACGGGCGGCGGCAAAAGTGTCACCGGCTGGTGAGCGGCACGAGCTGAATCTGTTTGGTAAGCGCGTAAGCGGCCGGGAGATCACTGTCGCTTTCCACGAGCGTGCGGCAGAAGACGAGTACCGAATTGTTTGGTGAAGATATCTGCATCATTCCCTCCGGCACCGCTCCCTTCCAGCGCGGGCCACTGATCAGGTATTCGCCGGCCTTGGTTCCCGTGGTGCGTTTGCCGACATAGGCAAAATTGATGTTGGTCGATGGATCGGTGAACTGCACGGCGTAGTAGCGGTCGGCCATGTCCGGCACATGCAAGATTTGCGGTCCTTTTGAGAGATCGAGCCAGCCGCCCATTATGAGCGTGTCGCGGTTCACACCAGTCGTTGCCAATTTGGGGGCCGAGGCTGGCGGGTGGAGGGGATCTGCAAAAAGCGCTTGGGGTTGCGTGTAGAGCGTATTGACCGGGATGGGGCCGTCGCCGAACCCTTTAACGAGGATCGCTCTCTTGTACGCGTACAGCATCATGCGTGGCCAAAAGCAGATGAAAAGGAACCATCCCGCGGCCATGAACGAACCGAATATAAGTAAATGCTCGTATGCCATACGCATCACCGTTTCACTTCGACAAGCGGCGGCACTTTGTACTTGCCATCGAGAATGATTGCGCCAGGCACGTATACCCGCAGCCAGAGTATGAACTTGCCTGCCGGCGCGGGCAGCCAGTTGGATTCATGACCAGTAGGAGCGGTGTTCTGAATGTAGATGTCGACGGAGCCGTCAGCGCTCGGCACGAGGCCGGAGCGATCGCTCACGCTGTATCGATTGAGTGGATTCGCCACAAAGTGGTTTTTCGCATCACCCATCGTCAGCGACCAGAATGCGTCGTTGGGCGGAAGGCCCCCCGGCGGGAAATGCATTATGTAGTCATGACGGCCGTCGAGCTTGCGGCCCGCGCCACTCTTTCTTGCGATCCAAGGTTCTGGCTCATGTTTGGTGCAAGCGTTGGCGAGTTATACGCGACTCGGGCAACAGGCGGGCGCGCAGAAGTTCGACGCCCGCTCGACCGTACATTTGGCGCTTGAGCATTTTAAGACGGTTGATATGTCCCTCGACGGGTCCATTGCTCCAAGGTTCAGTTACCGCGCCTTCGACGGCGCGGAGGTCTTGTCGTAAGGTCCGTACAAAGCGCGTCAGCGCATGAATGCCGGCCTTCCGCGCACGCTTCATCCACCGCCGCAGCGGACCCAGCTTACCCACACGCAAGAGGGAGCGAAAGTTCAAAACCAATTGGCGCATCACCGCGAAGCCGGGACACTGCTGTTTAAAAGTGTCTACAATCTCTGCCTGTTGCGGAGTCAGCTCGGTACGGAATTTACTCAAGAGTGCCGCTGCCACTTGCGGCGAAACCTGTCTGGCGGCTGGCGTGGCGAGTGTGTCCTCCGGCTTTGCTTCGGCGGACACCGTCGTGACCTTTGCGCGCGATAACTGGCGCCAACGCGAAAGAAACTTCGCTAGCGTGCAGTAGGCACCCACATAGCCGCGTTCTCGGATCTCGGAAAAGAGCTTGCCACCATGATGGCAACCCTCGGCCCAGCGTTGTTGTAGGTAGTCACGAAACCATTCGGCCATTCCTGGTCGGGGTTCCATCCGATTGCGTTCGGGCAGCGTGTCGAGACGTAACCAGCGGTCAAGGCGCCGCCGGTTGAGGCCGAGATGGCCCGCAATTTGGGTCACCTTCATGCCAGCGTTTTTCATGCGGTGGATGGTTTCAAACAGCTCTAGCTTTTCCTGTCGCCGTACCCGGGCGACTTCCGCGTGTTGCTGCTGCACGGTGGTGCGGACTGGGATCTGTCTGGTCTCAGCCTTCTCTGCTTTTGTGCCTGGACCAGGCGGCAGTGCGCGTGGGTTCTTGGGAGTGAGACGCAGGAAGGGTCGCCGGACCGCCAGTTCGCGCTCTGCGGCTTGCCTCAGATTCAGCGTTAAGTGAAAGCGATCGGCGACCTGCCGGGCTTGGGGTGCGCCGGCACGGACTCCTTCGGCATAAACACCTTGACGGTCCCGACTGACCACCTTCACTTCGGGATGTCGTGCCAACCACTCCCGCAGCACCTTGGCCGAGCGAGTGGGCAATAAATCCACTACCTCGCTGCGTTCCAGATCGACCAAGATGGTACCGAACAACTGACCTTTACGCCACGCCCAGTCGTCTACACCCACGACTCGGATCGCGTCTTGCCCAGCAGAACCACCTGCCCCTTTGATTATCTGGCGAAGCAGCGTGTGTCGACTCGACGGCATCCCGAGCCGATGCAACAATCGCTGCCCCGAACGACCGCCCAGCGCGCGGCCTACTAGCCGATGGACTTCACTCAAACGGTTTGTCCGCTGGGAATGCGGCAGAAGCACGTCGGCGAGGCGCTCAGTAAAGATCTGGCGCAAGCAATGGCGACTACGGCAACGCCAACGACCCAACTGGACCTGAAGCGTAACCGAGGCTCCCTGTAGCGGGAGGTCGCGAAGCTTACGCCAGTAGCGACTATGGCGGGAATGGGAAGTCATTCCACAATCAGGACAGAGGGCGCTATCTGATCCCTCTGCTTCGACGACCCAACCCAGTTCTGCTGGCACCACGTTGCGCACGGTCAAACCGTTCAGATTCGAAAACAATTCCTTGTACGACAACTCCTTAGACATTCCATCTTGATTGCCGAGACTCGCCCGTGGTTGCACCAAAGATGAGCCAGAACCAGATTCAGTTCATCGACAGCCTTTTCCAGTTGGCAACCTAAGAACGCACGACAGACGCTCGGCGACAAAGCTGGCTGCATTGTGAAAGTTGCAACACATCCCTCGATACCATCGAGTCGAAGGAATCGTGTTGCGTCACAAGCATTCCGCACCCACTGTTCCGGCCAACCATCTGCTATCTTGTGTTACTCGCTCTTCCAGAAGCGCCCTGGGAACACAGTCCACAAAGTCCCTCCTCTCACAACGGCTAACCTGGTCCTTCCACATGGATCCCTGCTCGCTAACAAAACCCATAGTGCACACATCCTGCCTGCGGTTTAGCCCAATGAACTTTTATCTCACCGGCGCGGCTCTACGATTTCTTCTCCGCTCCCGCGCTTTACCGTAGCCGCGCCGCCGAGCTAAAAATGCTCTGCATTGTAGCGCGTTGTCGCTTGCACCTCGACAAAACGGCACTGGTTATGTCGGGAGAGCGCTTGATCGAACTGTGGATCATCCGGCCGAACCGCCTTTCCCACCGCGGAAAACCTTCGGAGTCGATGGCAAGTTGAATGACGCAGGCTCGCTCGACGCGCAAACGGAGGATACAAGTCGAGGAGATGTATGGCCGCGGTGGGTTGAATGCGATCTTTATTAAGGAGCGATGCCGATCACTGGAATCGCACACCCGGCAGAGTAGCAGCATAAACGCCAAACTGAGGCGCGAGCGCCGACTTCTCAGCAGAGAACGTTCGGGAGCGAAGAACCCGATCCTACTTTCCGCCTGGCGACGAGTGGCCATCGGCGGATCTGCCCGCAGCGCCACCTGAAGCCACTCTTTGCAACACCTCGACAAACTGCTCCACCACCACCGACCAGTCAAACTGCGCCGCCAGTTCGACCGCGGCCTGCTCGATTCTCCGCCGCGCTTGGGTGTCGCGAAGCAAAAGAATAATCGCGTCGCCAAACGCAGCTGCGTCGTCGGCCAGCAGCAGATCGCGCCCGTTCTCGAAGCTAAGTCCCTCGGCTCCGACCGAGGTTGACACCAAGGCCTTACCCATAGCCATCGCTTCGTAGATCTTGAGCCGCGTACCGCCGCCGATGCGCAGCGGCACCACCACCACGCTTGCATCCCGAAGATAATCGGTCACCGACGGCACCGTTCCCGTCACCTCGACCGACGGGGAAGCCAGCCGCTGCACTCGCGCCAGAGGATTTCGCCCCACGATCTGAAAAATCGCGTCGGGAAACTCCGCCAGAATCCGAGGCCAGATCTGGCCGCAGAAATATTCCATCGCATCCAGGTTCGGTTCCCAATCCATCGAGCCGGTGAATACGATTCGTGGAGGCGTGATGGTCGACGGCGGGGCAACCTGAAATTGTTTGGTATCAACCCCGGTCGGGTTTACGGTGATCTCACACCTTGGATCCATTTCCAGCATCTGTTGCCGGTCGTTCTCGGAAACTGCAATGACGTGATGAAACCGCGCCAGAGTCCGCCGTTCATAGCGCGACATGCGGGCCGCTTCCAATGTATAAGACAGCTTGCGCAGGGGATGCGTCTCGGTGGTCGCCATGCGCTGCCACAGCGAACTTTCGACGTTGTGCTGAAAAAGGATGCAGGGAATGGGCAGCTTCGCCGGGAAGTTCAAAGAGGCAGCCAGGAAATCGCAGATGGCTATATCGAACTGGCCGCCCGTAAGGAGCTTCCGAATGGTCGCACGAACCGTGGGATGCGTGAACTTGGAGATCGAATAGGGCGCCAATCGCGGCAGCTTGCACAGGTAGTCCACGACCCCCCGAAGCCCGTCGGAGTCCGGTGCGGCCGTGTAAAGGACCACCGCCCGCGGAAATTGCGCGGGCAGAGCCGCCTCGTAGTCGGGGTCTCGTCGGCCGCCGTAGTAGGAAATCAGGGTAAGTTCCTGGTCTCGGGCTAGCCGCCGCAGAATGTTATAGGAGCGGATCTTTCCGCCGGTATCGACCGGGAGGAGCTTGCCCGCCTTCACCCACAACACTTTCACTCGAGATTTCCCCGTTGTGCGGATTCCGGCGGCATCACGATTTCAAACCTATCAGAGGCACCACCCATCGACCGTATTTTTGCGCCCACGGCTCTAGCCCACTGTTGCCGGGGCGTGCCCGGGAGGCATGCCCCCCGCCCAGCGGTTTTGTGCGGCGCAGGTCTCAGTCCACGTTCACCGTGAATTGAGCTTGCACGGCGTTCACTGCGGCCGTAACCGTGACCGTGCCGCCGCTGCTTCCCGTCGTGTAGGCGACCGAGGCGGTTCCGTCTGCGCCGGTCGTTGCCGGTGCTCCCGCGAACGTCCCTGAAGGTGCCGAGAACGTGACCGAGACGCCAGAGACAGGATTTCCTCCCGCATCGGTGACTTCCACTACCAGCGGCTGCGACAACGCGGTATTGGTAGGTGCCGTCTGATTGTTACCGGAAACCAAGCCGAGGTTTGCCGGAGCATCGCCCGTCGCATGCTCGGTAAAGGTGAGCACCTTTAGCGGCGGTGCGCTGACCTCGACCTTGTAGGGACCGGCAGCGTTCGGGAGTTGGTAGCTGACCGCGGCAAGTCCGCTGGTGTTGGTCACAACCGCGCTGTTCGGATTGAGCGTGCCGGCATGGCTTTCGTCTGTAAAGGTCGTGGTAACGCCCGGAATGCCGTTGCTATAGGCGTCTTCGACCTTTGCGGTTAGCAGCTTGGGCAGAATCGATCCCGCTTGTGCGGTCTGCTGCGCCCCGATATAGGCGATCATTTTTACCGCCGGTCCGGGCAACGCCGTTTCCGCGAAGGTGAGGGTTGCCGCCTCGGGAGAGGTGGCGGTGATGGTTACCGTGCCGGAGGTCTTCGAAAACGTGTAGCTGGTCGACAGGTTCCCGTTGCCATCGGAGATGGCGCTTGGTGGATTGAATGTGCCCTTCTTGCCGCCATCGCTGAAAGTGACCGTCACCCCCGGAATTGCCGTCCCGTTGTAAGGGTCGAGCACCTGCAGCTGAATCGGGAGAGGTAGAGTGCTAAGGATGGGGGCGCTCTGACCTCCACCGCTCACGAGCGCTATATTCTGCAACAGCCCGTAGACCTGGAGAGTGTTCTGCGTCGCAATGTACACCTTGCCGTTGGCGATGGTCTGGGTAATGAAGTGCCCGATTGTGGTCGGCAGTTGGTCGCGGCCTTTGACCTGGTTGGAGGTGTAAAGCACCTGCTGCAGGTTGGATGCGTTGAATGCATTCAAGCCCCCGCTGATCACCCAAAGGATGCCATCGCTGTTCCCGTTCGCAGAAATCGACGGGGAATGGCTCCCAATGTATTTCTGAATGGAGGTCATGACCGGTGCACTCGAAAGGGGAGGCGTCGTGCCGGTGAGCGCGAAAGCCTTCAGTTGGTCGGCGTCGCCCGCGTAATACAGCATTCCGTTCCAGTATGCCGGAGAGCTGAACATCGCTCCCACCGCGAAGTCCAGTTCCTGTCCGCCGTCGGCCGGCAGGTTGCTGTCGGAGGGACTGTACATCCCCATCGCGTCGCGATTGAGCACGTAAATCGTGCCCTGTTTGCCTGCCGCCACCAGCAGATGCGGATACGGGCCCAGCTGATCGGGCAGAATCACTGCCCCTCCGGAACTCAAGTCCAGGTCGTGCATGTTCAGAAAAGAAAAGTTCGAAGGCGCAAACCAGTCGTTGAGGACTAGAGAATTAGCCAGCTGCGGGTCATTGATAAACTGCAGCACCGAGTGCGCGTAGGCCTGACCGCCGTTCGGCGCATCGTACTGCGGCGAGCCAGGAGGGCTCTCCGCGGTTACGGCATAGACGTTGCCAGCCTCGTCGGCGGCGATGCCATTGCCCGTCTGCCAGATCGAAGTCAGACCCACATCCGGTGAGGTGTTAAAGGAACCAACCGGCTCCAGATTGTATTCGTCATACGCCAGCAGCCAGCCGGTATTGTTGTCATTGCACCCGTTCGATCCGAAGCCGATATAGACCACACCGTTCAAGACGAGCAGGCCCGGCCGGTTCAACTGATGCAGGCTCCAGAAATTGGTTACGTGTCCGAGGTTGCTCGTGCTGGTAGCGGTGATTGGGATCGGGCCGCCGAATTTTTCCTGACCAGTGGTGATATCGAGCGCATGCAGACGATGGAAAACGGTGCCATTTTCGAGGGTCTTGGCCACCAGATACATGGTGCCGGTCACGGTATCGATGGCCGGGGTGCCAACAATTCCTTCCTGGGTAAAACCGGTGAAAGTCTTGCCGCTGCCCGAGCAGGGAAGATCGGCACCGCTCGCCGTAGTAATCCCGTTCGCGGGGTCGGTGAAATTCACCGACCACAAGGGAGCTGCGTTGGCGCCCGCATTACTGTCGGCATCGAAGGCATAGACCGAATCGGCCATGGTCGCGACGTAGACCACGTTATGGGTTCCCAAACCCGGGATGCTCACGTTCGGAACGTAAAGCGGCTGCGCCATGCCCAGATAGTCAATCGGGTAATTGAAAAGAGAGCCGAACTGATTGCTATTCACGTTACTGGGCGTCAGAAAGGTCTCATTGACGTTTGCGCCAGAACGCGAATTGTCTGACCGGCTCGTCGGAATTGGGACCTGGCCGACAGCAGCCGCACCCAACGCCACGCTCACCAGGAGCGCGACCGAAGTACGAATAACTATGGAAGCCCGGTTTCTATCGCTTCCCTCGGACGGCACACAGGAGATCATTGATCTCTCCTTTTTTGTGGTTTAGTCACCGGATCGTGTATAGGGGGAAGATGCACTCGTCGTGCCTGAGGAATTATTACACATTGTGACAGCAAGCCCAAGTTTACAAAGACTTTCCTCGTCTTGCGCGGCTTAGCGGAGAACCCGAACCAAGTCGCGCCTAAGAAAGATTTTGCATCTATTCAGCACAAACTCTACCTACGGCCAGGATGGTTGAAAACCCCACCGAAGTGGGGGCCGTCGACACGACAGATTAGGGCTGCCCTGGTCACCGGCGGCGAAGGCCCGATCCGCTCTATCCGCACGGTCGGCCTCGACGGTCGGCCTCGTAGGAGGTCCGGTCGAGCGCTACGGTTTTTTCTTCGCCACCGGCCAAACCACCGTCATCGCCAGCGCAACCCCTATTCCCAGAGAAACTTCTAGAAACCGGTGCCAGGCGATGATCCAGGGAGCGCGTACCCTCGGTACCAGCAAAATGATGCTGAATGTAATTGCGGCAAAGCGGTACGCGCTTCGCACCCGCAACAGAGACGCGATCAGCCCGCACAGGAAAATGCCGATCGCATACACCGTCGCGCCCGCAGGGAACATCATCGCCACCGTTGCGCCCAGCACTGCTCCGAGTGCCGTTCCCACAAATCGCTGCCATCCGAGTGTCAGCGGAGGAATCGTGGACTGAATGACGACAATCGACGAGATGGGAGCCCAGTAGTATTCCGGCAGCTTCAACATGCGAGCCAGCAGCATGGCAGCCACGGCCGTACAAGCGGTGCGCACCGAGTCCAGAACCGAATCCGAATTCACTCCCGAGAACAATTTCGCCCTGCCCATCACACCTCCGTCCCACGGTTGTCTCAGCCCGCCATTCTATCGCCAGCGAGACCAGAGCCCGCGCGGGGTCCAAGCCCCAGCCGATCAAGACAATTTTGAAACGGGTTCTCCCCTCAAACCATGCCTCTCGGCCAGTGGCGGCGCAGTACGGGAGGCCCGGCAGTTGGCAGCCGGGGCAGCCGGTACGAACTTCGCGCCCCGCTCACGCCCTGTGCTATGATGTTCGCCGTTCCTCGCGGGTCCCGCGCGCTGAATCTTCCACACCGGTTCGGCGCCACCGACAATGAGGGTCCCTACCTACGTCCTTCCTCGCAAGGGTCGTGGATGGAGGCGATGCGAGCCCACCGGAGGTGTGCGCCGTCGTCTTCACGACTGCCACGCTCGTCCGGAACCAATTCACGAACCAACTTAGGAACAGGAGAGCTTATGCAGATCAAGAAACTCACACCCAATCTCGTTGTCCGCAAGGTGGAAGCCAGCCTCAAGTTCTATGGTGAGGTCCTGGGCCTGGAGAAAGCCATGACCGTCCCCGACCAGTCGCCCTACGTCTTCGCATCGGTTTCGAACGGAGCGGTAGAAATTTTCTTCAATGACCAGAAGACCGTCGCCGCCGAACACCCCGAACTAGCCGCCGCCATAGGTGCCAGCCTGACTCTCTATCTGGAAGTGGACAGTCTACAGGCGGTTCTCGATCAAGTGCAGCAAGCCGGGGCGAAAATCTCCATGCCGGTAACCGACCAGTTTTACGGCATGCGAGAATTCGCCTTCGAAGATGGAGACGGATACACCATCACCATCGCGCAGAAGCTGGCCTAGCCAGTGCACGGCGGGTTTCGCGGAGATCCGTTCCTCCGGGACCCGCCGTATCCTGCTTGCTCACGCCGCCGCCGGTTCGCCGTCCATCCTCGGAGGCCCACATTATGATCTCAACTCTCCGGAGCTCGGCGATCGCCGGGCTGTGCTTTGCGTGGTTTGCGTCCTTTGCCGCCTTCGCTCAAACCCCATCCTTATCCCGGTCCCCGGTTGAGCCTCTCTCCGGTGACTGGCCCCCGGCCACGGCTGGGGCGAGCGGCTTTTCTGAGGCTCGGCTCCATGCACTCGATGCTGCGGTTCGTTCCGGAGAATTCAAGGATATCGGCAGCGTGCTCATTGCCCGCCACGGCAAACTGGCCCACGAAGAGTACTTCGATGGCGATCGCGACACCTTGCGCGACACCCGCTCGGCGACCAAAAGCATCACCGATGTCCTGATCGGTATTGCGATCGACGAAGGCAAACTCAGCGGCGTCGGCGCAAAAATTCTGACGCTTTTGCCTGAACACGCCAGCAAAATTCAAAATCCCGATCCGCGCAAAGCCTCGATCACGGTGGAGGATTTTCTCACCATGAGTTCTCCACTCGAATGCGACGACTGGAATGATGCCTCCCGCGGCAACGAAGAGCGGATGTATCTGGTCGAGGATTGGGCGCAGTTTATCCTCGATTTGCCAATTCGCGGCCGCATGCGCGTGGGCGAGCAGCCGCCGTCGCCTCCCTACGGACGCTATTTCAGTTACTGCACCGGCGGAGTGTTTGCGCTCAGCGAAGTGCTCCAGCAAACGACCGGCGAGCGCGCCGACCACTACGCACACGAGCGGCTGTTCCAGCCGCTTGCTATCCGCAAAGCGGAATGGGTTTATTCCCCCAGGGACGTTCCCCAGACCGGAGGCGGACTTCGCCTGACGAGCCGCGACCTGTTGAAGATCGCGCAACTCTATCTCGACCGAGGCCAGTGGCAGGGCAGGCGCGTGGTCAGCGAAAGCTGGGTCACGAGCTCGACCACACCGCACGCGCGGATTGATGAGTCGACCGAATACGGCTATTTGTGGTGGTTGAAATCTTTCCGGTGCGGCGACAAGAACTATGCTGCCTTTTTTATGTCGGGCAACGGAGGAAACAAAGTCGTTGCGATTCCCGCGCTCGACATGACCGCGGTCATCACCAGCACCAACTACAACACTCGCGGGATGCACGAACAGACCGAGAAGATACTCACCGACTACGTGCTGGCGGCAGTCAACTGAAGGGCAGGCGAAAAGCCGGTTCGAAGCCAACAGCAAAAAAACCCCGCTCCTTACGAGCGGGGCCTTGTTTGCTACCGATACTTCCAGCCTAGAGCCTACCGCTGCTCTTAGTACATTCCTTCCATGCCGCCACCGTGTCCGCCGGGAGCCGGAGCTTCCTTCTTTTCCGGAATCTCCGCCACCAGCGCTTCGGTTGTCAGCATCAACGATGCGATCGAGCCGGCGTTGGTCAGTGCCGTACGCACGACCTTGGTCGGATCGAGCACGCCCGCCTTGACCAGATCCTCGTACTCCCCGGTCAATGCGTTGTAGCCGAAGTTATTTTCCTTCGAGTCGTGGATCTTGCCGATCACGATCGCACCTTCTTCGCCGGCATTCTCGGCGATTTGGCGCAATGGTTCGGTGATGGCGCGCTTCACGATGTTGACACCGATCTGCTCGTCACCCTCCAGCTTCAGCTTGTCGAGAGCTGCCACGCAACGCGCTAGCGCCACGCCGCCTCCCGGGACAATGCCTTCCTCGACGGCCGCACGTGTCGCATGCATCGCATCTTCGACGCGCGCCTTCGTCTCTTTCATTTCGGTTTCGGTAGCGGCACCAACTTTGATCACCGCCACGCCGCCGACCAGCTTCGCCAGCCGCTCCTGCAACTTCTCGCGGTCGTAATCGCTGGTGGTCTTCTCGATTTGTCCGCGAATCTCCTTCACGCGGCCCTGCACGTCACCCGGCTTGCCTTTGCCTTCGACAATGGTCGTGTTGTCCTTGTCGATGGTGACTTTTTTCGCCTGTCCGAGATCGGCCAGCGTCACGTTCTCGAGCTTAATGCCCAGGTCTTCCGTGATCGCCTTGCCGCCGGTCAACGTCGCAATGTCCTGCAGCATAGCCTTGCGGCGATCGCCGAAGCCGGGAGCCTTGACGGCCGAGACCTGCAGCGTGCCCCGCAGTTTGTTGACAACCAGAGTGGCGAGTGCTTCGCCTTCCACGTCCTCAGCGATGATCAACAGGGGCTTGCCGCCCTTGGCGATCTGCTCGAGCAATGGCAGGAGGTCTTTCATCGAGCTGATTTTCTTTTCGTGGATCAGGATGTAGGCATTCTCCTGTACCGATTCCATCCGCTCCGGGTCGGTAACAAAGTACGGAGACAGGTAGCCGCGATCGAACTGCATGCCTTCGACGACATCGAGCTGCGTCTCGAGAGTCTTCGACTCCTCGACGGTGATGACGCCGTCTTTGCCGACTTTCTTCATGGCCTCGGCAATGATCTTGCCGATGGTCTCGTCGTTGTTGGCCGAGATGGTTCCCACCTGCGCAATCATGTCGCCGGAAACCGGCTTGCTCAGCTTGTCGAGTTCGCCCTTCTCGCGGTTGCCTTCCTTGTCGAGACGGCCGGTAATGAGCAGAATCGATTTCTCGATGCCACGCTTGATGGCCATGGGATTGGCGCCTGCGGCCACGGTCTTCACGCCCTCGCGATAGATCGCCTGAGCCAAAACGGTCGCGGTCGTAGTGCCGTCGCCGGCGATGTCGGAAGTCTTCGAAGCCACTTCGCGAACCATCTGCGCGCCCATGTTCTCGAGCCCGTCTTTCAATTCAATTTCCTTCGCCACGGTCACGCCGTCCTTGGTGATGGTCGGCGATCCGAATTTCTTCTCAATCACCACGTTGCGGCCCTTGGGGCCGAGAGTAACCTTCACAGCGTCTGCCAGCAGGTTGACGCCGCGGAGAATCGCCTGTCGCGACTCTTCTCCGTGAACAATTTGCTTTGCCATAACTTTATTGCTCCTTCAAGATGTGAGCAGGATCTATGCCTGCGGAATTTGGAAAACTTGGATCTCAGATGTGGGGCGCCAGATCCCGGAATCGACCGGGAGCAAAGACACCCTGAGCTACTTGCGCGATCCTGCCAGTTCCTTCTTGGCCGCGCCCGTAAGTACGCCCAGCACTTCTTCTTCGCGCATGATGATGAAGTCTTCACCATCGATTTTGATTTCTGTGCCCGAATACTTGCCGAACAGGATGCGGTCGCCTTCTTTCACATCCAGCGGACGAACTTTCCCTTCTTCATTGATCTTGCCTTTGCCGGCGGAGATGACTTCTCCCTCCTGCGGCTTGTCTTTTGCTGAGTCAGGGATAATGATGCCACCACGAGTGGTATCAGATTCTTCGACCCGACGGACCAGGATGCGGTCATGCAGCGGGGTGAATTTGGTTGCCATAGTTGCATACTCCTTTCAAGAGTGGTTATTTGGATAGGTTGAATCGAAATTTCAGGGTCACCCCCGACCCATTCGGGGGACTATTAGCACTTGAGGCTCACGAGTGCTAATTATAGGAATGTGAGTGGTCGGCTGTCAAGGGCTTCAACGCACGGTCGGTCAACAAGTTTACGCAAGTTTATGAAACTACAATGGCATAGCGCGATGATTGGCGTCCGTACCTAACCCGATCTCGGCCTGCCGATGGAGCAGGCCGAGGTCGGAGAATGGCGATTCTAGTTCAGAATCGCCGCCAGATCGCGTTCCGGGCTGGTAATAGGCATGAGGTTGAACTTTTCCTGCAACAGGCCGAGGACCGCCGGGGTAATGAAGGCCGGAAGCGTCGGCCCAAGGCGAATGTTGCGCACTCCCAGGTGGAGCAGGGTCAGCAGAATTGCCACCGCTTTTTGCTCATACCACGACAAAACCAGCGAGAGCGGCAAGCCATTGATCCCGCACTCGAATGCACCTGCCAAGGCATCCGCGATCTGCAGAGCGGAGTACGCGTCGTTGCATTGCCCGAGATCGAGCAGGCGCGGCAACCCACCAATCTCACCAAAGTCCAGTTTGTTGAAGCGGTATTTTCCGCAGGCCAGGGTCAAAATCACGCAGTCGTTCGGCACCGTTTGCGCAAACTCGGTGTAATAGTTTCGTCCTGGACGAGCCCCATCGCAGCCCCCAATCAAAAAGAAATGTCGGATGGCGCCCGCCTTTACCGCCTCCACCAGCTTGCCGGCCACGCCAAGCACCGCCTGATGGCCAAAGCCAACCGTTATCTGGTCGTCCGCACCATCGTTGTCGTAGCCTGACGCGCCCAAAGCCGCCTCCACCACCGGCGAATAATCATGGTTCTCGATGTGACGCACCCCGGGCCATGCCGTAGGGCCGGTGGTAAACACGCGTTCGGCGCATTTCTTCGGTTCCTGAATGCAATTCGAGGTGACAACAATGGCGCCAGGAAACTCGGGGAATTCCTTTCCCTGATCCTGCCATCCCCCGCCGTAGTTGCCCGCCAGATGCGGAAAGGCCTTCAGCTTCGGATAACCATGCGCCGGCAGCATCTCGCCGTGGGTATAGACCTGGATGCCGGTTCCCTCGGTGCTTCGCAGCACGTCATAGAGGTCGGCCAGATCGTGGCCCGACACCAGAATCGCCTTTCCAGCGCGCGGATGAAGGCGCACTTTGGCAGGCTGCGGGTGGCCAAATGCGTCCGTATTGGCCCGGTCGAGCAACTGCAGGACGCGGTAGTTCAGCTCACCCGTCTTGAGCGCGACGGCCACCTGTTCGTCGAGCGTGGGCGCCGGCCAAGTGAGGAAATCCAGAATTTCAAGAAGCGTGCCGTTGGCCGCCGCATCGGAGACGCCCAGTCGTTTGGCATGCGCCAGATAAGCAGCCAGGCCCTTCACGCCGTAAAGAATCAGCTCCTGCAGATTGCCGACCTCAGGCGAAGCCACAAGCCGTTTTTCGAGAAGCAGACTTTCTCTGCCCTGCGCCAACAGGCCGTCCAGCGACTTGGCGGGCTTCCACACCGCGGCGCCCTGGAGGGCCCCGACCGGGTTGCCTGCGCCGCCGGTCTGCTCACACATCCGCCGCGCCCGGTCGCGCACCTCGATCGCACTATCGATCAGGCCTTTGATCCGCTGCGGATCGAAATTGACGTTGGTTCCAGTAGCGAACAGCCCGTCAATCACAAACTCGTCGATCGCCGCCTCGATTGCACCCGCGCGGCGCGCGCGATGCGCATAGGTCGCGATTCCTTCGATGGCATGGACCAGCAAATCCTGCAAGGTTCCCACGATTTCGTTTTTTCCGCAGACCCCCAGGTCGACACAACACTGCCCGCGGTAAGTTTGCTCGCACTGATAGCAGAACATATGTGGAATTCCTTCCTCGATGAACTGAAACAAAATTTGTATTGCAGTGAAACAACCACCCATCCTAGGGGCTGGCCGCACAGCCCTCGATGACTTATGTCACAGCACGATTGCTCGTTTGACGCCGCAGGCGCGGTTGCTCGAGCCCTTGCAAGCCGTTCAGCAGGTGGCGCGACGGGGTGAGGGAAACTTGGACAAGTATCGATCGGAGTGGGCGCGGCAACAGCATGTTGGATTGCAAGTTGGATGAAGCGAAATTGTGCGGCGTCAAGATCGACGAGAGCACCGAATAGGCGGGAGCGAATTGCTGGGCGGCCGAGTTCTCCGATTCTGCTCGCTTTGGCGAAGGCATCCGTCGAGATGTCTCACCAAATCCCAGCCTCCGGTCCGGTGGTACCTGGAACAGCGAGAAGGCCAGCCTGCGATCTGAATCCCGGGCCATCGTTCGCCGCGCATTGTCACAGGTAAGTCCCGTCCAGGTATCCCGTGTGAGTGAATCATTAAGTCTTACTTAGCTATGGTTTTTCGACCCACTGACGCTCTCGATTGTCGATGCACATATTAGGAAGCAGAGCGAGTTGCGCCCGATGAAATACGTTCAAACGCAAACTGGTCATGTTGCCGGCCCGCAAGTTGGCTGGCGCGTTCTTTGCGGGAATGGAAGAATTCTCTCCTCCGTCCGCTTCCGTCGGGTGAGCAAGTGGTCGTGTCGCATTGCCGAGGTTTGCGCCTAACTGTCGGCAGCATTGCCCACTATCCGGCCAGCTCCGGGCGATGCCTTTGGGAAAATGCCGCTAAACGGCCGTGTACTATCGTGAAAGGGATGGCCCAGATTTGGCCCTCGGCGTGCACTCGGCTCTTCATCCCTGCAAAAGGGCGGTCTGGCCAGCCACCAGCGTCACACGATTGCGTCTTTCCGTCATCGCTCGCCAGCCCGTTCCACCGCGTTTGTCGCGGCGCAACGGAGGAGAATCGTCGATGTCTGGATTAGGATGCGTTGAAAGCTGTCTCAATTGCCATCTGCATACCCGCAGTTTTTTCTGCAATCTTTCACCAGACTCCATCAGCGCGCTGAACAAGATCAAACATGCTGCGGTTTTTCCTGCCCACGCCGTGGTTCAGGTGGAAGGGCAGAGTCCATGGGGAGTTTTCATCCTCTGTCAGGGACGCGCCAAACTTTCCACCACCTCGCGCGACGGCAAGACGCTGATTGTGCGCATCGCCGAAGCCGGCGAAGTTCTGGGCCTGCACGCGGTGATCACAGGCGACCCGTACGAACTGACGGTCGAGACCATGCAGCCCTCCCAGCTCAACTTCGTGGCGCGCGAGGATATGCTCCGCTTCATCAAAGAGCACGCCGACGCCTCTGTGCACGCGACCCAGCACCTGGCGCGAGACTGTTCCGACGCCTACGGGGTGGTGCGTTCGATTGGACTCTCCCACTCGGTTTCTGAACGGTTTGCCCGCTTCTTGCTTGAAACCTCGGGGGGCGAATCGAGCGACGCATCGGTTCGCGTCCGACTGGCGATGACTCACGAAGAAATCTCGCAACTGGTTGGTACCAGCCGCGAAACCATCACTCGCCTGCTGTCGGAATTCAGGAAGAATGAACTCGCCGAGCTGAAAGGCTCGACGTTGATAATCCATAATCGGCCGGCCCTGAAAAATATGTTGCGCGCTTAGCTCGCTTTTGAAGAAATCGAGGAGCTCTGAATATGAGGGACGAATCGATCCTCCCGAGCGCCCGCGCCGCCCTCGACCTGCCAGATCCGGAGCGGATCATGTTTCTGCGTCAACCGCGCTGGATTGGCTCCACAAGTTCCAAGCAGGTCCTGGGACGTATGGAAGCCTTGCTGCATTATCCATCGATGCATCGCATGCCAAACTTCTGATCGTGGCCGAAACCAATAACGGCAAGACAACGATCGCGCTGCGATTCGCACGATTGCATCCTGCCGAGCACGATCCCGACAACAATCGCAGCAGGGTACCCGTTTTGTTATTGCAAGCCTCGCTAGCACCCGACGAAGGCCGATTCTACAACTCGATTCTGGAGGCACTCCACGCCCCGTATCGGCCGAGCGAAGGCGCCGGCAAGGAAGAAGTACAAGTGTTGCGGACGGTTGGATTGCGCAGGCTGATCATCGACGAGATCCATAATTTGCTGGCCGGATCCTTGGCGCGCCAGCGCCATTTCCTGAACGTCGTAAAATATCTGGGGACGAGCTCCAGGTTCCGATCGTTGGAGTGGGAACCGTAGAAGCCATTCGTGCGGTCGCTACCGATCCTCAACTCGCCAACCGCTTCGAGCCGCTCCCTTTGACCAAGTGGGAAATGAATCGCGAGTACTTGTTTCTGTTGGCCAGCTTTACTAGGCTTCTTCCGTTGCGCAAGCCGTCGTCGCTCATCGACAACGACCTAGCACGGAAACTTCTCTCGATGAGCGAAGGAACCATCGGCGAGCTGAGCAGCTTATTGGCGACAGCGACCGAGCACGCGATCTCGTCCGGTCGCGAACGAATTGATCTGGAACTCTTGCGAGAAATTGATTGGATACCCGCCTCCGAGCGCAGTCGACGCGCAGCGAGGTTTGCCTAATGTCCTGGCCCGCACGTCCCAAACTGTATCCAGACGAGCTTCTGTCCTCGTGGATGACGCGGCTCGCTCGGGCAAACGGTCTATCGTTGCCGGATTTCTGGAGGATTGTAAATCCTGATTATTCTTCGCGCTTCGTCTCCGTGGACCGCCGAGCATCCCAACCCTTGCTCGATGTGCTGGCAAGCGAAACTGGGACATCTGCTGAGCGACTGAAAGAAGCATTGATGATTTCGGACGAATACTTCGGACAAACTTTTCATCGACACCGAGGCTGGACAAGAGAGTTACGCTACTGTTCGAGTTGCTTCCGAGATGATCGCGAACCTTACTATCGACGAGCGTGGCAGAGTCCATCCGCCTTTCTCTGTCCGGAACACGCGACCTGGTTAACGAGCCGATGCCTGAATTGTCGCGCGTCTCTACGACGTGAAACTCTGCCTCTCGAAGCCGCTACTCTGGCAACTTGCAGCCAATGCGGCGCGGCCCTTGTTGCAACCGCAGAACCAACGCCTCCACCGCCATCGGCTGAACGCATTCGCTTCCTTGTCCTCCAGAAACGAATGCTCCGACTGACAGATTTGAACATGGAGCACCGTTTCAGGTCCATAGTGGCCAACCCCCTACAATGATGTCCGTTTCGTCAAACGTCCCCATTCAGGAGGAGCAAACGCTAGACGCGCATGGGGCCGTAGGAGCGATCGAGCCAGGAGTGTCTGCGCGCCCGGACGCCGGTGTTCCACATTCCAGATCATCTGGAAAGCCCCCTCGTTCGTGAAAGCGGCCTAAAACGATGCGTGGACGGCGAGTGCGACGCATTTTCTGGCCAGTCCTTGGTGGGCGTTATCTAATAAGCATGTATGAAGGACCAAGCCAGGTCAGCAGGTTGTCGGTTGGCGAGCGCTTTCGTTCCAATAGTGGCAAAAGCCCAACTATGAAGGCGGGACAAAATCGAATGGCATCTAACTGCGAAGGATATAGAGAGGACATCACCTGGGGAGTGGAGTTCGAGGGGCGAGCCGAAGCCCGCCCCTCAATTTCACCCGCCTTACCTACGGGCAAGTTAATGTCCCCGACAAGGGCACTATCTGCGGAGCACCATTGGTACCGTCATCGGTGATCTGAAGGTTGGCCGTAGCGAGACCACATAGGTTGCCGGCAAACGTTACTGCGACCGTGCAGGAAGCGGTCGGAGCGACCGAGGCAGGGCAATTATTGGTCTGGGAAAACTCAGCGTTTATGTCGCCGACGATGGCGATCCCCTTGATGTGAAGAGTGGCTGTTGTGCTGTTATTGGTCAAAGTGACATTCTGTGGTGGGCCGGTCTGCACAGGAAAGACATAATTGAAAGTCAGACTGGTCGGCGAGATTAAGTCCAGGGTGCTCGTTCCCATGACGGCAATCGTAGTGACGCCGCCCGAGGCATTATCCGCAATGCGGATCGTGCTCTTGTTGGTCCCAAGCTTCGTTGGCGTGTAGGTAACGCCGAGAGTGCAGCTTGTCCCGGCGGCATTGGTCGCGGGCGCCAGAGCACAAGTGGTGGTCACGGCATAATCGGTGCTGTCGGTCTTAATGCTTGTAATCGACAGCGCCAAAGTGCCCGTAACCGTCAGCGTCACCGTCTGCGCGGCGCTGGTGGTGTTGACCACTTGTAACGGGAACGTGAGGGAAGCGGTTGAAAGTGTTACCGTCGCCACGCCGGTAGCCGGGGCTGCGTCGATTCGCCACGCGCTCCGACCATGGGTGGCGGCGGCGAGTTTCCTCGCGTTTGGCTCCAATACTAGGCTGTGTACGACGACGTTGGGCAGGCCTGTCCCGTACGTGCTCCAACTAGTCCCGCCATTGCTCGTCATGAAGACACCGGTGTCGGTAGCGGCGTAGAAAGTATTCGCTAGAGCCGGATCGATGACTAAATCGTTGACGGGTATGTTGGGAAGGTTTCCGCTGATATCCGTCCACGTGCCGCCAGTGTTCGTCGTTACAAATACGTGTCCGAGCGTATCCCCGAAGCCGGAGAATCCCGAAAAAGTGGCGTATGCCGTCGCGGGATTGGTGGGGTTGACAGTTATGTGCGTAACATATCGTGGGGGCAACAACCCGGTGCCGGTGACGTTTGTCCAAGCCGTGGAAGGCACTCCGCCGGTTGTGGTTACCAGCACCTGGCTATCGCTCGTCCCCGCATAGATCGTGGCGCTGTTGGAGGGCGCAACCGCAATCGCGGAAACCGTCCCCGTGCTCGTGGGTCCGGCCAAGGGCTGGGGAGAAATCGAAGCCCAGGAGGATCCGTTGTTGGTGGTTTGATAAATCTGGTTGGTCCCGTAATAAAGCGTGCCCGAGACCGAAGGGTCCTTCACGAAGGGCGGAATGAACAGCGTCGGGTCGGTGAAATTGATTCCGGTGTTTATTACCGTCCACGATGCAGGATTGGAGGGAGTGGTTGACATACTGACGCCTACGTTGTTGCCGCACGCCGCATAGAACGTATATGGGTTCGTGGTGGTATCAATGGCGCTGAAGCCGCCGTCGCCGCACTGTACATTGCTCCATTTGAGACTTTTCGGATCGAGAACGGCGGAGCCGTTGTCTTGCATACCCCCGAGCGCATCGCTCTGGCCGTCATAGGCAAATCCTGGATAGAACTGGGCGGTGGCAAGCGTGTTATTCGTCCCAGTCCAATTCAGGGTTCCCGGAGTGGCAGAATCGGAAGTCTTCCACACTCCGCCGTCGCCCCCAACTGCAAGCACGGCCGCATCGGCGGAGAACGCCAGGGCATGGATGTCGGTATGAACTGCGGTTGTCGATCCTGTCTTGGTAGAGGAACCGACCTGGGTCCAGGTCTTACCGCCATCGGTGGAGCCGACTACGGTGGTCGGCGAATTTGTCTTGTAGGTGTAGATCCCGGCCGCGTACACAATACTCGAGTTCGTGGGCGAAACGGCAACCGCAATATCATAGAAACACTGCGTGACACAGATGTCCGGAGCGGTGGTTTTAGTCCAGTTCTGGCCTCCGTCGATGGTGGTGTAGAGCCCGGTGAATCCGGTAGGCGATGTAATTACTGCGTACAAGACAAGAGGATTGGAAGGCGCTGCCGTGAGCGCAATACGCCCCACGCTGGTCCCGCTGGGCAGAACATTCGTGCCTGTCCCGTTTGTCGCAGTCCAGGTTTGCCCGCCGTCGGTGGATTTGTAAACGCCATCCATCGAATCGCCGTTGGTGTTGCTCAAGGCGGCGTAGGCGACGCCGCTGCCCACGAAAACTATGGAGGTGCCGGCCACTCTACCGGCCGAATCTTGGAGGACGTAAGTCCACGTACTACCGCCGTCCGCCGACCTGTACACGCCAACAGTCGTATACGGACAGCCGCTTACGCCGGCGAGCACAGTTTGATTGTTACCTGGGTCTACCGCGATGGCTCCGATAAAGGAGCCGGTAGAATTCAAGGCACCCGCACCCGCGAAGCAGCTGGCGAAATAAGTACCGCCCATCTGAGTCCAGGTGCTGCCGCCGTTGGTAGACTTCAGGATGCCCGCGCCGTAGTAAGCGTCGTAGTTAAAGTTTTCCTCTCCGGTGCCCACGTAGATGGTCTGCGAATTGGTTGGGTCGAGGGCAATGCTGCCCACGGCCAGCGAGGGCTGGCTGTCGGTGAGCGGAGTCCAGAGTGTGCCCCCGTTCGTCGTTTTCCACACGCCGCCTTCCGCCGCGCCCGCATAAATGGTGTCGTGGCCGGTCGGATCAAACGCCAACGCGGTCACTCGCCCCGAGTCCGACGGCGACCCCCAGTATGAGTTTCCCTGCGCGGGCAGAATCGGTTTCGGGCCAAGCGCTTCCCAGGCGGGCGTCGCAAGCGATCCTGCCGGCATAGCACGCATCTGCTCAAGGGCACGCAGACGTGCGCCCTGCGGAATGTGAGCGAGCGGGTAGGCACGCTGGTGCATGAAATACTCCTGCCGCTCGCGGACGAAGTCAGGGCCTTCTTCCTCCTCTTTTGCACGTTCAGGAGAAACCTTCTGCGCCACTTTCTTGGGGGCGGCGCTCTGCGCCGATTTTTGACCGGAGACGCTCTGCGCCGACACGGGCAGGGCACTCACGACCGCAAACATCAATGACAGAAAACAAACGCGCTCAGCAAACCGCGCTACCCTATTCCACATAATTCTCGCCTCCTAAGGCGAAGCACGACCTTGGTCGAAGTTGGAGTGGCACCGCGAGTGGGGCCACGAAGTTTTATCATGGAACGTACCGCGCGGCGCACAGAGCAATGCCGTGTGGCGCAGAGAAACTTAAACGCTCGTCCCGCTCGAAACTTAGCACCTACGATTGGAATCTGTTAAAGGAAAAGGCTCGCACACAGCCGGGGGGGCGACGCGAGACCCCACGAATTGATGCGGGCAACACTACGCCGTACATGTACTCCTGTCAACTACCATCGATCGTATTGCGACCGTCAAGACAGATTTCACGAGGCCGTAACATTCGTGGCCGAAGCCATCAACCGAGAATAGCCGTCGATTCGTTCGGTTGGGTTACGCGCGAGTGGCCACCAAAGTCTCGCCCCAGCGTGCCACACCGCGATCCCCGCACTTGTTCATGGGCGGCGAGCCTCTCGGCATCCCTTTGCCAGTTCACCCGTGCGAAATTCTGTTCCCCGCACGGGTAGTCCGATATAATCCACTGCTTCAGATGGCACTCACTCCGGGCACAAAGCTAGGTCCCTACGACATACAAGCCCTGCTCGGTTCCGGGGGTATGGGCGAGGTGTATCGGGCCCACGATTCGCGCCTGAATCGCATCGTCGCCATCAAAGTTCTGCCCGCCTCCTACTCGGCCGATGCCGATCGCTTGCAGCGCTTCATGCAGGAAGCCCGCTCGGCCGCCGCCCTGAATCATCCCAACATTCTTTCGATTTTCGATATTGGAGACGCCGCAGGGGCGCCTTACATCGTTTCCGAGCTGCTCGAAGGCCAGACCTTGCGCGAGCGGATCCGCAGCGGGCCCTTTTCCAGCCGCAAGACCATCGATTACGCCCTGCAGGTGGCTCGCGGACTCGCTGCCGCCCATGAAAAGGGAATCGTCCATCGCGACCTGAAGCCGGAAAATCTGTTTTTGACCAGCGACGAACGGGTCAAGATTTTGGATTTCGGTTTGGCGAAACTGACGCGTCCGGAAAACGATAGCGGCGCCGATGCGCCCACCGTGCAAGTCAACACCGAGCCCGGACAGATCCTGGGAACAGTCGGTTATATGTCGCCCGAGCAGGTGCGAGGCAAAGCGGCCGACCATCGTTCCGACATCTTTGCCTTCGGTTCGATTCTCTACGAAATGCTCTCCGGGGAACGCGCCTTTGGCGGTGAAACTCCAGCCGATACGATGAGCGCAATTCTGAAAGACGAACCGCCTGAGCTTTCCGAAACCGCGCGCCATGTTTCTCCGGCACTCGAGCGGATGGTGCGCCATTGTCTGGAGAAAAATCCGGCGCAGCGTTTCCAGTCGGCGGGAGATCTCGCGTTCAACCTGGAAGCGCTGGCGGAAAGTTCCGTGCTCGGGCAGACCAGCCCGCTCCCGGCCATTTCCGGGAGCTCGATCTCCGACAGGACGAGCGGGCAAACCAAAGCAGTTGCCCCGCTCTACGCCTGGCGGGCCCTGATGGTCGCGCTGACGTTGTCGCTTGTGATGCTGGGACTCGGCTGGTGGTTTGGTCGCGCCCGAGTGCGCACCGCACTGCCGGAATATCAAGCCATCACATTTCGCAACGGTTCGGTCGGCAACGCCCGCTTTACGCCCGACGGCAGTGTCGTCTACAACGCGGCTTGGGACGGCGGTGAAAACCAGTTGTACATCGGGCGTACCGACGATCACGGAACTCGGGAGCTGGGCGTGAAAAATGCCGAGCTGTTATCGATCTCGAAAACCGGGGAATTGGCGGTACGCCTGAGGACCCTGAGCCTCAGCGGTTATGCCCAGGTGGGAACCTTGGCGCGGATTCCCATGAGCGGCGGGGCGCCACGCGAAGTACTGAACTACGTGCAGGACGCCGACTGGGCGGCGGACGGGGAAAGTATGGCGGTCGTCCGCTATGTGCCGGAGACGGGCCATTGGCGCCTGGAGTATCCCATTGGGAAGGTGCTGTTCGAGGGCATCAACTGGATCAGTCATCCAAAGATTTCCGCCGATGGAAAGAGGATCGCTTTTGCCGATCATCAGAACGTGAACGGCGACGATGAGGGCTCGATCGCGGTCATTGGCTCGGACGGCAAGGGCGAGGAGAAGATTCTTTCCTCGGGCTGGACCACCCTGCAAGGCGTTCTCTGGTCGCCGCCAGGAGACGAGATCTGGTTTACGGCATCGACCAGCGGTGGTGCGGGCAACCCGCGGGCTGTGACGCTGGCCGGCAAGTTGCGAACCATTGCGAATGTTCCGGGTGGGATGTGGCTGGAAGATATTCGCAATGGAATGGTGCTGATGGTCACCAATCAGCGGCGCGTAGGAATCCGGGGTCGGCCACCGGGGGGCAAGGACGAGCGTGAACTGGGATGGTTCGGCTGGTCGGAACTGAGCGGTTTGACTCCGGATGGTCACAAGATCCTGTTCGACGAGGAGGGGGATGGTGGGGGGCCGAACTACACCGTGTTTCTGCGCGATACCGATGGCTCGCCTCCGGTGCGGATTGGCGAGGGAGCGAGTTTGGCCGTTTCTCCCGACGCCAAGTGGGTGATCACGCAACCAGCCAAGGGCGGCCCACTCAGCCTGGTTCCAACCGGCGCGGGCGAGGTGCGGCAGTTAACCCACGACAACGTAAGCTACCAGTTTGTCGAATGGTTAGCGGGCGACAAAGAACTGCTGGCGACTGGAATTGAGCCGGGACGCGGGGTACGTGACTACCTGATTGAACTGGGCAGCGGGAACTCCAAGGCAATTACTCCGGAGGGCGTCGCCGGCGCATGGCCCTCTCCGGACGGCCGGCGCACGGTGGTTGTGACGTCGGATGGGAAATGGGGAGTCTGGCCCATCGACGGCAACGGTCTGCGTCCCATCCCCGGGCTGGACGCAAGCTATCGCGTGCGGGGGTGGTTGCCGGACGGGGAGTCGGTATACGCTGTCGCCATGCAGAAGCCCGAGGATCTGCGGAACGTTTATCGCATCAATGTTACGACCGGCAAGATGGATCCGTGGCAAACCTTTGGGCAAGGCTTGGCCGCAGGAGCCCAGAGCGCAGGCGGAAGGTATTATGCCGGCTCCGCGGGCGCGTATGCTTATCTTTACACGCAAAAGCTTTCGCAGGTGTATGCCGTCCGGGGTATGAAGTAAGCGGGCTGCGGGCTCGACGAGCGCAGCTTGCGTAGCTGGGCGTGGGACGCAAGCCGCTTGAAACCAGGACGTCAGGAATAGGCTATATGAGACGGTTTTCGCTATCTTTTGTGTGTTTGATCCTCGTCGGCACCGGCCTGGTCCGGCTGGCCTCGGCGCAGGATGAGGGCTCGATGTCGGATTTGAAATTTGTCGTCATACGCGACTACAACGGCAAGCCCGTGCGAAACGCGGCGGTTGTGTTGCATCCCATCAGCAAGAAGGGAAATCAGTCCAAAGGCGGGCTGGAGCTAAAAACCGACAACGACGGCAAGACCAACATCGATGGCATTCCCTACGGTCCGCTGCGGGTGCAGGTGCTGGCACCCGGGTTCCAGACGTTTGGCGAAGACTATCAAATCGATAAGCCGGAACTAGAAATCAGGGTGAAGCTGAAACGTCCGGGCGGACAGTATTCGGTGCTTGAAAATGACGATACAAAGAAAAGTGATGACAAAAAAACTCCCGATCCGAAACCACAGTGATCGGTGGCGATGAGCCTGGAATGGCCGCGCCATGCAAGGCTGAAAAGAGTCGGATTATGAAAATGAGTTGTTTGCTAATTGTGGCCGCAGCATGCCTGCTGGCGTTCGACCTGGTTGGTTCGGCGCGCGCCCAGGATGATGAGGGACCGACCTCGAGTTTGAAGTTTCTGGTGGTGCGCGATTCCGACGGCAAGCCGGTGAGGAACGCGGAGATCGTGCTGCATCCGGTGAAGCGCAAAGGGAAGCAGGCGCAGGGAGAGATGGAGCTGAAGACCGACGCCGATGGCAAGACGAGCGTTGACGGAATTCCCTATGGCTCGTTGCGTGTGCAGGTGCTGATGCCGCATTTCCAGACGTTTGGCGAAGACTACCAAGTCGACAAGCCGGAGATGGAAATCACGGTCAAGTTGAAGCATCCCGGCGGACAGTACTCGATCTACGGCGACGACAAGAAGCCGCAGTAAAGCGGGTTGCCGGTCCGGTGTCGCTTGACGCGCCTCCAACCGGGAACTTCGTTACCGAGAAACGAGTTTTGCGCCGCGGCAATTGCTGCCGATCTCGCGTTGCTCTTTGCCTGGCTCCGGGACCGGCGAGCGAGAACCCTCCTCGACCAACCGATCGATTCCTGGCGAAGCTCTGTTTTTGACAAACAGATTGGATAGGGTTGCGCGCCAGGGCCTTGTGTCCGGTTGCGGCACTGTATTCGGGCGCTAGCATTCTTGCGCCTTTCATCTGAACCAGCATTCGCAAAGAGATCGAGTCGTGTTTCGAGCGACGACTGCTCCTGCCGAAAGCGTTCTTTGCGCAAGTGGCCAGGGCCAGCGCAGGGTGATGCAAAGCATGAAGGAACGAGCCCTAAGACCTCTGCCATTTGGGATTCGCCCGTACCTGCTTTTGACCTCTCACCAAGGTACAGCAGGAGCCGGGATGCGGGGTTCAGGGTTCGGCGCTCGTCGGCTGCTGGATGTCGAAAACAAGGGAACGTCCAGTGCCTTAATGGGAGGTGACAGCGACCTTCAACTGGCCTACAATTTGCTGCCATGGGATTGCAGGAACTAACCGTCGAGCGTTATGAGGGCGTCGCTGACGATCAGCGCATCCTGTTGCTGCGGGGCCCGATCACGATGGAAACCGCGCCGCAGTTTGTGCGTGCGGTGCATCATGAGCACGCGGAGACCATGATCCTTGATTTGTCCGATGTTCCCTACATTGATTCCGTGGGATTGGGGGCGCTGGTAACGGCCTACGTCTCTCATCAGAAAGCGGGGCGATGCCTGGTGCTGACGGGGGTAAAGCCACGAGTCCGCAAGATCATGGATATCACCAAAGTCAGTGAATTCTTCGTGACCTTCGGGACGACCTGGGAGGCAGTCGAAGCGCTAGCGAACACCGGCACCGCCTGAGGTCCGGCGAATTTCGACCTGCAGCCGTTGGCTGACCGTGAAAGCCCTCCGCGATCCTTCCCGCCCACAAGACCCCTGATTTCCCATCCCTCGCCTCGTTGAGCGAACGCCCTCCTGAATCGAAAACGGTGTCCTGCCATCTAAATGCCATCGCATCGCTCGCGCCTTCTATGAATCTTCTTTACGGCTATTGCAAACAATACTGGAAGCTGTTTGTGGCCGCGCTCTTGCTGGCCGCAACCAATCAGATATTTTCCCTGCTCGATCCGCTGATTTTTCGTCATGTGATCGACAGCTACGCCACCAAGTATCACCAGTACACGCAGGGGCAGTTTATCCGCGGCGCGGGCTTATTGCTGCTGGCGGCGGTGGGAGTGGCGTTTGTTTCGCGCGTGGCTAAGAACTTTCAGGACTATTTCGTGAACGTGATTGTGCAGCGCTTGGGCGCGCGGATGTACTCGGACGGAATCCGGCATTCGCTCGATTTGCCCTACCAGGTATTCGAAGACCAGCGCAGCGGCGAAACCCTGGGCAAACTGCAAAAGGTACGCAGCGACGTGGAACGATTCATCACCGCAGCGATCAATGTGATTTTCATTTCTCTGGTCGGCATCGTGTTTGTGATGATCTACGCGCTGCGGGTGCACTGGACAATCGCGCCCGCCTTTCTGATCACGGTGCCGCTGCTCGGACTGATCAGCTCGGTGCTGAGCAAGCGCATCAAGAAGATGCAAAAGACCATTGTTGCCGAAACCACAGCGCTGGCCGGTTCAACCACGGAGTCGCTGCGTAACATCGAACTGGTGAAGAGTCTGGGACTGGCGCATCAGGAGGTGGTCCGGCTGAACGGAATCACGGACAAGATTTTGAAGCTCGAATTGAAGAAAGTGAAGTATCTGCGCAGTCTGAGTTTTATTCAGGGGACGGCGGTCAATGCGCTCCGCACCAGCATCCTGTTTCTCATGCTGTATTTGATTTTTCGGCAGGAAATCACGATTGGGCAGTTTTTCTCGCTGATGATTTATTCGTTCTTCATCTTTGGGCCCTTGCAGGAACTGGGAAACGTCATCAATATTTATCGCGAGACGGAAGTCTCGCTGCAGAATTTTCAGCAGATTTTAGACACTCCGCGGGATCCGAAGCCGGCCGCGCCGGAAGCGCTGGAGGAACTGATGACGCTGCAATTTGAGGGCGTGAGTTTCCAGCATCAGAGTTCTTCCGTGCTGGCCTTGGACGAAATCGGTTTCAGCGCGGCGCGCGGGGATACGATTGCGTTCGTGGGACCGTCGGGGGCGGGGAAGTCGACGCTGGTGAAACTGCTGGTAGGTTTGTACGCTCCCAAAGGGGGAGAGATCCTTTATAACGGGATTCCGTCGCAGCGTGTGGACCTCGACGAACTGCGGGAAAGAATCGGATTTGTGACGCAGGACACGCAACTGTTTTCGGGATCGATTCGGGAGAACCTGCTGTTTGTGAACCCCGGGGCGACCGACAAGGAGTGCATGGAAGTGTTGCAGCAAGCGGCCGCGCACAGCCTGCTGTCGCGCGCCGACCGGGGATTGGACACGCTCATCGGCGAGGGCGGGGTGAAAGTTTCCGGCGGCGAGAAACAGCGGCTTTCAATTGCGCGGGCGCTGCTGCGGCATCCGCAGTTGCTGGTCTTCGATGAAGCCACATCGTCTCTCGATTCGCTGACGGAAGAGGAAATCAGTCGCACCATTCGCGAGGTGGCGGTGAACCAGGAAGCGATTACGATTCTGATTGCGCATCGGCTGTCTACGGTGATGCATGCCGACCGGATCTACGTGCTCGAGCGGGGTCACATTGTCGAATCCGGAAGGCACTCGGAGTTGCTCGACCAAAAGGGGCTCTACTTCGCGATGTGGCGCCAGCAGGTGGGAGAGCGCGAGGCGGTCGCGTCGGGGAAGTAGCGCGCGCCTGGGACGTAGGCGGCGAACCGAGGTTGGCCGCCACGCGAACCCATTGCCAAGGACGAGAGCGAAAATTCCGATTGACGACCCAGTACCTGCGGAACCACTCGCGCCGCCAGGGCTTACTCTCGCTGCGTGCGTCGCCCGGCGTGCACAGACTCAATCGGCCGGTGTGAATCGCGAAGTGGTCTGGCGACGACAATCCTATCCGCGTTAAGATCTCTGATAGACATGGGCCTTGGAGGGTGCGTCGAGGCCGTCATCAGGGCTGCGGCAGGTTGATCATTCGCGCGAACTTCGGCCAGCGGTGGCTGGCTCGAAGTCCTTTGCAGGCGACAAAGCGGAGATAAATAATCATGGACAGGTCATGCTCTTGAATCGCCTTCTCGGCCCAATCGGCTCCCGTTTCCACTTTGCCAGAAAGCAAGTGAAAGAGCGCGTGGGCGCGCGCATCCCCGAGTGCGCTGCCGGATCCAAGTGTCTGCGCGACTGATTGTGACTCAGCATGATTTCCGTGGCGCCGCGGGAGGGCGCCAAGAACGCCAGTCGTTTCGGGCAACCACCGCCCAATCGAATGGGCGCGACGTGCGCTCGCCGGTGCCTCCCGAAGGTCACCTTGGTCGGCGTGGATCATCGCCATCGGCACGAGAGCTACGGCCTGGGTCTGGTCCAACTCCAGCACTTTCCTCAATTGTTCGAGCGCTTCACGTTCGCGGCCCGCAGCCTGGAGATACGCGTCCACGTTTATCCGCGACCAGACGTCGAGAGGGTCTTCTTCGATCGCGCGCTGTGCGAGTTTGATTGCCTGCGCCACAATCGCCGCGCAAAAACTGAAACCATCCATAGAGCGGCCTCGTGATGGTCGTTCCAACTTGCTTGGCCGCCGGAAAATCGAAGTGCCGGTCGGCCGTGGCCCAATCCAGGTCGTAGATTGCGGAATTGAAATAGTTAGGATGAGTGGTCACTGGGTGCTCGTCCAGTGGGCACTCGGATTGCTCGACGGACCGGTCGTTGTCGAGATTTCCCGGCTCGATTGGGTCTGCTTGCCCGCGTTTGTCCCGACAGAATTCTCCAATCTATCCCCTCTTTCAGGTGTGAGAATGCGGGACCGGGACTTGAGAAAGCCTTTTTGGGGATCTCGCGGCTCGGGCGATTCATCCGCTCTCTGGCTCCGTCCCGAATCGGACTCTGGCCGCCGTGGCTCAATCGTCCGGCATTCGCGCCGGCTCTTCGCTTGAGGTTTCGTCGTTCAGGTCGAAGGTGATCAGCCGGCGATCGACTCGATGGCACGCACGGCATCCAGCGAAAGGGTGAGATCGTGGCTGGCGAGATCCTGCTGCATGTGATCGGCGTTCGAGGTGCCGGTGAGGGGAAGGATTTCTATCGCGCGCGCGAAGGCAAAAATGATTTGCGCTGGCGTGACGTTCGAGGTCTTGCCGGTGCGATTGATCACTGGGCCGGAACTGATCAGATTACGAATCAGGGGATGGTACAGCACGTCCTGATTTGCGGTCAGCAGCGAGAAGCCCTGATAGAGGATCTTGTGCTCGTGACAAAACTCACGGATGTCGCGATCCCAGCCCAGGCGGGCGTAGCAGCGGTTTTGCACGAATGTGGGAAGCTCGGAGCGGGTCTCTGACAATCGCTCCAGATGACGCAGCGAGACATTGCTGACTCCCAGCCGATGCGCGCGTCCGGCCTCACGCTCTTTGCGCATTGCCTCCCAGACTTCGGCGTCATCGTCGGTCCAATCGTAATTGGAGGAAGGGCCGTGAAGCAGGTAACTGTCAAGGTGGTCGGTGCCGAGATGTGCCAGCGAACTGGCCAGGGACTGTGCGACCTGTTCTCCAAGTGAGGCCGCGGGATCGTAAGGTAGGCGGTGATCCTGACCGCGCAGGTAGGTGAATTTTGTTTGCAGAAAAAGATCGTCGCGCGTGACCAAGCCGGCTCGATAGGCGGCAGCCAGTCCCAGTCCCACACCTTCTTCGAAATAGTGTCGTCGCTGGTTTGCCGTGTCGAGGGCGCGAAAACCTGCTTGCAGAGCTCGTTCGGTCAGGGCGGCAGTGCGGTCTTCCTTCCAGGCCGTACCATAGAAAAACTTGGGGATAGGTGCGTGGGCTTGGATTGGCATCGCGCTATTCTGCCATAACGCTTGCTTTGTCCCTTCTTCCCGGCCCCCGCCCGGTCTCGACCGGATCGACTTGTGAGGCGGCGCGATTGTTCCATACCCGCTATTTTGGTATGTGCGCCCAGATTGGCTGAATTCATGTCTATATTTGTCTACTCGCGAAAACGGAACCAACCGGCGCCCGATTGCGTCTAAGATTCCAGCAATCCAGCCAAGAAATGGGACCAGGCCATGGGCAGTCTCGGCAATGACATCAAGCATTCGGTCCACATGTTCATCAAGGCTCCCGCCTTCACCCTTGCCGCCGTTGCGGCCCTGACCCTCGGCATCGGAGCCAATACGGCGATTTTTACCGTGGTCAGCGCAGTGTTGCTCAAGCCCCTCTCCTACCCCGATGCGGATCGCATCGTCGAATTCCTGCTTACCTCGCCCAGTGGCAACAATCCTATTGGCTCCATTCCGAAGTTTCACCTGTGGCAGCAGCAGACCAGCATTTTCCAGGAGGTTGCCGCCTATGACTTCGCGGGCCCAGGCTTCAACATCACCGGCGACCGAGCCGAGCAGGTCCACGGCCTCCACGTCACCGAAGGCTACTTTCGCCTCTTCGGCGCCCCGGTCATGCTCGGCCGCACCTTCACGCCGCAGGAAGATCTTCCGGGCGGCGGTAAAGTGGTTGTGCTGAGCTATGGCCTGTGGCAGCGCAAGTTCGGCGGCAATGCAAACGTCATCGGCAGCGCACTTTCGCTCGGCAACGAGCCCTATACGATCCTCGGCGTGATTGGAGAGTCCTTTCAGTCCGATCCGGAGGCCGAGATCTGGCTGCCCTTCCAGTTTGAACCGAACAGCACGAATCAGGGCCAC
Source organism: Terriglobales bacterium (assembly GCA_049520935.1). Taxonomy (GTDB): domain Bacteria; phylum Acidobacteriota; class Terriglobia; order Terriglobales; family Acidobacteriaceae; genus Acidiflorens. The sequence goes on along the minus strand of JBEKPJ010000054.1, from coordinate 16,315 downwards.
TATTTCCAGGTCTCGGGACTGCTCAAGCCTGGAGTCACGCTGGCCGAGGCCAACGCGCAAATGAAGCTCGCGGCCAGCCAATTCCTCCGCACCTACCCCGAAGAAGATTCCCAACAGGGATTTGCCGTGGAGCCGCTACGCGACAGTATTGTCGGGGAGGTGCGCAAATCGCTTCTGGTACTGCTGGGCTCAGTCGGCCTGGTCCTTCTGATCGCCTGCGCCAACGTTGCCAACCTAGTGCTGGTGCGCGCCACCGGACGCAAACGCGAGTTCGCCATTCGCTCCGCCCTCGGTGCAGGCCGCGCACGGATCATCCGCCAGTTGCTCCTCGAAAGCGTCCTGCTCTCTGTCACCGGCGGAATTCTTGGCCTCATTCTCGGCTTCCTCGGAGTACGGGTTCTGCTCGCCGTCAGCCCCGCCGACCTTCCCCGAATTGGCGAAAATGGAACGGCCATTGGCGTCGACTGGCGCGTGCTTGCTTTTACCCTGGCGGTCTCGCTGGTCACCGGTATTCTGTTCGGACTCTTCCCCGCCTTCAGCACTTCGCGCTCCGACCTCAATTCCCCGCTGAAGGAGAGCAGCAACCGCTTCGGCACCGGCTTCCGCCAAAGCAAGGCTCGCTCGCTGCTCGTGGTCAGCGAGGTTTCGCTGGCGCTGGTGCTCCTGATCGGCTCTGCGCTGCTGATCCGAACCTTTCTCGCCCTTCGCAGCGTCAGTCCCGGCTTCGATTCCCATCACGTGCTGACCATGGAGATGTCGCTTACGGGCGACCGCTACCAGAAGACGGCTGCCGTCGGGCGACTCTCCCGCGAGGGACGCGATCGACTGAACGCCATCCCCGGCGTCGAAGAATCGGCCTCCACCTGCTGCCTGCCTATCCAGGGCCAGTTTGGCCTGCCCTTTCTCATCGTCGGCCGCCCTCCGCTCGAAGCCAAAGATACTCCCGACGCGGGCTGGATGAGCGCTTCGCCGGGCTACTACCGCGTCTTCAAAATCCCCATTCTGCGCGGCCGCGATTTTTCCGATAGCGACACCGCTGCCGCGCCCGGAGTGGTGATCATCAATCAGGCGTTGGCAAAGAAATACTGGCCGAAAGAAAACCCGGTCGGCCAACAGATCATCATTGGCAAGGGTGTAGGGCCGGAATTCGAGGAGCCGGCGCGACAGATTATTGGCGTTGTCGGCGACACGCACGAGGGCGGTCTGGGCCGCGATCCCGATCCGCTGTTGGTTGTTCCGGCGGCTCAGGTCACCGACGGCATGACCGCGCTGAACGCCCGCATCGTGCCTATGCGGTGGGTGGTGCGCACTCGCGGCGACCTCCATCAGTCGATCCCCGCCATATCCGAGCAGCTGCGCCAGGCGAGCGGCGGATTTCCAGTTGCGCAGGTGCGGCCGATGGAGGAGGTGGTGGCGCGCTCCATCGCCCGCCAAAGCTTCAATATGCTGTTGCTCACCATTTTCGGCGCGCTGGCGCTGGTTTTGGCCGCCATCGGCATCTACGGCCTCATGGCCTACTCCGTCCAGCAGCGTACCCAGGAAATGGGCATCCGCATGGCCCTCGGCGCGGACCGCGCCGCCATCCGCAACCTGGTCGTCTGGCAGGGCATGCAGCTGGCCATCATTGGCGTCTTGTGCGGCATCGCAGCCGGGTTCGCGCTCACCCGCCTCATCGCCAGTTTTCTGTTTGGCGTCAAGTTCTGGGACCCAACCGTGTTTGTCATCGTGCCATTGATCCTGACTGCTGTCGCCTTCGTCGCAGTCTGGCTCCCTGCAACCCGTGCCTCTAGGCTCGACCCCATGCAGGCCTTGCGCGTCGAGTAGTTGCCCCGCCTTGCGACCGCTTCGGTCGCGATGCTCTCGAACCGGATTGTGTTTTGCGGTTGCGGCGGCAAGCCCCGCGCCGGCAGCCAAGCCGCGCCGGCCTTCAGGCGACTACCGGGACGTGGCTGACGCCAGCGGTGCCGAAGGCGCGGCGATAACGTTCGATTTCTGACGGGACGCCGAGGGCTTTCGAATAATTGTCGGAGAGCTTGACGGCGGGCCTGCCTTCGACGATGGACACCTTGCAGATCAGGCTGATGGGATCAAAGTCGCCGCTGCCGGCGGGATCGCAGCCGCGGAAATCGTTGGTGAGCAGCGTACCCCAGCCGGCGCTGAAACGAATGCGGCTGCCTGGCGTCCACTTTCGGCGATCTGTGAAATCGGCCGCGCTGCGGAAGTCCGTGCTAGTGATGCCGCTGGCGAGTGCTCCGCCAAAATGGGCGTGCAGGCCGAGAATGTCATCCACATCGAGCGCGTCGCTGGCGATGATGCGCTTCTCGCGCGGATCTCGGCCGCGTGTCTTGAGCCACTGGATGTATTCGTCTCCGGCGATGTACGGGTTCTTGCTGTCGATGCGCTGTCCGGTCCAGTCGGCGGCCCAGTCGGGGGCGTTGTCGAGAAATTGCGTGGTGCCGAAAGTGTCGGGCAGCATGATACGGAGAGCACCGTGGTAGGTGGCCTGCCACAACTCGAGGACGCGATACTGCGAAGCCCTCAGCGCCTCGTCGTCGTGGGCGGGCGCGAGGGCGGCGAGGACCATGGGGATCTCATGCGCATTGGTGCCAATGGCCTCGAGATCGTGCTTGTGGGCGAGGAACGCATTGGAGGTTCCGGTAAAGGCACTGCCCAGATTTGCGGCCATGGCGTTGACCACGTATTCCTGCCAGAGAAAGCTGTGACGACGGCGGGTTCCAAAGTCGGCGACGGCGAGATCGGGAACCCCGCGCAGGCGCTCGATCTTGCCCCAGAGTTTTGTTTTTGCGCGGGCGTAGAGAATGTCCAGGCCGAACTCGCGGAGTTTTTTCATGGCCGCCCGAGTCTTGAGTTCGTCGAGGATGGACAACGCGTAAAGCTCCCACATGGTGGTCTCGGTCCAGCGACCGTCGAAAGAGAGATGAAACTGGCCGTCTTTCACGGATAGGTCGTAGTCGGAAAGACGGAAGTCGCGCTCTAGCCACTCGAGAAAGGCAGGCTCAAAGATTCCGCTGCGGCCATAGAAAGTGTTGCCGGCGAGCCAGACCAGTTCCGACCGGCGAAATCGCAGGCGGCGGGCGTGCTCCATCTGGTGGATGAGTTCCTCGCGCGGAAACATGTCGGCCAGACGCACGGAAGTTGAGCGATTGTAGAGATTGAATGAGACCTGGGTGTGGGGGTAATGCTTCCAGATGAACTGAAGCATGAGGAGCTTGTAGAAATCGGTATCGAGAAGAGATCTGGTTACCGGGTCCAGTTCCCAGTTGTGGTTATGCGCCCGCTCGGCGAAGTTGACAATCATTGGGTATGTGCTCTTCCCCGGTTACCGCGTGTCGTTCCCCATCCCCGGTCGGGTACTATCCTCTGTGACCAATCCGGGAAATGCAACCGCGATGAACTAGTGAGCTACCCTTCCGCTTGCGCATGGCTGACTTTGGCCAGCCAAACACGGTACTATCAAATCTCTGCATGAGACTGCCTCGCCCCTCTGCCGCGGTTCGCAATTGCTCGACCTTGTGGTTTGCCGCCGCACACTTCCGCGCTTGGGGCGAGATCGCGGGCCGCGGTCTGCGCCCGCTGGCAGTCGGAGTGCTGCCGGCGATGTTGCTGCTGCGCACCACGCGCGAAGAGGTTTATAACATCCTGTGGGTGCTCGTGTTTGGCTTTGCTACGGTCAATATCCTGAGTCTCGGAGCGCGGCGGTTTGAGCAGGACAAGGGCGGGCTGAACTTCGGGGAGATTCTGGCCATCCTGGTGGTCCTGGTATCGATCGTCCTGCTGGCCTGGGAGATGCTGTACCTGTTCGGCATTCTGCCCATTCGGCTCACCCCCCGCTGAACCAGATTGCGGTATGATCGGCGAGTGGCGAAACGCGAATCTCATCTTCGGGATGCTGATTTTGATGTGACCTGTCCCTGTTGCGGCGCGGTGCTCAAGATCAACCCCGCGACCCGCAGCATTATTGCGCATACCGCGCCGGTCAAGCCCAAGACCTTTAATGACATGGAAGAGGCGGCGCGCGCCATGAAGGAGCAGGACAGCCGGCGCGATTCGATTTTTCGCCAGTCGATCGAGGCGCAGAAGCATGCCTCGGAACTGCTCGAAAAGAAATTCCAGGAGGCAGTCAAGAAGGCGAAAGAGACCCCGGATACGGGGAAGCCGATTCGGGATTTCGATTTGGACTGAACCCCCTCGCGCCGCTTTACCGCGGTGACGCCCTATGCGCCGACCGAACCCAATTTCTCGATGAATGTTCCTCTCCTTTTGGGGCATCGCGGCGCCCGGGCTACTAAGAAAATTCCGGAAAATACCTGGCCTTCGTTTGCGCTTTGTCTCGAGCAGGGCTGCGATGGATTCGAGTTCGACGTGCGGCGGACATCGGACGGGCAGGGTGTGGTTTGCCACGCTGCGACAGTCGGCGCAACCGAGATCGCTCGGACGGCAGGGAGCGGCTCGCTTTGCCTGGACTGGAGGATGTTTTGCGGGAATTTGCTGCCCGGGCATTTCTCGACAACGAGTTGAAGGTGGCAGGGCTGGAGCAGGAGACCGTAAAAGCGTTGTGCTCGCATCCGCCGCAAAACCGGTACCTGGTTTCCTCGTTTCTTCCCGAAGTGCTCGCCGCAATTGGAGAACTTGATCCCGCGCTTCCCTTGGGGTATCTGTGCGCGACCGACGAGGAGCTTGGCGAATGGCGGCAGAGGAAAGTGCAGTGGGTGATTCCTTCGCTCGAACTGGCGGATCGGGAACTGATCGAGTCGGTGCACGCCGCGGGAAAAAAATCATGGTTTGGACGGTCAAGGACAGGGAACGCGTGATGGAGCTGGCGGCGTGGGGCGTGGATGCGATGCTTTCGGACGAGACCGAAATGCTCGTTCGCTCGCTGCGCTCGCCATCAGATGGGCGGGGGAATTAGCGGGTGCGTAACGGCCTCGGCTTCGACCCCGAGCCCGGCTTGTGGACACCCTTTCCTGCCGCTGCAGCCATTGCTCGCTGAATTTCCCTCGTTTACAGTGAACAGGATGTCTTCTACCGGCGAACGATTCGAGAGAGCGGTTCAGATTATGGCGCGGTTGCGGGCCCCGGGCGGATGCCCCTGGGATCGCGAGCAAACATTCGACACCATCAAGCCCTACACGCTCGAGGAGACTTACGAAGTTCTGGAGGCGATTGACAATCGCGACTGGCCGGAACTGACGGGCGAATTGGGCGATCTGCTGCTCCAGGTCCTGTTCTACTCGGAAATGGCGCGCGAGGCCGGGCACTTCTGCCTTGATGATGTCTTGGATCGGCTTTCGAGCAAATTGGTCGACCGGCATCCGCATGTGTTTGGCGGGGCGAAAGCGGACAGTTCGGCGGAAGTTTTGCGCAACTGGCAGGCGCTGAAGGCGGAAGAGAAGAAAAAGCGCTTGGCGGCCGGGCAGGGTGATAGTGCCGACAGCCGCACTCTCCGAAAGAAGCCGGGTGCGGGGCCGGCCGGTGACGAGGCGGAGTCGGTACTTTCCGGTGTTTCTTCGAAAATGCCCGCCTTGATGGAGGCCTACAAGCTCAGCTCCCGTGCGGCGCAGGTGGGATTCGACTGGCCGCGGCTCGAGGGCCTGTTTGCCAAGCTCGAGGAAGAGACCTCGGAGTTGCGGGACGCGCTGCAGGCGGTGCCGTTGCCGGCGCTCGAGGCACAAGCGGTGGGAAAGGGAATCGCCGGATCGGGCAAGCCGCAGATTGTTCCGGAGGTGCGGGAGCGGCTGGAAGACGAGGTCGGAGATTTGTTTTTCGTGCTGGTGAACGTCGCACGCTATTTGTCGCTTGATCCGGAATCGGCGCTGCGGAAAACCAATCGGAAATTCAAGCGGCGCTTTCAATGGATGGAGCAACGTCTGCGGTCGAGCGGGCGCGGGCCGCAGCAGGCTTCGTTGGACGAGCTGGAAACATTATGGCAACAAGCGAAGCAGCAGGAAAAATCGGCGTGAGCGAATCGCTTCCCGGAGCCACGAAGTCGGCCAAGGCCGGCGCGGTGACGATCCGCAAGTGTGAGGCGCTCGAACAGATGCAAGCTTGCTTTGCGCTGCAGAAAGAGGTGTGGAGGTTTTCGGATGCGGAGCTGATTCCGGTGCGCTTGTTTGTCGTGGCCAATAAGATCGGCGGGCAGGTAATCGGGGCCTTCGACGAAAGCGGCGAGAAGCCGGAACTGGTGGGATTCGCGCTGGCGATTCCCGGAATGCGCAGCGGGCATCCGTATCTGCACTCGCAGATGCTGGCGGTTCATCCGTTGTGCCGCAATGAGGGACTGGGTCGACGGATGAAACTGTTTCAGCGCTCGGATGCGCTCGGGCGCGGCTTCGAACTGATGGAGTGGACCTTTGATCCGCTGGAGATTAAGAACTCGTATTTGAATATTGAGAAGCTGGGAGCGATTGCTCGACGCTATAACGTGAATCAGTACGGGATCACGTCGTCCCCGCTGCAGGGTGGTTTGCCGAGCGACCGGCTGATTGCCGAGTGGTGGCTGAGATCCAAGCGGGTTGAGGCGCTCCTCGAGGGAACCCCGCCGCAGGCGTGGGAATGTCGCGCGCGCATCGAAGTGCCGGCAGAGATCTACGCCTGGAAGGCCGACGCGGCGACGCGGGCCAAGGCGCTCGAAGTGCAGCGCAGAAACCGGGCGCTGATGAGCGCCGCTTTTGCCCAGGGATTCAGTGCGCTGGGCTATGAGCGGGACGCGCACGGCAACGGGCGGTTTCTGCTGGGCGTTTGGGACGAGAATTGGCAGTACTCGCAGGCTGTGCTCTAAAGGCGTTCCCGCCTTGTCATTGTTGATCCGATGTATATTCTTATATAACAACCTTTTAAACTTTGTAGTCTAAAGTTACGCTTGAATAATACAGGGGGCTCCAGTCATGAAAATCAAGTCCGTGACGCTGCGTGAACTGCATATGCCGCTGGTGCATTTTTTTGAGACCAGTTTTGGCCGCGTCTACAGCCGTCGCATTTTGCTGTTGAGTGTGGAGGCCGATGGAGTCCGCGGGTGGGGCGAGTGCGTGGCTGGGGAAGATCCCTATTACAGTCCGGAATGGACAGAAACGGCATGGCCGACGATCAAGCATTATCTGGCGCCGCTGCTGATGCAGGGGCCGCTCGATGCCGGGCGGGATTGCGCGGCTCGATTTGCGCGGGTGCGGGGGCACCACATGTCGAAGGCGGCGCTGGAGAACGCGGTGTGGGACGCGGAGGCTCGCCAGAAGCAGGTGCCGCTTTGGCGGTTGCTGGGCGGCACGCGGCATGAGATAGCCTGCGGGGTTTCGATCGGCATTCAGGATTCTCCGGAACAACTTCTCGAGAAAATTGAAGCCGAGCTGGCCTCGGGCTACCGGCGCATCAAGATCAAGGTGAAGCCGGGCTGGGACCTGAATGTGCTCGAGAAGATTCGCGCGCGCTGGTCGGAAATTCTGCTCAGCGTCGACGCCAATTCCGCCTACACGCTGGCCGAAGTCGAGCATCTGCGCAAGTTCGATGCCTTCAACCTGCTGATGATGGAGCAGCCGTTGTGGAACGATGAAATCTATCTGCACGCGCGCCTGCAGAAGGCGATACGGACCCCGATCTGTCTGGATGAATCGATTTTGAATGCCCGCGACGCGGACTTTGCGCTGGAGACTGGCGCTTGCCGCATCATCAATATCAAAGTGGGTCGCGTCGGCGGCTTCAGCGAGGCGAAGAAGATTCACGATGTTACGGTGCGACATGGCATTCCGGTGTGGTGCGGCGGAATGCTCGAATCGGGGGTGGGGCGGAGCCACAACATCGCCTTGTCGACGCTCGATAATTTTCGTTTGCCGGGAGATGTTTCGGCTTCGAAACGCTATTGGAAACAGGACATCATCGAGCCGGAAGTGGAGGTGCGGGCCGACGGAATGATCGCCATTGCTGACGCTCCGGGAACGGGCTACGCGGTGCGCGAAGATCTGGTGAAGCAATATACCGTGCGGGAAGAGACGTTTGCTGCCGGGAAAGCTTAGCCGGGCGCGCTCCGAAGCCGGCCCGGACGCACCGTCGGTTGCGTTTTCCGGCGGCCCGCAAGCGATGGGCTTATCGCCCAAAGATTTGTCATTCTGCTCGGCGTGACCGGCGCTGGCCGCACCCATCCGAGGCCCAAGCGGGTTACTTGGGGGCGAGTGTGCCCGGAGTCCTTTCGGTGGTTTCAGCGGTGGTCGTCGATTCCTCTTGCTTGAGCAATTCGAGGGCTTGGGCAAAGGTCAGGTTCGCAGGAACCCTCCTGAAGTTGCCGAATACTTCCGTGGAGTTGAGGTTGAGACTCTTCACCAGCATGATTTTCCCGGTGAACTTCAGGGTCATGCCGGAGACCTCCCAGGAATGATCGCCCACCTCCTGCTGCTGAACGATGAAGCGGCCGCCGCGGTCCAGGTGTCCCAGGATGCCCCAACCGAAGCCGACTTCCCGGAACAGCGTGCCGTCGATTTTGGCGATGCGATAGCCGACGGGGTCAATGAGCACATAGCCCTGCATACCGGCGAGCACTTCCTCCACGCGCGACGGCGGCTGGTAATTTGGATTGGGGCGAAATCGTAATCTGATCAGCGGGTCGCCGGCATGGCCAACGCCGTCGCCGCCGTGTTCTTCTCCCGCATACTCGAAGAGGAAGGCTTCGGGGAGAGCGCGGAGAATGCGCGTGGTGCGCTCGGTATTGTCCCGCTCCTGGTCGCGCTTCTTTTTAAGTTCTTCGGGATTATTAACAAAACGTTCGACGCGCGACTCTTCGTCGCGGCGTTGCTGGGGAGTCAAAGGGTGCCCATCGTAGGCGATGACCAAGCCGGCGGTGGCGTCTTTGGTCTCGATATAGATCCTGGTGGTGGACCCTCTGGGTGTCGTCTTGGTGCCGCGAAACAGGAAGTGGGCGCCGTTTTCGGTTGAAGCCCCGCTTTCGTTCTGCACCGCCTTACGTACCAGTTCCGCAGCGCCTTGGCTGGAACCGGAGGGACCGGCAAAGCTGGAGGCAACGAGCAGCAGCACCCACGCACTGACCTGCGCCATGCTGCGAGCGATCCAGTGCTTCGATCCGTTCGCGACCGTCATCTTGTCGATGGTAGCAAAACCCCGCTGCGGCGCGCGCCGGCTGCGGCGCCATGCCGTAACCTCATGATGGAGAATGATTTCCAGATGGCCTCGCAACCGGCAAGGCGCCGAATGATTTACAATCCATTCATTCGCGGCGAACAGAGCGCGAGAACATGGAGGCCAAGGCATGGATGCTCCGCACACCGGAGAGGGCGCCCACATCGGCAAGTCGGTGGTCATCAAGGGAGAGCTCTCGGGTTCCGAAGACCTGTACGTAGACGGCAACGTAGAAGGCAAGATTGAGATGCGCAATCACAGTCTGACGGTTGGGCCGAACGGGAATGTCAGGGCCAACGTCAACGCCAAAGCGGTGGTGGTGCAGGGTAAGCTGGACGGGAGTGTGAACGCCTCGGATCGGGTAGACTTGCGAAAATCGGCGGTCGTCACCGGCGACGTGACCACGCAGCGCATTGCCATTGAAGAGGGTGCCTTCCTTAAGGGGAAGGTTGATATTCAGAAAGAGGGGAAGCCGTCTTCGTAGAGGAACGGCTGTAGTCGATGGCATCGGTCTCTGACCACGTAATGAGATTCTTTCGGAATTCTTCGAACCAGACAGCTGCTCGGGCGATCCCGCAGAAACTATCGCGCCGCTCGAGCGGCATGGGGGAGATTGCGCGGCTGTTGAAGTCGCAGGAGGGGTTGTGCGTGCTCGACATCGGCTCGACCTCCGCCAGCAACATTCAATTTCTCACCGGCAAGGGACACAAAAACTACAGCGAAGATCTGCTGCGGTCCTCGCTTGACCCGGCGCTGCGCATGCCGGACGCCGCGGGTGCCACGGTTGTGGACAGCAAGAAATTTCTGGACGAGAATCTGGTTTATCCCACCGCCCTGTTTGACGTAGTCCTGTGCTGGAACCTTCCCGATTACATGGAAGAGAGCCTGGTGAAGCCGACGATCGACCGCTTGTGGTCGGTGATGAAGCCAGGCGGATTTCTTCTGGCATTTTTTCATACCCGCGATGCCGGTCCGGACTCGACCTGCTATCGCTTTCATGTGACCGACACTGATCTGCTGCAGATGCAGGAAGTGAAATTCGCGCCGCCGGGACGTCCGGCGTCGGAAAAGCAGTCTCCGCGATTGCAGCGCGTGTTTAACAATCGGCATATTGAAAATCTCTTTCGGGATTTCGCTTCCATCAAGTTCTTCCTGGCGCGCGATGCGATACGGGAAGTACTGGTGGTGCGCTGAACGGTTTCGGTTTCTTAAACGGGCAGGCAAAAGTCGGAACTCCGGCCGTGCGGCCAGCGCCTTCCGCCAAACCATCATCGATGACCGAGCGGTTCGCCGATCGTATCGGCCGCCCCTGGCGTTTTTGATCCTTTGCCTGGAGACGCGTCCCCTGCAGGGGCGGGCTCCAGTTCACTCCGGCCCGGACACAGACCCCGTTCTGTTCGCAACCAACCAGCAGGATCAGAATCTCAGCATCATCGATCCGGATGCCGCCCGGCAGATCGCGGTGGCGCCGGTCGAGGGCAAGACCGGTCACGAGGTAGCCGTTTAGAACCTGGGGAGCCGCCCTGCAGGCGGAAGGTCGTTCAGCGAGCGGCGCATTGGCGCGATTCCCAGCGGACGTTGCCATCCTGAACCTTAATGATTGACTCAGGCCGAGCCTGGCGACTCATCGAGAATTCGGACAAAACCAGCAAGCTGCTTAGCGTCACCGGTTTTGAGCACTCTCCAATTCTCGAACTCAACCGGCGCTGCTCTGGCTATCCGTTTGAGGCGAAGTACTGGACCTGCAAACTGGACAGGTTTTCGCATGCGCCAGTCGTTCTTTGTGAGCCCGCTGGTAGGCTTCCATTTCTTCTTTTTGATGCTTCCGCTTCGCCTTCTCGGAGAGTCTAGGTTTCACTTCGTTGCGGAACAGATACGACGTCCAGATGGTGTGAGCGCGCGTCTCGCGATCTTTCAGTTTTTTGTAGACGGCGCATTCTGAGTCGGCCATGAGCTGATGATAATTGAAAAGCTCGCCGCCGGACGGCGCTCCGACCGGCCGCCTCTCGAGTAGGAGGTTTCTGCACCTGCAAGTTGCGACTGCGAAACTCCGAACCACTCCGGTTCGGTTTTCGGCGGACTCTTGATAGTATGTAGAGTCAGGCATCGGTTCCGCGCGACGTTTTCCCGCCAACCCCGCCAGGTCCGGAAGGAAGCAACGGTAACGGGCTCTTTCGTGTGCAGTGGAGCGCCGGTGCCTGACTTTGCCTGTCCGTCTGTCCCACCTTGGGTGACAGGAAACTGAGTCGGCGCGGCGACCGGAGTCGGCCCGTGCCGGCCGGGGGGGCGACGCCGGGCTCTCCAGCAATGATTCTTTTGTCAATTTCTTCATCATGACCGAGCGCATTTACTACGACAGTTCTGAAACCTGCGAGTTCGATTCGGTGATCGAGGACGTCGTATCTGCCTCGGCCGAGCAGCCGCGGCCGGCAATTATCCTGCGAGAGACCGCGTTTTATCCCACCAGCGGCGGGCAGGTGCACGATACAGGCTGGCTCACGCTGCCGTCGGCGGGGGGCCTGCAAGATCGCCTGCGGGTGGCCGAAGTTGCCGATGCGGACGACGGACGGGTCGTGCATTACCTGGAAGCTCCGGTGCGCTTGCCGATTGCCGGTTCCGCCGTGCACGGCAGCATCGACATCGAACGGCGCCGCGATCATATGCAGCAGCATACCGGACAGCACGTTCTGTCGGCAGCGTTTGTTGAGCTTGCTAAGCTGCCGACCGTTTCCTTTCACATGAGCGAAGACTATTGCTCGATCGATCTAGCGACGCCGGCACTAACGCCGGAACAGATTGTGGCGGCGGAGCAGCGCGCAAATCAGATCGTGCTCGAGAACCGTCCCGTGCAGATCCGTTACGTTTCCCGGGCGGAAGCGGAAAACCTGGGCCTGCGCAAGCTGCCTCCGGCCGAACGCGACCGGCTGCGGCTGGTCGAGATTGCGGAGTTCGATCGGTCGGCGTGTGGCGGAACTCATGTCGCTTCGAGCGCTCAGATCGGGGCGATTTTGCTGCGCAAAGCCGAGAAGGTACGGCAGGGAACTCGCGTGGAGTTTGTCTGCGGCGCGCGCGCGGTACGCACGGCGCGTCGCGATTACAGCGCGCTCAGCGAGGCGGCGGCTCTGTTCTCGTCGCAGCTTTGGGAGGTTCCGGAGCAGATCCGCCGGAGCGCTGAGGAGAGCAAGGTCTTGCGCAAGCAGAAAGACGATGCGCTTGAGCAGCTTGCCGAACTTATGGCGCTTGCCGATCTGCAGGCGCAGGCCGAGACCGGAGGGCGGAAGATCGTTGTGCGGGCGTTTTCCGATCGTGATATTGGTTTTGCCAAACTGTTTGCCCAAAAAGTGACCAGAGCCGGCCAGCCGGCCATCGCGCTGGTGGCGAGCACGATGGAGTCTGTCGGACTGGTGTTCGCGCAAACTTCCGGCGGCGCGGCCGCTCCGGCGGCCGATATGGGGGCCTTGCTGAAGCAGGTCTTGTCGCCAGTTGGAGGACGCGGCGGTGGCAGCCGCGATTTCGCGCAGGGCGGAGTCGCTGCCCAGGTGAACGTGGAGCAGCTTTTGCGCCAGGCAGCGGGTACAATCAGAACCTGATCGAGCCTCCGCAGCCGAAACCGAGTACGCGCGTAGTCAGTCAGGGTTCGACGGTTCACGTTTTGGGACCATGGTCGCCAGCGCATCAGCGCGCGGCGAAGTTAGGCGCTCACTTCCGGGGCTGAATTGTTGGCATGCTCGAACCGCGGCTCATACTCGTTAACCTTCTGATCAAGCTCGGTGTGGCCGCGGCCCTGTCGAGCGCGCTGGTACGTTCCAAGGAATTCAAAAGTCTCATTTTTCGCGAGCGGCGCGATACCCGCAACAAAATTTACCTGGCGCTCTGGATGGCGATCCCGATCGCGCTCGGCGTCTGGATTCGCTTCAACGCTAAGAGCTTTTTCGCCGGCGACCTGTCGCTCGAGACCGCGCTGCTGCTGGGCGTGGTGGGTGGGCGCCTGTCGGGAGGCGTCGGCGGTGCACTGATCTCGCTGCCTGCCGCCTTGCACGGCCAGTGGGCGTCCATGCCGTTGAATGTATTTGCCGGAATTGTGGCCGGATGGTTGCGCCGTTTCGCTCCCGAACAGGAAGACATCTGGTCGTTTTCGCCGTTTATTGATCAAAGCCTTTATCGCATGATCCGGCGCAACTTGCCCCGGCCGCGCGTGTTCGATTGGCAAGTCACTTTCTTCGCCACCGTCGTCGCCCTGCGATTCTTGCAGACCGAAATCTGGCGGTTCTGGCCGAACTCCATCTTCAGCCTGGAAAGTCCGGAACTATGGGTCAACGGCACGCGCGGCACCCTGAACGGGTATCTGCTGGAAAGTGCGATCTATCTGACCGTAGTCATGGTGGTTGGTACGGAACTAAAGATTTTTAACAGCGTCCGGATCCAGATCAAGCTGGAAGAGCAGGAGCGTCTCCTGCTGCAGGCGCGTATGACGGCGTTGCAGAATCAGATCAATCCGCATTTCCTGTTCAATACCTTGAATTCCATTTCCTCGCTGGTACGGTTCGATCCCGATACGGCACGGGAAATGATCCTGAAGCTGGCGACGATCTTGCGGCGTCTGCTGCACAGCACGGATTCGTTTGTTACGCTGCGTGAGGAAGTCGAGTTCATCGACCATTATCTGGACATCGAAGTCGTTCGCTTTGGACGGGACAAGCTCAACGTCATCAAAGACCTGCAACCCGGGTCGCTTGATGCCATGGTTCCCAGCATGTTGCTGCAGCCGCTGGTCGAAAACTGCATCAAGCACGGATTGGCTTCCAAGATCGATGGCGGCAGCATCACGCTCCGCAGTCGCCTGATCAAGTCGCGCCTGGTGATCGAAGTGGAGGACGACGGTATCGGCATGGGCGCAGCGCAATTGCTCGAGCGCCCGGATGGGCTGGGGGGCGGCGGCATCGGTATGGCGAACGTGGCCGAGCGTCTGAAAGTGCTCTACGGGGATGCGGCCAAGATGATCATTGAGAGCCGGGAAGGCCGCGGAACCCTGGTCCGGTTGCGGCTGCCGATCCTGCCTAACCCCGAAGAACTAATGACGATGGCGCCAACTGCGACGAGCGCTCCAGCACCTTTTGGTAAAAGTCTTCGTAAAGCGGAATGATCTTGCTCGAACAGTACTTTGCCTGCGCCGCGGCACGCGCTCGCTTTCCCATGGCGCGCAGGGAAGATTCATCGCTCAGCAGGTCAATGGCGTAACGCGCCATGGTCTCGACATCGCCGACATCTGCCAGAAAACCGGAAACACCGTGCTCGATCACTTCCGGTACGCCGCCCGAGCGGGTGGCGATGGGAACCACTTCACAGGCCATGCCTTCGAGGGCGGCGAGTCCGAAGGTCTCCAGTTCGCTCGGCATTAACATCACGTCGGAGATGGCGAGCTTTTCGCGGATCTGATCCTGCTTGCCGAGAAACAGCACGTGTTCGTGGATCCCTTTCTGCACCGCCAGCCATTCTGCCTGGGAACGGTCGGGCCCGTCGCCGATCAGCAACAGTTTGGACGGGATCCGCTTGCGGACACGGTCAAAGATTTCAATCACGTCGAGAACCCGTTTGACGGGGCGGAAGTTCGACAGGTGTACAAGCAGGCGCTCGTCGCTCGAGACGTATTCGCTGCGTTTGGCCAGCCATTCCGGTTTGCGGAGGTATTCGTCGCAGTTGACGAAGTTCGGAATGACCTCAATATGGTTCTTGATGTCGAACATCTTCAGCGTGCGATTGCGCAAATACTGCGAGATCGCGGTCACGCCGTCGCTCTGCTCGATGGAAAAGCGGGTGATCGGCAGATAGGAACGGTCGAGTCCAACCAGCGTGATGTCGGTGCCATGGAGCGTGGTGACGAAGGGCAAATTGCGCCGCGGCGGAGTGGCCGCGAGCATCTGCTTGGCGAGCATCGCACTTACCGAGTGCGGAATGGCGTAGTGCACGTGCAGCAGATCGAGTTCGTAGAGCTGCGAGACTTCGGCCATGCGCGTCGCGAGCGCCAGATCGTACGGCGGATACTCGAACAACGGATAGCGTGTGACCTCGACCTCGTGGTAGTGAATGTTGGGTTCGGGACCGGTGAGGCGGATCGGCTGGGAATAGGAGATGAAATGAATCTCGTGGCCGCGTCGGGCCAGTTCCAGCCCGAGTTCGGTGGCGACGACTCCGCTGCCGCCATAGGTTGGATAACAGGTAATACCAATCTTCATGCGTCCCCTACGATATCACTATTGGATTCAGCGAACGGTCGGGGGATGCAGCTTGGCGCACCTGCCCAGTTCCCCTCCACCGCACCGAGCCAGCGGTTCGGGTGGCGGGTAGTGGGCTACTTTGAATTTTGATCCCGTTTGCCTGAGGCGAAGGCCACGCCAAAGGCTACTCCAAGGCCTACTCCGATCGCGACTCCGATAGCAATGTTATGTAACGCCGCTCCGAGACCAGCTCCCATGGCGATGCCAACACCGAGTCCCATACCCATGTAGTTCTTCATGTTTCACGCCGCTCTTTCCGCCCTCCGATGTTCATAGGCTTTCGAGAGGGCTGCAAGGTGGCTCACTTCCCACAACCGATCGGTTACGCCAGCGGCCATCGTCGTAGACCTACGAAGTGTACGATGAATTTTGATGAAGTTGTAGGCGAAATAGTTCAGAGCCGTAGCAGCCGCATGATTCTCAAGTTTGCGTGAAAAGCCGTTTGACAAGCGAGGGTAACGACGCATGGCGGTGCGAACTGTCCAATTCTGGCGCTCTGCAAACGAAGTCGAAACGTGCTAATAATCAGGGTTTCCGCTCACTGCCTTCATATCGCAGCCGATACACTTTGCCGGACAGTAGCGCGTCTCATTTTCCAGCGGAGCGCGATAGACCTTATGCAATTGGGCATAATCGACCTCCGCTCCGCATCCTCGATCACGTTTACATAGGTGCGTAGCGCGTCTGTAGTCACCTGTACGCGGCCTTTTACTCGCTGGGCCAGATCATTCACGAAGTCTTTTGCAGTCGCCAAGTCACGCTGCCCTAGTCGCCATGAGGGTAGTAAGTATCCCCCGGCAGAGCCGGGGGCTTTAGTCTGTGAGCCGCTCGAAGCGGCTAGGCGGGGTCGCTGACGCGGCCCCGAATTTTGGGCCACCGGAACGGTGGCCGTTAGCGCCACA
>JBEKPJ010000053.1:0-48293 GCA_049520935.1 Terriglobales bacterium | reverse complement strand
TCGCCTCGCGCAGCAAACTGTGGCTGTCGATCCTGTGACCTACTACCGGATCGTTCACCCGTCCCCAGGCAGGGTCAAACCACAATCTGTAGGGGCTACCTGAGTCAAGGGGATACCCATCTCACGGCTTATTGGAAGCCGCGGATTCTTGGTGAATTGAATGGCCAGGAACTTAAGCTCGTTAAGATTCGAGGAGCGTTCGTCTGGCACCATCACGAGAACGAAGATGAGTTGCTGCTGTGTCTCTCAGGACGGCTGCGAATTCAGTTCCGGGATGGCTCGGTCGAGATTGGAGCCGGCGAGTTTTCTATCGTTCCCAAGGGAGTTGAGCATCGCACTTCAGCGGATGACGAAACCCACCTTCTTGTTTTCGAGCCAGTCGGTACCCGCAATACCGGAAATGTAGAAGACCCGACATTCACCGCTGTTGATGTTCCGATCTAACTTGCAAAACCAATTTGAAGGTTTTGGATTCCGACGAGTCGTGATTCGGAAGGAGCTGATCAGTGCCTCTTGCCACGCTTTCCAGCGCATTCACTACCCAGACTGAGCCGCGCATCGATCGCGGAACCAGGCTCTCATCGATTGACATCTTCCGCGGCCTAATCATGGCGTGGATGGCTCTCGATCACACGCGCGACTTCTTCACAAACCTTCGCTTCGAGCCGGAGAACATAGATCTCACCTGGCCGGGATTGTTTTTCACGCGCTGGATCACACACTTCTGCGCTCCGATGTTTTTCCTCCTTGCCGGTACCGGTGCCTTCCTGTATCGCGAGCGGGTAGGATCTGTCGGGAAGGTTTCGCGATTCCTCTGGACTCGTGGAATCTGGCTGGTCATTCTCGAATGGACGATTATCGAATTTGCCTGGACGTTCGTTCCCTGGACATTTGGTGGAGTGATTTGGGCGCTGGGCGTCAGCATGGTGATCCTGGCGGGTCTGGTGTGGCTGCCAGAATGGGCCATCCTGACATTTGGTATTGTGCTCATTGCGCTGCACGATATGTTTGATGCTGTTCAGTCGACCCAAATGGGTTCTCTCGGCTGGCTATGGGTTCTGCTGCACCGTCGTGGCGTGGCATCGGGCACCAACTTCTTTGTGCTCTTCCCTCTCATCCCCTGGGTTGGGGTAATGGCGTGTGGCTACGGGTTGGGGAAGGTCATGCTCAAAGAGCCGTCCCTTCGACAGAAAATTCTGTTATTTCTCGGCTCGACGTTCACTCTCGCATTCGTCGTTCTGCGCGGATTGAACGCATACGGAAATCCGGCCGCTGGGGTGGCAGCAACCTCGCCCGGTCAGTGGCACCGGCTTCCCACGACATCGATGACGATGGTCTACTTTCTTGACGTCGAGAAATATCCACCGTCTTTGCAGTTCTTGTTGATGACCATCGGCCTTTCCCTCCTATTGCTCTCATGGCTGGATCGCTCTGGCCAAGAGCCCTTCATAAAGAAGCTAACCACTCCTTTTCTGGTCTTCGGGCGAGTGCCCATGTTCTTTTACATTCTGCATCTCTACGTAATTCACCTGCTGGCCATTGCTATGGCATACATCTTCCGGCAACCTGTGGATTGGCTTTGGCACGGCAGTTTTTGGATGAACAACACCCCGGAGGGCTATGGTCACGGCCTCTCCTTTATTTACACGCTGTGGCTCCTGACGGTAGGGATGCTCTACTTCCCCTGCTGCTGGTTCGCAAAGTTGAAGCAGAGGCGCAAAGACTGGTGGTTAAGTTACCTCTGACCGCGGCGTGTGGCCGCCGGAGAAGCTTAGTGGAGACGTCACGCTTGAGAGCGGCGGCACCGGCCGCCGTAGGTCAAAACGGCTGCGAGAATCTTGTTTCCAAGAACTCACCTAGCTTCGCTGTGGCTTTGAACTAAGGAATGGGATCCAGTTCCTTGAATGCACACGTGAACGCATTCGACAGGCTCCAAATCGTCCTGGACTGAAACTCCTCGTACTTCGGTTCGAGGTAGAGATCCGTGCTCGTGCGCATCGTTGTTCCCGCAACGGGTGGAAAGGCACTCAGTTGCGGCACGAACAACGCATCTCTGCGGGACCGGTTCTAAACGCCAATCCTGAAACTGGGGGAACGACAAATTCGGCATAGCGGTAATCGGGAGACAATGTGCTTGCTGGTGCGATGAATACAAATCGGCGAAATCTCTCGAGAGAAGCTTCCTCAGGCGTAGGAACATACGCGTTCCTTGCGCGGAACTGATGAGGGCCGGCAAGGTAAGAGCGACCGGGGTGCCAGACCGACCCCAAACGCCGGTGCGCGAGCCTACCGGGATCGCCCATTCTCGAATTTTGATTTAGGACTGGTTCCGACAGTTACGTTGCCCCGCGCGGTAGCCGGGAACCGGTAGCCGTTCAAATCTTCTTCCAGGAGAATCTGTGAAACCAGATCTGCAAAAACTCTCACTGCCATCATTCTATGTGGATGGGATATGTCGTATTCATGTCTCCATTCTAGCGCTGCCGCGGCGACGACATTTCACTGCTGAATGAACCATCCATGCCCAGGAGAGGCTAAGCTGGAAACTGAAACAAGCGCAAGTTCCAAACAACTCTGACGGCAAATAAGCCATCCGAGGAGAGATCATCCGAGGAGCGATGAAATGACTGAACCTAGGTTTCGTACAATCGAGCCGAAAATCCTTTACTTTGGTACTCCCGTGGCACTGATCAGTTCGTTGAACGAAGATGGGGAAACCAACTTGGCGCCGATATCGTCATTCTGGACACTGGGGTGGACGATTGTGCTAGGATTGCTCGACGAAACGAAGACGGCGGACAACATGCGCCGGCATGCGGAATGTGTCGTGAATTTGCCTTCGCCCGAGATGTGGGAACAGGTAGAGAAACTTGCGCCGCTGACCGGAAAGAATCCGGTTCCTGAATTGAAGACCAAGCAGTTTCACTTCGAGCGGGAGAAGTTCCATGCTGCAGGGCTGACGCCGATGGAGAGCGAAGGCAATACCAGCACGCGCGATGGACTGTCCAGTGCACATGGAGGCGCGAGTGCGAGCAGTACACCAACTTGGTGGTGAGCGGCTGGAGCAGCTGGAGCAGCTGGGCGGAGGAGTGGCGGCGGAGATGGAAGTGCTGCGCGTCCATGTGGCGAGCGATCTGGTGATCAACGACCGATACATCGACGCTGCGAAATGGTCGCCGCTGATCTACAACTTCCGGCACTACTACCGGCTGGCGGAAACGGAACTGGGTAGGACGTTCCGCGCGGAGGTCTAGGCTTGTTCCGACCGTACTGACAAACGCTGGCGCTGCGCCCGCCGGTGGAATGTAAGAAGCACCTTCGACAGCTTTGTTCAGCAACGCAACGCATTTAAAACCCGAATCGTGTCTTCACTCGTTGCGCCGAACGCGCAATCTTCCTTTAGAACCAGGCTATAACCTCATTGCTGATCTGAGGCCGTGATCGTATCCGGACACCTGGATTCCTGGGATTTAGGAACCGGCGCTCTTCCTCAAGCATAGGAACATACGCGTTCCTTGCGCGGAACCGATGAGGGCTGGCAAGGTAAGAGCGACCGGGGTGCCAGACCGACCCCAAACGCTGTGCGCGGGCGTACCGGGATCGCCCGACCTTGGGTTTTTGATTTAGGACTGGTTCCGACAGTTACGTTGCCACCCACGCGGTAGCCTGGAACCGGTAGCCGTTCAAATCTTCTTCTAGGAGAATCTGTGAAACCAGATCTGCAAAAACTCTCACTGCCATCAGTCTGTGTGGATGGTTCGCTAGTCCGCCCGTTGCCGTTTGCATTTTTCCTGCTGCTGGTCACTGCTCTGCTGCCCGGAATTGTTCTCCCCGCCTATGCAGCGGATGGGCAATTGATCGCCCACAACACACCCGCCTATGTTTCGACCGCCAAGAACGTGCGCGCGGAAGACCCCTCCAAGACACTCGAGGTCAGCATCTGGCTGCAACCCCACGACCGCAGCGGACTCGATTCGCTGGCCCGCGATCTCTACAACCCGAACTCTCCGAACTATCGCCACTGGCTGAGGAGTTCCGATGTCGCGGCCCGGTTTGCCCCCACAGCGGCGGAAGCCAACACCGTGCAACAATTTTTCGAATCGCACGGTTTAAAGGTCGTCCGCGTAGGCCCCAACAATTTCTATGTTCGGGCGCAAGGCACAGTCGCCAATCTAGAGAATGCTTTTCATGTCCAACTCAACAATTACCAGGTCGGCAGCAAAACTCTACGTGCGAATGCCAGCGACCCCTACGTCGAGGGACCCGCCGCAGCTCTAGTGCTGTCTGTTTCCGGGCTCGACGATGCTCAGTTTGACCATCCTCTAGATCTCCGGCCGGCCACTCCAGCCTCGCCCATTTCCAGCAATCGCGCGGATCTCACCCATGCAGCCGCTGCACCCGATGCCAGCTTCTTCGAGAGCGTCTGTTTCACGGGCCCAGAAACGGAGAGCTTCAACACCTTCGGAACCTATCCCACCGCCACCTACAAAGGCAACGGATACTACTCGGCCACACCCGGCTGCGGCTATTCGCCCTCCAACCTCTACGGTGCCTACAATCTCAACGGCTTATACGCCGAGGGCTATACCGGCACTGGACAAACCATCGTAATTATCGACTGGTGCGGTTCGCCGACAATCCTGGCGGATGGGAACGCTTTTTCGAAGAAATTCGGCCTGCCTAAGCTGACTTCGTCGAACTTCAACATCATCGAAGTTCCCACGCAGTCCCAGTGCGCCGGTACGGATCCGGAGATCAACCTCGATGTAGAGTGGGCGCACGCCATCGCTCCCGGCGCCAACATTGATCTAGTGGTTCCACCCACGCCCTCTCTCCAGGACATCGACGACGCTTGGTTCTACGCCATCAATTATGGCTTGGGCAATGTCATCTCGGGCAGCTACGGCACACCTGAGTACTTCGTCCCCGACACCGAGCTGGATAAAGAGAACCTCATTGCGGAAATTGGCGCCGTTTCCGGTATTGCGAGTAACTTCGCCTCCGGCGACGACGGCAACTTCACTACCTCTTTCATTCCAGCCACGGTGAGCGTGCCCGCGGATCTTTCCTACGTTACCGGAGTCGGCGGCGTCAGCCTGGCGCTGAACTCGGATAACTCGATCGCTTTCCAAACCGGATGGGAAACCCACGAGTCCCTCCTGATCGAAGCAGGTACGATTAACGATCCTCCGCAGCCGCTTAACTTCTACGGCTTTGCTGGCGGTGCCGGAGGCGGACCAAGTGCGTTCTTCGCGAAGCCATCATTTCAAAAAGGTGTCCCGGGAAAGTTTCGCCAGGTACCCGATATTTCCTGGCTGGCCGATCCGTTCACCGGAGTCGTGATTTTGATTAGCGAACCCGACCAGGTTCCGGCGCAGGTTTGGTATGCCATCGGTGGCACCAGCGTATCTACCCCCACGTTCTCCGCTCTGTGGGCAATCGCCAATCAGGAGGCTGGAACTGCCCTCGGGCAAGCGGCGCCGTACTTATACACCATGCCGTCAACAACCATTACCGATGTCGTCCCCTTCAACCCCGGAAACAATGTCACCGCGGTGATTGAGGATTCGAAATCGGTGACCCATCGCTACAATGCATCGCAAACCTTGGAGGTTCAGGAGCCGCTGTTCGGCCAGTTCTACAGCGCGATGTGGAACCTTCCCGGTTCGGAAGACACTGTCAACACAATCTCCTTCGGCGAAGACTACTATTTGAGGCCCAAAGTAGGTTGGGACAACGTAACCGGAGTGGGAACTCCGAATGCCCAGGCATTCGCCGATTGGTTCGCGGCGGCTGGATCGAAAAAGTAATTTCCCAAAGCCGAATAGCCTCCGCAGTTCCGGACTGGACTGCGGAGGTTGTTCTCGCTTTGGTTACCTCTGCGTTGATTTGGCACCTCTTACCGAAGATCGTGGAACTGATTTTCGGTCGCCGGCGGTGTAGGTACCAGCGCCAGTTCTTCACGGCCAATCGTATGGCCGCTATAGCCGATCAGCGTACTTGTTTCAGACATATCGATTTGCTCCTTTGGTTGACTTAAACGACTCGGGATGGAAAAGCGGAAAGAATGCGAGGAGAAGATAACCTGTGGTCGAGCGAACAAAGACTGCGAACTCGCCCGCTCACTCGAACGCGAGCGGTGAAGGGATTCAGATGGACTAATCCTCCAGACAAGTAGAGTGTATGAATGGGACAACAGACTCAATTGACAATCAAGAAACTCGCCCGCCAGCGACAGGGGGCTCCGTAGACAGTCAAGCAGGATGATTGAGTACATCGGTGTTCCTTGCGCGCAACGCCTAAGCTCGGGCGAGCTAGCAGATGGTGGAAACATTCTGGATGCACACCAAACCTCGCACGCAGGAGGATCATCTTGCGTCAAATATCGATTGCTGCTGTCTTAACGCTCGTGCTCCTGTCTTTTGGGGATGCAAAGCCGCCGTCAAAGCCGGCTGACCAACAATTTGGGCTTCAAGAGTCGGGTCTCGCCCTAATCTCGGATGCTAAGACCGGAACAATTCTCGTTGATGCAAAGGTAGATTCTCATCCAATCGTCATGATCCTCGACACTGGTGCGAGTCGAACGATGTTTGATGGCAAGTATTTCGGAGTTTCACCCGTTGATCTCCAAGCCGCAAGAATGAACAAGCGCGGTGTTGGGATTGATGCGGATGTCGTGTGGCGACGCGCCGACTTCAGTTTCGCCGATCAAAAGTGGTCCCAGCAGGAAGTGCAGGTCGCCGATCTGCGCTGGCTTTCAAAGATTTATGGAAGACAGATTGACGGAATCATTGGTCAAGACGTGCTACGACAGTTTGCCAGCGTCCAGATCAACTACAAGTGGCATTGTGTTATGTTGCAAAAATGACCGGCCCGGTGGCCCGGTGAACTGGAGATTCGTCGCGGAAGGTGCTCGTTTGTGGGATACCGGTAGATTTTGTGACGAGAATTGATCCCACTAATGCTGGTCTAGGGAGACAACTCGCAATTGGTCACCGCAAATGGGCGTCTCGGAATCCTCCGAGTAGAGAAATCTTGGCTTCAGCGGACCGTCTGCTCTGCAAAGCAAGTGTGCTAAAGCGTCGGCGGCCGGCCGGTACCGCCGTTAGGTCAGAACGACTGCGAGAATCTTGTTTCCAAGAACTCACCCAGTTTCGCGGTGGCCTTGAATTGTGGAATCGTATCCAGCTCCTTGAATGCCGACGTGAACGCGTTCGACAGGCTCCAGATCGTCCGCGGGCGGAATTCCTCATACTTCGGTTCGAAATACAAGTCATGCACGGTGCGAGCAAGGTGCTTGGGCGCTTCCAGTCGGCCCTCGACGAATGCCTCGTAGATGACCACCTTGGCAGTGACGTCCGTCAATTCACTTCTTTGCCAAGTCTCCACCTGCTTGCGCATAGGGTCGAAGTTGCGTTGCATACGGTCGACACCGACCGAGATGCAGTCGATGAGCGAGAACGACTTCGAGTGCTTGGCGAGCACCGGCGTAAAGTCTCCTGCGAACGCCATGTTCGAGCACACGAATACGCGATACCCACAGGTCATCGCCAAACGCATGCTCTTATCGTGGGTGTTGCGCAACCCGATGGAGAAGCGGCATCCTTCCATCTCGGGTGCAAGATCGAGAACGCCAAACGCTTTCATGCCGTCCGGTGAGACCGCATACTCGTCGTGGACCACGCCAATGTGGCGGAATCCGAGAGTCTCGATGAGAGCCTGCACAATCTCGTGGTGCGGCACCGGGCGGTGGGTTTCGGTTGCTGGTGGTGTGGGCACCAGAGCAAGTTCTTCGCGGCCAATCGTTCGGCCACTGTAGCCAATTAACGTACCTGTTTCTGAGATACTTCTTTCCTCCTTGGTGATGTGAAGCAAAAATTCTGGAAGGTGAGCAAGACACGGAAGTGGCGAAAACTAGCCGACTTGCCGGTAAGGGTTGAGCACTTCAGGGAAGCGGACTTCGCTCAGCGTTGACGAGGGCTGCGAGGGTACCTGACATTCAGCTGTTTGGCTCAACTGAAGCCGAACACCAACGCTCCTGGCCTTTCGTCGTGAGCCGAAAGGCGGGCGACCACGAATCGGCGCAACCCACCTCAGTTCCTGGCATTGTCGCAATGGCGAAGGGATGCTCAAATGGGGCCATCACACCAAAAATTGACAGTCGGGCTCTAAGGAATCATTACAAGGCCAAAATTGGAACACGAGGATTGACAATGAATGGAAACCTTCCCGAGGTCATCACTCTAAAGACAGAGTCTTCGACCCATTTCGGATACGACAATCACCCAATTGCTAAGATCAATGACCACGTTGTTCGGATTTCGACCATGACAGAACCCTATCACTGGCATTTTCATCCAAACTCCGACGAGACATTTCTGGTGATTGAAGGACGGCTGTCCATCGAATTCGAGAGCGGATCTCTCGAACTCGGTCCTGGGCAATTGCTTACTGTCCCTCGCGGAGTCCGCCATCGGACCCGGCCGGTTGGCGCGCGATCAGTGAACCTCACGTTCGAGTTGGCACAATCTGAGACCGTTCGAGCCTAACACCGGAAACTATCCAAGATGCTCGAAATGGATGAAAAACGGCTTGTCAGAAGTCCATCGCAGACTCGCCCACAAACGAAGGTAATCCGGGTCCATCGGCGGAAGGTTTATGGACCACCACTCTAGCTGTCTCAACTGAAGCCGAATAGCGACGCCTGTTCCGGGACGGCTGGCCGTCCGCGCCGTCTCTTACCGGACAATGCGATGAAGCCTGGCGGTGACGTCGTGCTTCTGCGTGTACACGGCAAAGACCTGGCAACGCCTTCCCTCTAACAGTTCCTTCCTGATCTCCTCAATTAGTTTTCGTTCCTTCGAATAGATCCGGTCCTCGGGAAGGTCACGCGGCTCCGCAATGACAAATCTCACTCTGCGTTTGAGTTCAGGATCGAACTCGGTACCATACAGCGTTCCGATTCCGTACGGGTGATCCGGGTACAGCAGCGGAGTATTGAGCATCGTGCTCAGAACCGACCGATTGCCCCTTTCAACGCCTTCCGCATCTCCTCCTCGAGCTCGCGGTACGCTTCCCGCATGAGATCGTCCATGGGCACACTCAGATAGGTTTCCTCGCAGGGCGGCAATTCCCTCGAGATATCTTCCAGAAACACAAAGGCGCATAACTGCATGAGGAACTCGCCGAACAACAGCGGTGATGCTCCGGGCTTGCGCCGGGCGGTGCTGGTCGATTTCGCCTTCGAGCACGCATCGTTGGCAGGTTCTACCTTGGTGATGGTCTCCAGGACTCCATAGTCCTGGATGAAGGAACTGCGGCCCGTCGTGCCCCATTCGTAGCCGTGTTCTTTCATCTGTCTCGCTTCGAGACGGAAGAGCGTGTTGAAAAGGTCATCCGCATAGCCACCGAGGAGTGTGCCCGTCAGCCCGATAATCCGATCGGTGCATGAGGCCAGCGTGCCCAGGGCATTTCCTTGTGCGGTATCGCCAGCCAGTTGGTGAATCTCGTCACAAATCGCGTAGTCAAACCATCCCGGCATGTACCGCCCAATGAATTCAATCGGGGCCATGCGGCGGATCTTGTCCGCGTCCGCCTGCCAGAGCGGGCTGTGCAGCGGGCGGCAGGACTTCTCGCCTCTGGTTTCGATGGTCTCGGCAATTTTGACCTTCTCGAACTCGCTTGCCGTTAATCGGCTGTCGTCCACGATCACCGGCTTGCCAGTATCGGAATTCACCACGCAGCCAATATATGGGCCAGAGTGCGGTACGTGGTAAGCATGGCGCCAAAAGTAGCCGAGCTTGGCTCGCTCACGGCCGACAATAAACAACGATGGTCTCCCGCAAAGCGACAGCCAACGTTTCCTGGAACTCGGCGAACCCTTTCGCAGCCGCAACTCGCTCAACGCTGTTTGCAAGCCTTCCCGCACGATGCGCCCCTGCCTCAACCGCACGGCTCGTGCGACCGGAGTGGCTAATCGAGGTCGAGGCAGTGGCGGTGGAGAAAAAGTAGGATTGCTCACATGCGGGAGAAAATTCCAGGAAGAAAGCGGACGATCGGTCGTGCAGAAGGGCTATTTGGCTAATAGGAAGAGGTCTCGAGATTGAAGCCCGGCCAACGGATTGACCCAATCTCAGCCGGGAAACTGACCGCCCCACTTTCTACGCCCCAGCTAAGCCAGTCGAGAAACTGTTCTTTTTGGCCTTTGACAATCACTGGATCACATCCGATGCCGAGAGTAGGAACGATCGCCCGATGCGTTTCGAGTTCGCCCGCAAACCAAGCAGCCCAGTCCGGCATGCCTGGGATTCCGTGAATATGGGCGAGAGAAGCCCAAATGAATCGGTTTTCCGAGCTTGCCAGCAGAGTTCGTCCTGAACCTGCCGACACGTTGCTCGAAGCAAACTCTTCTGACACCCCGATCATATGACGTAGCGGCTTCTTTCGTCCTGCAAGTTGTATCGGACCCCTGAAGCTCTGCGCATTGCGTTCCAGGCATACTCGCACCGGTTGCACACCAGGCCCTTCGACCATAAACCGGTCTGTCATGGAAATGGCCGCGCTGATCGCCGAGACCTGAGCATCTCCACCCACACGGAAATAAAATGGGCCTTTGCCTGTCGCGGAGGATCCGGCAACATCTCGCCAATGAAACGGTCCAAGTAAAGTCTGATGCTGGTGGTTGTTTTTTCCGTGCTCTTCACATACGTGAGCCATCCGAAGCGGAGATGGGCATTCTTCATTTGTGTCTTCCTCGGGTTTTTCGGTTAACGAAAAGGACGGTCTCGTTCCTATTCGCTCACCGCAGTCGTCGTAGTGCCCGGGTTCGGCCTAACTCGCGTAGTCTTTCTGCGAATGCTGCGACAGCGGGCATCGATTCTTCCGGCCCCTTCATGGCAAACCCAAGTTCTCGCCGTATTCGCGGAAACATCGGGACAAGAGCCACACCCGGTGGCGTAGCGGAAAAGGCCACTCTGGGTACTATGGAGATACCTAGCCCCTCCCGGACCATGCTGACCAGGGTTCCTAGGTCCTGCACCTCAAACCGGACCACCGGCGACAGATCCTGTTGAGCGTATGCCTCGTGAATCAGACGCTCACTGCTGTAGCGAGACATCACGAACGGTTCTTCAGCCAAATCGACCACGGAAAGCCGTTTACGTCTGGCAAACGCCGAACCTCTGGAAACAATCGCTAACATTTCGTCGTCGATCAGCGGCGTAACTTTCAACCCATGCGCTGGCAACTCAACGAGGGCAAGGTCGATGGTTCCCGTCCGAAGCCAGTCGGTGAGTGGTTCGATTCCTTGACTGGGCTCTTCGAGCAGCACGACCTCAACTTTCCGATATTGACGGCCGAAATCAGCAATCACTCTCGGCAGGAAACTCACCGTTGCGCTGGGAATTGAGCCGATGCGCACCTGACCGGAAAGCACACCTCGCCCAGCGCCCGCTTCAGATCGCATTGAATCCATGCTCCGGAGCGCCTGCCGCGCATGGGGCAATACTCGCCGACCAATCTCGGTAAGATGCGCGCCCTGGCGATCTCGGACAAAAAGCGATACTTGAAGCTCGTCTTCAAGGTCAGTCATGGCGTGGCTCAACGAAGACTGAGAGATATTCAGAGACCTTGCTCCTCTGGTGAAAGAGCCCTTATCGGCAATCGCGACGAGCGCCAACAAGTGATGAATCCGCATATGAGCATTATAGATTGTATGTATCTACTCCATCTATTTGATTCATGCAAACAGATTTGGTTAGGATTCCCAGCATCGGGAGGGTCACGCCCATGCAGAATGCGATCGCTGAAAAGAGGGTGAAGTTCGACTTCGAGATTGACTTCTCAAACGGAGGCGGCATTCAAGGGCAGGACTTCCGGCTCGACATCGAAGGAGAGGATATCGCTGACCAGGCATTGTCGGATTTTATCGTAAAAGATCTGCGCCTGCTGATGGTCCGCGACGTACGTATTCTCAACAAGGAAATAATCTGTGAGCCTCACAGGCGCGCCGCGCCGGAATCATTCGAAACCGAAGCCTCGAATTCCGGGCGGCTCGTCGATCTGAGCCATACCATCGAGGACGGCATGGTCACCTACAAGGGGCTTCCTGCGCCCTTGATTTGTGACTTTATGAGCCGGGAGGCTTCTAAAAAGCTCTATACCGAAGGCACGGCTTTTCAAATTGGAAAAATAGAAATGGTGGCCAACACCGGGACTTACCTGGACAGCCCGTTCCATCGCTTCGAGCGCGGCAAGGATCTGGCAGGGCTGCATCTCTCGAGCCTGGCTGATCTGGAAGGGGTGGTCGTGCGAGTGGATGGAAGGAGCGGCCAGGCCGTTGACCGCGACGCCTTCCTTCCCGTGAACGTGCGTGGGAAGGCGGTCCTGGTTCACACGGCCTGGGCCCGGAACTGGAACACTGAACAATATTTCGAAGGACACCCATTCCTTACCGAGAATGCAGCCATTTACCTCAAAGAGCAGGGCGCGGTGCTAGTCGGCATTGACTCTCTCAACATAGACGACACTTCCGGAGGAGCGCGTCCTGTCCATACGACTCTTCTGGGCGCTGACATTCTCATCGTCGAACATCTCTGCAATCTCGATAAGCTGCCCCTCTCTGGTTTCACCTTTACTGCCATACCCGTAAAAGTGAAAGGCATGGGGAGCTTTCCCGTAAGAGCATTCGCGAGATCAAGGAATTGAGTGCCTCATGACGACCATGGGAATCGCTATCGACATTCTTGGCTGGTTGGGCGCTCTGGTTCTCGTCGCCGCCTACAGTTTGATTTCATACGGCTCGGTCGACGGCCGCAGTCCGATATACCAGACTTTGAATGTCATCGGCAGTATTTTGCTGATCGTAAACACCGCATGGCACCGCGCATGGCCTTCCTCGGTAGTCAATCTTGTGTGGGTCGGTATAGCCATTGGCGCTCTCAGCCGTGGATTGGCAGTTTCGTCGGCAGGCGGTGGCTCCTCAGCGCGCCGGCTCTCGTCTCGTGGGCAGCAAACCACACGTGACTGCGAGCAGGACTTCAACAAAGATACTAGGGCTACCCCATGAAGGCTGAATCCCGAAGCACGACGAAATCGCGGGCAAGTGCTCGTTCATACAAACTTGCAGAAGGTTCAAGCGAAGCGTGAACGAGGAAAGATCGCAGCGCCAGATTCGGTTCGTTGCAAAGTCCGTAAACTAGACCATGGAGGATCGACACATGATTGCGCGGCATTGGCGAGGTTGGACGTCGGCTGCAGATGCAGGGGCTTATGAGAGCCACCTGAAAGATAAAGTGCTTCCGGAACTCAGAAAGATCGAGGGGTACAAAGGAATGTACCTGCTTCGGCTGGATGGTCCGGAGGAAGTTGAATTTGTGGTAGTGAATTTATTTGAGTCGCTAGACGCCGTAAGACAGTTCGCCGGCTCAGATTACAAGACTGCGATTTTCGAGCCGGAGGCAAGGAAACTCCTGTCCCGCATCGAGCCCGTTGCGAATCATTACGAAGTCCGTGCCGTTCCGTAAGCGAATGGCTCTCGGGCTGGTAGAGGTTCCAGTTGCCAGGGTTCGGATGTCCAAGAGCTGAACGTAATCTACAGAAAGTTGCTCTAGATCTCTATGAAGGGCGCGAGCACTCTTCCACTACACCTGGGGAAAACCTCAGAAGCGTTGTTTGGACGCCTGAGGGAAGCGAACGTTTGTGGAGATCAATTGGCCACGCACGAATCGGGCAATGGATTCGTCATTAGAAAAATGAAGAAGCCCGCCGATAGAGAGGAAGCCATGCATGTAGCTCTGATTCGGGTTCCGTACATGATGGGCGATGAACGTCAGGGCAAGGGGCCGGGACGTCTCATGCAGGCCGGTGCGGAGAAGCTGATTGCGGCCAAAGGCGTTCCGGTAACGGTGGAGTGTATTGATCGGGGCGGCGCTTTTGGGGATAGCGGAAGTGCCTCCTTGGCTGTGGGCAAGCGCCTTGCCTCAACTGTCCGCCAGTCTGTTGCTGCCGGCCGGCTTCCTATCGTGCTAGCTGGAGGCTGCGATGCCAGTGCTGGCAGTCTTGCCGGATTCGACCATGCGAACTGCGGTTTCGTTTGGTTTGATGCTCATGGCGACTTCAATACTCCGGAAACGACCGTCACCGGCTACCTTCCAGGGATGAGTATGGCCGTTATTACGGGACACTGCTATCGCAGCTACTGGGCACAGATGGGCGATCATACTCCACTCCGTGAGTCAGCAGCGCTCATGCTTGGCGTGCGCGACCTAGACCCGGCGGAGAGCGAGCGCCTCAGCCGTTCAGCCATCCAGGTTGTGAAATGGCGGGATGGCAAGCCACAATCGGATATTCGGGCGACCCTCGACTGGCTTCGGCAGAGTGTCACTGAGCTTTACCTTCATATCGACATGGATTCGCTCGATCCCGCAATCGCGCCTGGAGTCGTGGTCTCTCCAGTACCCGGCGGCATTTCGTTGGAAGACATGGAGAAGGCTCTTCGCGCCGTTTTCGACCGATTTTCGGTACGCGCCGTCACACTCGCAGCCTATGACCCTGACAATGACCAAGACGACAAGACGCTGAGAACAGCATTGCGCCTACTCGGGGTACTCGCCGAAGGTGCCAAACAACATGAGAACTGAGGACAGACTCATCACCTTGTGTTCGATGTGGTGGAATCTAAGTTTGATAAACAAACTGAACTACATGCAGCTCGCGCCCATTGTTCATGGATGAGAGCCGACCCGCGGATCGACCATCGCGACAGGAATGTTGGGGCCGGGCAGGATCTCGGGATCGTCCCACAGGTTCGAGAACAGCTGGAAAAGATCGGATTTCCATACTTCCTCATCTAATGGTCACCAAACGATCTTTCGAAGGAGTTCCTTGATGTGGGTCAGATCATGGATTGTGATGGGTGCGTGCCTTCTTATTACCACCACCACATACTGCCAGACGAGCGTGTACCAATTACGCATCTACAAGCTCCATTCC
This sequence comes from Terriglobales bacterium, assembly GCA_049520935.1. GTDB lineage: Bacteria > Acidobacteriota > Terriglobia > Terriglobales > Acidobacteriaceae > Acidiflorens. The sequence goes on along the minus strand of JBEKPJ010000053.1, from coordinate 33,302 downwards.
GGGAACGAGCAGCACTTTCACGATCGCTTCAGCCGGCAATGTGTGCCGATCGTGCGCCGTTACGGCTTCGACCTCGTGTTCACGAGTCAAAGTGGAGAGCCGAGTCACAAGGAATTTGTCTATCTTCTGCGCTGGAAAGATCGTGAGACACAGGCCTCTGCATGGAAGAGATTTCTGGCCGATCCCGAATGGATCAGGCTCACCAGTCCCCACGGCGAGCGTGGTTTCCGTTGAGCGCCTCAGCTACGAGATCGCCAAGCCTGTCTGAAACGGATAGCTCCCGCACGGCGACAAACGAGCAAAAACCGTTCATCGGAATCGGCCGTTCCTCTTCAATCCGATAGCCGCGTTCGATGTGTTCTCGTTTTCGTTTCTCGTACAGGTTGGCTCTGGTGGTTTTCGAGCAACTGTTTAGTTTGGCTGGCGTCGACGGCTGAAAGGATTGGCGAAATAAACCTTGCCACTCAGAAGTAGGCTGAGTGATCTGCTCGACAGGGCGACCTGAAGAGCAACCAGACCCGAAAAAACCGGCTGACTCTGCGAGGAGGAGCCGGGGTTTGGGACCGCGAAAGCGGCGATCGCATCAAGGGCTGCGACGGTGCATGTATCCACGCTATCGGCTCCCTCGCGGGAGCAGATGGCTGGAGCATAACCGATGTCGCAGCCTTTCCTATTTCCAGCGCAATTCAGGACTCCAACCATATTTCTCTGTCACGCGAAGCGACCGACGCGGCTTGTTCCTCCTGTCAGAGACCTGGTTTTCAACACGACTTGTGAATAAGGCTGTTCATGATGCGCTGGAGCACCGATCCTGCGCGGCCTTGACCGGTTTGCACTGCAGATGGGCAGTGAGTCTTCGATAGAATTGTCAGGTGATGGGAGTCACGATTGAGCTACAGAATCTCGGCGACGCCGAGTTGTGTCGGGAGATCACCGCGCACGTCGAGCACGCCTTTAGTGATCGGCAAGGCATCTGGCGTGTTTCTATCACAGGATCCCGTGCGGCTGAGAGCTGGGACATGCGTGTTGAAGGGCCGAACGGATTTGAACGGTCGTACAGTCTCTCGGGAGCAGCCGGTGAGCACGAACCGGCGACGATCCGGACGCTCGTCGTAAGACTGATACCGCCTGCGCGGGCATGAACAAATGCCTTTCCCGCTTCGACCTGCGCAACTTGTCGCTTTTCGCTAGAATGTCATTCGCATGAAAGGAGCACTATGGCAAAGAAGAAGATTGATCCGTTGAACAAGAAGGCGTATGGCGCGGTCTCGGCCGCGCTCATCGTTGCGGACATTCCTGCGGCCGTCAGCTTTTACCAGAAGGCGTTTGGCTTCGCAAAGCGTGCCATCATGAACGGCCCCGATGGTAAGCCGGTGCACGCCGAACTCACCTTGCGGGGCACAACTCTGATGCTTGGGCCTGAGAGTTCTGCAATGGGAAGGCGAACTGCGAAAAGCGTTGGAGCGTCTCCTGCCTCTCTCTATATATACGTCGTGAACGTCGATAAAGTAGTTGAGAAAGCGACGAAACTCGGCGCTACTCCTCAGGGTCCCGTAATGGACATGTTTTGGGGCGATCGTTGCGGCACGATTGTCGATCCCGACGGATACAACTGGATGGTCGGGACCCACAAAGCGGAACCCTCGGCTAAAGAAATGAAGAAGGGGATGGAAGAGATGATGAAACAGCAGCCGCCGGCCACAGCTGCGGCTGACTGATCTGCCGTCATTCGAAAAGCGCCGGTTGAGGCTCGATCGGTTCGGCTTCCTGAAAATTGCTCAGACCGACCCCTACGAGACGATAGCGCTGCTGAGGGGCGAGAGTTACTCGCTCTCGCAGCTTGAGGGCAGTCTCTGTTAGTTCGTCGCACGAAGATGGGGGCGCGTTTCCCGTGTGACTGCGGGTGAGGATTTTGAACTCCTTAGTCTTCAACTTGAGCATGACTGTCCGTGGTATTCGCGATTCTTTGCGTGACGCAGACCAGAGCTTTTCTGCTAAACGCCGGATCATGGGTTCGGTCTCTGCCAACAAAACATCGTCCTGAAACGTGTCCTCGACCGAGATCGACTTCGTCGGCCTGTCCGGTACCACGGGATTCTCATCAATCCCTCGCGCGAGCTCGTATAGTCGCACACCATAGCGGCCAAATTCCTTCTCAAGTTTCGATACCTCCATACTTCGCAATTCGCCGACTGTCTTGATTCCAAGTCTCGCTAATTTCTCTTCGTTGACTTTGCCCACCCCTGGTAGCTTTCCAACCGGCAGCGGCAGCAGAAACGCATCCACTTCTTCCGGCTGGATCACAAACAGTCCATCCGGTTTCTTCCAATCTGATGCAAGTTTTGCCAGGAACTTGTTGGGCGCGATACCGGCAGAAGCCGTGAGGTTCAACTCCTGCCGGATCTGCCCCCGAATCGTTCGGGCGACAAGCGTTGCCGTGGGTAGGCCTGTTTTATTGGTGGTCACATCGAGGTAGGCCTCGTCGAGCGACAAGGGCTCAATCAGATCTGTGTGGCGCTTGAAGATTTCCCGCACATCCCGTGATATGGTGCGATACCTGGTGAAATCCGGAGCGATAAAGATTGCATCCGGACACAGTCGTTCCGCACGTTTCGCGGGCATGGCTGAACGCACGCCAAAGCTCCTGGCTTCATAGGAGGCAGCGCAAACAACTGAGCGATTGCCTTTCCAGGCGACGACCACGGGTTTGCCCCTCAATCCAGGGTCATCCCTCTGTTCCACAGAAGCATAAAAGGCATCCATGTCGATGTGGACGATTTTGCGCACGGGCGTATAGCCAAATAATAATTGCAATTAAACTGGGTGCCCAGAAGGTTCGTTATCATTTGACACATGGCGAAGGCAGCCGCAAATACAGGGATCATGCCGACCGTGCTCGTGGCGATCGAGCAGTGTTTTCCAAAATCCCAGCGCATCATCGACGACCCTTTGGCTGCGCGAATGTTGCCGCTTGGAGCGAGGATGTTCGTTCGCCTTCTCCGACTGCCCTGGATGAGAGATTGGCTCATTGGCCTGAGCGAGAAAAACGATCCCGGGATCTGGGGTAGCCTGCTCTTCAGGAAACGTTACATCGACGAGAAGGTTGAGGCCTCCCGGAGTGAGATTGAGGCAGTGGTCAGCCTCGGCGCCGGATTTGACACCCGGCCATTCCGTCTCCCAACCCTCGCAAACGTACCGATGTGGGAGATTGACCAGCGGGAGAACATCGAGGCAAAAGCGAAACGGCTCCGCAAAGCGCTGGGTGCGATTCCCGCAAACGTCAAACTCGTCACAGTGGACTTCGACCGTGATGATCTGGATACGATATTGGCCTCCCGAGGATACTCTGTAAGAAATCGGCCTTTTTTTGTGTGGGAAGCAGTCACACAATATCTGACGGAGCAAGGCGTGAGAGCGACCTTCGATTGGCTCGCCAAAGCTGCTCCGGGCAGCCGTCTCGTTTTCACCTACGTTCGCAGGAGTTTTCTGACCGGCGAGACCCTCTACGGTTGGGAGAGTGGCTACAAACGGTTCGTCGCAACCAAAGTTTGGCTGTTTGGCATGGAGCCTCAGGATTGTGGGGCTTTTCTGCGCGAATATGGCTGGCGGGTCGTTGAGGATCTTGGCTATGACGAACTGGGGGGCAGATACATTCGGCTGACCGGGCGTTCACTAACCTCAACCCCCGTGGAGCGGATGGTCTACGCCGAGAAAATATGATGCATAATCCCGCCCTAAGAGCGCGGCTGAGAAATTCCCGTCAACATCCAGAAAAATGAGCGTAGAAGATGGAGGCGTCACGATTCGAAAAGCTACACTGGCGGACTTACCTCTGCTCCTCGATTACCGCCGCGCAATGGCTGAGGAAATGGATCGCAGCGATGGGCTGGACGTGAATCGGATGATTGCGGCACTAGAACCTTATCTTCGCTCCGCGATCCCGGAGGGCAGATGGCATTCCTGGATCGCCGACCCCGGCGGATGCGGTTCGGTCGAAATCGTGCAATCGGTTCCCAGTCGGCAGGACCCAACGCCGCGACGTGCCTGGATTCACAGCATATATGTCGAACCTTTGTTTCGTCGTCGCGGCATTGGACGCCAGCTAACGCAGACGATCATTCAGTGGTGCCGCGAGCAGGGGTTCGAGTGGATCTATCTGCACGCCAGCGAACAAAGCCGTCCTTTGTGTGAATCACTCGGTTTCGAGCCGTCCAGCGAAATGCGCCTCAAACTGCGTTCGCGGTGAACCTAGACGAGTGGCTGGTTCGGACAAGTCGGTTTGGTTGCAACGGTGCGCGTAGGCACGTTCGCGACCAGAATAGTGGAAAGCATGACTGTGTGCATAATTTCGGTTCCATACGTGCTCGGCGACGAGCGCCAAGGCGCCAGCAAGGGGCCCGGCCGGCTTGTCGAGGCGGGCGCAGACAAGGTGGTCGCATCGAAAGGTATCGCGGTCAAGGTCGAACATGTCGATCGTGGGGGACCGTTCCGCGACAGCGGCAACGCGTCACTGACGGTGTGCAAGCAGCTTGCTAAGGTGGTCCGAAAGACTGTCGAAGCGGGAGCATTTCCTCTGATCCTGTCGGGTGGCGACGTGGTTAAGGGTATTCTCTCGGGTTTTGACCACTCGCAATGCGGAATTGTCTGGTTCGACGCGCACGGGGATTTCAACACCCCAGAAACGACCGCGTCTGGCTACCTGGACGGCATGTCGCTGGCCATCCTCACCGGGCATTGCTACCAGGGCTACTGGGCCGAGATCGGCAATAGCGCTCCTGTTGCGGATTCAGCCACTCTTTTGTTGGGTGTGCGCGACTTGGATCGAGCTGAGGAAGAACTCCTCACTCGTTCAAAGGTTCAGTTGGTGAAGTGGCGTGAGGGCAAGCCACAGTCGGACATGCGAGTCGCGCTCGATACATTAAGGCAGAGTGTCGCCGAGGTATACCTTCACATAGATATTGATTCAATGGATCCGAAATTCGCGCCGGGCGTGATATTCGATCCAGTGCCTGGCGGCATTTCGTCGGAGGATATGGAAGACACGATTCGAGGCGTGTTTGATCGCTTCCGCGTCAGGGCGGCCGCGTTGACCGCGTACGACCCGGATCGCGACCCGGACGACAGAACACTCAAGACCGGTTTGAGACTCATCGAACTCGTCGCCGATCGCGCGACAGCCCAACGCAGTTAAGAACGGTCCTCATTTGTGTTCGATGCGGCGGAACGTCAGGTTAATGCGTGGCTCGGCTGCAGCCGGTTCTTTGGGAACTTCGTGTTTGAAGTTCCTCAGCGTTGGCCCAGCCATGATGAGCAAACTTCCGGGCGGCAGTCTTTCCGCGAATACAAGCGTGCCATTTTGCGCTTTCAGACGAAACAGCCTTTCAGCGCCCAAACTTACGGAGGCGATGACCGGTCCCATTTCCGGTTCGGCGTCTGCATGCAGACCGACACTGTCATTTCCGTTCTGGTAGAGATTACAAAGAACGGCGTTGTTAGCGAACTCTCGGCAGGTGCGCGTTGGTGTAAACCGCTTCGGGTGTCGCATCTTCGACCCGCGTCGTCAACGACCGCAACTCCGGAGTCCAAGCCAGCGGTCTGTACTCGCGGCGTGAATAGGCATAATTCGTCCCAGGATCGCCATAGTAAGCTTCATCCCGAGGCACTGCAGATGTGAATGAGGTTCTGCGCCGCTCCCACGCGCACTCCGCCAGTAGGACCTCGAACAATGCGGTCGCTTCCTCGGCTGAAAGGAAACTCTTCTCATAGTAGCCTTCTGCTCCTTGGATGGCACGGTATTTCCATACGGGCTTTGCCTGGCTGGGTGCAGTAGATTCTAGGAATGCAGGCAACCCTTGTGGCCGCCAACTTCTGTTCAGGATTGGCAGTTTGCGTCCTCTTTCTGCACGCCCTTTTCATTGTATGGGTGGTCTTCGGGGCCGTGCTCACGCGATCCCGTCCCATCCTTCGCTGGTTGCATATGGTTTCCTTGTTATGGGGAATTCTCACGGAGTTGCTGCCCTGGCCCTGTCCTTTAACCCTCCTCGAGAACTGGCTGGAACAAAAAGCCGGCGTCGAGCCGTATCAGGGAGGCTTCCTGCTTCACTATATGGACAAGCTGGTCTATCCCGACATTTTCGCAACCGCGTTGACAGTGGCGGGAGTTCTCGTTTGCGCCTTCAACCTGGCGATCTATGGTTGGCGAGCTTGGAGAGTCCGCCCTCACAACCAACGGCGGACCTGAGCCTTGTAGCTCGAATACTGGTCATTGAAGTTGCGTTCGAGGAACCGTTCTTCTCGTGGGATCACAACCGCCGCCATGAGCCCGAAAGCCGGCATCAGCGTTACCAGCAGCCAGAGATTATTCAGCCATACGGACAATCCGAGTACCAGCAGGATGAAAGCCAGATAGATGGGATTGCGGCTGAACCGGTAGGGACCGGTTCGCACGATCACAGTGGAACGCTTGCTCCCCTGTACGGAAGTGCCAGCTCGGCGAAATTCTCGGTAAGAAAGCAGGAAGAGCGCTACGGCGCAACCCGTGACAAGGGTCCCAAGCAACCGAACACTCGCTGAAATGAAATGCAGTGGCCAGACTCGTTTCAGGGCGATTCCCGCGAGAATTGCACACAAGAAAATAATCGGAGGACGGAGCAACCCCGGGTTTGGCCCGTCGTTCATCTCCTGGGTGTTATCGGTTTCGCGCACAGCATCCATGACCTTCTCCTTTCGGTTGCCATCGAGAGGCTCAAAGCTTATTCTGCAACTTCAAGTCGACTTGAGGTCAAGAGGGAAATGTGGACATCACAGAGGTAGTGCGCCGCTCGGGCGTTCCCGCCTCGACGCTGCGGTTTTATGAGGAGAAAGGGCTGATCGCCGCCATCGGCAGGCGAGGGTTGCACCGTGTGTTCGATCCCAGAGTGCTGGAACGGCTGGCGTTGATCGCGCTGGGTCGTTCCTCCGGCTTCTCGCTCAATGAGATCGCCCTCATGTTCGCACCCGACGGCCGGCCTCGCATCGACCGGCAGATGCTTCGAGCCAAAGCCGAAGAGCTGGACGAGACCATTCGTAAGCTGACCGAGATGCGCGACGGTCTGCGGCACGCTGCTGCGTGCCGTGCGCCGAGCCACATGGAATGTCCCACCTTCCGCCGAATCTTGCGGGCCGCCGCGTCTGGAGCTCTTCGACCACAAAGGAAAGGAAAAGGAGTCTGACAGCAGATGTAGCCCTACCGCTGTATGAGCCGCTCAATGCTGGCGTTTCCATCTACGAGATCGGCTATAGATTCTCTTGGATGAAGCGGGGACTCAGGTGGACATCCACTTGGATCAGCGGCGAATCGCCAACCGCCTTGAAGCTGTGAATCTCACCCGCCTTGATTACAAAAATGTCTCCAGCGCCGCCCTCGAAGGTTTGGCCGTTGACCGTCCACATTCCACGGCCCTCAAGGATGAACTGGATCTCGTCATAAGGATGACGATGCGGACCCGGTCCAGAGCCTGGCTTCCCGTGGAACAGGAACACCGAGACACCGGTGTCAGCGTGTTCGGCTCCGACAAACTCATGCGAACTACCAACGAAAGGCAGATTCTCCTGCCGCACGTGATGCATCCTGGTCATCCCGCCTAGCGATATTGGATGAACACTGCTTCCGGTTAGGTTCCAGTACAACCGGCAAACGGGATGGCTCCCAATACGCTGGCTAATTTCCGGACCGCCTCTCCTGGGAGCCTTCGCGCGATTTCTGAGCGACAAACCTACACCTGCTGCAGATCTGTATCGGGCGCTGGATAGCCCGAAAGACGCAGCATCGCGACAATCTGGCCTTTGTGGTGAAATGCGTGGGTTATGACGTGCAGCAGGATAAACCCTGGACTCCGGAGTTCGCCGCCCCAATCCACGGGGCGCTGTGAAAGGGTGGTATTAAGCTGCTCTTCGGTGAGATCGCTGATATAGGCGCGAGTCGCTTCCCGTATCCGGTCTTTAGCCGCTTGCAGGTCCGCCACGGTTGGGCAATCTTCTTCGTGCCAACCGGGAAAAGTCTTGTTCTGCAAATCGTGGACCCAGCCTTCCTCACAGGTCAGGATGTGTACAAGTTGCTTCCAAATGGACGCATGGCCGAACCCCGAAATCGGTTTGCGACAGAGGTCATCAGGCACGGTTGCAACGTGTCGCAGTAAAAGGCTTAGCCGCTCATGGGTTGCGGTATGCAGATCGATGATTCCAGTTTTGGTGAACATGATTGGCTCTGGCGTCCTGGCTAGGAATATCCGAGAAAGATGTTGTCAGCGTTCGATCTTGTACTGCCCGACAAGCACATTCGACAATTCGACATGATCAAGGAGACCGAACTGTTAATCGCCTTGCGGTCCGACCAGCATTCCATGCTCCAGTTGAGCCTGATGATCGTCGAGCGCGACGACGGAGAGCTGACGTGAGCCCATCTCCCTCCTCCTGGGCCTATGAGGTTTGGGAAAGACCAATACAGTTTCACGTGGCGCTTCGGCCGGTTGCTGGGTAATCAGGGTTGCCCTCTTCTTCGGAAGCTTCCCGCCGAAAACTCGAGCAACATTGAACAATGAATGGCTGCCGCACACCATGCAGACATCGTGTGGACTATCGCTGACAACATCACATTCCGCGCAGAGGACAGCGTTTTGCAGCGGAACCGCATTGAGAACCCGAGTTCGTTCCCCAGAACCCACCACACCAGAACCATTCATCACAGTACCTCACAGAAGCCTAGAGTGATTTTAGCGGTTTGCCGCTCAATCCCGTCCCTTGTGCATCAACCCTGTCACCGTATGTCTAAGAGCGGTGTCTGTCACGATTGGAATCCCCAAACGCTCCATCGATCCTTCTCATGATTCGCTCGGCCCACTGCACGGCTGAGCCGACCAGTGCCTCAGTCCGCGGACTGGGTCGGCTGTCATGCAGATCCTCGGTCGTCTTTAGATGGCGAGACACCAGAATGCTGGCCATGAGACCCAATACCCGTTTTCGTCCTTCCTCCATCTCATTCACCGTTAAGCCTGAGCTTGCGCGACCAGACCGTTCAGCAATGGCCTCCGCCTCTTCCATTCCAGCCGCTCCATTCGGTGATCAAATCTTGCCTTGAATTCGCGATAAGCACCGGGCGTGATGTCGCTCACTTCAAAGGCGCGGTGCAGTTCTTGGATTGCCTGCTGGACAATTTTTTGAGCTTGCTCTGGATCATGCGCACTGTGTTCGTAGTAAATCGCCAGTTGCTCGTAAGCCTCATAGCCATGCCGTGAATTACCGAGTGCATCTTTCCACAGTCCACAGGCCAGTTCGAAATCACCTTCCCGCTTAGCAAGCCGGGCAAGTGAGCGCCGTGCAGCCCGAGCTGTTTCTGTCGGCAGAAAGGATGCAATCGACTTTTCGTAAAGCTTGCGGGCACGCCTGTGCTGCCCGCGCTTCTCGCAGATCCGGGACACACCGAACAGTTCCAGTCCGTCTTGTCCGAGGTTTTCAGCGTCAGCGAGCAACGACAAAATCCGGCTGGACAGTGCAGCCAGTCCACGCAGGTCCATTTGATTGTGGTTGAGTACCGCAACCAGCCGTTCGGGTGGGCCTCCGCGCAGGTAATCGAAGTAGATTTGCGGAATCATGCCTGAGAGCAGATCCGCTCCGCGATCCCAGCCCAATACATGACGTTCAAGCTCGGAAAGCCGCACCGAACCAAGTCGCAGCCGCCATAAGTTCCGCGCCGGGTGAAGGAAATCGAGGTGCGCTCGTGGAGTTGGCACAGAAATCTTGCGGCTCATGCGATAGCGGGTTTCGAGTAGCGGCCAATCGAATGATTTGCCGTTGAACGTGACCAGCACAGGGTGTTCAGCGATCCGCTCTCGTAAAGCGAACAGCATTGAGCGTTCCTCGCTGCATTCGCGCAGGAAGAACTGCTCCATCTCGAAGCCGCCATCTTCCCACCACGCGACTCCGACCAGAAATGCATACGTACCGCTTCCGCCCGCAAGGCCCGTCGTTTCCGTATCGAGGAATAGCCACTGCTCCGGATCAGCGACTTCATCCAGCGTGTCCGGCATCAGCAATCTCAGAGCCCTAAGATCGGGTGAGTATCGCGCAGGCTGAGCACACCAGCAGCGCACGGAAAGGTAATCTCCGTACTGATTGGTCTTCACAGTCGCCCCCAGAACCTGCGACAACCGATCCGGATCATAGTGGATCGTCTTGGCGGGGGAGGGCGACTCGCCGCCATCGGTCAGCAAAGAAGCTTGCCCGCCCTGAGCCGGTGCTGCTTGCGCTGAAGGGCGGCGTAGGGCCTTTAGGCCGCGGACTCGATCAAGGCTCACGTATCGCATGCTCATGCGGTTCGTGCGGTCCTCGTGGCCATGAGTTGAATGTCTCTACACAATCGTCCAAGAATCTCGAGCGTGGCTTCTTTCGTCCTCTCGCTAGGATCAGCCGTGGGCCCAACGCACGAGGGGCATCCGTTCTCGCACGGACACGCAAGGATCAGTTCGAGAGTGCGTTTCAACAACGTGTCGCAAGCGCGGTACAGCGGCTCGCTGAATCCGATTCCGCCTGGATAAGCGTCATAAATGTAGAGATTGGGCTCGAAAAGCTCCTTTGCCTCGGATGAGTTCGCGGGTAGTGAAAAATCCTCCCAGTTGATCTCGGTCGCCGCACTGGGAGGGCGTTCGCCGACAGCAGTGCCAAGATCACGCCGATCGCACATCATGAGGAGCGTCGCCATTGATCCGAATGCGTACAACAAGCCGAAGATCCCGCTCTGACGCTCGGAGAGAGTGAAGGGCAATTCGGCAAGCAGGCTGTGCCCGAGCGTCAGCCAGAACGAGGTCGTGTGCATCTCGTTCTCGGGCAGTTCAAGTTTTCCCGAGCCGACATTTTCGTTGGTAAAGAATTTGATCTTCTTGAAGCCCACGACTTGCGATCGCACGAGCACGTCACCATGGACACGCGCTGCCCGTCCAGCAAAGGTTTGTTCTTCGGCAACTTCGAGCACACGAACCTGCGTGTAGCGGATCGCGTCCGTGTAATAGTCCACGTTGACCGGTTTCACATAAGCCTTGCGTTTGTCGAAATCCAGGTGGTCGACGTGGTATAGCTGTCCCTGGTGGATGTAGATGGCCTTCGGATGAACGGTCGTGAGCGCCGAAGAGAAATCGACTTCGCCGATCACCTCAGGCTTGCCCTTGTCTTCGCCGGTCGTATCGACGATGACGAAATTGTCTGATGTTACGGATCGCAAGCTGATCGTGTCCGCGGGATAGGCTTCGTCGATCCAATGCCACGCTCCGCCGGTCTGATGCAGAAATCCAGCTTCGCCGAGTTGCTCACAGAGTTCTGGAAGATCTACACGGCCGAACGTCTCGTCAGGAGAAATCGGCAGTTCGAACGCCGCGCACTTCAGGTGATTCACGAGAATCTCAAGATTGTCAGGCTGGATCTGAGCGTGTTCGGGCGAGCTGCCGAAAAAGTAGTCCGGATGCTGCACGATAAACTGATCCAGAGGAGCCGATGAAGCAACGAATACAGCGCACGAACTTCCCGTGCGCCGTCCTGCACGCCCTGCCCGCTGCCAGGTCGAGGCAATGGACCCTGGATACCCCGCCATCACGCACGCATCCAGTGAACCAACGTCGATTCCGAGTTCCAGTGCGTTGGTGGCGACGACTCCCAGAATGCGGCCGTCGCGCAGACCGCGTTCGATCTCGCGCCGTTCTCCCGGCAGATAACCTCCACGATAACCCCGAACCGGTTCTGCTTGGCCCGGTTTCGGGGGATTGGCCTGTTGCAAGTAGGTCAGCACGACTTCGGTATGCAATCGGCTATTTGCAAAGACAATCGTCTGCAGCTTCCGGCCGAGCATCTCTTTCGCAACTCGTGTCGCTTCGTTGATGTAGCTGCGCCGGATTCCCAGATTTCGGTTGACCATCGGCGGGTTGTAGAACACGAAGAGCTTCTCTCCCGCGGGTGCTCCGTTCTCTACGACAACTTCCACTTCCTTCTCGATCAGTTGGGAAGCCAGTTCGCCGGGATTCGCAATCGTGGCCGAACAGCAGATGAACTGCGGAGCGGATCCGTAGAATCTCGCGACGCGCTTCAATCGCCGGAGCACATTTGCCAGATGGCTCCCGAACACTCCACGGTAGGTGTGCAGTTCGTCCAGCACGATGTAGCGCAGGTTCTCGAACAGCCGCATCCATTTTGTGTGGTGGGGCAGAATGCCGGTGTGCAGCATGTCCGGATTCGTCAGGACAATGTGTCCGCGTTCCCGGATCGCTTTGCGCGCATCGCTCGGAGTATCGCCGTCATAGGTGAAGACTCCAAAGCCGTCATCGAGGCGTTTTGCAAGGTCCTGCAATTCAGCCAACTGGTCCTGGGCCAGGGCTTTGGTTGGGAACAAGTAAAGGGCTCGAGTGTCGGGATTCTTGAGCACCGCATTCAGGACCGGCAGGTTGTAGCAGAGTGTCTTCCCCGATGCGGTCGGCGTCACCACCATGACATTCTTTCCCTCCTGCACGATTTCAGCGGTCGCTGCTTGATGCGAATACAACTCCTGGATTCCTTTGGCTCGGTACGCCTCAGACAAGGCACTTGTCACCCATCCCGGCACTGGCCGAAACTTGGCATCTCGGGCAGGAATCTGCCGCACGGCAGTTAACACTTCCTCCTGGCGGTAACGCGCGACAAGCGATCCAAGAATGTTGTGGACTGTCTCAAGACTGGCTGGCTGGCGCGGGCCTAAGGATTGGGAGGGAGGCATGACGGATTCCGAGCATATTCGCTTTTTATTCGCCTATCCTAGCACCTTCTATTCATGCGCGCAACACCTTTTCGGTTTTCCTTCGGTTTTCCTCCTCAACCCTCGCGGAGCCTGATCTCAGCGACAAAAATCGGGTGCGCAGAAATCACCTTCGTGCTACATTGAAGTTGTGAAGCGCCAGCTTCAATTTCGATCGTCATTACGACTCAGTCCTTCCCGACTGAGTTATTAACTCCTGCACAATTTCTAGCTTCAGGCCCATGGCGGAACTGGCATACGCAGCTGCCTCAAGAGCAGCCCTTTTGTGGGTTCAACTCCCACCGGGCCTATCAGAATCCTGTCGTTCTTTGACAACTCAAACGGAGAGTGGGCTGGACGGTAAGGCACTTGTCTGCTGGTCGTCTTTTGTGCTGAATCTGCTTCTCGCAAAAGGCTAGCGGGTTCGACTCCCGCAACTCTCCGCCATCGCGGAAGGTACTGCTGAATGGTGGGCAACCGGTCCTGAAAACACAGGGCGTCGTGATGAGCGATGGGCGTTCGATTCGTCTACCTTCCGCCAAGTTTGCACAAGTGCGTGAGCCCGGCCGAAACGGACCGGCTGTAACCCGGTCTCCCCGAGTGGGACGCGGAGGTTCAAATCCTCCCCTGTGCACCAGAGTGCCAGCGTGCGCGAATTGGAATAGCGGCCTGTCTTAGAAACGGCTAATGGTGCTCGCGTGGGGCAGCGCACCGATGAGCGGTTTCCCATATGCAGCACCTTCAAAATGCTGGCTGCGGGGGCGGTTCTTTTGCGCGTCGACCATGGGCTTGAGCATCTGGATCGGATCGTCCGTTTCACGCAGAAGGAAATCGTTCCCAACTCTCCGGTGACCGAAACACGCGTCGGAGATGCCGCTATGTCGGTCCGCGAGATATGTGCGGCGGCTATAACGCGAAGCGACAACACAGCCGGCAATCTCATGCTGGGCTTCATCGGAGTTCCCGCGGCGCTGACCGCTTTTGCACGTTCTCTGAAAGACGAAATGACTCGGCTCGATCGCATCGAGCCTGATATGAATGAGGCATTACCAGACGACCCGCGCGACACCAGCACTCCGGCAGCGATGTTGGCAGACCTGCGCGCTCTTGTGCGTGGCGATGCCCTCTCGCCGTCATCGAGGGACCTGCTGACCGGCTGGCTGGTTCAAAACCAAACAGGCAATGAGCGACTGAGGGCTGGGCTGCCGGCGGGATGGAAAGTGGGAGATCGAGGCACGACGAACGATCTTGCCATCATTTGGCCCCCGGACGAGGCTCCGATCCTGGTTTCGGTTTATCTTACAGGTGCCTCGCCCGATCCGGTGCGGCGGAATGAAATCATTGCCGCAGTCGGCAGAGGTATTGCTGCGATGAGGCGTTAGGCCCCGGTGGCCGTGGGCGCCTTGGCAAGCCATAGGCCAGTTGGCATCAACAGCGCACCGCGCTCATTGAGACCGGTCTGTCCTTCGTCTTACTCGAGGTTGGCATGCCTCTTCCACAACTCTTCTCCAGACTGGCCGCGTCGGTGCCACATCTCCTGGAACAATGTGTCCATCAGCAGAAGAACCGTCTGCTCAAAAAGAGTCCCGCCATACTGGATTGAAGTGGCGCCGCGGTCACCGTATTTGTCCGCCGCCGGAATGGTGAGAATGGCACTCGCCAGAGTTCCGAGTTCGGACGTAGGCGCGGTCGTAAGAGCCAGAATTTCAGCACCCAACTCTTTCGCCACCCGCGCGGCACGCACCGGACCGGCAGTTGTGCCAGAGCCCGAAGCCACCACCAACAGGTCGCCGCGTTCAATTGCCGGAGTGACGACTTCGCCCGCCACATAGACGGTTAGCCCAAGATGCGTCATTCGCATCGCCGCCATCTCAAGGGCAAGGCGGCTGCGGCCCGCGCCGACAAAGAATACACGGCGGGCGGACAGCAGACGCTGCACTGCGGCGCGAACCTGAGCCTCCGACACAGCCAGCAAAGTGCGCTTCAGCTCATCGAGAATCGCTGAGAAACTGGCAGAGAATGAACTCGCTTCATTCGTCTCCGTGTCCTTTGGGTCCTGCATGGACATTGCTCTCCTATGATTTACGGCGACTGGTCCTCAGAGCGCTGCTTAGCTCCCACTGGGGACGGGAAACTCTTCGCCGCCCGTCCGTTTCATTGCTGGGTGCTGCAAACGCGAGCCGAACTCAGGGCAGTCTCGACCTCAGGCGGAAGCACTGATTTTCCTCAACTCTGTAGCTCTCCGTCGGATCATCGATTTCGACTGGTCCCACTCGCCACAATCCTCTTTGGAAGCGCAGTCGATATGAAGCCCATCTCTCGCCGGAAGCCTTTCCAGATCGTGGCTCAGCTATGGTGAACCGGCGCGCGGTTCTTCAATTGCGACCGTCGGCTCAGCGATTCAGTTTGCCTCGGCAATAGCGGTGCGGCGGAGGAGGTGCGCAAGAGCGGCGAGATCGTTTGGGGCGCCGCGCTGCGCCAAATTGGCTGCGATCTTCAAGCGATGTTCCTTCGCTCGATTTCCCCCGAATTTGAACTTCGCTTCCACCTGTTCGATTGTCACGCGCACACCGACGATTGCTGCGAGCGCCCGGCCAAAATACGAGCCATCCGCCTGCACGTGATGAATCGGAACCGAGGGCTGAAAGAATGCCACTTCCCGATTCAGGTGATCCGCGAGTGCCGCGGGCTCAAGAAACTCCGTAGCTCCGGTGACCTGCACCGCAGAGTAGTAGCTGGTAGGCGCGCTCCACATCGGATCATACCCGGTTTCCGAATTCCAGGAACTGGGTATGAACGCCTGCGCACTCACGACCGACATCGTGGCCCGAGGCAGCTCACGGAGGGCATCGAGAAGCGGGTTGGCGCGATGGAGGTGGAATTCCACTGCCCCACCAGCGCCTTCGATGAAGTGCACGGGAGTGATCACGGGTGTGGCGCGGTTCACCCCCAGTGCCACTGCCTGCCCGAACGCTTCACGAAAGAAGTATTCGCGCCACTCGTTCTCGTCCAATGGGAGATCGGGTGCGGTCTTCAGCATTTGAACACTTTTTCCGCTACCCGCTCTGCACGGAAGTCGAAGCAACCGGCTTCAGCATCGCGAACCTCGACGTAGTCGACATCGGGACGATGAAACAGCTCGTCCAGTGCGCTGGCTTTGTCGGCTTCTGCCGACAGAACGACCCGTTCGACGAGCTTCTGTCCATTGGCGAACGCGTTGAACACCGCTGCGTGCGTTTCGAGATCGCGCGGGTACCCTGCTTTCTCCGGATAGGGCTCGCAAGGCTGTTCGTGAATGAAAATCGGGCCAGGAAGTGGGACCTTCTCGACGCCGCGAAACGGATCGTACGTGAACAGGATTCGGTTCTCCTGTCCCACCTGGAAAGTTCGCAGACACTCTCGGCACGGACCGTATCCTCCCGCAACTTCGGTGAATGCCGGATGCCCGTAGTCCGGAGCCTTATGCGTCTTTCTTACTTGATCAGCGACTTCTTTCGAAAGCGATACAACTCTGTACTGTGCCATGATTCATCTCCTCGATCATAAAGATCGCAGTCTCAGTGTCCGCCGAATTGGAAATCGGGGAACTCCGATTCTTGCGGTCAAACCTCCGATTGCACGCCCGCAAGGAACATGAATGTGCCTATGACGAATCGGGTTGGGCGCAGCGAGACCGAAGTTCGCTTGCTCGAGTCCGGTCCGGCTCTGGATCATCATGATTCCTGTAACGGTCCCGCAAACTCGACGATATCCGCCAGCATGCGAGCGCCGTGCGTGTACGGCAGGCCGTGTGCGGCATTCTCGTACACAATCAACCGGCTGCCGCCGATGAGTTCGTGAGTCGGGCGACCGGTGAATTCCAGCACCGCCGATTTATCGATATCGCCGTGCAGGATCAGCGTCGGGGTGCGGATGGTTCGAAGCTCGGGGCGGAAATCGGTTTCGTTCATGATCTTGAAAAGGTCTCTGACTACCTTGATCGAGCACCGGTCCAGGAACATCCGGCACCACCAGTCCAAGGTTTCGGCCGAGACGGGGTTTTTGGAAACGCCGAAGAAATCCGGCGCGGCCAGCGCGGCGCGATGCGGAAGGTCGTGCTTGAATGACTCGTAGATCGTCTCGAGAGCCTCGCGGGACCTGTCGCCCGGATTGTCATCGGTCTTCAAGCGAAGCGGCGTCGTCGGCGCAATCAGAACAGCACGCGTGACCCGCCTGCTGCGGTGGCGCGTTAGATAGCGAGCCACCTCCGCTCCGCCCATGGAGTGGCCAACCAGGACGACATCCTGCAAGTCGACTCCATCCATGACGGCGGCGATGTCATCCGCGAGAGTGTCAAAATCGTAGCCGCTACAGGGATCATCGGAACGTGCATGCCCGCGCCGGTCGAAGGTCACGCAGCGCCAGCCGCGTTCGACAAAGTTCATCACCGGGATGTCCCACCAGTCGGAGCAAAGGCCCCAGGGCGCCACGAAGACGATCGGTCGACCCGTGCCCCAATCTCGAAAGTGGATCCTGGTTCCATCGCGGCTCTCGACCATCGTGGTGGACCGCAGGACGGTAGCACGGGAGGGCTGCTCGGCCTCCCTCGTGAAGGTTCCGCCGGCAAACACAGCCGTAAGGGCCGTCATCATCGATTTCAATGCAGATCGTCTTTTCATTCCTGTCTCTCGCGAAAATGTTCCGACGGCTAACCCTGACGAATTGTTTCTGCCGCGTTCCTTGCGCGCGGCGTTTCTTACCTTGCCAGTCCCTGCAGCTCCCGCGCAAGGAACATGCGTGTACCCCACGACGGCTCAGGTTGAGGACGGCGTCAAGCAGAACTGGGCGTTCGCTTGCGATCGAGTGCGGTCTGGCGCCGGATGATCATGATTCCTGCAATGGTCCCGCAAAGTAGACGATATCCGTCAGCATGCGATCGGTGTGCGTGTACGGCAGAGCGTGTGCGGCATTCTCATATACCAACAACCAGCTGCCAGGGATGAGTTCGTGCGTCGGGCGCCCAGTCAGTTCCAACAGGGCCGATCTATCAATGTCGCCGTGCAGGATCAGCGTAGGTGTTTGGATCGTTCGAAGCTCGGGGCGGAAATCGGTTTCTGTCTGTACCTCGTTCATTTCCGTGAGCACCTTAATTGAGACGCGGTCCAGAAACATCCGGCACCACCAGTTCATGGTCTCGGTCGAGACAGAGTTTTTGGGAACGCCGAAAAAATCCGGCGCCGCCTCCGCCGCGCGGCGCGGAAGGTCGTCCTTAAACGATTCGCGAAACTTCTCGAGAGCCTCTCGGGGCGCGCCGCGCGGGTTGTCGTCGGTCTTCATGACAAAAGGTGTGGTAGGCGCGATAAGCACGACACGATTGACCCGGTGGCTGCGGTGGCGCGTCACATAGCGGACCACCTCCGCCCCTCCCATGGAGTGGCCGACCAGCACGACATCCTGCAAATCCAGCGCATCCATGACCGCGGCGATGTCATCGGCGAGAGTGTCGAAATCGTAGCCGCGGCAGGGATCATCGGAACGTCCATGACCGCGCCGGTCGAAGGTCACGCAACGCCAACCACGTGCCGAGAGTGTGGTCACCGGGCTGTCCCACCATTCGGAGCAGAGCCCCATGGAGCCACGAACACGATCGGGCGGCCCGAGCCCCAATCCCGGAAGTGAATCTTGGTTCCATCGCGAGTTTCGATCATTGTGATGGAGCGCGACGCCGCTTGGGTGGGCTGCTTGGCCGGAGCGGGGAGATTTCCACTCGCCAACGCTAGAATCATCGATTTCATCAAGGATCGTCTTTCCATGGCGGGATGCTAGACCACCTGGGCAGCAGCAACAATTACCTGCGAGGTAATGTTCAATGACGGGGGGATGGATAAAATACCGGCATGGCCCAACCCAACGACCTGCAACTGACCTACATAGGCGGCCCGACGCTTTTGATTGAGTTTGGAGGGCTTCGTCTTCTAACGGATCCGACGTTTGACCCGCACGGCCAAGACTATGTGACCGGGGCTGTCACGTTGTTCAAGACTGCTGATCCGGCCATGGACGCATCCGCAATCGGGAGTATTGATGCGGTATTGCTCAGCCACGATCATCACTTTGACAACCTCGACCACGCGGGACGCAGCTTGCTGCCGAGCGCGAAAACGGTCATCACTACGCGCGCCGGTGCCGAACGGCTCGGCGGGAACGCAATCGGTTTAGAGCCATGGCAGTCAACCGAGCTTTCCGCCCCAAATGGCGAGACGCTTCGCGTGATTGGAACGCCAGCACGTCATGGCCCTGAAGTTGGCGAGCGCGGTCCGGTTACCGGCTTTCTGATCTCGCACTCAGACTTGCCTGCGCATCTCATTTACGTCTCGGGCGACACCGTGTGGTACGAGGGGGTCGAGGAAACGCTGCGGCGCTATCCCGCGATTCGACTGGCCATTCTCTTCCTCGGAGCGGCACGAATTCCCATCGTCCCATCGCACCTTACCTTTACTGCGAAAGAGGCTGTTCTCTTATCAAAGAGGATGCCGCAGGCACGCATTGTTCCGGTTCATTTCGAAGGATGGAAGCACTTCTCCGAGTCGAAACAAGACGTGTTGAACGCGTTTGCGGCGGAAAGCCTCGAGAGCCGGTTGCTATGGCTAGAAGCCGGTCGATCGATGCAACTTGAGTTTCAGTAGTCGAGTCTCGCATGGTGTTCCCCCTGAGTTTCGAATCTTGGCCTGGACATCACTGTGACTCCGGATTTGCAGACTAGACCAGGTGGCGCAGCGCCAACCATTACCTGCGAAGTAATGTTCAATTACGGTGCGACGGATAGAATACCGGCATGGCAGGTGCAACGACATCGGTTGGGCCGCGGATTCGCGCTTGGCGGCAAACGCGCGGGCTGAGCCAATTCGAGTTGGCTAGCCGGGCTGGTTTCTCCGTGCGGCATGTCAGTTTTGTAGAAACGGGGCGGGCCCAGCCCAGCCGTGAGGCGGTGCTTGCTTTGGGCGAAGTGCTCGACCTGCCGCTTCGCGAGCGCAATCGGCTGCTTGAGGCCGCCGGCTTCGCCCAGGTTTTTCGCGAAACGCCTCTGTCGGCGGACGAGATGGCTCACATGCGCGGCATGCTGCAGTTCATCCTCGATCGACATCTGCCGTATGCCGCGATCGTATTGGACCGGCACTGGGATTTACTGTTGGCGAATCAAGCAGCTAGTCGGTTTTTCCCAACCTTGGTCTCGCCAGCGCTAAGCGCCGCCCCCAAGCTCAACGTCCTGCGTGCCACCTTCCACCCCGAGGGCTCTCGCCGATGGATTGTGAACTGGCCGGAGGTGGAACGGCATCTTTTGAGAAACGCAGAGCTTGACTTGGTCTCAGCGGAAGACCCAGTGGGCGCTGCGCTGCTGGCTGAGATCAGGAGTTACGCGAGCGCCTCGTCGGCGGCCGATTCGCACACGGCGGTCCGTCCCGGAGACTTTTTGCTTCCGATTCACATACGCACGCCAGACTTCGATCTGCGCCTGTTCAGCACAATCATGACTTTGTGCAGGCCACACGATGTGACATTGCAGGAACTGCGTGTCGAAACCTGGTTCCCGGCTGATCCAGACTCCGAGCGTTGCAGGCTGCAGCATTTCGGGGAATGAGCAGTCCGCATCGCAACAGGGCGGCCAGCTTCAGCGCATCCACCTTCCCACTCTTGTTGCCTTCTTTCAATAGATCTTTGCGGCGCGGATTGCAGACCAAGATCTTGTTTACGCGGGGCTTGAGCGCACCGTACAGGCAGGGCCGCCGCCAGCAGTTCGTTTGGCACGGAAGTCTCGAAATGTGGGCCGAACCGTGGCACGACGACCCAGTTATTCGGCAATCGAGCAGGTCTATTTGGCTTACGCTAGGATAAGTCATTGCGCGATGGAGAAGGCGTTCAAACGCGATCTGCGAAACTACCGCTTGTATTTCCTGCTGTGGACGGTATTCGGCCTTTTCTACTTCAGCCAGGGGATGACGCAGAACCTAATCCGGCATGATCCGACTCCTTGGTGGAGGTACCTGATCGCGTGGCTCTTGGGGGCCTACATTTGGGCGGCCCTCACTCCGGCGATCTTATGGCTTGGCAGGCGGTCTTCGCTTGAGCGGCACCATTGGTCGCTGTGGGCGACTCTGCATCTTTATATTGAGTGCGTTGTTCTCAACCCTAGTATTGGTTCTCGAAGATGCAGTGATTTCACGGTTGCAGATTCTCCCGTCTGCCGAGAAAGACTTTTGGGGAGTCCTTGAACATTCGCTGATAAGAGGGTTTCACGGTGGCATCTTGAATTACTGGATTGTGCTCGGGGTGCAATGGGGAGTCGTCTACTATCAGAGGTATCGGAAGCGCTCGCGGGACGTTCTGAAGGTTGAGCTACGAGCCTCCGAGTTGCAGTCGCAACTGATGAGGGCTCAACTGAACGCGCTCAAGATGCAGCTCCAGCCGCATTTCCTGTTCAATACTTTGAATGCGATTACGGTGCTGGTGCGCCAACAAAAAAGCAAGGACGCGGAGCAAATGCTTGGCCATCTGAGCGACCTCCTGCGGGTCGTATTAGAAGACATGGACGCTCAAGAGGTTTCCTTGCGCCGCGAACTCGACTATCTGCAGCTTTATCTGGCTATCGAACAGGTACGCTTCCAGGACCGGCTGCGGGTGCAACTCTCAATCGATCCGGTCGCGCAGGAAGCACTGGTTCCGCAGATGATTCTGCAACCAATTGTGGAGAACGCAGTTCGTCATGGCATCGGACGAGCTCCTCGGCCGGTCAGGTTCTGATCAGCGCGTTAAAGATCGGCCACGCAGTCGAACTCAGTGTACAGGACGATGGGCCCGGACTCTCGTCCAGCGAATCATCCAAAGACCGGGGAATCGGTCTGGCGGACAGAAATACGCGCGCTGGACACCCTTCAACGCGTCCGCGACGCGCTCGACATCGCTCAGGTCGGCGACGGCGATCTCAGCTCCCTGCTCTTTGAGTCGTGTGCTGCGGCTATCTTCTCTGTGCACTAGAGCACGCACCGGATAGCCGGCCCTCAGGAGTTCGGTTGCGACCACGTTACCCGTCTTCCCAGTCGCGCCGGTCACGATGATTCTTGGCTTTGTCATGATCGTCTCTTTCACACGTTGGCCTGGGCCAATTTCTCTTTATTGCTGCTGCGGCCCACCACCAATCAGGCTACCCAGCGGAAGAAGGGGACCAACGGGAATGTAGTCGTGGTCCATCAGGTTCTCTTTTGACAACGGCAGCGTCTCCATGACCGCGTGAGCTTCGTCAACGGTCTTCACGTCAAGAAAGAGAACCACCCCTCGACCGTCACCCCTTGAGTACCACTGGCGAATCTTGCCGTCGAGGTAGAGCTTCACTGTGGCCCGGATCTCGGCAGGCATGATCTTCATGATCTGCTCGCGGTTTACTCCTTGTTTGGCTGTGAGTATGACCATCACTTCCGTTGTCTTGGGTGATGGCACGCTCGAAGGTGTTGTTGTCATGACTCAGTCTCCTTTTTCGTTCGCGTTAAGTTCGTGCAGTCACAATCGTTGTATTTGCGTGATCTTCAATGTTCTCCGTGCCGTTCTTGCCGAAGCTATCTCGTGAAGGCGCACGCACATCGGGATTCGGTTCCTTATCGCTGAGGACGCAGCAACCAATAGAACGCGACGACATGCATGATCATCAACATGGGCACATAAATGACCGGGATCACATACGTGGCGCCCAGCTGCCCCGCGATCGCAGGAAGGCCAGAATGGACGGCATGGTAATAGTCGACGATGATGTCGGCCGCCCCCACGAGATTGAAGGCGACGACGAAAAACCAAGAGAGGGGACGCATCCTTACCGTGAGAAGCGCCAGAAGGGCCAGCACCCCGGTTGCGAAGTCCCCGTAGGCGGCGAATGTGGCAAAGCTCGCCGGCAGATTGGGGCCGACGACACCTGGAACGATAAAAACGAGCCCGAAGAAGCGGAAGCTGTGTACGGTGGCGAAAACACGGTGTGCTTCGAATCGCTCCATCGACCTGAGCTTGGGCAGAATGTAGGTGCCGAACCAGAGCAGGCACGCGACATAACCTAAAACAAGCTGTATCCGAAACAGAACTTCTGTCGACATATTGGCCTCTTGCTCTACAGGATTTACGACAATTTGCCGATGAAAAATCTAGACGTCGCTCTTGATCTTTCGCTTGCTTCATCGCTCTCTCCCACAAAGAGTGTTTGAGCGAGATGTTGCCGCCGACTCTGTCTCTGCAACTCCACTTGTCGGCCAGACTTCTCTTACCTTGCCAGTCCTTGCGCTTTACGCGCAAGGAACATAGGTGTTCCGTAACTCTGGTTCACCAGTTCCCCCATACGGCTGTAAACCACAATTTGGATGAGATCTGGAAGTCATCTCTTTCATGTCCATAAGATGATGTGCGTAATCCTATAGATTCGGGGTTTTTCAGCTTAATTTCCAGACCGGAGCATGGCTCAATCACAACCGCCCGCCAATTACCTGCGAGGTAATAGTTGGAAGAGATTGCTGTCGTGTTACGTGGGCGAGCTTCCGTTTCAATCGCGACGGCGGCCGTACGCAGCTTAGGTGGTACACCCTGTGGGATCCATTGTGGCCCGTTAGGTTGTGAACCAAGACGTGCCTCCACAGTGGTTTGCCACCGCCGACCGTTCCGCTGCGATCAACTCGACGGCCGACGATTGAGGTCGTTTGACCGAAATCCCCCTCCGGTCTAAAAGAACCCAATAATCACGCGCTCCAGCCAGCGGCCGTCTCAACCGGGTTGCCACCTCGCGCCCGCAATCGCGTCCCAGGTCTGATGCGCGGGACGAGAACCGGACTTGTAGCGTTGCCACAGTAAACCGCTGGCGGGCTACGTTGCGCAAAGCTCTCCGTATGGCGCGCCGCTGGAAGGTTCTCCAGACCGTACCGGAGATCCCGCGACTGAAGGGTGAGCGGGAACGGTCGTTCGTGTTCGCAGAAACACTTCGAAAAAAATACGAAGAACTGGCGCCAGAGCCGCTCAATAGCTTTATCCAATTCTCATGCGAAATCGGCATCTGCGAGGGCGAGATCATCGATCTCGTCAAAGCCGACGTTCACATGACGGAGAAAGCTGACGAGTGGGGGCACTACGGTTATCTGCAGATCCGGAAAGGCAAGTCCGAATTCCGCAAGCGCAGCCTGCCGATCACCGCTCGTGCCAAAGACATCCTCACGCTGTGGATGGCGAAATCGAAGTCTAGTCTCGTCTTCACCCGGGAGGATCGAATCAGCCCGATTTCACCTTTTACACTGATCCAGCAGCAAGAACGCATGAGAACGCTGCTGAATTTGCCATGGGACGCATGCGTGCATAGCGCACGTCATACCGCGTTGACGAATCTCGGCTTACCGGAGTCGACCCGTTCACCCTGCAGCGGGCGGCTGGACACGCCAACATCACGACCACACGGAGGTACGTCCATCCGACGCCGCCTGCGATGAAGGACGCGTTCCAGAAAAAGGTCAAAAATGAGCGGCGAGACCGGCGCGCCGCTCGCAAACGCGTGGCCAAGATCGCGACGGGTGCGTCAATCGGTTGCACCTCGGGCGACAGATGCGGGTTGTGACGTGGAAGACTTCGGGACCCCCCGGCAAAAACTTCGGGGATTTTTGGGGACCCAGGGCTACTGAGCGTTACTTTTTGCAACTGGCGGTGCAATGGGCAGAAATCGGAAAAAGCTCCAAACACCGCGAAAATACTGGGCTTCGAAGGGGTTAAGGTGGTGAGCGCGGAAGGAATCGAACCTTCAACCTACTGATTAAGAGTAGGCGAGTCTGATCGGGTCTTCCACGTCTTAGCACCGTTAAACATCAATAACTTACCGACAATCAGGCCCGCACGGAAGCGATCTGGTTCGGTATTGAAAAGAAGCGATCTAGCGCACATGGGATCGAAGCGCACGGCACACTTATGGCACACCTGAATTTCCAGATCCTCTGTTGGACCCGCTAGCGGCAACTCCTATTCGGGCAAATGAGTGGAAAAATCGCCCTATCGCGCTGGGGCGAGCGAATTTCGAAGCCACAAACGTTCGATGAGCCAGTCTAACGAGAAACGTCCCGAGCCAAGAATCAACACGATCAGCGACGCCATGAGAAAGGTGAACGGGTCGGCGTTATAGAACTTGCCCGGATCGGAAAAGATCAACGTCAGCGCCTCGCGGTCGGCGGTTACGTATGCCACCATCATGTCGATAGCCAGGGGCAACGCGATCAAGCGTCCGCCGAGTCCCAGTGCAAGCAGGATGCCGCCAACAAATTCCAGCACCGAGACAAAGTACGCGTTGGCTGCGGGCGCCGGAATGCCAAGGCTAGTGAAGAATTCGATAACGTGGGGCAAGTTGTGGAGCTTGCCCCATCCCACCTGGGCCATTTGCCAACCCCAATACAGGCGCACGAACAAGAGGAACGGGGATTGGAGCGAAGTCGTGCAATGCACGAAGAGCGAGTGAGTCTTCTGAATTCGACTTGCGAAAGTTGTCATCGTTTCAAACCTCAGTTTCTTGGCAGAACCAGCCCTGCGCAGACCAGTAAGCAAACCACTGTTGTAAATTCGCCGCGGCCTCTTGCGGCGTCTGATCGCCCCAATCCACGGCGTCAACCGCATCCGAAAGGTTCTTACCTTCGCGAAGAGCACAGAGGATCGCGTATGCGGCTTTGTCGATGCGCTTGAAATACACCGAATTGCTGGCGCGATGCACCGTCAGGAAAATACGCTCCGGCTTTGGCAGCCGTCGGCCCCTCGCACTTGATCGGACGCGTTCTGAAACCGCATTGCTCACGATGTCAACTTCTTCTTCGCGGCGAACGCGAATTAGAAAATCGTCGACGGGGTAGCCGAGATCGAGCAATCGGACGTGAGGCTGCAACACAAACTTCGGATCGGGGCCGAGGCCAGGCAGCTCGGCTTCGGTCAAGCTCGGCTTGGACGCTTCGTCGAAAGCTTCAATTTCAGCCCACTCCAGGCGCACCATGTCGAGTGCTATCGGTTCGAACGTCGCGATGTATTCAGGATGTGCGCGCAGCCAGGTTTCCAGGCGCGAACCGAGATTCCGCAACGTGAAAGACCGCGATGGGCAGTCGAGCAGGTAAGCGACGGCCAACTTCTCAAAGCGGCGCTCGCCGACGATGGCGCGCAATCCGGGAAAGTCTTCCGACAAAGCTGCGAGAATTCGGAACCAATACTGCCGGTTGTAGATTTCGAGGCGCTCAAACGACGTCAGCCGATCATTGGGCTTGATGATCTCATTCGCGATGGTCTTGAGCGACTTGCCGTCGCGCGTGCGCTGGCGCATGCCTTCACCGGCCGTCAATGGCTGTCGGATGGCATCGAACATACTGCGCTGAATGTGATCGAGATCCATCACGCCACAACTCTTTCGGCAACGTAACGATTTGCCTTCAGTGCTTCGTCGTGAACTTCGTCGAATGAAGGGATGCGGTCGTCCCACTCCAGCAGAGTCGCTGTTGGCCCGCTTCGTTCGATGGCGCGTGCGTACAAGTTCCACACAGGATCGATCACGGGATGGTCGTGAGTGTCGAGTATGTATTTTTCAAATTTGGAGTGGCCGGCGATGTGGATCTGCGCTACCCGTTCGTGGGGGACACTGTTCACATACTCAAAGGGATCGAAGCTGTGATTACGCGACGAGACATAGATATTATTGACGTCGAGCAGAATTCCGCAGTCGGCGCGCTCGACAACTTCGGTCAAAAACTGCCACTCCGTCATTCCCGAAGCGTGAAACTCGGCATAGCTACTGACGTTTTCAACGATGACCGGAACTTCAAGAAAATCTCGCGCCTCGCGAATCTTCTGCGCCGTCGTGGCTGCGGCCTCGAACGTGTAGGGCATGGGCAGCAAATCGTGCGAGTAACAGCCATCCACGCTGCCCCAGCAAAGATGGTCGGAGAGCCACGGAGTGTTTGTGCGGCGCACGAGCGCTTTCAGCCGTCTGAGATGGTCGCGGTTGAGCGGCTCAACCGAGCCAAAGTACATGGACACACCGTGCTGCACGACGCGGTACTGGTCGAGAATCTGATCGAGCACGTGCAGGGGACGACCGCCATCAATCATGAAATTCTCGGAAATGATTTCAAACCAGTCGACAACAGGCTTTTTGTCGAGGATGTGGTTGTAATGTGGCACGCGCAACCCGATCCCGACGCCGTATTCGGTGAAACCGTTGAAGCGATTGGCCGGCATAATCTGTGAATCCACTCTTCGCTTAGCGCGACGAATTTCGCTGATCGGCTCCCATGCCGTTTCAGACGAGAGAAAGAAAAAGGGCCATTGCGCCGATCGCTCCGGCCCGTGTGATTGGTTAACCTCCCTACTTCGCCGGAGGCTTGGAGCCATCGGTAGCGCAACCGCCTTTGCCTTTGCAGGAGTTCTTGCTTTTGCAACCGTTGTCGCCCGTTTTGCAGCCGCCTTTACCCTTGCAGGAATTCTGGCCTTTACAAGCGTGCTTATCCTTCTTGTCGGTGTCGGAAATCTGACCGTTAGACCCGTCGGCAACGGAATTGTTGGAGGATGTGTTCTGGGCGACCACGGTCTTGCCGGCCATTAAACCGGCAAGCGCGGCGCTCATCATGAGTGACTTCATCGCTTTCGTCATGGTGACTGTTCTCCTTGAGATATTTCGTATTTTGTCGAGCGGTGATACAGATCTTGCTCGTGCTCTTGAACCCGTAAGTCGATCCGCGAATTTCCTTCCAAAGAAAACTCTCTTGTAGACAGTAATTCTCAAAACGGGTGCGACTTACTGAATGGTGGGATCGCCTCTCGGCGGAAAAGTTACAAAAGGGCGATGAATTGTTCCAACTGGTGCATCTCACTGGCATCTGGAAGGAATGGAGACCGCTGATGTTACACATACAGAGGAAGCGACCCGAGCCATGGCAAACGCAGCGCGCCACGTTACGATATTCCTGGCTAGTCCCGCTGCTAGCGATCGAATGGGTATTCGAGTGGATGGCCTTTGCGCTGAGTCGCTGGGCGTTTCTGGTGGTTCTCGAATACATGGGCGGTTTTTCGATATTGGTGGTAGTGATCTTCTATTTCAGCGAGTCGGGCGACCGTTTGAAACAGAAGCATTACCAGGCCTGGCAAGTCATCAACACGGCGCAGGGCAAGGGCGGCAGCGGCGGCCGAATTGAGGCGCTGCAGGAACTGGATGGAGACGGCATCCCACTAGTAGGTGTGGATGTTTCCGGAGCATTTCTCCAGGGGGTTCGCTTGCCCGGCGCGCGCTTGTTGCGCGCCGACCTGAACGCGGTAGACGCTCGCAACAGTGACTTTCGAGCTGCTGACCTCACGGGCGCCAACCTCCGTTCAGGGAACTTTCGTGAGAGCAATTTGGGCGGCACCAATTTAAAAGATGCAGACCTGGGTGAAGCCGACTTGTGCTCGGCAAACCTGAATGGGGCCGTTCTCGACGGCGCGACACTGGATGCGGCCGACCTGGAGAACACCGATCTCAGCAAGGTGCAGTGGCGAAATATCAGAAGCTTGAAAGGGGCGAACATCTGGCAAGTGCGCAATGCTCCCGACGGCTTTGTCCAGTGGGCCACACAGCATGGCGCGGTAACGACGGAGTCGCAGTCGGACTGCCGGTAGCTTGAATCAGGCCCATTCGACAATCGCACAAATAGGATTAGATGCAGCGGGCCTTTTCGTACACTCTTCCCTGGGTCCAAGTTCCATCGAAGCCTGGCGCCAACGCCTCGCGCATCTGCAGCCGAGCGCGGGACAATCTGGTCTTCACGTTCGCTTCTGAAAGGCCAAGAGCCTGCGCAGTTTCACTGATGCTGAGGTGCTGCACATCGCGCAAGATCAGTACAATCCGGTATTTCTCGGGAAGAGAATCCATGGCTTTCTTAAGTGCCTCACGAAGCTCGCGCTGCTCCAGAGCCTCCGATGGGATCTCCCGCCAATCCGCGAAATCTTTCGGAGTGTAATCTCCCTTGCTGTCCCCTTCGTCCATCGATTCGTATAGGTGGCGTCGGTCCTTGCGCAACTTCATCCTGGCTTCATTGATCGCAATCTGGATCAGCCACGTGCTGAACTTGGCTTCTTGACGGAAACGCGACAGGGCTTTGAACGCCTTCAGGATTGCCTCCTGCGCTACTTCTTCTGCATCCGCATCGTTTTTGATGATCGAGAGGGCAGTTAGAAAGACAACGCGCTCGTACGGGCGAACCAGTTCATAAAACGCCTCAGCATTGCCATGGAGAACGCGCTGAATCAGGACTGACTCGGCCTCGTTGCCCTCAAAGCGAGCCGGAACGAAGGAGAATCCGTTGAGATGTTTCGGGGTCTGATAGAACAACGCACTGCTTGCGGCCATCATAGGATCGGCTCCTTGAGTTGCTCGGTTACAAACTGAGAGCAGTTGATTTGCGACACTTGTCTTCGCGCGAGATCGCGCAGCAGGCTGACACCTTGCGCATCGACGAACCACAGTTTTCCGAGATCGAGGCTTACGGTTTCCTGCTGCGACAGGGCTTCATCACTGAGCTTCCGTAGCTCCTCGACCCAAGGGCCGACGAGGTTTCCTTCCAGTTGAAACTGGATGGCCTGATCCGAATCGCTGATGGTTGAAATCTTGAGCACTGCTGTTTCCTCCGAAGACACCTTTGCAAAAGCAGGAGCAGGGCCATTCGGATGCCACGAAAAGAAAAAGCTATACTGATGATTCGGAGAGCTTTATACGGTTGCTGAGGGAATTTTGCTCGAAAGGGGCCACGGCGCTTCGTAGATCAGTTCGGGAGCGCCCCGTGGCTGCGAGATTTCGTGACAGGCAGAGCAGGGTTCAAGGGCGCGCTCTTGATCCCCAGTTTCTTCATGCGGCTTCGCAGAGTGTTGGGATGCAGGTCGAGAATCTTCGCAGCCCCACGTTCGCCCTGAATCACACCGTCCGTTTTTTGCAGAACGCTCAGGATGTGGCGCCTTTCAACCTGTTCCAGCGAAGAAGAATCGTCAACCGGCTCATCCGATTGGCGGAGGTCAAAAACCGCGCCCGCCGCATCCGGGACGGATGTCACTCCCACGGTGGTTGCGGGCAGCAGGTTGGCGCCTAGCTTCAAGATCGGCCCTCGCGACAGGACTACGGCGCGCTCAATTACGTTCTGCAACTCGCGGATGTTTCCCGGCCAATCGTACCGGGAGAGAATGTCCATGGTATCTTGCGCGATGCCAGTGATTGATTTGCCGAACTGCCGTGCGAACTTCTCCACAAAAAATGCAGCAAGGAGTGGAATATCGGACCGGCGCTGGCGCAACGGCGGCAGCACGATGGGAAGAACGTTGAGACGATAGAAAAGATCCGCGCGGAATCGGCCTTCCTGCACTGCCTTGTCGAGGTCACGATTGCTGGCCGCAATGATGCGGACATTTACCTGGACCGTGCGACTGCTACCTAGGGGCTCAAACTCATGCTCCTGGAGAACTCGTAGCAGCTTCACCTGAGTTTCGGGCGGAAGCTCGCTGACTTCATCGAGGAACAGAGTCCCGCCGTCGGCGAGTTCAAATCTGCCGACTCTTCGTTCGAGCGCGCCAGTGAATGCGCCTTTCATGTGGCCAAACAGTTCGCTCTCGACTAGCCCCGTTGGGATTGCACCACAGTTCAGCTTCACCAGGGGACGATGCTTGCGCGAGCCGTGGCTATGGATGGCACGAGCAATCAACTCCTTACCACAGCCGGTTTCTCCCGTGATCAGCACCGTGGAATCCGTTGGGGCCACCGTCTCGACTCTCTCTAATACTTCCATGAGTTCGCGGCTGTTCCCGACGATCTCTTCGAAGTTATGCTCCCTGCTGAGTTCTTCCTGCAGATAGACGTTCTCGGCTTCGAGTTTCTTTTGCAGCGATTGCACCTGCTGAAGAGCCGCCTGTAATGCTGCCTCGGCGCGTTGGCGTTTCAGTTCAGCCGCCGCTCTGGCAGCAAAAACTTTGACGAGATCAATGGCGCGCTCGTCGCGGTTCATGGGCTTGTCATCAAGAATCGCTATGTGGCCGATGACTCGCCCCGCCAGGTCAACCATGGGAACGCCCAGATAACTCTCCGCTTCCCAGCGTACCAATCCCTTATCCAGCGGGAAAAGGTCCTGAATCCCTTCTTTGTAATGGCAGATTTCGCCGTTGATTACTTTCATGCAGGGAGTATCGGCAAGATTGAACTCAAAATTCTTTCCGAACTGGTCTCCATTCCAGAATGCCAGCGCTTTGGCGCGTTTTTGATCGTCGCAGTCGGTTACAAATGCATAACGAACGCGAAGCGCTGTGGCCAGATGGCGCACCAGCGAGGGGAAGAAGTCGCTTCCAGTCGTCGAAGCGGTGCCGACAACAATCGAGTGAAAAGTTTCTTCCGCGAGATGCCGGTCCGTGACGTCGCGCACCAGGCCGATCACACCAATTACTTTCCCTTGGGCATCGCGATGGGCAGCGAAGGTGCAAGACTCCCACAGATCCTCGTCGTCCGCGGAATGTTTAGGGATTAAAGCATCCTCGACTTCGACAGATTCCCCTTGCAACGCGCGCTTGAGAGCGGCTTCGATCCCGTTTGGCAGCAACCTGGGGAACACTTCGGTCGCAACCTTGCCGAGCACCTCCTGCGCTCGCTTGCCGGTCAGCCGCTCCATGAAGGGATTGAAGAGCTGGTACCGGAGCTCGGAGTCATAAACAATAATGCCTTCCGCGGCACCCTCGATGATTTCCCGGTTAAATTGAATGGCCTCGCGCAAGGCCATTTCATTCTTCCTGTGCTCGGTAACATCGCGGGACAGCACCAACAGGTGGTCCGGCCTACCGCTTGCGTCCAGGATGGGACTGACCACAACGTCCCACCATCTGGGCTGGCGCGAAATGCGCGTTTCGAAATAGCCGACAAAGCGGCCGACGCCACCATCTCTTGCCGCTTGTAATGCGGTCCGTGCGGCTTCGCGGTCCGAACCTTCCCAAAACTCAATCCAGAAACCATTCAGGAAGGGGCTGATATCGCAGATTTCCAGCACCTGCATTCCGCCCTCGTTCATGGATAAGAGGCGCCCGTCAAGGTCCAGGACCTTAATGCAGTCGCGGCTGCAGGCGATCAGCCGCCCCTTCAGCTCTTCGCTGGCGCGAAGAATCTCCGCGGCAAGCGCGCTTTCCGTGGCCACGCGAAGCAACTCGGCCCGCGTGTTGCGCAGTTCTAGCTCAAGCGCTTCCCGACGTTCCCGATCATGTTCGGAAATAGCCACTCAACTCCTCGTGCCAAGACGAACTCACACTTGCGAGGATGCAGGGAATTTCGATCGAGCTGTTTGGTCTAGTTTCTTACCGTCCCAGATTGCCCCACGTAGGCGCCATTATCTCACTTCGGGCGGCTCGGCGTTATTTTGTTTGCGATTTCGACTCGGGTCTCCCTGAAATTGTCGTTCGCTTCTTATAGCGACGTCTGGGGACGAAAAGCCGACGGACACGAATCCTCCCGCCGGCCGTTCAAATGGCCAATTATTGAATGGTCTTCAAAAGCACGCCCGCCGTGCTGTAGACCTGAATCTGGCTGTTGCCGGCGTCAGAGATGTAAACCCGGTTGCGCACACTGTCCACTGCAATGCCGGAAGCGGTGAAAGGCAACTGGAGAAAGGGTTCGGTGATTGTCCCTCCGCCTGGGATCGGCACGTTGATTCGCACGGAACCATCGAAGTTCCCCATGTAGACGTTGCCGTAGACGTCGCTGGCCAGGGCGAAGCCATTATTATTTGGGGCGACCACTACGACACCGATGTTACCAGTCAAGGCTTGAAGCACAGGCACGAAGCTCACCACAATGTCGCCGCCAAATGAAAATGTCCCCGCCCCAATCGCGATGCCGTAGACGGGGGATCCGGGGTCAATCGTTGTTACCGGACTTGTTGCGGGAGCATAAGGGAACGACGAGCCATACACGGTCACGTTCAAGTAGCCATTCTCGACCCAGATATCGCCCAACCCGTCGATCGCGATGGCTTCGGGGTTCTGGATGCCGAAAGTGATCGTGTTGCTTGTGTTTTGAACGCGGCTAGTGTACTCGGTGACGCTGCTGGCGGTGAAATTGGTGACCCATAGATTGCCCTGAGGATCGAAGGCAACTCCGGTGGGACTGCTGACCCCCTGCGTAATCGTGTCGGCCTTCTGGAGCGCGTAGCCGGGGCTGAAAACCAGAATATTGTTGTCGCCGGAGTT
The DNA here is from genome assembly GCA_049520935.1 of Terriglobales bacterium. Lineage (GTDB taxonomy): Bacteria > Acidobacteriota > Terriglobia > Terriglobales > Acidobacteriaceae > Acidiflorens. The sequence goes on along the minus strand of JBEKPJ010000053.1, from coordinate 268 downwards.
GGCGACCCAGAGGTTGCCTTTCGCGTCTACGGCGAGGCCCATGGGAAAGTTGAGTGGATTGGTGGCAGCAAAGCTGGCCGATCCGAAAGCGAAAAGACACAGCAGCGCAACGGCGATAGCGACGATGGTGTTCGTGGATTTCATGTGGTTCTCCGTGCGCCGGTTAAACCGGCAAGGTGTAGTGGATGAAAGTTTCATACGTTGAAGATGTAGCGAATCACAACGGCCCTGAGTCATGCGGAGCCGCCCGCGAGGGCGGCGTCGAAGC
>JBEKPJ010000052.1:0-54403 GCA_049520935.1 Terriglobales bacterium | reverse complement strand
AGGCACGGATCGAGCTCTACCTCAAGCAAGTCAATGAGACCCCTGTGGTGTTTCGTTGGAAGTACAAACTGGAGACGCTGTCCCTGGTATAGCAATTGATATGTTATTTGCGAATCACTATATTAGCTTGCGGGCGAAGAGCGATGAAAATGTTCGTGGCCATTCATCCCCCACCGGAAATTTGAAGCCCGGCGATTCGCGTGGGGAAACCTTTCTTTCGGTGGTCGAAGGGCACCGGCCCCCGAGAGAGCCACCCAGCGTGATTGCCTGCGCAACGGCGTCAGCTCCTGGAGTGCCGGCGGACACATCCCATCCCTGTTCTTGTCCGATTTGGTGGCCCGAGGCATGGATACTTCGGAAGGCGCCAGCTAGACATGCGCGTGCTCTTGTCTATTTCCCAATCCTCGGCGCGACGCGCGCCTCACCCCTGTTCAAATGGCGCACTCAGTTCATCCGTGCCCGATCATTCCCGCTGCCCAGGCCAGCACGGCGATTCCGAGCACGATGCGATACGCTGCAAACGGCGCGAAGCCCCGCTTGCGCACCCAACCCATGAACCAGGCAACGGCGCCGTAGGCGACGATGAAGGAGACGATGAAGCCGATCGCTAGGATGACCCATTGGTGAGAGTTGATTTCGTTGACACCAATGGGATTTTCATCCTTGCCGGTAAGCGATTTGAGCAACGTGTAGAGCGTGGCAACCGCCATGGTTGGGATGGAGAGGAAAAAGGAAAATTCCAGGGCCGCGGGGCGCGACATTCCCATGAGCTGTCCGGCGGCGATGGTGGACATGGAGCGTGAGGTTCCGGGGAAAACCGCGGAGAGAATCTGGCAGGCGCCGATCCACACCGCTTGGCCACCGTGGATGTCATCCATTTTCCAGGTGTGAATGGGAGAACCGGGCGCCCCGGGGCCGGCTTGTTCCCAGGAGGCCTTCATGGCATCGATGACCCACATCACGATTCCGCCCAGCAGGAGGGCGGTGCCCATCACGTAAAGGCTCTCCAGATTCTTGCCAATCACTTTCGTCAGCAAAAAGGACGGGATTGCGGTGACCACGAAAGCGATCATGACCAGGCTCAGGGGATGAGTGAGGTAGTCGCAGTCTTGTTTCTCGCCTTCGGGGAAGGTTGCGATGAGCTTGGCGATGTGTTGCCGGAAATAGATGGGCAGGACCAGGATAGCGCCCAGTTGGATAACAATCGAGTACATCTTCCAATAACCGCTATCGAGCGGCACACGGAGAAGAACTTCGGAGATGCGAAGATGCGCGGTGGAACTAACGGGCAGGAATTCAGTGAGGCCTTCGACGATGCCCAAGAGCACGGACAAAAGATAATCGTTCAAGTGTTCTCTCCAAGATCAGTAAAGTGCGCCTTTCCTCGTCCGGTCGCAACGGCCGCTGACAGACTCCAAGGGCGGACCGCCCCGCCGGGACTTTTCTGTTAGCTTGCCCGGTCGCCAGCGCTGACGCGCCCAACCAAACCGACTCGACCCTCTAGGTCAAGCAAGGTGCACTTGGGGTTGCCCAGATCGAGCCCGATAGGGCGAGCCACTTCTTTACATTAAACTACTTCGCATATCTGCGGAAGAAACTATCTGGTTTCCATTCGGGGCGATGGTCGCCATTGGCAACATTGATCAGCAGCGCCCGAACGATCTCTTCGTATCTCGCGGCGGCGGCCAAGTCGACAGGCTGGTTCACGTCGTCCGAGGGTGCGTGATAGCGTTGGGTGAGCCAGTCTTTGAAGAGCTTTGTCTCAGGCGAGTCGGGTTGGGGAGCCACGCTCATGATGACTGACGGTATGCCATGGCGGATGAAATTGTATTGATCGCTGCGCACGAAAAGATTGCGCAGGGGCTCGGGATCGGGCTGAACTCTTACGCCGAGCGATTGCGCGATCTCCCGCACCCGCCCTCCCAGGTCGGAGTCGTCGAGTCCGAGCACGGTCAGAAGCCGGAGCGGCACGATGGGTAAGAACATGTCCACATTGACGTCGGCGACGATGGACTCCGGCGCGACGGGGGGATGGGCGGCGAAGTACTTCGAGCCTAGCAGGCCTTTTTCTTCTCCCGTGACCAGGACCAGAAGGATCGAGCGGCGGAGTTTTTCCGGATTGTGCTTGAAGCTGGCGGCCATGTCGAGCACCAGGGCGCTACCCGAACCGTTATCCATGGCGCCGTTGTAGATGCGGTCGCCATTGATCGGTTCTCCTATACCGATGTGATCAAGGTGAGCAGAGAGGACCACGTATTCATCCTTAAGAGCGGGATCGGAGCCCGGGATCTTGGCAACCAAGTTCGCAGACTCGATTCGCGTCACCTCAACTTCGGTCCTGGCCGCAAGTGAAACGCTGAGCGGAAAGTGTGGTAGCGGCTTGCGATCCTTTCCCCGGGCGGCAATCTCTTCGAAGGTGTGGCCGGAGTTGGCGAAGAACTTCTCCGCGCTCGCGGGATTTACCGTGACCGCGAGCTTTGCCCCTTCGGTTTCGTTGAACTCGGCATAGTCGAGATCCATGGTGGGGTGAGCGCGGTTGAGCGCCATGCGGGACCACGGGATGTCCATGGCGGCGGGGTTAATCAGCGAAACGATGCCGACCGCGCCCGCGGCTCGCAGGACCTTCCAGCGCTCGGCGGCGGTTTGATAGTGCGATGCCAGGGCCCCGGGAATGTCGGAGGGCGAGCCGGAAAAGATCACGATGATCTTGCCACGGACGTCGACGCCGGCGAAGTCGTCGTAATTTTTCTCGGGAACTTTTAAGCCGTAGCCGGCGAAGACCAGCGGCGCCTCAACCTCCGACGCGGGCATTACGCGAGTGCTGATGATGGCGTCTTCGCCAAGCACGAGGGTTTCGCGTTTGCCTTCGTGGATGAGGGTCAGACTGCAGTCTTTCTCGACGATTTGGCGAGAGACGAATTTTACAGGCTGCAGAAAGCCGTGCGTGCCGGCCGGTTCTGCCCCTGCGTTCCTGAGTTGCTCGATTGCGTATCTCTGCGCCTCGCGCTCACCGGGACTGCCGGTGTCGCGGCCCTCCAGTCTGTCATCGGCCAGGAACTTGATGTGATTCCACCAGGTCTGGCCGTCGAAGTGAGGCGCAGGTTGCGCCGCGGTGGACACCGCGTACAGCAATGCCAACAGCAAACCAAGTTTGCTTTTCATAAGGTCCTCGCAGGTCGAAGGTTTCCTAGGATAGCAGGAAGCCGGTTGAAAGGCAGAACCGTGGTCTGGGGTTCAGTCCGAAGGCCGGGCCCGGGCTCAGACACTGCAGCGGCCAATGCGGCCAGACTCGTCTGTCGGGCGGCATGGGTTTGACATGAGGGTTCGCAGAACCTACGATTTTGCCTGATCATGACCGGATCCAGAAGCTGCCGTGTCCGTCCCCTTGCGATTCGCCTTGCTGCGAACAGCGTCGCCTTTCTGTTCCTCCTGCTTGCTCTTTCTTGTGTTTCGCTGGCGGTTCCGCCCGCGATTCCTGCTGCGGATCCGCAGCGGTACCTTGAAGACATTAAGGCTCTGACTATGCCTGCGATGGAGGGGCGCGGAGCGGGGACGAAAGGAATTAGTCGCGCCGAACACTTGATCGAGAAGCGGTACAAGAGTCTGGGACTTGAGCCGGCGGGTACGAATTCCTATTTGCAGCCTTTCACGGTGATCACCGGGGCACAGTTGAAGGGAAACAATCGCTTTGCGATTCTGAACGGCACTGGGAAGCGGGAGTTGAAGGTGAAGCAGGATTTTGTCCCCTTCAGTTTCTCGGCTTCGGGGTCGGCGCACGGCCCGCTGGTGTTTGCCGGCTATGGCATCACGGCGGAGGAGTTTCATTACGACGACTACGCTGGGATCGACGTCCGGGGCAAGGTGGTTGTGGTGATGCGTTACGAGCCTCCCTCGTTTGCTGTGCCGGGTGGAAATCACGGAATGACTCAGCATTCGCAGTTGGTGAGTAAGGCCATCAATGCCCGCAATCACGGAGCTCTTGCCTTGCTGCTGGTGAATGGCAAACTGGGAGACGGCGAAGAGGATCTGCTTACTCGATTTGGTAGTGTTAGCGGGCCGGAAAATGTGGGCGTCATTTTTCTTCAGGTCAAGAATGACGTGGCGGACAGCTGGCTTAAAGCTTCCGGTAAGTCGATGGCTGAGCTGCAGGCCCAGATTGACTCCTCCGGGAAGCCAGCGTCGATTGCTTTGCCGGAGAATCTCACTGCGACTTTGACGGTTCGTGTTCGAACGACTCGGGCTACGGTGAACAATGTGCTCGCCTATTTACCGGGCAAGACGGATGAATATGTGATCATCGGGGCGCATTACGATCACCTCGGTCGCGGCAACTTCGATTCGCTGGCGCCGTCGCAGATTGGGCAGATTCATCCCGGAGCCGATGATAATGGGTCGGGGACAGCGGGAGTACTGGAACTGGCGCGGCTTTTGGCGCCGCAGCGGGGGCAGTTGCGGCGGGGAATTCTGTTCATGTCCTTTGCTGGTGAGGAGCTCGGCTTGCTGGGATCGGCAGAGTGGGTTCGGGAGCCGACCCGTCCCTTGGATAAGGCTGTGGCGATGCTGAATATGGATATGATCGGGCGTATCAAGGATCAGAAGGTCTACATCGGAGGGGTGGGGACCGGGTCTACGTTAAAAGCCGCAGTAGAACTGGCTTCGGCTAATTCTGGATTCAAGATTGAGTATTCTCCGGGTGGATACTCTTCGAGCGATCATACCTCGTTTGTCTCCAAGAAAATTCCGGTGCTGTTTTTCTTTTCCGGGCTGCACTCGGATTACCACAAGCCTTCCGATACCTGGGAGAAGATTGATGCGCGGGCAGCGACCCGACTGCTGGCTGTGGTCGGGACGACGGGCGAAGTGTTGGCGGATGCAGACGAGCGCCCGGCGTTTGTTGTGGTGGCGGAGGACAAGCCTGCGGGCGGATCAGGCGGCAGCGGGTACGGACCTTACTTCGGATCGATTCCCGATTTTGGGCAGGTGGAAACCGGGGTTAAGTTTTCCGATGTCAAGCCGGGATCGCCTGCCGCCAAGGCCGGGTTAAAGGCTGGAGACGTTCTGGTGCAGTTTGGGGATAAGCCGGTTAAGAACCTCTATGACTTCACGGACGCCTTGCGGCGGAGCAAGGTGGGCGATGTGGTCGAGGTTAAGGTGCTTAGGGATGGGCAGACGGTTGCGGCTTCAGTGAAGCTGGAGCAGCGGAAGTAGGACCGGACGATGGGCGCGCCAGAAGGGTCTGCATCCTCCGAGGCTTATGGCCGCCGCTTTACCAGGCCAGTGGCGGCACGGCGGAAGCCGTACCCATAAGGGCGGAACCTGCAGTCTCTAGCCCTTTTCCTCACTTCATCTGGACTTCGCGTAAAAGTAATAGTCAGCGGTGTAATCGACCTTGGCTTCGGCGTTGCGGTGGGACTCGTCGCACCCTGCGGCGGGCGGCTTACCGTTGTGGGTATGGACGCGTTGGATTGTGGTTACGTTGGCGAGCAGCCCTTGTCCGGTATGACTCACTGCATTCACCAGCAGCCATGGGATGGACGCCGGATCCGGGGAGTCTGCATGGGCTATGGCTTTGCCGGTGACTTCGCTGCCATCTCTTACTTTCCACGCCGGTCCGGCGAAATGGCGGCCAATTATTTTGCCTTGGTCATCTTTGAGTTCTGCGTCGGGCGCTTTCAGGGTCCAGGCGAACTTGCCATCGGTGCCGCCCTGGCAGGAGTAGATCTGCGATCCGGAGGCATGCGCGAGTAAGACTACGGCTTCACCGACGGGCGCGCGGATGGCGTCGGGGACTTCGGGTGGCGATACGTTCTGCGCTTCGATTACGGAGAGAGCAAGAAGCGTGCAGCCGAAGATTGCCGGAGCGGATCGCATAAGCCTTGGCATGGCGTGATTGTAGCAGTCCGCAAGAGCGTTCCGAAACAGAGGATCGGGCCGGGCTCTGCCGTCAAGAGCCGCGCGCCCGGCGCCCGTCCCCCTCGTCTCGACAAGAGTCTACGGAGTTGGGGGGGCGCCCGGTACCCGTACCCAACTTGCCACCCCGGCGCGTTTCCAGCATTGCCCGAACCGCGCCTTCTTGTCATAATTATCAAGCTCTGGCCATGTAACGGCGCCCTAGGTCGGCCTTCTGCCGAGGAACGTCGTCGCTGCCACATGACATTTTTCTCGAAGATTTTCACGCCCACCAAGAACCGGCGTCTGAACGAACTCGTCGGATTCTTGCTGTGCGTCTCCGCGCTCCTCCTTTTTCTCGCGCTAGCTTCGTATTCGCCGCTCGATCCTTCCCTGAACAGCGCCTCGATGCTCACGGGTTCGCACGCGGCTCGCAACTGGATCGGCATTCTGGGTGCCTATGTTTCCGACCTGGTTTTGCAGTTCTGGGGGGTAGGATCGTTTCTCGTTCCCCTGTTTATGGCCATGCTGGGCGTGCGCTGGTTCCGGTCGCGGACGGTGCAGACTCCGATCGCGAAGACCCTCGGCGGAATCTGGCTGCTCATGTTTGTGCCGGCGCTGCTGGCGATTCTGCCGGGGCATTTTCGCTGGATGCAAGCGATTCCGGTCGAAGGGCTGTTGGGCCGGATTGTCGGCGACTTCTTAATCCGTTACCTGAATGTTGCGGGCGCTTACATTGTTTGCACGACGGTGTTGGCGGTAGCGCTTTATCTGACTACTGCCTTTTCGTTTTCGGCGATCGAACTCTGGGCCCCCACGCGCTTCGCCTTCGTGGTTGCGCTCAAAGAACGTCTCCAAGACTGGCAACTCGAGCGTGAACGCGAGCGCCAGCAAAGGGAACTCGAGAAGCGTCGCGCCGATAGGCCGACGGTTACGGCGCAACTGGTGCCGGCGCGTCCCGCACCGTCGCGCGCAGAAGCGGGGCGCACGGACCTCGCGCGCCAGAATCGGGACCCCGGGCAAGAGGTGCCGGGCGTACAGGCGGCGGCATCGACTGCTCGCACTGGTATCGAGCGCATGATGGCGGAGGAAGGAGTTGACAGCTCTCTCTCCGACTCGGTTGCTCCGGATACAGCCGCTGCCACCTCCGATCGCGAGGCGGGAGTCGAAGTCACAGCCCGGGCTGACAATGAGCACCGGCCGAAGACGACGCTGCCCAAGATCGCGGGCAGCTACAAACTGCCGCCGTCAAGTCTGCTGCATCGTCCCGACGAGCAACAAGCGGTCCACGAGGAGGAACTGAAGCTTGTGGCACAGGTTTTGACCTCGAAGTACGCGGAATTCGAGGTCCACGGCCAGGTCACGCAGATTAACCCCGGGCCGGTCGTGACCACGTTTGAGTTCAAGCCCGAGGCGGGCATTAAATACAGCCGCATCATCGGACTCACCGACGACCTCTGCCTCGCGCTACGCGCAGAGAGCATTCTGGTTGAGCGCATGCCGGGCAAGAGTACGGTGGGCATTCAGGTGCCGAACCGCGAGCGCGAGCTCATCTGGCTGCGCGAGAACATAGAGTCGCAGGAATTCCTCGGGTCCAAATCGAAGCTCACGATCGCCATGGGCAAGGACATTAACGGACGCATCGCGGCCGCCGATCTGGCCAGCATGCCTCATCTGCTGATCGCCGGGTCGACCGGAACGGGCAAGAGCGTGGCCGTCAATTCCATGATCATGTCGATTCTCTATAAGGCAACGCCCGAGGAAGTCCGGCTCGTGCTGGTCGACCCGAAGCGGCTCGAACTCGGCAATTACGAAGGCGTTCCCCATCTCTACACGCCGATCATTACCGAGCCCAAACTGGCGGCCAATGCACTGCGGAACGCGGTGCGCGAAATGGAGCGGCGGCTCAAACTTCTGGCCGCAAAAGGCGTGCGCAACATCGACAGCTATAACCGACTGTTCGACGACACGCCCAGTCTGTTCAGCGAGCAAACCAATCCCGAGGATGGACCGATTCCGAAGATTGTCATCATCATCGACGAACTGGCCGATCTGATGATGCTTGACGGCAACAACGTGGAAGAGTCCATCACTCGACTGGCACAGATGGCGCGCGCGGTAGGCATTCACCTGGTACTGGCCACGCAGCGTCCATCGGTCGACGTCATAACCGGGCTGATCAAGGCGAACTTCCCCGCCCGGGTTTCGTTTCGCGTGGCAACGAAGGTCGATTCGCGCACCATTCTCGACGCGAACGGGGCGGAATCTCTACTGGGCCGCGGCGATATGCTCTACCTGCCCTCGGGGTCGGCGCGTGTGCATCGGCTGCATGCTCCTTATGTTACGGAGAAAGAAATTGCGGCGGTGGTGGAGTTTTGGAAAGCGCAGGGACAGGCGCACTATCAGGAGAAATTCCTCGAGACTCCGAAGGAGGATCGCGAAGCCTCGGCGGGCGACGGTGTGGACTCGGGAGAGGTTTCTGCCGACGACAACGATCCGCTGTTCAACGACGCCGTGCGACTGGTGATCGAATTCGGGAAGGCTTCGACTTCGCTGCTGCAGCGGCGTCTGCGGATTGGTTACGGCCGAGCCGCCCACCTGATCGACCTGATGGAACGCGACGGCATCGTAGGGGCGGCCGATGGTCCCAAGCCGCGTGAAGTGCTGAAGCGGCCGGACTGGATCTCGGAGATTGAAGAGTCCATGCGATAGACAAAGGCCTGCTGTCTACGTCCGTGATTAGAATAAGCTTCATGAAATTCCACACCGAATATTTGACCCTGCACACGAAAACCAAGCGCGCCTACGTTCATTTGACGCCGCAGGTCGACGCTGCTTTGAAGAAGTCCGGGATCAAGGATGGCATGATCCTGGTGTCGGCCATGCACATCACGGCCGGGGTTTATGTCAATGACCATGAGAGTGGGCTGATCCGAGACATCGACCAGTGGCTGGAGACGCTGGCTCCTTTCCGGCAGGACTACCAGCATCACCAGACCGGAGAGGACAATGGCGATGCGCATTTGAAATCATTGATCATTCACCATGAAGTGATCGTCCCGGTCACGGGCGGAAGACTTGACTTTGGTCCGTGGCAGCAGATTTTCTATGCCGAGTTCGACGGACAGCGCGACAAAAGAGTTCTCATTAAAGTCATGGGAGAGTAGCTAGCGTGCTCGATTCTCAACGATCACGGCTCGCGTGACGAGTTTTGCGGTGGTTAACGGCGGCGCCCGGCCCCCAGGGCGGGGACCGACCGGCTCTCCACCGATAGGAGCCCAAACCATGTCGGAAGAACTCCACGAACTGCACGAGCACGCCGAACACGCGCGCGAGCATCCCGATCTTGCCCCCGTTACCCTGAGCATGGCAATCCTCGCGGTGCTGGTGGCGACAGTGTCATTGCTGGGACATCGCGCCAGCACGGAAGAAGTGATCCTGCAAAACAAGGTGACCGATCAGTGGAGTTATTACCAAGCCAAGGATATTCGCCTGCACACCGCGGAGGCCTTCGCCGATCTGGCCGGGGTCATGGCCGCCAGGGACGCCGACGCTGCGAACAAGCTCCAGGAGAAGAGCCGCATCGAAGCCGAGCACTACAAGGAAGACAAGAAAGAGGTTCAGGCCAAAGCCAAAGAACTGGAAGTGGAATTCGGACAGACGCACCGCAGAGTCGATCGTTTTGATCTGGCCGAAGTTTTTCTTGAAATTGCGCTGGTGATCACTTCAATCACCTTGCTCTCCGGGCGCCGGATTTTTTGGCACGTCGGGCTGCTGCTGGCGGCCGCCGGGGTCGTCCTCACCGCTTCTGCCTGGCTGCTGCATTAACTCCGACTTGCCTAGCCGAAGGGGGAAAATCCTTGGCCGCGGAAAGCCCGGGCTCGGCGGGCGAGAGCCGCACGGCCGCAAGCCGTACGCTCGTCTGGTCGCACTTGAACCACACTCACCGGCAGGACTGGACGAGCGAAATCCAGTCTCTGCGCCACCCGGACGCGGGGACAATTGCCGGGGCAGGATTCCATTACCCGGCAAGGGGCACCAGCGTCGAGCTGCGTAGAACTATTCAGATGCTAGCTCCAATAAAAGAGTCGGTGTGTGATGCCCGTCACAACGCAGATGTTCGTCTCGCGCGCCGACTTTTCGTCTCTGACGACTGTGCTTCGGCGCCGTGCAAGCCTGGGCGGCGGGACACGATCCGTTTCTCACCTTGCAACCGACTGGAATCACAAAACCAACCAGGCATGGAGCCGCGCGGCGTCTTCGGCACATCACGTGCAATAGGCAGGAGTCTCTCTGGCCCAGGCTAAAAAAACAGATGAGAAGACTGGATGCAGCCCATGCTCCAAAAATGCGCCAATCCCACTTGCACCGCTCCATTTCGTTCCCTCCATGAAGGCAAGCTGTTCCTCGCGGAAACTTTGCCTTGCGACCCCAAATCTGCGTTCGATGGCAGCCGGAGGAAAGTGCGGCGGCGAGAACATTTCTGGCTTTGCGAGGTGTGCTCGGCCCACTTCACATTGCGTTTCGACTCCACCCTTGGGATGTTGACGGTTCCGCTGGGGGGGCACCCGCATTCGCCGTTCCTCCCCCGCGCGGCGGGCGTTTAGCGGATGCTCGAAGGAGATGGAGGCCCAGTTTCCGATCTTGAGCCGATCCTCGGGTGCGCTCTGTGGCCCCAATCCCCTCTGTCACGGAATATGGTTTCTGATCGTCGAAACCGACGGCCTGACGGCGTCAGTATCTCGGCCCAGGCGGCGGAGCCTGACATGAACAGCGTTTGCCGACAACGACTCGCTCATTTCGACAGGAACCGAGACCGGGTGTGCAGCCGCTCGGATGGTGCCTTTCGATTGGCAACGATCTTCGCAGGGTATGTCCCTTCACTAAAAGGCGCTGGCGGAGCCTAGCTCTGCCAGCGCTCCTTCCATACCCGCCAATCTTTCTCCACCGCCTCGGCCATCGCCTGGGCTGCGGTTACCAGCCAGTTGGCTTTCCGTCCGCGCAAATCCTTCAAAATCGCACGCCGCTTTTCTTCTGTACCCGCATGAATGTTGGCCGTTTCCCTGCCCATTGCATCCAGCAGACGGCACTCACCGCGGTTCGTGGCGAGCGCGTCCAGTTCGATGCGCGAGCAATGGGGTGACAGACGCCGTACGATCCAGTGTCCTCGCATCTCCACATACGGATCGGGACAGCGCACCGAACGCCGCAGAATCGCGCCATAGAGAATCTCCGACGGCACGCGTTTCGGATTCACGCACTGCAACGCCGACGGCAGTAGCGCTTTCGCTTCCCGCGCCACACGCCCTCCATTCCAATCCGCGATCCCGACCAGCCGTGTGCGGCCAAGGCTTCCCAGGCCCGCCCGGCGGCGCGCGAGGCGGTAGCGCATGCCGGGCTGCGGCAGCATATGCTCAATGGCCTCGCGCGCGCTCTCGGGAATTTCTCCCTTCGCGGTTGGGTTTGTATCCATCTTCTTCCAGAACGCGACCGGGTCGCGCAGTTTGCTCTCCGCGATCGCGCGCAACCAGGCATGACTCTCTTCGAGCACAAAGGGAAGACCGCCCTGGTTCATTACGCTCCCGTATCCCTCGAGGATCGAGGCCGCCGCATCTTTGGGCTTCATCGTCAGATGCTCCGCCCGAGCCGCCAGCAGGGCGCTCGTCGCCAGGCGCACCAGATCCATGGTGTAGGGATAGATACACGCTTCATCAAAATCGTTGACTCCCCAAACCAGGCGTCCATCCCGGTCGCGCCAGGTACCGAAGTTCTCCACGTGCAGATCGCCGACCGACAATAGACATGGCGCGCGGCTGAAGTCCGCGCAGACCTCGGGCCACAGCTGCACCCAGCGGTAGAACGTCGCACGAAAGAAGGGAAAAAGAGCCTCTGCCATTTGCTCGTGCTTGAACTGCAAATCGGGTTCGACAATCCGGATGTGCAGCCGGAGCCATTCTTCGTACTGCCGGGTCGCTTTGACAATATTCATGGTCGGTTAGCAACGATAGGGAGGCAGGAGGGCTCTGTCAAGCATGGGGACGCCTCTGACGGGCGGCGGACAAACATACTTCGCGGAGCCGTGCGGCCGCAGCGGCAAGAGCTGAGATTTCCGGGCAGGCAGCGGCGCGATTGCAGTGGCGACGGCCCCGCACTGAAGCTGGTTCAGTTGCGAGCCCTGCGAGGTGAGATCGCGTTCGGCTTTTGGCACACACCTAAGGGGCCACTATCAAAAGCCGCCACCTGTTTGATGGCCAGCGCGCCGAACCCGCGTTCCGCCGCCGCCGGTAACGATTGTTCCCTCTTCGTTATCGGGCATTCGACTCCTTCAATGATTTCCTGGCCAGAAAGTGCGATTAGCATTGGTCGGCAGAAATGGGTTCCTCACCTCAACTCGCCCTCGGCGTTGACCAACCGGTTTCCCATTGACATCGAGGAGCTTAAAGTGAGTCTGAAGCATGGGTCCGGGGAAGTTATCCATATGCCTCGGCGACGGGCAGACGTCCCGCTTCGCTCCCGTAAATCACCGCTACGAGGCGGTTACAACTGCGCCGCGGCAAGGGCCGCGGGAGAAAGAAGCGATGGCCATACCTTGCCGAGGAACGGCAAATGGTTGTCCACGCCACGACGACCACCTGCAAAATCGCGGATCGCGTTCCTGGTATTGTCGACAAGCGCGAGCCGCGCTGAGGCCGACGGCCCAAGCGGCAGTGCGACCGCCTGGCAAGGAAATGTTCTTCGAGGAACGCCTGCGAAATCAAGGAACCTGCAGGCCGTTCTTCAGATCCGCCGCCAGCAACTGATGGAACAACTGTTCACCGGCTTCGCGGCGCACCGACAGCCGTCCTGCCCTATAGGCACGGGACTTCAACCCGCGTTGCACCGCTTCGCAGATCCCCAGATCCTCGTCCTGGACTCGATTGCCGACCGCGACACTCTGCTCGTTGTAAGCCCGCGCCGCCGGACCAACGTCGCTGAAGTAGAAATCGAAGACGACGCGGCAATGGTCAACATCGAGAGGAATCACGAGGTTCGTGTCGAGATACCCTTCATAGCAGTTGAACATGAAATTGGGATGCAGCCAGAAGTACCAGGCGCGATCTCCCCGGCGTGTAGTGCCGGTCGCCACGTCCGCATCGGAATTCACCATCGGACTGGACTGCAAGCAATACCGGTCTTCATTTTCAATCGTATACCGCTTGTAGTCCAAAACTGAACTCAGTCCTTTGTGCAGATGGGGAACATGATATCCGCCATCCAGATAGTTATCGACAAATACCTTCCAGTTACAATGAATGTCGTAACTCTTAGTAGTGAAGTAATGGAGCTTACCTAAACCCAACGGAGCGACTCGCCGTGTCAGGCCGCCCAGAAAGGACGTCAACGAAGGTGCGTCAGGATCGAGGTTGACAAATACGAATTGCTCCCAGGTTTCCACCCTGACCGGTACCAGTCCATGGTCCTGGCGGTCGAAATTCCTCACGCCGTCGAACTCGGGCATGCCTTTGAGCGCGCCGTCCAACCCGTAGTTCCATCCGTGATAAGGACAATGCAGCATCGACGTCTGGCCGCAGGGTTCGGTGAGCACCGCCGCCGCATGATGGCGGCATACATTGTAGAAGGCCCGCAGGACGTCATCATGGCCACGCACCGCCAGCAGAGGTTCCCCGGCTACGGTTGTGGTCACAAACTGTCCCGCTTTTGTAACCTGGTCGAGCCTTCCCATCACCTGCCACGTCCGCGAGAAGACCGACTTCGTTTCCAGTTCCGCGACTCGAGGATCGGTGTACCAGGGCGCCGGAATGGTGCAAGCTTCCGTCAGCGGAGCGGACTCGTCATAGCCGGCGAGAATCTGCTCCACGGTTACGGCGCTGTTCATGCTTTCTTCCCCGCACCCTGCGCTTGGGCTTTGTCCGAGCCAACCGCCCGGCGCAACAGTTCCACGAACTGCTCAATGCGCTGCTCCCTTTCCTCGGGAACCGGGCCTGATTTTCGGAATAGTCCCGGATCCAACTCCTCGGTCAGCAGGGCATCCTGAAAGCGATCCATCGTCCACTCCAGGATCGATCCAATCATGTCAACATCGATATCGGTTCGCAACTCTCCGCGCTTCACGCCGAAGCCCACGAATTCACGCCAACCATAGGGATCGTCGGCGACGAGAAAGCGGTTGATTTCGCGACGCAGTGCGAGATCGGTACCGTAGTTACCGATCAGGTAAATTCGATACGAGGAGCGATTATCCCGCACCATGTTCTCGGTGCGTCCCAGCCAGTAACGCAGGACTTCAAAAAATCCGCGCTCCTGCGCCGAACCCGGAGCCTGCATGTATTTTGGAAACGACCGCACCGCTTTTTTGTAGGCCTCGAAAAACAGGCCGTCCTTGCTTTTGAAATGCTGAAAAACCGAACCCTTGGCAATACCCAACTGCGCCGCGATATCTTCGACGCGCGCGGCACTATAGCCGCGCTCGGCAAAATGACGGATTGCCGCCTCGACAATCTGTCCCCTCTTCGCTTCCGAACGCGGCCGCGGCTTTCCATCCCGTCGCATCCGGGTCGGTTTCGCCAAACTGCTGGTGATGCCTTCCATATCCCGCTCCTGCCCCAGTGTTTGACCCCCGGTCAAAGACGATACGCTAGTGACAAACCGTATTTCAATCGTTTTTTGCGTAGCCTTGGCGAGAGTATGCCCCCGCGTTGTCTTGCATTCTTGACCACAGGTCAACCGATGTCCAACCGTTGCGGGCTCGTGCTACTATGCGTTGATTTCGAGGAGGGGCACAATGGCCGAGACGGTGGAGGAATATGTGCACCGCATCCTTGCCCATATGGACGGACGGGACCCGCTCAAGGTCCAGGCGGCGACTGCGAAGAAGCTAAATGGGCTCGTTCAAGATATCCCGAGCGGGAAACTCCGCAAGCGTCCCGCGCCGGGGAAATGGTCAATAGCCGAGATACTGGCGCACCTGGCGGACGTGGAAATCGTCGTCGGCTGGCGCATGCGCTCGATCCTTGGAAACCCCGGCGGCCCCATCCAAGCCTTCGATCAAGATGCGTGGGTGATCGCCGGACACTACGAGAAACGAAATGCACGCAAGTCAATCGAACTGTACCGCGTGGTGCGCGACGCCAACCTGGCGCTCCTCAAATCGCTTTCTCCCAATCAGTGGAAACATTACGGGCAGCACTCCGAGCGCGGACAGGAATCGATCGAATACATTGTTCGCATGATCGCAGGACATGATCTCAACCATCTGCGGCAAATCCAGCGGATTCTGGCGGCGAACGGTTGAAGCATGGGGATGCCTACCATCGGTTGCCGCGTCTGCAGGCGGATCCCGTCGAGCACAACCGACCGACAGGGGAACCTGCCTGCCATCCCGAAGGCACTTGATAACCGTTTGGTTTGCGTTGGACGGGCCCTCGTCTACCGTCAGTCGGCGGATGATTGCCCGGCCAGTTCCTCTTCGAACGCTTGCGCCCGGGCTGGGGCGGCGGGCTTGTTGGCGCGGGTGGTGGTGATGACAATCACACTGACGAGCACCAGAATGGTTCCGACGACTGTTCGCGGGCCAATGGCCTCGCCTCCCAGAAAATATCCGATGATGACAGCCACCACCGGATTGACGTAGGCGTAGGTTCCAACTTTGGTGGGCGATTCGTGATGAATAAGCCACACGTAGGCGGTAAAACCCACAATGGATCCCGCTACAATCAGGTAGACGAGCGCACACCAAGCGACGCGAGACACTGCCTGAATGTGAAATCCGCCAAACTCGCCAAGCGCCCCTGCGACAAGGACGAGCAGGATTCCTCCTGCCAGCATCTGCGCGCCGGAACTCATCGCTTTGGATGCCGGCAGGGGCAACTTGCGGGTGAGCACCGAGGCGATCGACCAACTCATGGCAGCGATCACCAGAGCCATGGCGCCGGCGCGATCGATGGGGGCTTCGCTAAAACTGGCCGAGCGGCTCACCAGGATCGACACTCCGGCTATGCCGACCAGAAGCGCCACCGCCAGCCGTACGGTAAGGCGCTGGGTGCGGAGAATCGCAATCTCGGACAACGCCATGAAGACCGGGATCGCCGCCAACATGACCGCTGCAATACCCGATGGCACTCGTTGTTCGGCCCAGAATAACAAGCCGTAATCGACCACGAAGATAAACATGGCGAGCGTGGATGCCGCAAGCCATTCGCGACCGGTGGGATAAGGTGTGCCCCGAAGCTTCATCCACAAAAACAGCGCCCCTCCAGCCACGAAGAACCGCATGCTGGCAAAAATCAGCGGTGGAACCTCGCGCACCCCCACGCGGATGGCGAGAAAGGTCGAGCCCCAAACGAAATAAATGATGGCGAACGCCAACAGGGTCTTCCACGCCGGAGGACGAACCGTTTGTTCCATGCAGAGATAGATCGTCGGCACACCGCCACGGACGCAGAGATTTTCTTGCGTTGATGGCGTTCGTCCATCCGGTGCGAAGGACCACCACCTGGCAACCGAGGATTTCAGAGTCGCGGAACCGATCCGGGCCGATTAGTGCGGATCGCCCGGGCAAGAAACTTGGCGCAACCATCGCCCACCAAGCGCATGGGCTGGGGGAGAGAATTGGCAGCGCAACCGATGCGAGGTTTTTCTGCCCTGCGCCCTATCGGGGCAGAAATGGGCGTGGGGTGGGGCTTTTAAGGAAACCAATGACAAACCCGCCAATTTCTCACGAACTGCCAATCCAAATCCCGACTGCGAACACCAGCACTCCGCCCACGACTACCTGAAAAGCCGCCGAGAGCAATGGAGTATCCATATAACGATTGCGAATCCAGGCAATCGTGGCGAGCTCCAGCGCCACAACAATGACCGCCGCGACAAAGGCCACATGAAAGTCTTTGATGAGAAACGGAAGCGTATGTCCAATTCCCCCTGCAGCTGTCATGAGGCCGGTGACCGCACCGCGCAGCATCGGACGTCCGCGCCCGGTCAGCGATCCGTCGTCCGAAAGAGCCTCGGCAAATGCCATCGAGATTCCCGCTCCGACCGACGCGGCCAGGCCCACGAGAAATGCATCGTTGCTGCTCTTGGTGGCAAACGCAGCCGCGAACACCGGAGCGAGAGTTGATACCGACCCATCCATCAGCCCGGCCAGCCCCGGCTGCACAATCTGCAAGACAAATAAGCGCCGCTGCGCCTCATCCTCGGTCTTTTGTACCGCCGGAGTGATGCTCTCGGACATGGCCTCGGCGGTGGCCTGGTGCTTGCGCTCAACTTCCTCCAAATCGCCCAACAGTTTGCGGATCCCGGCATCGGTTACCTGGCCGATCGCTTTCTGATAAAACTGGCGTGTCTCCAGTTCCATAATCTCCGCTTGCTTGCGAACCTCTGCGATCTTCAGTGGGCGGGTGAGCCAGAACGGACGTCGAAAGACAAAGCCTTTGACGTCCTGGCGCCGGAGCAGCGGAATATGCTCCCCAAAACGCTGCCGATAGGTGGCGATCAGAGACGCGCGATGTCCGGATTCCTCGGCGCCCATGTCATCGAACAGCTTCGCGGTTGCCGGATACGTCTCGCGCAACCCTTCGGCGAAATCCCCGTAGACTCGTCCATCTTCTTCCTCCAGTGAAATCGCCAGCGCCAGAATCTCGCGCTCCGTCAGATCCTTGAAATTTCGTGGCATGCCGACAAGTTTACTGTTTCTGGTTTCAGTTTCAAGATTTTCTCCTGTGGCGGGCGACGGCCTAGAGGTCGACGCGCGGGAAGCGGAACCTGCCGGCTGTCCCGACACAACGGGACTGCCGGCAAATCCTGCCTTTGCCGCACTGCAGTCTTTGCCGGTCCGCTTGCGCCTGCGCCATCCTCCTAGGGACCGGCGGCGGCAACGGCCTCAAAATGCAGGTCATTTTCGGACCTTGGAAATCAGCGGCAATGGTATCTGCCGTGCTTTAACCTCCCTGTTCAGCCCGGACCTTGCCGGCGGCCACGGTTATGTCCTGCGCCAGCCAAGCGCCCGGACGAACGCATCGTCCACTCTTAGATCGAGGTGCATCAATGTCAATCAGCGCGATCATGAACCACAGCATGAACCAATTCCAGACCGAGGGCGTGCAAAGTTCCTCCCTCTCCCAGATGAAACAGCTCGGTCAGGATCTTGAGTCAGGAAATCTCTCGAGCGCGCAGTCGGATTTCGCCACCCTGCAGGCAGCGTTCTCGCAATCCGCGTCGACCGCTTCCTCCACCTCCAGCTCTGCCTCGAATCCCATCACTCAGGCCCTCCAGCAACTGGGCCGCGATCTACAATCGGGGAATATCACCGGGGCGCAAAAAGACTATGCCACCGTCCAGCAGGACGTGCAGAACCAGCGCGGCTCCTCGGGACACTCCCACAATAACTACCGTCTGAGAACCGGAGACGGGTCGAGCAACGGCGCCAGTCAGAGTTCGCTGCAGCAGGATCTCAGCGGAATCGGGCAAAACCTGAGCGCGGGCAGTCTGACGGGGGCACAGGCCGCCTACGCCACGCTACAGCAGGATCTGCAACAGTCCTCGCTCGGGGCCGCAGCTCTTAGTTCTCCGTCGATCCTTTCGATGGAAGTGTAAACGGCGGAAATGGTGCGGACAGCATTTGTCCGCATCGCTCGTGCTTTCCTCGCGCAGCGATGTGAGTGCGGTGGGGGACGGCCGAGCGTCTATAAAAAAAGCGCGGGAACAGATCCGCGCCTGTTAGCGAAAACATGATTGTCGGTAGATGGCCGATTGCGTTACCGTTCGGAGCGCATCGCCTCGACCGCGTCGTGCAGCTCGTGCTCGGCCGCATGAAGATGCTCTTCCGCCTTGGCGCCATGCCCTTGCATGTCGTAATGGTTGGCGGCGCGGGCACGGTCCATCTCTTTGATCGCCTCATTCACGTGGTTGTGGACCGCATCCAGATCGTGCCAGTCATGCACCTTCTCGGCAACGGCGATCCCGGCAGCGAACGCCAAACAGACACATATAATCGTAACTACCATCGCTTTTGTCATCGTCTCTTCTCCTAGAGTTTAAGTTGAGTTTTCCCGGACGCCCGCGGATACCTGCTATTGTCCCGATCGACAAACCGTCTGTCAAAGCAAAACGGTTCCGCCCAGTGCACGGGCTGGTTCGAATGGGGAAATACTCCCTCGTTTGCACGCGGCGCCGGGCCGATCCCGCGGCCTTCGAGTTGGGTTGGAGGGCGATGTAGAGAAATGAAGACTGGGGGAGCGGTGAGATTGACGGGCGCAACCGGCGCTCCGTGATGGTAGGACCGTGTGACCGAGATCACAGCACGCGGTTCGACAATTCCGCTACAGTTGGCTAAGCATGGGCGAGTTTTCCATTCTCACCAACCGCAAACGCGCCATCGTCGCACTGGTTCATTCCCTCGTGTTTCTGCTGGTCGCGGTGCGGCAAATGGTGGCGGCGAACGCAGCCGCCGGTATCTGGGTACCCTCGGCAGTGCCGACTGGCACGTGGGTTCTGTGCGGCATCTTTACCATCGTATCCTCGATCCTGTTGTGGCTGTTGGTCATCTCACGCGCGTGGATGGAGAAATTCTATTTTGCACTGTGCACCGTGAGTGCCACGTCCGGTCTACTCCGAACCGCCTTCGGCGACCAGACCTTTCATGCCGGTCTCTACCTCAGGGTGGTCATGCTGGTCAGCGCGGTGCTGCTGGGACTGCTGATCGTAAGAACTCACTCCAAGACAGTTTCCAACCCGCCCTCCCGCGGCGAACCGGAGTACGCCGAGGAAGGCAGTTAGCTGGCTGCGCTGCGCTACTCGGGTTCCCCTCCGGCGCGACAACCTGCCGGGCTCGGCTTGAAGGGCTCGCCGACGCGAAGCTCGATCTTGAGACGCGCGTTGTCGGAGCGCATGCCCACCGGTCCGTCGAAGTCCAGCGAGTCCGCCCCGAGCGAGCCTTCCCAAACCAAACCGTTGTCGACGAAGACTTTCATCTCGGCGCCATTCATTTCCGCGCGCAAAGTGTGCTCACTTCCGGAACGCAGCACCGGCACTGGCTTGCTGCGCGTTGGCTTGACGTTGCGGTATCCCCGATTGGCGCACTGCGCGCTGGTGTGCTCGGTCGGCTTGCTCTTGACGCTGACGACAAGTTTCGATTCCGGGTCGATCCGCCACATTGCATAGATGAGATTGCAGGCGTCCGCGGCCCGCAACTTGAGGCCGAACTGGCGGCGAAGTTCGCCCGAACCGAGGCGCGCTTCGCGGTCGGCTGCACCGAGGTAGGTGAAGTGGGCTTCAACGGCTTGCGGGGTTGAGGCGTTCACGTAGGCGCGCATTTTCGGGACGTTCACGGTAAGGCGATCTGCGGGCGATTCTTCGATCGTTCCCTCGGTAACGCAGAGATTGGCGCGCGCAACGGTATGGAGTTTGCGCTCCGTAGCATGGCCCAGATTCAAGGCCAGAACCGTAACAATCAAAGGGCTGAGGTTCCGGTTCTTTTGCATCGCATGGCCTCCGCGAACACGCCCGATCCTGACAATGATCGACGGTTCAATCTGATCTTGACGGCATCGTGATCGGTCGCAAACCTCCCGGCGCAACCGAATCCATAAAGATGCCCGATTTTCTGTGACGGATCGATCGTGATCCCTTATCTTAAGTGGTAACCGACTCGTCCTGGTAATGGTCTGTGGAGAACCTTCGGTTGCGGAATGTGAATGATGCGATGGTTGATGATCTACGTCTCCCGGACAATGATCGCGGTTCTGCTGTCGGCTCTGGGGTTCGGCCAGGAACCGACCTCGCCCGCACCCTCTTATCGGTTTTCATCTGACGGCTCGTCCAGGGACATTCCTGTCGAGTTGGTCGCCAATGGACTGGTTTTCGTGCGTGCGAATGTGAATGGTCATCCGGGATGGTTCATCCTCGACAATGCATCGCAAGGATTTACCGTCGACCGGGATTACGCGCGGAGGATCTCGCTAAAAAATAGCGGTGTTGCGAGAGCGCGCGGAGGGGGTGCAAAAGCGATCGAAGCTGGAGTCGTGCGAGATGTCCAGATCAGCTTGCCCGGTCTGGAACTGACTCACCGCAACCTGGTCGCGATCGAGCTGAAACCTCTCGAACCGAGCGTCGGTCACGAGGTTGATGGCATCATCGGATCGCGGCTGTTTGACGAATTTGTCGTGGTGGTGGATTATGAGCGCCGACTTCTCTCGATCTTTTTGCCGCAAGAGCATCGGGTCGCTCGGAATGCGACGGCTTTACCGGTCCGCATCGATCAGCACGGCTTCCAATTTGTCGACGCCAGGATCGCGCTCCCCGGCATCGAACCGATCGCTGCCAGCTTTCTCGTTGACGGTGGCGCAAACACCTATGCCGACCTTTACAAGCCCTTCAGTGATGCCCACCGGATTCCGCCGCCAGGGATGAAGCTCCTCGATGAGCCCGGATCGAGCACCGGAGGAACAACGCAGTCCCGAGCCGGCCGGGCCGACCGCATCGACGTGGGTCCGTATTCGGTCCAGAACCCGACCCTGATGTTTGCGGAAGATACCGAAGGGCTGATGGCAGCCGAGGACTACGCGGGTCTGATCGGCACCGAGTTCCTGGAGCGCTTTACGGTAACCTTCGACACTCCGGGCAAACGGCTGTGGTTGACGCCGAATCGTAATTACGGAGAGGCCGTGGAATCGGACGCTAGCGGCCTTAGGATTCGCGCGGAAGGTTCTGACTTCCACCGGTTTGTAGTGTCTCGGATTGTGAGTGGCTCCCCGGCAGCAGAGGCCGGTATCGAGCCCGGGGACGTCGTTGAATTGATTGATGATGAATCAGCACAGAAGATAAGTCTGAGCGAGCTGCGCGCCATGTTCTGCAAATCGAAAGCGCGGTATTCGATTGGCCTGCTACGCACCAATCGCCGTTTTCGGGTCGCTTTGCAACTGCGCCCACTGTTCTAAGCAAGAACCCCGTCCCCAGACCAAGCTCAGGCTGCGCGGACACCTCTCGCCTTGTTGCGGCTTCAGCCGCGCACCAACCGCCACCGATGGGACAGCCAAAGGAAGTGCATCTTCTTAGCGCGGAAACCGGGCCAGCACTACCGGCCGACTTCTTCTATCAAACAAACGCCGGATCTCCCGGGCGCCGGCGTTCCCCGAATCTCGACATCGAAACCCGGCTACGTCCCCGGGGTCACCTGCAGGGGCGCGCCGCCATCGCGGTCGGCGCCATTGAAGACAGCATTTGCGCCCATGTGCGCAGGTGCGATGGCGAGCAACTGCTCCTTGCGATACACCAGATTACTGGCGTTGAACGAGGCCAACTCAAATCCATGGCCGTGGGTGATGGCGTCGGTCGGACAGGCCTCTACACAATAGCCGCAAAAGATGCAGCGGTTGTAATCGATGTTGTAGACCTTGGCGTATCTCTCGGCACCGGACACCCGGGTCTCGGCGGTATTTTCGGCGGCTTCGATGTAGATGCAGTTCGATGGGCAGGAGGCGGCACAAAGGAAGCAGGCGACACACTTTTCCAGGCCATTTTCGTCGCGCTGCAGCACGTGCATTCCGCGAAAGCGCTCCTGAAACTTCGCGCCTTTCAGAGGACCGGGTCCGTCGGGATAATTCTCGACGATCGAAGGCTGAAACATCTCGCGCAGGGTGATGGACATTCCCTGGGCAATGGCTCCGATGTTTTTAATCACAGACATACGACAGTCATTATAGCGGATGTTAGGCGCAGCGGGAGTCTATCGACGGCTCAGGCCAAGTGGGCCAGTCTGACTTCGACCGTCTCCAGCACACCGTCATCAGGAACGACAAAGCGAGATAGATGAATAAAAAACTATGGACGGGCGTAAACAAAGCCAACCAAACATTTTCTCCCACAAAGCTCGGCGGATGGTTCCATAGATAGCGGAACGGTGCGATGGCAATCAGTGAACCTGGCAGGACAAAACTCGGTTGGATAGAGGGCTTAACCAACTTGCTCCACCCCTCGCGTTACCTTCAGGATAAGCTCCGGTCGATCCGGTTAGGTGCGTTTTTTAAGGCTGACAATCAAACCGACCACTCCCCGTCTCACGCGCAGCCCTTCGGAATCGACTCGCGTCTCGACCAATGCCGGGTACAGTAAACTGGCGGGGCTGGGAGGAATCAGCCAACGCGGAGTTTAAGGGGATGGAAATGGACGATCCATATCGGCAGGAGACAAGCAATCTGGCCTACTCTATTTCTCTTTCGGGGTATGACCTGATCAATTCTCCGCGGCTCAACAAAGGCACAGCCTTCTCGGACCGCGAGCGCGATGTATTTGGACTGCACGGTCTCTTGCCCCCGCATGTGGGAAGTCTTGAGGAACAGCTTGAGCGCCGCATTCAAGCCTTGCGCGAGCAGCCAACCTCCTTCAATAAATACAGCTTCCTTCGCGATCTGCAGGATACCAACGAGACACTGTTCTATGCGCTCCTTCTGCGCAATATCGAAGAGATGCTTCCTCTGGTGTACACGCCAACGGTGGGCGAGGGGTGCCAGCGCTTCAGCGAGATCTGGAGAAGACCGCGAGGTTTGTTCCTCAGTTATTCGAATAAAGATCGTATCCATCAGATCCTTAGTCACTCCCGATACGACGGCGTGAAATGCATAGTGGTGAGCGATGGGGAGCGAATCCTCGGACTCGGCGATCAAGGTGCGGGAGGCATGGGTATCCCGATCGGAAAGATGGCACTTTACACGGCGCTTGGCGGCATACGTCCGGAGCATTGTCTTCCCGTACTGCTCGACGTGGGAACCGACAATGAGGATCGGCTGAAGAGCCCGATTTACATCGGATGGAGGCATGGCCGGGTTCGCGGCGAAGCCTATGATGCTTTCGTAGATCTCTTTGTCAGCAGCGTGAAGCAGCGCTGGCCGCACGTTCTGCTGCAATGGGAGGACTTTGCCGGCGCGAATGCCGCTCGCTTCCTGGATCGCTACCGAGACCAGCTCTGCACTTTCAATGACGACATTCAAGGCACGGCAGCGGTAGCAACGGCCACGCTGCTGTCGGCGATTAATGTGACCGGTGTGCCACTGGAGCAGCAGAAGATCGCTATCCTTGGCTTCGGAACGGCGGGCATCGGCATCACGAATCTGTTGGCCCGGCTCATGCAGGAAAAGGGCGTCCCGGAATCGGAAGTTCGAAAACGCTTTTACGCTCTCGATCGTTATGGTTTGGTGACGGAAAACGGTCAAGATGTGCGGCCGGAACAGCTACCCTACGCGCGCAAGGAAGACGAGGTTCGAAATTGGAGGCAGCCAAATGGAGAGATCGGATTGCTCGAGGTGGTCCGCCATGCCAAGCCTTCGGTCCTGATTGGGGTGTCCGGTCAAGCCGGAGGCTTCAGCGAGCAGGCAGTACGGGAGATGGCCAAGCATACCCCTCGCCCGGTCATTTTCCCGCTTTCGAACCCCACCTCCCGCAGCGAAGCGACTCCCCAGAACCTAGTGGATTGGAGCGAAGGGCGGGCGCTGATTGGCACAGGAAGTCCGTTCGAAGGAGTGAATTTTTGCGGGAAGAAGATCCGCATCGACCAGACCAACAACTCGTACATTTTTCCTGGGCTCGCTCTGGGCATTATTGCCTCCAAGGCCATCCGCGTCAGCGATGCCATGGTGATGGCCGCGGCCAAGGAATTGGCGCGTCTTGCCCCCACACAAAAGGACAAAAGCGCAGGCCTATTGCCGTCGCTTTCGGATTCGCGGCAGCTCAGCCGCTTGATCGCGCAGGCGGTGGGGAGACAAGCGATTCAGGATGGCCAGTCGCAGTTGGCGGATGAAGATCGCCTGGACCGCGAGCTAGGGGCCAACATCTGGGAGCCGGTATACGTACCCTACGAACGCGACGCACATCCCCAACCGACCTCGGCCAAGAGTTGACCCCGGTCCGCGGGGAATGCTCGCATGGTCAGGCTGCTGTCGACGCCGGCGGAATCAGGGCACTTTGGGGCGGCACTGGCGCCCTTCGAAAACCGATGAAACGCGAGTGGTGCGATACAGGCCAATGTCGCTCTGGCGTGCCTCGAGGCAAAATTCGGCAATTGATGATCGGCCTTGATGTTGAAAGCACGCGGCGTGTCCGTTCACCCCGGTCGCAACCCGCGCTCTCTCTTTGCCCCGTCTTGCTTCGTCACACCCTTCGGGTTTTGTGTCACGGTGACAAAACACCGATCTGAGGTACGATCATCCCCGGACAGGCTGGCGTGCTTAGCGCTCCGTCCTCAGCAGAGGCAACTGTCCCTGGGCGAGCTTATGACGTACGACATTGCAGTGATTGGCGGGGGAATTGTCGGGCTTTCGTTTGCCATGCAGTTGGGGAGGCAGTATCCCCGATTGCGCGTAGTGGTTCTGGAAAAGGAGGCGGGAGTGGCCCGTCATCAGACCGGACACAACAGTGGGGTGATCCACAGCGGCGTTTATTACAAGGTTGGCTCGCTCAAAGCGCGGCTCTGTGTGGCGGGGTCTCGCGAGATGGTGGAGTTCTGCTCGCAGCATGCCATTCCGCATGCGGTGTGCGGAAAACTGATAGTGGCCGCCAACGCCGAGGAAGCGGGCCGCTTGGACGATTTGCTGGCGCGCGGCTTGGCGAATGGGCTGGTAGGTCTGCGGTTGCTTTCGCGTGATCAGATGCTCGAGATCGAGCCCCATGTTGGCGGAGTGCGGGCGCTACAAGTGCCGTCTACGGGGATCACTGATTATGCGGCGGTAACCGCCAAGTATGCCGAAATCGCGACCGCACAAGGTGCGGAAGTGAAGACCGACGCCGGCGTCATGGGCTTTGATCGCGCTTGCTCGGTGGGTTCCCAGGCGGCGCCCGATCTGGTCGTGGTGCGGACCCGGGCAGGAGATTTCTCGGCGCGATATGTGGTGAACTGCGCGGGGCTGTATAGCGATCGAGTCGCGCGGATGGCGGGGGATGAGCCGGGGATGATGCTGGTTCCGTTTCGCGGGGAATACTACGACCTGGCGCCAGGACGGCAGTCGTTGGTGAGGGGCCTGATTTATCCGGTGCCGGATCCGCGATATCCTTTCTTGGGCGTGCACTTCACACGGCGGATCCGGGGGAATGTGGATGCGGGTCCGAATGCGGTGTTGGCGTTCCGGCGCGAGGGCTACCGTTTTAGCGATTTCGATTTGGGCGAGACAATGGAAGTATGGATGGACGCCGGGTTCCGGGTGATGGCGAAACGGCACTGGAAAAACGGACTGGCGGAGTTTCGGCGATCGCTGCGGAAGCGCGAGTTTGTGCGGTCGTGCCAGCGCCTGGTGCCGGAGGTGCGGATGACGGATATGACGCCAGGCGGATCAGGAGTGCGGGCGCAGGCGGTCGGACCCGATGGCACGCTGGTGGATGACTTTCGCTTTGTCGGGAAGGGACGGTTTTTGCATGTCTTGAATGTGCCGTCTCCGGCAGCCACAGCTTCATTGCCGATTGGACGGGAGATCTTGAAGATGGTGCCGGAGGAAATTGTAAGTTAGCGCGATAAGCTTTGGGCCGCTGGCCTCGAGCCAAGCGGAGAGCGCGCGAGGGCTTACTCCTCACTCGGCGACTGGCAGTACCCCCACGTTTTTCAGAGATATGAAGGCAGTGGTGTAGTCTGGGACTTCGCAATTGCGGGAGTGAAGGAGAAATTGCATGGCACAGAATTTGGGTTCCAAAAAAAGGGTTGCGGTTTTGGGCGCGGGCAAGATGGGAGCGATTCTGCTGCAATCGTTCTTGCGCGATGGGTTGCTGTCGCCCACGCAAACCTGGGCGACAGTGGCTCATGCGGAGCGGGCGAGGATGCTGAAGGAGAAGCTGAAAGTGCATGCGGGAACCGACAACTCCGAAGCAGTAAAAGACGCGGACATCATTTTTCTTTGTGTGAAGCCGCAGGTCGTAGCCGACGTCGTGAAGGAGATTCGGGCACACTTGAATGGGAAGCAACTGCTGATTTCGGTGGCGGCATCGGTTCCCACCGAAATGATTGAACGGGCGCTCGAAAAGGAGGTACCGGTAGTGCGTGCCATGCCGAATACTCCTTGCGTCCTCGGTGCGGGGATGACGGCGCTGTGCAAAGGGAAGTTCGCCAGCAAACAGAACCTGGAGACGGCGGCCAAGTTTTTCGATGCGGTGGGCCGCACGGTCATCGTCGACGAAAAGCACATGGACGCGGTGACGGGTTTGTCAGCCAGCGGACCAGCCTATATCTATATCATTCTGGAATCGCTGGCCGAGGCGGGCGTGAAGGTGGGGCTGCCGCGGGATATCGCGACGCTTTTGGCAGCTCAGACTACGATGGGTGCAGCGCGAGTGGTGCTGGAGACCGGGGATCACCCGGCGCTGCTGAAAGATGCGGTGACGACTCCGGCGGGATGTACGATTGACGGCATCATGGAACTGGAAGAGGGCAAACTGCGCGTCACCTTGATCAAGGCCGTGGTGAAGGCGGTCCAGCGGGCCAAGGAATTAGCGTTTTCCTAGCTCGACAGGTTCGCAGCCGCTGCAGTGTGCACGGTTAAAGCAGCGGCTGCTAGCTGGCCGCCGCCAGTCGGGGACTACACTCGGGAACCATCTCAGCGAGTTTGGCGGCCATTTGCTTGAGGAGCGCGGCGTTGAGCGGCCGGAGGTTCTGTTCCATTTCAGCAAGCACCTGCGCAAGTTCGGGTTGCATCGCTCGGATGAGCTCGTCCCGGCCCTTCGCCTCGACAATGCGACCAGCGATGGTACGGATCTGTTGCTCGCGCGGCCTAAACTCCTGTCCCATTTTCAATATGTCATCCCAACTGACGAAAGCGCGCCAGACGGGTGGATCGTCGAGGCCGGCGTCTCTGGAGTCCTTCCTCAACAGGTTGAGCTCCTTCAGCAGACGGCTGGCGAGCTCGGGAATGCGCCCTGGCGGTGAAGCCAGAATGTTACCGGAGGAGAACTGGCTCGCGTCTTCGAGAAACATGAAGCGGAAGCGACATACCAACTCCAGCCCCTTGAGCAGAATGGTGGTCGACGTGTCGCCATACTCGGACCTTTGCAAGGCTTCGACGAAATAAATATTGAACTCGCGAGTGTCGTCGTAATACTTGGTAGCGGTGGTGAGGATAACGCGATAGGTCTTGGAGTCATCACTCGACAGGATGATCTGGCTGTTATCCACGTTGATATGGTCGGGATAGGAGGACATGATGACGCTGGCAATCGCCTCGCGCCAGGAATCGCGATAACGGCTTGCGGACGTGGATTGCAGGAACTCTTTCCAGGTGGTGCGGACATCGGACAAGCCGAAAATCCCCATCGAGCCTCCGGAGCCGACGGGAATAATTTCGGCGTCGTCGGGCAGGTCACCCTGGCTTCGTTGCAGACTGGCCCCGGTCGCGCGGATCGTAATCTGTTTCTGCGGCTTCAGGGTAGTGTCGATGGTCGTCTTCAAGTATTGGAAAATACCGATCTTCAGGGCCTTCACGCAGCTGGCCGGATCTTGTTCCGGCTTTCGCTCGAGGACCGGCAAGTCATGCGCCTTGGCAACTTCGTCCACCGCCTGCTGCCACTTTGCCAGTAACACACACATCTGGTCATCGGGTTGCACCGAGACGCCAGAAACAAACTCCTCCGCTCCCAAACGCAGCTTGTCGCGCCCGATATCGAGGACTACGCCTTCTTCCTCTGCGGTGACGGCTGGGGGGGTTTCCAAGTACAAGGCGACTTTGGTGCGGGGACGGTCCGTCGCGGTCTGCATGACGCGATCGAAATAACCGACCTCCCAGCCGGTATAGCCGTGACTTTCCTTGTCCTTGGTACCGCTGTAGGCAATGATGAAAACGTCGGTGGCCTCGAGTTTGGCTTGGATCTGCTTTCTGAAATCGAGGCCGGGCTGGAGAAAGCGCTTGTCGATATTGATCTCGGCGAAGACCTCGCCCAGGGCAAGAGAGAGGCACTTGCGAATCGCCTCCGCGATCTGAAAATCCTCGGAGGCATAGCTGATGAAAACCCTGAAGCGTCGAGCGCTTGGCTGCTCGGCGGCTAAGTCCAGATTGTCGTTCACGGCTGCCTCCGGATTAAGGAGAATCGCGACGAAACTGACATTGATTCCAGGCGCCTCAGATGCGAACCCTTTGTCTCATCGGGGGGCGCCATACGCAGGGGACTGCGGACCACACCGACCGCTCAGGTTGCCGGGGAAGTGCCACAGTATGTACCGATTTGCAATACCTGTCAATAGCTACCAACATAGCTACCAACAGAGCGGACAGAGCGGTAGTGGGCTACTTTGAATTTTGCAATTGATTGCGCACGCGGCAGCGACTTCAAAGTAGCCCACTACCCAACAGAGCAACAGAGTCACCCGACAAACTGACTGACCGGACTGACCCGACTGGGAGCGAAGGTATCCTTGGCGATTTCTCGATAAGTCGCTTCTCAGCCGGTGAGGCCTCAGTTCGGCAGGGCAAAGCGGAGGGTTACGTCGGTCTGAAACTGGGCGGGTCGATCATGTTGCCGGTAGGGCTGGTAACGCCAGTTGCGAACCGCTTCGGCAGCGGCCGCGGCCAGCATGGGGTCTCCGCTTAGGGTGCGGGTGTTCGCGACCGAGCCGTCTTCGGCGACTTGGATTTCGAGGACCACGTTGCCGGCGCGGTGAGCGGCGCGAGCTTCGGCGGGATAGTCGGGCTCGGTGCGGCTTAGAAGGCGCTCATCGGCCTGTGCGGGCGCCAGCCAGACGCTGGGGGACGTCGGGATTTTTTTGGTCGACGATGCTGCCACCACCGAATTCCGGTCCGGTCTGCGCATATCGACGCGGGGCGCGTCGGTCTTGTCCGAAGCGTTTTCTGAACCATTGTCGTAACCGTGTCGCGCACGCGTGTCGGAAGCTTCTGACGTGGGCTGCACGGCACCGGGCTTCAGGCGGAAGATGACTTTGCCTTTTTCGTAGACGACCAGCTCGTCGGGGGATGTATCGAGCGGAGGAGACGGTGCTTTCGTCGGCTTTACAGTCGTTTTTTCTTTCACTCTTCGTGATGACGACGAATTCGCCGCGCCGGACGCCGGCGGAATCTCCGGGGTTTGCGCCGCCGTCGGTTGCAGGATCCGGTTGCGGGTTGCATTTGTCGATGGGCTTAGCCATCCGACGCGGGAACCGATTAGGAAGCTGACGCCAACGGTGGCGAGAATCAGAAGTGAGGCGAGCACCAAGGTCCAGACTTCGTAGGGGGGCCGGCTCGCGGGCGGAGGCGTCGCGGTCAACGGTTCAGCCAAGTTGAATCCGCGCAGAAGCATTTCCGGCGGGACGACCGTTGCCACGACCTCCTCGGGCACGGCGGGTTCGGCCAAGACGGTTTCGGAGGGAACGCTTTCGGACGGAACGGTTTCGGGAAGCACGGCAGCGTGCGACACCGATCTCCCGGAAGCTACGGCCTCGGGCTCGCGCTGGCTGATTTCGAGTGCCGCTTGGCGAATTTGGGTGCACTGTTCCGCCAAACCTTCCAGGCGCTTCTGGTTGGCATGCGAGAAGACGGCGGGAGAAGAGGAGAACACTTCGAGGATTCCGGCGAACTGCGCACGGTTGGTTTCGAAAACGGGAACAATGAGAATGGAGCGGATGCCGAGGCGTTGGGAGATAACGGGATCGACTCGGGGGTCAAATTCGGTATCCACGGAAAGCTGCGGTTGGCGAGTCCGGAGACAAGCGCCGGAGAGGCCGTCACGGGTGTTGATGGGGACGCCGAGATCGGGAGCCAGGTGTCCGGTGGCAGCACGGCACACCATTTCGTTGCCGCGGAGGAGCGCCAGAGCGGCGGCATTGGCCCCTGTGGCTTTGGCGGCGCTAACTACAAGTTCGTTGAGAACCAAGTCGAGCGCGAGATCAGGCTGAAAACCCGCGGCGATATGCCGCTCGAGGGTAAAGACCGGATCGGGAGGCGCATCGTCCGGATGAAGCTCGGGCCTCGACATAGGTTGCGGGAACATAGTTTGTTCCAGCAGCCTGCGCTAATTGGGGGAAGCAGGCTCTAAGGGGAGTTTGGCGCGAAATCGAGGGGAAGTCAAACGGCGAGGGGTTGGGAAATCGGAATTGTCGCGCTGAGCGCAAAACTCATCATGGGTGAGATTCAGCGCCCCATTCCTCGAACGGAGCGACGCGGCAGAAACCGGAGACGGGTTGCGAGTGAAAAAAGGCTGCTACAGTATAAGACGTGCACCCCGACGAGATTTGCATCGCCTGCGATTGGTGCTGAAGCAGTGGCCAGCCTTCGCTGCGCTTGATCTTGGGCATCTGCGCACTCCGGTTCGGTATCCGATCGCGCAGGAGGGACGGAATCTGCAGGGTCCGGCGGAGATCTGGAAAGTGGATGTAGTGAGCTACGGCGCGCGGCCTCCGGCGGCATGGAGCGAGGCAATGGAGGTGGGGCCGCCCGCAAAAAAAAGGGGAGCACGCCGGAACCGATGAAGACACAACCTGTCGTTCAACAAACCGCGAGCAAGCGAGCGCTGGTAACCGGCGGCGCCGGTTTTCTGGGATCACACCTGTGCGATGGGCTGCTGGCATCGGGCTATCACGTGGTCGCGGCCGACAACCTGCTGACCGGACGCCTGGCGAATATCGAGCACCTGCGGAACGATTCGCGATTTGAATTTGTGGAGAAAGATGTTTGTCAGCCCACTGCGTGGGGCGCTCTCGATTACGTGTTTCACTTTGCCAGTCCGGCGAGCCCGGTCGACTATGCTGAACACGGAATCGCGACTCTGCGGGTGGGATCGTATGGAACGTTCGAGGCACTCGAAACGGCGCGGCGGTGTGGCGCGAAATTCATGATGGCGTCAACGTCGGAGTGCTACGGAGATCCGATGGTGCATCCGCAGGCGGAGACCTATTGGGGGAATGTCAATCCCATCGGGCCACGGTCGGTCTATGACGAGGCGAAGCGGTTCTCCGAGGCAGTGACGGCGGCGTATCGTCGCTATCACAAGGTAGATACAAGGATCCTGCGCATCTTCAATACCTACGGGCCGCGCATGCAGATCAACGACGGACGGGTGATTCCGAATTTCATGTGGCAGGCGTTACGAGGAGCGGACCTGACGGTGTTCGGCGATGGCAGCCAGACACGCAGCTTCTGCTATGTGAGCGACGAGGTCGACGGGATTCTTCGCCTCGCGCGATCTTCCGAGCACTTGCCGGTGAATATCGGGAATCCGACAGAGTTCACGATTCTAGAATGCGCGCACCAGGTCATTCGGACCACGGGGTCCAGGAGCCGGATCAAGTTCGAAACGCTGCCGCAGGACGATCCGAAGCAGAGGCGTCCGGACATTTCAAAGGCCAAACGCCTGTTGGGTTGGGAGCCGAAGGTGGAACTGGAGGCCGGGTTGCAGCTTTCCCTGGAATATTTTCGCCAGGCGGTCGCGGACAAACAGCAGCTGACGGTCGAGCCGGGCTAGAATCTCGCAACAGCGAAACTTGAGATCGCGCATACTGCGCTCTCCGCCTTGCAGGTCGATCTCCCCAGACCCTAGCGCACACCCTTGGCATTGAGGAAGTCACCGTACTTGTGATCGACGGTCTGGATGTGGTTCGTGAGCCAGTTCTGCCGGAACTTCATCAAATCTGGAGTAATGCTGACGATGCCGGCTTCGAAGTCTTTCTTGAATGCCAGGACCTTCTCGGTCAAGATTTTATGTTCCCCTTTGTGCGGCGCCAATCCAGGATAACCGTTTTTTTCCATCAGCTTCTCTTCCGCCGCGAAGTGCTGGACCGTGTAATCGATCAGACGCTGGAGCACATGTCCGGCAATGTCTTTGCCGTGCCCGGAGCGCATGGCGGTGAAGAGTTCACTTATGATTTCGAACAACCGCCTGTGTTGTGCATCCATGGCTTCGACCTTCACGCTGTAACTGGCATTCCATGCAAATGGAGCCGACATTAACATCCCCTATGTCTTGATCGAACACACGACGACCTGAGGATAGTCACGCCCGGCTGGGACGGCCAGATCACGCTGGGACGTATTTCGAAAAACGTCGCTCCGGGGATTGCGCCCCGAACCGGGGCCAGGTGCAGCGGCGAGGTCTAGAATTCCGGCTTAACGAGGCTGCTCGTTTAGCACCGGCCCGCTGGCGAGAACGGCCAGCAGACGCAGAATCTCCTCGCGCTCGCCGGTATCGCGGAACATGAAGCGTACCCCCATGCCGAAGCCGGGATGGGTGGCCAAAACCTGACCGCGGATTCTCAATTTTGCATGGTTGGTACGAACCAGAATCTCGACCCGCGACTGGCCGGCGAGCGGGGATGGCATCTCGACGTAGCAACCGCCCTCACTGATATCGGACAGCGTGCAACGATTGGGGACCGTCGTACCGACACGATAGACCTCGGCTCCCAGTTTGCAGGCGAAACGCTGCTCTCCGCGGCGATTGCCGGCATTGGAGATGAGAACGGAATCTTTGGCGACCGCTTCGGGTTCGCGACCTGGTTGCAATTGCGGGGCGACTAACGGAGTTGCGGGCGACTTGCCGGCCGTGGACTGGTCCCCGTTTTTCTGCAGCCAGGTCTGGATGAGACGGCGCGAAGACTGGGGCACATCGAGAAAGCGGATTCCCGTACGACCGCTCGCGTCCTGCCACGCCACTTCGCCCGACAAGCGGACCAGTTGCTGCTGCCCCGGCAGGGCAAACTCGAAGTAGACCTTGCAGGCGGCTGGCAAACGTTGCGGCGCATGAATCGAAGTTCCGCTATCGCTGAGGTCGGCCAAAGCGGCGTTGAGTTCTGGCGCGCCTGGGTAGGCGACATTGACGCTCGAACGGACGGCGGTGCGCGGAGTGCGGCGGCGCTCGCGGCGCATCAGGCCGCGGGCGGCGCGCAAACTGATGCGGGTGCGCTCGGAAGTCAGCGGGCGATAGAGGACGAAATTGGCGCCCAGGCCGAATACGGGACGGGCGTTAAATTCGGCGTCCACGACGGCGATCAGAGTACTGGTGCGGTTCTTGGCAGACTGACGCAGCCGCGCCAGGAACTCCTCGGAACTCTGGTCGGCGCGATAATCGAGAACAATGGCATCGAACTGCTGGCTGTCGAGCCGCTCCAATCCGCTCGAGATCGAAGGCGTGGACTCACAGCTCAATCCCAATTCCGTGAGAATCAGCGTGAGCACGCTGGCGGAATCCCGATCGGGGCACACCACGAGGGCGCGTAGATCCATAGTAAGAGCATGGTAAGAGAGAGGGGGCGCCAGCGACAAGTTACCTGTGTCACGGGAGAGCGGCGTGTTTTGCTTCCTTTTTTCTAACGGCTGGGGCAGGGAAAATCGCAGATCAGCGCCACCGGGCAGAATAGCACCCTAGTAACCCTCGCCCCATTACTTACCAAAAGACAGTGTACGAAGGGCCGGTGTACCCCGGTACTTTGACGTGCCCAGGGACAGTTCCTACCATCGAGTTAGTCAGACTGATGTCGGGAACGGCGATCCACGAAGGTCGCTGGCGACATCGGTCTGACCCATTTCAGTTATGTGACTTTGTTCACGGCGCGGGGAGCCGCGGGGAAAAGCATATGAAAAGCCTGAAGAGCAATGCGAGGCATCGGGCGAGCGGCTTCAGCTTGATCGAAATGCTGACGGTGGTGGCAATCATCATCGTCATGGCCTCGGTGACGTTCATGAGCCTGATACCAGTGTTGAATCAGGAGCGCGTTACCAATGCGTATAACACGACCCTCTCGGCGTTGCGTCAGGCGCGCGACTGCTCGGTCGCGCAACGGACTTCCTATTCGGTGAGTTTTTCGACGAGTACGCCGAACTCGATCGCGGTGGCTGCAACGACTCCCTTTGCGGGCGATCCTTGCACCTCCACCTTTCAACTCCCGACCAACGTTATCTTTCTTGCGCCGCCGGCCGGAGCAACGCCGCCCGACGGCTATGGGACGGGAGCCAACGCGATTGACTTCGGCTACACGCCGAGCAGTAACGCGGGCGGTGGCACGACGCTTTATTTCTGCCCAGACGGTTCGGCACAGACCGCGAGCGGCTGTTTTGGAAGCGGCAACTGGGACGGCGGAGTCGTATATCTGGCGCGTACGGGAGATACGGGAAGTTACCGGGCGGTCGATTTGTGGGGGGCTACGGGACGGGTACACGGATGGCGGCTCTACCCCAAAACCGGAGGCTATCAATGGTTACGACAATGACAATAATGACACGGCGCAGGGGAAATTCCCGAGCGAACAAAGCAGCGGAGAGCGGATTTTCGCTGATTGAAGTGGTGATCTCGATGACCGTGCTGACGGTCGGACTGGTCAGCCTGCTGGGAGTGTTCGCACTGGCCATGTCTTCGACCCAGACCTCGCAGCAGGACATGATCGCCAAACAACTGGCGAACGAGGCCTACGAGAGTGTGGTGACGGCGCGCAACACATCGCAAATGAACTGGGACCAAATCAACAATGTGAACACCGTGTCGCCCTTCTGCCAGAACACTTCGCCCTGCGGCATCTTCCTGGTGGGGATGCAACCGATTGACAACGCGGGCGTGGATGGAATCTTTGGCACGGCGGATGACGCGGCCGCCGGCGAGGAACAACTGCAGGACCCGGGGCCGGATGGAGTTTTTCAGACGGCCGACGATACCTTCATCCCCTTGACCGGATACCAGCGTCAGATCACGATTTCGCCGCTGTATGACTCGGGGAACAACCTGATCAGCAGCCTGCGCAGCATCACCATCACGGTGCAGTACACGACGGCACAGGCAAAAACGCAGAAGACATACGTTTTGAATTCGTTCATTTCGCAGTTCCAGTAAAGGGGAGTTATGCGCGATCGCTCAAACATGCGTGAGGCTGGATTCAGCCTGTTGGAAATGGTGATCGCCATGGCACTGGGAACGATTGTGCTGGGCGGCGCGGTGCAGATGTATACCCAAGGTGTGGCTGCTACCTGGGCCACGACGCAAAGGGCCGAGTTGCAACAGGATTTTCGGGCCGGCTCGAACATGCTGACCAAGGATCTGAGCCTGGCTGCCGCCGGACTCAACCCGGGAACGGCGATCGCCCTGCCCTCGGGGAGCAGTCCGGTGTATGGCTGCTCTCAGGCAACGGTCAGTACGCCCCAGGCCTGCTATCTCGGAGCCGGCAATAGTTCTTCGGTACCGTTTCCCACGCAGGGCGCTACGGCTTATTTCTACGGATTGCTTCCCGGATATGATCACGGGCCGACGCTGCTCGCTGCGCAGGGCCCGACCGACGTGGTTACAGTCGCCTACACCGACAATACGTTTTACCTGGACTGCTATTCGGCGAGCATTACGACGGGGACGACGGTCACGTTCACTCCTATCGTCCCCACGCCGCCTGCAACTTCCAGTGCGAATTGCACCGCTCCCGGCGGTAACAGTGCGGCACAGGCGGTCAATGATTCCGCCGTTGGTTTAACGACCGGCGACCTGGTCCTGTTCACTTTTGGCTCAACCAACTTATTGGCTGAAGTGACCACCTCAGCCAACGCCGGAGGGGTCGCCACCTTTGCCACCGGCGACGCGCTCAACCTGAACCAGGCATCGGGCGTGGCCAACAGCCTCGCCTACCAGTTCGCCCACGGCACCACGACCGGATATGGACAGCGCCTGCAGCTGATCACTTATTACATCAACAACGCCATCACGCCGCCGCGCCTCATGCAGCAGGTCAGCGGACACATTCCCGTACCGGTGGCGGAAAATGTCGTCTACATGAAATTTACCTACGACCTTTTCAATGACGCCACCAATCAGCCGGCGGTAGCCTGCAGCAACCCTGGGGCCGCAAGCGATGGCTGCTCGAACGCCTCCGCGGGACTCCTCCCCAACCAGATCACAAAAATCAACATTCAGAACATGGCAATGGATAGCACACTGAGCGGATCGCAGTTTGGGCTCAACAATGGTTATCAGCGAATGGATCTACAGACCTCGGTGTGCGCGCGAAATCTTACGTACGTGAACAACTATCCAAACTGAGCTTTGGCGGTGGGGACGAACAAAGGTGAGCGAGACGATGGGAAGCGAGACGAACATCACGGGGAGTAGCGCTGTCGAGCAGGTGAACCTGCACGCCAGAGGATTCACGCTGGTTGCATCTTTGCTGTTGCTGCTGCTGTTGTCGGGGCTGTCCCTCGGCCTCTTGATGATGGTCAACACCGAGAACAAGGTGGGCGGGACCGATCTGCAGAACAACCTGGCCTTTCACGCGGCCGATGGTGGCATCGAAAAGATGGCCTCTGACCTGTCGGCGACATTCGCCAATGCGCAGTCGCCCCACACCTCCGATATTTGCAATCTGAGCAGCACCAGCTATCAACCAGTCATGGTAGGCGTCACCTGGACGCAATATTCGGTGCAGCCGGCGTCGGGTTGCACGATCGATCCGCCCACCCACACCTGGGGACAGATCAGTGCCGGGGCGGACCAGGGGCTGTGGGCGCAGATCATCCCCATCAACATGCTAACCACGGCGGCGTTACCGGGCGGGCAGGAAGTAAGCATGACCCGAACCGCACAGGTCGCGCTGATTCCGGTGTTCCAGTATGGGGTGTTTTGCGAAGGCGATTGCGGATTTTTCGACAGCCCCAATCTCACCTTTGCGGGGCGTGTCCATACCAACAATGATCTCTATTTGGGCGTTGCATCGGGCTACACGCTCACCTTCAACAACAAATTGGAAGCCTACGGTAACGTCGTCACCGAAGTGCTTCCGAACGGGTTATCGGCCAGTGCCTACAACGACACGGGCAACGTGTACATTCCGACCACAGTCGGCGGCTGCATTCCGAACACAGCGACCAATTGTGTGCTGAAACCTACGAACGGAAACGGTCAGTACGGAGATGGCAGCGTGGTCGGGGCCGGGGGCAACCCGGTGCAGTCGGGGTATAACGGCACCAACTGGAACCCTTTTTCCAAGTCGGGTGCGCCGAACGGCACCAACTACATGCTCGTCAACGGTAACTACGGCAGCAAGGTCAACCTGGGGACGGGCGCGCAGAAATTGTCGATGCCGTTCGTTAACGGAACCAACCTTCCGTACCAGATCATTCGCCGTGCACTGTCGACCGACTCGAGCGCGCTCAGCGATTCGCGGGAATACAATCTGGCATCGATTCGCGTGCTGCTGAGCGACGATCCGGCGGAATTTCAGAATGGCACCGGAGCTACGGATCCGAATAACGTCCGACTGGCAAACGTACCGGCGAATTCCGGCGGAACCGGTTACTACAATCCCTACGGCATTCCAATCGCAGCCGGCAACTACCCCGCGTCGCTGCCCTCGCCTTCGCCCAACACCTATAGTCTGTACTTCGCGACCGCGTCGAATGCGATCCCGTCGGCTTCCTGCACTTCCGCATCCTGCGCGGCCGACTGGCCTTACCCTCCCGCACCCTGGACCCCTGCGATGATGGCAGCGGTTGGTGCAGGGACAGACCCGAATTGCACGTTGCTGTGCCCAACCGGAGCCCCGTTCATCTCGCTGAGCGGCACCAATGTCACCGGCGGCAGCAGTCCGGGCCTTACAGCCGGCGGTGTGCCGCAAGCTTCCGTTGCTCCGCCATCGCTCACACTTTGCCCGACGACGGCTCTGAATGCGACCGGCGTACCCGCCCTCTGCAGCACCGCCGGTTCGGCGACGTTTCCCTACTACCTGGCCAACAGCAGCACCACCTACACCAACCCGACAACGGTCGCGGAGAACTCCCTTAGCGCAACCTGGAACCTGATTGATGGCTGGCTACGGGTGGAATATAAAGATGCCTCCGGCGCCTGGCACCCG
This sequence comes from Terriglobales bacterium, assembly GCA_049520935.1. Taxonomy (GTDB): domain Bacteria; phylum Acidobacteriota; class Terriglobia; order Terriglobales; family Acidobacteriaceae; genus Acidiflorens. The sequence goes on along the minus strand of JBEKPJ010000052.1, from coordinate 15,750 downwards.
GTCACCAACGAATGGCTGCAGTTGGGATTTGCACGGGGACTGATCGCGCCCACGCTACCCGGCAGCAGCGCCCCCGCCAACGGCACGAACCCGATCAACCCGAACGCGATTCTGTTGCTGCAGGAGCCGGCGGATCGTGTCAATAACAGCGCCGGCACGTTCCCCTCCACCACTAATCTGACTAATGGCACAGCGGAGACAGCGCTGAGTACGACGGGAATCACCGGAACCGCCCCGGCATGTACCCACACCAGCGGCGGCAAATGCACGGCATGGTCAATCACTCCACCGCAGGTTCTGGTGGACACGGTGGGAAGCGCGGTCTGGCAGTTTGGCAGTACCACGACCGGGGAGAGCTCTTCGCCGCAATCTTCTAGCCTGTTGCTCGAAAGCGCCACGCGCTTCAACTGGTATCCCATCAACTTTTACGATGCACGCGAAGGCGAGCCGCGCGACACGCTCTGGTCCCAGACGAACGGTGCGGATAACACTTGCACCTCGAACGGAATCATGAACGCCGTCGAAATCGATGTGGGCAACTTGAAGCGGTGGTTGGCGGGATCGATCGGAAGCAGTGGCACGAGTGTCGATTATGCTATGCAGAATGGCTACGTATTGTATTTCTCGGATCGCCGCGGCATGCTGCCCAATCCCAACCCGCCCTATGGCACGACTTTTGCCAAGAGCGGCGACGCGGGGCTGGAGGATGTGATCAATGCCAATGGTGCTGGCGATGGCGCCGCGGGTACACCCGACGGATTGCTCGAGCCGGTGCAGGCGGGACACTCGTCTTCCCCCGAGGATGTCAATCAGAACACGTATCTCGATAGTTACGGCACGGACAATCTGGGACTGGGCTTCTACGGTACGGGGAGCAACGTGAATCTGAACCTGAATTATCAGGTCGTGGCCGCGAACCCGAATGATTCCTTTGGAACCGCATCCTACAATAGCCGGATCGCCAGCTGCTCGAATGCACGTAAGAACTGGGTCAGCGGAGCGCGGCACGTTCTGAAGCTCGTGGATGGGTCGCTCGGCAACCTGCCAACCAGCCCGGGGGGAACACTGGCAGACCCGGGCGGCTTCACGGTGGCCTCGGAGAATCCGGTATACATTCAGGGCAATTACAACTCGAACTCGGCTGATCTGTTCTGGTCGGGCGGAGCCGACCAAGCCGGACATGCCGCCGCGGCAGTGATTGCCGACGCGGTCACGATTCTGTCCAACAACTGGGTGGACCAGTACAGCACGCTGGGCAATCCCAACGTCGCCAACGGCAACTACTCACCCACGATGTCCGCGTACAACCGGCCGGGCACTACCACCTACTATCGGGTGGCGATAGCGGGCGGGAAGAACATGGCCTTTAACTTCCCCTCCTGGGAGAACAGCACCGACTACGGCTTTGGCACCGATGGCGGGGTCCACAACTTCCTGCGCTTCTTGGAAGACTGGCAGACCACCGGCGCCACCCTGAATTATGGAGGTTCGCTAGTAAGTCTCTATTACGCAACCTATGGCACGGGGGTCTTCAAGTGTTGCGAGTACTCGGTCTATCAGCCTCCGGTCCGCAACTACATTTTCGATTCGGACTTCACCAATCCGTCAGGCCTGCCGCCGGGAACACCGATGTTCCGCGACGTGGAAACGCTCAGCTTCCGGCAGCTGTTTGCGACACGGCAAACGGGGCAATGACCAGGAGTCAACGGATTGGAATCAAGGCTTGACAAGCATGAATCAACCAAGCGTGGGGGCTTAAGGTATGAAAAACGCGAAACTGCAGGTCAAAGGATTCACGCTGATTGCATCTTTGCTGATGCTGTTGCTGCTGTCGGGGCTGGCCATCGGGTTGCTGATGATGGTCAACACGGAAGGCAAAGTGGGCGGCACGGATCTGCAGAACAACGTGGCCTTTCATGCGGCCGATGGTGGCATCGAGAAAATGGCCACCGACTTGTCGGCGACGTTCAAGAACCTGCAGTCTCCGAAAACCAGCGACATATGCAATTTGAGCGGCACCGCCTATCAGCCATCCCTGGTGGGGGTCACCTGGACGCAGTACTCGGTGCAACCGGCGTCAGGTTGCACGGTCGATCCGCCAACTCACGTCTGGGGACAGATCCAATCCGGGCCGAACCAGGGTTTGTGGGCGCAGATCATTCCGATCACCATGCTGACGACGGCGGCGGTATCGGGCGGGCAGGAAGTCAGCATGACCCGCACCGCGCAGGTGGCACTCATTCCGGTCTTCCAGTTCGGAGTGTTCTCGGAGAGCGATGTCTCCTTCTTTAGCGGTCCGAATTTTACCGTGGGCGGCCCGGTGCATACCAACGGAGATCTTTATCCGTTCGTCGGCCCGGGGAGCACGTTGACTTTTCAAGGCAAGGTGGAAGCATTCGGCAATGTGGTTCGAACCCAGTTGGCCAACGGCTATGGCGCGGCTACGAACTATGCCGGCACGGTGGATGTTGCGACCACGTCCAGCAATGGCTGCAGCACACCGACAACCAACTGTGTGCCCATGTCGTCGGTAACGGGCGCCAGTTTCGGGGATGGCAGCGTGACGGGCGCGGGAGGAAATCCCATCCAGTCGGCCTACAACGGCAGCAATTGGAACTCTTTTTCCACATCGGGCGCGCCGACCGGCGTGAACTACATGATGATCAACGGAAACTATGGCAGCACCACGACCCCGGGTACGGGGGCCAAGCAGCTGTCGATGCCTTTCGTCAACGGGAGCAACTTCCCGTATCAGATTATTCGGCGGCCGCAGACATCCGACGCCCCCGCGCTGTCGCAGTCGCGGGAATATAATCTGGCGCAGATTCGCGTGCTGCTAAGCGACGATCCGGCGGAATTCCAGAACGGCACCGGGGCCACAGATCCGAATAACGTCCGCCTGGCGAACGTGCCGGCGAACTCCAGCGGCGCCTATTACAATCCTTACGGAATTCCCATGACGGCGGGCAATTACCCGTCGACCTATCCATCACCATCGCCGAACACTTACAGCCTGTACTTCGCAACCGCGTCGAATGCCATTCCAGCCGCCCCTTGCGCATCGCCGACTTGCGCGGCAGACTGGCCTTACCCTCCCGCACCCTGGACGGGTGCGATGATGGCGGCTGTGGGAGCCGGCTCCGATTCAAATTGCACCCTGTTGTGCCCGACCGGCGCCCCGTATATCTCGAACAATGGCGGCACAGTTTCGGGCGGCGCCGGATTCCCGAACAGTCCTGCTCTGGCTGGAGGCGGGCTCAGTTCCGTCGTTCCGCCAACGCTCACTCCTTGCCCTGCGGCTTCCATGCAAAAGGGCACGAATTTCTATCCGCCGCTCGCCGGCGACATACCCGTAATTTGTTCAACGCCGCCGACTGGGGCGGGTTGGCCATCGGCTCCATATTTCCCGCTGGTAGCGAGCAACACAACCTATAGCGAAACCGCCGCCAATGGCAATCTCACCGCGACCTGGAACCTGATCGATGGCTGGCTGCGGGTGGAATATAAGGACGCCTCGGGAATCTGGCACCCGGTCACCAACGAATGGCTGCAGCTCGGATTTGCGCGCGGTTTAACCGCACCTACCGCCCCTGGGACAAACCCGGTGAGTCCGAACGCGATTCTGCTGTTGCAGGAGCCGGCGGACCGGGTCACGAGCGGTAGTATCCCGGCGACTCTGAGTATCACGGGCTCCGTCCCGGTTTGTACGGCAGTGAGCGCCGGAAGTTGCACCGCTTGGTCAGTCACGCCGCCTCAGCTTCTGACGGACCCACTTACGCCCACGATACCGCTGTTTGGCTCTACCACCGCCGCGCAGGCGGCGGCGCCAGGATCTTCGACCCTCGCACAGGAGAGCCTCACGCGCTTTAACTGGTATCCCATCAACTTCTACGATGCCCGCGAAGGCGAGGTTCGCGACACCCAACAAGCGGGCTGCACCGCCAACGGTCTGATGAATGCGGTGGAAATCGATGTGGGCAACCTGAAGCAATGGCTGGCGGGGGCGACCGGGGTCAGCGGCACCAATGTTGATTACGCCGCGGAAAATGGATACGTGCTGTATTTCTCGGATCGCCGAGGGATGCTGCCCAATCCGAATGCACCTTATTCGACCACCTTCACCAAGAGCGGGGACTCGGGCCTCGAGGACGTCATCAACGGCTCCGTTACTCTGGGCACGCCGAACGGAACGCTCGAGCCGACTCCAGCCGGCAAGACAATTTCTCCCGAAGATGTCAACGAGAACGGCCTGCTTGACAACTTCGGCCCGTTGAACGAGGGATTAGGCTTTTACGGTACGGTGGGCACGCCGGGCAAGAATCTTAACACGCAAATCACCAGCACGGCCCATCCCGATCCCTTCGGTACCGCAGCCAATGCACGGATGAACAGCTGCGTCACCGCGCGCAAGAACTGGGTGAGCGGGGCGCGCCATGCGCTTCGACTGGTCGATGGTTCGCTCGGAAACGTGCCGCTCAGCCCGGTTGGAACCGTGGCCGACCCGGGCGGGTTCACGGTGGCATCAGAAAATCCGGTATACGTCTGGGGCGATTACAACAGCAACCCCGGCGACACGACCTGGAACTCCCCGGCCGTGGATGTGGCCGGGCACTCTTCAACGGCCATCATTGCCGACACCGTAACTCTGCTCTCCAATAATTGGACCGATCCAGTCAGCTTTGGTTTAGGCAGCAGTGGCACGGTCACCAGCCCGGGCGACCGGAACGCGACCACCAGCTATTACCGGACTGCGATTGCCGCCGGTAAAAACGTCAACTTCCCGCAACCTACCTGGGGTGCTCCGAACGACTTCGGCACCGACGGAGGCGTGCACAACTTTCTGCGCTACCTGGAAAACTGGGGTGGACAGACGCTGAACTACAAGGGCTCGATCGTAAGCTTATACTATGCAACCTACGGAACCGGCGTCTACAAGTGCTGCACCACGGTATACTCGCCGCCGACCAGAAACTACATTTTCGACACGGACTTCACCAGTCCGTCAGGTCTGCCGCCCGGAACGCCGATGTTCCGTGACGTGGAGACCCTGAGCTACCGCCAGTTGTTTACCGCCCGCCAAACCGGACAATAATGGAGAGTCCGTAATCGGCGCTCGGCAATCGAGCGGAATCAGGAAGTGCCTTCCCTGAACACTCGCTGCATGTCCCCGGCGACTTGGGCAGTTCGGGACTCACTGACGGCTGAATACTGCGAGTCAGCGAAACTTGCAAGCGGTCGGACCCGGTCATTTTCCTTTGCGGGCAGCGGACTCGGGCGGGGTGCTGACCGGCAGATCGGAGGACCAGCAGTCGGCGAGGATCTTCCATGTTCCGGCCGGCTGGCGCACCAGAACAACCAGATATTTCCCACGCTCTTCGCGGCGTTTGCCCATGGCCACAGGCACCAGCATTTTGCAACGGCCGAGGTCGAGAGCGATCTCACCCATCACTTCGACGCGCAGTGATTCCATCTCGACGTCGCCCAATCCAGCCTCGAGCAGCGAGATGAGAAATTCACGGATCGCGGGAAGGCTGCGTACCGGCGGAACACTGGAGCGGATCAGGGTTGCGTCAGCGGCGTAGAGTTCGATGAGATCGTCGACGTGCTTGATGTTGCAGGCCTGCGCCCAATCCTGCACGACTTGACGAGCTCCGGCTTCGGCGCGGCCGCCCGTCGATCCCGGCGCACCGGGGGCACGCCCGCGAGGCACCGAAGACGCAGCAGGCTCGAACCCGGCGGCAGGCGCGAGGCCGCCGGAGGCCCCTTCCTGACCAGAGCCAATATGGTGATGATAGTGGTGATGTACGTGAGTCTGGGCGACACCCGGGCGAGCCTGAGCGTGGGCATCGCCAGCAACCGGCGCGTGGGCCACGCCGCACCAGACGCAAAAGCGAGCGCCCATCGGCAGCGATCCTCCACAGGCAGAGCAGGAATTGGCAGGTTCGCCCGCCGAAGTTTCGTCCTCCTCGCCAGCCGCGGCCAAGTCCCGCGCCGCGGCGGCGCCACCCGACATCCGTTGGATCGCCTCCACGGCGGCGGCGACCGCCTCAGCATTGGGCTTGGGCCAGCGAAAGTTGCCGGGCAGGCGCTGCAGAAACGCATTGACCTCTTTACCCTCTACCGGGCTTTCGACCGACGGTTGTTCATCGACCATCTCCTGGCCGTCGGCATCCTTGTCGTCTGGATGATTTCGATTGTCTTCGGTCACGGCAACCTCATCGCTGACATTGTAGGAGAATTCGCACGCTAATGGCTGCTGAATCTTACCAGCGCTTCGGACTCGGTGGGAACACCATTGCAAAGGGCGGGACGGTATCGCCAGAGGCGAACGGCGTGCAGCACGGTTCGGTCTTGGTTGGGCCCGCCACTTTCGAGGACAAAGGCGCTGTGCACATGCCCGTCGGCTCCCACGATGAAGCTGACGCGAACATCCAGCTGGTTCTCTTCGAGCGGAAGGAGCGGATCAGGGGTGAGCAAGGCCTCGGGCGCGCGCACGTTCCCGCATTTCGACAGCGCGAGCGGCTGGGACAGCGGGTTGAATTCGGAGATGTGCGCCGGCATGCGCTGGAGCGTCGTTTCCAGTTGCACGAGCGAAACAGTGCGCGACCGGGCCATGGGCGTCGCTGTGCACCAGGCAACAGCGCCTAGGTCGAGCAATGCGACTGCTGCGGCCAGGATCTTGCAGGTTACCTTACTCGCTCCTGAGCAGAAACGTTTCACCCCATAGGTTATGAAAGCAATTTCTCGGCCAGCCCACCTAAGACATAACATCCTTACTTGTCAACCAATTGGCACATTTTCCCGGCTCCCTTTTCGAACTAACCTGCAATCCGTTGCAAAGGAGAACGAACCGAACCGCAACGGTCAGAGAGGTGGAGTGCAATTTTTGTGCACTCTGAAGCGTCTTCGACAGATCGGACCCGGGCGTGACGGCCAACGAATCAGTGCATTGAGTACGGGACGATGGCGGCTGGGCCCGGCGCCAAGGACAGAGACCAATCAAGGCGCGCAAGCCAATCGGCGAAACCTGCGCCATGAACCGTCTTGAAAATGTCCAAAGGTCCTGGAATTGCCGTTGGTCCACTGCTGGAACACGGCGATTCCGGCAGCGGGAACCAAGGCGAAAGAGCACAGAGAAGCGACCGGGGGAAGAGGTGAGCTTGTCGGCAAATAATAAGGGTGAAAGAACCGCCCACGCGATGCGCCCCTGTCGCACCTGTTCCAACTCCCGAGTCCAACTGCAGGCCTGCGATGGCGAAGGATTTCCGATTCTCCACTGCATGTGGAACAATGAATAGGTTCGAAGTGGGCCAACGCCATCCATGACTGCGACGCCGACCAGCCTGCAACTCGCACTCCTCTCGGCAGCGATCCTTGGACTGCATCACGGCTTTGACTACGACCACATCGCGGCCATCACCGACATCACGAGCGTGCAAACCAGCCGCTGGCGCGGGATGCGGCTTGGCCTGGTCTATGCCCTGGGACACGCGGTCATGGTTGCGGCGCTCGGTAGCGCGGTGATCCTGTTTCAGCTTTCCCTGCCTCACGGCATTGATCGGATCGCCGAGCGCTTGGTCGGAGTGACTCTGCTGGTTCTGGGAGTGTATGTTCTCGGATCGCTGTTCCAAGGCAACTCTGCACCTCGCAGCCGCTTTCACCTCATGGCCTCGGCAGCGCGATGGGTGAATTGGAGGATGAAAAGCTACTGGCACAACCACGATCTGCCGCGGCCGGCGGACAAGACATGGAATTACGATACAAAATCGGTGCTGCTGATTGGCGTGGTGCACGGTCTTGGTGCCGAGACGCCGAGCCAACTGATGATCTTCTTACTGGCGGCAAACCTGGGTGGAATTGGCAAAGGATTTATTGGCCTTGTAATGTTTATCGTGGGACTACTCACGATGAACACTTTGATGACAGCATTGTCGGTGGGATTGTTCGGTGTCAGTTCGCGGTTACCACGCTTTCAGCTTGTGGTTACGGCGCTGACGGCAATTTATAGCCTGGCGGTAGGCGCGCTGTTCCTGTTCGGCTCCTCGGGACTGCTACCTCCGTTGGGATGAGGCTGTGAGCGGGCACTCTGGCTTGGCCAGCAGTTATCTCCGGGTCATAATCCTGACGTCCGCACATTTATGCAACATTTACCAAAGTGGGTCACGATCCCCATTTTGATTCTAGCTGCTGTAATCTCCGACTCTACTACAACGACTTCTGTTAATAAATTGTGACAGAAGCCATGACTAAGTAATACAATGACCGACGTAGTTACCCGAGGGGGTATTGATGACGAATATTGCTAAGGCGATTGACCGGCTCCGAGAGGAACGCCGGGATGCACAAAACCAGGTCCAAAAGCTTGGGGAAGCTATTTCCGTTTTGGAAAAGCTGACCCGAGGTACGGGCTCTACTGCACACGGTGGGACGCTGCATGTGAAGCGGGTTCTTTCCGCCGCCGGGCGCCGGAGGATATCTTTGGCCCAGAAAGCACGTTGGGCAAAAATCCGGCAGGTCAAGAAAGCGGCATAACAACCGGGCGGGCCTCGCTGTCGCGAACCTGTTTTCGCGAGACTGAAGCCCGCCGCGTCTTTCCCTGAACCATACCGGTAGGATCCTGCTTCGGACGCCGTCCTCTTCTAGGCGTGACCCCCGCTGAGTTCGCGCACAATGCTACCGACAAATGCTTTGGCGTCTCCAAACAGCATGAGATTGTTATCGAGATAGTAGAGCGGGTTATCGATGCCTGCGAAGCCGGGATTCATGCTGCGCTTGATGACCATCACGGTATGGGATTTGTCCACGTCTAGAATCGGCATACCGTAGATGGGACTCGTTGCGTCAGAGCGAGCCGCGGGATTGGTAACATCATTGGCGCCAATCACCAGGGCAACATCGGTTTGCGGGAAATCACCGTTGATCTCGTCCATCTCAATCAGTCGGTCGTAGGGTATATCCGCTTCGGCGAGCAGCACGTTCATGTGCCCGGGCATGCGTCCGGCAACGGGGTGGATGGCAAAGCGCACATCCACCCCACGCTTGGTCAGAGCATCGTAGAGCTCACGCACCTTGTGCTGAGCCTGGGCAACGGCCATGCCGTATCCGGGAACGACGATGACGCGGTTGGCGGCCGAGAGAATAGCCGCAGCTTCTTCCGGAGTCGCGCTCCGAACCGGCTTAGCCTCTTCGGCTCCGGCCGCCGAAGTTTGCACTTGACCAAAAGCTCCAAACAAAACGTTAGTGAAGGAGCGATTCATGGCTTTGGACATGATGATCGAAAGAATCAGGCCCGATGATCCATCCAGAGCGCCGGCAATGATCAGTAACTTGCTGTTGAGGACGAAGCCCATGGCTGCGGCCGACAGTCCGGCATAGCCGTTCAACAACGAAATGACGGTCGGCATGTCCGCACCGCCAATGGGGATAATCAACAACACGCCGAACGCCAGCGCGATCAGAATCATGAACGGGAACAGGGAGCGCGATGCGGGATGCAGGACCAGGGTTACGGCGATGACCAGGGCGCCGACGAGCAGGACAAAGTTGACAAGGTTTTGACCTTTGTAAGTCAGCGGACGCTGCGGCAGAATTTCCTGCAGCTTGCCGGCCGCCATCAGGCTGCCGGTAACGGTGAGGCCGCCGAGAATGACTTCGAGCGAGAGCACGGCCATCATGAAGCGCGAGATATCGGGCGTGCGCAGGTAGAACTCAGCGGAACCGACGAGAGTGACGCACAGCGCTCCGAAAGCGTGACTGAGCGCAGTCCGCTGCGGCACCGCTGTCATCGCCACGCGGCCGAGCGGAACCCCAATGATGGTTCCGAGCACCAGCGCGATGGCGATCCACTGGTAACTCATGCCGTGATTCAGCAGAGTGCCGCCGATCGCCAGCACCATGCCGGCCTCGCCGGCCCAGATGCCGTGGCGGGCGGTGGTCGGTGAACTCATCCACTTCAGCGAAAGAATGAACAACACGCTCGCGATGAGATAGAGAAGCTCGATGACGATCTGGATGGATCCAATCTCCCCGGTCATTATTTGGCCACCGGCTTGGACGAAGAGTTGGCCGCGGGCTGCGACGCAGGACGACTGGATTTAAACATTTTGAGCATGCGGTCGGTGATGACGAACCCGCCGACGATGTTGCTGGTGGCAGCGACCACAGCTATGAAACCGAAGACCGTGGCCAGCCGGCTTTCATGCCTGCCGACGAGCACGATCGCACCCACCACCGCGATCGCATCCAAGGCATTGGTAAGCGACATCAAGGGAGTGTGCAGAAGGGGCGAGACGCGCCGAATGACTTCAAATCCGATGAAGCCCGCAAGCACGAAAATAAACAGTGCGTTGATCAAGGTCGAACTGCTGTTCATCTACCCTCCGTGGAAGCCGTCTCGCAACGCACGGCAAGACGAACCGCTGCGTTTCGAAGACAAAAGTCGCGTCGACTGGCTCGGGGGGCGACGCCGAAACCGTGCCCTTGCACCAAGGCCCATCTCCCGGCGATCTTCATTCTGGTTTCACCGATACCGGCAAAGCGAAGAACTCGCGCACCCGTGTCTGCACAATCTCGCCGCCCCGGGTGAGCAAAGTTTCGCGAACGATTTCATCTTCCATATTCAGATTCAATTTCTGGTCTTTGATCAAATGAGTCAAAAATGCGGTGATGTTGCGAGCGTACATCATACTTGCGTGATAGGGCACTCCTGCGGCCAGGTTGATCGCTCCGATAAGGGTAACGCCGTGCTTGACCACCGTCTTCCCCGCTTCGCTGATCTCGCAGTTGCCTCCGCGCTCGGCGGCGAGATCGACGATCACCGAGCCAAGCGCCATTGCCTTCACCATTTCTTCCGTTACCAGAACCGGCGATTTCTTTCCCGGAATCACCGCCGCGGTGATCACCACATCGCTTTCCTGCACTGCCTTTCCGAGCAGTTCCCGCTGCCGCCGGTAGAAGTCTTCATCCTGCGCGCGAGCATATCCGCGAGCATCCTGCGCGTCCTTCGCCTCGATCGGAAGCTCGACAAAACGTCCGCCGAGGCTCTGCACCTGCTCCTTGGCCGCCGGCCTTAGATCGTAGGCCGAAATCACCGCTCCCAGACGCCGGGCGGTCGCGATCGCCTGCAGTCCGGCAACGCCGCAGCCAATGACGAAAACGCGGGCGGGGGTGACGGTTCCCGCCGCGGTGGTAAGCATGGGGAAAATGCGCGGATGGGTGTCGGCGGCCAACAGCACCGCCTTGTATCCGCAAGCGGTTCCCATGGAAGAAAGCGCATCCATGCTCTGCGCGCGCGTGGTACGGGGCATCAGCTCGACCGAGAATGCCGTGACCCCGGCTTTTGCCACCTCGTCCACGACCTGTTTCGAGCCGAAGGGACGAAGAAAGCCGAGCAGTATCTGATCGCGACGATAGAGCGGCAGATCCTGTTGGCCGTTGATGTCGTTGGAACCGTAACAAAGAATCTGCACGACGATGTCAGCCGCAGCAAATATCGCGGCGCGATTAGCCGCAATCTTTGCTCCTTTATCGAGGTACTGCGAATCGGGATACCCGGCATCAACACCAGCTCCGGATTGTATCTGGACTTCGAAGCCCGCCTTGGTCAAGGTGGGGAGAACGGCGGGCACAAGCGCGACCCGCCGGTCTTGGGGATAGAGTTCTTTTGGTACGCCGATGATCACGAGGCCCTGCCTATCCTGCGGTTCTGGGTTGAGCGGTTAGACGATTCGAAGCCGCCAGTTCGCATCCATCCTACTCTTGCCGGCGACTTTCACGGAACCGAGGATTTTAGTGGAGCGGACAGAACCTCGCAAATGATCAGGGCCTCGGGTAGTGGGTCAGCAAGATCATAGAGACCCACTACCGGGCCTCGCGTTCGAAAGTGTCGGGTCTGGAGAAGCGTCAAAGACGACGAGGTTCCTGGCCCGACACCGACGTCCCCTAACCAGGAACGAGACTCAACCGCACGCTGCTTTCGTCAGGTGATGCCTCGAGCGCAGCGCAACTGGCTGCGATCCAATCGGCGCCGGCCGCTTCGAGGTGGTGACGGTTCATCGTCGTAAGGAATGCGATCACTTTGGCACCCGCGGCCTTACCCGCGCGCACCCCCGCGGGCGCGTCTTCGAGCACGACGCAATCGGCGGCGGCAAACCCCAGCTTGGCTGCCGCCTTGAGGTAAGGCTCGGGATCGGGCTTGCCAATTTTCACGTCGCTCGACGTCACCATAGTTTCCGGAACGGGCAAGCCGGCAGCGCGCAAGCGTACCTCAGCCAACGGACGCGTGCATGAGGTGGCGATGGTCCAACGGTCTGGAGGAAGGCTGCGGATCAGTTGCCCGGCACCGGGCAGCAGAATGACGCCATCGAGGTCTTCCATCTCCCGGCGTTCCACTTCATGATCTTCGCGGTCGATATCGGAATTGGGGAGCAGTTCACGAATGGTGGTTCGGCTCGGCCGTCCGTGCGCCCGCTGTACCACGGCATCGGGCTCGAATCCATGCTCGATCGCCCACTCCCGCCACACGCGCGCCACCGCAGGCGTGGAGTCGATGAGCACCCCGTCTAAGTCGAACAGCAGAGCGCTACAGCGGATCTCGATCATTTCCTCTAATTTACCGGACGATGATTCTCGCGACGACCGCGAAAATTCGCGCCTTCGCGGGCGACCGACTAGCCAACGCCGGCCGGAAGGCGATGGTGAGCGCGGCAGGAATCGAGCCTGCGACGCACGCCTTAAAAGGGTCGCCAACACAATAACAAACAACAACTTGCACGTCCAGCTTACTCCATGCACGACACAACAAAATCAATAAGAGGCTGACAAGATATCGGTCTGGGTGCCCGGAATCCAGCCTCATCACGGTCGGCCAGCTTCGTTACGGCGTCACTACAAATGCGTGAGTTCACCTCCGGGAATCCGCCGAAATAAGCGGTAGTTCCCGGAAGCTTCTCGGTTTGCCGTCCGCCGGATGCTCAAAACCCAAAGTAGGGGTGAAAACCAGTTCCAACTGTGCCACTTGGATCACAGAAAGCTGGCGTGTCGCTCCACTACCTTCCACGACCAGTACGCTTCGACGATAATTCGGACGTTGTCTCTCAGTAACTCCCTCAATTGTCATCGAGTGGCCTCTTCGACTTACTGTGATGCGGACCCTGGTTCCTTCGGAGTCGATTGCAATTGAGTATTTGCCGGGAGGCAGACTGCTGCGGTTGCAACGCACGGTGTAGGGACAGGATGGAATCACCTTGGCCGCTCTCGCGATGGCTCGTATGGGGAATGATAGGCAAGCCGATACGCTCAGCCACGCACTGGACAATGACTGGCCTTTAGGTACCTATGTGCAGAGATACTGGCTCCCCCTGATTCGGGCGGAGATCCATCTTCAAAAACGACTTCGTCAAAGGCCGTTGATGACTTGGCGGCGGTGACTCCGCCCCTTGAGTTTGCGAGCCCTCCAGCGTTTCCGTTCGCAACTCTCTATCCCACATTTGTTCGGGGCCAGGCCTATCTGGCGGCCGGGGCCGGGAAACCGGCAGTCGTTGAATTTCAAAAATTGGCCGATCACAAAAGCTTTATGGTGAATTCTCCGCTCTGGCCCGTCAGTCAACTCGAACTTGCTCGTGCCTATGCTGGAACCGGAGAATTGGATAAAGCGCGCCATTCCTGCGAGGAGTTTTTTCAGTTATGGAAAGGCGCTGACCCCGATCTCCCCTTACTGAAAGGAGCCCAAGACGGCTGTCTGGACGTGCGTAAATAAACAGTGCCTGAGGAAAGGATTGCCGCTCCCAAAGATGGCGTGCAGAATATAATTACGCGCACGGATGGCCCTCGTTCCTGGCGCGAACTTGGTCCCTGCGAAATCCAGCCCCCGTGTATGTATCCTGGTATGTACAGCACAGTGGCTGGGTGCAGGCGGCACGGGTAAAGTGTATCGCGCCCATGACACGCGGTTCAGATCGGGGGACGACTTCGCCTGTCGCATGACAGTACCCGCCAAAGGCAACGAGGAACGATTCCAGAGTGGTGCGCAGGAGTATGCCGCCTACCTCAGGGCGCCAGAGGGCCGGTTGCGCAGCGACTTAGCCCTTGTCAACCTACAGGATTTTCTTCCCCCACTGACCCAGCCTTCGTTGTGTGCACTTGATGTCGGGTGCGGCACTGGAGCGACCGCCGTTCGCCTGGCGCAACTTGGCATTCACGTCACGTTACTGGATTCCTCTCCAGCAATGCTGGATATTGCGAAGCGCGCGGCAGGGCAAGCAGGAGCCCGCTACACACAATGCTTCGCGCGTTTGGCTTGATGGAAAGTGTTCATGAATAATGTCACCGACCAATCTTCGGCCATCCCATCCAGCGCGAAGGACCCTGATGCCACGATTTCGCTCGGCCTCGGACTCACCAACGAGTGCAACCTCGCCTGCGCCTTCTGCTATCGGGATCCAGCCCGCACCGATCGCCTCTCGCTGGATCAGGTGAGGTCCGTCATGGAACGACTGCCCGTCCGCTCGGTGAATTTGGGCACCGGGGAGAACGGCATGCATCCGGACTTTAAGGCGATTCTGGCGTATTTGCGCACACAGCCGGTCAAACTCACCATCACTTCCAACGGCCATAGTGTTGCAGTGTTGCAGGACGACGAGTTGAGGGCATTTCACGACATTGAGTTCTCTCTCGATTACCCTTCGCAGGCGGAGCAGGATACACAGCGCGGAAACGGCAATTGGGAACTGATCCACCAGCAGGCAGAACGGTGTGTGAAGCTGGGTGTGCCTGTCACCATCATCGCGGTCATGATGAAGGCAAACTACTTGCATCTGGCGGAGGTCGCGCGAGTAGCTAAGCACTTTGGTGCTCCCCTGCGTGTGAACGTCTACCAGGCGGTGCGATCCGACATTTATGCATTGTCCTACGAAGAGTATTGGGAGGGGTTCCGACGCCTCTTTGAAAAGAACGACGTAATTGCAATCGGCGAGCCGCTGGTGCGAGCGATGGCGGGTCTCCCGCCGGTCCGGGGAGGATGCGGCGTGAGCACCGTGAGGGTTACGCCACGTGCTACTACGCAGCCCTGTGTTTATTGGCCAGGATCGGGTGAGCCGCTGTCCGATTTGATCACGATGGGGCTGGATATTCTACACTCCGCCCCGTTCGACCAGGCCCGCACTCTTCCCGCCGCATGCCAACCCTGCGAGTTTCGAGACTCCTGCCACGGCGGATGTGCCGGACGTCGACGTCTGCAAGGCGCGCTGCTAGAGCCTGACTATTACTGTCCCGTCGTTCGCGGGGAACACCGAACCCTGCAGGTCCGTATGGCCGCGACCCGCGATCTGCCGAAGCTCAGCAGTTCCTGCACTACCGTAGTGATCGCCAGATAATGGTGGCTCGTGAAGAACGGCATTAATTGCTCGAACCAGCCTGTCCGCTGCTTATTGCGTTCGTCTTATTTTGCGTCGATCCATTTGTCTGACCCCGTCAGCTTGACGGCCACGCCCGAAATGAAGATGTGCAGAGGCTTTCCATCCGCGGTGCCGCGGTGCTCGGTTGAGATAAGCAGCGGTCCAGCCTTCTTGTAGCCTGTCCATGTTGCACTGACGAGGCTTGGTTTTTTGTCCCCGCCGTGGTGGAAGACAAGGTACTCGACGCGATTGTCTTTGCCTACGTAAAGGTCCCAGGTGTCGCCAGGCGTGTAACCGCCGAGTTCTGCCCCATACTTCACCGAGACCAGCTTCGCTGATCCGGCTCCCGCCGGCAGTT
>JBEKPJ010000051.1:0-57094 GCA_049520935.1 Terriglobales bacterium | reverse complement strand
GCTTGTCGGCGGCTCTAAATCTTGAGATAGCCGGCGAAGGCCCACAAAAGAAAGTAGTACCGGCATTCCTTCTGCGCATCTGTCTCCAGGTTAAGCGCAGTATTTACTGCACTACAGTCTCCACGTTAACTGCAGTAAACCCGCCCAGTCTCCAAGTAAGGTACAGCGCGACAACGGGCCACCACCGAGGCCATCGCTGGGCTGTCGGCCGTGACCGATCCCCGTCAGCGCCTCCATCTAATACTCGACGCGACCTCGCAGTCACCAAGATCACAGCGCTCGCTGAGGCCGCCGGGGACCCGATCGTAGAACGCGCGCTGAACCGTGTGGCATCGGCCCGAATTGAGTACCTTGAAGCCTGCTACCGTGAACTCGGGCTCGCACAACCGCGGGCGAAAGCGAAGGCTGTTTTTGCGTACGCTGCATACCGTGGGCTTTTGCAGGTGGCGCACGAGGCGCCGGCCGTGCTACCTAACGACTGGTCCTCTTACGCGACAGTGGTACTAGAATCCCTGGACCCGGCGCCGCGCACGAAACGCAGGCCCGGACGACAAAGGTAGAGCGCCGATCACGATGTAGGGTCCTGAGAGCGCTGGAGGGTAGACCGATCTACACTTCCCGGCATCCAAATCCGTTCTAGGGCGAAGTGACGCCAGGTAATGTTTCAGAAGGTCTCGAAGGCGCACCCGATCTTCAGATGCTCATTGCCTTTTGCAGTCCAAGTTCGCCGGCATGGCGTGCTTCTGCTCACAGCCATACCCCATCTCGCCATGCGCGACGGCCGCTGGACATTTCTCGACATTTGCACTAATTGGCCCGCCAGCCGCAACGCTGCGCTATTCCGCATTCGGCATAACGCAGCTATACTGCCGGCGGGCCTACCTGGCAAGCGACTTACAGATCCCGTCACTAGTACGTAAACGACTGGAGCTCCAACAAAAGGAGTTGAGAATTCGGGAAAAGAGGAGCAAATCCTGTTCGAGTTTTGGGATTCAATGCTATTCGTCCGCCGATTCCAATATTCTGTTGCAGGACAATCGTGTCGAGAACCTTCCCTGCCTCGTTGTACACGTAGATTCGAGGCTGGAGATTATTGACGTCTCCCGTCGAGGTGTATTGCGAAACCAGAAACAACTTGTGAATGGGATCGAACTCGACGTCATCACCGGCCTGAATCTCGCTCGTGGAGTTGGGAATGATCACCTTGTGTCCCTTTTTCGTGGTCAGGTTGTAGAACTCCACTGCATGGTCGACGAGCGTGGTGGTAACGGCGATGCCTTTTACTGGGTCGACGGCCAGGCCGTTCAGTTGTCCCACGCCCAACTTATCGGTGAACTGGGTGATATTGCCGGTGGTAAGGTTCACCAGAGCAAAGTCCGTTGCGCATTGCGGTCCCGGCTCGGGGCAATCATTGGAATCGGCGAGCACGGCTTCGTTGGTTGCACTGTCGAGCGCGAACTGGGGACCGATGAGGAATTCGTCGCTATCGATGATAGACGCCAGCGACATCGGCGTCCCGAAAGTGTTTTCGGCGACGTTGGAGCTGAAGACGAAGGCGTTGGCCGCGTTGAAATTGTTTTCAAAAACCGCCACGTCGGCTCCCTGAGCCACGCTTATTTCTGAAATCTGGTAACCACTCATGACCGGTGGCGTCCAAGTTCCGTTGAATTGGTTACCGGTTAGAGGATTCAGAGTGAGAAAGTTGTTCTGACCTGCCTCCTGAAAGAGGACGAGCCCCAGATCGGGGGCGTTGATTTCCTGGGTGGCGTAGTCAATAGACACGGGACCCTTTTCATGGGCCACGACGTCGAGGATCGCGCCCGTCGTCTGATCAAAAGTTTCTGTTGCCACGATGAGGGTCTTTGCATTCGGTTCCGTGAAAGCCTCGCTCAACAAGCCTTCGGTGCCGTTGGGATCGATGGTGTAACCCTGGATTTGACCGCCAAACTTGGGCTGCACAATGACCACTTGTTGAGCCTCTGCATCAGCGCTGCCGAACCCGGAAGCAAGACAGCAAACTGCAGCCAAGAGCAGTGTTATTGCCCTGCATGACGACGCGATCCAAATCTTGCTATCGATATTTTTCATTGTGATCCCCATTTGATCTTTCTTTCTGCCCGTAATTGCGTCCCATGGCTGGGAGCGCTCGCCGAGCAGCACCAGCATTTTCGCTCTGGCGATTGGGAAAGTTGTCAAATTTTTGGTGCAAGCGTGAAATGGGTGCAGCTTGACACGATTGTTAGGCTGGAATTATGGGGGATAGATTGGATGGCAAGGATTTGCTGCCGGATGGAGGCTGTCTGGCGCTGTGTAATGTGATGGGGGGAAAACCTATTGTGCTCAAACCCGGAAACGCGGGAGTCTCGGAATCGGCACGGATGCTGGGGACTAGAGGCGAGTTTTTCAACAGCCGCGCCTGATTTCGTCGGCCGCGAATTTGCAGTTTGCTGCCGGAGCGACGAATCTAGCACAATACTCTCCATATATGAGAAAAAGGGCAATGGTTGTGCTATGGGTCGCATTCTCTGCAGCAAGGGGAATTTCTGTAGTTGGAGCCAGCAGTGGCGCACCATGGCGTTCCGGGAGGGACGCGCCCGGCGTTGACGAGAATCCATTGCGCGGATTCATGCCGTATTCAAGTACCCCGCAAACGCGGGAGAGTTTTCCCATTCCCTCGAATGGTTTTATCTACCGCTGTCGGAAGTAGTGACGGGTCCGGGCACGTATGACTGGAACGCGGTTAAGCACCAGTTGACGGCGATCGCCGCCCATGGTCACCAGGCAGTCTTCCGGTTCTTCGTCGATTATCCGAAGCAGCCGAGCGGGATTCCGAAGTATCTGCTGGACGCGGGGCTGAAGACCTTCCCCTATCGCGATGCAGATAACGCGACAAGTCCGACGCCAAGCGTTGCGCCGGACTACCGCGACCCGCGCCTGATCGAATGTATGGTGCAGTTCATTCTTGCGTTTGGGGCGAAATACGACGGCGACGTGCGCATCGCGTATCTGACCGCCGGTTTGTATGGGTTTTGGGGCGAGTGGCATGTCCACAACCATCCGCTCCTTGGCGAGCCTCGGGGCTGGGAGATTTCACAGAAGGATAAGGACGCTTTGCTGCGGGCCCATGTGGAAAGCTTCCATCGAACCCCGGTTATGGTCCGCTATCCGAAAGTTACTGACGACCGCCGATTGCTGGCGCACTTTGGATTTCACGATGAAATCTACCTCGAATACCGATGAGAGCAAGTGCCTCCACCAGCCTGATTTCAGCAACTATCGCAAACCGGTGGGTATCGGGCAATCACCTCTTCTCGTGACAAATCGCACCGACACACCCCGTCAAAGGGTATCTATTTAATTTGTAAGAAAATCCCAAGAAGCGAAAATAAGACTCGCGATCAAAGAGCGGTCCTCGGAGAACGTCTAGGAAATGCGCCCTGCCGAGGGCTCACGACCAAGAACCAAGCTTACAAGGAGAGACTATGCATACCTTGGCAATGAATACCAGGCCGAGACGCCGTCTCCACACTTTCGATGTCGCGCCGAATCTCGGCTCGACCAAACTGCCAGCCGCCATTATCTTCGCCGTTCTGACCCTGACCGTGCTCGCTCTGCTGTTGCTTTTTGCTCTTCCAGCCCAGGCCCAAACGGAGGCTGCGCTCTACAACTTCACGGGCGGCAGCGATGGCGCCACTCCTGAGTCCCGCCTCACCCCCGACACTGCTGGCAACTTCTATGGCGCGACCGAGGGCGGGGGGTTGGGATATGGCACCGTATTTGAGCTTTCGCCGAACGGCAGCGGAGGCTGGAATGAGACTGTGCTCTACAGCTTCACCGGAGGCGCGGACGGGGCCAATCCAGCCTACGCCTATGTAATCTTCGACAGCGTGGGAAACCTGTACGGAACCACGGCCCTCGGTGGGACCGGCTATGGCGTTGTGTTCGAACTGAGTCCGAGCGGGACAGGCTGGACAGAAAAGGTCCTGTACAACTTTTGCTCGCAATTTCTGTGCTTGGACGGTTTCGGCCCAATGAACGGTCTAGTCAGAGACTCGGCGGGTAATCTGTACGGCACAACGGCAGCGAACAACCCCTACATAGGTGGCGTCGTCTTCGAGCTAAGCCCGTCCGCTGGCGGCTGGACGGAGCAAGTCATCTACAGCCCAGAAACAGAGTCCGCCATTCCCGGCCTGACGATGGACGCCGCCGGAAACATCTTTGGCGTCATGGGTTCGTCAATATTCGAGCTGTACCCGAATGGCAGCGGTGGATGGAATCGGAGCGTGATTCACTCTTTTACCAATCCTAAAGATGGCAGCGATCCGATCGGCCCTCCTGTCCTCGACCAGAACGGTAACCTCTACGGTACGACAGCCGGTGGCGGCGGCAAGGGCTATGGAACAGTTTACAAGCTGAGCCCTGGAACCAACGGCAAGTGGAAAGCGAAGGTTCTCCACAACTTTACCGCCTACCCAAAAGATGGCAGCGAGCCCTTGGCCGGGGTTGTGCTTGACGCGGCTGGGAACATCTACGGTAGTACGAGCCTAGGTGGCGAGTTGAGCGCGGGAACAGTCTTCGAACTGGTGGCCCCAGTTGGTACCGGCAAGTCCTACAAGGAGAAGATTCTCTGGATTTTCAACAATACGGACGGGAAGCAGCCGTATGGCAGCCTGGTTCTGGACAGCGCCGGCAATTTCTACGGCACCACCAGCAACGGCGGATCCAGCGGATACGGCGTTGTGTTCGAACTGACACCGTAGAAAGTCGCGTGGCTGAAATGTAGATGTCAGATGCCAGATACGTGCAGAGACCGGCACTGGTCGCTCGAACTTTCTTACTGGTTTTGCGCTTGGAAAGACTTCCGGAAAACTCCTTAAGAGGCAAAACCTGACCCGCACATTTAAGGGGGACCTTATGCATTCAGAAATACACCGTAGGACGAAAAGCGAACGAGAGGTTTCCGATGCCGAGCCGATACTCGCCTCGACGAAACTTGCAGCCGCAGGTATCCGCGGCGCTCTGATGCTAGCTGTGCTTTCTACGCTGTTGCTGCTAGCAGCGCGCCCAGCGCAGGCCCAAACCGAGTTCGTGCTCCACAACTTCACCGGCGGCAGCGATGGCGGAAACCCCAACGCCGGCCTCACGTTTGACAGTGCGGGCAACTTGTATGGGACAACCACTGCCGGCGGTCTGGGATACGGAACCGTATATGAGCTTTCGCCGAACGGCAGCGGAGGCTGGAATGAAACCGTGCTCTATAGCTGCACCGGGGCGCGGACGGCGCCAATCCAAATCGCTGTTACGTGTTATTCGACAGCGCGGGCAATATTTACGGAACAGCATCCGGTGGCGGTGCGAATGGCCTAGGCGTCGTTTTCGAATTGAGTCCCGCCGGATCGAGCTGGACGGAAGCCGTCCTCTATAGTTTTGCCGGCGGAGCGGATGGCGCCAATCCGGCCAACGGTTTGGTCATGGATCACGCAGGCAACCTCTACGGTTCCACACCCTCTGGCGGAACGGCGGGGACCGTATTCGAGCTGATGTCCTCCGGCAGCGGATGGACCGAGCAAGTTATCTACTCCGATGGCGGCAGCACCGCTGGCGTCACTATCGATGGCGCCGGAAATGTCTACGGCGTAGGACTTTACCCAGGAAGAGTGTTCGAGGTGTCGCCCGACGGCAGTGGCGGATGGACTTCGAGCGTGCTCTACACCTTCGGGCCCAATTATCAAGGCAAATACAAATATGGCGCGTTTCCATGCGGCAATCTCATATTTAAGGACTACGGAGGCCTTGTCGGAACAGCGGAAGCCGGCGGTTCCGAAGATTGGGGAGTGATCTACTATCTTGATTCCATCTCCCTCCGGATGGTATGTGACCGTCCTCAATTTTAAGGGCGGCTCAAAAGGAGACTATCCCTATGCGGGGGTCACACCCGATGAGAATAGCTACTATGGCACCACGCAATACGGCGGCAAGTACAGCGATGGAATTGTCTTCTCGGTATGGGATGGCGAAGAAACCGTCCTGTGGAACTTCAACCATGCTGACGGACTTCAGCCGCTCGGCAACGTAATTCTCGACAGCGCCGGTGACGTCTTTGGCACAACGTACCAGGGTGGATCAAGCGGAGCCGGCGTTGTGTTCGAAGTCACTCCGCCGCAGGTGAAGACCAAGGCTGCGCTTTCGTCTTTTCCGAATCCATCTGCATACGGCCAGCCAGTGGGCTTTGTCGCAACCATCTCTCCCACGCCGCCGAATGGAGAGGCCGTCTCGTTTACGAGAGGCAAAGGAGTAATTGGAACAGCGCTGCTCAATGCGGGCTCGGCTACTCTAACAACCTCATCGCTCGCTGTCGGCACAAATGTCATCAAGGCCGTGTATGCCGGCGACATCTACTTGCTCGGCAGTTCGAAGACAACGAACCAGGCGGTGAACAAAGCTACGACTACAACCGCGATAGCTTCCTCGCTGAATCCGTCGAGCCAGGGACAATCTGTGACCTTTACGGCGACCGTGACGCCACAATACGGGAGCACACCGCAGTACGGGGGGGGCACCCCCAAAGGAACAGTGATCTTCTATGACGAGACGACGGAACTGGGAAGAAAGTCCGTGCGCGGAGGTGCGGCACAGCTGGCAACAACGAAGCTAACCTCCGGCACACACACCATCACGGCAACGTACGGAGGCAGCACCAACTTTGACAGCAGCTCGGCTTCGCTGACGCAAACGGTAAATTAGGGAATTGGCGGAGACGCGACTTTCGCGCACGAGGGCGGGACCAGCGCAGACGGCGTTGTGTTCGAAGTGAGTCCGGAGGATGCTCGTCAACTTACGCACCTCGAACATCGCAAGGTGCACATTGGTTCAACCCTACCCCGCCCAACTCCGCTTACTCAGGGTTTCTAAGTAGCTTGGCTCTTCGCCTTATAGAACTACGAAGTGTTATTTGGCAAAAATCCCGATTACACTCGTAACCGAACGGTTACAAGTAAAATCGCCTGTGGCTGTTGAAAAACTCGCTTTTCGTCCCAAACAGCCGAAATTGTGAACCAGGCATAAATCGCGCCAAGTTTGTGGACGCACACGACCTGTTCGTGCTGACCAATCGGACCCGTGCGATCAGCAGTTAGCGCGGAGAGGCGATGGAGTAGGCGCGGGTTATGTCTTCTCCTTCGGGAGTGTTGGCTTTTACGGAGAGCCATTGGCCTGGGACGAAGCCGAAGGGAGTCAGGTCTTTTACGTCCAGTTCGATGTGCTTGGTGAATTCGGAGCGCGAAGTGAAGCGAAGGACACGGGCGTCGAAAGTTTTGAACCGAGCCATCGCCGATTTAGATGATTTTCACGGCTGGCGGATGCGACGCGTGTCTCACTTCGGCGTGCTTGCCGGAAGATGCCTTCGCGCTTCGCTCACCAGCGCCGCGAAGCGCGGATCACTGCGAAGTGGCTTCAGGTCGTCGTCGGCTTGCAAGTGGTCCGCATCGTTATATCCCAGTGCGATCGACTGCCGTAAGTACTGAATAGCTTCTGTCGGACGATTTGCCGTTACCGCAACACAAGCGAAGTTATACCAAGCGGTGGAAGCGTTCCCAGCCTTAATCTTGCTGTTCTGCTCTATGCTGTCGGCAAACAGCTTTTTCGCCTCATCATAACGATGGTCGTAAACCAGAGCGGTTCCGAGGATCTGAAGACTATTGAGCGTGTCACCGTGTTGCGGTCCGAGCACGCGCAGCTGGGCTTCAAAAGCTTGCCGCGCCAGTGTCTCCCCCTCACGCGGATTTCCCTCCTTTGTGACAATTCTGGCTAGAACCGCCTTGGAAGCGAGGGTGTCGGGACTGTCATCGCCGAGCATTCGGATCTGGGACTTCCATGTGTCGCGCAGCAATTTGTCGGCTTCAGCATAGCGCTCTTCGTGGAAGAGCACGTCACCAAGGTTGTATTGCGACAGGAGCGTGTCGGCGTGGTCGGCACCGAGGAGACGCAAGCGAATCGCCAGTAGCTCGCGAAGCAGTTTCTCGGCCTCGGCATAGTGGCCTTGTGAGCTAAGGGCGTTGGCCAGTCCTTCCTCGGCGGCCGTCGTGTATCGGTGTTCCGGGCCAAGCACGCGGAGCGAATTTTCAAACGCTTTGCGGTAGAGCGGTTCCGCCTCCGACGACCGGTTCTCTCCATACCCTATCGTATTGGCAAGAGTCGTCATGGTGCTAAACGTCTCCGGATGCTCCGATCCCAGCACCCGCTCCTCCATTTGGAGGGTCTCGCGATAGAGCGCCTCAGCTTCTTGGTAACGGCCCTGTTCCTGAATCATGTTGGCCAGGTCATGCATACACACTAGTGTCGAAGGATGCCCCGGCGGCAAGACTCGCCGCTCGATCTCCAGCACCTCGCGGAACTGTTTCTCGGCCTCCGCAATGTGGTCTTGCCCGTGGATCGCGATGCCCAGATTCACCATCGATCGCAAGGTCTGCTGATGTTCGGGACCCAGTTTGCGGGTGCGCGTGGCGATTATTTCGCGTTCCAACTTCTCCTCTTCGGCGAAGTGACCCTGTCTCTCCAGGACCATTCCCAAGTTGTCTGCGGTTTCCAGCGTCAGGACATCTTCAGGTCCGAGAACACTGCGCTGCAGGTCGACTGTCTGGCGGATCAGTCTTTCCGCGTCTGCATCGCGCCCTTCGCGATCGAGAATCCATCCCAGCTGCGTCATGGATTCCAGAGTCCTGCGATCGCGGGGACCGAACGCCCGCTTTCGATTTTCCAGCGCGTGTTCCGCCAGTTCATGAGCTCGACTGAACAACCCTAGATTGACGTAGGTTTGCGCCATCGTCGACATGAGCTGCGATTGAACTTCAACATCATTCGACAGGCCCTTCTCAATTTCATTCGATGCTTTATCGAGAACCTCCCGCACCGTGATCTTGTTGCCTAAAGCTGCACTCGGGTCTGACACTTTGAACATGTCGACCATGAAGTTCGTGATGCGATTGGCGCGGTCGCGCTCGCGTGTAGTGCGGCCCAGCTGGATCGCCTGCACGACCGCAAAGCCCGCCACAAGCAAAGCCATCGCAACCGCAGCGGAAACTGCAAGCCGGTGACGCCTGACATACTTTCTTAGCTTGTAACCGGCACTGGCGGGACGCGCGGTAACCGGCTCGTGCCGCAAATACCGCCCGATGTCGGAGGTCAACTCGGATGGTGTTGCGTACCGCCGGGCGCGCTCCCGTTCCAGAGCCTTCATCGTGATCCAGTCCAGATCTCCGCGCAGTAGAGAGACAAGCTGCTTCGGATCGGTCCCGCGTTCTTCGGCTTTGGCGGTCGAGCTTTCGCGGTCGGCGCGAATCTTCGTGCTCGGCGGAGGTGGATCGTCTTCCCTTATCCGCCTCATCATCTCGGCGAGCGCCTCGCCTCCCTCCTTCGTGTCCGACGGGAGAAATCCAGTGAGCAACTCGTAGAGAACGACGCCCAGGGAGTACACGTCAGTCCGGGTGTCGATGTCTTGCACGTCCAGATTCGCCTGCTCCGGGCTCATGTACCCAGGCGTCCCCAGGAAAGAGCCGACCTGCGTGAGCAGACCGTCTCTGGTGGCTTGCGCTGCCTTAGCGAGGCCGAAGTCGATAATGCGCGGCGTCGCCTTGCCGTCCACCTCGACTACCAGAATGTTCGCGGGCTTCAGATCGCGGTGCATGATCGCCTTCAGATGCGCGTGCTGCACTCCTTCACAGACCTGTATAAAGAGCTCGAGACGCTCACGAATCGTCAGCCGGTTTTGATCGCAATATTCCGTGATGGGCAGGCCGGGAACGTACTCCATGGCAAAGTACGGCTGGCCATCGGGAGTCGTCCCCGCGTCGAATACCTTGGCGATGGAGGGATGATTCATGCTCGCCAGGGACTGCCGTTCCGACTCAAACCGCTGCAGAACTGAGTCGTCGTACATCCCGACTCGAATCAATTTCAGCGCCACTTGGCGCTGCAGGGGTGCCGTCTGTTCGGCGAGCCACACTTGTCCCATGCCGCCCTCGCCCAGCCGGGAAAGGATTCGATAGTTGCCGAGGGCCTGCCCCAATCGCACGGCAGCGGTGCTCGTTCCCTCACCCTCGGATGCGGAGGCGAAGGTGGCGCTGTCCTCTGGGGCTTCGCGAGGAATCGCTACCTGAAAATTCATGGCCGGAGTGCTCAGGAAGTTCCCGGCCTTTTCGTAGTCGCCGAGCAGATTCTCCACCTCCCGGCGCATCGCATCGTCGGGGCAATTTTGTCGAAGGTAGGTTTCTCGCTGTGGCGGCGCCAAGTCCAGGGCGGACTCAAACAGTGCCTTTACCTGCTTCCAACTCTCTGGAATCATCTGCATCGTTTTCCTTCAGGTTCCCGTAAAGCCAGGCTTTGGCCAGATTCCATTCGCGCAAGACAGTCTTGGAAGAAACGTGCAGGACCTCCGCCGTTTCCTCCAAGGTCAGGCCACCGAAGTAGCGAAGTTCCACGATGCGTCCCTGACGTGGGTCCATTGCCTCCAGGCGCGCCAGTGCGTCATTCACCACCAGAAGTTCGTCGACACGATCGGGCGAGACCAGCAACACATCATCGAGCGAAACCTTCTGCTGTTTGCCACCGCGCTTGTTCCTGAGCTGCGCTCTGGCGTAGTCAACCAGGATGCGGCGCATCAATTGCGAAGCCACGCCAAAAAAGTGGGCGCGGTTTTGCCATTGCGCATCCCGCTGCCCGGCCAGCTTAATATAAGCTTCGTGAACCAGAGCAGTCGCCTGCAGGGTATGGCCCGGGCGCTCATGCCGCAGGTGCCGCGACGCCATTTTCCGGAGCTCCTCGTAGACGAGCGGAACCAACTGGACGGCGGCGTTTTGATCGCCATCGCCGAGTTTGTTCAGCAGCAGAGTGACGTCCTCGTGTGGCCGCCCCACGTTTGGCTCCCGCACCGCCAACTCCTTCAAAATTAAGCAATTCTACTCCCCTTCGCGCGGTTGCCTCAAAAAACTTCTGCACCCCGTGTCCACTTTCTTTCGCCCACGACGCGTTAACAGTTAGGCGGCGGAAATAGACCGATGCACCCAAAATACCCGCGGGAGAAGAAGCAATGCTCATGCAGTTTCATGATTTCGACGGTCCGTACCTGGATCGGCTCCGATCCGGCGATTTCACCACTGAACAACACTTTTTTTCTTACTTCGGCGAGTTGATTCGGCTGAAGTTTGGCAGGCGTTTGCGCTCCAGTATCGCCATCGAAGACGTTCGGCAGGAAACTTTCACCCGCGTGCTGCGAGGCCTGTCGGAACAGCGCATTCGCCAGCCGGAGCGGCTGGGAGCTTTCGTCAATGCCGTCTGCACGAACGTTGTGCGCGAGCAATATCGATCGGCATGCCGTGAGATTCCCACCGCCGATGGATTCGCCGACGGCGTCCCTGATCCGAGGCTCTGCCCCTCGGATGCAATGTACCAACGGCAAGTACAACAAGAGGTGCGACAGACGCTAGACGAACTCCCGAAAAGAGATCGCCGCATACTTAAAGCTCTGTTCCTGGAAGAGCGTGATAAGGACGAGGTATGCCGCGATTTTGGTATTGACCGCAACTATCTCAGGGTTATGATTCATCGCGCGAAGCAGTCTTTCAAAGAGTGCTACATGAAGAGAATGGAGAAGGTGCGAGCTGCTTCGGCGTACATGATGTCTTCGAAAACAAGGCGGCGCACGAAACGCAAAAAGACTCTGGCACTTATCGACGCGCAGGCCTTGGCGCAGAACTAAAGAACTAAAGACAACATCTTAAGTAATTGCGCATAGCCTGCCGAGGACCTCGTTGCGAGTGGTCCAGGTCGCGAACTCGGATTCAGTTCGGGACTGTACGGGGGAAGAAAGTCCAAAGCAAAGTGAGGGCGTATTGTTCCCGCCACGGTCGGTGCAGGCGGGAGTGGTGATCCGGGCATTGTCGGTGATGACCACAACCCGTCGCCGCGTGTCGTTTTTCTTTCCTAAGTAGAGTGCGTTGGCTGATTATAAAAGACTTCCACGCATCGGACAGGCTTTGCATAACAACTAGCCCAAAATGCTGATTTATTATGCAGGATCGGGATTTGTTATGCAGCCCGAAAGGTATTACTTCGGCGTCAGGTCGCCGTCATCCATGAGAACATCATAGCCACCCGATCCCAACCCACGGAATTCGTATTCGCCTTTGGTGCCAGTTACAGTCGTGTGGACTTCACCAGTAGTTTTGTTTTTCAAACTCAACTTGACCCCTGCCAAGATGCTTCCAGCAGGGTTCGTCAAAATCCCCTGACAACCCCGGTCGTTCCGTTGTTTTCCACCAATGAGCCGTTCAATTTTACTTTGTCACTTCGACCCTGAAAGCATCCCGCTGCGAAAGACGACCCAAAACCGTTCCACGCCTCAAGAAATGTCTCAAGGCGCTCAGGGTTGGACAACAGGAACTCTTCCCAAAGACCCGCAGCGCTTTTGAGCGACCAACTAGCGTAAGCAGCGATTGGAATCTGGTAATTGTTCTGGAACCGCTTGTCCCGGCTCCCGTCCTTGTTGCATTTCGCCCAAGTCTGCCCAATCACTTTTGAATCGCTGGGCACTCCGTCCTCTTCATAAAACCTGATCAGCCCCGCCTTCCCGCCCTTCAGGTCATGAAAATCAATCACTGAGAACGCTTCTTTGGCAGCCCGATACAGGACGAAGCCGGGATACAGGAAGATGTCGCCGCCATAGGCGTTCTGGAGATGCGGCACAGGTTGCTCCCACTGGATCAGGTTCCCTTCGAACGGTCATTGATTTTCAGCAACTTAGGGGCTTTGCGTCATCGGCCAAACTCTTTTATCTATATCTATGGCTGCTTCCCCAATAAACATCGAGTCGATAATCATATTTGTCGCGAATCGTTGCCATACCACTACAAGGCGTACGCGTGTACATCTATGTCGGCGCTCTCGCAACCGAGTGGCTCCTGTTTCTGTATGTGCGTTATATGACGTAGACTCGGGGCATGCAAACAGTAGGCGAGTTGTCCTCGGCGTCGCGATCTCGCTTTGCAACGATTCCGGCTCCTTGAGCCACATTTGAAATGATATTGTCTCAACCGAGGTCGTCGAGGCGGCCAGAGTGTCCGGCGTCAAGCATTCTTTCCGCTCGGGAGTTCTAATTGCCGCCCATCAGCCAGAGACAGCTTGGTGATCGGTCACATAGTCAATCAGGAGCCCACCCGCCAAAAAGCGTGCAAATATCTACGCCAAATATTTTGCCAGGCTACAGGTAGTAGTCGGTATGAGTCCGCAGGCCGTTCCGCCGAGACTATTGCTGCCGATAATTGAGAACGCTTCGATGCAGGATGTCGAAGACTTGCATACGCGCTGGGTGCGCTACTCCGCGAACGCGGTCACTTTGATCTATCTTCCGGATCGTTATCGTCTGATTTGAGACCAATCGCGCGCTGCATGGGCCGGATCTCGGGATTGGACATAAAAGTGCGCCAGATCAGACCGGTCCGACCGTTCTCAATCATGACCGTTTGGGGCGCCTGGTTCAGGCCCATCGTGATTCCCGAGACCCAATTCAACTGCTGGTTAAAGGCATCGCAGAAGCCGTAGATGCCCCACAGTTGTGCGCCCAAATCGCGATACCAGTGCTTGAGCGCTGCCACGGAAGCTTGTGGCGTGTACGCGTAAGAGGCAATCGCTCCGGTAGGTGCAATCGTTCCGTCGTCTGTAACGAACGGCTTGTACTCGTGATACTGCCCATTCGGTCCGTCGACAGCCGTCAGTCCCCAGCTTTCCTTTCCATAACCTCGAAAATGATACGGATTTGCGACGCCATAGGCCTGGCTCACCAGGGCCTCATTCCTGTTGTTCTGGAAATAGTCGGAGTAGGTGTCGCGAACGCGGCGAGGATCGTACCCAAGATAGGAGTATTGCGTGAAAAACAGGGGGCCCGGTGAGCCTGACACGTAACCCTGTGTCAGCGGAATGCCAAAGTAAGTGTGTTTGATCCCGTATTGGCTGGCCGTACCCTCCCCGTCGTATCCAGTCCAATAAACGGATGGACGAACCGGATGGGTTGGCGAAGCAATCGCCAGCAGATACGTAATCATGACCTCATTCCAGCCTTGCAGCCTGTTGGCAATATGGAACGCATAATTTGGTGACCAATGCCAGTAGAGTGCATCGCGCTTCGGAGTGGCGCGGAACCACTCCCAGTCGACATCGCGCCATAGGTCTGCGATCCGTTCTCGCAATTCGCGCTCCGAGGGATTGTCAGTGTTGAAGTATTGTCGCGCAGTGAGTAAGCCTTCTATGAGGAAAGAGGTCTCGACCAGGTCGGCTCCATCGTCGTAGATGCCGAAGAGCGAAATGACATGACCTGTCTTGCCGTTCATGAAGTGTGGCCATGCGCCATGGTAGCGATCTGCATGCGCAAGAAAGCCGGTGATCCGCAGGAGGCGCTCGACGCATGCCTGCCGCGAGATAAAGCCGCGATCCACCGCAACCACCATCGCCATGATCCCGAAGCCGCTCGCACCCGTCGCGATCAGGTCGCCAGGGCCGGGCTGCGACTCGAGCGCCATTCCCGACACCGGATCCGACGCATCCCAGTAATAGCGGAAGCTCGCCTCCTCGACCATGGAAAGAAGTTCGTCATCTGTCATGGAGTGTGTCTCCGCTGTCACCTCGCCGGTCCTTGCAGATTCCGCGAGTGTTGAGGTGCGTGCCGAGACCCGATAGCTCGCAGTTGCCCCTGGGTCTCCGATGTAATCGGCATATCGATCGACACCGTAACGCTGTACTCCGATTGCTTTATAGGGTCCTCCATTGAGTGAGCGGTAGATGACGTACTGCGCGATCGTCAGGTCGTCGGCTCCCTTCCAGTGCAAATCCACATGCCGCTCATACCCCCGGGCCTCGAGGTTCGTCGGCTGTTTCGGAGGGTGATCCAAATCACGATCGTTCTCAATGCGAATGTCATCGATGTAGAGGGTGTGCAGCTTGGCATCGGCCATGCCTTGGGAAAACACGATCGCGCTTAGTTGATGCGGCTTGAAGGGACGAAGTGACATATTGTCAAAGCGTCGGAGCGGAACGCGAACGCGGGTCCAGCGTCTCGCCGGGAGGTCAGTTGTGAATTCGCCCAGCGACAAGGGCGCAGTGTGTCCGTTTTCAAGATCGGCGAAGGCGATACGCGGCACCTCCGTAGCGGATATCCCGTCGGCACTCCAGAGCCATAAGTAAAGATCGTCGCCGGCCCAGTTCACGTCGCGATTACGGCACAGATAGAGCTTCAACTCTGCATCCCAGCCGCCGTTTGTTGCCGAGCGCCAGGTCAGTTCCAGGGCATTTGGACCGCTCACGTACACAGCAGTCTCTATGGGGAGCTTTCCATCGATCAGTTTAAGCGTGCTTGGCGCAGAGACCTTCCCGGCGCTGTAAAAGTAGGAATCCGGCGTCGCGCTGTTCTCAAAAAATACTTCCTGCGAGTAGTGCTGATCGTCCTGCGCACGCAACGTCGTGGAAATGAGCAGGAACAGAACGCCAGCCCTGAATGCGCGCCTGATCGCCAACTTGATCTTGCTCCTTTCAATCGGTCGTGACTTCCTGGGGATTACCATTTATATCTGACTATATAGCTTGGCAGGATCGCAATCGACGCTCGCTGGCAGCTTTTGGGGTTTGGTCTGGAGTTTGGTTGTCAAAATAGGGTTTTGTCAACTTGCTCGATTCGAAAATGCTCGATTCGAAAAAAGGTGCTTCCAAGTCTTGTCTTTTGCATAACGTACAGCCCTTCCACTTCAGCCCATTTGCCTTGAAAACGGGTTTGATCACGCGGTCAGCGAGGTTGTTCAATTCCAGCGCCCCGCCAATCGTTTTCGGGAACATCCAGCCAGAAGCTCAGAGCAGGTCGAATGAGGTCATAATAGCTGGGCATGACTCCCGTTGCGGACAGTCCCGTCGTCGTTTCAGACCGCGAGCAGAAGCCCGGCGAATCGGAACCGCCGCGCATCCGGTGCCCGCTCTGCGGTTGGACACCCCGCAAAGAGGACAAATGGTTTTGCACCTGCGGACACGAGTGGAACACGTTCGATACTGGAGGCGTGTGTCCCGCCTGCCTGCACCAGTGGAGTGAAACCCAATGCCTCTCGTGCGGTCGATGGTCGGCGCACTCGCTCTGGTATGCGCCTTCGTGAGAAACAGGAGACTATCAAGTGAAAGTGGTTCTCTTCGGGGCGACGGGCATGGTGGGGCAGGGCGTCCTGCGCGAATGTCTGCTCGACCCTGACGTCCAGAGTGTCCTCGCGGTGGTGCCCAACGCCATCCTGCCGCAGCATGACAAACTGCGCGAAACCGTACACCAAGATGGTTATGATCTCGCCACGATTGAGGACAGGCTCTCAGGCTACGACGCATGCTTCCCGATACTGCCGCTTTCTCCTCTCTTCTCCGGCCGGTCCCAGCAGCCGAGTCGATAAGGCAATCGCCACGACTCGCTTGCGTATGCTGCGCATGCGATTCCGCACCTTGCGTTTCAGACCTCCCGACTTCGACTCGATCTTCTTCATGGTGCGCGTAAGTACCCGTGTCCCATCCCCAAACAAGCTACTGTCGATCGGATAATGAACGTTGCTTTCCACCACCGTCGTGTCCGTTCGCAACTTCCTGCCCCGCACCACCCCTCGCTCCTGCGCCAGTTCCACCACCCGCCGGTGCAATTGCTCAATGACTTTCGGCCCGATCAACTGCCCCAGCCGTGCCAGGGTGTTGGCATCGGGCACTTTTTCATCCCCGATCCGGGTAAAGGCGCGATATACCAGATTGGCACGTACCTCTCGTTCCAGCACGTCATGAGCTCCAGTTCCGGATGTGCTTCAACAACAGCAGGCGCAGCAATACTTCCGCTGGTGTTTGCATTGCATCCGGCCGCGGCGACGGCTCTGCGCATGGCGCTCCCCCTTGCGCTTCGTACACCGTCAGGTAGCGTCAGGCCGGGCAATTCGTAATCGGCAGGTCATCAGTTCAAGTCTGATCGTCGGCTCCATCTTTTCATAAGCTTACCTATCAGTTCACCCTCACCCCACGAGTTTGCATGCTCTCCTCGGCACCAGCATTCAATGATCGAAATGCAACTGGACACGGCAGGCACCGTTCTTTTCCCGAATCTTCACACGATCCGCGTATTGGCGGATCAGGTATCCGGCGAGGTGTGCGGCCCCGGTCTCTGTGCCCAGCTCTTCCACGGTGGGCACGGAGTTCGCAAGTTCAATCGCGGGCCCGGCATATTCGATATCGAGATCGAGCCGAAGCTCGTCCCAGGACGTCCTCAAAGTGATGACCTCGGAACGGAGCTGCAGGAGACTCAAGTTGTTGATCACCTCGTAGACTGCGTCAGTGGCACGGGTTACAACCTCTTTCCTCATACCCCAGGCCGAGCCCTGGTCCTCCATGAACTGGGTGATCTCGTCGAGGTGGTCATGGCCGGTTCGCAATTCCAAACTGCGCCGTTTCCTAAGACCAATGCGAAACAGGAGGCTTAAGATCACTACCAGAACGGTCGCCACCGAAGTTGAAGAACTGAAGATCGGCTTGAGCGAGGACGGAAAGGTGCGGTAGAGGTCGGGAGCGATCTCAACGCTGAGGCCGAAGATCAGCGCGATCCCAACGGCGAAGATGCGGCGGGCATCGAGCATGCGAGAGGTGAGGAGTTGGAGGCCGCCCAAAATGATGAAGCACGCAGAATAGATCAACACAGCGCCTACGGCGGGACCGGGCAAAGCAGTTACGAGCGCGGCCGCCTTCGGGAAGAAGGCAAGTCCCATAACCAGCAAGCCCAGGGGCAAAGCAATCACCCGGCTGGTCGTGCCCGCGGCCAGCGAAATACCGATGCTGCTCGATGCGGTGTTCTGCCCAATGCCCCCCAGAAGGCCAGAGATAGCGCTACCGAAGCCGTTGGCGAATACGCCTCCACTCACCGATTGCATGTCCGTTCGCTTCCAAGCGGTGTCGTTGACTTTTTGGCAGAGCGTGGTATCGCCAACGGTCTTCAGGCTGGCAGTCAGCGCGGCGATCAGGAAAGGCGGGAGCAACGCAAGCTTGACTGAAAGGCCGTCCGCTGCGCGATGAGGAAAACTCAAGAATCCTGGTGGCATCTGCGCCAGCAGTTGCGCGACGTGGAACTCTCCCGTGGCCCCGGCGGCTGCGAATCCGGCTGCGACCCCGATCAGCATGGGAAACAGGTGCAACTTGCTTCGCGTCCAAACCGTGGGGATAATCATGGCAAACAGCGTCGTCAAGCCGATCAGCATGGCACGGGAATCGGCCGCAGAGCTTTCTTTAGAGTAGCCGAGAAAACGCGGGCATCCCAATGCCACCAATTGCAGCCCCGACATAGCGACCATGAGGCCAGTAACTTCCGGGGGAAACAGCATCCGCAAGCGATGGACGACGCGCGAAACGAGCATTCCGGCTGTGCCGGCAGTGAGAAGCATTCCGAACATCAGAGAGTAGCCGCCGGCGACCCCAGCCAAAACGACGGGGGACAGATAAGTGAGGCTGCAAGTGAGCGGGCACAGGTATCCATTGCCAATACGCCGCTTCGATTGCACGATCGTCGCGATTCCAGACGCGATCATCGACATGCGGATGAGGCTCTGCGCTTCTGCCGATGTGCCTCCGATTGCGCTCACCACCAGAACAACGTAGATCCAACCCACCGAAATCACGAAGAGATGCTGAAACGCAGCGGCAACCTGGACCGCCATGGGCGGAATGTCATCCACGTCGTAAATGAGGCTGGCGGGCTTCTTTCGCCCCGGGAAAGCAATCGGCCCGCGCCAATCGCGCCAACGGCGCAATGTCTGAGGGAAAATGTCACTGACCGTGGAACGGTCCCGGACCGACAATTAAGCCTCCAAAACAAAAGCGCAATCGTAGGTGTGGATTGTTACTGAATTGTTATGGGAAGATTAAAATTTAGGGCCCGGCAAGTCCGCCGTTGGAGGCAAAAACGAATAAGGCTATTTTTGCCCAACCCCTCGAAAGCGTCTAATCGGCGTCATTGCGGGCCATCGTCCTCTCCTTCGGTCATTGTCGTCATTCCCTTAATGCGGCCCTTCCTCAAGTTTGATGCAGGTCGCTCAGCGGAAATGGGGGCCAGGTCATAGATAGATTATAAGCAAGTTGCGTGGAACGATGAGGAAACGCTATATCTCATGCGGTTCAATCACTTGCAGTCATTTGGAGGGGCGAGCTTGCAACGAAACTTGAGCATTCGCGTTCCCATTAGTTAGTGCGTGTCCCGAATTTGGTTCCATCCCACGCGGGAGTAGCGGCGTGTTTTGGGAGCCAGATGTCGAGCACGGTCAACCCAGTCGAGAAAGCGGGGTGCGAAGTCACAGAGCAAATGCGCCCGCCGCGATTTTCCTCCGCAGAGACTTACGAACGAAACTAGCTGATCGTGGTCGTTGTGGCTCACCATACTCATTTTCCACGCCATGCGATATCCGGAAACCTGCGCGGATGTTAAGCTCTCAGCCATAGGAAATGGGACGTGCCTGAGCAGACGACACTTCACTCGGCAACGCGAGGAGACCAACGGGAGTTGCGCGATGCGCGATTCGCCATGCGTCTTTCTTTGATTGTTGGCTTGGCAATGCTGATCGGTAAGACAACAATCTATTTCATGACAAGTTCGGCGGCCGTTTTTTCCGACGCAGCCGAATCAGTCGTTCACGTGATCGCGGTGGGGTTTGCGAGTTTTAGTCTTCGGCTCAGCACAAGATCAGCTTCCCCTCAATTTCTGTACGGTTACGAGCGGATCACGTTCTTCTCCGCCGGATTCGAAGGAGCAATGATCGTAGTGGCGGCGATTGCAATTCTCTACGAATCGATCCGGAAGTGGATTACCGGCTTACAGTTGGAGCACACGGGAACAGGCGCATTGTTCGTCCTGCTAGCGGGAATCGTCAACGCAGGTCTCGGTTATTATCTCCTGCGAACCGGCCGGCGGACCCATTCGCTCATTCTCGAAGCCGATGGCAAACACGTTTTGACCGACAGCCTGACCAGCTTCGGGGTTGTGGGCGGACTGGGGCTGGTGATTCTGACGCACTGGGAACCGTTCGACCCTTTGGTTGCCATTGCTGTCGCTGCAAATATCCTGTGGTCGGGCGGGCACTTGGTCTGGCGTTCGGCAGTCGGGCTGCTGGATTATTCCGATCCGAAAGCCGGCCGGAAAATTCGCGGTAAGCTGGATACAATTTGTTCAGAACTGGCCATCCAATACCACGGCGTACGCTTCCGAACCACCGGATACCGCCTGATCATCGAAGTACACTTGTTGTTTCCCCGCTTGATGTCGGTCAGCGAGGCCCACCTCATCGCAACCATTCTGGAAGAGCGCCTCGCCGCCGAACTGGGGATGCCGGCTGAAGTCACGACTCACATCGAGTCCCTGGAAGATCATGCCGATGTCCACAGCGAACAACACTACACCGGGAAGCCCGAGTAGGCCCTATCAAGTCCGAGAGGGGGTGACGTTCTTTTGCTTTTTCAGCTTAATATCGCTGTCAAGAATGGTAATGGGCTGTCCTGATTCTTGCGGTCTTTTGCCAACAGTCGCCTATCACGATGCGGCTCTGTGCGGGGGAGTCCAGTACTAAGCTCACACTTCTGTCTCGGACCAGCGCCACAGGTGGGACAACGGACCGCGCAGATTTGCTTGAGGGTCGATTTGTTCTTCATGCCGAAAAGATAGTGCCCCAATACCTGGGTGCAAGAATGGTCAATTTTGAACGGTTTACGGCAATTGGTCCTACCATTCCCCGTGCAAACCAAATTCAAACTGCACCACTACCGCCCGATCCCCGGAATCTTCCGCTCTCCTTATGGCGAAGCACAGGCCCGCCGGTCAGAAGATCGGCTGCAGAAACATCCGGCCATACGCGATGAACGCCATGAGGAGGCCGAGCACGCCACTCAAGATCGTGGGCGCGACCTCGCGGTACTTCGCGTGCACCCCGACGAACACGAGACTCTCGACCGCCAAGACCATGGCAGCCAGGATCGTCAGCGGCGGCTGCCAATGGAACGCGGCGGGGACGATGAGCCCGACCATGCACACGAGCTCTAGGATGCCCAAGGTCATCCAGGCTTTCCGCGGCAAGGCGCCAAAGGACGGGACGCCCTGGCTAACCTTGTCGAACATGAAGACCTTCATGACGCCCGACGATCCGTACAGGAGCGCGGCGAGGACTTGCAGGACCCATAACAGTATGTTCATCGTGTGCCTTTTCTCGGTTTCCGCGTCGGCGCGCGCAGGGAGGTTACTCCCCGCGCGACCCACTTTTAGATCCAGTGACCATGGATAACGTCATGATAATTCCCCATCGCTGCACAGAAGACCCTTTTTGAGAATGACTGAGGTGCCTCGTCCTCGTCGCTCGGCTCGGCGAGCATCAAGACCAGTTCCTCTGTTTCCTCATAGCAGGCGCAACAGCCTAAAAGCGCGTCCGTCTTCGCCCATGCGTTCTGTCCACCGTGAGGGCAAGTGAATTTCGTTTTGCTGGCTTTCTTCGCTTTCGCTCGTGGTCCTACCGGTGCCGATTGCCAGTGAAGCTGAAAGCCTTTCGCTTGAAGCTTCGCGTATGCCTTCTCGTATGGGCCTCCGGGGATGATGTTATGCGAAGCTCTGGCCGGTTTCCTCGCCTCCAACTTGGCCAGTGTCGCTCGGCTACAACCCTATCTCCCTCATCTTCGCGGCCCATTGCCGGTCATGGTAGGCTCGGCGCGGCGGCGTTCCGTCGCGCTGCCGCCAGACATGCGCCATTTCATGGGCAAGCGTCGAAAGTATATCCTCGTCAATGCGTCCGGTGAAGGTGTCCGGGTTCATCGCCAGCTCGCGCGCGGCGGCCTTTCTGGCGGTGAAACGGTCGGACGAGAAATAGCCTCGCGCCTTGGCGTGGCGCTCGAACGTGACAAGGACGTGGGGCAGGGGACCGGCGAACAGTTCCGCATTAACGAAGTTGTACGCTTCCGGAAAGGCCGGGTATTGCGCCAGAACGGGGTAGTGACGACAGACTGGGGATTCGATGTTGTGGCGGGGCTTCCAAACCTCGTTTCCTTGTTTGTTGTCTCCAGTCTGATGGTGATTGCGACTCCGAAGATACGTGGGATATGGCCGAAAGTGGCCGGAGGTGCTGCCATCGCCAGGGTTATAGAGCCATACGTCCGGTCCCGTTACGCGTTTGTCGATCTCAACACTACCGTACTGATGCCGCGTTCGCTCAGCCGATGTAATCTCCTTGGGGCCCCGTTGCGCCGTGGTTCCTCGGCCTGTTGGATTCTGCGCAGAACCGACGATGTCAGCCAATTTGCTTCGTTTCCGCGACCGTGTCCACATCACGATCGTTGGGTCGGATCCGAGATGTTGTTGCATTCATTTGGCATTCGCCACGAGCACAATACAGGCGCCATCCCAAGAGTTCTTTCCGGAAGAAGGGGGCGCGGTAGCGTTTAACGCGATCACTCCAATCTTCTTAGCGCTGAGATGGAAGTGCTTCTCCAGGTAGTGGGCGACTATCAGAGACCGAGACCTAGACGTCACTATCTCATTGGCAGGTGAAGCTTGGTTAGAATAGCCTTCCACGATGATCGGTTGGCCAATCACTGAATCCTTGGCAGTACCAATGACCTGATCGATTGCCTGCTCGCCGGCGGCAGACAGGAACTCATTGCCATTCGAGTCTTTCCCGAAAGCATCTGCCGCGTCGAGCCATGTGCGCCGATTTCTCTGGCTGTTCAAGTAGGAGTTGCTGCGATACTGATCGGGTGTTAGACCTCTTAGGCTGTAGTAGCCTCTCTTCTTGAAAAATCCCCGAAAGAAGAACTCATGTTTGAGGGCTTCTGTATCGTCTGCCATATTCGCGGTTGCCAAGTTTACATTCGAGAAAGTTTCCCTGATATTCTGCGCCGCGT
This sequence comes from Terriglobales bacterium, assembly GCA_049520935.1. Lineage (GTDB taxonomy): Bacteria > Acidobacteriota > Terriglobia > Terriglobales > Acidobacteriaceae > Acidiflorens. Next base: position 34,132 of record JBEKPJ010000051.1, on the reverse strand, counting down.
TCTCGCCCGAGCGGTCGGGACCCAATGCATCGTTCAGGGTGAGATTTATTTGCTGTGAGGCTTGAGCGATCTGTCGGGACGCGTCTTTGGTATTGTTCAGCGTAGCTTCAGCCTTCCCAAAAAGCTCCCGCGACTGAAAGTTCGCCATCACCTGCTTGGCTTGAACTGTTACCTGATTCAGATTGGCGGCAGCCTGCTGTGCGTTTCCCACGGTGTCCTTCACCTTATTTGCAGTTTGCTGGTCAGTGAGCAGCATGCCTACTGTGCCATTGCCGTTTCGGATCCCGGTCACGAGTGCGTTTGTGTTATTCACGGTCGTGGTGACGGCATCGAGCGTGCCATCGACTCTGGCCTTTATATCTCCGATGGCGGCGTTCGCCTGGTCCATGACTCCTGTCGCTTTCGCAATCACGGCGGAGAGTTCGATCGGTTCGTTGGCCGGCAGCGTCGCTCCGATCGCTACCTCGCCCGCCTGATCGCTGCCTTTATGAATCACCAAGAATTTGTCTCCCACCAGGCCATCGGATTCCACCGTCACAAATGAGTCGTCACGAATGAGACGATGAAGTTTGCTATCGACATGCAAGATAATTCTAAATTTGTCTGCTGGCCGATCCGGTATCTCAATACCGGTGACTTGACCTGCTTCGAAGCCGGACACACGGACTTTAGAACCTGGCGAGATTCCGTTCACATTATTCAGCAAAGTAAAGAAATCCAAATGATGACCAAACGCTTTCTGGCGATTCCCGATCAGGAACAAGCCGACGCTGAACAATAACACGGCAGAAAGCACGAAGACCCCCACGGCGGCATAGTTGATTTTCATCAGGACTCCGATACCAGTCGTCGCACGATCTCGTGATCGCTTTTGTCCAATTCGGTTGCTGTGCCAAAGCCAATCAGGCGGCCTTGGTCCAGTACGGCAATGCGATCACCGACTCTTCGGGCGCCTCGCACGTCGTGGGTGACGATTACAAGCGTCGCACGATACTCCTTCTTAACCTTAAGAAGCAGATCGTCGATTTCCGAGGCAGTGATCCTGTCGAGTCCGCTGCTTGGCTCGTCGACCAGTAATAGCTTCGGATGGAGGACGAGAGCTCTCGCCAGGCCTGCGCGCTTGCGCATCCCTCCGGAGAGCTCAGAGGGCATCTTGGCTATGTCCAGATCAAGACCCACGCGTTCGAGTGTCTCGTCCACCGCGCGCTTGATCTCAGACGGAGATTTCGATTTATCCAGGCGGCGGAGCGGCAGAGCCAGATTGTCTCCCAGCGTGAACGAATCGAGCAGAGCGGCGCTTTGAAAAAGAAAGCCCATATGGCGCCGAACCCGCGACAGATCTTCTTCGCTGGCATGGACGATATCCTCCGACCCAATACGAACTCTGCCGCTGTCTGGTTTAAGCAATCCGATCATCAGTCTGAGACTCGTACTCTTGCCAGTGCCACTGCGCCCCATGATGCAGAGGGCCTCACCCCCATTTACCTTGAACGACACGTCGTCGAGGACTTTTCTATTCCCAAAGGTCTTAAATACATGCTCGAATTCGACCGCGGCCGGATCGCTCATACGGCGTTCCTCGGGAAAAGGAAGAAGATGGCTTTCACAAGGACGACATCCGCCAAGATGATCAGAAGGGAAGACAGAACCACGCTGTTGGTCGCCGCGCGCTGCACTCCTGCGGACCCTTCATCCGTGGTATAGCCAAAATACCCTGACACAGTACCGATGATGAAACCGAAAACACTGGTCTTCAGCGTGGGCGGAATGAAGTTGGCCCATTCCACCGTCTTGAAGGCACGATCGACATAGAGTTGCAGAGAGATATGTGAGGCGAAACATTCAGCGAGAAAACCACCGGCCAAGCTGGCGAAGTCCATGAAAAGGGTCAGCATCGGCAAAATAAGAATGCAGGCCACAATCCGCGTCACTACCAGCAGTTTGAAAGAGTCGACCGACAAAGACTCAAGTGCGTCGATCTGTTCGCTCACGCGCATATTGGCCATCCCTGCGCCGATGCCCGCACCTACTCTCCCTGCCACTAGCAGCGCAGTAATAAGGGGTCCCAATTCATTGAAAAATGCGGCGGATTGCAGGCTTGGTATCAGTGCTTCTGCGCCGAACTGTAGCAGCGTGACTCGCGTATGCATGGACAGTACGATTCCCAGAGCGAAGCCAGCGGCCAAGATGAGCGGGAGTGATCGCCACCCAATCTCCTCGATCTGGGTCATGAAAAATTCCCATTCACACGGCGGCCGAAATGTGTCCACCAATGCTTTCAGCCCGAATGAACTCATCTCTCCGATGAACTTGAAAAACCTCCCCATAATCGACGTTCCTTATGATTTCCACTTTCCACGATGCATCACTTCGCAAACGTGGTGGAGACCGACCTCCGGTTAGTGCACTTGTATTTCCACAGCGCCGAGAGGCTTCATCTTCGACCGCTTCCGGGCGACGAGCGTGGTGCGGAAGGTTCGGATGCTGGCACCGCTCGGAGTTTGTCCTATGGTACGCGACAGAGCCATTGCCGTTTCACAGATCAGCCGTCTCCGCACTCAGATCAATGACAACTTCGCCAGTCCGGAATCGCAGATGAATACCCTGCGGTTTGAGTTCGAGTTTCGCCATCGGCGCGAGGAAGACGTTACCGAGTGGGAGCGGATTCAGAGGGCTCAGCCAGCGTTGCGCTCGATCTTCCTACTGGAACTCGGTCTACTGTCCCATCGTCGGCGGCGGGAGATCGACTCCGAATTGACCCCGCACACAATCAGGCGCTGGACCATTTTCTGAACGAATATAGCGGTGAACTCATGCACATTGCCGCATGGATCGCACACGAAGAAGACGTACCTGCGCGCATCACCGACGATTCCATCCGGCTATTACAGCGAACCTTCGAGGACCACAGCTCCCCGAACTCGCAGGCGATCACTGATATCTGTCAGAACATGGTCCTCTCTGTCCTTATGTTGCGGAACCAGTGCTGACTCGCATTCCTACGAGCAGCTCTCACTCGAGAAGCGGAGTCACAGCAACTCTGGAACCTGGATAGGCGACGTAACAGCAGAATGCAACTGGCAGGCCACCTTGCATAAATGGGTGACCGGGACCGCATTGGCTGCGACCATGGTGCCAGATTTCTGGCAGACGAGGCAAACATCTGACTCTTCGATGGAACTCCCAAACGCTGCGCAAGAAATCAGTCTAGCCCGGGTTGTTTGATAGTCCGGGGTCTCGCTAGCGCGGCCCGCAGCATCCGCTGGTAGGACGTCTCAACCCCAATCAATCAGCACCGCACGAAGATTGGCATCCGCGTTGCAATCTGTGGATCCAGGTTGGAGTCGGAATCGCATTGCGTGCAAGATCGCCTGTGCGGGAACGAAAGCGGAGAAGGTTTTGTTCAATCTAGTGGTTCTAGAGGGGCATTGTGAATTTCCTCGCTCCAAAACAGTTGATTGCTAACCGTGCAAGGCTTTGCACAAGGCTGACCGCGCTCTGCATGGCTCTGTTGGCAGCCCGACTGTACGGACAGTCCGACTCGACTGCCACGGGCCCAGGAACAGCGTCCTACGGTGCCACCACATTTGCAGTTCAGAACACCTCGGATGTTCAGACGCAAAATCCTTACCTGGGAGGAGTTCCCACGGGCAAATCCAGTTCGACGGCGCAGTCGCTCTCTCTGGAGGACGCCGTGGCTCGCGGTCTGCGGCAAAATCTTGGCGGGCTACTTACCTCCGACTCAGTCTCCGGCGCACAAGGCGAGCGGTGGCGGGCACTCAGCGCGCTGCTGCCAAATCTGACCACCGACACCAGTTTCTCCGTTCGACAAAATGATGTGAGGGCGCTCATAGGCATCACGGAGGTCCCCGGCCACCCACCCATCCTTGGCCCCTTCGGGGTCTTCGACACACGTGTTTACCTTGACCAATCGGTCTTCAATTGGCAGTCGATTGAGCGTGCACGATCTTCGGCGGCGCAAGTGAAATCAGCCCAATACAGCTACAATAATGCCCGCGAACTGATTGTTGTTGTGGTTGTATCAAATTATCTGCTGGTCATTGCTGACCAGTCGCAAGTCGAGTCCGCTTTAGCTCAGCGCGACACTGCGAAAGTGCTCTTCGATCAGACCGCCGACCAGAAACAAGCCGGGCTCGCGGCTGCGGTCGACGTATTGAGGTCCAATGTCGAACTTCAGGCACGAGAACAAAGATTGATCGTTGCACGGAATAATCTAGCTAAGCAGAAGCTGGTTCTGGCGCGGGCGATTGGACTTCCGGCAGGTCAGATGTTCGTTATAACCACGGAAGTTGCTTATCAGCCGCTTGCGACTTCAACCCTCGATGAAGCATTGCAGAAGGCGTACACGTCACGCGCCGACTATAAGAGCCTTGCCGAGCAGCTACGTTCTGCTGAGTTGCAAAAGAAGGCCGCTTCAGCCGAGCGTTACCCGACACTATCGGCTATCGCGGACTACGGGTCCATCGGCACCAACGCTGCGTCGAATCACGGCACAGTGGACGCAGCCGCAGAGCTCCGAATTCCCATTTTCCAAGGGGGCAGGGTTCACGGAGATAACCTTGTCGCGGACTCCATCCAGGCAAAGGCCAGACAACGACTCGAAGACCTGCGCGCCAGCATCGACCAGGAGGTTCGTGACGCTTTCCTTGACTTGCAAGATACCGCCCAGGAAGTGTCCGTCGAGCACAATGCCGTCCAACTCGCTACTCAGACCCTGCAGCAGTCACGTGATCGCTTCTCCTCGGGAGTAACGGACAACATCGAAGTGGTTCAGGCGCAGGAATCTCTCGCGGATGCCAACGACACATATATCGCCAGTCTCTACCGCTATAACATCGCAAAAGTTTCCTTGGCGCGAGCCATCGGTTTCGCGGAATCGAACTACGCGCAGTATTTGAAAGGACAGTAAAATGCCCGACCAAGCGACAGCCAAGAATACGGAAAGTTCATCGTCCCCAACACCCATAACCGCAATGGAAAAGCCCAACACGCCGCCGCCGCTCGTCTATCCGAGCCGGCGTTCTCACAAGCGCTGGATTATCGCCGGTGCCGTGCTGCTAGTTATCGTCGGTGCCATTTTTCTGTGGCGCTACTTCTCGGGTTTCGAGAGCACTGACGACGCGCAAGTCGATGTCCACCTCTATCCGGTGAGCGCACGGATTGCCGGATACGTGCAAGCGGTGCACGTCGGAGACAACCAGTATGTGCAGCAAGGCGCCACCCTCGTGGAGATTGACCCAAAAGATTTTCAGGTCGCCGTGGCGAAAGCGCAAGCGAACCTCGAAACTGCGGAGGCCTCCGCTCGCGCCCTTAATATCGATGTGCCCATTAGCTCGGTCGACACCACTAGCCAGCTGAAGTTCACATCTTCGGACATCGAGAACGCCAAGGCCGCAATCGCCGCCGGTGAAAAACAAGTTGCAGCCGCACAGGCACGCATTCTGGAAGCCGAAGCCGAGAACGTCAAGGCCCAGGACGACGTCCAGCGCTACCACCTGCTGCTGATCAAGGACGAAGTGCCCAAGCAGACTTATGACCATGCGATAGCCGCAGCGCAAACGGACGATGCTGCAGTAACAGCCGCCAAAGCGGAGGAGGCGGCCGCGGAACAAAATGTCGACGAGGCACGCAGCCGATTGATCGAGGCCATCGCGCGCAATGAATCCGCACGGGCCGGACCGCAACGTGTGGCTTCCACACGGGCTCGTGCGCTCTCGGCCGTCGCGGATGTGGAGCAAAAAAAGGCGGAGCTCGACCAGGCGAAACTCAACTTGGGATATACAAAGATCTTCGCGCCTGTGACCGGCGAGGTGACCAAGGAGGTCGTCGTGGGATTGAACGTCGCCCCGGGAGAGCAAATGCTTACGGTGGTTCCACTCGATCAAATCTGGATCACTGCAAATTTCAAGGAGACCCAGCTCAAACACATGCGGCCAGGCCAAAAGGCGGAGATCAAGTGTGACTCCAACGGCCGTACTTATCAGGGCTACGTGGATAGCATCGCCGGAGCTACCGGCCCCGTGTTCAGCTTGCTGCCCCCCGAAAACGCTACCGGCAATTACGTGAAGATCGTCCAGCGAGTGCCGGTGAAAATCGTTCTTGAACCCGGCGAAAACCGAGACTTCCAACTTCGTCCGGGTATGAACGTCGATCCGAAGGTATACCTACGATGAGCGCTGCGGCAACGACCCTGCCCGCCGAGAACTTGATGTGGAAGCCCAGGGTAAATCCGTGGGCAATCGGCGCGGCAGTGTCGCTTGCGGCGTTTCTCGAAGTGCTGGACACAAGCATCGCCAATGTTGCCCTACCCTACATCGCAGGAGACCTCGGCGCGAGCTACGACGATAGCACCTGGGTGCTCACTTCGTACCTGGCGGCGAATGCCATCGTTCTTCCAATGAGCGGCTGGCTGGCGGAAATAATCGGTCGCAAACGATATTTCATCATCTCGCTTTCCCTTTTCGCAATCAGCTCTCTACTGTGCGGTTTCGCTCCAAGCCTCCCCATGCTGCTGTTCTTCCGCGTGCTGCAAGGTGTCGGCGGTGGAGGGCTCCAGCCCATGGCGCAAGCAATTCTCAATGATTCTTTTCCGCCTGAAAAGCGCGGACAAGCATTTGCGCTCTACGGCATCACCGCGGTACTGGCGCCCACGGTCGGCCCCATGCTCGGTGGCTGGATTACCGACAACTATTCCTGGCGCTGGATTTTTTTCATTAACCTGCCCGTATCTGCGCTCGCTGTTTACCTGACCACGGTGCTCGTGGAAGACCCGCCATTCCTGCGCAAGTTGAAAAACGCCGGCATCCGCGTGGACTACATCGGCATTGCATTTCTGGCGCTGGGCGTGGGATCCCTGCAGGTTGTTCTCGACAAGGGACAGGAAGACGACTGGTTCGGGTCGCATTTTATCCTGACACTGGCCATCACGGCCGCCGTCTGTTTGATCGCTCTTGTCATCTGGGAATGGTTCCGCAAGTCACCCATCATTGACGTGCGCTTATTCAAGAACCTCAACTTCGCGGCGGCCAATTTATTGATGTTCATGATGGGAGTCATGCTGTTCAGCACGCTGGTGCTCATTCCCGAGTTCCTTCAGACGCTCCTTGGTTACACCGCGCAGCTTGCCGGAGGTGTTCTCTCCGCAAGTGGTGTGGTGCTTCTGTTCATGATGCCCATCGTTGGACGATTGACAACCAAGGTACCAGCGAAACACCTGATTGCCACAGGATGGCTTGCACTGGCGATTGGCTTGTTCTACACCGCACACTCACTTGATCTGTTCATAAGCTTCCGAGTGGCCATGTGGCTTCGGGTCTGCCAGGTGATCGGCATCGGGTTTCTGTTCGTTCCTACGACCATGGCGGGTTACATCGGTGTTCCCGAGGAGAAAGGCAACAGCGTTTCCGGCATTGTCAATTTCATGCGCAATATCGGCGGCAGCATCGGAACTTCACTCGTGACCACCGTGGCCACCCGGCGGTTGCAATATCACCAGCAAATTCTCGTGGGACATCTGACCCCGGGCAGGCCAGCGTTTCGGCAGTCGCTGCACATTCTAACCGAAAGGGTCGCGCATTTCGGTCACAGCTTACCCGATGCGCATCGCCACGCGATCGCAAGGGCTTATGCAGCGCTGGATCGACAAGCCCATACGCTGGCGTACATGGATGCTTATTGGGTGCTCGCGGTTCTCGCCTCTGCCATGTTCATTTTGGCGTTCTTCCTGAAGAAGAATGACCCGGGAGAGGGCGGCCACATTGCGGCCGGTTAGGAGTTGTCATGATGATTCGCGCCGTGACTATCGAGCGTGAATTTGGCTGCGGCGGTTCAGAAATTGCTGCGAAGCTCGCCGAATTTCTAGGCTGGAAGCTGTGGGACCACGAGCTAATTCAGGAAATTGCACGGCTGACCAACAGCACACCGCAAGCGGTCGAGCAGCGGGAATGGAAAAATGATCCTGCCGTTTATCGCGTCTTTAAGTCTTTTCTCAGGGGAGCGTTCGAGGGGGCCCTGCCGCCAACGGATCGCCTGGAAATGCTTGATGCGCGCCGTATCGCTAGTGTTTCGGAGCAGGCGGTCAATCATGCGCTTTCTGGCGGTCCGTGCGTAATCGTTGGCCGGGGCTCGCAATATTTTCTTCGCAATCGCACAGATGTCTTTCGCGTGTTCCTCTATGCTTCTCGCACGTCCAAGATCCACAGACTGATCACTGCTGGAACGCCCCAAGAAAAGGCAATAACGGACGTTGACACGATTGACAGAGATCGCGCTGCCTTCGTCAAGAGATACCTTAGGCTGGACTGGCCAGAGCGCCACCTGTATGACGCAATGTTGAATACGGAGAGGGGTGATTCATTTATAGCTGAAATGCTCACTCACTACGTCCAACGGGTTGCTGGACGGGCTTCAGTCGTTCCCGAATTCACTATGAAGGGCTAGCCGTGATGCATGAACCTCCACTTTCAGAGCGGTTGAGTGGGGATATGTCTGGCGCACTGGTGGGGCGAAGTGTGAACGTGTGCGCGATTGAAGGACAGTCCGCTTGCGTAGCTAGCCGCTCAATTGGAATGGCGATGACGGAGTTCATGCGCCTAGCTCACCAAATCGGTGCTGCTGTAAGTCTCCTGGCACTAACGCTCTGGCTCCAGTGACTCCGGGTTCGTTATCATCCTCATGAGTCTTGGTCTCATCATTGAGATGAGGCCGCCACAGAGAGCGTAGGACATTGAGAACGTCCGCATTATGATCTTCCCACTATTGCCCCACGATTTCGCCCTCCCGAAGACCCGTAAATGGCCGCCGCACCGACAGCCCGGACGACACCCTGACTCGCTTCCAGTGTGTAGGGGCCGTCGTCGAAAGAGGGAACTATTAGCGCTCCACCGGAGACGGTGACTTCCCACTTCCTGAAGACTGTATGCATGGTTGCGTCCATTCTTTTTGCCTTTCGGGATCCCGTCTCGGCACGCAAACACGGCGCCTGGTGGGGCAACGAGTCGTCACCATTTCGTGTGCAAGCAGTCGCATGGATGGGCTGCGGATCAAAAGTGGCAGAAGTAGATTGACGAGTGACTGGGTCAGGTTTGAGATTCGATGATGCGACTGCGTCTGGTAAATCCCTCGCTAGACCAAAAGGTATACCCGGTAGACCACCAAACTCGAAAAAAAGATGTAATGGATACAGTTGCTTGCGGCTGCGGCGGCGAAACCTTTTTTTGACCAGTGTTGATTTTCTCAGCCTTCGACACCTTTTGCCCTAAATGTCCACATGGTGCGAGACTAGCCCTCTGCGGCAATCACATTTGCGGGAGGAGCACTTTGGACAGTCAACGTCAACATGTCTCGACGGGATCACCTTTCGAGTCGAAGGTCGGCATTTCGCGAGCGGTGCGTAGCGGAAACATCATCGCGGTTACCGGCTCAGCCCCGCTCGGTAAAGACGGCAAGACGGTCGCCAAGGGTAATGCTGCGGCTCAAGCGCGGCGATGCCTGGAGATCATCCAATTCGCCATCGAAGGATTGGGCGGCAAGCTATCGGACGTGACCCGAACAAGAATTCTGCTGACGCGCATAGAAGATTGGGAGCGGGTCGCGACAGTACACGGCGAGTTTTTTGGCAGCATCCGCCCCGCGAGCACAGTTATGCAGGTGGTGCGCTTTATCGACCCGGACTGGCTGATCGAGGTCGAGGCTGATGCCGTCGTGGAGAGCTAGAGAACCGTAAGCGCCCGAGCCATCACTCCCCTGCTTTCTTCACCACCTGCTTCACTGCTTTCGATGTGCTGCCGATGAAGCTCGCGCCGCCGCCGTACAACGCGGTAATTGCATTGGAACCGACCGGCAGCGTCGATGTCATCCAACTGGCCGAGCCGCCACTCAACGTCCCTGTTCCAAGCACCGTAGTGCTTTCCATAAACGAAACGGTTTCTCCATCGGGCGGCGTTCCAGCCTTGGAAGTAACCGTTGCCGTAAAGGCTACCGTCTGGCCGTAAGTCGAGGGATTGGGCGAAGACTTGAGCGTAGTAGTTGTCGGCGTAACCACGAAGCCGTGAAACACATCGCTCGCATCCGAGTAGGCTCCCGTGATGTCTCCCGCGGTGTTGATGCCAAAGCCGCCGGTTCCCCCAATCAGCATGCCTGCGACCGCTCCCGGAATCGAAAAGGTGGTGATGGTACCGCTGGCAGCACGCACGAAGCCAGACAGCAGAGTGAACGAGTTTCCGTAGACTCCCACAATGGCCCCAGCCGTATTGATGCTGATGCCCGCGCTTTCATCGCCCGGGGCGTTGAATTCGGTGATCTTGCCGCTAGCAGCACGCACGAAGCCGTGACGTACGCCGCTAGAGTCCGTGTAGTTTCCCGCGATGGTCCCTGCCGGGTTGATGCTGAGGGGTTCGGTCCCGTTTCCGAATCCTTTATAGTTGCCCGTGCCCCCGGCGTCCGGGGTGTCGAAGTTGGTGATGGTGCCGTCGGCTGCGCGCACGAAGCCGTGATACAGATAGCTCGAGTCCGAGTAAGCTCCCGTGACCACCCCTGCCGTGTTGATGCTGATGGGTTTGGTTCCCTGATAGATGGACGTGCCTGCTTGCGGATCATCGAAGGTGGTAATCGCGCCTTTGGCCGCGCGCACAAAGCCGTGATATAAATCGCTCGCGTCCTTGTAGGCGCCGGTGATCGTGCCCGCCGTGTTGATGCTGAGCGGGGCTTGCACTCCCTGATGCTTGCCCGTGCCCCCGGCCGCAACGTCGAACTGCGTTATTTTGCCGTCGGCGGCGCGCACGAACCCGTGATACACATTTTTGCTGTCGGAGTACATACCCGCGATAGTCCCTGCCGTGTTGATACTGGTCGGGAAGGTTCCCTGATTCAAGCCCGTGCCTGCGTTCGGGGCATCGAAATCGGTGATCGTGCCATTGGCAGCGCGCACGAAGCCATGCGCCACAGAGCTCGCGTCATAGTAAATTCCCGTGACCATTCCCGCGGTGTTGATGCTGACGCCGATGGTTCCCTGAAGCACCCCCGTGCCTGCGCCCGGAGCCTCGAAGGTCTGAGCCAGCGCCGAAGGTCCCGCGAAGGCTACCAGCCCAAGCAGAATTGCAAACGCCAGAGTGCCGCCCGCCACATGTCGGAGTGTTTCAGGAATCCAACTCCAATGTTGCGTTTTGTTATTCATCATTCTCCTATTGAAGAAATGAAACGAACGGGACCAGTTCGGCTATGCGATCAGGGAGCGCAGATTCGCCCCGGTTAAGAGCCAAGGAATTGTCCCCCCGGGCAGGCCCGCGGTCAAGGTGAAAGGCTCTGCAGACCGATAGTTGACGTAAGTCAGCGCGCAGGGTCGTCGCAAAACCACGGCGATAGGCGTGCCAGCCTTCCCACCCGAGACCCCATCGCTGAGCGGACATAGGTTTGGTCCTTGGGATTCACCAGACGCATAAACAAGAATGAGTTATATCGGGCGAGGGTTGTATCGTCTACACGACTCGGGCGCTGCGTTATTAAAATAGATTGGGCCTAGCGAATTCGAGGCGTGCCAGCGGGTGCCAGCGGGTGTGGAAAAAGAGCAGCTAAGTGATGAGCGACAAGGCGGGGCCACCGCTCTAAGGATTCCTTTATGCCTCGCATCGTATCCGCCGTCCGGATCGCCTCCCGCCGGCTCTGGCACGTACCTGGATTCACTCTGACGGTCCTGCTCACCCCTTGCACTCGGTATAGGCGCGACGACCGCCATTTTCTCGGATTCCTCTTGTCGCCGGTCGCACGTTTACGATTCGAGATCGAGCAGACACACCGCTTGTGATCGTTGTGACTCAGTCAATGGCTCGGCATTCGTGGCCCAGCGAGAATCCAATTGGCAAACGCATGCACTTCGGCAATCCTCAAGCGCCGCTGCCGTGGGCCACTGTCGTCGGCGTCGTCGCCGACACCAGGATCGGCGCTCCCGATCAGCCCGCTTCGGATCAGTTCTATTTCCCGCTCTCGCAGCCAGCCATCATCAATGGCATTGGATCCTCCGGGGGCGCCCCCGTGCTTTCCGGTAGCTTCATCACCCTTCGCTCGACGCTTCCACCGGATCAAATGATCGATACATTGCGGTCTGTTGTCGCCTGGATCGATCCACAACTCGCCCTCGATCCAGTCCAGTCGATGGCTGATGCTGTTTCGAACGTCGAAGCCCCTCGCCGGTTCAACACCCGCTTGATCGCTGTCTTCGCAGGTGCCGCCCTGCTCCTCGCGGTTATGGGTATTTACGCCGTCATGGCATTCACCGTGTCGCTGCGCAAACCGGAAATCGCAATCCGCATGGCTCTGGGCGCGCAGCGTGCGTCAATCGCTCGACTTATCCTGCGTTCCGGAGCCGGAATCGCGCTGTTCGGCTGCGCGCTGGGACTAGTAGGCTCGCTGGGCGCCGTCCGTCTTGTCGCGTCACTCCTTTTGATGTCAGCACAACCCAGCCATGAATTTATGCAACGAGCGTCGGCATCATGATCCTGCTTGCCCTCGCAGCTTCCACACTACCGGCGCGCCGCGCCTCCTCCACCGATCCCATCCGCGCGCTCCGCACTACCTAGGGATCCGGCCGGTTCAAAGCAAGAGCGCCTTTTCAGAGTATCGTGGCATTGGAAACCAGAAGATTCCGTCCGGTAGAGAGAGCATCTCAAAATGGTTGCGCGGGTTAAGGGGACAATAACAAACGCTGTCGATACAAGATTGCGTTGTGGGACAGAGACCCGGCATTGAGCATGGCCGCACAAACCGCTCTCGATGCGGCTTCTACTCGCGGAACTCTGGTCGCTGCCGCGACGGTTTTCGCAGAGTTGATCGCCGCACCCGGTCGAAGCGAAACACTCGTCCGTTCCTTTTTTGAAAAGACTGGATCAGCCGATACCCGGGTTCAGGAGCTCCGGTCGGGCCACGTCACGCGTCCATTGAAGTTCAGCGATCGGCGGGCCAACCAGCGGAGGATTCTTTCTGACGCAGAATCATTTCAGCGTGCAGCACTCCCTTTGCATCATACGTTCCCCGCACATCCACGGCGCGTCCGGCGGACGGAAGGTTTGTGCGCCGTGTTTGAATTGCCCCGCTAGCATCGACTTGAACGAGACGGCCAGTCCGCGTCTCAACAGTCAGGCGCGAACCGCCGGCGTCTATACTTTTTACGATTCCGCAGATTTCATGCGATACGCCTGGCGCTTCGGTCTGGGCGTTCTGCGACGCTCCTTTGGAGCTGGGTTGCGCGGTGACAGCGCTCTCATACCCAATAATTAGGACGATTAGTGCTACCGACCGACAGAATTGTCTCATTTTGCACCCCTCTCCTCAGCGTAGTCCGAAGATCCTCAGTTGTTTGTAGCTCGCGACATACACCTTGCCGTTAGCGACAACTGGAACCAGATTGGCGTTTCGACCCAGCAAGCCGTTGAAGCTAGGCCAAGTGCCCGCCGTCGACTGGAAAAGCGTAGTGAGCGTGGCCCCCCCGGAATCGGCCTTGAAGGCATAAAGCGTTAAATTCGCAGGGAGTGGATCGTTCGGACGCGATAGCGCCCAGATAATCGCGTCGGCTGTCCCGGCCGATGAGATGCTCGTGAAGAATCCTGGATCTTGGGTACCGCCGATCCCCGGGGATGAACTCTCGTTTACCAGCGTGACCGAAGGTAACGTCTGAACCTTCCACACGCTGACGTTCGAGCCACCGCTGCTGACGATGCGCCCAACACCGTCGGAGCCTAAAAAGTACGACTGCCCGCACCAGCACCCGCCGATGTTGACCATGCCAACGACGTGGTCAGGGCCAGCAGGCGGATGATATTCACCTAAGCTGTCGCGGTTGAGGAGGAACATGCGGCCGTCTTTTCCCGCCGCTGCGGCGAGGTGTGGTGTCGATCCGGACTGATCCGGCAACAACAGTGCACCTCCGGAGCCGTAATCGTTATCGCCGGAATCCAGCCCAGCCTCGTTGAACGGAGTGAAGTAATCGCTGATTGTGGTCAGGTCGGGCGACATTTTCACGACGCTCTCCTGGATGCTGTTAGGGATGTTGTAGTTTGAGTCAGAATTACCCGTAACGAAATAGAGATTGCCCGCGGCGTCGGTCGCAGGACCGTAGCCAGACATCCAGATGGACGCGAGGAAGCGTTCGTTGGGGGGGGTGTTGGGAGCGGTCGCGTCACGATCATTTAGCTGATTTGCCGGAAGCGGAGTGAGCGATGCGGCCTGCCAGCCTAGAAGCCAACCGCGCGAATGGGTTCCTCCCCAATCGCAGAAGCTGCCGAAACCGGCGTAGACATTTCCATTGGCTAGCAGAAGCGCCGGACGCTGACGTTGCCATGCGGCTTGAAACGTGAACGCCCCGAACGAGGCGGTCACTTCGCGGGGTGGCACCTTGTCGGTCAGAGAACTCAAATCGAGGGCATGGATGCGATAGATCGGACCGGCAGCCTCGAGAGTATAAATGACGACGTACATCGTGTTGCTTGCGCGATCGATAACCGGCGTGCCATTAATCCCAACGTTAGGCCCGTTGTTATTGCAGCCTTGGGGCATCTGGACCGGAAGCCCGAAGTTTGGACTCAGGAGCATCGCGCCGTTCTTCGCATCGATCGCGTAGATCGTGTCGCCCTCGGTGGCAACGTATACGACATCGTGGTTGCCTGACCAACTGCCGCCGATGATCTTCTCATCCGGAACGATGAGCGGTTGTGCGTCGACCTGGTCGTCGAGTGTCAGTGAGTGCAGCAAGACGAACTCCGGGCTGGCGACCTTGGCCGGCGTCAACTTGGTCTCGTGTGAGTTCCAGCCAGTCCGCAAGTTGTCGTAGTGGTAGGTGGTAACTGCCTCATCGTGTGAGCACGATACCAGGAGAGCAATAGCCGCCACTCCCACGATCAAGGCCACCGTTCTCCAACGCTTGGTGAATTCCATATTTCCCTCCGCTCCGCAAGTATTCGACCCGGGGAAAATCTGAAAACGTGCGTCTGGACCGTGCCGGAACCACCGACAACTAGGCAAAATGGCTAAGTGAAACTTGCGCGCCGCACTCTTCAATGCGCGTCAATCCGTTAGATTGCCCGTGGGGAAGAAGAACAGCCGGAGTATGCCCTGCGATCCGATGTTTGTCAAACCGTTGTTCTTGGAACCGTTGTTCTTGGAATCACTGGCACGAAAAATGTCATCAGCCCTCCGCAACGGTTCAGTTCGAATGCGCGGACAAATGGATGTGTTGCGGCAAATGCAGCTGCAAGTCATCTCTGGCACCGTTCGGCGATTAACTCTCCTCCTGGAATTCTTATGGTCCCCAAGTCGGCTTCGAGGCGAGCGGAGATTTGGTCAGAGCTGTGTTGACTCTGGCATCCTCGTGATTTCGCACAAGCGTTCCAGCGCTGGGTAGAAACCTGGCATTGAGCTTAGACGGGACCATCTAACCGGAACTACTTTCTTGCATACACCGTTCCGGGAGCTTGATACGGAGGATCGGAAACCAGACGGATGTAAGAGATCAGCGCCTCGATCTCTGTCTTGCTGAGCGTATAGCCGTAGGGAGGCATCAGGGCCGACTTGTTGAGCGCGGGGCCGCCATGACTGATGATGGCGATCAGTTCGGCGTCTGTCATTTTATTGAGCGTGTCGCCTTCGGTGAACAGGTGTGGCTTGACCTCGAGATTGTCGTAGTTGGAGACGCGCTCGGGCGTGGATTCGGGATTGTGGCAGCGCGCGCAATACTTGTTGTCCAGTTGAAATCCGACCTGCTGCTGATATTCCAGGGCGAGTTCTTGAATTTTCAGCTCGGCGGGCTTGTGAGATTTCGTGGCTGTGTGCGCGCTGAGTTGATATCGACCTGCAATGCCGCCCAAAGCCACGGCCGTGCTGAGTTGTCCGCTGGAATCGGTCAGGCCGCTGGCTGGGTCAAAAATGACGCCCGATGGTCCGGTGAACTCGACGAGTGCTCCGGCGACGGCGGTTCCTTGCTCATCGTTGACCTGCACGACCAACGGGTCGGCCAACACCATTCCGGTGGCTCCCAGTTGCTTGCCGCCGCTTGACTCTACCAGTGTGGCGCCGAAGCCTGTTGGCTTCAAGGCTGAGGCTGGTTCCGGCTTGCTGGTGCAGCCTACGCTTATAAAAAGGAGGGCGATTGCGAAAAATATCCGCCAGCGTATTGTCACTTTCATTTCTTCGCCTCCTGCTTGCTGGAGCCCTTTTGCGCCATCAGGAATGCGGTCACAGCGCGGTCGTCTTCATCATTCATATTGCGGTTTGGTTCGATCGTGCCGGGACGCATAGTCTGTGGATCCTTGAGCCAGTGGTAAATCCACGCCGCATTCAGGCGCGAGCCCACTTGCGTTAGGGTGGGTCCGATGTAGCCCTTGTCCGCCTTGGTATCGACGATATGGCAACTCTGGCAGGCATATTTGGAATAGAAAAGCTGCCTCCCCTGCTCCACCTGTGCAGGCGGATAGCCGCTTAAGGGCATTGCGTCACGGTCGAATGTCGGAGTCTGATAGACAGTCATGATGTAGTCGGTCAGTTCCTTCGCGTCGTCATCCGAAAGATTGAATTTTGGCATGCGGCGGATCAAGGCCGGCCGCAGCGTGCCGGGGTTCTTCAAGAATGCCTGCAGCCATGGGCGCTGTACCGAACTGCCTTCCCAGGTCAGGTCAGGAGCCATGTCTCCGCCGTGACCATTAATGGCATGGCAACTGAAACAAGCCAGGTCAGCCATGAGCTGTCCTGCCTTGCCCGCGGGTAGGTAATCCGAAGCCGGTCTCGCAGGCACAGTCAATGCCATGGGCAAGTCGTGTGCACGATCGGTGAATGCGAGCAGTGCGGTGGTCAAAGCGTCGATCTGAGCGGGCGCCAGGCTGAATTGCGGCATCTTCAACGCCGCTCCGAACGAACGCGGCTGACGAATTTTGCCGGCAATGTAATCCGGTATCGCGTGCGCCATCCCCGGCAGGAAAATTATCTGCGTGAGCGGCTTGCTGCCGATGCGGGTTAAGTCGGGAGCGAAATTATCCGGCTTCTTGATGCCGTTGATCTCGTGGCATGACGCACAGCCGTACTCGGTGACGAGAAGTTTGCCGTGGGCGATCTGTTCGGGGGTGGCGGCGTCGAGATGCACGTCGGTGAGAAGATCGGAATCCGCCTTGTTGCCGAGGAAAGCAGTGAGCAACAAAACTTGCGGATCGCTGAAGCGGTAGTGCGGCATCGCCGTTCCCGGATCATAGACACGCGGATTGCGCAGCCATACCTGCAGCCATTCCGGTTTTACCTTGTTGCCGACTCGAGTCAGCTCCGGACCGACATCGCCGCCGACAATATTTCCGGCCGCGTTCTGCACAGCGTGGCAGGAGGCGCAGAAGGACTCTCCATACAAACTGGCTCCAGCCACGGGATCTGGCATCTTCTCGCTCCCGCCAACTGGCGCCGTGTCTCCCGGGATTGGGGTGCTGCTGGCGATCAGAAATGCCGAAATATCGCGCGCGTCCGGATCGCTCAATTTGAAATTCGGCATTGTCGCGGTGACGGCGTAGCCTTGCGGATTCTTTAACCACGCATAAATCCATTCGCGAGTGGTTTTGTCGGCGAGGTGCTCGAGCGACGGCGGATCATCGGTCGGCTTGATCGAACTGCCGTCAGGCAGCTTGATAGTGTGGCAGTGTACGCATCCGTAACGTGCGAGCATCTTGCGGCCGAGGTTGAGTTGCGGCGTGCCCGTCAGGGGAACACGATGGCATTGGCCGCAGGAAGACTGGACGTAGCGCGCCGGCAAGATCGGCTGTTCCCAAGCCAGGGTGCTGCGGTGGGCTTCCTCGACCGTGGTCGCCGGGCCTTGCCCGCGGTGACACATCACGCAGCCGTATTGATCGAGCGTGTGTGGGATCACCGGGTGGCGGCGAAATGGCTGGATGGTGACATCGGCCAAGCTGGCTTCTTTCAATCCGACGTGACAAGTGGTACAGCGATCGACCACCCCGATCTGCGGAAGCCAGATCTGCTGGATACCGTCGTGTTCGTGGAGGTGGCGCTGAAGGGTCACCGCGTCCCCGCGGTTAGCAGTCAGCGCCAGATACTGTTTCTGGTAGCGACGCCATTCACTGAAATGATTCTTGGCGGGGGCAATGAGCAGCAACATCAACAACAGGAGGCTGACCACGCCAAACGCGCGAACGGGATCGCCGAAGCATGTCCGCCACATTCTCTGCCACGCGTTCTTCAATTAGCTCCTCCAGGGCAACACCCAGGACCAGCCCGGGCCGCGAAAGAAAGTACCAACCGCCGTAAGCACTGAGAGTTCGAACAGAAACCAGGTCATGACCCAGAAGGAAAGCGGCCTCGCGGCCAGACTCCGACGAAAGGCCGAGGGTGACTGGGGAGAACTTTGCGATGCCAGCATCATGAACCCGATAACGATCAGGGTCGGCACCAGCGCGACGTATACATCAAACAACAACAAGAACAGCGAGAGCGCAGTCGCGGCCAGATAGAAGACCAGCAGGCGATGCTTGCGATCCTTCAGGAACAAACCCTCCCCCTCGATGTTGATCTTGAAATACGGGATTACAATCAGCGCCATCACGACCAATCCCGGAACCAGGACACCCGCGACGACGGGAGGAAAGTAATGCAACATTTCCTGCAAGCCCAGGAAGTACCATGGTGCCTTCGCAGGATTTGGCGTGTGCGATGGATCAGCAATGCCCTCCAGGGGTGCGTTGAACAGAAGAGCCATGCTCACCAGTGCAATCGCCAGCACTTCGATGGCAACCACCGCGCGGAAGAGCACTTCCGGATACGTCTGCACTTGATCTTCAGAGGCGACCTTGACCTGAGCCGAGGTTCGCCGGGTAACGAAGACAATACGGGTGGGAGACTTGCGAGCATTCGAGTCCATACCGGCGACGAAATCTTTTGGACCGGTCATTCTCGGGTCGCTCATCTTCGGGTCGCTCATCTTCGGGTCGCCCATCTTCGGGTCGCTCATTGAAGTTACGCCCCCTTCGCAGTGGCAGGAACAGTTCGAGCGACTACCGTACCTGGCTCGCTCTGGTGTACGTAGAGACCGCCATCCTTGCGAATGCGCCAGAAATGCACCGCGACAAAGAGCAATGCAACCAATGGAAGAATCATGCAGTGCAACACGTAAAAGCGCAGCAGGGCATTGGCGTTAACCATATTTCCGCCCAGCATCAGAAAGTGAATTTTGTCGCCCATCACTGGCACCGCGGATGCGATATTCGAGCCCACGGTGATCGCCCAGAAAGCCAGCTGATCCCACGGCAGCAGATAGCCTGTGTAACTGAGAAACAGCGTAATCAGCAGCAGCATGACTCCAATGATCCAATTGAATTCGCGGGGCGGACGATAGGCTCCGCGGTAGAACACCTTGAACATGTGCGCAAAAACAAGAAACACCATGGCGTGCGCCGACCAGCGGTGCAGGTTGCGCAAAAACAAGCCGGAGGAAACTACAAACTGTAGATCTTTGGTGTCCGCATAAGCCTGTGGCACCGAAGGATGGTAATAGAACATCAGGGGAATGCCGGTAGCCACCAGGATTAGAAATGTGCCAAAAGTCAGAGTGCCCAGGTACCAGGTGGCGCTGAAGCTGAGCATTCGCGTTCGCACCTTGACCGAGAAAAGGTGCAGGAACACGTTCTGCTGTATCGCGAGGGCGCGGTGCAAGGTGCTGGATCCGGTTCCGCTGCGGAATACCGACCTCCACACCCGCGTCCGCAACTCCTCGAAGTAGTTCGCGATTCTGTTCGCCACGTTCACACCCTCAAGAACTTCATGGGTTCAATTTGCTTCGAACGATCTACCATCAAATATCCCTCATCGCTGAGCGTAACTTGCAACCAGGGCAGGGGTCTGGGTGCAGGGCCTTCGATCTTTGTTCCTGGGATTTTCTTGGAGTCAAGAACATAAAATTTGCTGCCATGGCAAGGGCACGCGATGATTCCCAACTCCGGCTTCCACGCGGTCAGGCAACCGAGGTGTGTGCAAACGGCACTGAGCGAAAAAAAACCTTCCTGGGCATGGATCAGATAGATTCCTGTGTTCGCATCCAGCGTGACCGAATCGACCGCATAATCTTCCGGCCTACCGGCATTGACGATGGGCGAAGGCTCATACAGAACATTCGGCGAGAGGAATTGGTAGGAGAATGCGGCGGTACCAGCAGCGGCGATACTCAACGATCCCAATCCCAGCTTCAGGAAAAACGAGCGACGATTGACATCGGCTCCTGTTTCCGCGCCGCTCTTTGCTGGTGTGTTCTCTGTCTCTTCGGACATGGATTTCCTCGGGCTCTACTTGAGCGTTTACTTCGCGCCTCCAGCCGTAACCGGCGATTTTGGTCTTAGCGGTCCATCAATGGATTCAATCGAAATTAATCCCGTGCGCTCCGCGGATGCGAGATTGTAGGACTCCATGGTGATGGTGCCGACGGGACAACGGGCGGCGCAGAGTCCGCAGCGAATACAGCAAGTCTCGTCTTTCAGCATGACTGAGCCGGTTACGATGCCGAGTTCGTCGGCCGCAACCTCGTCGAGTTCCACACCAAACAATTCCTGGTGCTCTCGGATCTGTTGCACGGTCTCGGGCTCGAACTTGATGCGATCCAAAGAAACGAGCGATAGACAATTTTCCGGGCAGACGTCCACGCAGCCGCCGCACAGAATACACATGCTTCCGTCTTCTGGGACGCCCTCGAAGACCGTGTTCACCCAGCAGTGCAGGCAGCGCTGCGCCTCTTCCATCGCGGACTCGGCGGCGTAGCCGACTTCAACTTCCGTTACCCCGGTACGACGCTCGAGGGGGAGCATTGGTATTGGCGGACGAACCAGGTCCAGCAACTCCAGGGGCATGCTGTGACGATTGAAGACCTCGACCTCGACAATCGGCTCTGGATGCCTCTGGCCCCGCAGAAACTCATCGATGCCAACCGCGGCGCGCTTGCCGTCGGCCACACTATCGATGATCAAACGCGGGCCGAATACGCAGTCCCCACCGCCAAAGATTCCCTGCGCTGAGGTCATCAGTGTTTGCGGATTTACTGCGATCAGTCCGCGGGGAGAAAGTCCCACGCCGTCTTCCGGCTTGAGGAAGTCCAGATTCGGCGCCTGACCGATGGCCATGATTATGGTGTCGCAATCGAGCTCCGTTTCACTACCCTCGTAATAGGAAGGATTGAAGCGCCGGTTCTGATCGAAGACCCATTTCGTTTTCAGTGTCTCCAAAGCCACTACTTTTCCATCTTTGCCGATCATGCGCTTGGGACCGAGGCCCGGATGCATGATGATGCCTTCGGTTTCCGCTTCTTCAATCTCTTCGAGCGCCGCGGGCATCTCTTCGCGCTTCTCCAAACAGACCAGATGCACTTCCTGCGCTCCCAAGCGGAGGGCCGACAGTGAAACGTCCACCATTTCCTTTGTGGCCACAGCACTTACGCTTTCCAGCGAGGGCTCCAGATCCTCCACGCCAGCGACATGCTGCCGGACCACTTCGCGAGCCGCCGAACGCGCCACGTCCATGGCCACGTTACCCCCGCCGATCACGATCACTTTCTTGCCAATGGTGAACTTGTAGCCGAGATTCACGTTGAGCAGGAAATCGATGCCCTTGTAAACGCCGTCGAGATCGACTCCTGGAATCGTGAGATCGCGACTGCGATGCGCGCCCACTGCGATGAGCACCGCATCGAAATCCTGGCGGCGCAGATCGGAAATCGTGAAGTCACGCCCGGCGGCGTAATTTAACTTCAGAGTGATGTCGCCGGTTGCGAGAATTTCCCTCACTTGCGCTTCCACCACGGCGCGGGGCAAGCGGTATTCGGGAATGCCGAGGTAAAGCATTCCGCCGGCGACCGGAGCAGATTCGAAAATGGTCACGGCGTAGCCCATGAGAGCCAGATCGTGCGCCGCGGATAATCCCACTGGCCCGCCACCGACAACTGCGACTTTGAGCGACAGTTTGCTCTGCCCGCGTCCGGCATAGACATCGACGGGGCGCCGGGACTCAGGACCGTGCCGCTCCGTCAGAAAACGTTTGAGCGCGCGGATGGCAATCGGACGATCAATATCTCCGCGACGACAAGCGCTTTCGCAGGGATGAGCGCACACCCGGCCGCAGATGCTCGCCAGCGGGTTGGGATCGCGAGCTAGCTTGTAGGCCTCCTCGAAGCGGCCCTCCGCAATGAACGCAACGTATCGGCCTGCGTTGGTGTGAGCTGGACACGCCATCATGCAGGGGAAATTGGTGTTCAACCAATCCCTGTCGACTTTCTTGTCTTTGAACCTTTTCAGCAAGACGGCTGCTCTCCAGTAGGTTGGTGGAATGCCGGGCGTCGCCGCCCGGCGTCCGTTTTGACTCGCTCGGTGTGGAACGGGCGAGCCGCCCGTCGCTCCCTTGTCCATTCCGCTACTTACTGAGCGCGAAATCCGTCTTGGTGTCACCCGCCACAGCGACCGGCTTCGATTGGTTCTTAGCGCCTTCATGCCACGCGGTTACGGTATAGCTACCGTCGGGGACGTTTTCGATTTTGTATTCGCCCGACTTGTCGGTCGTAGCAAAGTACGGCGTGGGCGATACGACGATGACGCCGGACATCTCGGGATGCACATTGCACAGCAGTGGTACTGCGCCGGGATTATCGAATTTGAACGGACGCTTTTCGCCCTTCGGCCAAGTGCCCAGGTTGTGGGTGAGTTTCTTGTTGCCGCCGACGGAAGACCAAAAGACATTGTGGGCGACATTGTCGCTGTTCAGGAATTGCACGGTCGTGCCCACCTGCACAACTGTAATATGCGGCTGAAACGTCAAGCCCTTCTGGTCGATCACGGGCTCCAGGGTGGGGGCGGGGAATGTTTTTCCCGCCGGCGCTTCCACGTAGACAACCGACTCGCCGGCAACGCCTGAAACTTTGCCACTGATCGTGCCTGCACTGGCGGTCAAGTTCATCACTGCCACCATGGCCACCACTATCATGAGACTGCATTTCATTTTTCTCTCCTCGTATTTTTCTGCGTTGGGAATTGCTGAGCCGCGTGTCAGAAAAGGACTCTCATCACCAGATAAAGTGTGTTATTACCACTCGCGTCGCGACCCGAGCCGTCATAGTTGGTTGAGCCGCCATTGAAGCGCGTATAGGCGGTATATTGGGCGGCAAGCTGTAAATTCTGCCAGGGCCAATAGGAAAGGTTGGCGATAACACCGGCGCTTCTCGGGTTGCCATTGGCGCTGCCGGACACCGGACTCTGCGGATACAGCAAGGGATCGGAGGTGCCCGAGGTTTCGAACCAACCGAATGTACCCGTGTAGCGATTGCCGAAATGGAATTCAGCGTTGGGCATAAAAGTGTTTAAATGGTGTGCGCCGGGTGATGCCAACGGACCCGTAGGCGGCAGGAGGCTGGCGCTGGCTGCCAAATCGGAATTTTCACGGATATACGTGCCTCGCAGCGATAGCACGTCCTTCCGGAATAATGTCCGATCGTACTGGGTATCTACGGCCCAATCCGTGTAGTCATCATAGACGTCGGTTGTCCCGCCGGTTGGGATGGCGAAGGGGCTGTTCCGCAGGTGCATTCCATAGCTGCCGATCTCAAATTGCGTCGTCCCCGTCGATTCCTGCCAAGCGACGCGCCAATAGGGCGCGACCCCGACGATGTTGTGGGCGAAATTTGTTCCCGGATTCGGCTGGGTGCTGCCTACGTGCTCCGAGCGATAAAGCTCCAGGTTCAGATACAAATGATTGTTCCACATCGCATAGCCACCGAATCCTGCGACGTCCTGCCCCAAGGCACCGTTAAGGATGGGAGTGGCGGTGGGACTGGGTGCAAAATCGTTGGCCACCCACGGGAACCCCCACACCGGCGCAGTGTTCCAGAGGTCCTCCACGGTCGGGCTGTTGTTGAAGTCCAAGCCGTAGACCAGCTCCTTGCCTCTCACCTTCGTTGTCTTCGCGTAGCGGACATCGGTGTTATCGATACTGAAATTGTCGGCTTGGGTGTTGTAAGTCACTTGCACAAAGCTGCCGACGTGGCTTGTCCATGCCCCGGCAAGATAGAGCGACACATCTTGGGGAAATTCAAAGCTGCCATTCTGGGTCGTCGGTACCGCCGAATTGGTTTGAGTAAATGAGGTCTCGAACATTACGGAAAGAGGCAGCGAAGCGAGAAGATTTAGCGCTGCATGCGTTTTGCTTCCATCCGAGGTCACGACCTTCGTGTCATCTCCTTTATCAACGTAACCGAGCAGCTTGAATCTTCGTCCGGCGGGGTTGAGCTCCGGAGGTGCGTAGTGGCAGCCACTGCACGCCAACCCCGTCTGCCGCGCAAAGCTTGGAACCGCCAGCGCCGTGGGCGGATTCCACGTGGCAAACAGCAGAACCACGATAGAAACTGTCAGAGGCGAAGAGACCGCCATCTTATTTATCTGGGCTCTCATTCCACGCATATGCACCGTGATTGCCTCCTGGGGCGGCCGAAGATCAGGCTGATTCACCATTATTTGTAAGGCTTGGAATGGGGAGCAATTATTGGGGGAGGAGTCCACCGGTCGCAGCGGCAGCAGTCACATGCCAGTGTGATCGCAATCACGTCTTTCGAAACCTGACTTTTTGACGTTGGGGAGCTATCGTCGAAATCTGCTCGGCGTCGACAGTGGTATCCGGAATCGCATCGAATGTCTGGGCAATTGACCTGGCGTCAACAACCGGCCGCCCGAACGTCGAAACATTCCGCGAATCGCGAAAATTTATCCCGTCTCACGCCAGATAAATCCTTTAGGGTCAGTCAACGCCCTCCCCTCAATTATGGGGGAAATGACGGCGGCTCAAGCGACTTCGGAACGTACGAAGCCCGGATTCCAAAGTTGCTTCTACGGCGTGACCGTGAGGACTGGCTCGTTACCGCCCCGCCAGCAGTAATACGTAGTGTTTTCAGTTTCTGCACCCGCGTACGAATGTCGTCGGCTTTGTGTCACTGTCGATTGAGAAGCCAGCGGATTCCGAACCGAACTCGATCTTCGAGGCCTTAGTGAGGCTGACCCGGATAATTTGGACGGTCGTTCCACCGGCCCCTTGGTCGGAGTGAAGCTCTTAACCTGGGGCATCACGCGAAACATCTGGTCACTCATCATATTTCCGCCAGCGGTGGTTGCAATTACTGACCCGGTAAGCGCCCCCCGGTGGGAACCATTGCTGTCAGGTACCAAGTGACGCTCATCCAGCACGCGAATGGGATTCTGTGCGGGGGCACTGAAGCGGGCGGCACCGATATCGAGTGCTGCGGCCGTTGTGGCACGTGTTACAGCTTGAACGCCGTTTTGAACCTGTTCGGGCGATCAGTAACCACTTCCGGCAGGTCGTGAATACGGTGCAGATCCTCGGGTAAGAGTTCACCCGAATGGCTGAAGTGCGGACTCGCACCGGCGGTGGTGTCGAAACCATAAAGGATGTTGTAAGAATAAGGAGATATCCGGACTGATGAGCCCACCGTAGTGCCATGCCCAATGTTGGCCTGCGTCGTCGTGCCATGAAAGGTTTCCGTCAAAGAGCGTTGAACCTGTTGCCCCTTGGGACCACCCGGCGACCACCCCGCACCGCGATCGGGTCACCCGAATCGAACTGAGCATTGTTGAGATTGAGCTTTAATCGGCCGCCGAACTCACGGGCGAGGTCGGCGACTCTGGTTTGGCCACGCTCGCGGACAAATTCCAGCCGCTCGAGGTTTGTGGAGACCCGGGTTGACCTGGAAGTATGGAACTGTTTAAGCCAGGAACCAATCCCAGGCCTGTCGATCTTCCATGCGTACCGCGATCGTTGCGTGCTTTGCCAAGTAAAAACGGCGTGCAGTGACTATCATCACAGACCTTATTCTTGCGGCGGAGCTAGACTGTTCCGGAGTCGCATCAAGCAGCGCACTTATTAGGACTATGTAGCGATTTATAGGTTCCATAACGAGGTAGTAGCATTGTCTTTATCAACCCGAAACACCTCCCGCAAAGCAGCAATCTCATTCGGTTTTCTTCTCTGTATAAGCATCGCGTTTCTGACCTGCGGACGCGTCAATAACGAAACTGAAAGTGATCCGAGCCCTATCCAGCATACGGTCTTTGTTATCAAGGAGAACCGCACGTTTGACAACTATTTCGGGAGGTTTCCGAGCGCCGATGGTGCCATGACCGGGATTACGTCGGCGGGGCAGGTTGTTCCATTGAGCCCTATGCCTGACTCCTATCAAGGAGATCTATGCAATGGGTGGGCGTGCGCTATGCAAGCTCTCGACAACGGCAAGATGGACGAATTCGATCTAACCACAGGTGGAAATCTCGATGCTTACACCCAGATGACCGAGCAAGACATCCCGAACTACTGGGCATACGCCCGCCGCTTCACCCTGGCAGATCACTACTTCACCTCGGTGCACGGGCCGAGCCTACCGAATCATCTCTTTACCGTGGCCGCACAATCCGGCGGAGTGATGGACAACCAAAATAACTCGACCTCCGGGACGAATTGCGATGGCAGTCCGACGGGCACGGTGCCGGTAATTGACAATAACGGCAATGTAACTCAGCAGTCGCCATGTTTCGACTTTCAGACCTTACCGGACCTTCTCGAAAAAGCAGGTATCTCCTGGAAATACTATGCTGACCAAGGCGGCATCCTGAGCACGATCCGACACATCGAAAATAGCCCTCTGTTTAAGGAGCGTACCGCCAACCCGTCGCAATTTCTAATCGACGCAGCCAATGGTCAGCTTCCTGCTGTAAGCTGGATTTTGCCACCCGAGGGCGCGGGAGAGCACCCTCCAGAAAGCAGCTGCGCGGGCGAGAACTGGACCGTTGCCCTGTTGAATGCAGTCATGCAGAATCCTGACTGGAAATCAACCGCGGTATTCATCACCTGGGATGATTTTGGCGGTCTGTACGATCATGTTGCGCCGCCGCAGGTGGATCAGCTGGGCTTGGGTGCGCGTGCGCCCCTGCTTATCGTCTCCCCGTTTGCCAAGCGAGGGTACGTCTCGCACACCGTCTACGAACAATCGTCCGTCTTGAAGTTCGTCGAGCGGCGCTATCATTTACAATCGCTCACCGCGCGGGATCGCACCGCAAGCGATATGCTCGACAGCTTCGACTTCAGCCAGCGTCCGCAACTCCCGCTGATAGCGTCGCCACGCCAATGTCCACCTCAACCCGCTGGCACGGCGATGCCGAAGTCTCGTACCGCCTTCGACAACGACTGACTGGCTCACAACCGAACCGACCGTGCTCTGAATCCCAAAGCGACGCGGGAAGAAAAGGGGTCGTAGCCGAGCGCAAACCCGTTCTTGGCTTGCGAACAGTCCTGTGGTCGGCAACAACTCCGTCGTCTTGAGCCAAGCGATCAGGTCCGGCTTCCCAAAACCGGCTTTTCCGTAACTCTCAGCCGCCTAAGCATGCACCGCACTCCAAACGATTTGTCCGAACCCGCCGGAGATTAGGAAAAGATAGGGAGCTGTTGCCTCGCCTCGAAGGCCAGGACCGCATTGGGCGTGGTGACGACGCCGCGCACCTGGTCCGTGTCGTCGAGCACGATGCTGAGCGTGAGTTCGATCTGATCGGCGGGCGGACCTACCGTGATGTTGAACGTGCCGGCGCAATCCGAGTTCATGGTATAGGTACCGGTCCCCGAATCATTTTGCAGAACGATACCATCGTCGTTCAGGGATCGAACGGTGGAAACTCGGCCTTTGCCATCGAAGACAATTCGCCCCACGGCCACAAAAGGCCCGGCAACAAGCGGACCTGAATTCTGCACGATCGTGCCGGTTACGGTGTAGCCGAAGCTTCCGTTGAGACTCCGATCCGAACAGCCTTGAGCGCTGGCACTCGGCATAACGGAGAAGGCGATGGCTGAGACAATCGATAGAACGAGCACTCGGTTGAGCGTCGACGTAGTCATAAATTGATAACCTCCCAAATTTCGTGAGTGTTTATCGAGAGCGCCTCCGACACGCGGTGTGACGGGGCGCAGTTCTACTAGACCGCGATTGGGGTTCAGCCTCCGCTGTGAAGGTGGCCATATCGCAAGAGGATGGGGACGGACTGCCAAATCATGGTCATCACCTGCCCGCGTACTGTAGGACAGGAATCGCTTTTTTGGGAGCAGGACAGGGGTAAGCTGTGGGTGTCGCAGTCAGATTACCCCTGGTCAAACCATGGAATGGCCGGGACGGAAAGCTGTCGGCACGGACCTCAGGGTTATGAGGGAGTAGGCTCGCGGGGTTTCAACGTTCATTTCCCGTCGGCTATAATGCTCTTCTCAATCGCCATGGCGCCTGGTGATGCACGCGAGGGCGGAGGCAACAACGGTTGGCCTCCATACAATGCGTCCCTGATCCGGGAAGAACTCGCCGCGATCTGTGCCAGCGAGGGCTTCGCGGACTCCGAACGGCTCCGGCAATTCCTGACCTTTGTCGTCGACTCCTCCCTGAACGGTCTCTCCGGCCAATTGAAAGAATCCGTGATCGGCGTCGAGGTCTATCGGCGGGAGGCAACCTACAGTCCGAAAGCAGACCCGATCGTCCGCACCGAAGCCCGCCGGCTGCGGACCAAACTCAGCGCGTTCTATGGCGGCCAGGGTGCGGGCCACCGCGTGGTGATCAGCCTGCCCACCGGAGGCTATGTACCGCATTTCGAACTGCGGGGCACCGATGAACTTCAGCCGGTGGACCCGGTTTCGCCGCCGGCGATTGCCGCGGAGAAGCCCCCGAGTGTGCCGTTGCCGCGCAACCGGCGCTCGCTTCTCTATGGTTCATTCGGAATCGCAGTCCCCGTGCTGCTGATCCTGCTGATGGCGAAAGAGCGCTGGCTCTCGCGAACGGCTTTCGTTTACGAGCATTCCGGCGTCCATCGCAGTCCTTCTCTCCGGGGACCGCCGGCAGGACTATCTGGCTGATGGTGTCACCGACCAGTTGACCGGAGATCTGGTGCAGTTCAGTGGCCTACGGGTCGTTTCCCGAACCTCGGTTATGCAGTTTAAGGGCGCTAAAAAGTCGATCCCCGAAATTGTCGCGGCGCTCAACGTGGACACAGTCGTAGAGAGTTCTCTGCTGCAGGATGGAAACCGGGTTCGCATGGTCGTTCAGTTGGTGGATGCGCGGCACGACCGCCACATGTGGGCACACACTTACGAAGGTGACTGGAGAAATGGCCAGTGCTGACCGGCGTCGACAACTCGGGGCAAGCGATATTGTCCGACGACCGCAGGTGTCGCTCCAGTTTAGAATGCAGGCGGTCGCAAGCCGCACACCGGGTCCAATTGTTTTCCCGGCACCATGGAACTCTGCCCGAACCGGACTACACCGTCAGGTGAGAACTGGAGCGTTGTTCTTGCGCCAATCCGTTGGCTAGACCTAACCCGCACCGGCCTATGGAAACCTCATCTTCTGCACGAGGTCCTGAAACTGCGGGTCCGCACGCAGAGAGTCATACAACGGTTCTGCCGAGAGAAAGATGAGGTTCGAATCATGTTCCTCGTAAGCCTGGTTCAAAAGGCGGATCGCCGTCTCCGGGTCGTCCAGTCCGGTCGTGGCGAGCGCAATGTCGCAGGGTGAGACCCAATACCGACTCGCCTTGACCTGCAGTGTCTGCAGAAGAGATTTCGCGTCGTCCTTGTTTCCGGAGGATGCGTAGAGCGCGACCAGAAGCGCGCGCGGATAGCTTGTATCGAGAATGGGCGCGGAGTCGCGCTTCAGGACTTCGATCGCTTCGCGGTCTCGGCCCTTCTGGTGCAGGGCTTTCGCCAGGGTTTCGGCTGCCTCGAAGAAGCTAGACTCCATATTCAGGGTATTACGAGCTTGTTGAATCGCGTCGTCGTAACGACGTGCAAGATAGAGAGACTCGGCGAGTTGAGCATTGATGCCCAGCGAGGTTGGCTCGAGCTGAACAGCGACCCGACCCTCGCGCAGAGCTTCATCATTCTTTCCGAGTACGACAAGTAAGCTGCCGAGGGCCGCGTGAAAACGAGCTGCCTGGCCGTCAAGGGAGATCGCCAATCTGTATTCTCTCTCGGAGCCGGACCAGTCCCAGTGAACGTATTCCCTGACGAGGGCTGTCGTGCCGTGCACGCCGGCCAGAGAGTCGTCGAGACTCATTGCTTTCAGGGAGGCCCGCTCCGCATTTGCCAATGCAACTGAATCCGGCATGAGGCCGAAGCCTGTCGATCCTATGTGCGAGCCTACCCGCTTGAAAAGATTCGCGGTATGGCGACCGAGGCGGGTTGGGTCGAACCGCGCGTTGAGACCTCGCCGGTCGGATTTGAGTCCTGGATGACGAAGTAGTGCAGATTCGAGCATCCGGGGGAAAGCCTTTGGCAACGGTCTGCTGGTGCTTGCAGGAGGCGACATTCTTCAAGGTTAGCCGCGGCAGGGTATCGAATGCCACGCGCTCGAGATGAACGTCGCTGGCTGCAAGCACGCTCGCGCCTCAGCCCGGAACGGCGTCGGGCGAACCCCTGCTACCGTTCGGCTCTCAGAACGCCGGTTCGAGGGGCGGGGGATTCCGGGGTTAACGGGAATCAGGATGCGATTTTGAGATCAACACCTTAATTACTTATGCGCTAGTGCTTCATCCCGGCTTTCGCAAACAGCGGTCGCGGCTTTCGGCCACCTGCTTCAGTCGAAGCATCAATTCGCCCCACGTAGTGTTGCATGAAATGAATTAGGGGTCTCGGCTCGCCAACCGCCGTGAGCGAAGCGAACGAGCGTGCCGGCCTTGGTCTGGCCAGGCTGCGTTATGTCAGTCGCCCACCACCTGCCAAGGCCTTCGGCGGTTGCGATCAGCGGGTAGATGGTTTCCGGCTTCGCCGAAATCCGGATTGAGTGTCTAATGTTCGGCATCTGGGCCTCCTTGCCCGGCCGAACTTCGGCATTGCCAGGGTACGGATTTCTGTTCGAACCAGGGTGCAAAGGGTCGAGGACCGGAAAGTCGCGTTGGGTGTGACGCCTGAGGAGACAAGCCTCCCGAGGATTGCGACAACTGTTTCTTCGCCGCTGGCGGGCATGCTGAACTCCACCGAACTGTACGCAGTCGTCGCGATTTATTTGTTTAGCCTGACCAGATAGGATTCTGATCGGGTGCAAAAGCGGATTGGTGGCAATCACTATGCCGTGACATCTCTTTGGAGGCTACCCATGATGAGCGGATTCAAACAGTTTGTTCTGCGTGGCAACGTAGTGGACATGGCGGTTGGGGTAGTAGTCGGTGGCGCGTTCGCGGCCGTAGTGGCTGCGCTCACAAAAGATCTGCTGACGCCATTCATCGCTGCACTCGTGGGTAAACCCGACTTTTCGGCAATCCGATTCACGTTGCACGGAAGCGTCTTTGCTCTGGGCGATTTCATCAATGCTCTGATCTCGTTTCTGTTGGTTGCTGCAGTTGTTTACTTCTTCGTGATTGTGCCGATCAATGCGCTGACAGCGGAAGGATCAAAGCTAATGCGCAAGGTCTTTGCCGATCACGCCCGCGGCGTGGAGGAAACCTTATCCGGTCTCGACGAATCCGAGAAGGAAATCCTGAGGAACCTCCTGCGAAAGGTGAGTCATGCCGCGGAGAACCGCGCCACCGCCGATAGCGGCGTTGGTCAAGACGGGAGCGTTTGACAGATGTCGCTTTTGGTTTAGGTTCTTCCTCACGCTCGGCGCAAAACCCGCAGGAAGCGAGAGAGGCAAGGCCGGAGCGCGAAGCGGTTCGAATCGGCTCAGCCCCACATCTGACGCTTCCGGGTCTTCCTCGATTGATGTGCGACTTGCCGCCGGTCGATCGCTCCCGCTCTCGGTTCAATGGCTGCCTCGGTTATGTGAGCACGTTGAAGCAGGACCAGAGTGTAGTCGCCTACGGCGATTGCGATGCCGGGTTACAGGTACCTAACCGTCTCCCGGGACCCGAACGGGATGTGGACCGGGTACGCTCGCGCGGTTCCGCCGGGAACGCGATTTCACTGCGGAACGTGAGTGGCGCGGAACCCGGATCCTCGGCGCAGGGTGACGAAGAGGAACAGGTTTCTGCTTTCCTTTCTTTGGTTTACCAAATCACCTGGCGGCTGAGTTCACGGCAGCGGGGGCCACGTCCAAGGACGGTCTTGATGTCAAACTGGGCGGGACCGTCCGTGGGCTCAAGAACCGCAAACACTATCGTAGAGCAAGACAAAAGCGCCCCATGACTCAATGAGTCATCGGACGCTTCAGTCGAACAGCCCTCCCCCGAAAACTGCTCCATCCCAAATTAGACTTGACTAGGGCATTCGGCAATAGCTCGCCAGTGCTACGTACCGGGCACTGCTGGGCTATCCGGGACCCCGTCGGTCACGTGTGATGGGACGCTCGGCAAGATATTCCATTGCCAATGACTGCCAATAGGACGTTTGAGCAGCCGCGACGTAGTAGCCGCGTCCCGATTAAAGTGGTGGTTGCGATCGACGGTAGTGGTGGCGACAATGGAACATGCAATGGCGAAACGATTGTGGTCAGCCTGCATGGAGCACTGATCGCGACCGCGATCGAGTTGAGCGTGGGAATGAGAATCTCGGTTCGCGTCTACTTGACCGATAAGCGGGCTGGGGCTCGGGTTATCTACATCGATCCTGAGAATCCGCTGGCACTGCGGGATCGAACTGGATGAGCCGCAGAGCATTTGGGGGTGTTCCTGCCGGCTGGCAACCTGAAAGAGAGCGCGCCGTTTCCGAGCAGGGGCACTAAGCCAGGTGTGCGTTTTTCCACATCACTGCACCATTGTCGAGATGGTGCTCGAGCAACCCCGGGAGCTTGGCTCACATTTTCGGAGAATTGATTCGCGATGGAGTCGCCCGTTTTCGTGTCCGGGCCGCCACGCTTGCGGCATACAATCCCGAACACGATCACGATGACAAGACGCCGAGGGCGGGGCGGCAGATTCTCGGAATATTGGCTGCCTGTGCCAGGCGGACGAGCCAGGAATCGGCATCGCGGACCCGACGAACGATCAGGTCGGCGCGTTTCGCGTGGTTGGCCGGAGTTGAAGTTCCAATCCGCACCTGCAAGACTAAAACCGATGGGTCGCTTCGCATCAACCGTCGAATTCTATGCCCGCTACCGGGAACCGTATCCGGCAGCATTCTTCCAGCAAGTCGCGGGTCGGATTGCATTGCGCGGGGACGAATCCTTGCTCGACATTGGCTGCGGACCCGGCCTGCTTGCCCTGGGCTTTGCCCCTTTCGTCGCCCGCTGCACAGGTCTCGATCCCGAACCCGGAATGATCGAAGCGGCGAAGGCTTCGGCATCGGAAGCGGGTGTCGCGCTCTCTCTGATCCATGGCCGGATCGAGGAACTCCCAATTGCCCAAACCTACCATGTCATCACCATCGGCCGTGCACTTCATTGGCTGGAACGTAGTACGACGCTGGCGGTGCTCGAGCGCATTCTCGTTCATGACTCCGGCCGCATCCTGATTGGCCGAGCATCTAGCATGGAGGAGACAGGAACTGCTTGGCTAAAACCGTATAAGCGAGTGCACCGTGATTGGGCGTCGGGGCCGTCCGAGAAGCATTATCGGATTGACGCAGTGGATTGGTTTGCCGGCTCGCCGTTTAGAGCACTCGGCGAAACATCGGTGATCGAACAACGTCAGGTGACGATCGCCGACCTGATCGGACGTGCCCTATCCAAGTCGAATACCTCGCCGGAAGTTGTCGGCGAAGGTCTGGCAAGATTTGAGGCGGAGATCGGTGCCATGATCGCAGCCGGAAATCTGGCCAGGGAAAAGGCGCATCAAAATGTCGAGTGCGCTGACCCAATCTGACCGACATCGATGCGGAGAGTTTCTCGGCCAAGCGGCTTGTTGGGGCGGGCGACCTGATGCCTGGCCAAGATTCAAACGAGTTACGGCGGCGACTTGTCCTCAGTCACTTGCTGCGTGTGCGACGGCGTTTGCAAGCCTTCGAACCGCAAGAATAATAATAATTAAGCATTCGATCGTGCCTTCGGAACGATCAGTGGTACCAGAAACTTGATTAGATCTGCGCACGGGCGCAGTCTGTCAGAGGGATCAGGTTCGGCAAGCTAAGGTCGAATGCTCACTGGTGCTTCTTGTGC
>JBEKPJ010000050.1:0-60052 GCA_049520935.1 Terriglobales bacterium | reverse complement strand
ATGAGAAACCATTTCCCGAATCGTCTCATTTGACGGCATCCCAGCCGTTCAAACGGAATGGCCTTTCGCCTTGACGGCCTGCTGAGCAGCCGCGAATACATCGCGTGCGGACGTCGTACCCGCTACGTGCTCCGCACCTGTGATTCCGAGCTCCATCCATCCCGCGTTCACGCTCTCAAACATTTCTTCGGCAGGTCCAGTGTGGCCCTTCGGGACGCCGAACTGCTCGAACGCTTCTGCCCACCCTGCACGCGGGACGGCAAAGGCTTTAACGTCGCGTTTTAGGACTTCACCCAATTGTTCCGCCACTTCATCCGCGCTTACCATCGAACCGAGCTCGATAACGCGATGCCCTGACCACGCCGGCCCGGTCAGAAGCTTTGCCACCTCTGCGCCGATGTCGTTTGTCGCGACCATGGTTGATTTCCGGTTTGTAGGATTGTAGAAGACCGGTAGTGTTCCGCCTTGGGCGGCCTGTAAGCCGAAAAGAAAGTTTTCGAAAAAGCCGCCTGCGCGCACGAATGCAACCGGAGATGGCAGGCTGCGAAAACCTTGCTCCAAAAGTGATAAGGCCGTGATCATCCCCAGCCCGCTGGTTCTATTCGCCCCCATCGACGAGAGCGCTACCACCCGCGGGGGCACTACCTTGGTCAGCGCCTCGACATAGTTCGCAATCACGCCCTTTGCTTCTCTGTAATCAGGCGAGGGTGCCCATACAGCCGGCAACATAACAAACGCGCCCTCAACACCTTTGAGCGCCACCGCTATGGCTGTCGCATCGTTCCAGTCTCCATCCACCAACTCCACGCCTTGTTCTGCCCACTTCGTCGCTTTCTCGCGATTGCGCACAAGTGCTCGCACCCGTTTGCCTTGCTTCAGCAGATGCCGCGCGGTGGCGCCTCCAACTTTTCCAGTAATGCCCATGACTAAATACATGCTCGTTTCTCCTTATCGTGCGCAACGAAACCTTATTTACCTGGAGCGCAGCGACATGTTTTTCAAGCTTTGGCATAGGCTGCGATCGTAGCGGCAACGTCGAAAACTTGACTATTATCGGTCTATTTAGGGAGGACAGTCTGGCCAGCAGGACTTCTCAATCCCTTAACCGCGCCTCTGAACCATCCGCCACAGATCTTGGTTGGTAGCCGCAATGCCCCTTAAAGCGGTCAGGCCAGGATTAGGAAGATGGGACTTAGTTTTCAAAATTGTAATTCGAGTAATTTGCCAATTTCTATCCGGTAACTACTGTAGAGTGCAATTTCGCCTCAACACGCCAGCTCAGTCGCGAATCCGCGTTCCAGTGGCGTCCTCGTCTAATGCTCTCGGCCGACGCTTAGGCGAACATCGGCGCTGGTCACATAATGGTCGCAATAAATCGGCCATCTTGACGAATTAAGTTATTGATTGAAAAAGGGTTAGGCCCAAAGAATCCAGCCCCGAAAAAGCTGAGCTCTCCGGATCCGATCGTTGCCGTACGCGATTGCATCACGGTCCCACTCTCCCCGCCCTTGTACACCCAATGAGACGACCCGTAAATCACTCAAACACCAGCGCGTCGTTGACTGCATTCTTTAGATCCTGTTCGGAGCCTAAGTAGCGCTCAGTCGTCAGGATCGATTCGTGCCCCAGCACAAACTGAATTTGCTCCAGCTCGCCGCCCTTCGCCCGGCATAGCTTCGCTGCCGTGCGACGCAGATCGTGCGGCGCAGCTCCCCGCTCCCCACCTGTGCCGCGTATTCATGCACGAACTTCCACACCGCGCGCTCCGTCAACGCGTCCTCGCCCACGCGGCCGTTGGCCGCCACTCGCCGGAAGGTCGGCCCTTTCTCAATTCCTGCCGTTGACACCATGACGCGGCCCTCGGGCATCAACGCGGCGGGAGATATCGCGGGAAACTACTCGGATGCGAGCCAAGTGTCTCACGGGCTTCGTGCGGAACCTGGCCTTCGGCATTTGGGAGGGTGACCTACAATATCGAGCGAGAGGAGAATGTCGTGCTTCGTGGACGTCCTGTGCGCGTGCTGGTCGCATTGAGTGGCGTTGTTCTCGTCACGTTTGTCGCCTATCGTGTGATTCCCGTGAACGCCACCACCGTCGGGTTCGCCTATTTGCTCCTGATCCTGATTGTCGCTAGCACGTGGGGATTCCTTGAAGCCGCCTTGGCCTCAGTCCTGGCTACCCTCGTGTTCAACTTCTTTTTCCTCCCCCCGGTTGGAACGTTCACGATCGCCGATCCCCAGAATTGGGTCGCTCTGTCTAGCTTTCTGGCAACCTCCCTGATTGCCAGCCGATTGTCCGCGAAGGCTAAGACTAGAGCGTCCGAGGCAGTGGAACGCCAAAGAGATCTCGAGCGCCTTTACACGTTCAGCCGCGCCATGTTGCTGATCGACAGAAGCGCCCCCTTCGGCAAACAACTGGTCGAGAAATTGGCGGAGATCTTCGATCTCCAAGCGGCCATATTGTACGAGCGCCATGCCGGGGAATTTTATTGCGTCGGGATCTCGGGACCCGAAGGATTTGAGAACGACCTTCGGCTTGAAGCATTGCGCGATGGACTCTCTACAAAACAGCGGCCCCCGTTTGTGATCGTCGGCGTGCGTCGCGGCTCGGAGGCAGTCGCGAGCATGGCCTTGCGTGGCGCTACCATGCCGGACTCCGTTTTGCGGGGTGTCGCAAACCTGGTGGCGATTGCCCTCGAACGGGCACGAGCGCAAGATCTAGCCCAGCAGGTCGAAGCTGCGCGGCAGAGTGAACAGCTCAGAACCACGCTGATTGATGCCATGGCCCACGAATTCAAAACGCCACTGACTTTGATCAAAGCTGCAACTACGTCACTGCTGGCGAATCCGGGCGTGCCTGCGGAGAGCAGGCAGGAACAACTGACGATCGCGGACGAGGAGGCAGAACATCTGCGGGAGTTGATTGATGACGCGATTGAAATGGCGCGTCTCGACACTGCGCACATAGAACTTCATCCGGAGGTGGCAAGCCTGCACGATACTCTTCAGGACGTGCTTGCTTCCATGCGGACCGAAATCGATGAGCATCCTGTCCGGGTACTCTCCCACGGCCCCCTGCCGGCGATGGCTTTCGACAAGCGCCTTATGAAACTAGCCATCCGGCAACTTTTGGATAATGCACTGAAATACACGTCCGCGGATACCCCAGTTGAAGTGGGGGCGCAAGTGACGGACGGTGTGTTGAGCGTGGAGGTCACTGATTACGGTAAGGGCATACCAGCCGAAGAACAATTGCGGATTTTTGACAGGTTCTACCGAAGCCCCTCTGTTAAGCGCCAAATACCTGGTTCCGGTCTCGGCCTCAGCATTGCTCATGGCATTGTGCGAGCCCACAACGGCGAATTGACGGTTTCGAGCCGACCAGGACTGACGACTTTCCGAATCACACTGCCGGTGCTCCGAGAGGAGGTCGCTTGAGCGCGGGCCGTATCATCATCGTCGATGATCAGCCGAAAATTCGCCGGTTCATGCGTACTACTCTCGTGGCGGAGGGCTACGAAGTGGACGAAGCTAAAACCGGTGAAGAGGCGCTCGAGAGCATTCGAGAGCTACGGCCGGATCTCGTGGTGCTCGATATGAATATGCCCGGAATGGGAGGCCTGGCGGCATGTAAGGCCATTCGAAAGGACAGCGATGTAGCCATCGTCATGCTCACCGTCCGAAATTCCGAAGAAGATAAAGTGGCTGCACTCGATGCCGGAGCCGACGATTTTGTGACCAAGCCGTTCAGCACGCCGGAGCTTATGGCGCGCATACGCGCGGCCCTCAGGAGAGTGCCCGGCGCGCAGTCTTCGCCCAAGAAGGTTCGCGTGGGCGAGATTATGATCGACTTTGACGAGCGCACCATATCCAGAGAGAGCGTGAGCACGCACCTGACCCCGAAAGAACTGGACCTGCTGCGCTTTCTGACGCAGCACCCGAACCAAGTTGTGTCTCATCGCGAATTACTGCAAGCCGTCTGGGGCCCGGATTATGGAGACCAAGTCGACTATCTGCGTGTCTTCGTAAAGAACCTGCGAAAGAAGATGGAACCGAATCCCGAACATCCGCAATACATCACCACCGAACCGTGGGTTGGCTATCGTCTCCGGGGCATGGTGGAATCTTCATAGAATTTTCATGGCTTCTCCAGTACTTCTTTAGGGCTTTTCGCTCATGATTGAACGTGAAGGCCTCCAGGAGACTGGTCCATGACTGCATACGTGTTTGCCCTGATTCTGGCTATGGCAATTCCATTTCTCCTGTGTTGCTTGTGGAACTTCACCCGTGAGCTCAGGCCCCGCAGATCCATCCCCTTGGCGTCTTCCAGTTCGCCGCGCGCAGTTGCTCCTCGCTCCATGCCAATGTCCCGGTTCAGAAGCCAACCGCACATCGTTCAGTTGTGAGACGAAGGTCGCGCTGCCTCTTAATCTGGATCCCCTTTCCGGGGTCCGCTTGTCTTGAAAACGGCACGAACTTGTGTCCGAAAGAGATAAAACAACAGTGTCCCAGCTACTGTTACACCGATCGCGCCTTCAATCCTACGGCCCAGAAGAACATTGACTAGGTCCCCGACGACCTGAGTGACAATGATCGCCACGGCCAGTCGCCATGCCCAGAGACGGCGTTTGAGCCATCCGATGCCAGAGACGGCAAGGGCAATCCCGACGAGGATGAGCAGGATTCCCGCTTTGCTTCCCAATCGTGCGAGTTGGCCGTAAGCGCGGGGATTGAGGGCCCACATGTGGTCAAGCGCCGTGCCAGGCCATGTCAAAGTCGTTCCTGCGAGAGACGCCATCGTGGCTCCCCACAGCAGGAAGATGCCGAAGGCTGCGATGCCACGCGGATGCTCTGGGGTCCAGTCCCCACAATTCATCCCCTGACTATAGACTGGAATTCGTTTGACGAAGGAACGCGTTTTCTCCGCTTCCATCTGGGATAGGAGATGGCGATCTCCGATCTCCCGGTTTTCTTTGTACGCGCAGGTCTGACCCACTACACTTGAGCGGATAGAGACATGCGGAAGAGCCTGAGATTGATGCTGCGCCACGCTATGTATAACCTGCGTGGCGGCTTTTTGATTCGCCCGCTCACAATCGCGCTGGCGCTGGGTTGCGCGGGCGCATTCCTGTCGTGGTTGGAAGAGGAGTTTCCGGTCGCCAGCGCCTGGGTACCCACTGTCCTATTCCCCTCGCATGCCGACCCGCAAGTCGCCCAGGTCATTCTGGCGGGCATCGCCGCTTCCATCATGACGGTGGTGTCGATCGTGTTCGCCATCCTCCTGATGACGCTCACCCTGGCCTCGATGCAGTTCTCCCCGCGCATCATCGTCAGCTTTTCCCGGGACCGCGTGACGCAATGGACGCTCGGGATCTTCCTCGGCACTTTCCTGTACTGCATGGCGGCGCTTCCGGCGGCGCGCTCGCTCCCTCAGCCCTTCGCGCCAGTGGCCACCGTCCTCGGCGCGATGGCCCTGGCCCTGATCTGCGTCGGTTTGCTACTCTTTTTCATTCACCACATCTCGCAGGCCATCAGCGTCAATCATATCGTCGACCGAATCGCGGTAGAAACCGAAGCTATGATCGATGAGATTATGCCCTGGCCGCACTTGCTGAACCACAACGTGGAGGATGCTGAACCGCTCCGGCCCAACCCGAGCGAGGTGGCCGTCATAAGCGAGATCTCCGGCTACATCCGCTTCGTCGACACACGACGCCTGGTCGCCCTCGCGAAACACTATCACGTCACTATCCGCGTTCTGCGCCGGGTGGGCCACTTCGTACCGGCGGGAATCCCCCTGATGATGGTCTCCAAGGGAAATCGCCTGCCCCCAGAAGGAACCGCCGAACTGCTGGCCGCGTTCGACCTGGGGCCGACCCGAACTTTGCAACAGGACGTGGAGTTTGGTGTCCTGCAGATTGTGGATGTTGCTTTGAAGGCGATCTCGCCCGCCGTCAACGACCCCAGCACTGCCATCAGCTGCGTCGATCAGTTGAGCCGTATTCTCGTTCGCTTCGCGTCCCGAGAGCCGCCGGAGGATCTGCTCTACGATCCGCCCGGCATCGTTCGCGCCAGCATTGCATCGATCCGTTTCGAGCGCCTGCTAGAGGCAGCCTTGGAGCAGATTCGCATGTATTCGAAAACGGACGTTGCCGTCAGCTTGCGGCTGCTGCGGGCCCTCGGTGACATCGCCGCCTCGACACTCGATCCGGAGTTCCGTCGGATACTCGTCGAGCAAGGAATGCGGACGGTGGCAGGTTGCGCCGAAAAGCTCGGCGAAGAGGAACTGAGAGAGTTGCGCGCTCGCCAGGCCGCCCTGGAGAGCTTCAGCGCGATCTCGCAGCCATAGATTAGAAGGGAGGGGCACACCACAACTGAGTCCAAGTAGAACGCAGGCGTCTGAGCAACGCACCTGTTCGATGGCGCCACGGCTCGATTGTCGGTTCAGGGAGAACTCGCGATCTTCGGAGCCGGCAGCTCCCAGGCTTCACTCCCGTCTCGTCGGTGCCCCAGCACGATGGACTCAAACGACAGAGATCGGTTTGTAACACGAGGGAAGTCGCGGACTCGACCCCACAACGAAGCGCATGGCCGTTGCTGCTGTGGCGCGCTCGTCAGCGGGGGAGTCGAGAAAACGGTCGCAAAAAGCAGGAGCGTTCTCGGTCTCTCCCCACGGCCCCTTCTGCTGTTCACTGCTCAATGGTCGACGCCGACCATGACATTCGAAGCCTTGACGATGGCCGAGACCGAATCGCCCGGTTTCAATGCCAGAGACTTGACGCTCTCCTTGGTGATGATTGAGACCAGGTCGGCACCGCTGGTAAGCTTCACATTCACTTCGCAATTCACCGCACCATCATGAATGGCGGCAATCTTTCCGTCCAGAACATTGCGAGCGCTCAACTGACCAGCTCGAATGCCCTTGGCGATCATCACCGAACTGGCCTTGGCAATCGCATACGCGGCCTTACCCTCTTTCAGACCGAGCGTATCCACGCTGTGCATGGTCACGACGGCTACGACTCGCTCGCCACCTTTGAGGGTCAGGTCGACCTCGGAATTAACGGCTCCCTTGGTGACTTTTGTGATGGTCCCAGCAAGGGCGTTACGTGCGCTGATTTTCATAGAGAAATCTCCCTAGGACTTGACGATCTATCCCCTGGTACATTACCGCAGAAACTGTCATATGGGAAAGCAGTGCCGAAATGGGAAGGAAAAGGGAGCGGCAGCCTTTGGGCCGCCGTTCGACCTAAGGTTCGCTGGATCGTCGAAGGCGAAGGCCCTTGCTGTTGCCAGCAAGGGCCTTCGCGAATCGCCAAGTCGTCAGAACCCGTAGGAAACCTGGAAGCCGGCCTGGTGGCGAGCCTGCAGATTAATGATCCCGGTTGCGGGGGTGTTGTAGATGTTGCCCGCCACCTGCGCAATACCGAAATCGAAATTCAGCTTGTGCTTCGGGCTGGGAAGAAACCGGACGCAATAGGTCAGCGTGGTCGGAATGTTTAACTGCAAGGAGGTCACATTCTGGTCGAAGCCGTAAGGATGGTGCGGTTGCTGCGAAGCTTCCGACCCGAAGATGATCGTGCTCTTGGCCGGCCCTTTAAAGACGAAGGCCACGGCGCCAAACGCGCGCGCCTGCCAATTAGGTGCGTTTCCACCCATCCCCCAGAGTTCGGCATTGGTGCCACGGACGCCGAAATTCAGGACAATCGGAATGGGCTTGGTCGGAACCACCTTGGTGGCGACCACATAAATATCGCCGTCGGATTTGCCGCTCATCCCGCTTGCGTTCTTACTCTCTTCCACGTAGTTGCCGACGTTCCGTACGTCGGTGCGTGCGATAAAGCCCGCGGAGATCGCTGGCACCCACTTCGTCTTCGCATAGTTCTCGGGCACGAGCTGAAACTTGCCGTTGAAGATTTCGAAGCCATTCTGCCAAAGCGGGCTCAGTTGGTTGGTGGGAGCGCTCATGTCGTTTCCGAAAGCGTGGAATTCGTGAGTGTACCCAAACTCTAAGCGCTTGCCGATCCCGAGTTCGATCGAAGCCTCGTCAAAATCTCCAATGACCGGGCCAGCGCCGAAAAAGTGATAGGCCGTGACGGCATGGATCTTCTGATTTTCCGCCGACGCGGTGTAGGCCAGGGGTGTCACGAAGACGCCAGTTTCGCCTTCCCATCCGAGTGCCTGGGCGTGTGAAGGTGTCGCCGAGCTGAGGGCGAACGCCAGACCAACGAGAACCGCAGCAACACAAAGCCAGCTTCGCTCGTTCTCGAACTTCCTTGTATACGATAAGTTCATGCTAATTCACCTCGCGAATTGAAGTCACAAATAAACCTGAGATACCGAAAAACGAGCGAACAGAACCTTGAGCGTCATGGCGGTGTTCCATTTACGGAATCCGCTGCGGCGGACGGGTTGCGCTCGGTCTCTCTGTTGCACGGCCCGTGCCAAAGCGCGCCGACGCGCACGTCCCAAATGGACAGTCGGGGAAGGAGATAACGGTGTTGAGGATTTGACCGACCACAGGTTCCGGGGAACCTCGTCGCTTGGGTAAGGGCATGCCCGAAAGCAGGGTTTCGGGCATCGCCCCCTTTGTCGTCCGTTCTTACTTGCGATAATAGGCCGCGTTCAGTTCGGCGAAGTGCTTTTTGTCTTCCGGCAATTCGTCGATCGGAAAGATGGCATGGCTCTCGCAGACCGAAATGCACGAGCCGCAATCCAGACACCTCTTGGGATTAACGAAGAGTTGTTTCACGACCGCGTAACTCACCTCGTCTTTGCGAGGGTGGATATTCTTGCGCTGGCATACGGCTACACATTTGTCGTCTTTGATACAGGCATCGGTAATTACACTCGGCATAAGCGTCCTTTTCGCAGGTATTGACTACCGATGAACAATGCAATTTCCCGTCCAGTTGGCGGGCGGGCTGAGCCCAAGGTGCCCGCCCGGGCAAGAGCTGCTTTGGCGAGCGACGGCGCGCCTTCGGGGAACTCCAAAGGCCGGTTTGGGGCTCCCGGACGTACGGAGGCGAGAACTCGCGGCCGAAGCGCTTGCGTCCCGCTGCGCGAAAATGGAACTGTGCTCCAGAATGGAGCATTCGGCCTGTCTCCGCTTGGAACATTATTGGGGAGGATGCCCGCCGAGGCGCGGAAGCCCTAGTGTCTTAGCTGCTCGAATTCCGCCTCGTCGAGAATCACCTCTTGCTTCTTGAAGACTTCATAGGCATGGAGAATCAGAAGATTCAGATTGGACGGAGAAGGGTCTCTCTTATAGCGAAGCCGGCTATTGAACAGCAACAAGTTGACCGCGATGTTCGACGATTTCATTTCTCGCTCGCCTTTAACCAGCTTTTCCCAGATCGAATTCGTGAGTGGCGGTAACATTGTCGTTGTCCGATCTCCTAGGTTTGGCCAGCCTGTCTCACCGTGGAATCTCGAATCAACAGGCGTACGACCGTCTGATTCAGGAGTTGGTGTGCGATTTCTCCAAAGGTGACGGGGCAGATGAGACCGCTTGGTTTGCCTTCCAATTCCGCGTAAAGATAGTTGAGGATGCAACCACAGGTGAAGGCCGCCGCACCTCGGTGCTCTCTGAGGGCGGACTCGAAGGCGGCGACGTAGTCCGGCACGGGTCGGGCAAGCCGGTACTCCACGCCAGAAAAGACCGGGGCGTAGAATTTGACCGTCTTCGAGCTCGCGTCAATACTCTGCAGGCTGACATTGACCACGCTGCCGTTGTAATCAGCGGTCAACGGGAGACGACAATCGTGCTTGATGTCGGCGAGGTAACGGGCGAAGCTCGCCGGCTTTCCGTTGATCAGACATTGTTGCGCGCTGAAACCGGAGGCGGGAAAGCTGATGGAGTCGCCGGAGCCAGGCTCGAAGACATTTACGATGTCCAGTTCCGCGATTTTGTCCTGGGGCAAGCCTACGTGCATCGCCACCGCATGTTCCGTAGAATTCCGAAAAGAAATCCCGCTGAACACCATGGGCGCCTGTTTGCCGATGCGTGAGGTGTGCACGCCCGCGATCCACCCGACTACGGGTTTCACGAACATCCCCTCGTAGCTCGGCGCATTTTCGGCATAGGCGATGTGCGACCGACTCCCGGCGGGAATGATGAGGAAGGAAAAACCGTTCTGGGGAGCGTGGGTGCACAACTCAGACAGATTCTGGACGGTATACTCAGCAATCTGTGGCTCGAGAGCGCAACCAGGCACCTCGGTGACGAAAATCTGTGATTCCGAGCACACACCCCCTCGCTCGGCCATGAAGTACGGAGTGGTGCCTCCGATCCAGTTGCCCCGCGGGAGCTGACGCAGGGCCTGCTCACTGCCGGCCAGCAGAAGATGCGCGCCAGATGCTATTTTCTCGCAAACATCGTTAATGGCATGCAACATAGTTGTTTTCCGGTTCCTTGTCTATGCTTGCATCGGCAAAAAGTTGGGAACCAGTGAACTGCACTCTGCCTCTCCCGCGACTTCCGCC
The DNA here is from genome assembly GCA_049520935.1 of Terriglobales bacterium. GTDB lineage: Bacteria > Acidobacteriota > Terriglobia > Terriglobales > Acidobacteriaceae > Acidiflorens. Next base: position 49,568 of record JBEKPJ010000050.1, on the reverse strand, counting down.
CGGTAAGGCCCAGCGCCGCGCCGGGTTTAATTGAGATTCTCTTATCGATCCGTGCAGGAATAGCACGGATCGATCGAAGCCTGGATCAGCGGCGCATCGGCGAGCCGGGCGCCGCGCAACATCAGACGAACCGCGGGCATGTTGGCGTAGGTCGGGGTGCGGACCTTGACTCGCTGGGGAGTATCGTTTTCGCCGTCGGCGGTCACCGAATAGATCACCTCGCCTCGCGGGCCCTCGATCCGGCTGATGGCCGTTCCGGCGGGGACTTCGACTTCCTCGGTGGGACCCCACCAGTCTCCGGCCGGCAGGTGCTCGAGCGCCTGGCGCAGAATGCGGCAGCTCTCGAGAATCTCCAGAGCCCGTACCACCACCCGGGCCCGAACGTCACCGGCGGTCTCAACGGGTATGGAGAATTCCATCTCTGGATAGGCGGCGTACGGGGCGGCGCGCCGGAGATCCTGGGGCAGTCCGGAGGCGCGGGCAGTCGGCCCCACCACGCCGTAAGCCTTGGCCTCTTGTTGGGTGAGAACGCCCACGCCCGCGCAACGCTCGAGCACCGTCCGGTTGGTGGTGAAGATTGGAATGATGACGCGCTGAATCTCGCGTTCGAGAAAGTCGATCACGTCGAGTACGGCACCCGGGTCCGCGATGTCGCGATTGACACCTCCAACGCGGTTCATGGCGTAGTTCACGCGGTTACCGGAAATGATCTCGAGCGCGTCCATGACTTTCTCACGCAGCAGAAAGCAGGTCATGAACATGGTCTTGAAGCCCATGAGTTTTCCCGCGATCCCAGCCCATAGAACATGCGAGTGCAAGCGCTCGAGTTCGGCCATGATCACGCGGATGTAAAGAGCACGTGGGGGAGGAGTAAGGTCGGCCAGGCGCTCCACGGCCTGACAGATCGAGAGCGTATGCACGTGCGAGCAGATGCCGCAGACGCGCTCCATGAGCGCGATCACCTGCACGTAGTTCCTGCGCTCGGCGAGGTGCTCGATTCCGCGGAAATTGAAGCCGATCCGCAACTCGGCGTCCAGCACGGTTTCTCCTTCGCACACCAGATCGAGCTTGTAGGGTTCCTCGAGTGCGGGATGATACGGGCCGATGGGGATGCGGTAGCTCATTCGTCCTCCTTGTGCAGATTGACGCCGGGCGTTTCGCCCGCCCGCAGCAGCAGGGGCGCGTATTCGCGGCCGGCGAAATCGACGGCAAAATATTCATGGACTTCTCGTTCGATCCAATCGGCAGCGGGGCAGAGGTCGTGGATGCTGACGGCGGCTTTTTCGCTGGCCTTGGTGGTGATCGTCAGCAGTTCGCCATCGAGGTCCCAGTGATAGTCCATCCGGATGCCGCCATCGTCGGGCAGTTCCATGGCGGTGATGGTGACAAAGCGGGCGTCGTGCGACAGCATGAGCTCGACCATGCGGCGCACGTCAATCATGCCAGGAGAAAGCCAGCGGGAACCGTTTTTCTGCTCCCAAGTCTCGGAGAGTCCGAGTTCGGCGGGGATTTTCTCAAAGTCGCTGACTGGGTTTGCGATGCTTGGCGCCACGGTCGTGGTCATTGCGGCTCTCCGGTGGGTACAGCGTTGGTGGTGGCCGATGCCGCTGGCGCCGGCTTCGGTGGTGCGGGAGGCTTACGGATCACCGTGTACGCCTTCTTCAACTCTCCGTTTACCGAGTACACGGGGGGGCGCGAGGATTGCATTCTCAGGTTATGCGGCGCACATACGTCGACACAGCGTCCGCAGAAAGTGCAGGCTCCGGGATCGTAGCTCCATTCATATTTGTCTTTTCGGTTCTTGCCCTTGATGGCGGCCGAGGTACAAACAAAAGAACACATGCCACAACCATCGCAAAGCGCCGGATCAAACTCCACTAGGCCCCGGTACCGCGGACCGGTCGCGGGACATTCGGGGAAGCGAAATGTGCTGGTGCCGTGAAGCAAGTTTTCGAGCAGCATGGCCAATACGTTCATAACTTGATCCTCATCAGCAGCGGTAACGAGATGGCGAGAACCGCGACCACCAAGGCGCAGCGCCAGTAAAAGCGCACCGAAGAGTCAATCGTCAGTCGTGCGGTAGCGGCCGCCACGCCCGAAAGCAACAGCACAATTCCCAACGAGATGACGACGAACAGGGCGGCATCGGCCGGCCACATCCCGGTGCGTGGCAGCGCCAGGCTCGCAACCAAGCCGGTCATCGTGACCCATTCCAGTCCGTGAGCCAACTCCCACAGGCCGAGTTCCGGGCCGGCATATTCGGTCATCGGGCCGGCATAGATCTCCTGCTCGGCGTTGGGGAGCGAGAACGGATTGATATGCAGCTTGGCCGGAATGCACACCAGAATCGCCAGAATGCCAAGCAGACGAAGCGGCGACAACGGGCTCTCGGCCAGATCTTCGAGACGGAAGCTGTGCTGGGAAACGGCGATCGAGACAATGGCGATGAGGAATACCAGATTGTAAGAGATGCTGAGCAGGGCTTCGCGTACCGATCCGATCTCACCGTAGAGAGAACGGGACGTATACCCGGCGCAGATGATGAAAAACGAGGGGAGCTCCAACAGGGCCAAAAGCAGTATGAGGTCACCGGCAAATCCGCTGGAGGATCCACCGGACCATCCGGTGGATCGCGGGAACACGGGAAGCAAGCCGAGAGCGCCTACCGACGCGGCTACCGAGAGGATCGGCCAAGCCCGCATGAGCGCACCGTTGATGCCTTGTCGGAGCGGAGTCGATTTGCCCATCAGCTTCATGAAATCGAAACAAGGCTGCAAGAATGGCGGGCCGATTCTTTGCTGCATGAGGGCCACCGCCTTGCGTTCCACCCAGAGAAACAACCAAGACGCTGGAACGGCGAATAGCAGCCCGGGAAAAATCAGGAGCCGGAACAGTGCGGAGGTAAGGTTCATTGCATCTGCTCCTGGGGAACGAGGGCTTTCTGGCCGGCCTCCGCTTCGGCGCCGACCGGTTCCCGGCCTCGCTCGGCCAAAATCTGCGCCGCCCGCGCAATGCCCTCGATGATTGCATCCGGTCGCGGCGGGCATCCCGGCACATAAACATCGACCGGAATATGACGGTCGAGCGGTCCTTCCACGGTGGGGCTGCCCACAAATGCGTTGGTGGATGCCGGGCATGATCCGATGGCGACCACCGCTTTCGGATGGCACACCTGTCCGTACACGGTGTGAATCGCCGGCACGGTGTTATGGGTCACCGGGCCAGAGATGCAGAGGATGTCGGCGTGGCGCGGACTGCCTTGCACCAGAATGCCCAATTGCTCGACGTCATAGCGCGGCGTAAGACAAGCCACGAGCTCGATATCGCAGCCGTTGCAGCTGCCCGCGTTCATGTGGAACAGCCACGGACTGCGGCGCCGGCATATACAGACCAATCGTTTCCAGAGATTCACCGTATCCCCCAAGTTATCGCGTGCAACATGTTCGGCCAGAGGCCAGCCGAGAGAAGCAGTACGATCAAGACGATCACCGTTCCGCGCAGCAGAATCGGTTCTCTGCGCGTCGTCGGTTCGGCCTCTCCCGGACCCCACCACATGCGAGTCAGGGCCAGCACGTAGGCAATGAGCGCGAATGCGGAAGCGAGCACGAAGGCGAACAGCACCCGGGCGTCAATCTGGTTTGCCGTTTCGTATAACCGCCAGCGGGCGATGAATCCGAGTGTCGGTGGGACTCCCAGCATGGCCAGCATGCCAAAGACGAATCCGGTGCCGCTCAGCGGGTAGCGGGTTGCCAGCGCGATGCTCGCTGGCTTCAGATCGCCATTCGCTTCCGGCGCACTGAGACAGATGAAAAGCAGCGCCTTGGCCAGCCCATGCACGACGGCGCCGAGCATCGCTCCCTGCATTCCGAGCTGGCTGGTCGAGGCCACGCCCAGCAGCAGAAAGCCAAGGTCCTCGATGGTGGAAAGCACGAGCAGGCGCTTCAAATCGCGCTGCGCGAGCATCAGGATGGAACCCCCGAGCGCCGATGCCAGGGCGATTCCGAGCCACAGGTTGCGCGGAGTCGCGATCCACGGCGCTGCCTGCGCTACCAGGTACAGTTCGCCGAATGCCGCGATGTCCAGCACCGAGATAATCAAGCCAAGCACCAGCGCAGGAAGATCGTCGGCCAGTTTGAGCAGCCAGAAAAACAGTGGAACAAGGGCGAGCTTGAGGAAGAAGCCGGTGATGAGCAAGGCGCGTGCCCAATCGGCATTGCCACGCGCGAGCAAGAGATCGCCGGCTACCAACGCCCCACCGGAGAAAACCGAAATCACCAGGTAGGTCCACTTGGCGGCGGACGTGGTTGCCGACTGCCATACCAACAGCAGGGCGACGACCACCGAGGCCTCGAGCAGCTCGAGTCGCAACCCAGCCTGCGAAACCGCCAGGCCGGCGAGCGCCAGGACGCCGGAAAGGACCATCAGAGGGGCGAAGCGCCGCCACGCGGTTTGCGCCAGTGCGCTCAAGCACAACCCGGTGCACGCCACCCCACAGCCGACGAGCAGGAGGAGAGGAATGCGCGCCATCGCGCTTTCTCCGGTGCCGGTCACCGGAGCTGCCGAGGCGTGCACGAACCACAACAACCCAGCCGACAGAGCAATACTCCAGGCAACAGCGTGGCTCTCCATCCAGGCCGCGACCGTGGCGAGCCCGGTTGCGGCCGCCCGCAATGCCTGCCAGGCTCCGAGATAATACCGGTCCACGTCAATCCCGTGGAAAAACGGAGCCCACTGTTTTTTCAGAATTTCCGAGAAGTTGCTGGCTGGTAATCTGCCTTCGCCGCGGAGCGGTTCTCCACCCGTGAAGACACCCCCGCCGGCACCCGCGAGCGCGGCGCCGCCTACGACCACAGTTCGCGGTGGAGTGGTGAGGGCATAAATCAAGGCCCCGACCCCGACCGAGACCAACGCCAGAACGAGCCCTCCGGTCGTCCACCAACTACCTGCGGCTCCGGTAATTCCAAACCACGACACTTGCACTCCGGAACCGAGGCCTAACGCCGAGAGCACGGGATTCAGAATGTAGTTGACCGGAAGCTGCGGGGCGAGGCTCAAAACCACACTGCCGGCGGCGATCAATCCCAAGCCCCACTGCATCGACGGCGGGGCTTCGTGGGCGTGCTCGGTTTTTTCTGTCGGCGGACCGAGGAAAACGGCGCTCGTTGCCTTCGCGCAGTAGAACACGGTGCCAACACTGGCCAGCCATGCGGCCAGAGCCGGGACAATGAACCCGGCTTGGAGGGCGGCGGTATAGAGCAGCCACTTGCTGGCGAATCCGCTCATCAACGGAATTCCCATCATGCTACCGGCGCTAATCAGCCAGACGGCGGTGGTGCGGGGCATGCGCTGCGCCAGGCCACCCAACTCATTCATGTCGCGCGTTCCCGAGGCGTGCTGCACCGAGCCAGCCGTCAGAAATAATCCGCCCTTGAAGAAGCCGTGGTTCAGGCAGTGCAGAAGTCCGGCCGTAATGCCGAGCGGGGTGCCGATCCCGATGCCGGTGATCATGTAGCCGATCTGGCTCACGGTGCTGAAGGCCAGCATGCGCTTCAAATCGCTCTGCACCATGGCGTACATGACGCCCACGATCATGGTGACGGTGCCGGTCCAAACCATGATCGTTCCCCAGGACGCGGGCCAGGGAGCGAAGCTGTGCATGCGGGCGGCAAGATACACGCCTGCCTTCACATAGCAGGCAGCATGCAGCAACGCGCTCACTGGAGTGGGCGCGGCCATCGCTTCAGGAATCCAGGTATGGAGCGGGAACTGCACCGACTTGGCGATCAGGGCAAGCAGCATGAGCAGGAAGACGCCACTACTAAAGGCCTGGGCGACCGCAGGATCGGTCCAAAGCGCGCTTCCGGTGCGGGCGTACAGAATCAGAATGGCGGCCAGCAAGCCGTAGCCCGCCAAGTGGGTCATCAGTAGGACTTTGCGGGCTCCGTTCACGGCTTCCTGATTTCGGTACCAGAAACCGACCAAGCCGAAGGAGCAGAGACCGACAATCTCCCAGCAGACGTACATCAGGAACAGGTTGGCGCTGAACACTAGACCCACCAGCCCGCAGATGAAGGTCAACATGATGGCGTAGAAGCGGGTCGCTCCCTTGTCTTCCGCCATATAGCTGACCGAATAAAGCAGCACGATGGCACCGATGCCTGTGCCCATGAAGGCGAACAGAATACTGAGTGCGTCCACGTGCAGGACAAGAGAGAGCGGACCGTCCCAGGGGAGCAGGCGGAGGTCGAGCGCGCTGCCGGAACGGATCGCCGGAAACAGGGCGAGCACCGCCGAAAGAGCGGGCGCGCAGCATAGGACCGCCAGGACTCCCTTGGCCCGTGGCGAAAGCATGCGAGCCAGCAGCAGTTCGAGAAAGATTCCTGCCAGCAACGAGCATGGGGCCAGCAGCACAAGCGTTGCGGGTGTCATTGTCATCACCTCGCCTTATATGCACGCCACGGTCCAAAAAAGCTGCGTGAAGCGGTGCGTCCGACGTGGCCTTCGTCACTGAGACATGTGAGAAACATCACAGCCTTGCCTCTGGAGGTAGCGCAGAATCAGTTTGTGAGCCTCGCATCCAACCAGATTGCGACCGGCAAAAAAGCCTGGGACCTCTACCTCGAAAAAAACGTTGTTGATCGCCGTCTGGTGCGCACAGAGGTGGCCAGTTCGTGGCAGCGTTGCCGCTCGCTTCGCGTTGATCCCATTGTGTCTGCGGACGGTGACTTCGGCGGATCGTTTCTCGAAGAGCGGCTGTACCAGAAGGAGCAGCTGTGTCGTGTCGCTCGTCCCTTCATGCGCGACCTCTACTACTTCGTGAGCGGATCGCAATTCCAGGTGGTGCTCACCGATGAGAATGGTTTCCTGCTCGAAGTCTTAGGCGACCCCGCCATCCTTTCGCGTACCAAACAGGTCCAGCTGTGTCCCGGAGCCAATTGGAGCGAGGCGCAAAAGGGGACCAATGCCATTGGCACGGCACTGGTAGAAAAGAAGCCCGTGCAGATCTACGCTTGGGAGCATTTCTGCCAGAACAACCAATTTCTAACCTGTTCCGCGTCGCCAATTCTCGATGCTGGCGGCAATGTCGTTGGAGTTCTCGACGTCAGCGGCGACTGCCGCGCGGCGAATCCGCATACCATGGGGATGGTGGTCGCCGCGGTGCGTGCCATCGAAAACCAGATTCGCCTGGAACAAGCAAATCACAAGCTCTATGCCGCTTCCCGCTATTCGAACGCACTGCTTCACAGCATCTCCGACGGTCTGATTGCCATCGACGGCAACGGCATCGTAACCGAGGTGAATCCGAGAGGCGGCGAGATCTTCGGCATCAATCCGGTGCTAGCGAAGGGGCGCCCTCTGAAGCAAATTTGCGGTAGTCAGGCGCCGATTCTGAAAATTCTCTCCGATGGGAAAGAGTACGAGGACGAAGAGATCATCATCGAAAGCGTGGGAAAGAAGATTAGCAGTTCCGGCTCCCCGCTGCGTGATGAAAATGGGAGGATTGTCGGGGCGGTTGCCGTCTTTCATGAGGTGAATGACCGTCGGCCGATCCGGCCGCCCGCCGTGATCCGCTCACATCGCCATGGCTTTGCCGACATCGTTGGCCAAAGCCCAGCCATGACCGCGGCAAAACAATGGGCGCGGTTGGCCGCCCAAGGCTCGTCCACTGTTCTCATTTTGGGGGAAAGCGGCACGGGAAAGGAACTGTTCGCCAACGCCATTCACAGCGCGAGTTCCAGAAGCGATCGTCCGTTTGTGGCCATCAACTGTGCTGCCATGCCGGAAACCCTCATCGAGAGCGAATTGTTCGGTTACACAGACGGATCCTTTACCGGAGCGAGAAAAGGCGGACAAGCGGGCAAGTTCGAGGTCGCCAACGGGGGAACAGTTTTTCTCGATGAGATTGGCGATATGTCTCTCAATGTGCAGGCCAAGCTGCTGCGTGTGCTGCAGGAAAAGAAGGTTGCGCGGATTGGGGCGGCTTCGGAAATCCCGGTCGATACCCGCATCATTGCCGCCACCCACAATGATCTGAAAGCTCAAGTGGGGCGTGGCGCGTTCCGCGAAGATCTGTACTACCGTTTGGCCGTGCTCGAGGTCCGCGTGCCCCCCTTGCGAGAACGGATCGAGGACCTTCCCGATTTGGCCAGGTGCCTGGTGGCCAAGGTGGCAGCGCGGTTGGGAAGGGACCACTTTCGGATCGAGGACAGTTTTCTCAACAAACTTGGTTCGTACAACTGGCCGGGGAATGTCAGAGAGTTAGAGAACGTGATTGAACGAGCTGTCGTCCGAACCGAGAACGAAAGCGTTCTGACCGAAGCTCAGCCCTGTCTGCCGAACGAAGAGCTCTCGACCGCCCATTCCAGCTGGCACGAATTACCCGCGCCGGAGACGCCGGCGTCGGCGATCCGGCCGCTGCGCGAGGTTGAAAAACAAGCGATCGCCGAGGCCCTGAGCCTGTGCAAGGGAAACATCCAAAAAACCGCCGCCCGGCTCGGCATTAGCCGAAATACCCTTTACCGCAAGCTGGAAGAGTACCAACTCCTTCCACGGGACGCGGCACGCCGCGACCGGCATCTGGTTTCGACCACCTAACCGCACCGCAGCAGCGCCTCCGCCAGAAACCCGCCCCGGCAGAATGGAACCCTTCGTGCGATACAGAAGTTGTCATGTTGCCAATCGGGCTGGAAACAGCGCGCTCCTACTCGAGCCGAGTTTCGCCTCGCCCGTTACGGCTGTCGGTTACGGATCGCTGTAACTTCCGCTGTCGCTATTGCATGCCTCCTGGAGGAGTGCCGAAGCTGGCGCACGGAGACGTATTGTCGCTCGAGGAAATGGCGGTTCTGGCTGCTTGGCTAGCCGAGCACGTCGGCGTGCAGCGGATCAAGCTCACCGGCGGCGAGCCGCTCGTCCGGGCTGGTCTCGACGAACTCGTGGCGCACCTGGCGGCGATCCCCGGGATTGCGGAGATTTCTCTGACGACGAACGGCTCGCGCCTATCCCAACAGGCCGAGCTGCTGAAGGCGGCGGGTCTCGCGCGGGTGAACGTTTCGCTCGATTCGCTCGACGCCGCGCGCTTTCACGAATTGACGCTCGGCGGACGATTGGAACAAACCCTTGCCGGAATTTCGGCAGCGGTGGCGGCGGGCCTGGTGCCGGTCAAGCTGAACTCGGTGCTGCAGCGTTCTTCCTGGAAGCGGGACGTTCCGCTCCTGCTCGATTATGCCGCGGAAAACGGATTTGAACTACGTTTCATCGAGCTAATGCGGACCGGCACCGAGCGCGCATGGTGCGATGCGGAATTCGTCGCCGCCTCGGAAGTGCAGCGTTGGTTGTGCCAGCGCGAGACCTGCCTACCCATGGCAGCGACCGGGGGTGGGCCGGCCCGTTTGTCTACGGTGTTCTGGCGTGGTTCGATAGTATCGGTGGGCTGGATTACGCCTCGCTCCCATCCGTTTTGCCAGAGTTGTCAACGATTGCGTCTCGACGCGCGCGGCCGGCTCTATCGTTGCTTGATGGATCCCCAGTTTTTTGATCTCCGCCCTTTTCTTCGCGAGCCGAGCAACCGAGCAGTCGAACAGACGCTGCAGTTGTATCTCAAAGAAAAGTCGGCCCCGCTTGTGATGGATCACCCGTACGCCATGAGCCTGATTGGGGGATGACGATTTGCGAGGGAAGAAAAAGAGCGGGCGGAGAGTGCTCAGAAATGGAGCACCCCGTGTGGTCTGTTTCAGAACAGTATGCGCTTTCGGAACATTCGCTCGTCTGCCTCCCGCCTCGGCTGGGAGTCGCGCCCAGAAGTTTCTTGGCAGAGGGAGGAGTGCGAACCAGTGACAAAGTCTTCGGTAACTCTGTGGCACGCCGATTGCACGCGGAAGCAAGAGTCTGTGTCAAAGCGGCCGTCGGCGTACGGCATGGCGACCGAGCCTAGAAAAGAACCTCATAACTTAGGAAGGAGATGAACCCTATGGAAAGGGTACAGCTGAATGTGAATGGCGTGGTTCGGTCGCTTATCGTCGATTCGAACAAAAGCCTTGCGGACGTCTTGCGGGAGCAACTCTTGCTGACGGGCTGCAAGGTGTGTTGCAGCGAGGGGCAGTGCGGGGCGTGCACCGTCGAAATTGACGGCGAAGCGATTCGCGCCTGCATGATTCCCATTAACGAAGTGGAGAAGGGTGCGAAGATCACTACGATCGAAGCGCTCGGCACTCCCGACAACCTGCATCCACTGCAGGTAGCATGGATGGCCTACGGCGGCGCGCAGTGCGGCGTCTGCACACCTGGATTCCTGATGTCCGCGAAAGTGCTCCTGGACAAGAATCCAAATGCCACCCGGGAAGAAATACGAACCTGGTTTGACATCAACAAGAACGCCTGCCGTTGCACGGGCTACAAACCGCTGGTGGATGCGGTCGTCGATGCGGCGAAGGTCCTGCGCGGCGAAAAGAAGAAGGAAGATCTGCTGTTCGAGCCGGCGGAAAACGGCAGCATTTTGGGCTCCAAATACCATCGCCCGTCGGCGTTAGCGAAAGTCACAGGCAACTGGGACTTCGGCGCCGATGTCGCGCTGCACATGCCGCCCGACACTTTACGGCTGGCGCTGGTTCAAGCGAAGGTGTCGCATGCCAATATCAAAGGCATTGACGCCTCTGAAGCGGAGAAGATGCCCGGCGTCGCGAAGGTTGTTACCTGGAAAGACGTCAAAGGCAAAAACGCCATCACCGGTCTAATCACGTTCCCCACGAACAAGGGTGACGGATGGGATCGTCCCATTCTTTCGAAAGAGAAGGTATTTCAGTTTGGCGATGCCATCGCAATCGTATGCGCCGAGACCGAAGAGCAAGCTCGTGCCGCTGCCGAAAAGGTCAAAGTCGATCTGGAAGTTCTCCCTGCCTATATGAGCGCACCCGCGGCCATGGCCCCGGACGCTCTCGAAATCCATCCCGGCGTGCCCAATATTTACTACGAGCAGGGTGTCGTCAAGGGCGAAGACACCAAGCCCCTCATGGCCAAGGCAGCCTATACCGTCGAGGCCGAAACCTATTGCAGCCGGCAGCCGCACCTCCACATCGAGCCCGATTGTGGATGCGCATATCTCGAAGACAATGGCCGCTTGACCATTCTGTCGAAGAGCATCGGCCTACATCTGCATCATGCCATGATTTGCCCCGGGATCGGAGTCGAGCCCGAAAAGCTGCGCATCATCCAGAACCCCACCGGCGGAACGTTCGGTTACAAGTTCAGTCCGACGATGGAAGCGCTGCTGGGCGTAGCCTGCTTGGCGACCGGTCGTCCCGTGTCGCTGAAGTACACCCAGTACCAGAACATCACTTACACGGGAAAACGCTCGCCGGGCAATGTGAAGATCAAATTGGGCGCCGACAAGGACGGCAAACTCATCGCCATGGAGAGCGACTGGTGGATCGATCACGGGCCGTATTCCGAATTCGGCGATCTGTTGACCGTGCGACAGGCGCAATTCATCGGTGCCGGCTACGACATCGCAAACATCCGCGGCAAGGGCAAGACGGTGTGCACCAACCATGCCTGGGGATCGGCTTTCCGGGCGTATGGCTCGCCGCAAGCATTCCTGGCCTCGGAAATCGCTATCGACATGCTGGCGGAGAAAATGGGCATTGACCCGTTTGAACTCCGCTATCGCAATATCTATCGTCCGCCCGCCACGACTCCGACCGGGCAGACGCCGGATGTGTACTGCCTGCAGGGCCTGTTCGACAAACTGAAACCGAAATACGAAGAAGCGAAGAAACGGGCGAAGCAGCTGTCGACTCCCGAAAAAAAGCGCGGCGTCGGCCTGTCTTTGGGCATTTACGGCTGCGGTCTGGATGGGCCGGACAGTTCAGAAACGGCCGTCGAACTGACCAAGGACGGAGTCACCCTGTACAACAGCTGGCAGGATCACGGTCAGGGATCGGATCTCGGTGCACTGACGTTTGCTCACGAAACACTGCGTCCACTCGGCTTGAAGCCGGAACAAATCAAGCTCGAGATGAACGATACGTTGCTACCGAACAGCGGTCCGTCGGGCGGCAGCCGCTCCAACGTGTTCACGGGGAATTCGACCAAGGTCGGATGCGAAATGCTGTTGAACGCCCTGCGTAAGCCGAACGGAAAGTACCGCACCTACGAGGAAGCCGTGGCGGAGAACATCCCACTGCGTTATAGCGGCAAGTGGGTGGCGCAGGACTGCACCGCCTGCAGCAGCGAAACTGGTCAAGGCAAGCCATTCCCGGTGTATATGTATGAGTTGTTCATGCCGGAAGTGGAAGTGGACATGAATACCGGCAAAGTCCAAGTCGTGAAATTCACGACCGTGGTCGATGTCGGCACGATCATCAACCGGAACACGGTAGATGGGCAGATCTACGGTGGTCTGGCGCAGGGCATCGGTCTTGCCCTGACCGAAGACTTTGAGGACTTGAAGAAACACACCACGCTCAAAGATTGCGGTCTTCCTTATAGCAAGGACATTCCAGACGACATGGAAATCATCTACCAGGAAACGCCGCGGCCGCTCGGTCCGTTCGGGGCAGCGGGCGTAGGCGAAGCACCACTAACCGCTCCACATCCGGCAATTCTCAATGCGATTCACAATGCCACCGGAATCCGGATCTTCAAGGTGCCGGCTCTGGCAAAGATCGTCAAGGTAGCTCTCGATAAACAGCGAGAGCGTGAGCTGACACATGTGTGATGGGTGCCAAAGGCGGCGAAACTGGGGCGAGTCCAAACTGACTCGTCCCCGTTCCGCTGGTTGCGAGTGTTCGAGAAAGTGAAGGGCAAGAAAAATCAACAAACACAGGGGAAGGTAGGAATGAAACCACTCATTGCTCTCAGTCTTTCTGTAGGTATTCTCGCTGGCGTTGCCACCTGGCTTAGTCTGACGACCGGTTTGCTGGTCTGGGCGGTCTTTCTGGCTTGGGCCAGTTTCTATCATTGCGGCGGAGATTGGAATGCACTCAAGAACTCCATCGTGAACAACATTTTCGGCTGCGTTCTCGGTTGGGTTGCAGCTTTACTGATCGCGACCATTCCCGTGCCGAGCTTGATTCCGCGGGCGGCAATCGTGGTCGCCCTTACCGTCATTGTTCTGGTTTTGGCAGCGAATGTGAAAGCGTTGAGTGCAATTCCGTCGGGTTTTTACGGTTATGCCGCAACTTTCGCCTTTCTGTTGATGACCAAGGACGCGTTAACCGTCTCCGCCATGACAAAAGCAAACATGCAAAACGGGCTCGTTGCCGTCGCGGTAGCCATGTTGGTGGGTAACCTGTTTGGAATCGTTTCGGCCAAGCTGTCGGCGGCGCTTCAACCCTCGCCGAAGGCCACGCCGAAACACGCGTAATCGAATGGGCGACCGTGCACAGGTCGGCCTGACCCTAACGCGGCAAACCTGGGACGAGCCGGCACGGTCTCGTTCCAGGGTCCGCTTCTTGCGCTGTCGCTCCGCGCCCGAACCTTGGCTCGGGCGACGTGAGGATTGAGGATGGATCGCCAGCAAGTACGGGACTGGGAAGCTCGTTGTATCCAGGAACAGCCACCCGCTTGTACGGCGACTTGCCCGGTCCACGTTGATGTCCGAAAAATGATGGAATGCGTCCGCCAAGGAGACCTGGCGAGCGGATTCGAAACTCTCGCTCGCTCCATTCCCTTTCCCGGCATCATCAGCCGGATCTGCGATCATCCCTGCGAGGCTGCGTGCAAGCGTGGCGAGCGGGGAGATGTCGTCGGCATCCGCCGCCTGGAGCAAGCCTGCACTGACTTCGCCTACAAACCCGCGGTGCCGTCCGTGCTCTCGAGAAAGCAAACGCGTGTCGCGGTGGTGGGAGCCGGACTGAGCGGACTGACAGCAGCCGTTGACTTGGCGGTCAAGGGATACGAAGTGGTTGTATTCGAAGCGAAAGCCCGCCTGCTCGAACGACTTCTCAATTTTGACCCGAAGGCGCTGCCGCCAAGCGTGATCTTCGCCGACTTGACCGTGCTCGGGACGCTCGGTGTAGAGATCCGCAGCAACCATTGGATCAGCAGCGGCCGGTGCCATTCCTTGACCGAGGAATTCGATGCCGTCTACATGGGGCCCGGTCCGGAATCGTTTGATCCTGGCGGAGAAGTCGCCCTAGGGCTGAACGGTCACCTAGCCATCGACCCTCTTACGTTTGCCACCAGCCATCCGAAGGTCTTCGCCGGCGGAGCGCACCGCTACGGTCCTCGTCCCTACTCCCCAATTACATCGCTCCAGGACGGCAAGTACGCTGCGCTCTCGATTGATCGGTTCCTGCAAGGCGCCTCGTTATCGGCCAACCGCGAAACCCAAGGCTCGTTCCCGAGTCGGCTCTATGTGAATCTGAGTCAAGCCGAATGCCTGCCGGCGACTCCGCCCGCCGACCCGGCACAGGGATACACCAGGAATGAAGCTAGCCGCGAGGCCAGCCGCTGTTTTCCGTGTCAGTGTCTGGAGTGTGTGAAGGTGTGCGAATACCTGGCGCACTACAAGTCTTACCCAAAGCGCTATGTGCGGGAAATCTACAACAACGATTGCATCGTGATGGGAGCGCATCCTGCCAATCGCATGGTCAACAGCTGTAGCCTGTGCGGCCTCTGCGCAGCGGTTTGCCCGGAGAAGTTGAGCATGGGCGAAGTCTGCCTGGACGCCCGCCAGAGCATGGTGAAGAAAGGCAAGATGCCGCCCTCCGCGTATGACTTTGCGCTGCGCGACATGACCTTCAGCACCAGCGAGGCCTTCGCTCTCGCGCGCCATCAGCCGGGACACACCGCGAGCCAGGCAGTGTTTTTTCCCGGTTGCCAGCTTAGTGCGTCTTCGCCCGATCACGTGGCCCAAACCTATGCCTATCTGCAGCAGCGAATTCCGGGTGGCGTGGGTCTCATTCTCGGCTGCTGCGGCGCTCCGGCAAAGTGGTCCGGCGAACAGGTGCAGTTTCAGAGCGTGTTGCAATCGGTAAGAGATCGATGGGAACAGCTGGGGCGTGCCCGCATGATCACGGCCTGCTCTACCTGTTATCGCATATTCAAGGACAACCTGCCCGACATGGAGATCGAATCGCTCTGGACAGTATTCGATCGCATCGGTCTGCCGACGCTTGCGCGGAGCATGCCGGCGCACACCCTGGCCATTCACGATCCCTGCACCACCCGACACGAAGAAGATGTACAGGACAGTGTGCGCCGCATCACGGCAAAGCTTGGCGTGAATCTTGTTGAATTGAACGAACGGGGTCTGGCCACCTGCTGTGGGTACGGAGGCTTGATGCAGTTCGCGGACAGGGACGTGGCCGACAAGGTCGTCAACCGCAGAATTCACGACCATGACGCGGATTTTGTCACCTATTGTGCCATGTGCCGCGACAACTTTGCCCGTCGGGGCAAGCGCGCGGTGCACATTCTCGATCTCGTGTTCGCACGCGATGGGTCCGATTCGGCAGCGCGTCCGGATCCCGGTTTTTCCGAGCGTCAAGACAATCGCGCCCGTCTGAAAACAAGACTGCTGCGTGAGGTGTGGAAGGAGGCCGTGGTGGAGGAAGGACAACACTTGCATCTCGTGATATCTCCGGAAGTCAAGGCCCGCCTGGAGAAGAGGATGATTCTCGTAGATGATGTCCGCAAGGTCGTCGCTCACGCCGAAGCTACCGGCGAGAAGATCCTGCATCCACAGACCGCGCGGTTTATCGCCTGTTATCGTCCGGCGGCCGTGACCTATTGGGTGGAGTACTCCGTGCAGCAGACCGAGATCGTAGTGCACAACGCCTATAGCCATCGCATGCAAGTAGGTTGAGATGAGCGACCGAACTCCACCCTCGGCGGTGCCGCACCTGGTCTGCGGGAAATGTCAGCAGGAGTTCGTGCTGGGCAAGGTGATGGTTTCCTACCTGGGTAACACCTTTCCCGTGGAACTGATGAAGTGCCCTGGGTGCGGGATGGCCTACGTCCCGGAGGAACTGGCGGAGGGAAAGATGCAACAAGTGGAACAGGCGCTGGAAAACAAATGAGCACAGCGGGCACACAAACGGAATGGCATCCGGCATACGAGACCGGGCAATCGGCCGAGGGCGAACTGTTGCGGCCAGGAGGACTCGAACTGACCGCACGGGCAATCGGGTGTTGCCATTTGAGTCCGGGCGCGCGCGTTCTCGATATCGGATGCGGGGCGGGAGCCAGCGCGCTCTATATGCGTCGTGCCCATGGCTTCGAGGTCGTAGGCCTTGACCTTGCGGCCGCCTCCCTCCATTCGAAGTCGGAGCGCATCAGGGGCGTCGGTCTGGTCGCGGCGAGTGCGCGTCGTTTGCCCATTGCTACCTCGTCCATGGATGCGGTGTTCGCCGAGTGCAGCCTGTCGCTGATGGACGCACGGGACGAGGTGCTGGCCGAGTGTTTCCGGGTTTTGGCGGCACAGGGCCGGCTGGCCATCACCGACATGTTTGCCCGGAATCCGCACGCGCTCGGAAACTTGCGCACGGTCGGGGACATCCGTGTCTCCGGGATGATCTCGTGCGCCGAATTGGAGGCGCAATTGGCCCAAGCGGGCTTCCTGGTCGAGTTCTGGGAAGATCACACCCCGGCGCTGAAGCAGCTGTTGTTTCGCTGCTTAATGAAAGGTAGCGATCTCGAGCAGCTCTGGACTCAGAAATGCACTACGAAGGAAGAGTCGGGAAGAGTCAAGGAAGCGATGAAGCACGTCCGGCCCGGGTACTTCTTGCTGGTCGCCAGCAAGCGAGGGCACCGGAACAGGTTCGACGAAAGGTGAGCAATATGGACGACAAGTCATTTCGCATGTTCGAGTTGGCAACCCAGGGATTCGGTTGCAGCCAGATCCTGGCGCAGATGGCACTGGAGGAGCAAGGCCGAAGCGATCCCGACTTGGTGCGAGCCCTGACGGGTCTCCTCGGCGGCATGGGCTGCGGCAAAGTGTGCGGAGCGCTCACCGGGGCATGCTGCGTCCTGGGTCTCTATGCCGGGAAAGGCACGCAGAGCGAACACTCCGATCCCCGCTTGGAGTCGATGCTCAGCCAATTGGTGGAATGGTTCGAGGCGGAATATGCGGCCCGCTACGGCAGCGTCGATTGCGATGCCATTGTCGGAGACGATCCGAAATTGCGCTTGGCTCGTTGCCCGCAAATCGTTGCCGAAACCTTCGAGAAGTTGAAACAGATCCTCGCCGACAATGGCTACACGCTCGCACAACGACCGGCGAGCGAGGGACATTGATCAATGCCACTACCTCGCCCCAATTTGGCCGCGGTGGTATTAGCCGCCGGATACTCCACGCGCATGGGCCAATTCAAGCCACGGCTCCCGCTTGCCGGCCGTAGTGCGATTGAGCATGCGATTGAGGGTTTTCAGGCGGCGGGCATTGGTGAAGTCATCGTCGTGACCGGCCACCGCGCGCACGAGTTAACCGCTGTTCTTAGAGACTTTCCCGTACGCTGCGTGTTCAATCCGAACTATCACCGTGGCATGTACTCCTCGATCGTCGCCGGGTTGCGGGCGCTTTCCTCCGAGATCGAAGGTTGCTTTGTGCTGCCCACCGATATTCCCCTGGTCCGTCCCTCCACCATTGCCCTGCTGGCAGCAGCACATCGGAAGACGGGGGCCGCGATCGTCTACCCGGTATTTCGGGGGCGGCGCGGGCATCCTCCATTGGTCAACCGGAGCATCTTTGACTCGGTCTCCGCCGGCGACGGACAGGGGGGGCTGCGCCATGTCCTCTCGCGGTACGAGCAAGCGGCCGAGGACGTGAGCGTGCTCGACGAAGCCATTCACCTGGACATGGATACGCCCACCGATTATGCACGTTTGAACGCACTGGCGGAGCGCCGCCATGTCCTCAGCCGGGTCGAATGCGCCGCCCTCCTGGCAGAACTCGAGGTACCGGAGAGAGTCGTGCGCCACAGTCGCGTGGTTGCGGAGGTTGCAGAGACCATGGCGGAGTCTCTGATTCAGCACGGAGCCCATCTGAATCTGGCCCTTATCGAGGCCGGCAGCCTCCTGCACGACATTGCAAAAGGAAGGCCCGATCACGCCCAAGCGGGAGCAAGCATCCTCGAGGAGCTTGGATATCCGTTGGTGGCCGACATCGTTGCTTCGCACGTGGACCTCAAGTTGGCCGGCGACGGCTCTACGGGAGAAATCCTGGACGAGAACGCCATCGTGTATCTCGCCGACAAGCTGGTGCGGGGAGAGACTGTAGTTTCGCTCGACGAGCGCTTTCGGCGGTCGTTTACAAGATTCCGCGAAGACGCGGTCATCTTGGCAGCGGTAACGCGCCGCTGGGAAACGGCCCAGAATATCCTGCGGGCCGTCGAACAACGCTGCGGGATCGCGCTCGGCGAGATTGTGGAGAATGCCGGAAATGGTCGCGCCGCTGCCCGAATCGGCGGGAGCCGGATTCCGACCGAGGTCGTGCTGGCTGCGACCGAAAGTGTGTGTCCCGAATGTTTCGAGCGAGTGGCTGCCGAGCGAGTACGCGAAGGCGGGGACGTATACCTGGCCAAGACCTGCCCGGAGCATGGTCGCTTCAAGACCATCGTTTGGCGCGGCCAGCCTTCGTATGAGTCATGGGCGGTGTCGGGCAAGCTGCCGTCGCAGCCTCCCGTGTGCCCGAGCGAAATCAAACGGGGCTGTCCGTTTGACTGCGGGCTGTGCGCGGATCACCGCCAGAAGACTTGTTGCGTGCTGCTGGAAGTGACCGCGCGTTGCAACCTGGCTTGTCCTTTTTGTTTTGCCGCGGTCCCCAACATTGCGCCCGACCCAAGCCTCGAGGTGATCGAGGGCTGGTATCGCACCTTGCTGGCCGCAGGCGGTCCTTTCAATATCCAGCTTTCGGGAGGCGAGCCCACGCTGCGTGACGACCTGCCCGAGATCATTGCCATGGCGCGCTCGCTCGGATTCAGTTTTGTCCAGCTCAATACCAACGGTCTACGGCTGGCCGAGGATGTCAACTATTTCCGCCGTCTGAAACGGGCTGGACTCGACTGCGTGTTTTTGCAGTTCGACGGTGTGACCGACGCCGTGTATGAACGGATCCGCGGTCGAGCTCTCCTCGAAGCGAAACGGAAGACGATCGAGCGTTGCCGCCAAGAGCAGTTAGGAGTCGTCCTGGTGCCCACGCTCGTGCCCGGCGTGAACATCGACCAGATCGGCGCGATCATTGGTATCGCGATCGAAGCCATGCCCGTCGTGCGCGCGGTTCACTTCCAGCCGGTCAGCTACTTTGGCCGGTATCCCGATCCACCCTCGCACCAACCATCGGACCACGACCGCATTACGCTTCCCGAAGTCATGCAGCAGATCGAACGGCAGACTGCGGGAAGGATTCAAGCATCGGATTTCTATCCGCCGGCGGCCGAGAATGCCTATTGCTCGTTTCAAGGCAAGTTCGTAGTGCAAGCGAACGGAGAGCTGAAGTCCTCGCCAAGACCGCAGACCGGGTGCTGCCGTCCGGTCGGCCAGCCCGCGGGAAATCCGGTGCAGCCTGGAAATCAACTGCTGGTGGTGGCCGATGGATCGGAACGAGCACAGAAGTTCGTCGCCCGCCAGTGGGTCTTTCCCGCAACCGAGCCGGTGGTCCGAGACCCCTCGATTCCGATAAACGTGGAGAGCCTAGACACGTTCCTGAGGGATGAGAAACAGAACACCTTGTCGATCTCCGGCATGGCTTTTCAGGATGCTTGGAACCTGGATCTGGAGCGGCTCCGCGAATGCTTCATTCACGTCGTCGGTTCCGATCGCCGGTTGGTGCCGCTCTGCGCGTTCAACCTGACCGACGCCCATGGACGCGCTTTGCACCGGACCCGTGGCAGAAAACATCGCGCATTTGAGGTGACCCATGCTTAAGACTCCGCTGGAATCCTGGATCACACGCAAAATGGAGTTAGGCTCAGGACAACCCAGCCGGCAAAAGATTGCCGATTACCAGCTTGACAAGCTTCGCGGCGCCATCCACTGGGCTCGCACCCAGAGCCCATTCTATGCCCGGCATCTGGACGGATTTTCAGAATCGCAACTGACCTCGCTCCATGACTTACGGCGGCTGCCGTTTACCGATGCCAACCATCTGAGAGACAACGGGCAACAGTTCCTCTGCGTGCCGCAGGGGGAGATCCACCGCGTCGTCACCCTGGAGAGCTCGGGCACTTCCGGTCAACCGAAGCGGGTGTATTTCACCGCCGAAGATCAAGAGCTTACGCTCGACTTCTTTCAAGTGGGTATGTCGACGATGGTGCGTCCCCAGGAGACCGTATTGATTGCTCTTCCCGGCGAGCGTCCAGGCAGTGTCGGCGATTTGTTGGTCACCGCGCTCCGCCGTTTGCGGGCGCGACCGGTTCTGTGCGGTCTCGTCCAAGATCCCGCAGCCATAATCGATGTGATTACTCGGGAGCAGGTGGACTGCATCGTGGGGATTCCGGTGCAGATTCTCTCGCTGATTCGCCATCGCGGCGAGTTCGCGGACATTCCGAGCCGATACCTCAGGCGCGTGTTGCTGTGCAGCGATCACGTACCGGACAGCATTGTGCGCGTCATCGAGCGAGCGTGGGACTGCGAAGTGTTCGAGCACTACGGCATGACAGAAATGGGTTTGGGGGGAGGCGTCGATTGCGAAGCGCACTCCGGGTATCATCTGCGCGAAGCCGATCTGTATTTTGAAATCGTCGATGTCGAGTCGGGAGAGTCTGTCCCGGAGGGCCAATTCGGCGAAATCGTATTCACCACTCTCACTCGGCGCGGCATGCCTTTCCTACGCTACCGTACCGGGGATATTTCCCGTTTTCTTCCGGAAGCTTGCGAGTGCGGCACCTCGCTCTGCCGCTTGGACCGCATCCGAGCGAGAAAAACAGGCCGCGTGAGCGTGGGCGCGCACGCCGAGATCACGATGGCGACGCTGGACGAAGCGCTATTCGGAATTCCTCGTCTTAAGGAGTTCACGGCCACCTTCGTTCCTGGGAAGCAGGCCACGCTCAGAGTCACGGCGTTCACCTCGATGAGGACGGACGGTTTGCTAGGAGTGGTTCGGGAAGTTCTCGATGCCGTGCCTCTGATCCATTCGGCGGAGCAGGCGGGTGAACTGAAAGTCGAAGTGAAACTCGGCGATGGCGAAATTACTCCTGGGAGTCGAAAACGGACGATCGTGGAGCAGGTGCGGTGATGAAAAACCGCACCTTATATCTGGTTCGGCACGGAGCCCTGGTCACCGATGAGCACCGCCGTTTTCTCGGCCAAATGAATGTACCGCTGAGCGAGGCGGGAATGGCGCAGGCGCACGCGTTGCACGATCGATTGCAGTACTCCGACGTCGGTCGAATCTACTGCAGCGACCTCTCCCGCTCTCAGGAAACCGCGACCATTATTGCCGGCGACCGCGGGATTCCTGTCGTGCCCCTGTGGGACCTCCGCGAGATATCGCTCGGGCTGTGGGAGGGCTGTGCCATGGCCGAGATTGCGGCCCGCGAACCGAGAGCCTTCCGGGCTCGTGGTGAGGATCTGGAACACTATCGACCCCCGGGCGGTGAAAGTTTCAAGGACTGTCGTACGCGGGTGCTGACTGCGGTGGAAGAGATTCTGGCTCACGCCGACGGGGGCGTACTGATCGTCGGCCACGCGGGCGTGAATCGCCTGATTTTGTGCGAGGCGCTCGGCATTCCCATATCCAACCTCTTCCGAGTAGGACAAGAGTACGGCTGTTTGAATGTGTTGGAGTGTGGCGACTCTGGTTATCGCGTGGTCCTGGTGAACTTCACGCCCAAGAACAGCTGGTTCGATATGCCTCCGGTATTGCCCGCGCTCGAACCGGTGGCGGTGGGTTGAGCCTGGCCGGCGGAAGCGGAAGAAGTGGCGGGAAGGCTTGCCGCTGAAAGTTGGTCCTTATGGGCGCAGATTCTCTCTATAACGTTTATCTCGATAACAACGCGACTACACCACTGCTGCCCGATGTGCTCGAGGCCATGCAGCCCTATTTCATGGAAAAGTTTGGTAATGCGTCGGCGATCTACCGCCGCGGCCGGGAAGCGCACCTCGCTCTGAAGCGGGCCCGTGAGTCGGTCGCCCGGTTACTCGGCTGTCGCAGCGCCGAGGTCGTGTTCACCGGCGGCGGTACCGAAGGGGATAACCTCGCCATCCTCGGGATGGTCCAGCCCGGAGACCACATCATCACGTCGGCAACCGAACACAGCGCCGTTCTGAATACTTGCGCTGCGCTCGAGAAGCTGGGTTGCGAGGTCACCCGAGTCGCGGTGGATGGAGAGGGCCGCATCGGCCCAGACGACGTAAGAAGAGCCGTAAGAACAAACAGCAAACTGATCTCGATCATGATGGCGAACAATGAAACCGGAGTACTGCAACCGGTGGAGGAGATTGGCAAGATCGCGGCCGAACTGGACATTTGGTTTCACACCGACGCCGTGCAAGCGGCGGGCAAGGTGCCGATCTCGGTCGATCGAGTCGGTTGCGACCTCCTTACGATTTCCGGGCACAAGATTCACGCCCCGCAAGGCACGGGTGCAATGTTCCTCCGGCGCGGCACGCCCCTCAAGCCGCTGGTCCACGGCGGCCATCAGGAGCGAGGGCACCGCGCCGGAACGGAAAACGTCCCCGGCATCGTCGGGCTCGGGAAGGCTTGCGAAATCGCGTACACAGGGTTGCGAGATGGTTCGACCAACCGCCTTCGTGAGTGGCGCAACCGATTTGAATCCGAAGTCCTGAAGTCAATCGAAGCCGTGGGCATCAATGGCGGGAGAGCGCCCAGGGTGCCGAACACGTCGAACATCTACCTCGACTATATCGGAGGGGAGGCGCTGGTGGTTGCCCTGGATGAGAAAGGGGTGGCCGCCTCGGCGGGAGCGGCTTGTTCTTCTGGTGCGCGCGAACCTTCGCACGTCCTGGTTGCCATGGGGCTCGGCAGCGAGCGTGCCCGCGCCAGTTTGCGCTTCAGCCTGGGCAAGCAAAACTCAGCCGGAGACATCGAGTATTTGATTGCGGTTCTGCCGGACGTTGTACAGCGATTGCGAAATATCTCTCCCGTCTATCAAAGATCGAGGTCTTCCGCGTCGTCATAGCAAGGAAAGGAAAGGTGGTATCAGATGGATGTGTATGATGAAATTGCTCGCTTGCGGCGCGAAGGGCGACGTTGCGCTTTGGCCACGATCATTAACGTGCGGGGATCCATTCCGTCGGTCGCCGCTGCCAAAATGCTGGTGCGAGATGACGGATCGATCGTCGGAACCATCGGAGGAGGCTGCGTGGAAGCCGAAGTCTGGCAAGGGGCACGCGAAGTCATGAAAGAGGAAAAACCAAGAACTTTGACCTTCAATCTTGATCAAACCCCTGACAAGGACACGGGTCTGGTCTGCGGCGGGACGTTACAAATCTTCGTCGAGCCGGTGCTGCCGCCTGCGGTTGTCTACATTTTTGGAGCGGGGCACGTGGGCTTGAACGTCTACAAGATCGCCCGGCTGGCAGGTTTCGAAGTCATCGTGGTCGACGATCGTGATACCTATGCCAATCAAGAGCGCTTTCCAGAGGCGCGCGAAGTCCACGCCGACGACATGGACCGTGTCATGGCGCAGCTGACCCCGACCGAGTCCGCGTTCATCGTTATCGTCACACGCGGACATCGCCATGACATGCGCGTGCTCGGCTGGGCGATCAAAACGCCGGCGCACTATATCGGGATGATCGGCTCGAGACGCAAAGTGCTGACCGTCTGCGAGGAACTGCAGAAACAAGGCGCTTCCCTCGAGAAACTCAAGTGTGCCCATGCGCCCATTGGACTGGACATCGGCGCGACAACACCGGAGGAAATTGCCGTTTCGATCGTCGCCGAGATGATTGCCGATCGACGGCATTCGACGGCGGCCCTGCCACACTTGCGCTGCATGGATACATTGTTCACCGAAGAGGTCGACCCGCAGCTTGCCAAGCAATGAGAACTGGATGAACCGTTTCGTAGGAAGCGCGCATTCCGCCACGATCATGGTGGAGGGTTTGAGAAATGGAGCGCTCGCCACTTTCCAGTAATCACCAGAAATTCATCACCGGAAGGAGCGTTGAGCGGGTTCGGTCGGGCAAGGAAAAGGCCGAGCAAGCACCGTGGCTTGCTGCGCATTCCGGCATGTCATGAGAGCATGCAAAGTGTGGGGTGATCAGGCTGCGGCTGCGGCCACGACCTGAAGCGGTTCCGCGATTGGCCGAAACCCCTTGTGCCAATGTCGAAATGCATTTTCCAAGGTGCCATTTCAGCACATGAACGCGAACATCGAGGACACTCTGGACGGTGTGCCGGTTCCATCTCATCCGTTGCTTCTTCACCATTCGTTTGGCCACAATCTCGTTGACGGCTGACTCGACGAAGCTGGTTGAAATCCGCTCGCCCGCACGGTACCGCTTTCCATAATTGGGCATAGAATATGCGTTCAACTCCAGGTAGCGAACCATTTCCGAAAGTGCGTTCTCCAACTTCTTTAAGCAGGGAATGTGGTCGAAACAGTGGGCACCTGCCCATTGCCGCAGGTGCACCAGTCCCACCAGTCCCCGTTCGGTTTGCCCATTCCAGAAACGCCACTTCGCGTGGTCGAGCTCATCCAGGGCATGGCTGCGAACCCCGCCGTCCGTGAGAGCGTTGACACCTTTCGCGAGCTGCTGAAGATTCGTAAATCTCATCGCAATGTGGAAGCAATCCAGCACGTGCTCCGCCTCCGGCGCTACCTGCTGGTGAATGCCTCGCAAACCGGCATCGCCATCGGTAAGAACTGTGGCGACGTGGTGTCGGTCACGCCGCACTGCCGCATGGCAAGATCGACCGCGCTCACTGCCTCGGAACCTCCATTGCGCACGAAAGCAAAACGGGTAGTATTCCCCTCGCCATGGAGCGCTTTGCCCGCCACGACCTCGAAGTTTCGTTCCGGCCGCTGGTGTCGATTTCTGACACACCCGCCATCCAAGCCGACGACCAACTCTTTCGCGGGCTCGTTCGACGACGAGGAAGCGAGCACTTCCGCCGACTTCTGCCGCCGTCTGCCCACCTTCATCGTGCGGTTACGCACTGAGCTGGCGTTCGTTTGGCAAGACAAGGGCAAAAGCTCGCCGAGGAAATCAGCCACCTTTCCAAACGGCTACAACGCAGCCATCTTGGCTGTGAGATACCGCAATTCCCGCGTGGTGGGGTTCTTGTTGGTGAAAAGCGTGGAGAAGCTGCGCGCCTGCGATATGGGTTTACCGGCAACCACCTCAACTACCACCTTATATTGTCCATTTCATCCATCGAGCTTACGCTACCCACAACTTTGCATGGCCTCGCATGAGACATGGTTGGTAACGGTTCGACAAGAATCTCTCTGGAGGAATTGCGAATCCATAGCAAAGCCGACAAGCGATGCCACCGCCGAGCTCTTTACTCCAATGAAAAAGTCACGAAATTGTTTGCCATAGCGGCAATCGGCACCAATCGGCGTCCGCGACGGAACCCTTTCACTCGTCACGTAGCGCCGTAGTGCACCGTGCCTCCCAATTGCCACTTCATTTGTTTTCGAAGGTGAGATACACCAACGTCTGATTCAACAGCATGTAAGCAATTTCGCCGAACGTCATCGGTCCCACAATATGCCCTGTCTTCTTGCCCTCCAGGTTCGCGTACAGGTAGTTCAAGATGCAGTTGCACGTGAACAGGGGTGTGACATCGTGTTTTTCCAGCTCGTGGCGAAATTCCGTTTCGTAGTTCCCCACCGGGTCCGCAACCTTGTACTCCACGCCCGGAAACACCGGAGCGTACAAAGCAACCTTCCCGGACTTCGCATCCACCGCCTGGAAACTCACATTAATCATCGCGCCCATGTAACTCGCTACCAGAGGCAGTTGAATGTTGATTTTCTTGGCCCCGACATACGTCGCAAAACACTGCTTCTTTCCGTTGACGAAACAGTCGGTCACTTCAAAGCCGGCCGAAGGAAACGTGATCGTATCGCCGCCCCCTTGGCGAAACAGGTTGATGATGTTGGCCCTTGCATAGCGGTCCGCCGGCAGATCCAGGTGCATCACCGCCGCTTTCGTAGCCGAGACTTCGCCGGTTTTTCCGTTGACCACCTTGGGTGTCACTTTGCCCAGGTCCTTTAGGTCGATGCCAGCGATCCAGCCCACCAGCGGACGGTCAAAAACGCCCGGCCAAGTGGAACAATCCTGGGCAAAGACCTGATGCGCTTGTGAGAACGCCGGAACCACGATGTAGCTAAACCCATTCTCTTTGTAGTCGGCCGGAATGCGGGACATTGCGCTCGTCTCGTACAGCTTCACCGCCGGCGCCGTCACAAAATCCGGGAGCACCACCACTTGCACTTTGTCGTGCGTGCACAGTCCCCCACCTTCAGTCATGAAATACGGAATCGTTCCCCCGATCCACTCCCCGCGGGGAAGACTGGTGAGCAGACTTTCGTCGCCGGCCACAAACAGTTTGGCTCCGTTCTTGATGAGTGCCGATGCCTCGCCGACCGTCATCATCGATTTCTCAGCAGACATTGATTTCACAGTAGCTGTTGATTTCATAGCAGGCTTTTTCTCCTCAGCCGAAGATCAGTTTGATATCGTCTTTCACCGCGTTTTCGTTTTTGACGAAGAAGTCATAGGCCGCAGTGATCGCCTCTTGTTTCCTCGACGCATTTGTTTTCAAGTTCATCAGCGACAACCGGGTCATCAACATCTTCGTAACCAGACCGTTGACCTTCACACTCGCCGGATCGGTGACCAGCTTTTCCCATTTCGGGTCCGTTTTTGGTGGGACCATTTCGGTTCTCTCCTTATTTTCTTGCTTATTTCCTGCTGTGAGCTCCAAATACACTTCGTGCAACGAGGCGCGTTCTTCCGAGAGTCTCCTCTTTCTTCACGTCACGGCCTAGTGAAGTTCACTGCCCGGGGACGGAGTACCGCCGGCAACTCATCATCGGCGCCATGAGGTATTGGCTTGAACGCGCATCGACGACTACTAAAGTTCCGCTCGCTGTCCGATAGAGTAGGCGTAAGATCGCTGCGCTGGACTGGCCCGGACTCTTTGCCGATGAGGTGTAAAGAGAAATCGAGAACGACATGCTGCACTCCATTACCGAGGTCCGCGACAAGATAGCCTCCGGCGCGCATCTCCTATTGGCCGGAAGTGAGCAGGCACTACGACAACTTCCCAAAGGTAATTGGATCGGAGGCACGACCACGTATTTCATGGCCCAGCGAGGCGGTGTCTGCTCGGACTCAGAGATTTTCGTCACTGAGGTACCAGCAGACGCCATCGAAGTTCGGGTGACAGAATATGCGGCTCAGGACTTGCCTTCGCTCTGCAAAGACGCACTTTCGAATGCATTAACCTTTATAATCATTCCCGGGGGCAGTCCCGCTCATCTTACATACGCGCAGGATGCGCCAACTTATGAGGGGATCTTCGAAAGACCGGTGGTAGGTTGGGTCGCTGGTGTGCACCTCTCTCGCATCGGGAAGGAATTTCCCAAGGTTTTCAGCGGAATGTCGGGTACTATTTCCGCTGAGCGTGCAGTCGTGATGCACGTGGCCTTGCCCCAAGGCAAATTCGCGGAACTGGAGATCGTGAATGTGTTCAAGCCCGGGTCCGGTGACTGCTTCTCTTTTCCCTCCTCGGGCTTCAGCGCTCAGGAATGTCTGATCAAAGGAAAACTCATAAGCTTCGCGCGTTATCTCACCGAGATCAAACACGACTGCCGGCTTCCGTTGACCGCCGACTACAACGGCAGTTTGATCAATGTGAGTTTGCAGAGTGTCGACGCGGACACGGATGCCGTCAAATTCTATGCTCCGGTCTTTCCCGGCGTGGAGTACCGAGTGGCCCAGCCTGTGCTGGACTACGTGACCGCGTTCAAGTCCGCAATCTATCGGCATCGCGGTACAGAGGTCTTCTCTTGCGGGTGCATCCTCAATTATCTCTATGGGGACTTGGAGGGTAAACAAACCGGACTCATCGGCCCCGTCACATTTGGAGAGATCGCACACCAACTCCTGAATCAGACTGCCGTGCGCTTAGTGATTCGAGATGTAATGGCAAAACGATCTGCTCGAGTGTACGGCAATGGATGATACCATGCTACCGGCAATCACAAGTTCGGTCTGGGCAGACCTTGTCACCGGCGCCAAGGAACTGAAGTCCACGAACATAGCGATTAACTTGCTCTTGTTTAATAGCAAGCTGCGCTATAAGAAAGACCCGTCACCGTCGAACCTGAACACCTTAATACTTCACGCCTACGAAGTGTTCAAGAAACAAGAGCCAATTTTGGATGAAGAACTCAAACAGATTTCTTCGTTGCAATGTGAGTTTGTCGGCAAACGTGCGTGAAGATTGCTACAGATATCGTACTCGCCGCTGTCTCACGGTTCATGTAGCTCTCCGGTTGCAGTTGCACCCGCCAGCCATCGTCCTTCTCTTCGGGCGTACAACTGCATTACTTCTATCCCGATGGTGCGAGTACTTTTATAGTCCTACTTTGGCGGCAGTGTTTTCCCGAAACGAGGAACCTTGTTCAAAGGCACAATTGACGTGTACACGGGGATTGTTTAGCAGCCGAACAGAAGACAACGAATTGCTTTCCGTCTTTGCGTCTTTGCATCGTCTGCTTCAGGCCTGACCGGTGTAATAAGGAACCGATTTTTGATGTAGTGCCCAGCATTCAGACAACCTCTTTCCTTGGCGTCGCGTCTCGCCTGTGGGAAAGATCAAGGCTACACAAGGACATGTTTGAGGACGATGAATGCTAGCTCTGAAGTCACATGAATAAAGGCGGCCAGGAGCGGATTGAGAAAACCGGAGGCCGCCATTCCTACTCCCACCCTGTCCACAACCAACGTGCCCACAAAGTTCTGCATGATGATCCCGCGGCAACGTCGCGCCACTCGTAATGTTTCAACAAACTTTGAGAGGTCGCTTCCGATCAAGATGACATCCGCGCTTTCCCTGGCCACGTCAGTTCCGGAACCCATGGCGATGCCAACATTGGCCGCCACCAGGGCAGGAGCGTCGTTGATACCGTCTTCCACCATGGCACCCGTGCATCCCATGCGCCGCAACTCGCCGACCCACGTTGCCTTCTGGTTCGGCAGAAGTTCTCCAACCGCCTCGCCCACGCCGAGGTCGCGGCCCACTGATAAAGTCGCAGCTTGTGTATCCCTGCTCGACAGAACAGTTTTCAAACCCATTTGCCTCATCGCGTTAACTGCATTCTTCGCTTCCGGCCGCAACACATCCGCAATTCGGATGCTGCCAAGAACTTGCCCACCCCTCGCAACGTAGACTTCCGAAGAAGTGCCATCGGCACTCTCGCCGTCGACAGGAAGAATTCTCTGAATGCCATGCTCCATCAGGAGTGCCCGACTGCCAACAACGATCTCCTCGCCTCCACAACTCACCCTGACGCCTCTTCCGGGCGTGTACGTGAACCTGTCGGGCTCAATGAGCGGGAGGCCGAGATCGGACGCTCGCGCAACGATTGCCTTCGCCAGGGGATGTTCAGACCTCGCTCAGCAATGCTGGCGGCGGCAATAATCTCACGCACAAGAAAACCGTCACTGGAAACAACGTCATGAATTTGCGGAGTTCCGAAAGTCAGCGTGCCCGTCTTGTCCAATACCACCGCGTCGATTGCGGCCAGAGCTTCCACGTTAGAGGCCGCCTTTGATGATCGTTCCGTGATGTGCGGCGCGACCGATTGCGCCCAGTATGGCCAGGGGTGTTCCCGCCGCGATGCCACAGGCCCCAGCGACGATTACTACCGAAATCGTCGATCTGACATTGTGAGTAACTAGAAAGGTCAGAACGGCCGCCAAGCGCAAAATACACAAGATACCCAGCTAAGCGATCAGCCGTCTTCTGAATCGGAGCGCGTGACTTCTCGGCCCGCTCCACCGCCTCGACGATCCTTCCGAAGCTGGTATCGCGGCCCAATTTCTGCGCGCCAAATCTCTTCCCGCATACACCGCGTCACTGGCAAGCTTCTCCACCGGCATCGCCTCTCCAGTAATGGCAGCCTGGTCAACAAAGAGCGCCCATCGAGCACAATTCCATCGACGGGGATGTGCCCCCCTGGCTTACGGTAAAGGCAGGAGAAGAGTCATAGAAGAATTTACCAACTGGCAGGGCTTTTGGATACTCGCAGTACTCAGTGCACTCAGTGCGTCAGCGATGGGAACCCTGCTCCTATATGTGCTCGGTTACTTGCATCTCGACGGCGACTGATCGGATGAAGTCATGTCAGGCGTTTCTTGACAATGCTCAGAACTCCAGCCGCGCCTGAAAGGCGACCATGCGCGGACTACTATCTCCGCCCAAACCGACGCCCAGCAAACCAGTCGGCGGAGAAGTGGCGTACGTGATCGCTCCAAAGCCAGCCTGCGTGGGAGGATTTCCTGGAATGCCCGCCTGCACCATAGTGGGGAGGCCAAAATTCGGATGGTTGAAGACATTAAAGAACTGCCCCTCAAATCGCAGTTTTACATGCTCGGTCAAGGAAAACCACTTTGTCAGGTAGAAGTCACTCCAGAGGAAATCGGGACCGCGCAGGGCATTGCGACCGAGGGTTCCGAATTGGCAATTCTGGGGGCTGTCGCCGCCAGAGCACTGCCCTGTGCTCGGGTCAACCGTCGATACAAATGCGTCCGGATTGAGCCACTGGATCGTTCCCGCTTGCGTTATACCAGGGACGGCATGATGTTCATAGAGCGGAACGCCGGGAACGACACTTGCAAACTGCGGCCCACTACCCTGCACGATGCCGTTTCCGTTTGCCGAATAGGGCGTGCTCAGCACGGAGAACGGAACGCCGCTGTGCCAAAACACTGTTCCAGAAATCTGCCATCCGTTGAGCGCATAGCCAAGAGAATGACTCCGCACCTTCACCGGCAACTGATACACGTACTGTGCGTTCAGATTGTGCCGGATGTCGTAATCGCAAGGACCGTAGTCGCGGGCAAGCTCCCCAGGCAGAGGCGAAAGAATTCCTCCCGCGGAAAACTGCAAGAATCCTCCGTTCGAGACGGTATCCATGCAACGGCTCCAGGTGTAGTTGACCTGTCCTTGTAAGCCATGGCCGAGCCGCTTCATCGCAGTCAGTTGAAGACCGTTGTAATGGCTGTTTGCGCCGGCGGAGAACTGCGTCACGGCTCCGAATCGTGCATCGGTCGGCAGCATGTAGGGGAACGGAGCAAAACACCCTTGGCATACAGTCTGGTAACCGTTCACTTGAGTTGAGTACGGCTGGTTTACGGCGCGCGTGCCGACGTACTGCGCTTGCAAACTGGCCGTCGTTCCGAATTGATGTTCCATTCCCAGGCTCCATTCCATGAAGTACGGTGCACGGAGTTTGCCGTCTGGTATGGCTGTGATCGCTGGTGGCGGAAGAGAAGACAGACCTTGGGGAAATCCCAAAGTAAAAGTCTGATTCGCGGCAACGAGTGCGCCGACGGCGCTGTTAGGCGGTCCCAGCGCGATGGCCGTGCCGCCCACACTGCCAAGAACTCCTCCCTGGAACGTCTTGTCGTAGGGAGGATTCGTGCCGATCAAGTCGGCCACCGTACCCGGCAGAATGTCGCTGAAAATTCCGAAGCCGGAGCGGAGCACCGATCTCGGTTCAAACTGCCACGCAATAGCGGTTCTCGGTTGCAAAATGGCCGCCGGCATGGACGAGAACAGATTGCCGAGATGGGTCTGAATGACTTGGTTCAGCGGTTGACCGACTTCATGAGAGATGGAATTGAAAGAGCCGCGAAGGCGGGCGACTTGATCATGCGGATTCAGCGGATTCGAGTTGAAGGTGTCGCGTAGACCGAACGTCCAGGTCAGTTTGCGAGTAACTTTCCAAGTGTCTTGCGCGTAGACATCGAGATTGAGAAAATTGAAAGGCTCATTTGCGTTCGAAGGGAACGTCTCCGACGCGGTATTAGCCACTCCATCGATAAATTGCTGCAAGTTCGCGTAGGTCACGGTGGGAACTGTTCCTTCTCCGAAGTCGTAATCGTTCAAGCGGAAGATACGGGTATTGGTTCCAAATCGCAGTTCGTGAGCGCCATGGCTCCATGCGAGATTGTCGTTGAGGAAAAACCGCGATGCGCGCCGGCCCTGAATCCAGGTGTTGTCCAGCCCTCCGATTGGCGTGAAGGCATTCGCGCCAGTGCCCTGTAACACAATGGGAAACGCCGAAAGTGTCTGCTGCAGATTTCTTGGCCCGAACAGGCTCTCGTACCAGGAGAACGCAGGATTGAAGTAGTTCACCAGGCTCTGCGAGAAGACGTGGGTGAATCCCGCGGCAAGCGAGTAGAGAGGTTGCGGCGAAAGCGCGTCGAACACCGGGTTGATGGGGTCCGTCCACGCGGCTTGCAGGCCGGTGTCCGCCTGAAAGCGAAACCAAGCCGTATCTCTTTGATTGATATTGTAGTCGACGCGGACCGTCTGCACCTGTTCGTGGTCGTCGCTGGAATGTGAGACGCTCCGCCGGTTCGCACAACCCTCTCCGGCGGCGCCGAGCGGGCATCCAAGTATCGGGGTTGGTGTGCCGCTGGTGTTTTCATACAGGGAAAACATCTGTTGATAGAACGGGACTGAGGCAGAAGGAAGTTGCTGCAGCACGTATAGTTGGAATGCTGCACTGGGAACAATCGTGGGTGTGACGATGGGCAGTGCGATCCGCACCCATTCGCTGTCGAAAAAGAAAAACAGCTTATTGCTCGCAATCGGTCCACCCACGCTACCCCCAAAGTGATTTACGGTCGCCCTCGGCTTGTGGTTGCCTGGCGTCGCATTGGTGAAGTAGTCTGCCGCATTCAGTAGCGAACCATTCCACAGTTCGTAAAGATTCCCGTGAAACTGGTTCGTGCCAGACTTAGTGACGTAGTCGACTTGGGAAGCTCCATACCGCCCCTGATCCACGGAATAGGAAAGCGTGTTGACGGTTACTTCCGAGATCGAATTCAGCCCCAAAACAAGGTTGGTGGAAAGGCCGCTATTGAGATTGGTGAGCGGGTCGTTCGTCTCCAGCCCGTCCACGATGTAGCCATTGGACAGGGCGGGGAGTCCATTAAATTCCACGTTGCCATAGCCGTTGCTGCCGCCGACAAAATCGTTACTGCTGCCGGCCGTATTGATCAGGGCTCCAGGCGCAAACTGCAGAGGGTAGGTCAGGTCGCCGCCCGGATTCGGCAGATCCTCCAGTGCCGGTGTACTGAGGGTCGTGGATGTGTTTGCGTTTTCCAGGTCGATGAGTGGAGCCTCGCTGCTGACCTCAACCACCTCATCGGATCGGGCCACCTTAAGCGTGAAATCCACGGCCTGCTTCTGACCCAGGCTCGAAATCACGTTGTCATTTTGCCGCGGGTCGAAGCCTCGCGCTTCCACTCTGACGGAATAGGTACCCGGTTTTAACTGGGGAAAGTTGAACCGGCCTGCGTCATCGGTCCTGGCTTTACGTTTCAGACCGATTTCGTGATTGGTGATCGTTACGGTGGCGCCCGGCACAACGGCGTTACTTGCGTCCTTTACTTCGCCAACGATCGCACTGGTGGTTTCGCCTTGTGCCAGCGCTTCCGCCGGAAGAAGGCACGCCACGCTCAGCATAAGAAGAGCGAAGTGAGCTGCCCGCATCATGATTTCCCCACCCATTCAGTCAAAAGCGGCAAGGTGCCCTAATTGGAACTATTAACCTACGATTATTCTGTGTAGTTAACCACAGTTAACACCAACAAGCAAGAACGGAAGGGTGACTGGGTGACCGGGCGACCTCGACGATTGTGTTCGAGTGACGAGCACAACGGAAGTTGATTGGAGCAAAGCCGAATTCCGGGTACTAATCCACGGCTTTTAGATGTCCGGGGTGTTTCAGGCGGCTCTCGTGTTGCTGATTCTAAAACACTTACAGGCATGAGAATTTTCGGAATTTTGCTTTATGCGGGGAGTGGAATGTATGTGGGGGCGGCATACGACATCCTGCCCACTTGGACGACCGCGGACTTCACTGATGTTCGACGTGGCAGCGATCGACCAACCGTTCAGTCAACAGCTTTGGCGGCGTCTTGCGCGGGAAGTGCTTGGGCTGCAGTTATCTGGCTGCTTTCTGCCCAGCCGGCAGTTCATCGAATAGTTCATGACCGACTCAACACCGGCGGCTCCATTTGCGCCCGGCGCCCCCACATACGTTCCACTCCCGTGAGGAAGAGCCCAATTGCGGAGAAACAACAATGATCGAAGAACTCCTCTCACAGCCCTGATGCAACAGTGGCGGCACGGCGCGTGACTCCCGCCAATGCGGGAGTGATCCTGCATCGTTCACTCCGTTTCAAACGACAGGGGGATCTACCACCGAAAGGCGCTTGCGCTCAGGAGCAATCGTTCCCGCAGTCTCGGGTCACGGGATTGGGAGCGCGAAGGCGCATGTGGTGGAAGTATTTCCTCGTGACGGTTGCATTCGGGTCTTTGGTCGTTCGAAAACCGAGGATGTTTACTTAACTCCGAGATTGTCAGCCATTCTGATCAGATCTGCCAACGATTGCGCCTGCATCTTTCGCACGATCTGCCCGCGATGAACACGGATGGTAATTTCGCTGGTGCCGAGTTCAGCGGCAGTCTGTTTGCTCAGCTTGCCAGCAACGACAAATGGCAGGACCTGACGCTCGCGAGGGGTTAACCGAGTATAGCGTTTTTGCAATTCAGCCAATCCAAATTGCTTCGCCCGCTCCGCCTCGGCAGCAACTTGGGCCGCATGGGCGAGTCGAGCCTCCGCAAGGCTTAGTGCCTTCTCCGCGACTCTGCGCTGCGCGTTTTCATTCTTGAGCTCCTCGTTTACGCTTACGAGAGCTTTCGACTGTTGAGCAACTGTGAGGTCCAGGTCTTTGGCTATTCGCCGTTGTTCCGCCCGGAGTCTGGCTTCTTCCAGTCCGATCGCTGCCTGGTTCGCCGCGACATTAAGGACAAGCCGCTCTGTCTTGCTCGGAAAGCCCGGGCGGCGGTTGCCTGCGACGAACTCGCCAATTTGGTTACTGGTCCCCAGGCGAAATGCCGCGACCGAGAATCCAGTGTCTTCGCCGGGCCACGGAAGTACTGAAGTTCGCGCATATGGATCATTGGTCAACCACTGGCCGAGCGCCCGACGGAGAGCATCTTCGTTCGCGCCAGAACGAACCGAATCAGCGAACCGAATCGCCTCTACCGGCGCGCCGGCCGTAAGCTTCAAGCATGCATACACAAAGTCAAGGCGAAGAGTACGGAGGACTAGGTCAAGCAGCATTATGACGATCCGGTGCGGTTCACTTCCACTCCACATCGCCGGCAGTGAGAGGATTCCAACCAGGTCGTTAACACACGCCTTCAGGTTGCGGACCTCGTCAACTGTCCCATCCGTGTTTACGTCAGCGGAATGCAAATACTTACCCCACTCTCTTCAACCGAGAAGGCGACTTTTGGCGCAGCTCTCCCAATAACTCCTCGGGATCAACGAAGAATGGGTTCTCCTGAAGGATTCCTCGGATGATCACCATGGGGTGAGTTCGCATTACGTCTGCCACGAGGTCTCCTGAAAACCGGCTCAGGTCGTACGTGCAGATGACAGGGTTAACCGGGCCGCTGGGCGAATCCAAATATCGTTTGCCCTTGCTTCGTACGCCAACAAATCATTCACATCCATTTCGACTTCAAGGGCCCATTCCATATGAGTGATAAAGCGGATCAGAGGAAAGCCATTTTGCTTTGCTCGCTTGACGACCTGTTGGAACAGACCCAGCGTATTGGACTGATCGAATCGGCCATCGCGCAGATGGGTGTTGTCCCAGTCCCGCAACTCGAACTGGCCATTTCGGTGCGCGGCCTCAATATCGATGCCCGCCGCGGCCAGTCACTCGATGTGCTCGTTGCGGCGTTTAGGATCGACCGTGTGGACAGCCTTCTCTCCCAAATCTAAGCATCTAAGCCATCTTTGACGAAGGGAATCAAGACTTCGTATTGCTCATCTGGCCTATTGAAAAAAGCGCAAATGTGAGCGCGGCGGCCCAGCGTGTAGCCCGCCAGTCGAACAGGGCGGGGCATCTCTGTCGGGGACTCGCCGCGAGACTTCGGTCGGTCGTCAATGGGCGCCATTACAGACCTTTTCGCCAAACAACAATATCTAAACTCACGGTTCGATGGCCTGTTCTCGTTCGGCCGGTGGCGATACAGGACCGACCCACAGTGGCCAGTAATCAGTCTAAACGAACATATAATAGACGTCCTCCCACTCTTTGACGGACTATGGGGTAGCTCACGGAGTCATTCAACGGTTGGCTGAAATCGTAATCGTGATCTGCCGGTGATCGTTATGACGGGCTTTCTTCCCCTGTGAAGGGAAAAGTCGCCCTCGCGGTTCGCAACAAGAATTACACGCTTGGACCCGAAGTGCTTCTCTAATGAAGTTCGGTTCGGTCATCCCGGCGCTCCGCCAATAGAAAGCGGACGGCGCAACATCGAACAGACCTACCGGCAGCTGCCAGGCGTAGAGCGTCCGACTGGTGCAGTTCGCCATCCCTAACGCCCTGGATCGCAAGAGAGCTAGTAAGAGACAAATTGACTTCAAGGAGAACTGAGATGAGTACCCCGGTTGTTCTGATTACTGGTGCGCTGACCGGCATCGGCCGCGCCGCCGCGATAATCTTTGCGCAAGAAGAGGCACGCGTTGTGGTGTCTGGGCGTCGAGAAAAACAAGGACAAGAGTTAGTTGCCGTGCTACAAGGGCTTGGAGCAGAGGCTATTTTTGTTCGTTCTGATGTCCGCCAGGATGAGGATGTGCGCAACCTCGTGGATCAAACAATCAAGCGTTTCGGACGCTTGGATATCGCAGTCAATAATGCTGGGACGGAAGGATCGCCCGGTCTCGTAACAGACCAGACGGCAGAGAGCTATGCGGCCACTTTCGATACAAACGTCCTGGGTACGCTGCTCAGCATCTTGGCCACTAAGACGACCGTGGACATGACAAATGTTCGACGTGATAGTCAACAGCTTTGCACCTGTCTGGCGAAGGAAATGCGTGGTCTGGAGCGCATCTGCTGTTTTCTGCCCAGCCTGCCGTTGATGGAAATAGTGGGAGTGGAACATATGGGGGGGCACCTGGCGCAAATGGGGCCGCCAGTGTTGCGTCGGTCATAAACGAAATAATTACTAGACTGTGGCTCAAGCACTAGGGAGAGCATGCAAATGTATCTCAATCCTCTAATCCTCTCAATCTGCCAGCAGCTGCTGAACCGTCGTTGCGTCGATCATTTCCTTTCCTGAACGCATGAACGGATGGACATGGTTTCAGCGAGACGCAATAGTATCGAGCGCGAAAAGCACGGCCGCCAGGCAAAGTGTTATGCCGAACGCTCGGTACCACCGAAGAAACAAGACCCTGTGCGGGGGAGCCAATTTCTCAAGTCGCTCTGATCCCCAGATTGCAGCCGCTCGGTGGGGTGCGATCATAATAAAGACTCCCAGTGCCGTGCCGACGGCGCTCACTAACAGGTTCATGACCATTGCCTCGATTACTGAATCGTTAGGGCGAGCGTCGCCTTACGAACGCAAGCCACAACACAAGTAGAACCGCCTCAAAGATTCGCTCGCCTTGATAGAAGAAGCGCTCCCACGAAAATGGAAGTGCTGCCGTCCAAGGCAGCGAAGTTGTTTGCAGACACTCCCTATTGTGTAAATCGGCATGTGGACATCGGGAACCCTATCTTCCAGATTGGGCGGCCATCTTTCGAGTGTCCAAGGCTATCTTTCGGTCACTTTCCCGGAGGTGCGGTTGCTATGATCGCGTGCGCGATCAGGCTCTGGCTATCACAGCACTCTCGGCAAAAGAAAAGCTAGGTTAATAGAATCAGCGTTCGTCTGTTCCTCTGCGTAAAGGCGTAGAAGAGACAATTAGGGCGAAGGCCCAAAGCCGCATGCCGCATTGGTGGACCAGGCAACGTCTGAATTCACCTCTGTGCGTAGGACCTGGGGCTTGGTCCTTCCGTCCGCTGCGTTCCCTCCACCACCGGCGCTAATCCACGTGCTCGCCCGCGTCGAACCCTTCTTCGTTCGAGGGCAGCACGTCAGTTTCGCCCGCCACCCACACGTACAGCGTCGGGAGAAGAAAGATGCTCATTACTAAGTCTGCGATCAATCCGCCCACAATGACGATTGCAAATGGGCGCTGCGAGTCGGAACCGATCGCGTGCGACAGGGCAGCTGGCAGTAGTCCCAGCGTCGCAACCAGCATCGTCATCATGATCGGCCGCAGCCTCAACACGGCGCCTTCAACGGCGGCGTCCTCTATGGAATACCGCCGTGCACGGAGCTGATTGATGTATTCCAGCATGATGACGCCAGTTTGCACGGACACACCGAACAAGGCCAGGAAACCCACGCCGGAGGAAACGCTAAAATTGGTGCCGGTAATCAGAAGGGCCAGCAGACCACCGACGCGTGCCATGGCAACGTTCGCCAGGATCAGCAGGGCCCATTTGAAGGACTTGAACATCGTGTAAAGAATGATGAAGATCAAGAGGATCGTAATAGGAAGCACAATGAGCAGCCGCTCATCCGCCCTCTTCTGGCTCTCGTATTCCCCCTCCCAGTCGATGTGATATCCGGGGGGCAGTTTAACCTGGTCGTTGACCTTCTTCATCGACTCTTCTACTGCGCCACCGAGATCGCGGCCGCGAACGCTGTACTTGATGGCAACATACCGCTGATTGCCTTCACGATAAATTTCGGAACCGCCGTCTCTTTCTTCGATCTTGCAGAGCTGTGCGAGCGACACTCGTTCCCCGGAAGGCGACAACAGGCGAACGTTCTTGATGGCTTCCTTGGTGTCGCGGTAACGCTGTAGATAGCGCAGCGTGAGGTCGTATCGAGCCTCGCCTTGGAGGACCTGGGTGAGCGCGTTCCCTCCGACGGCAGTTTGGATCGCGTCCTGCACATCGGCGGTGTTGATCTGGTAACGAGCGGCTGCGTCGCGATCTACGGTTACGTTGAGGTTGGGTTGTCCGAGCACGTGAAAAACGCCAAGGTCCTCGATTCCCTTGACACTCCGCATGATGTTGACGATCTGATCGCTTTTATCTTCCAATACCTTCAAGTCATCGCCGTAGACTTTGGTGGCGAGCTCGCCCTTTACGCCACTGACCGCCTCTTCCATATTGTCTTCGATGGGTTGAGAGAAACCCCACACCACACCGGGAATGTTGTTGAGTTCGCGATTCATGGCGGCGATCAACTCGTCTTTCTTTTCGTGGAAGACGGACCGCCACTGCTCTTTCGGCTTGAGATCGACGAAGTACTCGGTATTGAAAAAGCTCGTTGTATCCGTGCCGTCATCCGGACGTCCCGTTTGACTGGTGCATTGTGGAACCTCGGGAAAGGAGCAGAGTATGATCCGCGCTTGATTGGAGACCCGGATCCCCTCGTCCGGCCCCGTGCTGGGCGCCAACGTACCACGAACCCAGAGCGCACCTTCATCCAGGTGGGGTAGAAATTCGGAACCGATGACGCCGCTGAGGGCAAGGTAAAGCGCGATGAATAGCCCAAGCACGCCCACACTGACAGTGAGCACGCGCCGGCGAATAGCCCACCGAACCGCGGTACGGTAGTGCTTGATCGAGAACTCCATGGCCGGATTGCGCCATTCCTTCGCTCCCTTTCGGAAGGCGAAACTGGCCAGCACTGGTGCAATCACAATCGAGAACAACAAAGCTCCGAGCAGCGCAAAGGCTACGGTCCAGGCCATGGGATGAAAAAGCCGCCCCTCGACGCGTTGCAGCGTAAAGATGGGCAAGTAAGCGGTAATGATGATGGCGATGGCATAAAACACGGGACGCTGCACTTCGTGCGAGGCCTCACTGATTCGTTCGCGTGCTGTCTGGACCCCGTTCTGGTGGCCTAAATGGCGTACGATGTTTTCGACCATCACCACTGCACCGTCAACCACCATCCCGAAGTCAAGCGCTCCGAGCGACAGAAGGTTGGCGGGGATATGTCGTAAGTCCAGACAGATGGAGGCAAACAATAATGAAAATGGGATGGTTAAGGCGACAATGATCGCGCCCCGCACATTGCCGAGGAATATAAGAAGGATGATCGAGACCAGGATCATGCCTTCTAGGAGGTTGTGAAGCACGGTGTGAGTGGTGAAACGAACCAGATCGCTGCGATCGATGAAGGGCACAACCTTCACGCCTGGAGGCAAAATATGATCGTTCAGTTCCTTCACTTTGTTGTTGATACCCCGCAGCGCCGCATCCGCCGCCGCGCCTTTCCGTAATAGCACGATGCCTGACACGACATCGTCGTTATCGATGATCCTTCCGTCCTCGCGGTGAATTGCTCTGGCAAACTGACCGAGCCGAATCTTGGCACCTTGTGAAACGACCGCAATATCTTTCACTCGCAAAGGCGTGCCATTCTTGGTCATGATGACCGTCTGCTCAATATCCTGGGCACGGTCGACCAATCCGATGGAGCGCACGTTGATCTGCTGCAAACCTTCTTGTATGAAGCTTCCCCCGGCATTGACGTTGTTGTTCGTGAGTTGCTGCTCCACCTGGGCCAAGCTCAGGCCATAGGCGACGAGTTTGTCGGGGTCCAGGCGAACCTGGTACTCGCGGGTGGGACCGCCGAAACTGGCCACGTCGACAATGTTTTCCACAGACTTGAAATTCTTCTCGACGACCCAGTCTTCAATGGATTTCAGCTCCATCGGGTCATACGCCGGATTGGTGCTGTGCAGGGTGAAGAAATAGATCTGGCCGACCGGGCTCCAGTCCGTTTGCATCTGGGGCGATACGTTCGGAGGCATAGTGACTTGGCTCAGCCGCTCCAGAACCCGTTCTCGGTTCCAGTCGTTGTCCGATTCGTCGTCGAAGACCAGCTTCAGGTCAGAGAGTCCGAAAAGGGAAAACGAACGCAGGTGCACGACATGCGGAATGCCGTTCATGACGATTTCGAGTGGAATCGTGACTTGCTGTTCGATTTGTTCTGCCGAAATTCCCGGCCATTGCGTAACGATCTCAACGTAGTTGTCGGCTACGTCGGGATAGGCCTCAATCGGCAGGTCACGGAAAGCGACGATGCCGCCGGCAAACAGCAGCAGGGCAAAAGCCAAGACGAGCAGGCGGTTATCCAGCGCAAAGTCAACGACTCGGCGAATCACTTATTGCTCCCATTCATTGTTCCAATGTGTTTTGCAGTAGCAGAGCGTTCGAAGCCACTCGATCTCCGGGTTTGATACCGCAAACAACATCTTGCAGTTGGTCGGGACGCATGTTTTCCGGTGAACACCTCCAGGCCAGTACTCACGGCGTGTAAACCCATCGTGGGACCCATCGCCACCGTGGCCGGCTCGCAATCAGGAATATCCCTGGCACCACCGAGCATGTTGGATCGTGAAAGATCATGTAGTTTTTTCAGCAGCCTTACGAGTAGATCGGAAGCGACGGGGAAAGCCACACTCTCATACTTCCATTCCAGACCGCTTCGCGTGATTCCGCACAAGACCAGAGCGTGGGTGCGACGCCCCGGCGGCCCGAACTTCTTCGGGGTAGGGGCCCTGTTCCCTGCGAAGTCGATTGTGCGACTCGAGCCGTCTCGGGGCGCAAACATGCTGTAGCTGTAATGAATGCGGCTGTCAGCATTGTGCAAGCAGCTGTGCCGGGGGCGGAATCCTATCTTTGAGGCTTCGCTCCTATCTTTCGGTGGCCCAACTAGCCTATCTTTTGGCTAGTTCCCGACCAGGAAATTCATTGGGCTTTCGTGCAGAGTGTCGGATGTCGAATGCGACCGAGATTCTCGACCTGCTCCGTGCCACTATCTTTCGGTGGGCCTCGGGCCTATCTTTTGGCCGGTTCTCGACAAGGCAGTTTCCTGGCACGCGAAGATAGCGCACCATTGGAGTAGCCATGAAAAAGCCACCGCCCATCTGCGCGCCGCCGGCGAAAAACCTCCTGTCCATCTACGCACCGGCCAAACGTACTAGACTGATCGTTGCGGCTGGTTTCTTGATCGCTGCGGTCGCCGCGGTTGACTGGGCGACGAAGCCCTACATCTCTTTGGGATTCCTTTACTTGTTTCCCATCATGATTCTCGGTGGGTTCCTATCCAGGAGTCAGATCTTAGTGGTGGCACTCGTTTGTGCCGTTCTTCAGGAGGCATTCAGCAATTTGCCAGAAAATGAAGCTGTGGTCCGCCTGCTGTTTAGCTCAGCAGGATTTGTCGGTACGGGACTTTTTATTTCGGAGCTGATCCGCAATCGCCGAATTACAATGATGCACGTCGAAGAACTCGAAGGCCAGATCAAGCTACGCGAGGATGCCGAGGAGCAGTTGCGTTCCCTCGTTGAGAGCAGTCCCGCTGCGATTGTCACCATTGACTCCGGCGGCAACGTTTTATTGGCAAATGAAGCAGCTCAACACTTGCTTGCTTCTGGAGGGAAGCCCTTGCGAGGCCAGGAAATCGATTCTTATCTCCCAGCTTTGCAAACGGTTCTCAAGACCCAACAGTCGCAAGTATTTCGGACGACCTTGCAGTGCACAGGGAAAAGGAGCGATGGAGAAGTCTTTCTGGCCGGTGTCTGGTTTTCGACCTACGGCACGCTATCGGGCCCGCGGTTGGCGGCCATCATCGTCGATCTTTCTGAGGATCTGCGAAATCGCGAGGATCTCAGCCTAGACTATCTATTGAAAAATACTCGGATTCTGATGAGCGCTGTGGCCCACGAAATTCGCAACCTTTGCGGCGCGGTGCTTGTCGTGCATAAGAACCTCTCCCGAGTTAAGGAGCTTGAGTCGAACGAGGACTTTAACGCCTTGGGGAACTTGATCCAGAGCCTGGAACGAGT
The DNA here is from genome assembly GCA_049520935.1 of Terriglobales bacterium. GTDB lineage: Bacteria > Acidobacteriota > Terriglobia > Terriglobales > Acidobacteriaceae > Acidiflorens. The sequence goes on along the minus strand of JBEKPJ010000050.1, from coordinate 6,681 downwards.
GTCGGCATTGGAATTGGGTTCCACTACAGCTCAGAATGGTGAAGTCGTTGAGCTTACGTCCGTGCTGGACGAATTCCGGATACTGATCGAAACCGCCTATCACGAATCAAAGATCGAGATGCACTGGGATGTTCAGGAGTCATTGCCCTTGGTTTGGGCTGACCGGTACGGGCTCATTCAGGTTTTCTTAAATTTGGCAAAGAATAGTCGCCGCGCGATGGCGTCTACCGGGGTGAAGCAACTGCGAATTGCGGCCCGAAAGGAGGAAGGTACGGTCACAATTCGATTCGAGGACACGGGAACGGGCATCGCCTCACCAGAACACCTCTTTCGGCCGTTTCAGCGTGGCGCCGAGTCAAGCGGTCTTGGGCTGTACGTTTCCCGCGCGATCATGCGCAGCTTTGGTGGAGAACTTAGCTACGAGCCGACATCGGAAGGCTGCTGCTTCGCTGTTGTGTTGCCTTTGCGCACCCTAGAAGAGGAGGCAGTAGATGCCTGAAACAACGGCGAGCGCGGTACACATTCTGTTGTTAGACGATCACACTTTGTTTCGAGAGAGTGCAAGTCGGCTCCTCGCCGCGGAGCCCGGGTTTGAGGTTGTCGCGCACTGTGGCACCGTTGCGGAGGCTCTGCAGATTCTGCCCCGTAAGGCAGTCGACGTCGTGCTTCTTGATTTCGATCTGGGCGAGAGCGATGGCCGGCAGTTTCTCCGGTTGGCAAAGGAACAGGGATTCCACGGAAAGGTTCTCGTTGTGACGGCAGGGGTGGAGGCAGGCGTGGCTGCGGAGCTGATCCGCTCGGAGATTTCCGGAGTGTTTCGAAAGCACGATTCCGCCGCATTGCTGGCACAAGCCATCCGAGACGTGATGGCTGGCAAGGTGTGGCTGGACCAGGAACAATTGCAAACCGCTCTCAGAACTGACGCCGTAACCCCACACGACAATCGAACCCGGCCATTCACTGAACGAGAACAGGAGGTGCTCTCCTCCGTGTTTGAGGGGCTTACGAATAAAGAGATTGCGGCCCGAATCGGAGTGTCGGAGAGCTCGGTCAAGGCTACACTTCAGCAACTCTTCTCCAAGACGGGCGTCCGTACGCGCAGCCAACTAGTGCGTATCGTCTTAGAGCACCATCGGGATCAGCTTTAGTTACAGCGAGACCCGAGAGAATGGCAGCGGCGTTTCTATAGTATCCAGACAATTTGGCGGCGTTTATCAGCAAATACAAATCGTCGGTCTAACCAGACTGCTGTAATCAATTACACGTTTTGGCTACGGTGAGTGCTATGGCACTGCTACGACAACAATCGAGCGAGGCCAGCACGAGCCCCGCTGTCAATCCAGCGGCTTCCCCAATCAGCGTAAGATGACGGCTAGCCTAGGCAGCCTTTGCTCCTTACACGACATTGAGCGCACACGAAACTTTTTCCCAAGTTTAACGTTGCAGCCTTCAAGGAGATCTCCGCTTGCATCGAGCCTTGTATGTCCCAGCTCTCTCTCTGTTGCTGTTCGTCACTTCGGTAGCCGCGCAGCAACCCGCAAGACTCGCCCTGACGGGAGCAACCTTACGCCAGCGCAGATCGATTCGACAGTGAACGGCCTGATCCAGGCCGCGCATGTCACCGGCGCTGGCGTCGTGCTCTTTCATCGCACCAAGGTCGTCTACCTCAAGGCCTATGGCCTGCGCGAAGTCGAGAGTAATCTGCCGCTCACGCCTGACTCCGTAACGACCGCCCCCTCGCTCACCAAGTCCGCTTTCGCGACCGTCGTCATGCGCCTCGTCCAGCGTGGCACGCTCGATCTCGGCAAGCCGCTCGGCGACTTCACCGCTTACGCCGACCTCAAAGGTGTTGTTTTCAGATTATTTGGCGTAAATGTTTCAGCGCTATTTGGCTTATCCGAGGGTCTGAGAGACACGTGCTTGAACAGCACCCCGTGTCCCCGGAAGTCTAGGCTCAAGTAACTCTGCTTGTGTGGAGTCGAGAACAGGCGCAGTGGCTTTAGCCTCCCGGTCCCTCAATCCGATTTGGCATGGCTCTGTTTCCGGGAGATACAGCTTTGGTCGCAGTAGCGGAAACCTGTCGAGGATGCACCGGAAGTGCGTCCAAGAAACGCGCCCTCTCCAACTCCGGCTGGTAAGCATGATGCGCCAATAGCGCTTCACCGTACCATGGACTCGCTGCAATGCGCGGATATTCCCGCTAATGCCATAGTACGCATAATGGCCGCGGAGCATTTGATTGATATGGTTCGCTTGATCTCGGAGGGGCAAGTGCCGCATCCGCATCTGGTCCAGCAGGCGGAAAAGCAGCTCTGAAGTGAAGAGGAGCGTCGAGAGCCCTCCGCTGTTTCACGCCCAAAGACTCGACTCAGTCGAGATCTTTAACCTCAGGAGTCAGAAGGGCTGGGCGCTCTTGAGCCAGGCTCTCGACCAAGAGGATCGCCCGAACAATATCTCGGATGGGACGGCGCGAGCGCCGACTCTCATCGCGCATTCGCCGATATGCTTCAGGCTCCGTCAGCGCGAACTTCTGCTGCAAGAAACCTTTGGCGCGTTCCAGCAGTTTGCGATCTTCGAGCTGCTGTCGAATCTGGCTGGCTTCTTCCTGAAGCCGCACACAGGCGTCCGACAAATGCGAGTGGGTCAAAGCGACGCCCATCTGTTCTCCCACGAAACTCAGGAGCGCGATCTCGTCGGGCGTGTGCACGTGCTGATCGCGATGGTGAACATTAAGGACTCCAATCACTTCACCACCCGAAACAAGAGGAACCGAGAGCAGAGCTTCGTACGTGTCTTCGACCAGTGCGGAGAAGGTCTTGAAACGAGGGTCGGCAAATGCCTTGCTGGAAAGGGCGACGACGGACTTATGCTCCGCCACCCAGCCGGTCACGCCTTCGCCCATGCGGAGTCTGACCTGGCCAATCTCGGCGTCGTGGGGCAACTGCGAAGCGCGCAGCACGATGTCGTGCGTGTCGTGGTCCGGAAGATAGACCAGACATGCGTCACTGGCGGTGACTTCGATAGTAATGGCGATCAGCTCCCGCAGCATCTCGTCGATGCTCAGTCCGGAGCTGACAACTCGGCTCGTACGGTGCAAAATGGCGAGCTGCCACGAATCCGCACAAGGCTTTTCGGACCGATCCATGTGATGCAACCACTTTCTCCCATCCCCCGACCCTATCTTGGTCCAACCAACACGCTGCCTTTGGCAACAGCGTAGGGGGAACGACGGCGAGCGTCCAATCAAAAGTTTCTATCGGCTGCATTACGGGGACGTGATTACTTTGGTTTAGTGTTTACGAGTTGCCGTTGGTTCCAATCGATTCGTTTTGATGTTCGTTAACATCGAAACAACGCGTTGGACTTTGAAATGATTTTACCTTTATTCTGGGAGCGTCCTCTAAGGATTTTCGCTGTTGTTGTATTCGGAGACCATGGTTGTCGCAGCGATAGGGCCACACCCGCCATTTCGTATGAAGTACTGAAAATGCTTTTGCCATTTGCTCCTTGACCCGAGCAATCGTTCATCAACAACATTCTGTGCTGAGGCGGTCGACGAGTGCTTGTCGCGGACCTTCTCATCGCTCACTGAGGAACTTCGTCGACCTGTAGCCAGATTGATCCGGCGATCCTTCGTAGAGGAGTACTGTACCTCGGGCTCAGACCCACGATTTCTTGAAGAAGTGCGATTCATAGGAGATGAATTATGAGGAAGGTAGCTATTTACGGTAAGGGCGGCATCGGCAAATCGACAACCACGCAGAATACAGTGGCAGCATTGGCAGAGATGGGCAAGAAGGTGATGGTGGTGGGATGCGATCCCAAAGCGGATTCAACACGCCTGTTATTAGGCGGTCTGGCGCAGCGGACGGTGCTGGATACGTTGCGCGACGAAGGCGATGAAGTTGATTTGGACGACATCCGACGAGTCGGATACGGAAATACCTATTGCACAGAGTCGGGCGGACCGGAGCCGGGAGTGGGCTGCGCGGGCCGTGGCATCATCACCTCGATCAACCTGCTGGAGCAGCTCGGCGCCTACAAGGAAAGCCTCGGCTTGGATTACGTCTTTTATGATGTACTCGGCGACGTTGTCTGCGGCGGATTTGCCATGCCGATCCGCGAGGGCAAGGCGCAGGAGATTTACATCGTCTGTTCGGGCGAGATGATGGCGATGTACGCTGCGAACAATATCTGTAAGGGCATCGTTAAGTTCGCCAACGCCGGCGGCGTGCGCCTGGGCGGCCTCATCTGCAACAGCCGCAACGTCGATAACGAACGGGAGATGATCGAGGAACTGGCCCGACAGATCGGCACCCAGATGATTCACTTCGTGCCGCGCAACAACGATGTGCAGCGCGCGGAGATCAACCGCAAGACGGTCATCCATTGGAGACCAACGTGCTCCCAAGCGGACGAGTATCGCAACTTGGCCAAAGCCATCGATGCGAACAAGATGTTCGTCGTCCCGAAACCGCTGGAGATGTCGGCGCTGGAGAAGCTCCTCATGGACTTCGGATTGGCGGAGGAGCTGGGACCGGACGCCGATGTGACGTCGGCTGAGGTTGATCTGGCTACAGTTGCACCAGCAACCGAAATGGCCTGCGACTAGGCCGCCACGCGAGGCAAGAGACGAACCACGCTACTTGTGTCGATTCACGAGGAGAGAATCATGGCGCGCGATGCCCACGAAATAAAAACAGAGCTGGTGGCGATCTATCCGAAAAAGTTAGGAAAAAAACGGGCCGAGCAAATCGTGGTTACCGAGCTTGGCCCGGACGGCTCGGTTCCCGAGATCAAGGCCAACGTTCGCTCCAGCCCAGGAATCATTACGCAGCGCGGATGCGCCTATGCCGGGTGTAAAGGCGTCATGATCGGCCCCAGTCGTGACATTCTGAGCATCGTGCATGGACCGATCGGTTGCTCTTTCTATGCTTGGTTGACGCGACGGAACCAGACCCGTCCTCCATCCGATTCCGATGCCAACTTCATTACGTACTGTCTCTCCACCGACATGACCGAACAAGAAATCGTTTTCGGCGGCGAGAAAAAACTTAAAGCGGCAATCCAAGAAGCTTATGACGTCTTCCATCCGAAGGCGATTGCCGTGTTTTCCACGTGCCCGGTCGGGTTGATCGGAGACGACGTGCACGCCGTCTCCCGGCAGATGAAGGAGGAACTCGGCATCAATGTGTTTGCCTTTAGCTGCGAAGGCTATCGCGGCGTCAGTCAGTCTGCCGGACATCACATCGCGAACAACCAGCTCTTCAAACATGTGATCGGCTTGAACGAGCTGGCTCACGAAGACAAGTTCAAGATCAACCTGCTGGGCGAGTACAACATTGGCGGCGACTCCTTTGTGATTGAAGACCTGTTTCGCCGGTGTGGCATCAAACTGATCTCGACGTTCAGCGGCAACTCCGATTATGACAGCATGGCCAACGCACATACCGCCGATCTGAACCTGGTCATGTGCCACCGCTCCATCAACTATGTGGCCGACATGATGGAGAAGAAATTCGGCATTCCCTGGCTCAAAATCAACTTCATTGGCGCCGGCGCCACGGCGAAATCGCTGCGCAAGATCGCCGACTACTTCGACGATGCGGAGCTGAAGGAAAAGGTGGAAACGGTGATCGCCGAGGAGATGCCGAAGGTCGACGTGGCGCAGCGGGATGTTAAGTCTCGCTGCCTGGGCAAGACGGCGATGCTGTTCGTCGGCGGCTCGCGCGCGCATCATTACCAGGTTCTGTTCAACGAAATTGGGATGGAAGTGGTTGCCGCCGGCTACGAGTTTGGACATCGTGACGACTATGAGGGCCGGAAAGTGTTGCCGAATCTCAAGGTCGACGCCGACAGCAAGAACATAGAAGAACTGGAAGTGAAGCCGGACGAGCAGCGCTATAACCCTCGCTTAAGCGACGAGCGCAAAGCGCGGTTTGCCGATCCCCAACTCGAATTCCAGGATTACGTGGGCATGATGCCCGACATGGAAGAGGGCAGGCTGGTGATCGACGACCTTAGCCACTATGAAACCGAGCGTTTGATCGAGATCTATAAGCCCGCAATTTTCTGCGCTGGCATCAAGGAAAAATTCACCGTGCAGAAGATGGGCATCCCGTGCAAACAGCTGCACAGCTATGACTACGGCGGGCCTTATGCCGGGTTTGAGGGCGCCGTCAACTTCTATCGAGAAATCGATCGCATGGTCAACATGAAGGTGTGGTCAATGCTAAAGGCTCCCTGGCAGATGTTCGAGTCACCACCAGAACCCGCGCCCGTGGCAGCCGACTAGCAGCCGATTCGTCGCCGAGCAAACGCGTCTTTATTAGGAGAAGGGAATTCTATGCTCTTACGACACACGACCGGAGAGGTTACGGAACGCACAGCCCTGACGATAAACCCGGCCAAGACCTGCCAGCCGATTGGCGCCATGTACGCCGCTCTCGGCGTTCATAGCTGCCTGCCGCACAGTCACGGTTCGCAAGGTTGTTGTTCCTATCACCGCAGCACGCTTACCCGTCATTACAAGGAACCGGTGATGGCGGCCACGAGTTCCTTCACGGAGGGCGCGTCGGTCTTCGGCGGCCAAGCGAATTTGCTGCAAGCCTTCGAGACGATCTTCACCGTCTATAACCCGGATATCGTTGCCGTCCATACCACTTGTCTTTCGGAAACGAT
>JBEKPJ010000049.1:0-56408 GCA_049520935.1 Terriglobales bacterium | reverse complement strand
GCAACGATGGGCTTCGGGCAATCCTCCATCCGCGCCAGAAACGGATGCAGATCGGCGAGGGCACGACGGCCAGCGAGGACCTCTAGAAATTCATTGATATCGGCGCCAGCGACGAATGTGCGACCGCCACCGATTAGAACCAGTGCTTGTATGGCGGGATCGTTCTCCCCCGCAAGCAGACAGCTCTCGAGCCGGTTCAGCACCGCGGAACTCAATGCGTTAACGGGTGGGTTCTCGACGGTGATGACCCCAACTCCGTCATGATTGGCAAGCGTGACCGGTTCGCTCATCGTTGATTCCTTGAGAGCACGACTCCTCGCAAGCACCGCCGCAGTCGAGTGCGGAATTCTTCACCCGAAGGCACGTTCATTCTAGAGCGCTTCTGGCGGGAGATGAAGAGGTTACCAGGAAGTCCCCATCGATACGCGGCTTGACATGCACTTCTTTGTTGCATAGAGTCTCTGAGTTCAAGAACGGCGACGAGGGACAAGAAACATGAAACGCGTTGCGACTTATCGCGCGCCCTATCCGGGAACTCAGCCTCCCCATCTGCATCCGCCGTATGTGTCTTCGATCAAGCGTGCGCCCACAAAACCGCTCGTGCCGATTCCCTATACTCTTTCCGAGATCACAGGGCCAACGTTCGGACGAGAGATTGTCGCGCCCAAGGCTTGCGATTTGACGGCCGGGCACCATGGCGAACCGCTCGGCGAGCGCATCATTGTCAGTGGGCGGGTGCTCGACGAAAATAGCCGTCCAGTCGCGAACACGGTGGTGGAAATCTGGCAAGCGAATGCCGCGGGCCGATACCGGCACGAAGTCGATCAACATGATGCTCCGCTGGATCCGAACTTCACGGGATGCGGACAAGCTGTCACCGACGCCGAGGGCCGCTATCGCTTCGTCACCGTCCGTCCCGGCGAGTATCCTTGGCGAAACCACTACAACGCCTGGAGGGCAGCGCACATTCATTTTTCTCTGTTCGGGCCGGCGTTCGCCACGCGCCTGGTGACACAGATGTTTTTCCCCGGCGATCCGCTGATTCCGTTTGATCCGATCTTCAACTGCACGGCGGATGAAAAAGCTCGCAATCGGCTGATCTCGCTATTCGATTGGGAAACGACCATGCCGGAACACGCGCTCGGCTACCGTTTCGATATCATCTTGCGGGGACGCGAAGCCACGCCGATGGAGGACTAAATGAGTTTACAGGCGACCACGTCGCAGACGGTTGGGCCGTTTTTCAAGATTGGTCTCGGTTGGCTGAACCGGGACAACATGGTTGGCGAAGGTATCTCCGGCGAACGCGTGACCATTCAAGGACGAGTTTTCGACGGCGACGGCGTTCCCGTCCCGGATGCGATTCTGGAAATCTGGCAAGCCAATGCGCACGGGAAATATGACCACCCCGAAGACACTCAGGATAAGCCGCTGGAGCCGGGATTCAAAGGATACGGTCGTCTGCCCGTGACCGCTGAGGGCGTGTTCCGTTTGGTCACGATTAAACCCGGCCCCGTGCCCGGCCCGAAAGGAAAAGAACAGGCACCGCACCTGGCCATCTCAATCTTTATGCGCGGACTCTTGAAGCGGCTGGTCACCAGGCTGTATTTCCCTGACGAAGCGCGGAACGCTGATGACCCGATCCTCAATCTGGTGGAACCCGCGCGGCGTTCGACTTTAATCGCGAAGAGGACCGCTGGCAGACCCGGCACGCTGGAATGGAATGTTGTTTTGCAGGGACCGGACGAAACGGTATTCTTCGACCTTGGATTGTAAACGACGGGATTGTGAACGCCCTAGATGGCCTTGCTAGATCCACTGTTCGGCTCAGCGGCAATGGGTGAAGTCTTCTCGGACGCCGCACTTCTCCAGCGCATGCTGGACTTCGAGGCCGCACTTGCGCGAGCTGAGGCCCGCTGTGGTGTGATCCCCGCAAGTGCAGCCCAGGCGATCGCTTCGAAGTGCAAAGCGGAACTCATCGACGCCAACGCAATCGCCACTGCGACCGCCGCTTCGCTGAATCCCGCCATCCCCCTGGTTAAGCAACTCACGGCGCTGGTCGCGAAAGACGATCCTGAGGCAGCGCGCTTCGTGCACTGGGGTGCAACCAGCCAGGACGCCAACGACACGGGTCTCGTTCTGCAGATCCGGCGAGGTCTCGAAATCCTTGAAGCTGATCTGGCCGCTCTCTGCGCAGGCCTGCGCAAACTGGCTGAGAAATACCGTTCCACACCAATCGCCGGTCGCACGCTCATGCAGCATGCCCTACCCACAACTTTCGGAGTCAAGGTTGCCGGTTGGCTGGATGCCATGAATCGCCATCGCGAGTGCTTCGCAGAAACCAGAACACGAGTGCTGGTTGTGCAGTTTGGCGGCGCAGTTGGAACGCTGGCGGCTCTGCGAGAAAAAGGATTGCTGGTGGCCGAGGCGCTGGCGGCAGAACTCCATCTCGGGCTGCCCGCGATGCCCTGGCATGCCCAACGCGACCGTGTAGCGGAAACGGCAACTAGGCTCGGCCTTTGCACAGGCACCATGGGCAAGATCGCTCGCGACATTTCCCTGCACATGCAGACCGAGATTGCCGAGGTCTTCGAACCCTCGAGCGCGGGCCGCGGCGGTTCCTCGACCATGCCGCACAAGCGCAACCCGGTGAGTGCCGCAGTAGTTTTGTCGGCGGCGACGCGGGTTCCCGGGCTTGTCAGTACCATGCTCAGCGCCATGGTGCAGGAAGACGAGCGCGGCCTTGGAGATTGGCATGCAGAATGGGAAACGCTCCCGGAAATCTTTCGTCTGACCGCTGGAGCGCTTCATCAAATGGTGGCGATTGTTCCTCATCTCGAAATCGACGCGGCGCGCATGAGGCGCAATCTCGATGCAACGCAGGGCCTGATTTTTGCCGAAGCCATCACCATGGCCCTGGGAAAACACATTGGCAAATCCGTCGCTCACACATTAGTGGAAGGGGCGAGCGGGCAGGCACGCGAGTCGGGAAAGAACCTCCGCGAAGTACTGGCTCAAAACCCAGCCGTAACCGAGCACCTGACTCCGACGGAATTGGATCGCCTGTTTGCACCGGAAGACTACCTGGGCGTCGCCGAAGAGTTGGTGGATCGTGTCATCGATGCGAGTCGCAGGTAGGATTGCGACGGCGCGATGAATTGGACGGTGGAGGGACGCGCGTCTCGACCGTCCAACCGGGCGAGGAGGCCCGGCGTTCCACGAGTAAAGGGGTTAGCAAATGCCGTTTATTGAGGTTGGAGATCTGCGGACTCACTTCGCGCTCACAGGCGATGGGGGACCCGTGCTGGTGTTCTCCAATTCTCTGGGCACTAATGTTTCCATGTGGGATCCGCAGATGGCGGAGCTACAAAGGCGCTTTCGCATCCTGCGTTACGACACTCGTGGGCACGGACAGTCTTCGGTCACGCTGGGAGACTACACCATCGAGCAGTTGGGTCGCGACGTACTCGGCCTGCTGGATTCGCTTCACCTCGATCGTGTGCATTTCTGCGGGCTCTCGGTGGGCGGCATGATCGGCATGTGGCTTGCAATTCACGCGCCCAGCCGCCTACATCGTCTGGTGCTCGCGAACACCGCGGCTCGCATTGGCACAAAAGAGATGTGGAACGCACGCATCGCAACCGTGCGCAAGGATGGTATGAAGTCCGTGGCTGCCACTGTGATCGAGCGCTGGTTTACGCCGGAGTTTCGCGCATCGTCCGCGGAAACAGTCGCCCGCGCGCGGCGCATGCTGGAGACCTCGCCGCCAGCGGGTTATGCCGCGTCTTGCGCTGCCATCCGCGATATGGATCAGCGCGAAGCGGCTGCGAAGATCAAGATGCCGACGCTAGTGATCTACGGTGGGAAAGACCCAGTCACGCCCGCCTCCGAGGCTCGGTTCCTCACCGACCGAATCCAAGGGGCTGCGAAGGTTGAACTCGCCGCTGCTCACCTCTCGAATGTCGAGCAGCCCGATGCGTTCACGGACGCAGTGAGCAACTTCCTCTCGACGTGAAACGACGGACGATGTGTGACAGACAACGGGTGACACACAATGGATGACACCAAGCGCTACCAGCAAGGCATGAAAATCCGGCGAGCTGTCCTCGGGGATGAGCACGTGGACCGAGCCGTGGCGGCGACCACGGACTTCAACCGCGATTTCCAGGACTTCATCACCCGCGGTGCCTGGGGCGAGATATGGGCGCGCCCCGGCCTTCCCCGCCACACACGCAGCCTGCTGACACTCGCGATGATGGTTGCTTTGAATCGTGGGGAGGAATTCCGCACGCACGTGAAAGCCGCCTTCAACAGCGGCGTCACTCGCGAACAAATCAAAGAGGTTCTGCTGCAATCGGCCATCTATTGCGGCGTGCCGGCGGCGAACTCCGCTTTTCACATTGCAGCTGACGTCTTCAAAGAGATGGACGGCAAACTCAAGCCAAATTCCAGGAAGAGGATACGCCCATGACTGAAGTACAGCTTCTTATCGGTGATCGCGACGCCGCCGCGACCGGAGCGGCAACGTTTGTCCGGCAAAACCCCATCTCAGGTGAAGTTGCCACCCGCGCCGCCGCCGCCGGCGTCGACGATGCCATCGCAGCCGCAGAAGCCGCCGCTGAGGCTTTCCCTGCCTGGTCCACGCTTGGTCCTCACGAGCGCCGCAAGAAGCTCTTGCGCGCTGCCGATCTGCTCGAAGCCCGCACACCGGATTTTATTTCCGTCATGATGGATGAGATCGGCGCCACCGCCGGCTGGGCGGGTTTCAACGTTTATCTCGCCGCCCAAATGCTGCGCGAAGCGGCGTCGATGACTACCCAGGTGTCGGGCGAAGTCATTCCTTCCGAGATCCCTGGGAGCCTTGCCTTCTCTATCCGGAAACCGGTGGGCGTTGTGCTTGGCATTGCGCCCTGGAATGCTCCAGTTATCCTCGGAGTGCGTGCGATCGCTGTGCCGCTGGCCTGCGGAAATACAGTCGTTCTGAAGGCCTCGGAAGTCTGCCCGGCAACGCATCGCCTGATTGGAACCGTCCTCCGCGAAGCGGGGCTGGGTCGCGGTGTGGTTAACGTCTTGACTCACGATGCTGCCAGCGCTTCGGCCATTGTCGAAACCCTCATCGCTCACCGCGCTGTGCGTCGCATAAATTTTACCGGCTCCACGCGAGTGGGAAAAATTCTAGCCGTTACCGCGGCCAAGCATTTGAAACCGATTCTGCTGGAGTTAGGAGGCAAAGCTCCGCTCATCATTCTCGACGATGCCGACCTCGATGCCGCCGTGGATGCTGCTGCTTTCGGTGCATTCATGAACCAGGGACAGATTTGCATGTCTACGGAACGCATCATCATCGACGAAGAAGTGGCGGATGCGTTCGCAGAAAACTTCGTTGCCAAAGTGAAAACTCTGCCTTACGGCGATCCGCGCAAGGGTGAGGTGGTTCTCGGCGCTGTTGTCGGCATGCCTACGGTCGATCGCGTACACGCTCTCGTGAAAGATGCGGTATCCCTGGGCGCGAAAGTTCTTCTCAACGGCGAGTCGCAGGGCACGATCATGCCCGCCGTGATTGTTGATTACGTCACTCCCGAGATGCAGATTTTCCGCGAGGAATCGTTTGGACCGTCGGTTTCCATTACTCGCTTCAAAACCGTGGACGAAGCGATCAGGCTCGCAAACGATACCGAGTATGGCCTTTCGTCCGCAGTCTTCAGCCGCGACATTGCTCGAGCGGTGGAAGTCGCCAAGCGCATCGATTCGGGAATGTGCCATGTGAATGGACCGACCGTACATGACGAGGCGCAAATGCCCTTCGGAGGCGTCAAGGCCAGCGGCTACGGCCGTTTTGGCGGGAAAGCCGCGGTTAATGAATTCACCGAGCTGCGCTGGATCACCGTTCAAACAACGCCTCGGCATTATCCTTTTTAGAGTCCGCTTTGATGCCGATTTCACAACGTACCCAAGTCGGAATCGTTGGCGCTGGTCCCGCCGGTCTGGTGCTGTCTCACCTTTTGTATTTGCAGGGGGTTGACTCCGTCGTCGTGGAGAATCGGAGTCGCCAATATTCCGAGCAACGCGTGCGCGCCGGCGTGCTGGAGCAAGGAACAGTCGATCTGCTCATGGAAATGGGCCTTGGCGAGCGCTTGAAAAGCGAAGGCCTGGTTCACTATGGAATCGAGCTGCGCTTTAGAGGCCGCAGTCGCCGCATTGATTTCCAGGATCTCACTGGCGGAAAAGGAATCACTATCTACGCGCAGCACGAAGTGCTGAAAGACCTCAATAATGCTCGCGTCGCGACCGGTGGCCAGGTTTTGTTTGAGGTCGAGAATGTTAGCGTGCATGAACTCGCCAGTCCCAGGCCGAAGATCCGATACCAGAAAGATGGAAGCGACCACGAATTGACGTGCGACTTCATTGCGGGATGCGACGGCTTTCATGGCATCTGCCGCCCCAGCATTCCGGCGGGAGTGCTCACCGAATATGTGCGAGAGTATCCCTTCGGCTGGCTCGGTATTCTGGCCGAAGCGCCTCCTTCCTCGGAGGAACTGGTCTACACCTACCACGATCGCGGCTTTGCCCTGCTCAGTATGCGGACGCCGCACATCAGCCGCTTGTACCTGCAATGCAAGCCCGACGAAAACCTTGACTCGTGGAGTGACGAGAAGATCTGGGAGGAACTTCAGATTCGTCTGGCGTCCGACGGCTGGAAACTCACCGAAGGGCAAATTCTGCAAAAGGGAGTGACCGGCATGCGCAGTTTCGTGGTTGAGCCCCTGCAATACGGCCGGCTCTTTCTAGCCGGAGACTCAGCCCACATCGTTCCGCCGACTGGGGCCAAAGGATTGAACCTCGCGGTTGCCGATGCTCGAATCCTGGCGCGGGGCCTCAAACATTTTTATGCCACGGGGAGCCGCGATCTGCTCGACAGTTATTCCGAGGCCTGTTTACGGCGCGTCTGGAAGGTGCAACGCTTCTCCTGGTGGATGACTTCCATGCTGCATCGCTTCCCGGATGAGAATCCCTTCGACCAACGCCGGCAACTCGCCGAACTGGACTATGTGACCAGTTCTCGATCCGCCGCTCAGAGCCTCGCCGAAAATTATGTCGGGCTTCCGATGGAATGAGGCGTAGGAGTTGACACCACGAAAAACTCGAGCTTCGTATCAGGGTATCGCTTTAGCGATACCGTAAGTCCTTCGCCTTCAGGTGCCCCTTTAGGGGCTGTGCGCAACCCCGTCAGTGAACTTGGCGGTCCGACGTAGCCCAATACTGTTTGCGCATGGCTTTGCGATCCAACTTTCCGGCGGGGGTTTTGGGAATCTCCGCCACGAACTCCACCGACTTGGGAGCCTTCACGCCTCCAAGCTTTGCCTTGCAATGAGCAATGATCTGACTCTCGGTTAGCGGTTCACCATGCTTAAGGTCGTGCTTTAGAACGACGAGAGCCTTCACCGCCTCTCCCCACTTGTCGTCGGGCACTCCGATGACGGCGCACTCCTGCACATCGGGCAGAGCCATGATGCACGCCTCGACCTCAGCGCTGTAGACGTTAAAGCCACCGCTGACAATCATGTCTTTCTTGCGGTCGACGATGTAAACATATCCATTTTCGTCGATGTATCCGACATCGCCGGTGTGATGCCAGCCGTGGCTTCGGATTTCGGCGGTCGCTTGCGGCAGGTTGTGGTAACCGCCCGCGACCAGCGTGCCGCGGGCTACGATTTCTCCGGACTGGTGCGGAGGAAGGATGCGGCCGGCATCGTCCATGATGGCAAGACGAACCGACGCCGTCGGTCTCCCGCAACTGCGCAGGCGTTCGGGATGATCGCCATTTGCCGCTGCGGCCACGGTGCTCGCATCTAGAAAGGTTAGAAACATGGGCGCTTCGGTTTGTCCATAGGACTGGCACATGCATGGGCCGAAGACTTCCACACCTTTCTTCAGTTTGTCGGGCGAGACGGGAGAACCTGCCAGCAAAAAGACTCGCAGGCTGGAGTAATTGAACTTCGTCACATCCGGATGGGCCAGCAATGTGTAGAACGCCGTCGGCGGAAGGAAGAGGTGCGTCACGCGATGCTGCTCAATTGCCTGCAACACTTGCAGCGCGTCGAATCCGGGCAAGACGACGTTGGTCCCGCCCAGCGCAAACATCGTGAAGGCCACTACGCCGGCTGCATGTGACAGCGGAGCGGTGCAGAGGCAGACTGGATCGGCATCGTCACTTTTCCAATAGCGAGTGGCCAGCTCGGTCATCGTGCCCCACGCAAGGTTGGTTACGCGGACACCGCGCGCCGGGCCGGTCGTGCCGCCGGTAGGAACTAAGCCCATCATCTGATTCAGATTTCCGTAGGCATCGGCCCAATCCAGATCGTTATTATTATCGTTATCATTGCCTGCGTCTCCCGGCTCCGTGAATTCTGCGAGTGAAGGATTTCCGCCGTCCGGGCCGTCGATGCAAATCAGGTGCTGCAGCGAAGGAACGCGTTGGCGGATCTCTTCGACCTGCTCCCGAAAGCGGCTGTGATAGAAAAGCCAGGCGGTCTCCGAGTAGTTCAGGAATTCGACGTTGGCGTCGGCGGCGTTGCGAACGTTGATCGGGACCCAGGCGGCTCCGGCGCGCAGGATGCCTAACATGCAAAACAGAACTGCTGCATGATTGTCGGAATAGATCGCCGCACGCTGTTCGCACTTGACGCCGCGGGTCCACATTCCGCGGGCGATGCGCTCGTTGAAGTCGCGCGTTTCAGCATAAGAGTAGCTTGCATCACCGTCGAGGATTGCGATCCGGTCGGCGTGGAGATCGGCGCTCTTGTCGAAATAGTCGATCGCTCGCATCGTTGCTTCTGATAAATGCTCGGCTTCCAACAGCCCCTGAAAGGGCGGCAAATTTCGAAGAATTTTGCGGCATCGCTAAAGCGATACCCTGATACGAATCCGCCCGACACGAATCCGCTACGTCGACAGCTTTGCTTTGGAAAGACCGTGCGTCTCCAAGACGCCCAGAATTTCGCGATGGCCGAAGGCTTGCGCCGCTGACGCAAAGCCGACCGTGCGCGGAGTCGTGCGGACCAGGTTGTGAGCCGCGAATGCCTGAATGAGGGCGGTCTGGCGATAGCAGCACGTGCCAAACACCGCACACTGCACGGAATCCGTGCTGCCACGGCCAACAATCACATCAATCGTGCGATGCTCACGCGGGTTTTCCCGCGGCGGCGTACCACCGGTTACGGCGTTCGCCATCTCGCCGAGCCGCTTTTCTTGCTCGGCCGGAGGCAGAGGTCGAATCTGCTCCTCAAACAGTTTCTCCGTCGCCGCCACGCCTTCCATAATCTGCCGGTCAAGTAGTCCGCCAAAGGAGCGCACATTCGCTACCTGCGGGTGATCCTTATACCAGACCGGATGCGGAAAACCTCCCCAAGCCAGCGCGAGTTGCGTCTGAATGCTGCCCGGTACGACGACGTCGTAGCGAGTAGCTCGCGGCCACGGCTTGTACGCGTTTTGCTCCAGGTAGTAAGCGTCGGTTTGAATGACGGCAAAAATCGTTTGAGTCGAGCCGAACGTCGGGTTGCCTTTGAACATGGTGAGCACTTCCAGCGTGTCAATGCCGCGGTGGCTCTCCAGGCACATACGAATTGCGGCGTCGCTCACCGATGACATGAACGCGGTTGCGGGAGCAGCGAGGAAACCGCGCTGCGCGAATTTACCTCCCCATTTCTCCGCCACCGTGCGTATCCACGCCTGCTCTCCGCCGATGTCCAGATAATGGCAGCCCGCATTCAGTGCGGCTTCGATCACTCCCGAGCCGTTGTAGATGAAAGGTCCAGCCGTGTTGCAGACCACTTTTGCGCCGGCAAAAAGCTGGGTCAGTTCTGCAACGGAGCCCTTGGTCTCAACCACTTCATAGTTGGCCGTTTCGATGCCGGGCACGTGCTTCATCACATCTTCAAGCCGCGCCCGGCTGCGGCCGGCGGCAATAAACGGCACGTTGTATTCCCGAAGAAATTCCGCTATCAAGCGGCCAGAAAAACCATTGGCGCCGTAGATCACTACTGGTCTTTTGTCGCTCATTCTTTGTCCTCGCTGCTGCCTCGCGCTGAAGTCGTCGCTTAGAGTGTGTGGAAACGGGGGCTTTTATCCCCTTTGGACGGGGCAGAGCCCCGTCACCACCCAAGATTTGACAGGTGCAACTCACTTCCCAAGTCAGCGTCGAATCAGGTATCCTTTCGGGACCGAGGGTTAATTCTAGGCAAAAGTAACTTTTTGGCCAGTAGGCACGTTTCGGTAACCTGATACCTTCTGAGGACTATCCGATGGATCACTCGAATTGCCCTGTGAAGCTGACGGCTTCCATTATTGGCGGGAAGTGGAAACCGTCGCTCCTGTTCCATCTCGAAGGCCAAACCCGGCGATTCTGCGAACTGCAAAGGCTCATCCCGGGACTAACCAAGAAGATGTTGACCCAGCACCTGAGGGAACTGGAACGCGACGGAATTGTTCACCGGAAAGTGTATGCCGAGGTGCCGCCACGAGTGGAGTACTCGCTCACCCGCCATGGAGAGAGCCTAAAGCCGATTCTGAAGCTGATGTCGGCGTGGGGAACCAGGCATCGAGCCCGATATGGTTTGACTACGGCGCGCCCGCAAAAGCCTGAAATGCCTCGCAACCCCGTGGACACGACAGTATCGGGCGCACCGCTGAACTCGCACCTACGCCTCGTCGTTGCAGACGAAGAAATCAGGGACACCAAAGCCTCGGCATGAGTTCTCACCACAAAGCTCTGCTTTCGCGCTACGACGACGTCTTCCTGCTCGAAGGCGTGCGCACTCCGTTTGTCGAATACAACACGGCTCTCGGACTAGTGTCTCCCACCGACCTCGGGATCAAAGCGGCGCGAGAGGTCTTCCGGCAAAGCGGTGTGCAGCCGACTGATGTAGATATCGTGGTGGCCGGGAACATGGCGCAGGCGTCCTTCGATGCTTATGTGCTGCCGCGGCACATCGGGCTCTACTCTGGAGTTCCCGTTGAGGTGCCGGCGCACCTGGTGCAACGAGTCTGCGGCACTGGCGTCGAGGCTATTCTGCAGGCCGCCGACAACATCAAGCTGGCAAAAGCTGATCTGGCGCTCGTAGTGGGAACCGAGTCCATGTCGCGCAACCCCATCGCCGCCTACACTCATCGCAGCGGATTTCATCGGGGCGCGGTGGAGTTCAAGGATTTTCTGTGGGAGGCGCTTCTCGATCCCTGTCCCAATGAAACCATGGGCGGAACTGCAGAAAATCTGGCGAAGAAGTATGCGATTACACGAACACAGGTGGACCAATTCGCGGCCGAGAGTTTCGCACGCGCGCTCGCTGCGCAGAAAGGCTGTTTCCTGAGCGGCGAAATTGCACCGCTGGCGAGCGAAGTCTTCGAGCTCGCCGGGTATGCGCCGCGAGGAATCCGGTTGCCACGCGGGGTCGAGAAGTTAGGGGAAGACACTCATATCCGTCCTTCGTCGTTGGAAGTTCTGTCCAAGCTCAAACCAGCATTTGGCGGAGTGCAGACTGGCGGGAACAGCTCTGGAATCGTGGACGGTGCAGCGGCGACGCTGGTTGCTTCCGGCGAATACGTGAAGCGGCACAAGAGAGAACCACTGGCACGAGTGGTGGCCGGAGCGGTGGTTGGCGTTCGTCCCGAGATCATGGGCATCGCGCCGGTACCGGCTATCCATGCTGTGCTGGACTCGGCAGGCCTGAGCCTGGCGCAAATCGAGCGTGTCGAAATCAATGAGGCCTTCGGCGCGCAGGTTCTCGCCTGTCAGCGCGAGCTTGGCTTGGACCGCAACAAGCTCAATGTCAACGGGGGCGCGATTGCCATCGGGCATCCGCTTGGCGCCACTGGAGTCCGGCTCGCCATCACTTTGGCGCGAGAGTTGACGCGGTCGAAGGCGCGCTACGGGTTGGCCTCCGCCTGTATCGGAGGCGGGCAAGGCATCGCGTTGCTGATAGAGAACACTGCGGCGGCTTCAGTTGTGAACTAGCAGGCTGCGGAACAACTCGGGTTTCAGATCAGGACATCGCTTTTAGCGATGTCGTGAGTGCTTCGAACTTGGACGCCCCTTCAGCGGCTGGACATCGACTGGCTGGGGAGCCGAGGTAGCGTAAATCCCACGCAGGAACACATCTCCGATTTTCGCGGGCCAAGACTTTCGCATCGCCGTCGACGTGCGGGTTGTGCCACGTGTAGATCCAGTTCATCATTCCGAACAGCGACAGGACAGCCACGCGGGAGTTGAACTGCAAACCCTTGACAGTCTTCAGCGCATCGACCAGGTCCGCGCAACAGCGGTAGTACTGCCGCTTGAGATTGGCGATGTCGGTGCCGAGTTCTTCCTTCAGCACGTCGTCTTCATGCGAAAGCATCTTCATCGATTTTGAATTGGCGAGAAAGTATTCGAGATGCGCGAAAATGAAAGCGCGAACGCGTTGCTCCGGATCGCTCTCCCCTATCAGGCGTTCTCGGATGAGGTCCATGACCGAGAGAAAGAGATGCTTTTAGATGACGTAGAGCAGTTTTTCCTTGGACTCGAAATAGTAATAAAGGCCGGCCAAGGACATCCCGCTCGCTCGCGACAGGTCGCGTATGGAAGCACCCTCGTATCCTTTTTCGTAGAAAATCGCGGTCGCATGTTCTAGGATTTTCGCCAGTTAGCGGTCATAGCGGCTGTCGGAGCTGGCAGCAGTGGAGTCGGGCATCGGGGATGTGAGGCTCATTTGTTTTCGAGCGAACGTTCGTTATGTCACTCCATCTTACGCATCATCATTATCTGGCAATAATCTTGATGCTTCACCTGTAGAAACGGACTCGCCCCGTCTCCGTCGGCAGCGTAAGTGAGACGGGGCACGCCCCGTCTCTACATTGATTTTTGAAGGGACCCAATGCAAGGAACCATGATGCATTATCCGCTGACGATCTCTCACAGCCTGGAGCGCGCGGGCAAGTTTTTCCCGAAGGCCGAGATCGTTTCCCGGCGGCCGGATCATGCGCTGCACCGTTACACGTACGCCGATCTGTACCCTCGGGCGCGGGCTCTGGCGGAAGCTCTGCAGAAAGCCGGTTTGGAGCGCGGCGATCGTGTGGCAACTCTGATGTGGAACCATCACGCGCATCTGGAAGCCTACTTTGGCATCCCCATCGCCGGCGGTGTGTTGCACACGTTGAACTTGAGGCTGGCACCGTCAGAGATCGCCTACATCGCTAACCATGCGCAGGACCGATTCCTGATCGTCGACGACGTTCTCCTCCCTTTGTATGAAAGGATCCGAGATTCGGTCCGATTTGAGCGCGTCATCGTGGTTGGCTGGTCGGGCCGCGACGCCGCATCGGGTCTCGAAAGCCATTCCGATGATTATGAAGACTTTCTGAGCACTGCATCCGGAAGTTTCCGTTATCCCGATCTCGACGAAGACGAAGCCGCCTGCATGTGTTACACGTCGGGCACGACGGGGGTTCCGAAGGGAGTCGTATACACGCACCGCTCTGTGATGCTGCACTCGTTTCTGCTTACCACCGTCGACAATTTCGGCATCTGCAACGCCGACACCGTGTTTCCCATTGTTTCGATGTTTCACGTCAACGGCTGGGGGCTGTCCTATGCGGCGACGCTGGTGGGATCGAAACAGGTTCTGCCCGGTCCGCACCTCAAGCCCGAAAGCCTGCTGGAGCTTTGCGAAAAAGAGGGCGTGACCGTTGCCGGGGCCGTGCCGACGGTCTGGCACAGCGTGCTGGAGTGCCTGGAGCACAATCCCAGCCGATGGAAGCTATCGCCCTTGCGAGTTCTGATTGGCGGTGCGGCACCTTCGCTCGCGCTTATTCAGAGACTGCGGCAGCATGGATGGAGCATGTCGCAAGGCTGGGGACTGACCGAGAGCAGTCCGCAAGCGACCACGAGCCAGATCAAAGCGCACATGCAGGATTGGTCCGAGGATGCGAAATGCGAAATCAAGGCGCAACAGGGAATCCCGGTTCCTTTCGTGGAAAGACGAGTCGTCAACGAGGATGGCGAGGTTCCCTGGGACGGCGAAACCATGGGGGAAGTTCAACTGCGCGGGCCTTGGGTGGCCTCCAGTTACTACAACCTGCCGGCAGAAAACGACAAATGGACCGAAGACGGGTGGTTCCGCACGAGCGACGTAGCGACCGTGGATGCTGAAGGCTATCTAAGAATCGTGGACCGTACGAAAGATCTAATTAAGTCTGGTGGCGAGTGGATCAGTTCCGTCGATTTGGAAAATGCTCTGGTCGCACATCCGGAGATTCGCGAAGCGGCGGTAATCGCGGTTGCCCATCCGAAGTGGCAGGAGCGGCCTGTGGCTGTGATCGTGGCGCAGGATGGCGTGACGTTGTCTCCAGAGGCGTTGCGTAACTTCCTCTCGCCGAAGTTCGCAAAATGGCAGTTGCCCGATGCATTTGTGTTTGTGGATGAACTTCCACATACGTCCACGGGGAAACTGCTGAAGGCAGAACTGAGGCGCCGGTTTCAGGATTGGAAGTGGGGAGGCTAGGAATCGGCCGGGAAAGGATTGTGTTCAGGGATCTTCTTGTCCGGGGATGGGGTCTCGCCACGTCGAAGAGGGGCAGAGCCCCGCTTCCACACGGTCCGTCGCAGGTAGCTACTTCGCTTGCAGCGATTCCAGGTACCGATTCAGATTCGCGATGCGTTGCTGCACGACCTCTTCGCGCCCCCCGCTCATTTTCCAGAATACCGGGCCCCACACTGGCATTTCCTGATCGCCGTGAGGCACCAGATTGGCTTGCCCGCGCAAAATGCTGGTGACTTTATCCGCCGGATACTTCCCTCCGTTGCGCTTGGCCAGAGTCGTCAAATCAGAGGGCGCCACTTTGAGCGAGGCTGCGGCGGGGCCATCGCCTTTCGCGTCCTTGCCGTGACAAGAGGCGCAGTAGCTGCTGAACATTTCCTTGCCAGACCCGGGAGAGGTCGCTGGCGCCGTACCGTGCTTCACTTCAGTGCTTGCTTCCTGTGCTGTGGCAACCGTCGCACTGGCCAAAGCCAGCGTCACCAGACAAGCGAAAGATCGTATGCGCATAGATTAGTTCCTCCTGTGGTCTCCAAGGTTTCTGCCGCTCATGATCGAACAGTCAGCGTGTGATTGCTCAGAACGAAAACTTCAACGAGAACTGCAACTGCCGCGGGTTGAACATCGTTCTCGGCAGGCCGAACGTCGCAGTTGGAGAATTGGGAATCGGAACGGGTACGAGCCCGTCGGCGAGCCATGCCCCCGGGTTTCCTGTTGCCTGCTGCGACGCGCAAGACACCGACGCAGCGCCCTGCTGGATGGCGAGGGTAGTCGCGTCGTTGTAGTGCCTGGGTATGGCGGGGCTGGCCCCGCAGAAGACCGGAGAGCCGTATACCGAGCTCACCTCATCTATGTTCGGATGATTGAGCAGATTGAAGGCATCGACACTCAAGTCGAGCACCTTGCTCTCGCCCATCTTGAAATTCCGCGACAAGCGCAGATCCCAGGAATAGAGCGGGGCGCCGGTGTATGTATTTCGTCTGACGGTCGTCCCGCAGTTCGAGACGGAGGTACAGGTCCCGTTAACGGGCGCACCACCCACACGATCGGTGCTCAGATCGGCAATGTCACCAAACACACCTTCACCGGCGAATAAGGTGAAGGGGCGGCCAGACTGCAGGTTGATAATGCTGCTGAGTGCGAAGTTGCGGAGAAAACTATGTTCGGGCGCGATCGCAGTGAAGTTCGTGACCAGGTGGTTACGAAGATCCTGGTTGGAGTTGGCCCGCTCGTTGCCGTAGTCGTACTGGTTGACTGGGAGGTTGATAAAGGTCGTGAAATTCCCGTTGTCGATGGTGTGTGAGTATGTGTAATTGGCGGTCATCCGGAAATATTTCAGGTGCTCGATCGCGGTCAATGTCAGCCCGTGGTAGACCGCGTTGGCGACGTTGTTGTTGTAGTCGAGAAGGCCGGCGCTCAGCGTGGGCGGAGAACCGGCTGCCGCGGGCACACCAAATTCCAGCCCGCTGGGATTGACGGGAGCGAGGGGATTGAAGATCGGAAGGCTGGGATTGGCTGCGGGACCTAGATAATCGAAAAACGGACCCAGGCCGAATGGGCCAAGAACCGGTGTTCCGGTGCACGCAGAGAGCGAGCCGCTCGGGTCGAGGATACCTTGGGCATAATAGGGATTGTTGGCTTTTTGCGTGCCGTAAGGGCACCCTATATTGATGTTGTTACCACGAACCAGCTTGTGGGCTCCAACGAAAAGGTAACCCGCCTCGATTGTGAGCCCCTTCCCGAGTTCGCGATCAATCTGGAGACTAGCTTGCTCGGCATACGGGAGCCGGCCGTTACGCTGAATGCCCCCTGCGCCGACGCCGCAGGCCCCGGTCGGCGCCCCGGTTACGGGATTAGCGGTGCAAGGCCCGGTCAGACTCTGTGTGGGGTAAGCCGTAGGACTAGCGGCGAGGATGCTGAGGGCCTGCAGAACTTCGACGCTGATGGTCTGTTGCGCTGGCGTACCGGGTAGTTGCGAGCAATAAGTAGCAGGTAAACCCAAAGCTGCGCACGGGAGGGACGGCGTGGCCGGGTATCCAGGGGTAGCGGACAGCTGCCAGCCGCCGCTGGCCGCTCCTTTTTGTAGCATCGGAGTGACCACTCCCGAAGAAAATCCGTTTGCAGCGCAATTGGGGTCTGCACCCGGGGGATTGCAGAGGTAGCCGGGAAGCGCCTTCTGGTTTCCGGTTGTGAAAAAGAAAGTCAGGTTATTGCGGTCGAAGAATAGCCCAGACCCGCCGCGAATTACCGTCTTGGCGTCCGGTGAGTAGGCAAATCCGATGCGCGGTTGAAACGCCCGGTAGTCAGAGTTGGCGGTGTTCGACAATCCCGATTCGAAATCCCACCGCAGGCCGTAGTTGAAGGTCAGGTTGGGTCTGAATCGCCATTGATCTTGGGCAAAGAATCCCCAGTAGCCGTGGTTGAGTGTGTAAGCATAGTTCGAGTACTGGTTGGTCGGAAACGCATTCGGCCAGCCGCTGCCAAATCCCCCTCCGGTCGGGGGTAGGGGCTGGTAACCGTTCACAAAACCGGTTCGCGGAACGGCAACTCCAAAGTACAGGGTCTCCAACCCGTTCGCTCCGGGATCAAGCGCAGTGCAGTTCTGAGGGACCGTTCCATACGTACCCGTGGTCAAAAGGGCGATGGTGTCACCAAATGAGTACAGGCAGTCGAGATTCGGGATGAGTATGCGCTCTGGGGTAAACCCCGGATAGTTGTTGTAACTCCAAACGTAATTCCCGTCGAATCCAAACTTGGCGACGTGGTTGCCTTTCACCCAGGAAACGGAGTCGGCGAATTGTGCACGGCTCTCGTAAATCGCATCATAGGTTCCGAAGTTGTGTCCAAAACTCAAATCGTTGACGACGTCCAAGTTCGGTTCGCCAGTGGCTCCGGGGAAGTTGTAGTGGCGCCTCGAGTACTGTCCCAGCACGGTGTTGACTAGGTTCGGTCTCAGCACCGAGTTCAACGTGCCGACCAGCGATTGGTCGCGGATGAAGAGATTGCGCGCTCCGCTCGGAACGCCGATGCCACCGCCATCTTCCGTGTTGCCGATGAGTTCGCCCAAGTCACGCGCATCCTCCACGACGTAGCGCAGAGCGAAGCGATTATTGTTGTTGATCTGCTGATCGAGTTTCGCAAAGCCGTAATCGTTGTCTACCGTCTTGAGCACCCCTTGAAGATAGGAGAAGGGCGAGCCAGTGCAGTCCGCGGGCTTAAGATCGCAGCCCTCTGGCGAAAGGCCAAGGTAGGCCTTCGCCTGATCGATTGCGCCAATGTTTTTGTACAGATCCGGAGCGTAGGTGGGAGATGCGCCGCGCCGTCTCCCCTCATAGTTCAAGAAGAAGAACGTTTTGTCTTTTACGACCGGGCCACCCAGGGTACCGCCAAACTGATTCTCGCGCAATTCATCTGGTAACGGTGCCGGTTGCAGCAGCGAGCGTGCGTCGGTAGCGCTGTTTTGAAGATAGTCGTATGCCGAGCCGTGGATCTGGTTCGTGCCAGACTTGGTCACGATGTTGACAATGCCGCCGAGCGCCCGGCCGTATTCCGCTCCAAAGCTGTTGTTCACGACGCGGAATTCCTGCACGGAATCCTGCGGAGGCGTGGCGCGTTGCACACCGGTGATTGTGTTGACGAAATCGGCGCCGTCCACGGTGATCTCATTGCTGAACGAGCGCATGCCGCCGAAGGAGATTTGTGTGACCTCGAACTCAGTGAAGGTTGTTCCCAGACTGGTTCGACTGGTCGCGACGCTGGGCGCGAGCAAAGCAAAGTCGGTGAAAAGCCGGTTGTTGATGGGCAGATCGGTGATCTGCTGCGTGTTGATGACCTGGCTCACCTCGGAGCGAGTCGTCTCCACGACTGGGGCCTCGGTGTTGACCACGACCTCTTCCTTTACCGCAGCCACTTTGAGAGTCACGTTGAGAGTTGCGGTTTGTCCTACGGACAACTCGACGCCGGTGCGCGAGTATTTCCCGAATCCGGCGGACGTTACCGCGAGTTCGTAGCGCCCTGGCGGCAGGCCGGGGACAGCGTAATACCCGGCGTCGCTCGAGACTGCCGTGAAGGTCTGGTTGGTGTCCAGCGAGCGAATCGTGACCGTGGCCTTGGGAATGGTCCGCCCCGCCTCATCCGTCACGGTGCCATTCAGCAGCGCATAGCTAATCGTGGCCTGCGCTGTGGCATATTGAGTCATCACCAAGGCTAGGAACAGGCCACACAAGCAGACAGATAACCTACGTGATTTCATAGACCTCCTGTCATTCAATCGAACGTACGTTCGATTGCTATACGTCGATAGCCCCGGGTTCCCCTTTTTCATCCAAGTAGGATTCCTTCAAGCACTGCGCATTAGCGGGACGGATTTGCCCCATACTTCCTGCGCCGTTTCGGCCACCAGGCGGAGCTTCGCTTCCTGATCCGCGGCCGTCACGGCATTGCCTTCGACGGTAGAGGCGAAACCACATTGCGGACTGAGAGCCAAGCGCTCCAACGGAACAAAGACGGAAGCAGCTTCAATTCGCCTTTTAAGTTCGTCCTTGCTTTCGAGGTCTGGCTTCTTGGAACTCACCAGACCGAGCACAACGGTGCGGTCGGCCGGCATTTGTTTCAGCGGTTCGAAACCGCCGGAACGCTCGTCGTCATACTCCAGCAAGAACCTCTGAAACTTTGTGTTGCGAAACACTTTTGTGATGGGGCCGTAATCGCCGGCGGCGTAGAACTTGCTTTGGTTGTTCCCGCGGCAGAGGTGCAGGCCGAAGGTGATACCGGGATGATCGCCGATCACGGCATTGTCCATTTCGATCGATAGATCCAACAGCCGGTCGGGATCGTTGCCGCGCTGGCGATACCCTTCTCGTAGGTCAGGATCCAGTAGAGCGGTGTATTGTGGTGAGTCGATCTGGATGTAGGTGCAGCCCAGGCGAATCAACTCTTCCACTTCATCGCGCAGTATATCGACCAAGTCGGAGAGGTAGGCATCGACGGTTGGGTAGGCCCCAGCGGATTTCTTGCTGTCGTAATATGCCGCCGCCTGTTGCGCGCTGATCATGGTGGTTTTGGCGGGGTGGTGGGTGCGCGCGCGCACGTAGGTAAACTCTTCGGCACAGAGCGGGCGTTTGCGGCGCAATTTGGAAACCACCACGGGACGCGGCAAAATCAGCTGCTCGCCCTTTTCGTCGCGGAAAGGAATCGCCCAGCCACCGTATTTGTCGAAACCTTCTACGGCGTCAATCAGGTGTCCGTAGAAAGCGTAGCGACGCACTTCGCCGTCGGTGATCGCTTCAATGCCGGCGCGAATCTGCAGGTCGATGCATTCATCGACGACCCGGTCTTCTACTTGTTTGAAGGCGACGTCCGCGAGCTTGCCCGCTGCGAACTGGTCGCGGGCCTCTTTGAGATACGCCGGACGCAACAGACTTCCGACTACATCACTGCGGTACACGACTACCTCCACCAATCACGCATCGTCGAAACAACCTGGTCCGACGGCCTCACGCTTCCCCGGAGTGGTTCACGAGGGCAACGAAGCGCGCATTACTCTAATCCAACTGTGCGTCCGACTACAAGTGGAAACTATTGTCCATTGAAGTGGTATGTTGCGAGGTAGTTGGTTACCTTTCCGTGCCCTTGCTAGGTTACTTTGAAGTGCCTTTTTCAAACAGGCGCTCTTCGGGAGTATGATGACGCTCCGAAACGGAGCTGCATCCCGAGGCAGGAGCCGACGCCGGACTGTAGACGAAAGGCTGAAGCAGGCTGCGGCACACAGTGAACTCAGGGGGACCAATGTTCTTGAAAGACTACTGGTACGCGGTGGCGTGGGATCACGAGATCAGATGCTCGCCCTTTGGACGCATCGTTTGCGGTGAACCCATCGTTCTCTATCGTCAGACCAGCGGCGCGCTCTCGGCCTTTGAAGATTGTTGCCCGCACCGGTTGCTGTCGCTCTCCAAGGGCTTTTTGCAGGGCGAGCACTTGGTCTGCAAGTACCATGGGCTGCGCTTCGACCACTGTGGCAACTGCGTCTGGATGCCTGGCCAGGAAGGGATTCACAAAGAGGCTAAGCTTCGTATCTATCCTGTGGCGGAGAAGCACCGCTTCGTCTGGGTTTGGATCGGTGACCCGGCGCTGGCCGACGAGAAACGGATTCCGGATCTTTCCTGGTGCTCGGACCCGAACTGGGTTTTCGAAGGCAGCACTTATCACCTCAAGTGCAACTACCAACTTTTGGTGGATAACCTGATGGACTTGTCGCACGAGACGTTTGTGCATCCCTCCAGCATCGGCCAGCACGAAATTCTCGAAGCTCCGATC
The DNA here is from genome assembly GCA_049520935.1 of Terriglobales bacterium. GTDB lineage: Bacteria > Acidobacteriota > Terriglobia > Terriglobales > Acidobacteriaceae > Acidiflorens. Next base: position 35,526 of record JBEKPJ010000049.1, on the reverse strand, counting down.
AAGGTCACGTCCGACGCGACATCGGTGCGCGTTACGCGCTGGATGCACAACATCGATCCACCGCCGTTCTGGGCGTCGAATCTGCGTTCGTTTGAGAAGTGCGACCGCTGGCAGATTTGCAATTTCACTTTGCCGGCGAACGTCATGATCGACGTGGGCGTGGCGCTGGCGGGCACCGGCGCGGAGAACGGCGACCGCTCCAAGGGAGTGACCGGAATTGTTGTCAACCTGATGACTCCGGACAGTGAAACTTCCACCTGGTATCACTGGGGGATGGTCCGCAATTTTCAGACGGAGGATCGCGGCCTCACGTTTCGCATTCGCGACGGTCAAGCCGCAGTGTTTGCCGAAGACACGGAAATACTCGAAGCGCAGCAGGAGAATATTCTGCGCCGGCCGGATCGCCAGATGCTCAACTTTAAGATTGATGCAGGTGGCGTGAATGCGAGGCGCATTATTGAGCGGGAGTTAGCGCGGCAGGGCGCGAGTTGATCTGACGTTGATGTGGGGACGGGCGGACACCCGTCTCTCCACTGATTCTTAGGGCTTGGTCTTCGCCTCGCTCAGACTCTCATTTGCCCGAAAGATGACGTAGTTGCGAATGTCGGCTGCATCTTGTTGCGAGACTTCCTTGCCAAACGCCACCATGCCTAGCGACTGATAGGCGCCGTCGCGAACAATTTTGAACCAGCGCTCATTCACCAGCGTTGCAGAGTAGCGAAGATCGGGCAGCACTCCTCCGCTGACCGCGACATCGCCGTGGCATCCGGAACAAAAGCGCTGGTAGACCGCCTCGCCATGGTGAATCTGTGCTGCGCTTGCGGTCGACGGGGGCGGATTCAAAACCGGTTCTTCGGGCGGCGGCAATGGCGGGAGGCTCGCCTTCCCATCCAGCTTGAACGCCAGCATCCGGCTGACATTGCGTACTCGTCCTGACTTGAACGAAACCTCGCCAGCCACCAGCGGGAAAACTCCGCCCCAGCCGGCTAACACCGCTACGTACTGCTCGCCCTTCACAGTGTAGGCTATAGGACCTGCCATCACGCCGGTTTGCGCATCGAACGACCAGACCTTCTCGCCCGTGTCTGCGCGATACGCTTCAAAACGCCGAGCAGCCGTGCCCTCAAAAACGAGATTCCCAGCCGTGGCCAGCGTCCCGCCATTCCACGGTCCCGGACGCTCCACCGCCCACGCCTGCTTCTGCTGCACCGGATCCCACGCGACCAATTTCCCTTTAACGCTGTCGAGAATCTCTTTCTTGATCTTGGGATCCTGCGGCATTCCCGCAGCTACCATATCGATGCCGAAATTCATCGCCGAATTCTTGAACTCGAAACCTTCCTGCGACTTGAATTTGAATCCGACTTCATTGACGGGAATATAGGTCAGGCCGGTTTGCGGGCTGTACGACATCGGCTGCCAACTGTGCGCGCCCAAAGGCCCGGGAACGACCGGCGGCGCGTCGACGCGCGGATAGCGTGCCATTGCATTTTCAATCGGTCGCCCGGTCTTCATGTCGAACCCGGTGGCCCAGTTGATAAAAGTGAAGGGCTTCGCGGAAATCAGCGCACCGTTCTCGCGGTCGATCACATAGAAGAGACCGTTTTTCGGAGCATGCCACAGCACCTTGCGTTGCTTTCCGGCGATAGGAATCTCGGCCAGAATCATCTGCTCCGATGAATCGTAGTCCCAGTCGTCAGCCGCGTTTTCCTGATAGTGCCAAACGTATTCGCCGGTGTCCGGCTTGAGCGCAACGACGGAGCACGTGAAAAGATTCTCGCCGCCCTTCGGGCTCCGATACTTCTCATTCCACGGTCCGCCGTTGCCGACGCCGATGTACAAAAGATCAAGCTCGGGATCGTAGACAATGGCGTCCCAAACCGTGCCGCCGCCGCCGATCTTCCACCATTCGCCAGTCCATGTTTTGGCGGCCCGCGCGAGGATCGGCTGCTCGAACGGCTTTGAGGGATCGCCGGGCACGGTATAGAAGCGCCATGCCAGTTTGCCCGTTTGCGCGTCATAGGCTGACACATAGCCGCGCACGCCAAACTCGCCGCCTCCGTTGCCGATAATCACTTTGCTCTTCACGATGCGGGGAGCGCCCGTGATCGTGTAGCGCCACCGCGGATCGATGGTGAGCTGTTGCCAAACCAGCCGGCCGGTGGCGGCATCGAGCGCAATCAATCGGCCGTCGAGCGTCCCGATGTAGATTTTCCCTTGCCAAACGGCGACGCCGCGATTCACCACATCGCAGCATGCGTTCGCTCCCCACTGCCGCGGCACTTTTGGATCGTAGGACCACAGGCGTGCACCGGTCGCGGCATTCAGCGCAAACACCTTGCTCCATGCCGTGGAAAAGTACATCACGCCATCGACAACGATAGGTGTGGCTTCTTGCCCACGGTGGGTATCGAGATCGAAGTACCACGCTAAACCGAGCTGGGCAACATTGTGATCGTTGATCTGATTCAATGGGCTGAAGCGTTGCTCACTATACGTGCGCCCGTATGTCAGCCAGTTTCCAGGCTGGTTCTCAGCCTTCACGATCTGGGCGTCGCTCACGCTTGCTGACGCCGCGCCCTGAGGCTTCGCTTCTCGCGCATTGGAGAGGTAATATCCCTGGGAAATCAAAACACCGAGAACGATGGCAACAACTCCAATGTTAGGCACGCGCGTGTCTCTCAAACCTTCCGTCCTGCGCGCTTCTTCGTGCCAGAAAGCTTCTTGATCACTTCCCGAGGCAGAAGCGCGCTCTTCAGCCGATGAGCCTCAGTAGGGTGGGTGGTCGCCCACACATGCGTCTCCCAGCCTTCCAGGGCGAGCACCCCATCGCGCAGGAATTTATGACTGATCACAAAACTGCTCTTTCTCCATTCGGTGACGCAGGATTCCGCCACCAGTTCGTCGCCATATGTGGACGGGATGATAAATCGCGCCCGCGCCTCCACCAGCGGAATGCCGACGACACCATGGGATTTGAACAGCTCCGGCAGAGGAAGTCCGGCCGCATGAAACAGCGCCGATGTACACTGATCGAACCAGCGGAAATAGTTGGCGTAGAAGACGATTTTGGCCGGATCACAATCTCCGAACTCGACCCGGATTCGAATGCGATTCACGAACATAAGTTTTCTGCCTGTAGAAACGCGGCAAGCAGCTTCTCTATGGGAAAGCAGCTGCGATCTTGTCCTCGTATGCCTTCTTCACTAGCTGCCCTTTCATCTCGTAGCGCGGCAGCGTGCCTGCCCGCACTGCTTCAACCGACGCCGGAATACTCAGTGTCGCTTTGATCTTGCGCTCAATCGCCAGCTTGAGTTCAGCCGAAGCCGCGGGTTCACCGCAGCACTCCGCGACAACTTTCAGCGGCGGAGTGACTCCTGGACCTGGCCTGTCCAGGACGATTTGAATTTCCCCGGTCGTCGCCGGATAAAAACTCGAAATCACATCCTTGATCGCCGAAGGGAAAACATTCACCCCCAACACGATCAGCATGTCGTCCGCACGTCCGATGCAACGCACTTTGAAACCAGTACGGCCACACGCACAAGAAGTACCCAACACCTCAACCCGGTCACGCGTGCGGAAACGCAGCAGCGGAACGCATTCCCGCTGCAAGCTGGTATACACCAACTCTCCAGTTACGCCTGCTTCAAGCGGAAGACTCTCGCCTGTATTCGCATCGTAACTCTGCGGGTCACTGGTCATCGGATCAGTGATCTGCGGATCAACGATCTCGACGACCACAGCGTCCGGCCCATTGAAATGCATCCCAGATTGCTCCGGGCATTCACTGAAAATTATCGGCGCCATGTCGGCGTTTCCCAGTCCTTCCGTGACTCGCGCGCCCCAGTCCTGCTCCAGTTTCGCACGTATGGCGGGAATTCCGGCCCCAGGCTCGGCGCCGCAGAACAGTTTCTTCAAGCCTAGTTCTCGCGGATTCATCCCCGCCTCCCGCACGAAATCGGCGAAGTACGCAGCGTAGGACGGCGTGCAATGCATCGCGTTCACGCCCAGCAGCGGAATTATTGTCAGCGCCTTCTCTGATGCGCCTGTGCCCAGCGGAACAAACACCGCGCCCACCGATTCGATCGCGTCCTTCGAAGTCAATCCCGCGACGAACAGCGTCAGCCCCGCCGCGTGAACCACGACATCCATCTTTCTTAAACCCTGCGTGTAGAAGGATCGCGCCGTCAGCCTTGTCCACATCTTTGCGTCGCGGCGCGTGATGCCGACAAAACTAGGCTTGCCGGTAGTGCCGGTCGAACTGTGAACGCGAATCACGTCACGCCAGTCGGCGGCGATATGGCGCCCCAGGGGCGGACGCGCCGCCTGGCTCGCGCGCAACTCTTCCTTCGTCGTGAAGGGGAAGCGGGCCAAATCGCGCAACTTGCGAAAGTCCTTGCGGCGAACTCCGGCGGCGTGGCACTTTTCCTGATAGAACTCGGATCGAGCAAACAAGTAGTCGAGTTGCGTTGCGAGCAGTGCCTGTTGCAGGCTCGCTTTCTCCTTCGCGGTCGCAGTCTCGATCTTGCGATCCAAGTATTGGTTCGGTCTCATAAGCCGGGGTCCGCGTCAGGGTCAAGCGCGTCAGATTCTATCGAACGTCCGTTCCATTGTGCAAGCGTTTCCTGTTGTTCCCTTACAGAGGTTACGCCGCGTTCACGTTCCCCGACCCCTCACAGAACATTCCCCCTCACAATCATTGAGCTCCGCTTTCAAGGGCTCCTCCGAGGAGATTTCTTCCGCTAACTTAGGGATGAATTGCAGGGGGCCAATTCTATTGGATTGGCAACGCGAGACAGCGCCTCGGGATTTTTTACGGCACGCTAAACCCCTGGTTTTCAGCCATTCAGATCCATTTATGAGACCGCTTGTAGTCTCGCAAGTCCGTTACTTGCACTTCCGAAGTTCCGAAGTGGCCAGAGCCGCAGCCCTCTGCAGTATCTCTTCGCGATTTTCACCTTCAATAAAATCTGACAATGCGAGCGATCCAGGCCCGTTCCTGGGCGCCATGCCCAAAGAGTCCTCTCCCAGCCTCTGCAGAATCAGGCTCATACAGTCGGTTCAGTTCCCCGAGAATGGCCTTCCGCCAGTTGGTTGCACCCGACGATCTCACCTAGAATTCTTTTCCTCTTGCGTCGTGTCAACTCAGACTGGAGGAAAACCATGAAGCGACGCAGATATCAATATGGATCTTTGACCAAGAAGAACAACAGACTTTCTGAAGACGTCTGGCAGTTCCGCTTTTATGAAACGACGCACGAAGGACGCCGATACCGAAGGTCGACAACCATTGGGACCGTAGCCCAATACCCGACCAAGACAGACGCCTTGCGATCGTCGAGCCACTTCGCCTCCGATTGAATCTACATCATCGATTCGGACGACCCATTTCAATCGGTGCTCTGATAGATCACTCGATTGAACGCGAACTGCCAGAACGGCGTCACTCTACACAACAATCTCATTCCTCGATACTGAAACGCTGGATACTGCCTCGTTGGGGTGACCGGCCGCTGGAGGAGATTAAACCGGTTGCGGTCGAAGAATGGCTGCGGTCGCTTACACTGGCGCCGAAAACCAAGGTCAACCTTCGAAGCCTGTTTCACTTCATCTATGAGCACGCACGAAGGTGGGAACTGACCGACCGAAATCCCATCGACCTGCTACGATAGCGGGGCGGTCGCCGATGCATACCGCGCGTGCTGACGCCGAGCGAGATCCGCCTTCTTCTGGCGCAACTGGTCGAGCCATACCACACCATGGTCCTAGTCGCGCCATGTCTGGGGCTTCGCGCCAGTGAAATTGTGGGCCTGCAGTGGCAGGATTTCAACTGGGAGAACCTCACCGTCTTCATCAGGCGGGGAGTTGTGAACGGAAGATCAGGCGATACTAAAACCGACGCCTCGCAAAAATCGCTGCCCATCGATCCTCGGCTCGCCCGTTCTCTGCAAGAACTATGGAAACGTACGTTGCACCAAGGCCCTCAAGACTGGGCCTTCGCGAACATAGGCGGCCGACCACGGGGACAACAAAACATTCTGCACCGCCATCTGAGGCCAGCCGCATTACGGGCTGGGATCGGAAAGATTGGTTGGCATACGTTTCGACATTCGTACTCGACGATGTTGCGAGGCGCGGGCGCTGACATCACGGTGCAGCAAGAACTGTTGCGGCACTCGACGATTCAGAGCACTCTGAATACTTGCACTCAAGCAATTTCCGAGCAGAAACGCGCCGCTAACATGAGTGTGGTGGGAAGTTTGTTCAATGAAAATGCCTCTGTGGAACAGCCTTCCGCAATTGGGAGCTAAAAGGCACTCGGCTCGCTGCGTCTGGGATACGTTCAATCCTGGTCAAGCGACTGTTCTTGTGGACCTTAGGATTGGTTGCGGGGGGTGGATTTGTTCCCCAGTCGTAGATTGATTCCGTGCAACTTACTGATTCTACGATAGCCCGAATGCCAGGAAAGGCTACAAAGGCAAATCCTTCATACAGTTTTCATTCAGCTCGCGCTTTCATCGTTCCCTGCATCCGGATCGGCGGTCGCGGCGCAAAGTGGCTGACGTGAGACATCTGCGTTCAGGCCTGGGTGAGAACGCGCCATGGGAACCGCCCCCATCTGTCGGACAGCAACCGCATTTACAGCACACGGTTGACATGTGTCCGCAGCCAGCATGACTTTGCCACTTCGCCAGCAAACTCTCAGCGGCGGCGGAACTTGTTAAGTCCACTAACAAAGTGATAGCCCGAAAGATTTGGTCGGCGCGTCAAGAGAGGGCCTGCAATAGCTTTTCGATATCCGCCATGTCGTTGAACACCGATGGCGAAATTCTGATATAGCGCTGTGAAACTCTAGCGTTCACGTTCGCATTTCGGAGACGCTGCTGGACCGATTTGTAATCCTTGACCGCAAAACTGATGAGCGCCGATGTGGATTCGGGAGGGGTGATGGGATCGAACCCGAGGCGAGGCATCTCCTGGTGAAGCCGCTTTAAGAATGGTTGCCGGTGCGTGTAAATGTTTTCCACTCCCAAACGGCGGATGTAAGGCAGAGATTGGGCGAGAATGTGCGTGACGCCAACGGTTTGTGAACCCACCTCGAAATGCCCGGTTGTATTCTTTTCCAATTCCCAGGTATAAGCCGCAGAGCTCGGCGGGTCGCCGGGAAGAAAATGCGAATCGAGTGCAGCCGCTTCATAGTAGCCATATTGCGAACGGCGAATGACCCGGTCAAGAAGCGATTCCTTCACGAATAAAAATCCCAGACCGAAATCCCCCATCAGCCATTTAAAGCTCGAGCAGGCACAGAAATCGACGTCGCTGGCGCGCACATCGATCGGTGTGTTGCCGACGGCTTGGACGATGTCGGCATAGACATAAGCGCCATGGGCGTGTGCCACGTCGCAGACGGCTTTTAGGTCGTGCTGAAATCCATTGTCCATTGCGACGAGCGAGACCTCTATCAGTTTCGTTTTCTTGTCGACTACGCGCTCGAGATCCTTTATTTCGATTCGCCAATTGCGTGGCATTACCATCCGCAGATCGAGGCCATAACGTTGTTGCAGCGCCTGCAGATGCAAAATCGCGCCTTCAAAGTGTAGTGCGTCGGTGACGACGTTTTCCGATTTGTAATCGATATCGAGACCGTTGACGACCAGATTCTCCCCGGTGCTCGTGTTTGGGATATAGCAGACCTCAGAGTCTTTGGCGTTGATCAGAGCGGCGAACTCGGCTTTCAGATTGGCGACAACTTTCTTCGGTTGCGACACCGCTTGCGGATGAGAACGGAATTCGGCATATTCACGCAGTGCCGCGGCAGCGGCATTCGGCATGGGATGAGTGTAGGCAGAATTGATGAAACTGATTTCAGCAGGGATTGAGAAGTCGCTCTTTGCCGGGAGAGAAGCAGCCGGAAGCGAACCGGCGCCGTCTGGAACTATGGCAGAATGCGAGTTGGCGTTACGGGTCGCGGCCCCTTCGAGTCCAATGACCGCCATGCCCCCTATGCCTGCCAAAAGCTCCCGTCGATTCATTGGCATTGGCGATCCTCCTTAGCACTGCCCGTTCGCAATTCTTGCTGATGATGCATTAGAAAGGTCGGTCGGTCTTGCAACAAATGTTTACTTGGTGCTCTGAACCAGCGCACGGATATCGTCAGTAAATTTTTTGGCGCTGCGTTCCACCGTATACGCCATGTGCCCGCCCTCATAATATGACAGAGTCGCGCGACTGTGCGGCCATCCTGATTGCCGCACGGCATACTCGGCAGCTCCGACGGTAGTTTGCGTATCGTGATAGCCATTGCCGACCAACACGTGGAAACGAGGATTCGCGTTCATCACTTTCAGCAATCGATCGCTGTAGGGCCAATCAGCGAATGGGCCAGATCCGCCCCACTTCCACCCATCAAGATTATCGATGCCCGCGAGGGGAATGTATGGTTCGGGCCAATCGACTTTGAGTTCACTGTGAACGTACTCTTCGAAGATATGGAGGAACGGGCCCATGATGACATTTGATGGATCGTCCGCCAAACCTTTTTTCGTCATGGGCGCGACGTAACGGCCATCGTTGCGGCCAAGCAGCAATCCGCGATCTTTCAAGAGTTCGGAGCGATACACTTCCTTGCTGATGCGCAATTCGTGTTCGCGATAATACTCAGCCGGAATGCCGCTGAACTCCTCCAACCGCATTGCGACGCGATCGAGCTCCGCCTTGTCGATCGAGCTCCCCTGGAATAATGCTGTCAGATAATCGGTCTGGGCGAAGATCCACGCCTGACGGACGAATTGCTCGAGCGTTTCTCTCTTGCGGTCAACCTTCTGGTGATACCAGGCGAGCGCGGCGAGCGTGGGCAGTGAAACCGCATAACTGACAATGTTCTGTGGCCGCTGACGGTACTCGATAATGTTGATTGCCTGCCCCATCAGCACAACTCCGCTAAGCAGGATGGGATGAGGCAATTCGGCGAGTTGACCGGCGACTTCGGCGGCCCGAATGGTTCCGTAACTCTCGCCGACCAGGTAAGAGGGCGACGAAAGCCGGTTGTGCTGGGTGAGCCAAACCGCAATGAATGCCGTGACCTGCTGGCCATCGGCCGCAACGGAGAAGTAACTCTCGGGCGTGGTGCCGGGAAGCACACGACTGTAGCCAGTTGAGGCTGGATCGATGAATACAAGATCGGCAATATCCAGCGGCGAATAAATGTTATCTACCAGCTGATAAGTTTTGGGATCAGCTGCAAGATCCTCGGGAACGGCCACTCGCTTGGGGCCGATTGCACCGATGTGAAGCCATAACGAAGCGGTGATTGGTCCGCCATTGAAGATGAACATCACGGGGCGCTCAGCGGCGTTATGATCGTCATCGTCGGTATAAGCAAAACTCACAAGACGGGCGGCCGGTTTTCCTTTAGCGTCGGGAACATCGATGGATTCGACGGTCGACGTGTAGCGAACTTGTTTGTCGTTGAAGGTCCCGGCGTGATGGGTAATTACAGGTGAATGGCCCGCGAGCGGCGCCGGGGCATGTGTCGCCGCCTGAGTCTGGGCAGACGCCGGGCTTGCTGCCAACGGCATGCAGGCAAGCATGGAGAGAATGGCGAACGCCGTTGCGTTTCTCTTGATATTCGCGTTTACACCGCGCCACATCGTTGCCATCTCAGTTAGAAATGCAGCTTTAGCGCAAGCTGTCCGACACGAGCCGCCACGGAAGTTGCGGTGATCGATCCGAATGCCGGCAAACCATCGCTGAATGAAGTGTCGGGATTCGCGTATTGCGTGCTGTTGAACGCGTTGAAAAATTCGGCGCGAAACTCGAGGTTCATCTTTTCCGTCAACGACGTGTTTTTTCGCAGCGAGAGATCCACATTGTGCTGAGACGGGCCGCGCATCATCCCTGGCTTGGTATTTCCGAAGGCTGTTCCGCCGTCAGAACTGATCACCGGTGGATTCGTGAAACAATTCACGTTGAAATATTGGCTCAGGCGGCTTCTGACCGAGCCTCCCATGTTGATACTTCCATTGCATCCTGTGTTTGTAAGATCGAGATAGGCGAAGTCGCTGGTCGTGCCAAGCAGATTCTCGGAATTGGTGTTGAAAAATGTAAGCGGCGTTCCGGATTGAAGTGTCAAGACTCCGGATAATGCCCAGCCGCTCGTAAATCTCCCCAAGACGCCACCTCTGTGATAAAAGTTGGGCAGATCATAGATTGGACTAAAGATGAACCGATTGCGCCGGCTGAAATTCGCTTCGCCGTACCCGGCATACAAGTTGTTTTGATCGCCAATGGTACCTCCTCCAAAGGTGCTTCCTACGACGTTCGCCGCGCCCGTAGACATAGTTTTTGACCACGTGTACGCAGCGAGGAACTGCAGTCCGTGGCTTAAGTGCTTTTTCCCTGTAACTTCCATGGCGTTGAAATTCGATCTGCCTTCCGATCCCTGTTCGAGGAAATTGGCGGCATCAAATCCTTCATAAGGAACTCTCAAAGTGAGGTTCGCCAAAGTGCTGGTCGTTTGACCGCGGATCGGATTCTCTGGAGTAGCCAGACCTGCCTGATTGATGGAATGCGAGTAGATCAAATGGTTGGCATTCGAACCAACGTAGCCGACCTGTAAAGACGTTGTTGGAGTAATTGCGGTCTGAACGTTGAACGCGAATTCCTGGGTGATCGCCGGGCGAATGCTCAACTGCGTGGCAATGGGGCTAAGGTCGCTGGTTGGCGTGTACGGTTCAAAAAATGGGAAAGCACTGAGCGGAGGAATCGGCTGCTGGAAGGGTTGTTGAAATGAGGCCGCGCCATTCAATGGCGGAACGAAGACGTCGATATCGGCCCAGGGCAAACCTGGAATTGACTGGAATTGGCTGTTGCCGGTAACCGCGGAGTAGTAGATTCCATATCCTCCACGGACGACGACATTGTCATTCTGCGGAAGCACGCTCCACGCAAAACCCACTCGCGGTCCCCAGGTATTGTTGCCGGTGCCCGGAGCAAAGCCGTTAATACCGGACTTCACGACGCCGGCTGGAATGGGGAATGTCCAGTTCGCGGGCACGACGTATCCCGACAGATCGCCGGTCACGGGTGGATTGGGATTGATGATAGCGGGGTTGATGTTCGTCGCTCGGCCGCCGGTGTTGGTGAAGGGCGGCAGCCACTCCCAGCGCAGCCCGAGATTCAGAGTCAGCTTCGAAGTCACGCGAAAATCATCTTGCCCGTAGCCGGAGATTTCCCAGGTTCGAGCGTGTCCCGCGAGAACGCCGAGCAGTTGGAGGGAGTACAAGACGTTGCTGAACCCATTGGGCGGAAAAACTGGAATTCCCGCCGTTCCGTTTTCCGTGCCATTCATGCCCAGGAGAAAATCGGGCCAACTTGGAAAATTGACCGAGCCATAGTAATCCTCGCCGCTGTTGACCAGATAACTCCTCACGAGGCCGGCACCGAAGCGAAGGCTGTGATGCCCGCGAACCCAGGCAACGTCATCTTCAAAGTTGAAAAGGTCCTGCGCGTTCGGAGCATAGATGCCCGCGTTGAAGTTGTCGGAACCGGCGATGGTCACCGACGGCTTGTCGTTGTTCTGCGCAGAGCTATCGACTCCGATTCCTGAAAAAGTGAAAGGTGAATGAGGAGTGGTTCGTGAACTGATGCGGTCATATCCCATTCGAACCTGGTTGAAAAGATTCGGCCGGAGCATGTAGTTATCGGCGAGTGCGGCCACGAGGAAGTTCGATTTGTTGGTGGAAGGAGCGCCAGGTAGATTGGCGCCATTGGCCACACCAAACCCAAATGGATCGGTCAGTTGACTGGGTGCCGTGAAAAATCTTGCCTGGATGGTGTTCTTCGCCGACTGGTTGTAATCAACGTTCGCCATGTACTGATTCTCACTGAAGTTGGTGGGGTCTGACAGTGAGACATAATCCGTTGCCGGGTTCGCGGTTGGGAATAAAAATTGACCGTTGGGCAGGGTCTGCTGCAAAAGCGCGAGCGCAACGGGGTTGATGTTGTAAGGGAAAACGTCGGTTGGCGAGTTGGTCGGATCGATCGCGGGTCCGAACCCTGGGGGACCGAAAATATATTGCAGTCCCATCTGTCCCGCAAACAGATTTGCGATCGAAGCCGCAGACCGATCGCTGGTGGTGAGCGGAGAGTAGAAATTTACGCGGTTGAATACGCCGTTGATTTGCCGAGTTCCCTGATAAGAGCCGAAGAAAAACAGCTTGTCTTTGACAATTGGTCCCCCGATGGTGCCGCCGAATTGGTTCTGCTTCAGCTCGGGACGCGGAGTTCCGTTCTCGTTGAGGAAGAAGTCGTTAGCGTTTAGCACATCGTTGCGCCAAAACTCGAAAACACTTCCATGGAGGCTGTTGGTGCCGCTTTTGGTCACCAAATTGACGTTCGCTCCGGCATCGCGGCCGTACTCCGCGTCGTACATTCCGGTTTGCACTTTGAACTCCTGAATCGTATCGGGATTAGGAATCGGCACGCCAAAACCCGATGCGTCGTAGTCGTTGACGTCAATGCCATCCATTCGAAAGTTGATATCGCTAGCGCGAGCTCCGTTGACGTTTTCGCCGGCGCCTTCGTTGGTCGGAATCTGACCTCCGCTGCCATGGCCAACCTCGTCCGCTTGGGTCACGCTCGCGACCACTCCGGCCGAGAGCGTCATGATTTGGGTGTAATTGCGATTCACCAGTGGGAGCGATTCGACCTGTTCCCCTGTGACTACGTCGCCCAGAGCGGTGGTGCTCGTTTCGACGACTGGGGCTTCAACTTTGACGTCGATGGTGGTCGAGGCCTGCCCAACCTTCAGTGGGATGTTTTGAACTGTTGTCTCGGTGACGACGATGACCACGCCTTTCACCGTAGCGCGTGCGAAACCGGGGGCCTCCACATCGATTTCATAATTCCCCGGAGGAAGCAAGGGAATTACATAAATGCCGTCGGCTCCTGACTTCACCGAGCGTTCTTCGTGCGTTCCCAGATTGGTGGCGCGAACTTCCGCACCGGAGATATTTCGAGCGGCAGGATCGGTCACGGCTCCCTTGAGCAGTCCGGTCGTCGAGTTTTGGCTCGAGCCAAAAGGGACCAGGCAAAGAACGGCAATCGCAATCAGGGCGGGTTGGGCCGCGAACTTCCCTCGCAGCCAAAGTGCGATTCCTAATGACGTTCGTTCCATGGCTCCCTCCAAATGTGGCTTCTATGTCCCGAAATCTACTTTTTGTAAACTATTGAAGCGTCCTAGCTTGAGGACTCGCTCTCTAACAACCGTCGCCAAATATAAGTAAAATCAGCAAACACCCGTGAATGGGTGGGAGTCTATTCAACAAATAGTCCAATGTCAAGAAAGGAAATTGAAAAAATATTTGACGGGTGAGGACAATCCACAGTATCGTCTAGCGGGTCGTCGTTAGGAGCAATGGGTGCTTCTTCTCCGAAAGTTTTGGAAGGTTAGGTTGTTCGCGGCAGCAACTCTGTTTTGCTGCCCGCTCTTGTGCTCATATTCTGCTCAGGCCGCGTCGGTCGAGAGATTTACGATTGTTCAGGACTCGACCACGATAGGAACTATCGTGGCAATCACCGACAACGACCTCGTCAATGTAGATTTCGCCGTTAGCGAGAACGGTCGAGGTCCAAAGCATCATGAAACCATTCGCTTAGGTTCCGATTTCGTTCCCGTTGAATGGACGGTTGCAGGTACTTCGCTGATGGGTGGGCCCGTTTCCGAGAAATATTCGTGGCAATCCGGAAAGGCAACATGGACGAGCCAAGCTGATCACGGTGAAGTCCCGACGGCAAAGCCTGAGTTATACGTCGTCAACGACGATAGCCCATGGGCCCTTTTTGTCTATGCTCGGGCACTTCTGGAAGCGCCGAATCATACTCTCGAAGTTCTGCCCAGCGGCTCAATGAGGTTGAGCCAGGTGAGCGAGTTGACGGTTGGCAACGGAACGAACGGCCTTCCGGTGACCATCTATCGCCTCGACGGCGTCAAGTTGGACCCGCAGTACGTCATGCTCGACCAGTCACGCCGACTGGTGTCTGTGTTTGGGGATGGCGCGCTAACCGTGCGCGAGGGCTACGAAAAAGAAGCTGAGTTCATTAACAAGATTTCCCGTGATCTTGGATTTGCCTGGGCGCGAGATGAGCAGAGGAAACTGCGGCATCACTTTGACGCGCCGGTAAGAATCCGCAACGTGCACATTTTCGATCCGCTTACTGGCCGGGTGAGCGCAGCATCGACCGTGGTGGTGGCAGGCGGCCGAATTTCGGAGATATTTCCGCTCGCCGATTCGTCGTCTGATCCTGAGGATGAAGTGCTGATCGATGGCGAAGGCGGGACGCTGGTTCCCGGCCTGCACGACATGCACTCGCACTCGACGCTGCGATCGGGATTGTTTTATCTGGCTGCAGGTATTACATCCACGCGAGACATGGGCAATGACAATAGTTTTCTGCTTCGTCTGATTCCCGAAATCAATGCCGGGGAAATTGCCGGTCCGCGGATCACTCCGAATGGATTTTTGGAAGGCAAGAGTCAGTATTCAGCGCGTACCGGCTTCGTTGCTGAAACGCTGCCTGATGCTTTGCGCGACGTTCACTGGTACGCCGATCGAGGCTATTTTCAAATCAAGATTTATAACTCGATGAATCCCGATTGGGTCAAACCCATTGCGGAGGAGGCGCACCGCCTGGGTATGACGGTGACCGGCCACATCCCCGCCTTCGACACGCCGGATCGCGCGATTCGTGATGGCTACAACGAAATTACCCACATTAATCAATTGATGCTCGGCTGGCTCCTCAAGCCGGGAGAAGACACGCGCACTCCATTGCGGCTTACCGCGATGGCGCGAGCCGCGACGCTCGATCTCTCCTCGGCTCCAGTGCAGACCACATTGGCGTTGATGAAGGCGAACCACATCGCCCACGATCCGACCGCCGTGATCCTGGAACGCCTGATGTTGAGTCGCGCAGGCACCGTGCAACCAGGCGACGTCGATTATCTTGACCACATGCCGATCTCATACCAGCGTTATCGTCGGCGTACGTTCGTTCCGATTAAGACCCCAGAAGAGGATGAGGCATACCGCAAGGCCTTTGCGAAAGTGATTGAGACGCTGCGAATGCTGCGCGAAAACGGGATTCGTTTGTTGCCCGGCACCGACGATACGACTGGATTCACACTGCATCGCGAGCTCGAACTTTACACCAATGCGGGTATGACACCGGCGGAAGCGCTACGCGCCGCCACGCTGACGCCCGAAGAATATCTCGGCCACTCCGACGAGCTCGGAAGGATTGAACGCGGAAAGATCGCCGACTTCTTCGTGATTGCCGGCGATCCAACGACCGACATTCGCGAGATCAAGTTTGCGCGCCTGGTTTCAAAGGGAAATTCGATCTATTTCCCGAACGAAATTTATCAGGAATTGAGCATCAAGCCATTTGCTGCACCACCACCAATTCGGCCCGCAACGCCGCAATCGCAAGGCAGTCAACAGTCCGGAAACGAGGCGCATGAGATTTTCGAATATTAATGCGAATCTCCGAATGAGATCCTCGCGCACGAAGAACGTAGCCGCTATGATCACGCTGGCGGGAGTAGCGGTGTGCCTCGGCGCGGCAGCACAAACGCAATCCTCGGCTGCTCCATCGGCGCAACCGAATTCGGCGCTATTTTCTCCTAGAGAATTCGTGACTCATCATCCAGGTACTTTCGGCAGCGAGAAGGTCCACTACACGGTGATCGCGGGAGATACCGTACTCAAAGACGAAACGGGAGCTCCGACGGCGACGATTTTTTCCTTCTCCTACATCCGCGAAGATGTCAAAGACCGCACCGCGCGTCCCGTTTTCTTTGTGTTCAACGGAGGCCCGGGTTCGTCATCGATATGGATGCACCTGGGATTCTTTGGTCCCCGCCGGGTTGCATGGGGGAATGTCGTGAAGCCTCCGACAACTCCACCGTTTTCGCTCCAGGATAATCCCTACTGCATTCTCGATCTTGCCGACATCGTTCTGATTGATCCCGTGGGTACGGGATTCAGTCATCTATTACCCGCAGGAAATACCAAGCAGTATTACGGGGTTGAGCAGGACGGCCGCGCGACCGTCGAATTTATCGAAGCGTGGTTGACCAAGCAGGGCCGCATGAACTCGCCGAAATTCCTTGTCGGCGAAAGCTACGGTGTAACGCGAGCCATTGTCGTCGCGCGCATGCTAATGGGAGGGCCGTTTTCAGAAACGGGTCGCATGACCGCAATTCCGCTTAATGGCATCGTAATTATGGGAGGATCGCCGACCGAAGGTTACGGCAAAGAATCTGGGGACGAAGCTTACCTCAACAACTTGCCCACCATGGCCGCAACCGCCTGGTATCACAAGAAGGCAGGTAGCGGAGATACGCTCGAGAGCGTGATCGCCGAAGCGCAAACTTACGCCGCTGACAAGTATCTAAGAGCTCTTTATGCGGGCGATCGCTTGAGCGCCCAATCACAAAACCAGGTTGCTGAACACCTCGCAAAGCTGACCGGATTACCGGTGGATTTCATTCAGCAGAATAGACTGCGGGTGAGCATAGAGGATTTTCGTAAGGAACTGCTGCTGAAAGAAGGACTCGTCGTTGGCGCCTACGACAGCCGTTTTACTTTGCCCTCTGGTCCCGGTGAAGGTCCGCTCGATCCAGTGGCTGACGATCCGGCGATGGGGCAATACAGTCCCGCTTTTGTCGGCGCGATGGATGTTTATCTGCGGGACGAGCTCAAGGTGAAAGTCGATTCGCCTTACGAAGCCATCGCCTTCAAGACCGTGAACAGCCCGTGGGATTATGGACCCGGCGGTAAGCCCGGCGGACCAACGACGCGAGCTCAGGATCTTAGCTCCGCTATGCGCCGAAATTCTCAATTGCGGCTCTTCTCTGTCAGCGGCGACTACGATTGCGTGACAACGATGGGCAATGCCGCCTACGGATTGGCGCACAGTGGACTCGCGCTCGACCGTGTCGAGGCGCACACCTATCCCAGCGGCCACATGGCTTATCTCGGCGACGAAGGTTCGAGCGCGCTGGCCGCCGACTTGAGGAAATTCGTCGCTTCGGCCGTTTCACATTAGCTGTTTCACATGGATTGCGAGATACAAATGGCGCGGAAGAGGAAATCTTAGATCAACAGAATGTGACTATGATCTGAACAGGATATCTGACTGATTTTGGCCGCGTTTCGTATCGTCACAAGCTCGAATCCGAGCTTGTGCGAGCGGACTTTCTGCAAATACTTCGATTGTTCTCACCGATTGTTAGGAGATCGTCTGTCAGGAGGTCGTTGGGTGAAGAAGAAATCAGTTGGCGCTCGGGCACGCGCATCCCATAGCAAACGCACCAGTTTGCGCAAGCGAGACTATATTCAGATGAATCCGCAGGCCCCGTTCAGTGACGGTGTTCTCGTGGGCGACACTCTTTATCTTGCGGGGCGCATCGGAGTCGACGAGACCGGCAGCCGTGTCCCGGACGATATCGACACGGAAGCGCGCAACGTGATGAGCAGCGTGGAATCGATTTTGACAAAAGCTGGGATGCGGATGGATGACCTGGTCTATGTGCAGGTTTTTTGTCCCGACGTTTCCCTATGGCAGCAGTTCAATCGGATTTACCTCTCGTATTTCAAGAACCAAATAGTGCCGGCTCGAGCTTTTGTCGGTTCCGGGAAGTTGCTTTTTGGAGCTCATTTTGAAGTACAAGGGATCGCGATCAAGAGTTAAATGACTCCGTGGCAAGCTCGACGAGGCTGCATAATGGTTGGCATGTATTTTGGCGACTTTTCTCATAGTTAAGAATGGAGAATTTCAGTGAAATCAACGGAGAAGGAGTACCTTCTTAACTTTGTTTCGCGACTCGGTGACGCATTGGGGCAGACTTTCGGGAAAAACTGCGAAATCGTAGTCCACGATTTCAGCTCTCCCGAGAGCTCGATTATCGCGATCACGAACGGCAGTCTTACTGGCCGAAAGGTCGGGGATACGCTCGATGCCCTCGGATTTCAATTGCTGAAAAATCATCCCCCCTCAGACCTGCTTAACTACCGAACGAAAACCAAGGATGGCAAGGAACTGCGCTCCTCGAGCATTTTTCTTCGCGACGAGAAAGGGCAGATTTTTGGTTCTTTGTGCGTGAATATCGATGTTTCCGTCTTGTTGGAGGCGCAGGCGTGGATTGAAGAAGCTCTGGGTTCGGCTAGCACGACCATCGACGAGCGGTTCGAACACTCGGTGGATGAAGTGCTAGAGACGCTAATTCAAAATGCGATTTCCAACGTCGGCAAGAATTCCGCTGACATGACCCGCGATGATAAGGTCGCAATTGTCGCTTATCTGGAAGCGAAGGGTGCGTTTCTCATTCGGTATTCCGTCGAACGTGTCGCCGAATTGCTCGGCATGACGAAGTACACCATCTACAACTATCTCGACGAGATTCGGAATAAGCGGGAAGTCGAGGATGCCGCGCCGCTCAAGTCATCTTGAGCTGTATCGAACTTTGGTGCTGGAGTTCTCTATTCCGAGGCGGAACTACCTTCCCGCTATTATCGCGATGGCACACTCGCTCCCGCGATGAAGTTGTGCAGTTCTTTCGACACAGCTTCGAGCGCCTCGCCTTCATAGACGGTGTGTCCGGCGGCGAAAGCCACCATGCGAGTTCGGTCCATTGGAACCCCGGAATGCGTCAGCGCATAACGCTGGTGTAACAGCGGAGTTGCCAGGTCATAGTATCCGCTCAAAAGCAGCAGCCGCGCCTTCGGCTTCTCCTTCATCAGTTTTGCGAGATTCGGAGTCGGGTTCAGGTTGCGCAGGTTGTCATCAATTTTGTGCGAGCCCGAGTTCCAGTCCCAGGCGAAATTAACATCCAAAGTCAGCGAGACGTAATCGAGATCGGTCTTCACACCAATTTCGTTGCGAAGGTAATCGCGCACGCGTGAATTCTTGATTATGTTCGAAGCGCCAATGTGAAGGGCCGGATCGTCGGCGGCCTTGTCTCGTCCGGCGACCAGCGGCTTATCGGGCTTCGGTGCGGCAACTCGTGTGTCAATGCGTCCCACGACTTCTCCGGGCACCAGTTGTTCCAGGAAATCTTGCGTGTCAATGCGCAGATTCGCGGCCGCGATCGTCGACTCGGGCAAATGGATCAGTTGTGCCATTCCAGCCGCCAAGCGATCGCGGTCTCCTGTTCTCAGCTCGGATCCTTGCTGCAAGGCGGTCACGTAGTCGCCTTGTGCGAAGATGCGCGCGTCCTCATAAACTTGCTGAACGCTGCGGCCATTCTCTTGGGTCTTGGGCTGTTGTGCGTAGACCGCTGTCGCCATCGACGGCAGCGTGAACACAAAATGCTGGTCGCTCGCGATGCCAGCCTCTCCGGACATGTCGGTGGCAGGAGAAATGAGAACGAGCCCCGCGATATTGAGATCCCCGATATCTTTGGCCATCTCGGCCAAGCGAAAGCCGCCGAAGCTTTCGCCAACGATATAAACGGGCGAACCACTTCGATTGTTGTCACGAAGCCAATCGCGAATTATGGTCAGCGCCGCTTTGGAATCGCCGTGGAGATTCCAATAATCTCGGCCGCCCCCTGCGCGCAATTCGCGACTGAAGCCGGTGCCAACGGGGTCGATGAGGACAAGATCCGCGACATCGAGGAGGGTTTGCGAGTTGTTGATCGGAATTGACGAGCCATTCGGGTCGGGAGGTCCCAGTTGCCGCGGGCCAAGAATGCCGAAATGCAGCGGAGAACTCGATGCGCCCGGACCGCCGTTGAAGGCGAAGATCACCGGTCGTTGCGAGTGATCGGCGACATCGTCGCGGACATAGCTCGTTGATGAGATTGTGGCTTGCGCTGCTCCCGTCATGTCGGTGAGCGCGGTCGACGACCAGGTCGCAACATACGATAGGGCTTTATCGCCGACATGGATCGTGTGATGCGAGGAAGCCGGAGGAATCAGTTCTGCAAAGACAACGGTGGTATCGCCGGAACTCGCCTGGTGCGAGGCGGCATGCTGCGGTGGTTGACCCTGGGCCTTGAGCAACGGTGCGATCGTAAGTCCGCAGGCGCAAATCAGGCGCAAGTTGAATAACTTCAGCAATCGCGGCGCGGCTTCCATCTATTCTTCCCTTCAAGCTATCGATAGAACGATTTCTGGCTTATCGGCTCCGCTCGATCCATGCCTTGACATCGCGACTGAACTCAGTACGCGTTGCATCATCTTTGTACATCGCGTGGCCTCCCACGTAGCACTTGAAGTCAATCGCAGCACGAAGTTTGGCCGGTAGTTCGTGCTCAATCTCGTCACCGATTGCGCATGGCAAGAAAGAATCGTATATGCCGGCTGCAACCAGAACTTTCATTTGCGGATTGATCGCCAACGCGTCTTCCGTTCCAGGCAAAGGCGGCCCCAGTCGCGGCGGACCCTCACCACGCCGGCTCGCGTCCTCGATGGCGGCTTTCACTTCTTCGGGTGTGACCTTGGCGGTGGCGTAATTCCAACGTGCGTTGACTGGATCGGGGTAGGTGCCACTCGGCGCGAAGCCGTCATCCAACTTCTCAAGTCCGATGTAGGGCAACGTCACGTGGTATCCGAGTTCGTAACGGAAGTAGTGAAGAATGGCCGGCGCATCGTTGCTTTCCTGAGCATTCGTGCGGCGTAGATCGAACACGAAGGGTTCCTTATTTTGATACTTCAATAGCCCAGCTCGAAACTGTCGCGGAGAAATTGTGAGTGTCTTGCGGTCGATCTGCCCCGGGCCCAGTCCCGTGAAACGCGAGAGCTGTCCGACAATCGCGCTTCGCTCGGCCTCGGATAGGCTTTCGATCCGCTCAAGCGCAGGGGCATAAATTTCGCGGACCCATTTTTCGGTGGCTTCTCTCACTCCGGCTCTGTCTTTCCCCAAATCGGGGGCAGTCTTGCCATGGTAAAGCGCAGCGCTCGCCATATCGACAACAGGGAGAGCAACGCGCAATTGAGCCGACATGTATTCCTTGTTGAGCCCCCAGCCGCCCGAGATCAACAAAATGCCATTCACGTTGATCCCGCGCTTCTCAAGAGCGTAAGCGGCGTGGGCGGCGCGGCCTGCTCCCCAACTTTCACCTGCGAGGAATACCGGGGCGTGTTCGGCCGCATGGAGCAAACGCCATGCGCGCACGAACTCCGTGACCGAGTCAACATCGCCAATCGTGCCGTAGAACTCGACTTCATATTCAGACTTCGCCGGGCGGCTAAATCCGGTGCCGACCGGATCGACCATCACGATGTCGGTTACAGGTAACCAGCTGTCCGGATTGTCGACAAGCCCACTGTCTTGGGCAAGCTTTGGCCCGACCACCGAAAAGTGCAGCAGCGAAGAGTCGGCCCCGGGACCACCATTCCATACGAAAGTAACGGGCCGCGGATGGCTCGCCAGGGGCAAACGATAGGCAGTGTAAAACATGTATCCATGGGGTTCGCCGGTTTCAACATCACAAATCGCAATGCGGCCAACTTCAGCCGTGTATCTCAACAGTCTGCCGCTAATCTGCGCTTGATGCTGCGTAACGACTGGCGGATCTTCGGCGTAAGCGTCTACCGAGAGCAAGAAAGAGCTCAGAACAAGCGCGCCACTCAAAACAATAAAACTTTCGTTGAAAGGTCGACTGCTCCAGAACGTCATCGCTCTCACTCCTCTAAGCTCTCGTGATCATCCAGTGCCGCATAATCCTCGCCAGGCCACTTGTTCGCTGCGGGCTGACCATATCCAAACGCAAGTCCTGCGTCAACTAATTTTTCAATTTCTGCTTTAATTGTGTTAACTTTTTGTTGATTTTCGAGTCGAAATTCACCAAATCCATGAATGAGACATCCATGCGAATTCTCTCATTGTATAAACCCGGACTGCAGTTCTCTACGATTTTCATCTTTCTTCCGTTAGTCGCGCTCTTCCTCACCGCGGCAACAGCCGAATCGAACCCGGCGCCTTTGGCGATTACGCTCCGTCCAGCTTCCGCTGACGCCGGTCAACGCGTGCCACACATAGAGCTGACTCTCACCTGTCCCGTTCCTCCGGCCAGCGCTGGTCAGCCGATCTTGAAAATGCCGCTGGTGATTTCCAATGTCGTCACTGTCGCTAAGACAATTGAAGGTCTTTCGGTGAACGATGCGAATGGTCCGCTTGCGGTCACGGTCAAGGATGATGCTGAAAGCGGCCAAGCGAGCTACCGGCATTGGATTGCCGGCCGCGCAACCAGTGGCCCACTTACTGTTCATTATCGCGCGCCGATTTCCAATGTAGCGGCTCCACGCGGAGCGGCTCCGCCTCTCGAACTGCGCTCCGACAGCGGAGCTTTTTCCGGCGCCGGTGAAGCCTTCCTGGTTCTGCCCGAGGCCGACTCGTCGCAACCCATACAAATCCGCTGGGATCTAACCGCCATGGCTGCGGGCGCGATTGGGGTCTCCAGTTTTGGGAACGGTGACCTCACCACGACCGAATCGAAAAGCTCGCGCGCCCTGCAGCGAAGCTATTTTATGGCGGGCAAAGTGGAGCTTTATCCTGCGATGCCTCCAAAGACAGGATTTTTCTCAGCATGGCACGGAATCGCGCCCTTCGATCTCCGCGAGTTGATGGCGTCGGAAGAAAAAGTCTATTCGTTTTACGGCAAATTCTTCCGCCGTCCGGCGGATTCTCCTTATGGTGTGTTTCTCCGCGAAAACCCTGTCAACGCCGGTGGCGGAACGGAACTTTCCAGTTCGTTCGTCGCGACGTTCGGGCCAAAAACCGAACTCGATGATTTAAAGATCACGCTTGCGCATGAGATGCTGCACACCTTTGTCGGAGGTCTCGACCAACCGGAAGGACTGTTGAGTTCGTGGTACGCGGAAGGAATGGCCGTCTATTACGCCCGCTTGCTGGCGCTCCGAGCTGGCCAGATTACTCCTGATGATTTCCTGAAGGATTTGAACACAACTGCTGGGCGGTATTACACCGATGCTTTGATTGACACGCCGAATGCTGACATCCCGGCGCGCTTCTGGGCCGACACTCGAGTTCGCGTACTGCCCTATGATCGGGGTTCCATGTATTTCGCTATCGTCGATGAAGAAGTGCGCGCCGCTTCCGCCGCCAAGCGCACGCTCGATGACCTGCTGTTTGCGATGCTCGAGCGTCGGAAGGAGGGTCTGCCGTTGGTTCAAGCGACGTGGGTTGACCTGGTAACGAAGGAGCTCGGAGAAAAAGGGAGGACGGAGTTTGAAGGGATGATCGGGGGTCGAATTCAGCTTCCTGAATCGGGGGGATTTGGCCCTTGCTTTACGCGCACAACCAAAATGCTGCGACGTTATCAGCTTGGTTTCGAACCAAAAGTGCTGACGGAACCGAAACGCATTGTACGTGGTTTGATCCCAGGCTCCGCGGCGGAGCGCGCTGGCATTCGCAATGGTGATGAGATTACTCAACCGGTGCCTCAGGATCGAATCCAGGGCGAGCAAGACGGAATTCTGACTCTCCACCTGCTTCGTGATGGCAAGCCGCTTGAGATCAGCTATGTGCCGCGTGGTGAAACGGTCGAAGCCTACCAGTGGACTAGAACCAAAAGTATGCCAGACAATACCTGCATTTTCTAAGAATGCGCCATCACTCAATTTCAAGTGGGGAAATTTCTAAATGCATTGTGGATTTCCATTAAGCTTTTTATCGAGACGGCTCCGCTCACTGAAACTTATTCGGACGCGGGGACGCTGTCTTTGGCAATTGAAATCTGTTTTCGAACTGTGCTCCCTTTATCGGCGAAGTTCGTTCGCGAGAGATCAGGCAGGGCCGCAAACTGTCCCCGCCTAAACCGTCGATTCCGTCGATCATGATTGAACTTCGCAGGCGATACGTAGATCGTCCGCTGCGAGAGGGTGCCATTGGTTGGCTTCCTCGTGCTGGCGCCGCATTGGCTGGACCGACGTCATTGTTGCTCAGAATTTTCTGGGGATACAGCTCTGTGCCTCGCTACGTAGCCGATTTTGTTTCATCATCGGCGCTTTGATCAGCCGGTATGCCTGGATTGGGGCTGGACGAGTTTCCTCACGCGATCCGCAGGCGCTTTTTCCGAATCCAGCGACCTTCGCCTAGTGCTCAAACAAACGGTACCAGTCCTCATCAGGAATCTCTGTAAAATGGCTTCGGCTCGAAAATCCCTACGTTGTTCACCAGCACGTCGACCACGGGCAATTTCGCAGTCACTGCCTTTGCGCCGGCTGGACCGGCCTACTGCGTGACAGGCAGGCGTTCTAAAACAAACGAACAATGACTTATGCCGCAGCCTGTGCAAATGCAGAAGGGAATCACCGGTGGCTAAAGGTGTGCTTAGCGCGGAAGGCTGATTGGGTCTGCGCCGGGGTCCGGTGACAGGGCAGCGTTCTAACCAACTGAACTACGTCCCCTCTTTGTTTTCTTACCGTTATTGGAAACCCGCGTATTTACTGGCTTTCCTCACGTTCAATCGTTTCGCCTGCATCGCCCTTTTCAACCCCGTAGAACCACATTCCGAGGTTAATGGACACCATGGACACCAAGCTAAACCCCCGTCCAAAACTGTGATGCAGGCAAACACAACCCAGAGCAGCTGTCCCTGCCCCGTCAATGAATTGTAGCAGAGCGTCGATTGATCCGTCAGGCATTGACTCCGTTCGAGTGAGGTTCTCTGCGGTTTCCGCTGTCCGAACAGGGTTGGTTTCAGGTTCTCGGTGGATAACCGATTGCTTCCATCCCGATTTCCGTTCCAAAACTGAAGAGACAAGTTCACCAAACGTCATGCATGAGACGCAAATGTATTGAGGCTGAGACCTCTGCCGTGTGAAGCCGTGTGTGATTTTGAGCGGCCGCGCTGATTCCGCAACAAGGCTTGACCCATCAGTCAGTTGCTGGCGGTTGTTCCTGATTCGCTGCGAAGACGAGGGCACCGAACTCGTCGAATGCACTCACCATGTGAGTGAATGGATGCTTCGCGAAGAGCGGAGGAAGAGTAGCCGGGGCAGCCGACGCAGTCGCATGGAAGCCCTTACTCGGGCGATATACCGTCTGTCGCTGGGGTGCGTTCGTCATCGGCTAGCGGTATAATTCCCGGCACTGGCGCGTGGGGCTCGCCGAAAACTTTTCCAATCGAAGGATTGACGCTATGAGTACGAGCGAGCGCCAAAGTCCCATGCCCGTGGAACTGCGTTCTTTTCTCGATCACATTCTAGCGCCTACCTGGTCCGCTGCGTTTTTCAGTCCGAGGGCGTGCTTGCTCTTGGTCCTGTCATTCGCCTTGCTCCCAGCATGCGCGTGGTCCCAGAGTGAACTCGCAACTGTTTTCGGCACTGTCACCGACTCCAGTGGCGCCGTCATTCCCTCAGCCCAGATTACGATCGTCAATCAAAGCACGGGATTAAAGCGGGACACCGTTACTGACATGACGGGCCAGTATCATCTCGCCGGTTTGCGGGCAGGAAGCTACGTTGTTCGCGCAGGCAGAGAAGGCTTCCGAACGCAGGTTCGAGACGGAGTGACGCTCTCCTCGGCGTCCGGGGTGATGATTGACTTTTCACTAGTTGTGGGCAGTCAGCCGCAGGAACTGACGGTCAGCGGGAACATTAACGCGATCGACAGTACTACCTCGACCGCCAGAGGGCTGATTCCAGAGCAGACCCTAACCGACCTTCCTCTAAACGGCAGGGATCTGTTCGAGGCAGCTATCTTGGAACCGGGAGTCGCTCGAACACCCAGTAGTGCTCCGTCGCTGCTCTCGAGCGGTAATGCGGGGCAGGTCTCGATTGACGGGATGCGCCCGAGTTGGACGGACGTTCGCATTGATGGTATGGATGCGAATGATCCGCTTTTCGGCTACTCGCCGGCAGGTGCCTCTGGTCTCTTTCTGGGATTGAACGAATTCACGGAGGTCCGCGTCCTAACGCAAACCTTCGATGCGGAGTACGGCAGGAATGGTGGCGGCGTCATCGACGTTGTGACCAAGTCTGGAAGTAATCAGTTCCATGGATCGCTGTTCGAAATCCACAGAGATGCAGCGCTTGATTCGAAGAACTACTTTGACTTGGCCAACGCCCCGATACCACCGTTTGTGCGGAACCAGTTCGGTGCAGGAGTAGGCGGGCCGTTGGTACACGACCGCACGTTCTTTTATGCAGACTATGAGGGGTTTCGTGAAGTACAAGCATCAACGGCAGTCGCAACAGTGCCCAATGCTCTTGCCCATCAAGGACTGTTGCCTTCTACCACCAATCCAGGAAGTTGCAGTAGCGCCACGCCAAGCGGATGCGTTGTTCTCACAATCGATCCTCGCATACCACAGTTTCTCTCTCTGTTTCCTCTTCCGAACGGAGCAGACAATGGGGATGGAACCGCGGACCTAACCACCGCAGACAAGGGCAACGCTTATGAAGACCACGGAATGGTCCGTGTTGACCACAGCTTCTCCAGCACTCATTCGTTATTCGGACGCTACATCATCGACGACAGTTCTTCCCTGGTCCCCTATTTCGGAACACCGCCAGGAACTTACGTCCCAGGCTTCCCAATCAATCATACGGGCCGCAATCAGTACTTTACTGTTCAGGACCGCAGCAATTTTGGGCGCGAAGTTGTCAACGAATTGCGATTCGGGGTTAACCGCACAACCGCGTCAACTTCGATCGTCAATACGCATCCGGGACTTTCGATTTCTTTGGTGCCTGGACGACCATTCGGAATGCTCGACATTGCAGGGATGAGTTTGCTCGGTAACGGCCCTGAAGCTTCCGTGGGCGATTTTTCGACCGTTTACCAGATTCAAGATCAACTTTCACGTACAACTGGCGGCCACACACTGACATTCGGCGCTGAATTTCAGAGGATCCAGTCCAATGGGCCGCTCGATTTTGGCACGGATGGGCTGTACACATTCCAGGATCTGAGTCCCTTCGGGGTCCCAGCACAAACTAATAACCCGCCGTTGGAATTCTTTCTTCAAGCTCTGCCTCTGTCTTACGTAGGAGTTGGTCCCTCCAACTCCAATTCGAACCGCGACTATCGCCAGAGTGTAGCGTCAGGATTCATGCAGGACTTCTGGCGAGTGACCAGCCGACTCACACTGAATGCCGGGCTACGGTACGATTTCTACTCGAATCCGAGTGAGACACACGGGCGTCTCTCCGTTATTCGTAATCCGGCGATGGATTCTGGACCAACAGTCGGCAATTTATTTGCTGGAACGCCTTTGAATCTCTTGTCGCCACGGGCCGGCTTTGCTTGGGACCTCTTCGGTCGCGGCAAGACTGTGCTGCGGGGCGGCGCCGGTATCTTCCGCGATCAGTTCCCCGTATACCTGTTTGGCACCGATCGGTTTCTATCTCCTTTTTTCAGCATAAATTCCTTTGTGTTTCCCACCTTTCTCAACCCACAGAATGCTCTCGTAACAGAACCGCTAGATCTTTTTTCAATGACGTATCACCCGAAGTTCCCATACTCGTCGCAATACAATCTCAACCTGGAACGGGAAATCGCGCCAGCGACCATTCTGAGCGCGGGGTATTTTGGTGCACGTGGGAATCATCTCCCTCGCGAGGTGGAAGGAAATCCCTTCGAACCAGCCTTAGGGCATCGTTATAACCCAAACTTGCCTTCACCGCTGTTAGAGGTTCTAACCGATGCACAGTCTTTTTATAATTCATTCCAACTTTCCGTTTCGCAACGCCACGCCCACAACGTTTCCTGGCAAGCCTTCTATACGTTTTCTCATTCGATAGATGATGCTTCTAGCAATATTTCCATAGAAGCCGTAAACGAGCCTCCCACGAGTCAGGAGCCCTTCAATCGTAAGGGCGACCGAGGCCGGTCAGGATTCGACATCCGGCACAATTTCGTCGCTAACGTTGTTTACGAACTTCCTTTTGGACATGGAAACCGCCTTGGGGGCTGGCAGGTCTCCGGTACTGCGAGCGTTCACAGCAACGTCCCCTTTACTCCGGTGCTCGCATTTGACAATGCGGATCTGCTGTCTTTGGTCGTATCGGAGCGGCCTGATGTGGCCGGCAATCCGTACACCGGTGTTTGTCCGAACGGCACCAGAGTGGGAAATCCATCGTGCTGGTTTAATCCCAGCGCGTTTTCAGTACCCGCTCCCGGTCAGTTCGGCGATGCGGGGCGAAATAGCCTGCGTGGTCCCGCGTTCGCGGAATTCGAGTGGGCCCTTCAAAAGACCTTCCAATTCTCTGAAGGCCTGAGGATTACGTTTGGAGCGGAAGCCTACAACCTGTTCAATCATCCGAATTTTGCAGTCCCCAGTAACACCCAGAGTCCCCTTACGCTGGGAGGGAATGGAGATGCCATCTTCGCAGGTCCGACAGGCAATTTGGCTGACAACGTCGGCCGAATATTCACCATGGTAGGCGGTGGTCGTCAGCTTCAACTTGACGCACGGTTCACTTTCTAAGCCTGCCATCGTAGCGAATTGGTTGTGAGACGTAGAACGTTGGTGCCGAATCGAGGGATCTCGGTATGGAGCTCAGCAAGGCGCAGTTGATCGAAACGGTCTTTGCAGGACGCAGCGAGGTCGCCACACAGATGCGCTCGCTCGACTGGTCGACGACGGCGCTGGGCCCTGTGGAACAATGGCCACAAGCTCTTCGAACCGCTCTTCGAATCGTGCTGGGCTCCGGCTATCCGATGACCATCTGCTGGGGGCCGGACTTCGCTCTCTTGTACAACGATGCCATACGGCCGGTGCTGGGGACAAAGCATCCGTGGGCGCTGGGTCGTTTCGGCCGCGAAGTGTATCCCGAGGCTTGGGATTTTATCGGGCAGCTTTACGAAGCGGTGTTGACGCGAGGGCAGGAGGCAAGCTTCCTAGCTGATCTCCTAGTACCTATCATCCGCAACAACTACCTCGAAGAGACATACTTCGCATTTTCGTGCAGTCCGATTCCCGATGACAACGGCCAGGTAGGCGGAGTATTGACCGCATTGCTGGAGACCACTGACCGCGTGCTCGAAGATCGACGACGGCATGTGCTTCGCGATCTAGCTTCGCGAACGGTAGGAGCGCGAAACGAAGAAGAAGTGTGGCACATCAGTGCGGAAACTCTCGGTCAAGATCGATTGAGCCTCCCGTTCACGTTTCTATATGAGTATCGCCCTTCCGAACGTCAAGCGTATCTAACGGGTGTTGGTGTGGAGACCGACGACGTTTTGCATCCGCTCGTCATCGACTGCCACGGCGAGAACCTTTGGCGATTCGATCCAGTATTGGCGAGGGATGGAGTTGTTATTGAACTCGGCGATCGAGCATCGGGTGTGACCGTGCCCAATTGGCCCGGCCCTCCGAAAGAGGCGAGCGTCGTACCGATACGGCTGGGCGAATACGGCGAAGCGCTAGGATTCCTTGTCGTGGGAATCCATCCTGGCCGAGCCTTCGATGAGGCGTATCGCCAATTCGTCCATAGGATCACCGAACAAATCACGATCGGACTGACCAGCGCTCGCGCTTATACGCAGGAACGTCAGCGTGCAGAGGCGTTAGCCGAGATCGATCGTGCCAAGACAACGTTCTTTAGTAATGTCAGCCACGAGTTCCGTACCCCTCTGGCGCTGATGCTGGGTCCCCTTGAGGAGGTGCTGACGGAAGCGCGCGACCGACTCGGTCCGGAAAGTCACGAACAGTTGGTTGTGGTTCGGCGCAACGGGCTCCGATTGCTCAAGCTCGTCAATACGCTCCTGGACTTTTCGCGCATTGAGGCCGGACGCCTACAGGCAACCTATCAGCTGACGGATTTGGCCAGCTTCACTGCCGAAGTCGCAAGCGCGTTCGCATCGGCGATGGAGAGTGCCGGACTGCGTTTCTCAGTGGAGTGCCAACCAATCGCAGAACCGGTGTATGTGGATCGCGATATGTGGGAGAAGGTCGTTCTGAATCTGCTCTCCAATGCCTTGAAGTTTACGTTCGAAGGAGAGGTTGCGCTCACACTGAAGCCCGTCGACGGCGCAGTGGAATTGCAGCTCCGCGACACCGGAGCGGGGATTCCCGAGGAGCATCTCGATCGGGTGTTCGAACGTTTTCATCGCATCGACGGCGTCCGTGCCAGGACGCACGAAGGCACAGGGATCGGACTTGCACTTGTTCAAGAACTGGTCAAACTTCATGGTGGCAGCGTGCAGGTGAAGAGCGGCGTTGGTGTTGGGAGCACGTTCACAGTGAAGATTCCCTCCGGTGAACAGCATTTACCGGCGGAACGCATTCAGGCCACGCAATCGTTAACGTCCACCAAAATTAGATCCGAGGCTTATCTCGAAGAGGCGCAGCAATGGTTGGGAGACGAAGTGGGAGCACCGGCCGATGTGTCGATGATTCCCAAGCAGCCATCGCTCGCTGCGTCGCCAGAAGCCAAACCGGGTCACAAACGCGAACTGATCATCCTGGCCGATGACAACGCGGACATGCGCCAGTACCTCATACGCCTGTTGAGCGAGCACTATGAGGTGCATGCAGTTGCTGACGGCCGGCAGGCACTGGAAGCTACCCGACAACTGCAGCCTGCCCTGGTACTGACGGACGTAATGATGCCGCAGCTGGATGGATTTGGGCTACTGAGAGCCATTCGCGCCGACCCGGGGCTCGCCGGCATGCCCGTGATCCTCCTGTCCGCGCGGGCGGGCGAAGAGTCG
Organism: Terriglobales bacterium; assembly: GCA_049520935.1. Taxonomy (GTDB): domain Bacteria; phylum Acidobacteriota; class Terriglobia; order Terriglobales; family Acidobacteriaceae; genus Acidiflorens. The sequence goes on along the minus strand of JBEKPJ010000049.1, from coordinate 4,830 downwards.
CGTGTAGAAGGGTTGCAGGCAGACGCCGACGATTATCTCGTAAAGCCTTTCACGGCGCGGGAGTTGCTGGCGCGTGTGGCGACCCACGTCAAGATGGCTAATCTTCGCCGTGAAACTGCAGAACGCGAACAACGGCTGCGTAGTGAAGCGGAATTCCAACGGGAGAAACTACTCGCAAGCGAAGAACGGCTGATGGAGACCAGCCGGCTTTATCGTGAACTGGAAGACCGTGAAGCGAAGATCCGGCGCCTCGTGGACGCAAACATTCTGGGAATTGTGACCTGGAGTGTCGAAGGCGCTTTGCTCGGGGCCAATGAAGCCTTTCTTCGTATGCTGCAATACGACCATCAAGAGGTCGCTGTCGGTCGAGTGGGATGGTGGGCCATGGTTCCTCCGGACTGGCGCGAACGCACTGAAAGCGCTTTGGCAGAGGTAATCCAGACTGGGACGGTGCAGCCCTTTGAGTCGGAGATGTTTCGAAAAGACGGCAGCCGGGTATCCGTGCTGATCGGCGCCACCTTGTTCCACGAAGGCGGGAAAGACGGCGTCGCGTTCGTCCTCGACCTGAGCGAGCAAAAGCGGGCTGAGGCAGAGATCAGGGCATTGAAGGACCAGCTATACAAGGAGAATCTGGCGCTTCGCGACGAGGTTGAGCAGACAGCGATGTTCGATGAAATTATCGGCACCTCGAATCCGTTAAAGGTTGTTCTTTCCCGGATCGCCAAAGTAGCTCCCACCGACTCCAGCGTGTTAATAACCGGGGAGACGGGTACTGGCAAGGAACGCGTTGCCCGCGCAATCCACAAAAAATCTCGTAGAACCGAGCGAGCATTCGTTAGCGTGAACTGCGCGGCAATTCCCCATGACTTGATTCCTTCCGAATTGTTCGGCCATGAGAAGGGCGCCTTCACGGGAGCCACACAAAAGCGGCTTGGTCGTTTTGAACTGGCAGACGGCGGAACGATTTTTCTGGACGAAGTGGGCGACCTTCTACCCGATACCCAAGTCGCATTGCTGCGGGTGCTGCAAGAACGGGAATTCGAACGCGTGGGGGGAGGGCAACCGATTCATGTCGACGTTCGCGTTATCGCTGCGACGAATCGTGACTTGGAAGCCGCGGTGGCCAATGGGACCTTCCGTCAGGACCTCTTTTATCGACTGAATGTGTTTCCCATCGAGGTGCCGCCCCTCCGAGAACGAAAGGACGATATCTTGCTGCTGGTGGAGTACTTCGTGCACCGCTTCGCCACTAAGGCAGGCAAGGATATCCGCTCGATCGAGAAGAAGACACTAGACCTTTTGCAGTCCTACGACTGGCCAGGCAACATCCGCGAGTTGCAAAACGTCATTGAGAGGTCGGTCATCCTGACCACCGGTGAGGCTTTTTCGGTGGACGAATTGTGGCTTTCCAAGAAATCCGTTTCTCCGGCACCTCTTGTGAAAGCGCCACCGCTCGTCAAGGGTCAGGTTGCGAAGGGGCAGACTGAGCCGCGCAGCGAGCGAGAGATTATCGAGGCCGCGCTGTCCGCGACTAGGGGCCGGGTATCTGGACAATCCGGAGCGGCGGCGAAGCTCGGAATCCCACCATCGACGCTTGAGGCCCGGATCAAGGCCTTAAAGATCAACAAACTCCAATTCAAATTTCGCTGAACCATTCCCAGGTCGCGAAATCCGTTGAATTCGCCAAATTCGCATGATTCGCGAAAGCGCCCGTCCGCATCGAAGTTTCTCGCCCTCTTATTTTCATGAATTTAAAAGTGGCAAGAGGCTTGCTTTTAGCAAAGCAAGCTTAGACGCAGCGCTACTGAGGCGTTAACTGTGACATACAAAATCGTCCGTCAAGCAATCGGACAGGGTCGTGTGGTTTTGCGCGTAAGTGGTCGGCTCACAGGGGGCGACGTCAACACGCTTAGGACGCTACTGGAACAAGAAAGCGATGCATTGACTCTCGACCTCAAAGACTTGCTTTTGGTGGACGACGAGGCCGTAAAACTCCTGGCGATTCACGAATCGAGGGGGGTAACAATCGAAAACTGTCCGCTCTATGTCCGCGAGTGGATCAGACGTGAAAGAGAAGGGACGTAATGGCTACTTGCAGTTGGTCAGGCGGACGCCAGGCGAAAACTCAGCCTAGCCGGCATTTTCGAGGATTGCCATAAGGAAGGAAGAAGGTTCACCCGGTCGCGCCGCCCATCTGACATACGGGGCAGTAATGATTTACAAACCTCAACATCACCGCAGAGGAGGAATCCATGACTAAGACTAGTGCTGTACAGGAAAGCAATGCGATGGCAACTGACAAAGAGTCAATTCGTCCGTTTCATGTGCCAAGTGTTCCGGAAGCAGACCTTACAGATTTACGCAAGCGCATCAACGCGACCAGGTGGCCCGAACGGGAAACAGTGACAGATGCAGCCCAAGGCGTGCAGCTCGCGACGGCTCAAGCGCTCGCTCGCTATTGGGCGACCGACTACGACTGGCGCAAGTGCGAGGCAAGACTTCAGTCCCTGCCGAACTTCCTCACCGAGATCGACGGACTGGACATTCATTTCATTCACGTCCGTTCAAAACACGAAAATGCGTTGCCGCTCATCGTTACGCACGGATGGCCCGGCTCGATCACCGAACAGTTGAAGATCATCGATCCGCTAACCAATCCCACCGCACACGGCGGAAATGCATCCGACGCCTTCCATATCGTGGTTCCGTCGATGCCGGGGTATGGGTTTTCAGGCAAGCCGACGACGACCGGCTGGGGCCCTGAACGGATCGCGAGGGCCTGGACCGTGTTGATGAAGCGACTCGGCTACTCAAAATTTGTGGCACAGGGCGGGGATTGGGGCGCGGTCATCACCGATCTGATGGGCGTGCAGGCGCCGCCCGAACTTCTTGGTATCCACACCAATATGGCCGGTGCGGTTCCTGCGGATATTTATGGAGCGATTTTGTCCGGCGCGCCGATGCCGTCCGGTCTCCAAGAGGACGAAAAGACTGCCTTCGAGAGGCTTCAATTCGTGTACAGCAAAGGTGTCGGCTACGGCTACCAGATGGGTCTGAAACCGCAGACGTTGTATGGAATCGCGGATTCCCCCGTCGGCCTGGCTGCCTATTTTCTGGACCACGATGCGTGGAGTTATGCGCTGATCGCGCGCGTCTTTGACGGGAAGACCGAAGGTCTCTCACGAGACGATGTGCTCGATAACGTTACGCTCACCTGGCTGACGAACACGGCGCTTTCCGGAGCACGGCTCTACTGGGAAAATAAATTTCCCTATTTCAGCGTCAAGGGCGTGTCTGTCCCGGTTGCTGTGAGCGCGTTCCCTGACGAGCTCTATCAATGTCCGCGGAATTGGGCAGAAAGCGCGTATCCCAAACTGATTCACTACAACAAGCTCCCTAAGGGCGGGCACTTTGCGGCCTGGGAACAACCGAAGCTCTTTTCAGAAGAGGTTCGCGCGGGCTTCCGATCATTACGATCGGGCGTGGTAGCGTCTGCCGCATAACCTGATCGCGGCGAAGGCTAGCCTTGTGTGCACATTGCGACAGGAGAGTCCAGATGACCGCGCTCTCCTGTCTTCACCTCAACCAGATAGGGAACAAACAAATGCGAAACGCAAAAGGAGGGAAGATGGCAAATCCGACGTATGAGATCCACGCCAACGACGCCGCCAGCGAGGCGAGCGTGGCGCAGTTCAACATCGACCGTACCGATCCGGGGCGGTGGACGGTAACGTTCAGCAACCCGCCGATCAACATGTTTGTTCCCACGACGATCGTCGAATTGGGGGTGCTAATGACCGAACTTGAGGCGGACCCGTCCGTGAAGGTCGTAGTGTTCCAGTCGGCGAATCCCGAATTTTTCATTGCGCATCTCGACGTAGCCAGGGCGGTTGAGCGGCCCGACCTGCTGGGCCTTTGGCGCGACTTTGTGCTGCGCCTTTCGTCCGCGCCAGTGGTGAGCATTGCCAAAATCCGCGGCCGCACCCGCGGGATTGGTAACGAGTTTGTGCTTGCCTGCGACATGCGCTTCGCCAGCCGGCAAAACGCGGTATTCGGTAACCCCGAGGTGGGCGTCGGACTAATCCCGGGGGGCGGAGCCCTGGAATGGCTCCCGCGCCTGGTCGGTCGCTCCCGGGCGCTTGAGTTCGTGCTCACTGCCGACGATTTCGATGCTGATATCGCCGAGCGCTATGGCTGGGTGAACCGCACGCTGGACGATAAAGACCTCGATTCGTTCGTCGATGCGCTCGCAAGGCGGCTGGCTTCATTCGGCGGCAAAACGCTGGCCACGGCAAAGGCCCAGATCAATCGATTGGGGATGCCGACAGCGGCCGAGCTTCAGTCGAGCAATGAAATGATCTTCCCAATGCTGGCCTGGCCCGATGCGCAGGCCCGCCGTGCCAAGCTCCGTGGCATTGGTTACGGCGTTCGGAGCGACTTCGAATTGAACTTCGGCCGGTACCTCCCATCGTTCGGGCGGGCCGACGGCGATGCCGCAGGATAGGAGAGGTAAACATGAAACCCTGGAAAGTAGTTTCGCTAATTCTGTTTGCTCTTGCGGTTGCAGCCGCGGGATACGGGTTGATTCTCGTGCGACGAGGCTTCAGCGCACTTGCGACACCATCAGCCATTGAGGTGTTCGCGGCCACAACGGCACGCAAATTGTCCGTGCCATCCGCGTATCGCCAACTTCGCAATCCCATCATGCCTTCAACGGAGAACATTCGGGCAGGCATGGAGCATTTCGCCGATCATTGCGCCACGTGCCATTCGAATGACGGATCGGGTCAGACGTTTTTCGGCAAGGGCCTCTATCCGAAACCGCCCGAC
>JBEKPJ010000048.1:0-57081 GCA_049520935.1 Terriglobales bacterium | reverse complement strand
TTGGGAAGATTCTCGCTCGTGTGCCGTTGCGCGGGATGGATCTAGCTGCGCGCTTCGGAGGCGACGAATTCGCAATTGTGCTGCTCCGATCAAGCGCACAAGGGGCCGAGGCGCTGGGGCAGCATCTTCGCGATTTGATCGAACGAGCCGCCATCCCCCATCCGACGAGTCCCAACCGTATGGTGACCGTTACGATCGGCGTCTCGACGCTGATACCCAGTCGTGAGATGACGGTGAAGACTCTCTTGCAGCAAGCAGATCTGGTACTCTACGAAGCCAAACAAGCGGGGCGAAACCGGGTGCTGGCCAGTGCAAACAGGTTGCCTGGAGTCAATGCTCGGATGTAGAAGCTAAGCGCGGGGTGCACTTTCCATGGAGAGAGCAGACGTGGAATCGCTGGGAACAGCAGCAGCAATGACAACCGAACCAGAGTTCAGACTACTGGTCGACACGGCCAATGTCGCCATTCTGTCCATCGATGAGGCGGAGCGCATCGTGTACTGCAATTTTGCAGCGGGGGAACTTTTCGGTTATGAGAACGGCGAGCTTCGTGGGCAATCGTTTCATACCTTGCTTGCGGAGCGGGTACAGGAGGTCAGCACTCGGGGAATCGCCGCCATCCGGCAAAGCGGCACGGCAAGATCGAAGCACGACATGGTGCTGGTGGGCATCAAGCGCGACGGGAGCGAATTCACCGCAGAGTCGAGCGTAAACCCCTGGTCGCGGGGTCACGCGCAGGGCGTACACGTTATTTTACGGGACGTTACGCAATTGCTCGAGACCGAGCAAACCATGAGGGAGCTGTTGACGGAAAAAGATGCGGCGCACGAGGAGTCCGAGACCCTGCGCGCCGCGTCCGTCCTGCTCAGCCAAAATCTGAAATTCAAAGCCGTGCTCGATGCCATTCTCGATTGCTTGCAGCGACTGGTGCCTTACGATTGCGCCAGCATCATGACCATCGACGACGACACGCGCCTCATCGTGCAGTCGCAAAACATGGCCGCCGGTGAGGTGCCGGCACGTTCACGCCAGGAAAAGGAGACGTTTCTTGAAATTCGCAGCTATCCGCTCTTGCAACAAGTGGTCCGCGAGCGCGAGAGCCTGGTGGTGGCAGACACCGACAAACATCCCTCTTCCTCCGCCCTCTGCGGGCTACAGAACACCAGAAGCTGGGTGGGCATTCCTTTAATCGCCACCGACCGCGTCATCGGCATCTGCAGCATGGAAAAGGAAACGTCCGACTTTTTCACGCCGCGGCACGTGCATCGGGCAGAATCCCTGATGAGGCAAGCCGGTATTGCCATCCAGAATTCGCGCCTGTTCGATCAGGTGGAAAAGTACTCGGTGGAGTTGGAGCGGAAGCTGGAAGAGTACGGCCAGGCTCAACGATTGCTGGCAGAGACCAACAGCAAGCTCTCCAGTTCGCTGGCTGAACTGGAGCGGCGAAACTTTGAAGTGAGCCGCCTTAGCGAGTTCACCGACATGCTCCAGGCATGCCAGGCGCCGGAGGAAGTCTATCGTGTCCTTGAAGCTTTTGGCCCGCGAATTTTTGCCAACCAGGAAGGCGCGCTGTTCATGATCAATGCAGCCAAGCTGGCCGTCGAAAATGTGGCCGGCTGGGGCACATCGGAGGTTGCCGAACCCGTGTTCGCGCCTGATGCCTGCTGGGCGCTTCGCCGCAGCCGTTCTCATGTGACCGACGAGGGCGATACGAAACTACGTTGCCCTCATCTGCTCAAAGCGCCGCCCACTGGGGCCTTGTGCGTTCCCGTCATGGCGCACGGTGAGGCTCTGGGCTTGCTCACCTTGTCACAGGTGGTCGCGAGCAAGGCTTGCGTGAACACCCCTAAGCTTTCCGAAGCCGAAATCCGGGTAGCGACTGCGATGACGGAGCAAATCGCGCTCTCGCTGGCGAATCTCAAGTTGCGCGAAACGCTTCGCACACAATCGATCCGCGACCCGCTTACCGGCCTCTATAACCGCCGACACATGGAGGATACGGTGGCGCGCGAGTTGATTCGCCTGAAGCGCAAGCAACTTCCGATGGGCGTGATGATGATCGACATCGATCACTTCAAGAAATTCAATGACACGCAGGGACACGAAGCCGGCGACCTGCTCCTTCGTCACCTGGCGCAAACACTCCAAGCCAATGTCCGCGGCGAGGACATTGTGTGCCGTTATGGCGGGGAGGAATTTACCATTATTATGCCGGAAGCGCCCCTGGAGATCATTCAGGCCCGCGCCGAGTTGCTGTGCCAGGCGGTCCGCGGTTTGAATCCCGAATACCACGGCCACTCCCTCGGCGGGGTCTCGATTTCAGTAGGAGTTTCCGTCCTCCCCCAGCATGGCCATACGACGGAGGCCCTTCTCCGAGTCGCTGATATAGCGCTTTACCGGGCAAAGAGCGATGGGCGCGATCGCGTGGTGGTCGGGGCTCTGCCAACGAAGGGTTGAGGAAGCGTGGGAGCCGCCCTGCAGACGGAAAGTTTCTCAGCGAGTGGCGCATTGACGCGATTCAGGCGGATGTTGTCTAGAGCGAAATGGCGCGCTCTTCGGAGTGCACGGAGCAGTACGCTCAAAATAGTACTTGACAGCGCCGGCATTGTCAGAGACGCGATGTTAAGCCAATTGACAAATTGACGTGCGGATTCTGAAATACAAGATTTGATGAGAAATCCCGTTCACAAATCAGGGCATACGGTTGGAGGCCCATGACGAAGGAACGAGATGGAGAGCCGCAGGGCTGACTGTGACTTTCGAAACAAAGCTTTACCCGCGAATCCGCCGTATTGTCGTCTTTCTCGTTCTGCTTTGCGCGACCCTCTTCTGGGTAGGCGCATTCCGATTTGTCAGTCTTCCGTTCTTGATTGCCGCATGGGTACTCTTCTTACAAGTCTGTGATTCCACAAGAGAGGAGAAGAAAGTAGCCCTTTACGAATCGGCTGCTCCACCAACTGAGCTACGTCGGCATCTGTATTGTTTTCAACTACTTAATCGTGCGTTGGACCGACTATTAAACTGCGTTCTTGCTCTCCCGCGTCTTCGCGTCGCCAACTTGCGTGGCTTCTTTGTGGGCGCCATGCCGATGATGCCGATGCATTTTGTTCATATTCGGTGTTCCTTTCGGTAGAATTATGTACCGCACTCGCAACCTACCTCAAAGGGGCGTCACTTCTTATAACGCGTACAGCGCGACAACGGCTGCCGAATGCTCTGGCTGAAGATGGAAGCCGCTGGTGCTACGGGACCGAGGGTACGGCCGAAATGAAGCCTTGGACTGAGGACAACTTTCTGGAAAGGCCGATCCCTCAACTGCGACGAGAAAGTTGCGTACGGATCGAAGCCTGCCCCGATTCGGAGGTGCCTGTCAGGAATTTTGCATATAACTGGATAATCGGTTGGTCGGTCACCGTTTGGAACTGGGGAGTCTACGGGGCCTCCTAGCGAAGTCGGCGTAACGCAACCAGAGTTTAGCGCACGTCAACGCGAAGAGATGGTATCGTTTGTAGCGGTGACCAGGGTGGCGGAATTTAGGCCATGAAGGATTCAGGCTCCATCGAAAAACCCGATTGGAAGAAACACGGTTTGCATATCATTCGGAGCGGCCAGTTGGATCCCAACACGCCTCAGACCCCGGTATGACTCGCGCCGAAGCCATCTCACGTGCCCGAGTCGGCGCCCAAAAACTTTGGGCGGGAACCGTGGTGGTACGGCCCAATGCCAAGACCGGACCTCATCATCACGGGGAACTGGAAACCGTGATCTACGTCGTACGGGGTCGCGCGCGCTTTCGCTGGGGAGATCATTTGGAGTTCGTCGATGAGGCGGGCCCTGGGGACCTCGTCTACGTTCCTCATCAAGAGCTGAATGCGCGCAAGGACGAGCCGGTGGAGGCAGTGGTCGTGCGCAGCGGGCAGGAGCCCGTCGTTATCATTCTGGACATTCCAAGCCCGGAGGACGTTTCCGACACTCCCGAAGACGACCCCTTTCACTCCGCGCCGGGTAAGCGCTGACATTCCGAGTGCTGAACCCGGTACCGAACGCCGATAAGGGTCGACCGACACCTGGAGCATGGGGTCTGAATTTGATCTGTTTTCTTGATCTCTTGAAACGTCTTGGTCTATTTCTTTCCTTTGCGATGGTTATGCTCGCCGCTCTCATTTCGCGTGCCGGGACGGGTGGAAGTGTGTCAGGCACGGTGAAGGACGCAAGCGGTGCTGTAGTTCCTGATGCAAACGTGAGCGCAAAGAACTTTGATACCGGAGTGCAGTTCCGGAGCGCGACCAACGGTCGTGGATTCTATTCTTTTCCCGAACTCCCCGTAGGACGTTACACCATCGCGATCGAGAAAAAGGGCTTCAAACTCTACCGACGAACCGCGATCACCGTTGACACGAACCGGGCGTTGACTGTCGACGCGGTCCTCGACGTTGGCTCGGAAGGGAATGCAGTTACGGTCATCGACACGGCCGTGCACGCGGAAACATCTGAGACACAGATGGGCGAAGTGATCGACGGCAAGAAAATAGAGGCTGTGCCCTTGAACGGGCGCAGTTACACCGATCTTCTGGCCTTGCAGCCGGGCGTGGTTCCTGCGACTTCGCTCACCTCGAACACGCAGCAAGACGTGGGCGTGAGCGCCCTTTCGCCGTCCGGCGGGCTAAACCCGGGTACGATTTCGATCAATGGACAACGAGAGTTCTCGAATGCGTTCACGGTGAACGGAAGCGATGCCGAGGAAGATATGAATTCTGGAACGGCCATCATTCCCAACCTCGACTCCGTCTCTGAGTTCCGCATCCTTACCAGCAACTTCGATGCGGAATACGGAGGACACAGTGGAGGTCAGATCAACGTCGTTACAAAATCGGGTACAAATGTGTTCCATGGCGACGCGTTTGAGTTCGTTCGCAACACGAGTCTCGATGCCCGCAACTACTTTTCTCCGATGCGCGGCGCATTTGACCAAAACCAATTCGGCGGAACATTTGGTGGCCCGATTCGAAGAAATAGGACGTTTTTCTTCACGGACTATCAAGGGACTCGATTGACGGAGGGTGTGGATACGGGCGAAATTGCGGTGCCAACCGTCGCCGAGCGCAACGGCGTCTTTGCTAATGGCGACATTATCCCAGAAAGCGAATGGTCTACCCCGGCCCGGATTCTGCTGCAATATATACCGCAGCCAAACGTCGGCGCGAACGAATTCGCAACCTCCGCCTACAACGAGACTCTGCGGGACGATAAGGGCGCCTTTCGACTCGACCACAACGATCACTGGGGGACCCTCTCAGCTTATTACTTTCTGGATGACTATACCCTCGATAACCCATATCCCGTGGCGCAGAGTGGAGCATCCGTTCCAGGCTTTAACGCGCTCTACCTTGGCCGCGCCCAGTTGCTCAGTTTGAGCGATACAAAGACCCTCGGATCGACAGCGGTCAATGAATTTCACTTCACCTACATGCGCGACCACAGTGATCTTGGAAAACCGGTTGGCGGGCTCGGCGTCAGCCTAGCATCACAGGGATTCGTGACCGGCGAGGGAACACCTGGCATCGTACCGCTCAACCCGCAAGGCGAAGGGGTTGAAAATATTGTGTTCAATGCGTTCTCCATCGGGACAAATGCCAATGAACTGAGGCAGGTCAACGATACTTTCCAGTGGACTGACAATTTCTCCAAAGTTGTCGGTCGCCACACCTTGAAATTCGGGTCAGAATTTCACTACGACCAAATCAATACCAACGCCATCGCGCAATTCAACGGGAACTTTCTATTCACGGGCAGCGACACGGTACCGGACTTCGAGGATTTCTTGCTGGGATTTCCGAGCCAATACAACCAGAGCCAGTTGCAACCGTTTTATGGCCGCAACAAGTACTGGGGCTTGTACGCACAGGACGGTTGGCGACTGCGCTCCAACCTGACTCTGAACTACGGCCTGCGCTGGGATCGCATCGAGCCCTGGTATGAAAAGAACAACGGAATCTCCACATTCGAACCCGGCAAGCAGTCGCTGGTGTTTCCTGGTGCACCGGCGGGAATTTTGTTTCCCACCGATCCCGGCGTTCCTCGCACGCTGGCGCCTCCAGGAAACTTGGACTTTGCTCCTCGCATCGGCGTGGCCTATTCCCCTGAAGGGACGGAAGATACTCTTCTCGGAAAGGTTTTGGGTGGGCCGGGAAAGACAAGCGTAAGAGCCGGTTTCGGGACATATTACACTGCCATCGAGGCGCTGACCGTCGGCATCCTGGCCGGGAACGCTCCCTTTGGCATCACCTACTCGAGTCCCGCGCCGCCGCTATTTGCTACGCCGTTCATAGCCGCGTCAAGCGGGCAGTTCCAAGGCCAGCCTTTTCCAGTCGCACTGGTCACTCAAGAGGTGTCCCGCAGTCACCCGGACTCGAGCGTCAATTGGTCGCAATATGAGCCGATAAGCGGCATCCCCGGATATGCGGCGACGAACCGAATCCCGTATGTCGAGGAATACATGCTGTCACTGGAGCGCCAATTCGGAGCGCACACGGTCCTAAGCGTGAGCTATGTGGGAACGCAGTCGCACCGGCTTCTCGTGATGGAGGAAGCCAATGCTGGCGATCCCGCGCTTTGCCTGAGCCTGAGTCAATCGAGCGACGTGTCGCCGGGTTCTCCGACGTGTGGTCCTTTTGGGGAGAGCAATGTATTCACAACCGTCTCGCATCAGGTAATCCACGGTACTCGCCTGCCCCTGGGGCCTGACTTCGGCAGCGACACCAAGCAGACAACGATCGGGAAATCGAATTACAATGCTCTTCAACTCAGCCTGCGCCACAACAGTGGGCGACTGGAACTATCGGCCGGGTACACCTACGGCAAGTCGCTGGATGAGTCTTCCAATCTGGGGGAAGAGGTCAATCCGGTCAATCCCGCTCTCAGCTATGCCTTGTCTTCTTTTGATCTCAGGCACAACTTTGTTGTGAGTTACAACTACAAGATTCCAATTGAGAAACTCCTCCGGGTCTCCAACCGCTGGACGCAGGGATGGGAAGTCTCCGGAATCACGCATTTCAGTTCTGGTCTACCCGTGACTCTAATCAACTCTGGTGACAATTCTCTGCTCGGGGCCGAGCCTAACGGAATTAACAACTATGGCATTGATGAACCGGATTATTCGGGAGGCGCTCTTGATCTGAATCACAACCCGCGCAATGGCCATACTTATTTCAGCATTTCTCAATTTAGCGAGAATGCTTTGGGCACGCCGGGCACCGCCAAGCGGCGTTTTTTCTCCGGACCGGGGTTGGACAACTATGATATGGTCCTTCTCAAGAACGTGGGTTTAACTGAATCCAAGTCACTCCAGTTTCGCGTCGAGGGGTTCAACGTTTTCAATCACCCTCAATTCTTCGGACCCCAGTCCGTCGACGGCAATATAGGCAGTTCCGCCTTCGGGCAAGTCGTGAGCGCCAATCCGCCGCGCCTTATTCAGTTGGGTGCGAAGGTCGTTTTTTAAGAGATTAGAGCGCTGCCTGACCAGCCTGGCATCGTTACTGCGAACGCGGCGCGCGGCTGTGCGCTCGTTCGATGATCGGATGATTGGTACCAGCCTTTCCGGCAGTTCGCTCTTCATAACATACTCATCCATTCACCACAGGATCCGCTCGGGCATCTGGAATACGCCGACAGCAGAATGATTGGCATGGCAAGTCGGGATACGGTTGCTTGATATGCCAAGCTACGCGGCTTCAGCGTCCATGCCTTCCTGTTTGTATTGCAGGAGAACGGCGGCGACCGGTGTGTCCTCCAACAACTTCATCGCGGTGTGGCCGCTCGATGCGATCTTGACGCAATAACCGTGAGACTCCAGAGTCGCTTTACGAAGCTCCAGGGCGGGGGAGAGGTCGTCGATGCACAACACAAGGGGGAATCCATGGCCGCATCTCCTCTGGATCGTTACAAGCTGGCTAGTGCTCGACGTGGAGCGGCGTAATGAGACACAAATGTTTGCGGTAAAGTCCGAAGTCCTGAAGTCTCCGGCTTGATCAGCCGATCGTCGTAACAAGATTTCAAACAGACTCGCGCACCCGGTCGCCCTCGATGTTGCGATTCGGTGGACAATTGACCGACATCACGCTTGCGCCCGACAACGTCCGCCGCACAGAGAAAATCCCGGGGTCTCGGCGTCCGGAAGCAACGATTTGTTCGCACAACTGTCGGTGATGGGAGCGTCCTATGAAAACATCGGCATTTATGTTGACGGCATCTTGGTGCCTTCCCCCTTCCACGCCATTAAGGTTGTCGACGGTGCAACCTTGAGCATATTCACCAGCGAAACGCTTGAGGACCTCAAACTGCTTCCCGCAGCCTACCCGGAGAAATATGGCGACTCTGTCGGAGCTGCTCCGGACCTGCAGACCCGTGGCGGCGTCCGTACGGCGCCAATCTTCCGATCCTCCAGCGGCCTAGCTGACTCGGAGTTGCTGGGTGAGGGAGAACTGGGAAAGGATAAGAAAGGTTCGTGGCTTGTGTCCGCGCGCAGAAGTTATCTGGGATATCTCTTTCGCGCCCGTTTGAGCGATACCTCCGATAACGTTTCGTCCTACGATGGGAACCTTAATCTTATTACGACGTGGGGTCCAACCAGACTTTGAGTTTCTACAGCGTCGGGGCCACACTCTCTACGACGTGGTCAATCCGGCCTACACTCCCACCCCGAATGAGATTCAGCAGGCGACCAATGATTTTGTGATGGGTCGCTTGGGCTGGCGCTGGACGATTATTCCGCGCTTGCTGGTCGAAACGCATGTGGCGTACCTGCTGGCGCCCGACTCCTGGTCGAATGTTTATCGGCAGTCGCTGGAGAACGATCACGACTCGGAGTGGGTTGCAGGAGGCACTGTGGTGTGGAGTTGGCAAAGGGATTACGTGCTGGAGGGCCGCGTCTGGGTGCCCACTTAGTCTTTGCCGATGAGTCGAGCTTCCGTTTGATTCCTTATGTGGCCAAAAACCTGGTCCCCCGCAAGGCTGTACTCCGGCTCGCTATTATCACCAGCGAGGGCGCGACAACGTCTCGGCCATCTCCGGAATCTCGGTAAGCCGCGACGACAACGCCTGGGCCGGTACTATCAACTTTACTTCGACAATATCGGCAAGAAAAGGTTTGCAGGTGTCTGAGCGAGTTATTGCGCCATCCGCGAGGTCCGGTGATCGTTCTGCCGGACAATTTTTCCACCCACCAGAGAGCACCTCTCCAACAACTGTTGCGACGACATCGCCGCCTACATATCGAGCGTTTTCCCGCCTATGATCGGCGGTATCTGGTACAGACAATTCAGGTACTCCGTCCCAGCACGCCTACGGATGTTCTGCGGCCAACGCTTTCTCAAGCGCTGCGTCATAACCATAGATATCGTCGAAAAACCGAATCTTGTTTTCCTCGTTTACCGTCGCCGTGCCGTAGACGATCAGAACCGGAATTCGCGTGACGAGGTTCACCTGAAGATTGTTTTCCTTGCCGTTCATCGTGGCCTTCACCCGCTCCAAATCCCAGCCAGGATTGTTTCGCAGCACCCAAGCAACCAGGTCTGCAGGCTTCTCCACCCGTATGCATCCGTGGCTGAAGTCGCGGACGTCTTGCGAAAACAATTCCGGAGCATCTGTGCCATGCAGATACACGTTCTCTGGATTGGGGAAGATGATCTTCACCAGGCCCAGTGAATTTGCTTCGCCTGGCTTTTGCCGTACCATCAGGTGAAGCGATCTTATGCCTTCTAAAACCTCCGGGCTCACTTGATTGTCGGATACGACCTCGCCTTTGGGCGTGACCACTTCAAAATTATGTTTTGCGATGTAGTTCGGGTCCTTCTGGATGTGGGGCACGATTTCGTTCCGCTGAATACTGGGAGTCACGTCCCAGTAGGGGCGGAACACCACATACTGGATCTCTTTTTCAAAAACTGGAGACCTGTGGCCGTAGGCTTTTCCGATGATGACGTTCTTGTAGAAGGCGACAGTGCCATCTGGGTTCATCGCGCGTACACGATACTCGGGAAGATTCACAACTACGGGCGGTTGTGGGAAGGAATGCGGAAGCCAGCGCCACCGTTCGAGGGTCAGCTTGATCTGGTGGATGCGCACCGCCGGAGGCGTATTGAGTTCATTGATGGTGCGCGCGTCAAGGTTGCCGGTGGGAGTTTCCCCATGTCTGTCCTGGTAATGCTTCACGCCCTCGACGACCGCACCGTCGTAGATGGTTCCGTTCGGACTCAATTGTGCGCCGGCGGGAATGTCGCCGATGATTTGAAGAAACCGCCCCAAGCGGACCACCCCAGCATAGGGTTGGCTGGGCCGTACGGTCTTCGTGATCGTTGGTAGCTTCTCTCCTTCAGCTTGATTTGCGTATCCTTCATAAACCGGTAAGAGCGCGAGCAACTTCCGGTAGCCCAAGAAGGGCGGTTCCAGCTTCTGGATCTCGGCGGTTGGATCGCTCGCATTCAGGACCTGGGTCTGAATGAAGTCCGCCAACGAGAGTTGTTCCACCCCCGTATCGAGCTGAAATTTGAATTCCTTGGGATTTACGCGCCCACGGTGGATGGCACGGATGTAGCGCATCGCCGAAACTGTAAGCGCGGTATCGAACGAGGCCAAGTCCTGTTCGGACGGTTTTTGCCCCAGCTTGAGGAGGCGGCCCTGCCATCGCGAGCCGTCATAATCCTCGGGGTCGAGCCCCTTAGCGTCCGCATTCTGTGCGAGTTCGATCACAGCCAGTCCCTGGGGACGGACGCGGCCGTTCTGAACCCAAATCAGAGAATAACCGTTCGTCTCGTAAAGTTTGGCGGCCTCTGTTTTGTAGGGAGTAAAGTCGGCCCAGCGAAGATCGGCATTGCGACCTGAATCCACAATACCGTGGAGCGCGGATACACCCGAGGCAGACAACGTCTGGCTTACAGGAGCCGAGTCATGATCCGCGACGAAACCAGGGAAGGTTTCTCCGCTCGCCACAGATATTCCGGCAACGACTACGCTCGTCAGAACCATCACGCACTGAGGCCAATAAACAGGATTCCTCATCCTCATAGCACCCCCCCCGGCTTGATGCTTTATTTGAGTATCGAAAGCAATCCTAGGTTCCTCGAATCGGGTCGACCCGACCAATCACAACACAAGCTTGGGAAATGAACAATTAGACGATCGTATCGGCGACACCTTCGTATCAGTCGCCGCGACGAACGTGCCCACAGTTTCGTTTGGATCGACGCTCCGGTCTGCGTGCGAATCCGCTCGCACTACACAATGGCAGGTCGAGATGCCATGAACCGTGGGTTTCGTGGCGATGCGGATTGGCAGAGCTCCGGGTTTGGAGGCTGGTCACGACGAAGGAAGGAGGGGGGTGGAGAGAATTCGAAAATCTCGAACCCAACGCAATGCCGACTCGTAGAGAAACACCGGGGGTCTTAGTGCACACGAAGTGCACCATTCAGCGCCTCGAGCAGAGCCGTGTCGCTAAAAGGCTTGAACAGGCATTCCACCGCACCTTGTCTGATCAGTCGCTGGCGAACCGTCATATCTCTCTCAGCGGTGATGAAGATGATCGGAATCGCTTGTCGCCGTCGCATCAGTTCCCGTTGAAGGTCAGGCCCGGTCATCTCAGGCATTCCGACGTCGAGGATCAGACATTGGGTTTGGCCAACGTAATCGGAAGCAAGGAACTCTTCAGCCGACGAGAAAGCTCGTGCGGCAAAACCGAACTGCTTCAGCAAGTCGGGTAGCGACTCACGTATCGATTCGTCATCATCAACGATTGACGCAAGTGGAAGGTCGGGCGCACGCGCTCCTTGGGCGGACTCCATAGCCACAGAGTGCGATACTCCGCAACCGAGCGTCCATTCCACTTTAGTGTTGGTTTGCCAGCGACCTAGCTTTCACGCCGCACCCGGACCGGTCGCGACGGGCGTCTGACGTTGCAAAGACCATGGGCGCGCGCCAACCGCTCGCCGCTCGAGGAATCGAGAACGAAAATGCGGCTCCCGGACCGTCATTCGGTGTCGCCCCACAGACGGCCATGATGACTCTCGCTAATGGAACGCCTGACGGATAGGCCGATCCCACCAACCGGGTCACGCGGAAATTCAAAGCGATCTGTTTTACAACCTATCGAACGTGTGGAGCCCTATCCGAAGCAGCAGCCTGGATGCGCGAAAAGCAGCCATGCCTGCTGGTGATCTGGGGTAATTACGATCTATCGTTCGACCTCGACGAACCGGAGCGCTACCGCAAGCACGCGCCGAGCGCTCAAATCCATGTTCTTGACGCAGGTCATCTCGCCTTGAACACGGCTGCCGATGAGATCGCTGTGCTGGTCGGGGACTTTGTCGGCTTTCAAGCCGGAGAGCTGCGGGCGCGGAGCGCTGGCTGATGAGCCTGTGACTATGATGGCTGCTCAGTCCCTGAATCCTGACCAAGCGCTGCATGTTCGATCAACCTCTTAGGATAAGAGGATTAGCGGGGGACTTTCCCGGAGGCCCAGCGCAGGGGTGTGTGCCAAAGTTTGACATTCTCGGGGCCCAACGTGAACCGCGGTTTGCCAGCAAACTACTGGCAGAGACCATGCTCGGCGAATAGAAGGAGTCCAGCCTGGATTGTGCAACGTCGAACGTGTGAAGTGTGACTGATCCGACGGGCGATGCCCTTGTGGTTCGCCAAAAATTAAATTAGATCGGGCCAGCGTGCCGGACTCTCAATATCGTAGGAGGGACAATCGCTACCCAGTTCCGTGCTCTTGCCTCACTTGTTTCGCTTGGTTTGCGTCCCAGAATTTCCCTCCCGGCACCATTACCTTCGTAATCAATAAGCTGTGGTTCATCCTACCGCCCCCCACCACTTGGAGCCATGATTGCGCCAGCTCATGGCAAACCGCAAAGCAGGCGTCTGGAAATTTATTAGGGTCGGGGACGATAGGCAGTACGGTCGCGGGCGCAACATCTCAAAGCGGAGTCCTCTATGTCTCTGCTGAACTTCGTCTCTTGTTCTGTCGACGAAATTTTAATGCGGCGACAGAGTCTTCGCAAAGATCTTCTAGCGGCTGAGGGTTTGCAGGATATCAGGATCGCAGTGCTCGGTGGATCGACAACAAATGAACTAGTCAACCTCTGGGAAATCTCGCTGCTTTCAAGCGGGTTCAGGCCGGTCTTCTACCAACCGGGATATGACCGAATCTACGAGTATGCGGTACACAATTCCAAAGCGCTTCTGGATTTTCGTCCTGACTTAATCTATCTCCATACGTCGTGTTGGGATGTTAGGAACAAGCCTTCTCTGAACTGTACTGCGGATGATTTCAATTCTTGTGTTGAGGTCGAACTCGCGCGATTTCGCGAGATATGGGATTCGCTCGAGATTAATCTCGGGTGCCAGGTTATTCAAAACAATTTCGAGACGCCGCCCTACGCAATCCTGGGCAATCTGGACGCCCTCGCATACGGGGGCTTAAGCCGCTTCTTCATGCAGTTGAATGTCGCCTTAGCGCAGGAAGTCGCACAGCGACCTGCCGTCTCATTACAAGATGTGCACGGCATTTCAGCCACGCTGGGCATGAGGAACTGGTTTGATTGGAAGCGCTATTTCAGCTACAAACTTTTGTTAACCGCGGAAGCCAACCTTGAGTTGGCGCGATCACTGACTTCTATTGTCAGAGCGATGTTCGGCAGAAGCTGCAAAGTTCTTGTACTGGATCTCGACAATACCCTCTGGGGCGGGATTATCGGTGATCAAGGAGTGGATAAACTCCAAATCGGTCAGGGAACGCCCGTAGGAGAGGCGTACACGGCGTTTCAGGAGTATTGCCTGTCGCTTCGGAACCGTGGTGTCGTGCTAGCGATCTGTTCGAAGAACGCAGAGGAGATCGCAAAAATGGGGTTCGAGCACCCCAGTTCACGATTGAAACTTGAACACTTCTCCTCTTTCAAGGCAAACTGGGAACCAAAACACGATAATATCCGGGCTATTGCCGAAGAGCTGAATCTAAATACCGATAGCTTTGTCTTTGTTGATGACAATCCCGCAGAGCGGGCGATCGTAAAAGCGATGGCGCCGGAAGTTGCGGTTCCCAACATCGGGAGCGATGTCACACGATTCGCTGAGATCATCGAGCACGGTCGATACTTCGAGCCCTTCACTCTGTCGAAGGAAGACCTCCGGAGAACCCTTTCTTATACCGACAATTCCAAGCGCGCTCGGTTCGAAAGCAAGTTCGCCGATTATGGAGCATATCTCGATTCGCTTGAGATGAAAGCCGAGATTAATTGTTTCAAGCCGATATACCTCGAGCGTATCGCGCAGTTGATTAACAAGACCAATCAATTCAACTTGACAACCCGTCGGTATACACAGAGGGAAATCGAATCTATTTCTCGCAATCCACGGTTCATCAGTCTCTACGGGAAATTGAGCGACCGATTTGGCGACAATGGTCTCATTTCGGTTGTCCTTGGCCGCAGAGATACCGATACTCTGCACATCGAAGCCTGGTTGATGAGCTGTCGCGTACTAAAGCGCGATATGGAACTCGCAATGTTTGACGCACTCGTAGAGTGTGCACAGGCGAAAGGCATTACTACCAT
This sequence comes from Terriglobales bacterium, assembly GCA_049520935.1. GTDB lineage: Bacteria > Acidobacteriota > Terriglobia > Terriglobales > Acidobacteriaceae > Acidiflorens. Next base: position 42,478 of record JBEKPJ010000048.1, on the reverse strand, counting down.
CAAAGGTTACTATTTACCAACCAAGAAGAACCAGATCGTCGCGGATTTCTTTCCAAAGCTCGGCTTTCAGGCCTGCTCGCGGCTGCCAGAACTGCCTGCGGATGCAACCGTTTGGGCGCTCGCCCTTCCCGTACAAATCAAACAAAACCATCACATCAAGGTATTGGAGTGTAATGCATGCCAAATTTGACCCCACAGGGTGTTCTCGCGGACTTGCAGCCGATTTTCCGAGAAGCGCTCAATGAAGATAACCTCATCATCACACGCCGCTCGAGTGCTATCAACACCCCGAACTGGGACTCACTCGCACACATTGAGCTCATCGAAATGGTCGAGCGACATTTCAAAGTGCATTTTGGACTCTCCGAACTGCAGAACTTCAGGGAAGTTGGCGACTTGGTAGATTTGGTGGTTGCACAAGAGAACAAACGCTAGGTCATCAGCAGCCGTTTCATCCCTCTGAGAACCGGCAATAACACTGTCACCGGATCGACGTCTCGTTCTGGAATGACGGTCGCAGTCTGGTCGGTTCGAATCCGAGGCAGCCTTTTCGTGACGATGTGCAGACCAGGTAGATGTTGATTCATATCCCGGCACATCTGCTCGCCGGCAGCTTTCACCATGGCATATTCCGTCATGCCGAGCGGCCTCTCGTCGATGGCGGTCGACGACGGGTAAAAAGCAATCAGATCCTGGCTTCCGGCTCCGGATGCTCCCCTTGATTTGATAAGTTGTACGCAAAGATTGTAAAACCCATGAAGATAGAATGTTGTGAAGGCGGCAAGGGATGCAGTAGAGACTAGTGCGCCTTTGGGTTTGAAGATGGGATTCGTAGCAAAGTAGAAGAGGTGGGTAAAATTGATTGCCGTGGCGGCAAGCTGGCTTTCCGGAGGCAGACAGACGTCGTAAGGCATCACGTCCGCCTTGCCGCCCCATTCGCCAATGTGGGCAGCGACTTGCTCGGCCTCCGTTCTGCCGAGGACATATGTAATTGTGGGAGTTCCACCGCCTGCCGCGATCAACTTTGCGCTCAACTCCCCCAGACCTCTAGATCCTCCGATGATCAACGCGTTCATGCCGAGGAACTCTGATGCGTCGACGCGTGCAGTAAGGGCTTGCATGGAGGGCTGCTTGACCGGTGGCGTGCGCATGAAGACATCAAGAGTACCGCAAATGGCGGCACCGGTGACCGCAATCCGCGCCCGGTGGAAACGCTCATCGCAATCGGTCACCTGGTAGTGGACGGCAACTCGGTCCGCATGTGCGGGGTTAACCTTGCCGAACACAAGATCAAGTTTCGAAAGCATGGAGTGTAAGCCGGGACACTCCATCCCGGCGATGTAAGAACAGGCGGTCAACTCCGCCACAGCGGTAGCCGACATGAATGCGGAAAGGTGAGGGAAAAGCGCTGCAGCGTCCTTTGGCGAAGCAGTGAAGGCATCGCCGGAGCGATCTTCCAGCTGAGTAAAGGTAAGGTCTGTCGCGCGGGGAATTGGTGCGACGTGAGTAGGCATTCGCCTGTGATCCAGAATGCGCGGGGTCTGTACTCCATAGATCAAGTCGGCGGTCAGCACTGATACCCCGAGTGCTTGAACTTGAAATGAACCCGGATCGGTTAGTGCTCCCGCGGGGAGGCAAAGGTCGGCACAATCGTGAAGGTAAGCCCAATTGCAAAACCTAACCTTTATTCTGATCACTGGAGATACGATGTGTCCCCGGGCGACAAGCGACTCGAGGGCCCAAAGCACGGTGTGAACGCCATGCACAACCTGCGATCCAGCCGGTGTTCGCCGCGCCGCTAGGGGGTCCATGTGTATGGGGTTCCTGTCGCCGGAGAGAGCGGCAAATTGCTCCTGCAGTTCTTCGGAAACCTGGCGAGTGGCGACGATACAAGTTAATGTCATGATCTTGTCTTGAACTGTATGCGAGACATCACTCTCTCCAAAAGGCAAGCGTCGTAAGGAGAGAGGCGGCCGCCCAGCGGCCCGGAACCGTGCACGCGGGAGATAGATGGCGGGGTACAACTCAGGATTATTTCGAGATGGTTTCGGGCTGTGAATCCGATTCCCTCATGCGGATCAAACCTCCAGGAACCATGGAACATTCGCGACCGTCGCCTCGCAAGCTGCCCCGTTACCCCGAACCCCGGAAAGCGGCAATGTTGGAAGTTGGGCAGACGCATACGGTAACTTCGGGGAGATGGCCAAGATCCTGCCCGGCAGAAGCGGCGCGGACAGCCAGGGCGACCGGTATCAAACAGCACTCGGCGCCGTCGGAATTGCGTTATTCAGCAGAAAGTTGCCGATGGTAACGTAGGGACCGAGCCGACCTCCCTTTATGTCCTTTTGCACTGAGCGAAATAGTTGTTCGTTACAAAGTGTGAGGGGAGGGCAAAGAGCTTCGATGTCCGGTGATACATTGCGCGGCCCTCCGCCGCCTTGTCCTTCCTTACTGGCGTGCATAAAGTCAAAGGTCGGCTTTTGGTCCGGTAGTGCGCCGGTTCCTCCGGTGAGAATTATGCAATCGTAGTCTGCATGTGCGGAAGTCATTTGGGAACAGAAGCAGTAGGGCTTTCCGAGTTGTTCCAGTTTGTGGGTCAAATAGGGGAGGCTTGAGGGGAACCCAATGATGCAGAAAGAGTCGTATTGCGAGACCACAAAATCAACGGCCGAAGGGTTCAAAAGGTAGGAGCAGAAATGTGGATTATCCAAGAGCGTAAATCGGTTGATAGGTTCTCCTGGGTGTTTTCGAAGCTGTCCGGACCGCCTGCGGATGTACTCGACGAGGACGACGCGAAACCGTTCAATCCAGGCGGTATTTGACAGCTTCTCGGCATCTGACACAAATAGCCGGTAATCGCAGAAGTCCCAGCGCTCAGTATAGCGACGGAACTGAGGGTGAAACGCCATTTTCAAGATTGGCGTTCGAAGATAGCTCTCCATATCCTTGATTGCGGGATTGATGCTTTCCGGCTTGATGTCCCGGCCTAAAACGACGCTCCTCGCTAACTTATGGTGGTTCCGCGTATAGCGTTGTGTGCGATGACCGAGCAGGGCCGCATCTGGATGCGCCACGAAGCGATGGTCGAGTCGCGGATAGGAACAAAAAGGCGGCGTTCGAAAATTGTCCTCGTCATCCACTAGGATCAGACTTGCCCCTTTGATTTTTCTCAACAAAGAAAAGACGGCGCCGTAGGCGGGATCGGGTCGTTTTGGAAAGAAATAGTCGTGAAAGATGAGGTCTGAAAGCAGGATAGGTACGGGAGGAACACAGATTTGTTCGAAATGCACCGGGCATCCGGCGACCTCCGAAAGCGCATTCATAAAGGACTCGTCGAAGAAGGGCCGGAGCGCCCCGAAGCCCAGTCTCGTGCCATCGACCAATGCCACGATCGACAGAACTTCAGACTGCGGTCGCTCCATCTTGGCTTTGGCTGCGGCAATGCGCTCCAGCGTCAGACCCGGGCCATATAGAATTCCATGCTCCATGCAAAAGAGCTTTAAGACCAGGTTTCCCATCGAGTTGAGTTCTTTTCGAATCTGACGATTGAATGAAAGCCCGGGAAATTGAATCAGCAATTCCTGGGTAATGTCGGCTTCTTCATTTACTCGTCCGACAGCAAGACGACGAGATTGAACGAAAAGCCACGTCTCAAGAGTCCTCCCCCGATCTACCGTGCCCGAAACAGTTTTGGTGATGAAATGCCTCGGAACAAAGTGGGCCTCCAACCCATCCAGGCCTGTCGCTTCGCGGATGAGATGTGCGGTTTCAACAGCGGCCTCGCGTTCCCAGAAGCGGTCGTCCTCAATCAGAAACAAAGTATTTGCGTGTCCTGGGTCATGTCCCAATGAAGCCAACAATGCACAACAAGCCGCATCGGGAAACAACCGCTTCACGGCCAGGTCAAGATCGTCGAGAAGAACCTCACGGCCGCTCGTGCTCACGCAGGCTCGTCTGCCTTCGGTGACTACAACTCGTCCGACCTGGTCTGGACCACATGACCCTAATAGCCCGTTAAAGGCGCTACCTTCGTGCTTTTGCGAGGGCTCCATCCCATCGGCCATACGGGCACTTATGTTCCGCTCGAAATGTGCTCGAGTGTCTGTCATGAATATGTCCCTGAACGGTTTATCCTTACTCCGAGATTGGAAGGCGATTAGAAAAGGCCCCGTACACGGGGTCACCTTGCACTTTCAAGACCAACCGGAGCTCTCCATGAATCCAGTAGGACACGCGGCCATTACAGTGCAAGGATCTCGCCTGCTCTTTGTATGACTTTGGTAGGAACTCCATCTCGTGCAGGTTGGTTGCCAAGCCGAGGAAGCGAGCTCTGCTCCGAAGGGCCAGCAATTCTCAGAGTGTAGGATTCTGGAATCGAAAATGTCGTCGGCGTACGCGCACTTCTGTGCTACTTCATCTCGAGCAGCGCAGCCATCGTTGCTACTCCGTCCCACAGATTTTGCAAGCGCAGGTTCTCATTAGCCGCATGCTGATTGTCGTCGTAGTTGGCGATCGGTACAGTGATGGTCCGAGTTTGCGCGGCGCGTTCCATGGCTCCCAGCGGCACGCTCCCTCCCATGGTGGGCAGCAGTACCACATCTTTGCGCACGTTCCTCACTGCTTCAATCACTTCCTGCGCGATGGGCAAATCCATCGGCGTGCGCACGGCGTTGTAGCTCGCCTCATCAGGCAGAACCATTGCAACCCGTGGGTGCTGCAGCAGGACTTGCTGCGTCGGTTCGCGGTCCACGATAAAGTAACCGCGGGAGCGAATGTAGTCTGCGACGCGTTGCTGCTGTACGCGCCAGTCGATTCCGACCACCAGGCGCAGGTCCAAGTCGGCGGTCGCGGTGGGGGGAATGACATTGGCGGCTCTGGCTCCGATTTGGCCCGATGAGAAGCCGTTGATGTTCAGCGAAGGCTGGTTGATCAGCTCAAGCAGATGAGCGCCTGCCCCGTCGACATGCCCCAGCCAAAAGGCGTTCATCAGCATCTGGTCGTTCACCGGCGCACGGGCCAGCGCTTCTTTTTCCGCCGCTGAGAGCGGCTCAATTCCGTCGTAGAAGTGTGGCACCAGAACGTGGCCGTCTTCATCTTTCATCCCGGCGAGTAGCTGCGCCAGCATCATCGCTGGGTTCGGTGCCCAATTTCCATAGTGCCCGCTGTGCAACCCGTGGTGCGGTCCATAAACGGTGACCGACAAATGCGCGTCGCCGCGCGCTCCAAAGACTACCGTCTGCTGGCCGCTCTGATCGACCGGCCCGTCACACACCAGCCATACATCGCCGTGGACCAGATTGCGGTTGGCATTGAGAATCTCTTCAAGATGGGGTGAGCCCGCTTCCTCCTCACCCTCCCACACGAAGCGAAGATTCGCTCGCAAGGCGATCCCAGCCGCCTTTAGGGCGTCGAACGCCGTAAACTGCGCGAAGATAGCCGCCTTATCGTCTCCGGCCGATCGGGCATAAATGCGCTGCTCGCCGTTTACCTCCCGCACTACAGGCGTGAAGGGCGAGCCACCATCCCATTCCGACGGGGTAACCGGCTGACCGTCGTAGTGCGCATAGAAGACGATCGTATGTTGTGCACCCGGTACATCGATCTGCCCGAAGACTACCGGGGGCGCCCCGGAGAGGAAGAGCAGTCTGGAATCGATACCCCGTCTCCGAAGCTGTGCGAGAAGTAACTCGGCATTGCGTTTCAGGTTTCCCGGATCGGCAGCAACGTTAGGAATCGACAGCAAGTCGACGAACTGCTGCACGAGTTCGGCCTGATGTGCCGCGGTGTACTCGCGTGCCGCCAGCAGTGGCGTCTGCGCGGCAATCTTGGTTGCCAGGCCAAGGAGGAGGGCAGCTAGGCAGAAAAGTCTTAGCCTCGGATTCATAGGGCCACTATACAGGCCGTGCTGGGCGAAATGTAATCTCCCGGTTCCCGCACTCTGTACTCCTGCGACTATTGTGAGGACTCGCAAAACTCGTGTTCGATGTGACAACACGAACGTCTGGAAATAACGAAGTCGGAGAATTCATCGGCGGCCCGATTTTCGGGGGCTATCCCGATATCCGGTTCACTGGCCTGCAACCGAAAATCGGAGAAGAACGTCGTTAGGGCATACCAACTCAGGTCAAAAGGATGAACCCAGCGCGGCGGCGTTCCAGATTCGATTGCATCGTGGGGCGTGGGCTTACGCCTCTGCACTGTTTCTTGGAATCGGTTTGGCCCTCGGTTCCATCGGTCCCCTCCGGATGGATCATTATTATTTGAGCGGGGCTTTCCGTTGGTTCCTGGGCCAGGCGCCTAATTTTGGTGGAGGCGGTCCATGCCGCGGCAGTTCGCTTCGTATTCGTACTGCAAGCTTCCCAGATACTGTTCGAGGGTCTTAGTCAAACTGCTTTGAAAAGGTCCAGGAGGCATCTGTGCCACAGCTTCCAGAGCAGTAATGGCATGGTCAATCTGGATGGAGACTTGGGGACAGGGTCCCACCGTTGGCTTTTCTTTCGCGTCCATCGTTTCCCTCCCGGGAATCATTGTCTGGTCTGCTTGACCCGTCGTTTGGTCGATGTTCCGCAGCGGAACAGGCTAGCTCCAACTGACAATATAGTGACAAAAGGAGCGGAAACGTTTCAGCGACCGCCGGTTCGATCGAAGCTGGCTTCGGTCACGTGCCCAGCCAGCCTTTTCGGACAGGGAAAGCGCGCTAAAGTTGTGGGCTGATCAGGCTGAGACCGCGACTTTAACCTGTTCGTAAGTTCCCACACGATGGCCAAACCGCGCCAGTGCACCTTTTGCAAGTACTGGCAAGGGGTTGCATGTTCTTGCGCCGGCGTTGTATTTAATGGCTCTGTTGTCCGAGTCGATCGCGGTCAAGTCGCGATGTCCACTGGTTGTATCTAAATCTCAACCGCGGAGCCACCCGACTCCAAATCGAGAAGGCTGCCGGCAGGAGTTAGGGCACCGATTCGCCGAAAAATGGTCCATTTTTCCTAGTCCCTCGCGGCTTCGGTGGTCGGCATTGATGTTCTCGATTCGACGCGCTTCCGGTACCAAGAGCGCTCCTTTGCTCATGCTTTTCTCAGATCTCTCGGCGCCGCTTTCGTGTCTGTGCAAACGAGGAAACGAGTTGAAGAAACGGGTAATGTCAACTCAGCGAACGCTCGACGCGAGGAACTCCCGGCCCTGTCTCCAGCGGCATCGGAGTGAGATTACAGTACCAATTTGGGACTGTCGTTCGAGTTTATTGTGGTATATGCTCGGCGCAGCCGGACTGAACCGCGTGTCCGACCCGGCCCGTTCTTCGATAGAACGAGGCGATTGTTCTTGAGTCTCTTCCTCCCCAGAAAGTGGTTCTCCATGCGCCGGGAACTGTATTTCGCGTGCTTTGTACTGGCTGTGCTCGCCTCTCTGTTCCTGTTTGCGGCGCCCTGCGCGCACTCTGAAAACGTGCGGCCCGTTCTGATCACACAAAGCGTGGACGAGAGCAAATTGGTGACACTCGGGGGCAATACGCGGCCCGAGGCGAGGACAAAGTACGATCGCGGGCGGGTGGCCGATAGTCTCTTGATGGAGCACTTGCAGCTTCTGTTGAGGCGTTCCCCAGAGCAGGAGCGAGAACTGGACAAATTCCTTGATGACCTTCACGACTCGTCCTCACCCGCTTTTCATCACTGGCTGACCGCCAAGGAATTCGGCGAGAGGTTCGGAGTCGCAGACCCAGACCGCGAGACGGTTAAGAATTGGCTGCGGTCGCACGGTCTCAGGCTCAATGTGGATTACACGAACAACGTGCTCATCGACTTTTCTGGGACGGCCGGTCAAGTACGAGAGGCTTTCCACACCGAAATTCACAACTTGAACGTGAAGGGCGTGAAGCACATCGCCAACATGAGCGATCCGCAAATTCCCGCCGCTCTGGCGCCTGCAATATCGGGAATCGTGTCATTGCATGACTTCCGGCCCTATCCCATGTACCGGCCGCGGGCAGATTACACAGTTTCTGAAAGTGGAATAAAACATTATCTTGTGGCTCCCGGCGATCTGGCGACGATCTATGACCTCAATCCGCTTTTCAGTGCAGGTATCTCCGGGCAGGGCCAGACGATTGTGGTGATCGAGGACACGGATGTCTACACCACCGACGACTGGGTATCATTCCGCTCCGTGTTTGGCCTTTCGTCATACACGAATGGCTCGTTCACGCAGATCCATCCCGCGCCTCCAACTGGCTCGAACAACTGCTCCGATCCGGGAACGAACGGGGACGACCGGGAGGCGATCATCGATGCCGAATATGCCAGCGCGGCCGCACCGAGCGCGGCCATCGTGCTGGCTTCGTGTACGAACACAGTAACTTTCGGTGGCCTGATCGCGCTCGAAAATCTTCTGAACGATGACAGCACAGAAACAGAGCTCGTAAGCATCAGTTACGGCGAGTGTGAAGCTCAAAACGGCGCATCGTCGAATGCAGCCTTCAACTCAACGTACCAGCAGGCAGTGGCTGAAGGTGTGTCGGTCTTTGTTTCCGCGGGCGATCATGCCGCGGCAGGCTGTGACGCAGCCGACGAAGACGCGGTTTACGGCATCGGAATCAGCGGGTGGGGATCGAGTCCCAATAACGTGGCCGTGGGCGGCACCGACTTTGGCGATACTTTTGCCAAGACCAACAGCGTTTACTGGAAAACCACCAATTCGGCGAAGTTTGAATCGGCCAAGTCCTACATCCCCGAGGTTCCCTGGAACGACTCCTGCGCCAGTTTGCTGCTCGCTGAGTTCAAAGGGTATAGCGAGACGTACGGATCAAGCGGTTTCTGCAACAGCATTCAGGGAGAGACGGATTTCCTGGATACCATTGGAGGCAGCGGTGGGCCGAGCGGCTGCGCCACGGGAACGCCGTCCCAATCTGGCGTAGTCAGCGGAACCTGCGCTGGTTGGCCAAAGCCGTCATATCAGTCCGTGCTCGGAAATCCGAGCGACGGGGTGCGCGATATTCCCGATGTCTCCCTGTTCGCTTCCAGCGGAGTTTGGTTGCACTACTATCCATACTGCTTCTCCGGGCCGGGAGGTGTTCCCTGCACGGAGGCACCCGTTGATTGGCCGGGAGCAGGAGGCACATCGTTTTCCTCGCCGATCATGACTGGCATTCAGGCTCTGGTGAACCAGAAAGCCGGCGCACGCCAAGGCAACCCGAATTTCGTCTACTACAGCCTGGCGGCCGCCGAGTACGGCAGCACCGGCGACAAAGCTTGCAATTCAACTCTCGGAAATGCCGTCGCCAACTCGTGCATTTTTTATGACGTGACGCAGGGCGACAACGATGTGAGTTGTATCGGCACACAGAACTGCTACCAACCCTCCGGCGCAAACGGTGTGCTCTCCAGTTCCGACGGTGCTTATCAGCCAGCTTACATCACTACGACCGGCTGGGACTTTGCGACCGGAATCGGGACAGTGAACGCTTACAACCTGGTGAATAACTGGCCGGCGGGCTTCACACTTACAGCCAGTCCGAGCAGTCTGACGATGACGCAGGGCGGCCTGGGGACGAGCACGATCACCATCACGCCAACGAACGGCTTCAGCGGAAGCGTCACGGTTTCGGCGTCGGGCTTGCCGAGCGGCGTGTCGGCGGTGTTCAGCCCCAATCCCGCCACCAGCAGCAGTCTGCTGACCTTGACGGCCAGCGCAGCGGCGGCTACAGGAACGGTGACGGTGACGATCACCGGTACCTCGGGCACACTGACCAATACCGCGACTCTCAGCCTTACGGTGAATACTGTGGCGCCGGGCTTCAATCTCTCCGCGTCACCAAGCGCCGTCACCATCACGCAGGGAGGAGCGAGCGGCAAGAGTATCGTCACCGTAATTCCCGTCAACGGATTTTTAGGCGATGTCACGCTGGTCACTTCCGGGCTGCCGAAGGGCGTGACGGCTTCTTTCAATCCTGACCCGGCAACCTCAAACAGCACTTTGTTTCTGACCGCCGGCGCCGAGGCGAAGAAGGGGACGGCGACAGTAACGGTTGCTGGGACCTCCGGTGGCCTGAACGCGGGCACGGCGCTCACGCTCACCGTAGACGGGGCGGGGAGCTTTACGCTGACGGTGTCTCCGAACACCCTGACCGTGGCGCAAGGCGGTAGCGGAACCGACACGATCGTAATCGTGCCGGCCGGCGGCTTCAACCAGGAAGTCACTCTGAGTGCCAGCGGAATGCCGAGCGGCGTGACGGCAGTGTTCAACCCCAACCCAACCACTTCAACCAGCACGTTGACGCTCACGGTAAGCGACTCGGCCGCAATCGGCCAGTCGGCAATAACCGTTACCGGCACGTCTGGAAGCCTTTCGAACGACGTGGGGTTTTGGTTGAGCGTAGTGCAATAACCCTTAATGAACCCGAAGTTGGGCTCGGGCATTTGTTGGAGGGTCGTACCGGAGTGATCCCCAGCCGGGATAAGTGGGTTTTCCGCACATTGGATCGGCAACGACTCAACCGCGTTGGCGTTCATTCTGCCGGGCTTCGGTTTGTCGCCGTTGAGTGACCTGTAGATTGATTCTCGTTCTCAAAGAGAAAATCACTTGACGAGACCGCTTCGATGTCGGCCGTGTGAGCGCGGGTTGGTCGGAATCGAGTGGCTAGTGGTTTTGGAAGCTCGGACCGTAAGTGCCAACACCACACACGTCATCGCCGACTTTGGCAAAGAATGTAATTTTGGGCTCCAGATTGTGGCTCGCAGGATTGATCCATCGGTAGCGCACGAAACCCTCTCCATTGGCCGAGGTAACCTGCCGCGCAGTGGCACCCAGGCCTTTCCCGTCTACATCGACTGCTGTGTCCTCGGGCACACCAATCGTCTCAGGAAATCCTCCGTTTGCGCTGACAAGACGTTCGGGGCCGATGCAAAACACATAAAGGTCACGATCGTAAAACGGCGGCCTCTTCGCCGTAAAATCGGCCAGAGCCTGTTTCCGCCCAACCATCCTATAGTGTGCGGTTGCTTTCGATAGCATGGCCTTTGCTTCTGCTGGAGTTCCTTGGTCTGCGGCGAACAACCCAACGTGCAGCGCCAGAGGAACAACGAAATACACCAAGGCCAGGGAAGCGAATCGCTTCATATCTCATTGATCGGCAGAGATCGCAGATTCTATTGGTCGGATCAATGGCAATAATTGCGTGCCTGTCGTTCTCCGTTCCATTTTGGGAAGCTCTCCGTGCTCTCGGCAACGAATTCTCGGTCGCCACCGAAGGCGGCGGGCCGTCGCAGCAACGTAAGTTGCAGTCGGACAGTATTGCGTCGGCAGAGCGTGATCCGGAAAAGGGACATCGGTGCAGAAACCCTCTCCGCGACGCAGGACGGCCGGGTCCTAAGAGTCGGCGAATTGCTGATCCCTTTTGTAGCCGCGGTGCGGCGAGAGCTGATTATCGGAGGTTTTTCGCTACCGACCTGGCGCTATAGGAATTCGATGAGGCGGGTTCGATCTTGAATATGGACAGTCCGCCGCCGCATATTCCGTCGCGCTTGACCGTACAGGGAAATGCTTTCAATTCTGATTCCGTGCATGTCCTGGGGGCGCTCATGGACCACAGATCCGTGACAATATACCCCTTGTGGTCGCCAAGCCCAATGTCCGTCAAGACAATCCTCAGAGCCAGATGCGCATCCAGATTTTCGTTTCGGTTGGCAACAATAACGATCGCGCAACGATCATCCCAGCGGAGGTAAGGAACGGGCACTTCAATTTCGCTTTCGTGCCGTACCGCTTTCAGGTTGGGCACGTGGCCTCCCGGCCACATGGCGAGGACCGCGGAATACTTTTTCCGAATAGCCATCATTTTCCTGACATCCATGAGCATATCCCTGTGCTCAGAATTGTTCAGTTGATTCCAGTCAAGCATGGCACCATAAAGCCAGCGGCCCTTCCCGGCCTTGCTGCCGCCATAGAGATCCGGAGACAGGTTGGGCAAAGCGTGGAACGACGCGTTAAATTCCTCCCCTGAAAAAAAGATCGGGATCATCGGCGAAAATAAGAAAGAGTAGCCGAAGACAGCCCGGCTTCCCCTCGCGACATAAGGATTCTCGTCCAGGGGGAATCCGGTCCAACCATTGTCGTGGCAGCTCAGTTGAATTGACGATCCCCAGGCGAGCGTGCCGATATAGATATCGACTTTCGGTCCAACGATCAATGGCCCCAGGAACTCTGGCGTGTCCACGAAAAGCGGCCTGCTAGACCATTCTTGAGCGCGCAGCTGCCATTTTTCGCCCATATCGTTTCGAACCGTGATATTTGCGATTGGCTTCCGTGAAATGTTATCGAGCCTTATCTGAACATCGGGAAGTCCGTCTGGTTTGGCGGGCACTTCCCCGATCCTTCGGCTTACTCGATCAGACGAGAGGCCGACGAGACCAACGTCGAGCCGACCATCGCGTTTCGTACTTCCCTTGACAGAGTCGCAGTCATCATACTGAATCTCAACCTCATAGTAGCCACATCGGCCAAATTTACGGTCGTAGAATCCAGGCAAATCGTCAATCAACACCTCGTTTAAGATGCCTTCGCCAGGTGAACTGATCACGTTCTCACGCTGCGTGAAATCGGTAACTCCCGGAATCGCAGAATCGATCTCCTCCCAGACAACGATGGGGTGACCGGCAGCAGCGGCGTTTCTTCGAATGCGCTCCCACAGGTCTGGACGGTATATGTTGACATCCAACCGAAAACCGTCGACACCGTAGACGGTGACAAATTCCGTGTAAATCCTGACCCACCAGTCATCCAAGTCCGTGTGCCCACCCGCCCAGTCGAAGTCCGTCATACCCCAACTGCCTCCGCGAAACCAGGTGGGATGATCCTTGATAACGGGACTGTCCTGCATTAATCCGTGTGTGATGACATCAAGAAATACTCTGATATCCCGATGGTGAGCTTCTTGAATCAGCTCCTTGAATTCTTCGGATGTGCCAAGCGTGGGATCGAACTTATCCGGTTCAATCACGGCATATTGCGTCCAGATGTTGTAAAAATGATGAGGATCACACCGAGAATAACCTGTCAGCCACATACCGGTTATGCCGAGCTCCTGGAGATAGATCAACTTGGAACGCAGGCTCGCGAATGTTCCACTCTCCGGACCGTTCGGGGAGGTGAATCCTTTGGTCGCGACTTCGTAGATGACGAGATCTTTCATCCACTCTGGCGAGACCGGTTGTGCCTCGTCGGTCGACCACGTTGAGCGTCCATTCTGGCCGAGAACTGCGATCGCCTCGGGGAAAGTCGGCAGGTGAATGGAAGGCATTAGGGCGAAAAAGGTTCCGGCCTTCAAGAAGTTCCTCCGAGACAAGCACCTGAATCGATTCGCTCGGTTCGGCCAGGAGATGTTTGTACCCTCCAATTCCCCAGGAATTGTGTCCTGGTCACGAATCGTATCGCACTTATCGCCTTTTAATCTTGGCAGTTGTGTATTCAGTAAGGATTCGGATGTTTGCGGAAATGTCGTTATCCGTTTTTGAGGTTCCTTCTCACGCATCATAAAAAGGCGCCCCGTGGAGGTAGGTTTTGAGTGTAAAGCAGAACCCTGCCGGAAGGAACACTTGGCAAAGCCTATCGAGTAGGACGTACTTGCCAGCCATCGTTGGTCCCTATCCTGCGACCATCGACGACAGGGTACGGCGCCGGTGACGCAATTTGGGCAGATGCACCGAAGACCAAGTTCAAGGATCCTCCCCTGGACTTCTGAGCGAAAATCTGGATTGTGATCTTCACGGCTGGAGAATCCGGAAACTCACGGTTGCGGACTAGGAATGGCCACGGTTCGTACGTGCTTGCCGGGGAGGGGCTGACGCCTAGACTCGAAGAACCTTATCTGCCATCGCTGTTCCCTCAACGCGATGCTTTACCTTGGCAAAAGCCGTGTCCCGGGACGTGGACGTGTCATCGGCGAAAGGCGAGAAGCCGCAATCGTCGGTTGTTCCCAGCCATGCCAAGGGAATGAATTCTGCTGCTTCGAGCACGCGATCCCGCACCCATTCCGAACTTTCGATCTTCGGATTCATTGGGTCTGTGACACCCACAAAGAGTATCTGACCCGGCTTGAGCAGATCTCGGAGCGTGGTAAGCACACGACGGCGATCCGCTTCGCTGGCCAATTGAACATAGAACCGGCCAACCTTCAAACGGAACAACTCCGGCAGTAGACCCGCGTAATCCACATCTGCGCTGTGCGTGGAGTCATGATCGCCGCCGGGACAAGTGTGCACTCCAATCTTCTTCCTCTCAGCCTCCGAAAACCTATCGAGTACACGGTTGTTCAGTTCAATGAATGTGTCCGCCGGAGGGATCGAGCTTGAGCGCCAGACGTCCTTCAGTGAAGTCGATCTGCACGCACGCAGCCCCGGCCTCCAGGCATTCACGGATGTCACGTTCCGATTCTTCAATAAGATCCTTCAGGAACATCTCGCGGGAATATCCGGCTACGCCGTTTTGCGGATAGAGCATACTCAGAGCCGACGCGGAGATCACCGCCTGCTTCAGCGGCCGGTGTGCGTGTCGCCGAGCGGCCTTGAGATACGTGACAGCATGAACCCCATAGCGAAAAGGGCCCTTCGTCAGTCGCGGCAACTGTCGTATGTGACCGTCAGCAAAAGGGATGGTGACGCCATCGGCAGCGAGATTCTCCAGGCCGCTGAGGGGATAGGTTGCGAAACTCGGCTTGCTCTGCTCACCGTCGGTGATGACGGGCGATCCTGTCGCCTCGAAGCGGCTGATGGTATCCCGTATGGCCGCTTCTTCTGCCGCAAGGAACTGATCGTCCGAGATCTGTCTGGCAGCATGAGCCCGCATTGCCATCAACCACTCAGGAGCACGTGGTACGCTGCCAATGGGTTCGGTTGGAATCGGCATTGTGCTAACGGTCTGGCACCCTTCCATTAGAAATTCAATTACAGTACGAGCTGGACCTGCCGTCCCTTTGCCTGATAGGAGACGGGTTCCCCTTGAATCTGACCCGCGGTTCTTTGTGCGGGAAACTTTACTTGCGATCGCTGAATCGCGGCAATACTGAAAAAAGACTAGAGATGGCCTCCCATATGCGATTCCCGGCCGACCGTCGCAGAGGTTTTGGCGTTGGAAGTAGAGACGGTCAGAGCGTCGAGGTTCGCGGCGAGAGCACGGCGATAGGCGTGCCAGTCTTTCCGGGCGCCGCCACTCAATCGAAGAAAGCCAGGCGGACCGATGCCGCCGGGCTCGATAGAATCGCATCGGAGGAGTTTGCCAAATATCTGCCGCGACTCGGACAGCAAGAGCGATTTTCTTCAGCGTCGCGCGCAGCGCAACCACCAGAGCGGAGACACACGCCAAGCCAACAGAGCCTGGGCAGGGAAGATCTGCTCGTCGCCGCTAAGAGACTGGACAAGGCGCTGGACCGGTTTGTGGAGCTATAGGGCAGGGGGGGTAATGCAGGGCGGCGGTCGGTCAGACTGGTTGCGAACGTGCCTGGGATGCCGTTCAGATAAGGTACACGAAACAACCGGATAATATCTATGATTTCGAAGGTTGCCATTGCGATCCTCGTTATTTCGACGCTCGGCCTTAGCGCTCAGGCTTCGGACAATACTCTTCTTCACGCCGCCGGAGGAAACGTGGTGGACGAGAGCGGATCCCCCGTACAGCTTCGCTGCGTCAACCTGAGCCCTTGGCTTGATCCGGTGGTCTATCTCCTCGGCAAAGGAGGGTTTCGTGTGCTGACCACGTCCTCCTCTGAATTCAAGCATCGCCTTGACGAGCTTGTAGGCGCCAGCAAAGCAGAGGAGTTCTGGCGGCAGTGGACCGATCACTTCGTCGTGGAGTCCGATTTCCGCCAGTTGAAGGACCGGGGCTTTAACTGCGTCAGGCTCCCGCTTAACTATAGATTCATCGTCGGCGATACCCCTGGCAGTGATCCCACGTTGAATGCGGCGGGCATTGCGCCCGTGGATCGAGCGGTTGCCTGGGGTGCGGCCCACGGCATTTACGTGATACTCGATCTTCACGTCGCACCTGGAGGCCAGAATGCGCTGCCGGCCGTAGCGGATGTTCCGTCAAGCGATAGGGTCGCACGTCTCTGGGCGGGGACTACAGCCGTCCTCAATCAGAAGATGACCGTAGTCCTCTGGCAAGCCCTTGCCGCGCGTTATGCGCGCGCCAGTTCCATAGGCGGATATGACTTGCTCAACGAGCCCTCATTGCCATCCGGAACGCCCAAGAGCCAGTTGCCTGCGCTCTATAAAGCCATCATAGCCGCCATCCGGATCGTTGACCGGTCTCATATGGTCATCCTCGAGGGAAACAATTTCGCGCACGATTTCTCAGTCTTGTCCCCGCCCCCGGACAATAACGTGATGTATGAGTTCCATGAATATGCGATATTCAACCGGGAATGGAACCGGCCCAATCAGAAAGCGCTCACGCCCTTTTTACAATTGCGCGCCGACACCCAGATGCCGCTGTGGCTCGGCGAATTCGGGGAAGAGTCCTTGCGCTGGCAGTCCGAGATGGTGCAGCTGATGAAGACCAATCAGATTGGCTGGGCCATCTGGCCTTGGAAGCGCATCGAGCTGGGAAACGGACATCCTATAATGCAGACCATCGAACCGCCGGCTGCGTGGGATGAACTTACCAAATATCTCCTCCGGACCCGGTTTAGCCACAAGCCATCATCCGCCCAGGCAGAACAAGCCATGGCACAGATGCTGCAGGCGATTCGTTCGGAGCATTGCAAGGAGAATCCGGCAGTGGCGGACGTTCTATCCGGACATTAGGCCCGGCCGCAATAGTACTGGGATAAAGGCAAGGGGAGGGAGCAGCACACATTTGGACGAGCCCCGCCTGGCCTGAGAATCGCATAGCGAACTACATTTCACACCCGACCCGAAAGCATTTGCCGGGCGCACCGGCACGGAAGCTGTGTCCGCCGGTTACGTGGTCGAGGAACAAAAGCCTACTGCGGCTCGCAACACCGGGCGGGCGGTCCATGATTCCTTGAAAAATCAACGCCGCGGCCTCACTCTGAAATGGTAGAGTCAGTTGGCGATGTCCTATAGCGCTGCGCCAAACGAGAACGAGTCGGAGCGTGCATCGCGTTCCTTGAAATCGGATTCCTGAATTCGCTGATCTCTCTGGCGACGAGATCATCCATGATATCTCGTCGTGTTCACCGTGGTTTGCACGATTCACAAATCCTTAACCCTACAGGAGAAGAAAATGTCTACTACACCGACGACTGCAGATGCCGAACTGATCCTGAAACTTTACGATCTCCGCCGTGAAGCCGAAATACGAAAAGCACGTAACTGGTGGCTCGGCTTTTGGCCCGAATCCGCGGACGACATCTTGAAAATCGCAACCGCGTTAGGGACTCAGGAGAATGCATGGCTTCGCCAAGTTGGCGGATACTGGGAGATGGCCGCTTCTTTTGTATTGCACGGCGCGTTGAATCGCGACCTGTTCCTGGAGCCAAGCTTTTCTGGCGAGATGTTTGTCTTTTTCGGAAAGATTGAGCCGTTTTTGAAAGAGGTGCGCGAAAAATTACAGAACCCTTCCATCTTCGGCAACGCCGAAAAGCTTATTCTGACCTCAGAGGGAGGGCCAGAGCGTTTGAGACAGACGCAGCAACGCCTCAGTACACTCCGTAAAGCGGCGCAATTAGCCAATGCGGCCTAGTCGTTCCGAGGAATGCCTATACCCAGGAGGCAGAAGCCTGTAGATGGGTTCCCGTGGCGACCTTGACGGGAATCGAAGGGGAAACTCGCCTTCGCATACAACTCCCGGCTTTTCTTCGACGTCGATGGCGTGGACTTTCCCGCAAAACCCTGGCAAGCGCCTCCAGCCATCCAGCCGCGAGAAGACGAGTGCAACCGGGAGTATCAAGAGCTTGAATTTCATTTCACCGGGGCGTCGCTTCTGATCTCGCGGCCGCTGCCGTTGCCGGTTGTTCTCAACGGTTGCTGGTTCTGGCGGCGCTGTTTCTGGGAGTCGGGATGTTCGTCTTGCTGCTGCTTCTGGCTTTCCAGCGAGAACTGGTAATTAGTCGGGATCTGTCGCCAGCTTGCTGTGCTGATGTCGCTCTGGCGCTGACGTTGGCACTTCGGCCGACTGAACCCGCTCTGTTGAGCACGATAAACCGAGAGTAAAAAAACTCTGGCGATAAGGACAAACGGCGGGACGGGCGCAAGGCGACTCCCCAGGGATCATGGGAGGTGAATCCTGTTCTAACTGCGCCCCGCCGATGGGGCTCTTCCTACTCGATCACTGGCTCCGACCAGCACGGCAAAAATGGCTCCATTTATCGCCGCGGCTGAGACTACTGATTACCAACGGTTCTCAAGTTCGCAGCAAATACTAGAAAAAGACTAGAGATGGCTGTCGAGCGCTTTGTGTATGATCCGATTCCTGCACAGGGGCAGAGATCAAGAGATCAACGAATGAGCGATGAATCCTTTGCGGGAAGGATCGAAGCCGGCGTGTCGGTGATGCAAGGCGCCGACAGTGCGCACGTCCCAGGTGAATTCGACCTCGGCTTCTACGGCTGGCGCGTAGTGTTAGCGGCGAGTCTCGGTGTGATGGCGGGATTCGGTTCGCTATTCGTTTACACATTTTCCGTCTTCGTGAAGCCGCTGGCGGCGGAATTCGGCTGGAGCCGTGAGGCCATCTCAAGCGGTTTCGCCATCGCCGCCCTCACTTTAGGCTGCATTTCCCCATTGCTTGGCCGGTGGATCGATCGCTTAGGCCCTCGCCGCATCATTCTTGTCTGCATGACAGTATTTGGGTGCGCCATCGCCTCGTTGTCGTTGTTGCGCTCCGGATTATGGCAATTTTATGGAACTTGTTTTCTGCTGGGCGCGGTTGGCAATGGCGCGGCTCATCTGGCATATTCGCGGTCGATTTCCACCTGGTTTCGGCGACGGTTGGGGATGGCGTTGGCCTTTGTGATGGTCGGAGCCGGTCTGGGCGCCATGATTTTGCCCGTCGTCGCTCAATCCATTACTACCCGTTCCGGCTGGCGCGCAGCGTACGTGTCTCTCGGCGGTCTTGCATTGTTGCTCGGCCTGCCCCTCAGTTGGCGCTACATCCGCGAGTACGGATATGTCGGACACAAGGCTCCTCAGGTCGCTCACACTGGAATGACGTGGCAACAGGGCCTGCGCTCTACTGCCTTCTGGATTATCACCGCCATTCTTTTCGTGAGTTCGAGCAGCATGAACGGGGCGATCACTCACCTGTCGGCCTTGTTGACCGATCGAGGACTCACGGCCGGACGGGCGGCGCTCTGCGCTTCCGTGCTCGGTGGATCAAGCCTGCTGGGCAGGGTTGTGGTGGGCTGGCTGCTGGACCGATTCTTCGGGCCACGCGTGGCGCTTGCGATAAACCTCATTACGGCGCTGGGAATCTTTCTTCTTGCCCGTGCGACCAGTTTTCCTACCGGCTGCGTTGCTGCCGCGCTGATTGGTGTCGGAGCCGGAGGCGAAGCCGCCATTACACCTTATTTGCTGACGCGTTATTTTGGGCTGCGCGCTTTTTCCACTCTTTACGGTTTCACCTGGACATTCTATGCTGCAGCAGGAGCCATCGGTCCCGTGATACTGGGGCGTGCCTTCGATGCGACCGGTTCCTACGCTTCCTTGCTGACTCTCCTCGCAATCGCGCTGGGACTGGTAGCCGGAACAAATCTCTTCCTCCCCCGCTATTCAGATTCCTTCGCGGTCGGGAGTCAATAGGCGAGATCCACGCTATGCCATGTCCCTGGAATGGAAGGCAGCCTATCGGCCCGAAATCCGGAAGATGCCATCGACACTCAAGGTGTCAATTTCCCGATCGTGAGGTAGTCCTGCGAGGGAACACCAAATGCGTCGGCGACACGATTGAAAAAGGCGAACAAGGCTGTGATGTATACGGTCTCGGAGATCTGTTCTTCCTTCCAGCCGGCGAGTCGCAGCTTCTCGACATCTTCGTACGTCGATCGGTAAGCAGCATGGGTGATTAATTGCACGTACTCCAGCAGGGCACGCTCTGCTGCCGTAAGGCCTGCGTCGTCAAGCTTGCCTTCGATGATCGCGTTTACGCATTGCTCGGATGCTCCCTGAACCCGCAGGAAGTAGGCATGGCTGTCCAGTCAATACGGACAACGGTTTAGATAAGAGACGTAGCTGGCGATCAACTCCTTGTGGCGGCGCGAAAGATGCCCTTCGGAGAAATGAATGGTATTTCCCAGTTCGATGATGCGACGCAGGAAGTCGGGCCGAGACCCGAAGCACTTGATGATGCCGGGAACTTGCCGTCTCCCCGACCCGGCCCGCCAGAAATCGTAAGCCGCAGCCGTTTCTCCGGTGGCTTCCGCGTCTTCAATAATCCTGATTTTCGTGGCCGCCTTCGCGGCTGAAAGGCCATCTGGGCCCGACGAATGCTTCACATCGTTGTCTGAGTTCATAGCATGAAATGGACGGGTTACTCCTGCTCCAGCGTCGGAATCCCCGGTCTGCCTCCGATTGATACCACGGTAGAGAATACAGATTTGGATGGCGACAAGTTAGCCGGGGGAGGGTCGCAACACAATAATCCGAAAGCACTACAGGCGCTGTCGGTTCACCTGCTAATCGAAGCAAGTACTGTTTTCAGATTATTGACCCCGCCGCAAAGCGATCCTATAGTCGCCGCACTTCAGTCTGTGGGGCGAATTCTCTAAAGCGGCGCCAAAGGGCGGTTTTGCGAGATCACTCTTGATGCTTGAGGACAAATGGGGAAAAATATGCGTAGCGCGAAGCCGCTGACGTTGTTCCTGGCGACCCTGCTTGCAAGTAGGAATCTTGCCGGACAGCAAATCACGGGGAGCATTCGCGGAACGGTGAGCGATCCGAGCGGCGCGATTGTTCAGGCCGCTACGGTTACTGCAAAGCAGATCGAAACCGGATTGACTCGGGTTGCGGTCACAGAGCGCCAGGGGGAATACGTGCTCGTCGAGCTTCCGATCGGGCATTACCAGCTCGAGGTTCAGGCGAAAGGTTTCCAGACGTATGTGCAGCAAGGCATCTCGCTGGACGTGAACCAGACTGCGACGCTCGGCATTCGCCTCAAACTCGGGTCAGAAACGCAGCAAGTTGAAGTAAGCGCGAATGCGGCCCTGGTACAGAGCACAGTCAGCAGTCTCGGACAAACCGTGATGGAGCACGAGATCCTCGACCTCCCGCTGGACGGGCGTAATTTTTCTCAACTGGGATTACTTCAGCCCGGTGTCGTGCCCCTGACTCCCGGCCTTCTCGAAGCGGGCGGTCCCGCGCGACAGAATCAGGCCTACGCCGTCGATGGCCAGCGCCCGGAATCGAATAACTTCCTGATCGACGGCGCGGACAATGTGAGCTCCGTGGACGGCGGATTTGTTCTCAAGCCACCGATCGATGCGATTGCCGAGTTCAAGATTCTGAGCCACAACGCGAATGCGGAGTTCGGACGGAACACGGGCTCCACGACCAACATCGTCACGCGGTCGGGGGCCAACTCATTTCATGGGGCCGCATGGGAATTTCTTCGCAACGACGCGATGGATTCGTCCGATTACTTCACGCAGAGCGTGCAGCCGCTGAAGCAAAATCAATTCGGCGCTACTTTCGGAGGGCCGATCATCAAGGACAAGACTTTCTTCTTTGCGTATTACGAAGGCTTTCGAAACCGGCAGGGTGAGACCGTACCTGCAACCGTGCCTTCTGCGGCGGAAAGACAGGGCAACTTCGGGGAAGAGTGTACCGACCTCAATGCCACTTTCAACCAAACCACCGGCCTCTGCGGCAATCCGAATGGTCAACTCACTTTTTTTGGCGCCCCGGTGCCGTTCAACCAAATGACTCTGTTCACGCCCATCGATCCGACTGCGACGAATGTTTTGCCTTTTTTTCCTCTGCCAAACGTGGGAGAAAACGGCTTCATCGCCACGCAGACCCTAAGCGAGAATAACGATCAATTCGGCGTGCGTGTGGATCATTACCTTTCCCGCGCAGACACCTTGAATTTCCGCTACATGTACAGCAGTGGCCCCACCACAGATCCGCTTTCCCCGGTGGGAGCAAACGTGCCGGGTTTTCCCGTGGGCGAGTATGACCGGGCACAGAACTTTGTCGCGCAGCACACGCACATCTTCTCTCCGACAACCATCGGCGTCGTGCGTTTTTCGTATCTGCGCAATACGTTTCTGCTGGACGAGCACCTGAATCACGAGCCGCCCTCGGATCTGGGTTTTCAGTATGCTCCGACCTTGCCTTCGGCCGCTGGACCACCTTTCATTCAGATCGGGGGATACGCTTCGGTGGGCGATCCGATCACCGGACCGCGCAACACGTTTCAGAATACCTTCGACCTCTCCGGCTCTCTGAGCTGGGTCCACGGTCGCCACGAGCTGAAATTCGGCGGAGGCTATCGGCGCGATCAGATCAATGCCCTGCAGGGTATCGCCAGCAATGGCTTCTTTGTGTTCGCGAACTTCCCGTACAGTGACGGATTCGCCAGCTTCCTGTCCGGTAATCCAGTGGTCTTTCTGCAGGGCGGCGGTAACTTTGCCCGTGAAATCCGCGACCGGGCCCTGGACGCTTACGTCCAAGATACCTACAAGGTCAACTCTCGCCTGACATTCAACGCGGGGTTTCGTTATGAGCTGCCATTCCCCTCCACCGAGAACGACAACGAGGTAAATCTCTTCGTTCCCGGAGCACAGTCCCGAGTGCTTCCCAATGCTCCGGCGGGGCTTCTGTATCCCGGCGATCCAGGCGTGCCGGCGGGCCTGATTCCAACGCAGAAAACCGCATTCGCTCCGCGATTCGGTGTCGCCTGGGACCCGATTGGAGATTCCAAAACGGTGGTCAGTGCTGCCTACGGAATTTTCTACGAGCCGTACTACACCGGCGAGGGGGGGCCGCTGCAGGATCCGGTCAGCTCGCCTCCTTACCTGAAGACGCAGCAAATCAGTTTTCCGGTCAACTCCTTTGCCAATCCGTTTTATACCCCCAACCCCTTCAGTCAAGCTTTCCCCGAGCCGATGACGCTGCTGGTAGTCGCTCGCAACTTGCACCTGCCCTACGCGCAGGACTGGAATTTAAATATTCAACGGTCCTTCGGCGAGGACTGGCTCTTTCAGATCGGGTACGTGGGTACCACGGGTGTGAGGCTGCCGCGATTCATTGAAGGCAATCCGCCAGTCTTTGTCCCTGGCGTGGATACGACCAGCCCCGGCTGTTCGGTGGCGAGCCCGTGTCCGATTTCCACCGAAAACAACGTGAACCAGCGGCGCCTCTATTCCGGTTGCACTTTAGCGAACCCGAACGATTGCATCTACAGTTCGGTCGGTGAGATTGCCAGCGTAGCAAATTCCAGTTATAACGCCCTGGAAACAAGCCTGCGAAAACGCTTCAGCCACGGGCTGTCGTTCCTGGCCTCCTACACGTGGTCGCACTCCATCGATGATGTTTCTTCGTTCAACATTACCGGCTCTGCTTCGCAACCTATTGCCGGAGAAAATGACCTGGCGCAGGACCCGTTTGATCTCGCGGCCGAGCGCGGCCGGTCTATGTTCGACTCTCATCATCGCTTCGTATTGAGTTATCAGTGGATGGTTCCGTTCCTGCAGCGCTCCAGCAGTTGGTACGGGCACGTTCTCGGCAACTGGCAGCTGAACGGAATTATGACGGCCATGAGTGGCGGGCCGTTCACGGTATTCGATTCAAACGACGTTTCGCTGCAAGGGCAGGCACCGGAGATCACCGGATTTTCCGCGAATCGCCCCAATCTGATTGGGAACCCAAACTCGGGCCCTCGCACGCCCGAGGAATGGTTCAACGTAAGCGCCTTCCAGCGACTCCAGCCTGATCCTCTCGGGCGGTTTGAGGTGTTCGGGGACGAAGGTCGGAACGTACTCCAGGGCCCGGGATACGTAAACTGGGACGCCTCGGTTTGCAAGAGTATTCGGCTGACGGAATCCAGACAGCTTCAATTCCGCGGGGAGCTTTTCAATCTGCTCAACCATACCAATTTCCGCTTACCGGTCAGCGACATTGAATCGCCGACGTTCGGTCAAATCCAGTCGGATGTCGGTCCACGAGTGATTCAGGTGGCGCTGAAATTTCTGTTCTGATGCTGAAAGCGAATCCATTCTCTCGAAAGCTCCTGCTCCGGCTGCTTGTCAGCCTGCTGGTCGGTTACGCCGGTTTTGGGGCGTATGTCTGGTGGGCGATGCATCAGCCTCCTGAGGCCTTCGCTCGCGTCATGTCCAGGATGTCCGGTCCCGTTCCTTTCCTGCTCTTCCCATTTGAAACGGCCTGGATCCACGCTCGCGCGGGAACGCTTCACCCTGGAGATCTCGCGCCAGACTTCTCGTTGCTCAAAGTGGACAAAAGTGAGCGAGTTCAACTCTCCACGCTAAACCAGCGGCAACCCGTAGTTTTGGTATTCGGCAGCTACACGTGACCGCCGTTCCGGCGGGAGGTTCCCGCCCTCAATAAGCTTTACGAGCGCTATCGCGGGCGTGTTGAGTTCTTGGTGGTTTACATAACCGAAGCGCATCCGAGCGACGTTTGGCAGATGGAGAGCAATGTCAAAGACAAGGTTGTTTTTGCGAGCCCGAAAACCGAAGAAGAGAGAGCGTTCGTCGCCGGGGCTTGCGTGAGGAAACTCCGGATCGAATTTCCGGCTGTGCTCGACGAGTTTGGCAATTCGACTGAACGAGACTATACCGGCTGGCCAGACCGGATCTATTTGATCGACTCGCAGGGCCACGTTGCCTACAAGAGCAAGCCAGGTCCTTTTGGGTTTAAGCCGGAACAGCTGGGAGAGGCACTCTCTCGGGCCTTGCCAACCGGAGCAAACGCAGAGGGGAGCGGAAGCCACCCATAGCGGTTCCGGCTCAAATGCTCCCACGAGGCAACGCCAAGGGCGGAATCATCGGACTCGAACCGCGACCGCTGCCTGCACGCAGGCAGCCTGAACAACTGAACGATCCCCGCGCCACACCAGTTGCGACAACCTGAAATCGCTCGAATTATTGGATGCAGTCCACTACCGCACGAGCCATTCGGTGACTTCATGAGTGAGCGTCAGCACGGGGCGGTGCGCAACGGTCACCAACAACGAAACGGCGACCACAAATGGAATTACGAACCAAGTGCGAATTCGCACCCGCCGCGACTTGCTCGCTTCATCCCAGTCAAGAAGGCAGGCGACACGTTCGCTAATGGAACCAGCCACGAAACCTGTGCTGCAGGCCGGCGGAGCTTTGACGGAAACCAAGCGAGAAAGCTTGACCAATGCCGCGGCCAGGTCAAGGGCATCACGCTGATTCGAGACGGCCGCATCATCGGCGGCGAGCTCTGCGGCTTGCGACCAGGCGCTCTCCAATTTGGCCATGCCGGGAAAGGGACAAAAAGCCAAGATGAGCCGCTTCAAGTTATCGCGGGACTTCATGTGCTCAAGTTCATGTTTCAGCGCCATACGGAGCTCGTCGGGAGCCAGCAGGGCAACCGTAGACTCTGAAACTAATACTCTTGGATGGCGCACCCCGACTACAACGAGCGGGGGACTCTCCCGTCGGGACTGAAAGGTGACGGTCGAGTTGGCATTGACTTTCAGAGGGCGCGCGTCTTCCAGCCAGCAAGTCACTGCTCGTGTAGTCCTGGTTTGGGCTGCGATAGCGCGGCAGAAACCACAAGCAATCAATAGGAGAGCGCAAACGCCGAGCGCAAGCGGTATCGAGGCCATGCCCTCATTGATCGGTAGTGGTTCCATTAGCTGAAACGACGGCACGACCAAAGCGAATGTAATGATCACCGAGGCTATGAGCGGGAGAATCCGCAAGCCGAACAGTATCGAGGCCACGCTCCGTTGTGCCACATGCAGAGGTCTCAGGGCGCGCCATACTGTCTCCACCAGCATTGACAACAGACAGTAGAGCAGCAGGAACCAATCGAGCGAAACCGCGATTCTAAGCAGCACAAACATCAGCCTTGCTCCCGGCTTTTCTCTTGGGCCTACGGTTCCCAGCGTTTGGGTTCGATCAGGAGTTCGAACTTTTCAGTGGCCGTAGTTCCGGCGCAATGAGCCATCGATGAGGGCCTTCCGAGTCTCGGCTTAAGGCGCTCAAGGTTTACAAAACGGCAACAATCATACACCCATCCTGTTGCTCGCCGACATGAAACAATTGTCCTCCGGTTCTGCACCCACGCGACCGTTATTGCCCCGTGAAATGTTATTCCTGGGACAGTCGAGAATGACCAGTTCAGCCTGTGCATGTTCGCGTTGTTACTTGGGACTATTACGGCGTTTTTCATCCACCAGGCGCCCCAGCTCCTCGAGCAACTCGGCGTCGTGTTCGCTGATTTCTTCTACCATTCGTGAAAGCAGAAGTGGCCCGGCCACCCCCAGACCCAGCACCTGACGGATGGCATTGCTGGCGACATCTCGCTCTACTTCCGCCATCGTGAACCGAGGCACATATCGGAAGGTCACCACCTTGGTTCCTTCGACAGCGATCCGGTCTACCAATCCCTTTTTCCGCAGGCGATTCAGTGTGGTCACAATCGTTATATAGGCTCGCCCGAGGTCAGCCCGATCTCGAAGTTCGCGTATGGTGATACCGTCCGGTTGCTGCCACATCGCGGACAGAAGCTTCTGTTCAAGTGGACCAAGCCGGATCTTACGTGACGCCAGAAGTAGTCGGAATATATCGTTCATGGTTGTCACGCACCGGCCATTCGGTGAAGTTTACGATGAATTTTGATTAAGTTGTAGGCGAAATTATTCAACGCAATCGCCGGCACCAGGGTTTTGCACGGCCAAGCCCAATGGGCGGAGCTCGAGTTTTCTCCAGCACCATCCCAGTTTTTCCGAGCCTCCTCAACCGTCGCTTTCCGTTTAACCACATCAGCCCGTTAGGGTAAGGGACGATTCGCCCTGTCATCTTTTCGCTTGCGGACCCCGGTTACGTTGGCCATTGGTACTTCCCGCGAGGCGCTGTCCTATCCAGTGCATGCCTGGCCGTGAAGGAAAAGATTGGCTTGTTTGCTTCGAATGGCTCGATCCGCCCGCCCCTCGACGACCGGCCAACCAGCAGGAGCCAGCGCCAAAATGGAACCATCCATCCATTGGCCAGGGCAAAACGCCAAACTCAGGTGCACCATCCGGGCCAGATGGACTTGAACCGATGACTTGCCGACCACGAACCACCCAACCTTAGGTTAGAGGCAAGCAAAACTCGAGCCCTTGATCCAGTTTCTCGCTTTCAGCTTGGATTCCGCAGCATCTGGGCCCGGGTGGCGCCCGGAGGGAATCCGGTCCTCGCGCGTCGCTTACATGGGCGGTGGTTGCGGTTTACAATGGCGGATGCGCGATTCCAAACGAGCGTGGGGACAAACATGAGAACGGGAACGGGAACGGCGATCGGAATCTTTTTGATCATGCTGGCCGCTGCATTCCCATCGACTGCCATCTCGGCCGGTGCGGATTACAAGGTCGTTAAGACGTGGAAGCCGGGAGGCGACGGCGGATGGGATTACCTTACGGCGGACAGCGACGGGCATCGCTTGTTCATTGCGCGCGGCACGCGGGTGATGGTAATTGATACAGAGTCGGGCAAGCAGGTGGGCGAGATTCCCGACACGACGGGTGTACACGGAGTGGCGCTCGACGCCGAAATCGGCCGCGGATTTACCAGCAATGGCCGGGAAGACACGGTGAGCGTGTTCGATCTGAAGACTCTGGCAGTCGAAAAGAAGATCAAGGTCGGCAGCGGACCCGACGCGATCCTCTACGATCCGTTTTCGAAGCGCGTTTTCACCTTCAACGGAAAAGGCAGCGAGATGACATCGACGGCCATTGATGCCGCGAAGGGCGAGGTTGTCGGCAAGGTCGAACTGGGTGGAAAACCGGAATTTGCCGCCACCGATGAAAAAGGAACGGTATTTGTGAACCTCGAGGACAAGTCGGAAATCGTGGGGTTCGATCCGCAGAAGCTGACCGTGAAATCGCGCTGGAAGCTGACCGACTGCGAGGAGCCGACGGGCCTGTCGATCGACCGGAAAAACCGGCGCTTGTTTGCCGGCTGCGGGAACAAGAAGATGGCCATTGTCGATGCGGATAGCGGCAAAGTGATTGCGAGTCCTCCCATTGGAGAGGGATGCGATGCGACCGCATTTGATGCCGGCCTTGGTTTGGCATTTGCCTCGGCGGGAGACGGAACGATCACGGTCATCAGAGAAGACGGTGGCGACAAGTTTAGCGTCGCTCAAACCGTGGTCACGCAAAAAAGCGCGCGCACCATGGCGGTCGATGCCAGGACTCACCAACTATTCACGGTGGCGGCAAACGTGGGACCGAGGCCGGAGAGAAAAATGGAACCTGATTCGTTCGTGGTGCTGGTGGTGGAGGCGGCGCACTAGGATTCGGTTCGAGGAACGGCGCGGAGCCATAGGCGTGGGCGCAGCCCGGCAATGGGCTCTAAGGTTCCTCCAGTCCCTTCCCTCAATCACCACGTATGTTTCGGATCCTGACTTTCGGCCTTTGTTTCTTCGGCGCCACTTTTGTCTTCGCGCAAGGCGGACCACCCTACTACACCAATGATCCGGGCACGCCGGGTCATCTCAACTGGGAAATCAATGTTGGCTACATGCCGTTTTTCTACAGCGGACAGTCCGTCTCTCACACGCCCGACGTCGACATTAATTTCGGAGTTGGCGACCGCATTCAGCTTACTTACGAAAACGCATGGTTGCGGGTGCAGAATCCGTCTTCTCCGACGAAGTTCGGCGTGGGCCAATCCAATCCCGGCGTGAAATGGCGTTTCTACGATGCCGGAGAGGACGGATTGTCGGTGTCAGTCTTCCCCCAGCTTTTCCTGAACAATCCGAACGACGCCGTCCGCCGCGGCATAACCTCCGCCAGCCAGGGCTTCCTGCTGCCGTTCGAATTCTCGAAGAAATTCGGCCCGGTAGATGTGGACTACGAACTCGGTTATCAGTTCAACCACAAAGGCCCCGACAGTTGGATCACCGGCCTGGTCCTCGGTCACGACTTCACTACCAAACTCGAAGCCGACGTCGAGTTCTATTCCCAGGGAACGTTTCATCCCTCCCTCCAGGAGCCCACCATAGACGCGGGCATCCGCTATAAGATTCATCGTCCCGTAATTCTGCTGCTCATGAGCGGACGCAGCCTTGAAGGCACCCGCCCCAATCAGTCGTATTTCATCGGCTATTTCGGCCTCCAATTCCTGCTGCCGGCAAAATCCTATAAATGACCTTGGCAGTTCGGCTGTCAAAGTTGGCGGCACGCGGGTTCGCGATCGCAACTCACACCATGATGTGACGTCAGCCGTAGACACGATCGCCACCGTTGAGTATGAATTGCTGAGGCGCCAGGAATAGAGCGCAGAGCAGTCGACGCTCGGAGATTGCGATGGAACCCTTTCGCTTCCACCTCTTTGTGTGCACCCAGCAAAAACCAGAGGGCGTGCCTTGCTGTCCGGCGAGCGGATCGCTCGCGGTGCTGGCTGCGCTCGATCACGAGTTGCAAGCACGCGGCCTCGCCGGCGATGTCCAGATCACATCCTGCGGCTGCATGGGGTTGTGTGATGAAGGTCCGATCATGGTCGTTTATCCGGCGGGAGTTTGGTATCGGGGCGTGCAACCTGCGGACGTATCCGAAATCGTAGGCAGGCACC
This sequence comes from Terriglobales bacterium, assembly GCA_049520935.1. Classification (GTDB taxonomy): domain Bacteria; phylum Acidobacteriota; class Terriglobia; order Terriglobales; family Acidobacteriaceae; genus Acidiflorens. Next base: position 12,771 of record JBEKPJ010000048.1, on the reverse strand, counting down.
TGCGAGAGGGCGAGATCGTGGGCCGCCTGGTATGGAACGACCCCCCGGCGATGAAAGCCATGGCCGTCGATCACGGAAAAGAATTTCGACAGGCTATGGCTGCCCGCGATAAGGCTGGAGTGCTGCCTGATCGTCTCGATCAGATGATCCGCGCTTACATGCCCAGCCGTTGTCTGCTCACAGCGCTCGAACTCGATGTCTTTACCGCAGTAGGCGACGGAGCCAGCGCTGGCCAGATCGGGGCCAGGGTGCAAGCGAATGCGCGCGCGGTTGGCATGCTCCTCAACGCCTTGGTCGCCCTGGGAGTGCTCTCGAAAAGCGGTGATCTTTACAAGAACACGCCCGAATCAGCGCGCTTCTTGGTGGAGAGTTCCAAAGACAACCATAGAAATGGCCTGCTGCACATGGCCAACCTCTGGCATCGCTGGAGCACGCTGACCGACGCCGTGCGCGACGGCACACGCGTCCCCCTCGATCTTCGCCCCCTCGGGCGTGACAACTCGGATTGGACGCGGAACTTCATTGCCGCCATGCAGCGGAACGCAAAAGACCGTGCTCCGCTGGTGGTCAAGGCTCTGGGTACAGCCGGTGTGCGCCGCATTCTCGACCTCGGCGGGGGCTCCGGCGCATACTCGATTGCCTTCGCCAAGGCCAGCCCTGACATACATTGCGAGATTCTTGATGTCCCTGAGGTGGTCCCGCTCACTCTCGAATACGTCCGCCAGGCAGGGGTGCAGGCGCAGGTCAGCCTTCGTGGTGGAGACATGCTTCGCGGCGACTTTGGCTCCGGATACGACGTGGTAATGCTGAATGCCATCTGCCACATGTTTTCTGAGGAGCAGAACCGGGATATTTTTCTGCGGGCAAAACAGGCGCTGGCGCCGAAGGGGCGCCTGGTTGTGCAGGACTTCATTCTCAACCCCGACAAAACGGGGCCGCAACAGGCGGCACTTTTTTCCCTGAACATGCTCGTGGGCACCGATGCCGGTGCCAGTTACAACGAGTCTGATTACACCGAATGGATGAGGACGGCAGGGTTCCACGAGGTATGCCGCACAAACCTGCCCGGACCCAGTGATCTGATCGCGGGAAGGGTGGCATAGCAGATTCGGCGTGCCGGGATTGAAAGTCCGCTGCGTATGAATTCAAGCGGTGATTCAAGAGGATTTCCATGCGTGTGGACTGGCTCGGGCTTGCCCCATGATGAGTTCCCCCCCCCGACTTTGAGCGGTGCCACATCGTTCGCTTCTCGGGCGAGCACGCAAGGCTTGTCAAGTCCGCCGTGTCTGCAATCCGAGGCGCCCGCGCGCGGGTTCTTGCGCTTCGTTTTCCGTCCCGAAACCCGGGTTACTTCCGCTGGATCGATTCCAGGTACCGGATCAGGTTTTCCAGTCGCACATTACCCAAGTCCTCGTCGAACTCGATTTCATGAAAAATCGGTCCCCAAATTGGCATTTGTTTCGAGCCGTGCGCGGGCAGGGGAGCGTCGGCGCCGAACATGATCAGGGTGCGTATGCGCACCGCCGGAAAGGTGCCCCCGTTTCGCTTGGAGAGTTTCGTCAGGTCGGGAACTTCGTCTTTCAGCGCCTTCGATACCAGGCCCTTGCCTTGGCCATCGAGTCCGTGGCAGACGGCACAATGATTTCGGAAGACGCCGGCGCCTTCGACCGGACGGGTTGGTGACTGTGGTGGGTTCGCGCTTTGTCCGGAGGCGGAGACGGCTATGCCCAGAAGAAAGCTCAGCGCCAGCATCGGCAATCGTAGTCGCAAGTTGGCCTCCGGGGAAAATAAATTCGCTGCAGTCGGCACCCCACGAATACACGAATTGCTCGCCGCGCTCGGTGACGCACGTCGCAGACGCCAGACTCTCGAAAAGTGCAGTCACTTGAGCGAAGTCTTAGTGACCGTAGGCGCGCCTGCCAGGTCCGGGGGCGGTCCGAGGTTGTCGGGCAGCCTGCCGTTCAGCGAATCCAGAAATTGCAGCAAGTCGTCGCGCTGGTCGAAAGTCAGAAAGTCGAGCGCGTGGATTTGCTTGTCCAGATGATCGTTCACATTGCCGCCGCCAATGTAATGCGCGAGGGCGTCTTTCAATGTGGGGAAGCTTCCATCATGCATGAACGGGGCGCGATGAGCCAGGTTGCGCAGGGTTGGGGTCTTGAAACACCCCATGTCCTCGTCCTTTTGGGTCTGGTTGAAGCGGCCGACATCATTCAGATTGCCTCGCGTATCCGCTCCGATGCCGAGGTTGTGGAATTTGTTGTCGGTGAGGAGCGCACTGGTCTTGCCTATCGAGTGGCAAACCTGGCAATTGGCCTTCTTCCGGTCGGTAAAGATCTTCAGGCCGCGCTGGGCCGCTGGCGAGAGCGCTTTCTTGTCGTGCCCGTAATAAAAGCGGTCGAATGGCGAATCACCAGCGAGTACAGTGCGTTCGAACGAAGCGATGGACTTGGCGACCATGTCGATGTTGATCGGGTTCGTGCCCCAGGCTTTCCTGAAAAGCTCGGTGTATTTCGGATCCGCCTGAAGGCGCTTGACCACGCCGTCGAGCGAGTGGGCCATTTCGACCGGATTGGCCATCGGTCCTTTGGCTTGCTCTTCGAGGCTGGGAGCACGGCCATCCCAGAATTGCAGACTGTTGTAGGCGGAATTGATGACCGTGGGAGCGTGGCGGGTACCGGTTTTTTTGCCGACGCCGAACGAGACTGGATGTTGATCAGAAAAAGCAAACTCTGGAGCATGGCAAGACGCACAGGAGATCGTGCCATCCAGCGAGAGCTGCGGGTCATAATAAAGCCGTCGGCCAAGAGCAATTGTGTCGGCGGTTGGAGGATTGTCGGCAGGAATCGGTAATGGAGGCAGGCCAAGAGGCACCTGGATGGCAATGGTCCTGCCTGTCGGCAGGACAGCGCTGGTGGCCGACGACTGCGCGCTGACCCGACAAACGCCGTTCGCCACAATCAGCACAAATAGAGCAAGCGACAAACCGAACAGACACAATTTCGCGCGGTTGTTCATCGCAGCATACCTCCGCTTGGTCTGGAGCTTAATGCCTTCATCAGGTTCGAGGCTGTGATGTAAGACACACAGCGATGTCCAGTTTTCGGAAGCGGGCGGAGTTAATGACTATCCGACCTGCGCGGACAGCATCGATATGGAGCCTCCGTCGACGCCTTCGACGGGAAAAGTGATGCTCTCGCCCTGCTGTCTGGCGCCCAGCACATAGAGCAGTGGGAGATAGTGATCGGGTGTGGGAATGGAGAGTTGCGCTTCTGATCCGAGGCGCTCGTAATGAATGAGTGGTTTGAGTTCGCCGGCGACCATCATCGCCTTGGCTTCTTCCTCGAACCTGGCAGCCCAGTCGTAGGGAGCGGGCAGGTGGCGTGCCCAGGCGTAGGTATGCAAATTGTGGACCAGGTTCCCGCTGCCCGCGATCAGAATGCCTTGTTCACGCAACGGCGCCAGGCGGCCGCCGATTTCGAAATGGAAGGAGGCGGGTTGTGTTTCGTCGATGCTGAGTTGTACGACCGGGATATCAGCCTCGGGATAGGCATGCTTGAGCACGGACCAGGTTCCGTGATCGAGACCCCAGGAGTTGTCGAGGGCGACCGGTAAGGGCTTGAGCATCTCTTGCACTCTACGGGCGAGTTCCGGATCGCCCGGGGCCGGGTACTGCACGTGGTAAAGTTCCTTGGGAAAGCCGCCGAAATCGTGAATGGTCTTGGGCGATGTAGCCACGGTCACCCCGGTTCCGGGTACATACCAATGCGCCGAGATTGACAGAATCCCTTTCGGTTTCGGCATCTGCATGCCGATCTTCCGCCAGCCGGTCGTGTAAGGATTGTCCCACAAGGCATTCATGGGGTTGCCATGGCCGAAGAAGATCGCAGGCAGGATATCGGGCATGTGCGAAATATTATCAGCCTCTATCTGTCGGCGTAGAGATCCGGAAACTGCTGCTGCAGAAGCGCGACTTTCGGCGCATCGTTATGCAGAATGTAGGGATCGTCGGGATGACGGGCGGCATAATCCTGATGATAGGCCTCGGCGGGATAGAAGGCCTTTAGCGGTACAATCTGGGTCACAATCGGGCGCCGGAAAATCCCGGCTTGATCGAGTTGCCTAATATAGGCCTCGGCGATTCGCTTCTGCTCGTCATTGCCATAGAAAATCGAGGAACGGTACTGAGTTCCAATGTCTGGCCCCTGCCGGTTCAACTCCGTCGGATCGTGCGCGACCGACAGGAAGACACGAAGAAGTTGGCCATACGTGATCTGCGAAGGGTCGTAGACGATTTTTACGGATTCGGCGTGGCCGGTGTCGCCGTAGCTTACCAGTTCGTATTGCGCCGTCCTGGCGGCACCGCCCGAGTAGCCCGACGTCGCCCTGATCACGCCCTTTATGTGCTCGAAAACGGCCTGTATGCCCCAGAAGCAGCCGCCAGCGATGACGGCGGTTTGATCCCCTGGAGTGGCCGCGAGTGGGGCGTCCACGGCTGGGTTGGGGAGAGCGACGGCCGGCCGCTCCCGGGCGTCGCAGCCGACCACACCCGCCAGGATGATCATCAAGAGCAAAGCAGAAATGCGCGAGGAGAAACTGTTCATGAAATCCTTCCCGAGCCGAGGTCGTTCTCGGGCACCCCTTCAATAGAGTCGCGAGCAGAAGAAAAGTTGCGGGCGCGGGCAAATGCTTCATTCCGCGAACCCGGGACAGAAGCTCCGCGCTAGCGGAGCGGTGGTTCCCTAAAGGCGGCCGTCGTTTCCGCACCCGTGGTCCACTCGCCCACGGTGACGGGGAGGTATTTCTTCAAGCAGCGCACGCAGGGGGTGTAACCCTCGCGCGACGCTTCCGCGGCGGTGATCGTCCGCCGCTTGTCTTTTTCGTGGATAAACGGGCACGCGGCGAGGTGAAACAGTTTTCCATCGTCCGCCACCACGACCAACAGGTCCGGGGGAACGCCATTGCCCAGTTGCGCCTGTTGGGAGCGCAGCTGCGGACCGCGAAACGGCAATGAACGGGCCACCTCGATGGTGCCGACGACCAGGCAGGCAGCGGCAGTGGCGACCATCCAGCCCAGAAAGCCTCTCCGGTTTGACAAGCTGGGGCGCATACTCTGATCCAGCCTCCGGTGCAGACGGTGGCTGAATCCGAGGGGAACCTCGAGCATGCGTTCGTCGCCGTACAGTTGGATCAGGTTTCGCGTACCGTCCAGCACGGCGGCGCAACGCCTGCATCCGCGAATATGTTCGTCGATAGCCGTGCGCAAACCGGGATCGACCTCGCCGTCCACATAGTTCGAGACTTGACGCCAAACTTCTTCGCAGGCGACTACCATGGCTTGGTCCCCTTCTCAAAAGACAACTTGCCGCTCCAGGCGCCGCCGAGGCCGGGCGAGAGCAGATCGCGAAGCATCAGGCGCGCCCGCAGCAGACGCGTCTTGACCGATGCGGTGGAAATTCCGAGCGCCTTGGCGGTTTCCTCGATGCTGAGGTGCTGCATATCGCGCAGAACAAAGACTTCGCGGTAGATCTGACCCAGTTCGGCCAGGGCCGCGGCGAGATTCTGGCGGACTTCTTTGCGTTCGAGCGTTTCCGAGGGAATTTCGCGCCAATCGGCGAAGTCGCGAGGAGTGTAGTTGCCTTCCTCGTCTGCACGGTCGGCGATCGGTTCCATAATGTTGGCGTGTGCTTTTCGCCTTCGCATACGCGCTTCGTTGACGGTGATCTGAATCAGCCAGGTGCTGAACCGCGCTTCGGCGCGAAACTGCCCGATGTGCTTGAATGCTTTCAGCATCGCTTCCTGGGCGACATCCTCGGCGTCGGCTTCGTTCCTTAGAATCGCAAAGGCGGCGGCGTAGACGCGTCGCTCGTACGGGCGGATCAGTTGGTAAAACAGCTCGCGCTCGCCGTCGCAGACGCGCCGGATCAGCATGGCTTCGTTCTGTTGTTCGGCTGGGGATTCCAGCGAAATCGCCCTCTCCGGCATTGCTCCTCACCGCACCGCTTGATCCGACGTGTTGGGGCGCTATTGTGCGCCGAAAAAGACAAAACCGGCCCCCGGCCGCTCGCCTGCCGCCATCGATGGGATGCCGCAGTTACCGGGAAGTTTCGCCGGCACGGAGGGCGTTCGAGTGTGCCAAGGCTACCACTTTTGTGCCATTTCCGCCTGATTCTCCACAGGGTTCCACCGGGTTGCCACTTGCATTCCCGCACACAAGTTACGGATAATATGGCTGAGATTCTGACAGCCGTGTATCGCTACAGTCGCGCAGACTTGCTGCGTATTCTTCGGCTTGTTCCTCGCCAGCTTCAGACCTGGGAGAAGGCAGGACTGGTGACGGCTGGGGAAGACTATTCTTTTTTCGATCTGGTGCAAATCAAGAAGGTACGCGATCTGTGCGCGCAGCGCGTCCGGCCGGCCGTGATTCGACAATCGCTTGAAGCCATGCAGAAACAGGTCGCAGGCATGGAGAATCCGCTGCTCGAGGCCGGAGCCTATCAGAGCGGACGCCGCATCGCGTTTCGTCACCAGGGACGGCTGGTCGAGCCCATCGCTGGACAGTTCGTGTTCGATTTCTCGTCGGAAGAAAATAATAAAGTCGTGACCAGCCCCCCGCGAAACGGACCGGAGCTAGTAGTTACCGACGTTGCCGACCTGTTTGCGCGCGGGATCGTGCTCGAGGAGAATCCCTCCACGCAGGGCGAGGCGATCGCGATTTATTTGAAGGTTCTCGAAATGGATCCTGTTCACGCCGCTGCGCACATCAATCTGGGTACGCTGTATTACAACCGTCAGGAATACATGCTGGCCGAAAGGCACTATCGATCGGCAATTCAGATCGACCCGCGCTACGCCCTGGCCTATTTCGACTTGGGGAATGTGCTGGACGAGACCGGGCGCGTGGAAGAAGCGATCAACACCTACAAGACGGCGATTCAACTGGCGCCGACCTACGCCGACGCCCACTACAATCTGGCGCTGGCCTACGAAAAGATGCGTGAGCCGCGGAAGGCGCTGCAACACTGGCGCTCGTATGTGAAGCTTGACACCACCGGGCCCTGGACGGTCCACGCCAAACACCAGATCCAGCGCATTCTGCAGGGCGACAGCCTGAAGCTGGTGCATTCGCGCAAGGCGAACTAGCGCGCTCGATCGCGAGCGAAGATTCAGCCAACCAGCCAATCGTGAGGCGCGCTCAAGCTCCGCGGCGCCTGGCGGGATTGGCTCGCGAGACCGGGCGCAAGCGCGCGCCGAATGCCGGCAATGACTTGCGAGAATAACCTCCACGCCTTAGAATGTCGTGTTCTTAACTAAATCGATTTTCTAGGATATTAGCCAATTCCACTGTGCCAGAGCTTCGAGCCAGCCGGTGCTGCCGCTCGGCTCTCGCCTACGCCGTAATAGAAGGAGACCTTATGCACCTGCCCCGTCGCGTGTGCCTGTTAAGTCTACTGTCCCTGCTCGTTCTCAGGTTTGTAGAGGCGCCCGCAGCGGCGCAATCCAGCGCGCCCAATCAAGCCCCGTGGATGAACACCAGCCTAGCGCCGGAGCAACGGGCCGATTTGCTGGTCAAGGAGATGACGATTGACGAAAAAGTCTCGCTGCTGCATGGCACCGGCATGGAAGGCCTCAGTCCCATCAGTCCGCTGGCCATCCGTTCCAATGGGGGCGCCGGTTACGTGGTGGGCATTCCGCGCCTGGGCATACCGGCAATTCAGATGTCGGACGCTGCCTATGGGGTGAGGAGCAGCGGGGAGAATGGCCGCTACTCCACGGCTTTGCCCAGCAATTTGGGCGCGTCCGCGAGTTGGGATCTCGATGCAGCGTTCGAATACGGCGCGCTGATCGGCCGCGAGTTGCGCGCGCAGGGCTATAACATGTCGCTCGGCGGAGGCGTGAACCTGGCTCGCGAGCCGCGGAACGGGAGGACGTTTGAGTACATGGGCGAAGATCCGCTGCTGGCCGGATCCATGGTCGGATCGCTGATTCGCGGAACCCAGGCTCAGCACGTCGTGGGTGACATCAAGCATTATGCGGTGAACGACCAGGAGAGCGGCAGGAATGCGGTGAACGTCCACATCGACAAGCGGTCGATGCGGGAAAGTGATCTGCTGGCATTCGAGATCGGTGTGAGCAAAGGGAAGCCGGGAGCAGTCATGTGCTCCTACAACCGGGTGAATGGGGACTATGCTTGCGAAAATAGCTATCTGTTGACCGACGTCCTTAAGAAAGACTGGGACTTTCAGGGGTTTGTGTTGTCGGATTGGCAGGCCACGCACAGCACCGCGAAAGCGTCGGCGGCGGGTCTGGATCACGAGGAGCCCGGTGAAATATTTTTCGGCAGCGCGATGAAGGAAGCGGTGCGGTCGGGCCGGGTTCGAGCGACGGAACTCGATGATCATGTTCGCCGCATTCTGCGGTCGATGTTTGCCTGTGGCGTGATCGACGATCCGCCGCAGAAGGGCGTGGTCGATGTGGCGGGGGGCTTCGAGGTTTCCCGCACGATCGCCGAGCACAGCATGGTCCTGCTGAAGAATGAAAATTCGCAACTTCCGCTGAATGCGTCGAAAGTCCGCAGCATTGTCGTGATCGGTGCCCATTCTGATGTGGGAATGATCTCGGGAGGCGGTTCGGCGCAGGTCGATCCTCCGGGCGGAAATGCCATTCTGCCGCCCGGCAAGGGCCAGACCCGATGGCAAGAACAAATCTGGTTTCCGACCTCGCCGCTCAAGAACATCCGGGCCAAGGTTCCGGGTGCCCGGGTGCAGTTTGATGCGGGCACCGATCCTTCCGCTGCCGGCGCCTTGGCGAAGACGGCAGACGTTGCCATCGTGTTCGCTTATCAGTGGGAGAGCGAGGGTATGGACCTCGACAGCCTCGCCCTTCCCGATCACCAGGATGAGTTGATCGCGGCCGTGGCGGCGGCAAATCCCCATACGATTGTTGCCCTTGAAACCGGCAGCCCCGTGACCATGCCGTGGGCCGGGCAAGTCAGCGCGATTCTGGAAACCTGGTACGCTGGTTCGCAGGGCGCGGAAGCGGTCGCCAATGTGATCTTTGGCGAGGTAAACCCGAGCGCGAAGCTGCCGATTACATTTCCTGCCAGCGAAGCGGATTTGCCGCATCCGCACATCGTGATGCCTCCGCCGGAGTCCACCACCAACGGGGAACCCGATGCCTGGAAAAAAATAGCGGCGGGTTTGCCGCCATTTCCAACAACTTACGATGAGGGCTTGAAAGTAGGATACAAATGGTACGACGCCGAGAAGAAACATGTGCTGTTTCCTTTCGGCTACGGTCTTTCTTATTCGGCTTATAGTTATTCGAATCTCCGGGTTGCGGCGGACCCGGCGCAAGCTGGGAACGTCAGTCTGCACTTTACCCTTACCAACACCAGCAATCGGACGGGGGCGGAGATTGCGGAAGTTTACGCGATATTGCCCGCAGCCGCCTCGGAGCCGCCGAAACGATTGGTCGGTTGGAGCAAGGTCAAACTGAATCCGTCGGAAAGCAAGGATGTGGCGGTCGAAGTTCCGCGGCTCTATCTGTCGATTTTTAATGTCGAGCACAATGGCTGGCAATTGGTGCCGGGGGATTACACATTCGTGGTCGGCGGCTCTTCGCAGGACTTGCCGCTCCGGCAATCCGTCAGCCTGAAGTAGCGGTGGGCAAACGAATCGCGGCGGCCGCGGCGCAAGCAGAAAAAAGCGCGGCTTGCGCCGCGCCCCACGAGAGAATTTCAGCGGTTTCATGTGCTGGTCAGGTCAGTCCACCACCAGCTTGTTCTCGACGCTGAACGCGCCCGGTACCTCGTTGGCCCGCATTCCGGCTATGGTCTTGTCCATTGCGCTCTGCACGGTGCCGTAGAGAGTGACATGACCATTGTCAACTACAATGCGGATCGGATCCGCCGGATCGCTAGTGTAGCGGCCCAGTTCCCGGTCGCGATAGATCGCGCGCGCAGTGCGGACGCGGATCGAGTCGTCAAAAATCGAAACCGGCAGCACCTCTACCTGGTTGACCACATCTTTAACCCCAGGTGTACGGGCCACGATGGCGAGGGCTGAGTCCTTGGGCACATCGTAGACGGTATATCCGCTCAGGGTCACCACTCCGTCTTTGACGTTCACGACAACGTAGTTGAATACGTTGTCATAGTATCCAACGCGGTCGTAGGTGAGCTGTTTGGTCAGTTTCTGCTCCAGCTTGGCGTCGGGCACGATCGCGGTTGCGACATCGATGTCGTTGCGAACACCGCTGACGTTGGCGAGACTCTTCACTTTCTTGGCCGCGTCGAGCTTGTCCTGATAGAGGTCGACCGAGCCGGTCAAGGTCACGATCCCATCCTCGACGCTTGCGTTCACACTCTCGAGCCGCTTTGTATCCTGAAGCTTGTGGCTGACCGCCTGCTGAATCTGCTGGTCATAGTGGCCGGTAGCGGCCAGTGCAGTCATACTCAGCAAGACGAGCAACACCAGAGTTACAGCAGACGATTGTCTCTTCATGTTGCCATCCTTACTGGAATTCCGGTTTCGCACGGGATTAACCGGTCAGTTAAATAGATGCGATGGCGGGGAAGGGAGATGCGCCTGCAGGGGGGCTTTTACAAACTATTACAACCGTGGATCTTCTCCGCCCACGCACGGGATCGCGCCCCTCGGGAGCTCTTAGGGTGGCGCGGCTATCTTTTCCCCACTCTTTTCCGCTTTCGAGCGGTGAGGGGATTGCTGGCGGCCGCTTTGCCGGGAAACACTCGGGCAAAGATCTTATCGATGTTCCGCAGCTGGCGTTTCAGATCGAAGGCGCGCTCGATCTTGCTTTTTGACACCCGCTGGCTGATCTCGGGATCGTTTACCACCAACTGCTGAAAATCGAGGTCCTCTTTCCACGCCCGCATGGCGTGACCCTGTACCAGGCGATAGGCGTCTTCGCGGGCGATTCCGCTCTCCACGAGGTCAAGCAACAGCTGCCCGCTAAAAACCAGGCCGCGCGTGCTGGCAAGATTGGCCAGCATGCGTTTGGGATAGACGAACATGGTCTCGATCAGGTTCGCGGTTTTGCTGAGCAGGTAGTCGGCGAGAGTTGTCGAATCCGGGATGATGATGCGCTCGGCCGAGGAATGGGAAATGTCGCGCTCGTGCCAGAGTGCGACGTTTTCAAAGCCCGCCTGCGCGTTGGACCGCACCACGCGCGACAACCCGCTGATTTGCTCACAGGTTACGGGATTGCGCTTGTGGGGCATGGCGGAAGAGCCTTTCTGTTTTTCACTGAAGTATTCTTCGGCCTCGCGGACTTCGGTGCGCTGCAGATGACGGATTTCGGTAGCGATCTTGTCGAGCGTCGAAGCGATGGTGGCGAGTGTCGCCAGATAAAAGGCATGGCGGTCGCGCTGAATCACCTGCGACGAGACCGCCGCCGCCTTCAGGCCCAGCCGGGTGCACATTTTCTGTTCGAGTTCGGGACTGAGGTGGGCAAAGGTTCCGACCGCACCTGAGAACTTTCCGACGCGCAAATCTTCGACCGCGGCCTGGAATCGCGCGATATTGCGTTGCGTTTCCGAATACCAGTTGGCGATCTTGAAGCCAAAGGTGATGGGCTCGGCATGGACGCCGTGTGTGCGTCCAATCATCGGCGTGTCTTTGAATTCCCAGGCCCGGCGTTCGAGCACCTCGGCCAGGCGCTCCAGGTCTGCGGCAAGCAAGGAAGACGCCTGCTGAATGAGCAATGCCTGCGCGGTATCGACGACATCGTTCGAAGTCAGGCCATAATGGAACCAGCGTGCATGCGGACCGACGATTTCGGCAACCGCCGTAGTGAAGGCGATGACGTCGTGTTTGACTTCGGCCTCAATCTCGAAGATACGCTCGACGCTGAAATCGGCGCGTGCGCGAATGGCCCTGGCAGCCTCTTTGGGGACGATGCCGGAGGCGGCGAGTGTTTCCGTGGCGGCGACTTCAACCGCCAGCCAGGTGCGGAAGCGATTCTCGTCGCTCCAGATGCGGGCCATTTCGGGCCGGGTGTAGCGTGGGATCACAGCGCTTTCTCCTGAAGGGGGACTGAGGATTGTAAATCCGACGCTCAATCCGCTTGAGCTGCCGCCCTCCTACGACGACAAGTATAATCCAACCCATTCACACGACAGCTAGTTAGACAACGAAGCAACGTTGAGATGCAGGTGGGATGTTGCCTCATTCTCGGTGCCATTTTCGACCGTTCTGCCCAAACTCTGCCCGAACTTTTTCGTCGAGCCTCTGGGCTGCGTCCGTGATATCCGCTTCGTCGATGATGTCGTAACGCCGGTAGACGGATTCGGTCTTCCAGCCACCGATCTTCATTCCGACGCTTTCTGACACGTCGAGTCTACGCAGGTTGCCTTCACCAGTGCGACGCAAATCATGGACAAGGAGCCCGCGATATTTGCGCTTCCGGCTGCCGCATGCGCATTTCTTTCCGGTTTCCACCGGCTGATCGCAATCGGAGCCAATGAAGTGGCCGACTCCTGACTGCACGCAGACGGCGTGCCATGCCTTGCACAAGTCCTTCACCGGGTTGTTGGCTGCGAGAGTGAAGCCAAAATCGTTCTTGTCCTTGCCCACGACACAGGCAGTGAGCAACGTCAGAACTTCCTGCGTCATTTTGACTGTGCGGCCAGCTAGTGTAGCGTCCGATAAATAACTGGCCAACTCAAGATTTCGTTTTTCGCCTTCGGGGCAGGGTACAGCCTGGCCGAATCTGTTCCAAGGTTTGTCGACAACGCGATAGCTTTTGGACGAT
>JBEKPJ010000047.1:0-57327 GCA_049520935.1 Terriglobales bacterium | reverse complement strand
AAATCAGCTCACGAAGCGTCAACTTCGCGGCTTGTCTGTTTTACTACAGGATTTCCAGGGGCCCCAAAGGGTTCACCCCTTCAGCTGTTCCCCAATGGTTCAAATGCTGTGCATAGGTCCGGTGTAATCTCTCGTGATCGGACTTCTGAGCTGAGTTCTCCCGTATCGATGGTTGCGCTTGCATCGTGCGACTTGGCTGCGAAACCTCGTGCAGGCGTGGTGCCGGTATCTTTCGACAACACCCGAGCGAAGTTGCGCGGACTCATTCTGGCTCGTGCTGCGAGTATTTCGACAGGCAAGCTCTCGTCTAAAAGATCGAGCACCCAGGAACGAATTTCCTCGATCTGTTTGCGGTCGGAGGCTTGCAAAGACAACGCAGTGCTGAACTGTGACTGGCCACCGGCTCTCCGCATGTGAAGGACCAACTCTCGCGCCACACTGAGCGCGAGCGGCAATCCGAGATCCTGTTCCACCAAAGCCAGTGCGAGATCCATTCCAGCCGTCACGCCGGCGGTGGTGTACGTGTTTCCATCGCGTATGAAGATCGGGTCAGGATCAATGGTGGCGGTCGTACACTTCTGCGCGAGTTCAGCGGCCCACTTCCAATGCGTGGTTGCGCGTTTGCCGTCCAGAAGACCGGCAGCGGCAAGCAAGAAGGCTCCCGTGCAGATGGATCCGATGCGCCGGACCGCGGTGCGATTTTGCGCAGCCAACTTCGCAATTGTTCGTCCCGACCCGCCGTTTCGAGACCGCTCCCGCCCGCAATGAGCAGAGTGTCAATTGGCTCCCGCAGGCTGCGAAACGTCTCACCTCCGACCAGTGTCAAGCCGCAGTTTGTGGCCACCGCCTTGCGCATGGTCGTACTCGCCAAGACCACCTCGTAAGGGCGCCCGCCTTCGGGGTGCTGTTGGACGAACAATTCCGCCGCACGCACAAAGACCTGAAAGGGCCCCGCAACGTCAAGGATTTGCGTGCGTGGAGCCGCCAGGAAGACAATCCTCCGGGGCCCACCGCGATAGTTCTTCAAACTCAACATGCGCTCATGCTAGCGATGCCGGGCATTGGCAGCAATGACAAAAGTTGATCAATTCCTGCCAACGCCTTTCCGGGGAAAAGCTCCCGTCCTTTTTGTGAAAGGAGAAACACCTCCCGCGCACCCGCTCGCAACAAGTCGGACGGCAAGCCAGCCGGTATTGTCGCGGACGATCGTGCCGGAGGTCGCGGTCTGCTGTTTCGCGATAGAGGCGCGGGTGCGTCCTGCCCATCGGCTGGACGCTTCTCACCCTTGATGGCAATGGTCAAAAGCGGTTTCGGATTCCGTGCCCTCGACCTTGGTTATCGTTGAGCCCGAAATGGTCGCAGCCGGGGACTCGCAAAGGCTCTCGCCTACTTTGGACTTGGAAGGTTCGGAACGAACAACCCGGACGACCGTTCTTTCCTGCCAGACCTGAGACCGGATCCACCAGATGTGCCCTGAAAATAGCGATTGGGGGTGTACCGCACATCCCGGCCAACTGCGCGCGCTCGCATCGACATTGGCGAGACCAGCGTCTATCCACGGGGTACGGCTAAAGGCAGCACCAGATCAGCGCGGACGCCCGATAACCGTCGACCAACCAACAGGTGTCAGCGATAGGCGGCCGCCTGGATGCTGTAAAGCTCGGAGTACTGACCACCGGCGGCCATCAGTTCATCATGGGTGCCAACCTCCACGAGTCGGGCCCCATCGAGCACGACGATGAGATCCGCCATTCGGACCGTCGAGAAACGGTGAGAAACGAGGAGCGTGAGACGTCCACTTTTCTTTGCGCCAGCGCCGCGCGCAGCCCCGGCGTAGTGCTCGAAAAGCGCGTGCTCGGTCTCGGCGTCCAGTGCGGCGGTGGGTTCGTCGAGGATTAGCAGCAGAGGCTGATCACGCATGAAGCCGCGCGCCAGCGCTAGTTTCTGCCACTGTCCGAAGGATAAGTCGACTCCGCCCGGCCACGTCGGACCAAGCTGGGTGTCGAGGCCTGAGGCCAGGCGAGCGATGACGTCACCCGCTCCGGCGCGATCGAGCGCCGCAATTATGGCGGGCTCGTCATCCAGTCGGGAGAGGTCACCCAAGCCAACCGTGTGCCCCGCGCGAAACTCAAAGCGGAAAAAATCCTGGAACGCTCCGGCAAGATGCGCCCGCCAATCTCTGGCCGGCATGCGCGCCAGAGCCATGTCATCCACGAAGATCGAGCCGGAGGACGGCTCATACATCTTCGCAAGCAGCTTGACCAAGGTGGTCTTGCCGGCGCCGTTCTCACCGACGATTGCAACCACCGCACCCGCCGGCAGCGTCAGCGACACATCGTCCAACACAAGGGGTGATGCGTCGGTATAGGCGAACGACACGTGGTCGAAACGGATGCCACGGCGCAACACGTCAGGAACCCGCAGTTCGCCCGACGCCGCGACAGAAGCGGCGTAGTTCTCCAGCCACGCCAGCCGTCGCGAGCCATCCATCCAGAATCCGCGCAGAAATCCAATCTCGCCGACCGTGGCTCCGATGTATGCCGACAGCCGAGCCCCCGCGGCCAGCACCAGCAATATTGCACTGGCCGGGGCGCGCAGGCCGGACGAGACGAACACGATCGCGCCAACGTAGGCCACGCCAAACATTGCCCAAGCCAGCGCATGCCATAAGGCCGATCCCCAGCGAGCCGCCGCCACAGGTTGGTATCCCCGTTCCCATGCCGCCCGGCGTTCTGTAAGGAGGCGGTCTGCGATGCCGGTGACCCGCACTTCTTTCCCGGGCGGCGCGGTCGTAGCGATGGTAAACAGGTGACGCGCAAGACGATTGCTCTGCGCCCCACGCTCCTGCGCAGATCTCTCGACTTCCGGCCGCCACGTCGATGTCAATACGGTCGGAACCGCGAAAACCGCCAACAGGACCAGTGCCGGGTGTACCGACACCAGCAGACCCATGGTCACTCCCAGCCGCAGGATCCAGCCAAGCGTGGAAAACAGCGACACGTACATGTGGTCCAGAACGAACACCTGATCGCGGAGCATCGACAGCCGGTCGAGATACTCCGGGCGCTCCTGATGCGCGATCGTCGCGACCGATGACTGCAGTCGCGCGACATGCGCCTCGAGCGCGATCGTAACTTTATCCCGGAAACGACGCTGTACCCGTGTGCTGATCGTCCGCAGAAACCAGGTGGCCGCGGCCGACACCCCCAGGCCGAGGGCCGCACCTTGCACCAACCCTGGACGGTGCTCCTGGACGCCTTTGCCGAGCAGCATCAGCCACAACGCGAGGAGCGCATCGGGCAGTGCAGCGAGCTGCGACAGCACGAATGCCGCAACCATCAAGCGCGGCTCGTCGCGATATCCCAACTTGCACAGCCGCCACATCGACGACAGTGCGGGAGGCAGCGGCCCGATCGCGCGATTTTGATCAGGAGAGGACGTCATAGGAGGTACCCTCCTCGTCGCGAATATTGAAACGCTGCGCCTGCAGTTCGAACATCGTTCGGTAACGGCCGCCTAGCGCCATCAGTTCATCGTGCGTGCCGAGTTCGATTACTTGGCCGTGCTCGAGCACGCAGATACGATCGGCATGGCGGACGGTGGAGAAGCGATGGGAGATCAGGATAGTCGTGCAATGCCGTGTCGCGGCGAGCAATTGATCGAAGATCTCCGCTTCGCCGCGCACGTCGAGCTGCGCGGTCGGCTCGTCGAGCAGTACCACGCCTGCGCCGAGCTTGACGGCTGCCAGCGCACGGGCGAGCGCAATCCGCTGCCATTGCCCCCCCGACAAGTCGGTGCCCCCGTCGTATCCGGGAGCAAGCACGCTGTCCAGTGAAGCCAGATTGGCCGCTCCCGCCGACTGGAGCGCGGCGCGCACCACGTCGTCCGGCGCGCCTGCCGGCGCCACATTGTCGCGCAATGGCAGCTCGAGGCGGATGAAGTCTTGAAACACGGCCGCAACGCGCGAGCGCCATGACGCGAGATCAAACTCGCGAATGTCGACACCGTCGATCTCAATTGTTCCCGCCTGCGGATCGTACAATCGGCACAGCAGCTTAGCGATTGTCGTTTTGCCGGCGCCATTCTGTCCAACAATAGCAAGCGAAGAGCCGCCGGGAATCGTGAGATCGAAGTGCTTCAGCACGGGCCCGCCCGCGGGATACGCAAAGGTGACATCACGGAGACGGAACTCGCGCGCAGGTGTCGCGTCTGCAGAACGATTGCCGGAGCGCAGCTCTCCCGCGGGCCGCATGGCCGACTCGAGTCGCAGTACCGCCGCGACCGGGGCAGCCGCACCGTCGAGCGCCCAACTGAATCCGCCGAACGCGATCATCGAAACGCCGACGGCACACTGCAGGTAGACGACGACCTCCCCAAGGCTGATGCGGCCAGCGGCAGCGGCGCTCGCCAGCAGCCAGAACACCAGGACGTTCGCGGAGACGACGAGGAGCACGCTCCAGGTGACAGGACGCTCGCGCAGACGCGTGGCCGCATACTGCAGCTCATGCAAGCGAGTGCGTCGGGCGATGAAACGGTCGATCGTCCAATCGCTCAGGCCGAACAACCGCAACTCCTTGCTCGCCGGCGGATCCACCGCCAGCCGGTAGGCGTAGTCGGCGTCCTGCTGCGCTCGGCGCACTTCGTCGGTGTTGCGGTCGCGCCAGATCGCGCTGTCGCTGAGTATCCAGTGCGTCGCCAGCCACGCGCCCGCGAGCAGGATCGCCGCCCACCATGCATATCGGGCGAGGATCAGCGCCGACGCGACGCCTCCGATCATCTCCACCATACCGGTCGCGATGAAATCCATGGAGATGGACAGCGGCGGCCCAGTCATCCCGCGATCGAAGTCGCGAGCGACGGTGAGATCGCCGGTGAGCGTCGGATCCTCGAGGTGTCCCATACCCGGCGGACGCACACAGGCCTCGGTCAGCCGGTCATAGAGCCATGCGGCCGTGCGGTCGCCCAGATTGGCGCTGACCGCCTGATGAATCGGGCTGAGTACTTGAAGCAGCAAGAAGATCACGCCAACAGACACGAGCGGACCGGCGAGCGGGTTGCCACGCTGCACGGCCCCCACGAGTCCACCCATCGCGATCGCAAATGCCGGCGGCAGAATCCCTCTCAGGATGAGGGATGCCCACCAAGCGGCGGCCAAGCCAGGGTCCGCCTTCGCAAGGACGACGAAGAACTTCCATTCTTTGCGCGCGGTCAGTCGTTGCAGCACCTCCGCATTGTGCCACAGAACCCGCGCAGGTACAGGTCCGTCGCCAACTCCCCAAATGCCCAACCGGCCGGGGAGACGATGTCCACCGACCCTTGGGGCAAACTTGTCCGGGACCAAACTAAAACATGGACAGAAGCCCCGTGAACTGAACACCGGGCGGCTGGGCCTCGTGAAGCTTCTCAGGAGGGCCCTGGGAGGCCGAATACTGATTTGACCCGAATCACGGGCTTAACCCGCCAATCTTTCTCCCGCCGTAAGGTTTCCCGTAGTGTGCGGACTTCAGTGACGATCTCGGCGAATCTCCTTAGAAAAACAGCACCGTGCGGGGTCGCAATGGAAAGTCCCGGGGATACAGGCAGAATTCGCTCCCGGGCCGGAGAGGGAGCCGAAGCCATTTGGTTTTGCCTGCCCGCTTCCCCATCACGGAGTGTAGCTATTCGGGCACGGCAGAGTCGCGTCTGTCGTACCCGGTTCCAGATTGTTGATCAAAGTCGAGCTCAGCAGAGTGCCGTTCTGGTAATGCTTCCATTGCCACTCCCCGTAACCGTTGGCCAGGAAGAACTGCTCTTCGTCGGTGCAACTCTGATGGTCCTTGTCGCAGTTGTAGTGATAGTGAAGTATACGGGTCCACACCTGCCCGATATCGCCGCCCGTCTCCATCAAGGCCGGCGCATCAAGATCCATGATGGCGGTTCCCAATCGGCTTTCATGGTAGGCCTTGCATGCCGAGTAATATCGGTAAAAGGTATCTTCGACCTTGATCTCGGGACCCGCCTTGCCTTCCTCCACGCATCGCACGGCAATCGGCAGATCGTGAACGAATCGTTTAAACGTTGTGTTGTCGTTCCATATCAATTCGGTCGATCGCATATAGACGTTTTTGTCATCAAAAGCTTTCACATCGAAACCGTGCGCGGTAGCGCTCTTCAACCAAAACCAATATCCTCTTTTGGCGAAGTCCTCATCGGGGAACACCTGAGTGTATAAGGGATTGGGCGTACCGTTCATGTATTGGAGGGATCGGTAGTCCTGGGACAACACGAAGTACTTCAGAACATCGACCTTGCCATCCGGACACGAGAAGACTCGGGCCAACAGACTGGCAGGAACAAGGAGAATGAAAGCGAGCAGGAATCGCATTGACACCACCTTGGCAACGGGGACGGCGCTTTATGCAAGTGCCACGACTAGTTGGTTGCGCAACCGAATCGATTGGTTGCCATGTCCCGGACTGCTACTCGCACTCCAGGCGCGGGTGCCACACGTAGTGTACATGATTGGCGACGCGGCGGGATTCGCGCGGCGCAGCTTGCGAACTGCTTCAGAGCCATTCGTCACGCGCATGACAGATCGAACGTCCCCGAGATCGAGATGGAGTTCCTGAGCTTTCTCAATCGCCCTGCCTGCCATTGTCCGATTCGCCACACACTTCCCGTTTTCAAACTGTCCCCACGTGTTCTTCCTAATATTAAGAGCCTGCCGTCGACGAGCCTCAAGGCTTATGGGAGAGCGAAAGGACAGGCGAGGTTCTCGACGCGTGGAACCTGCGACGGTGCATAAGTCTGCGTCTCGCCGCTATTTGATTGGCCTCGATCCCGTGATGAGGATGTCCACGAGTCTCCTGGCGCTCTGCTGCCAGTCAGGGCCGGATGCCACGTGCGAGACGCCGATCAGAGCCCGAAGTAGATCGAATGGCTCCAGATCACTGCGAATGTCGCAGCTGTTGATGGCGCGCTTCACCAGAGTATCAATCGCTCCCTTGATCTGGCGGCGTGAACCCTCATATAGCTTCGAAGGCCCCCCGACGAGAGAGTTTAGAGCGGGGCCGATGATCTGCTTAGTCGCGATGTAGTCGACGAACAATAACATCCATGATCGCAAGGCTTCGATGGGAGGAAGACTCTCAGAGAACTTCTTCTCGGCGGCGGCCAGTCTTTCCACCTCCGTCCGATACACCGCTTCGATCAGCGCATCGCGTGTAGGAAAGTGGCGATATAGAGTCCCCGCTCCGACGCCTGCCTCTTTAGCGATGTCATCGAGGCTGGCGTTCGCGCCGGACCGGGTGAATGCCTCCTTCGCCACGTGCAGAATACGCTCGCGGTTCCGCTGCGCGTCGGTGCGCGGTTTTCGTGGAGCAATTCTTTGATTTTTGGTCGGCATAGCAAAAAAAAGTTGCAACCGGAGACAATCTCCGGTTATCCTATCTATTGATTCGGAGACACCCTCCGTTTTAGCCGGTACGCGACGGCCTGTCAATAGCGGTTTCCGGGTTCTGCGGCTTTGGGAGGTGAGGAATATGAATCCACTCGCTCGTTACCGACCGTCCAAAACTTCCAACCCTCGTTGCGCCGACCTGATAACGATGGCGGAGCGGGAGTTGTCAGCATTCTTCAACGCCATCACCCAGTTGTTCGGGTCAGAGCAGGCGGCGCTCTCGGCAGAAGATTGGCTGCGGGAGTTGATCAACAACGATGCTCTGCCCGCTTCAGCCCGCGAATGGCGATTGCTCACTGCGAAGGTTTCCACTCGGCTCGCAATTCGTGTGAACGCTTCGTCCCTATCGACGGAATCACAGACTGTTTAAGAGAAAAGGAATATGCGTGGGTTTGTTACCGGCGCTGCAGGCTTCATCGGTACTGCAATCGTCCGAGAGCTGATCGACTCCGGTCATCAGGTGCTCGGCCTCGCGCGCTCGGATGCGGGCGCCAAGTCGCTCGTCGCCGCTGGTGCTGAGGTGCATCGAGGTGATGTGGAAGACCTGGAGAGCCTGCGCAGTGGAACAGCCATGTCAGACGGCGTGATTCACACAGCCTTTAATCACGACTTTTCGAAGTAGGCGGAGAACTGTGAGGCCGGCTCGGTGCTCGCTCGCTCTGACCGACCCTTGATTGTCACCTCTGGAACCGCGGCTGCCGTCACGCCGGGCCGCCTCACGACCGACGAAGATGCGGCCAATTCTCCGATTCCACGGGTAGCTTCGGAACAGGCAGCCGCTTCGGTGACCGGGCAGGGAGTACGCGCTTCGGTGATGCGTCTTCCGCAGGTCCACGACCCGGTCAAGCAGGGCCTCATCACCTACCTGATCGCGGTCGCCCGCGAGAAGCGTGTCTCGGCGTATGTCGGCGACGGGCTCAACCGCTGGCCCGCAGTGCATCGACTCGATGCTGCCCATCTCTACAGGCTGGCGCTTGAGAAGGGTGCGGCGGGAGCCCGCTACAACGCGGTCGCAGAACAGGGCGTGCCTCTTCGCGAGATCTCTGAGGCAAATCGGCCGCGGCCTGAAGGTGCCGGTCGTCTCCGTATCCCCTGCGGAGGCAGGCGAGCACTTTGGTTGGCTCGGGTTCTTGATAGGTCACGACGTTCCGGCTTCCAGCGCGCTCACGCAGGCGCGGCTGGGATGGCGCCCAACGCAGGCCAGGCTCATTGCCGATCTGAACGCCATGAAGTATTTCGCGCCCACTGCGGACGCCGCGGTTTTGCGCGCCTAGCCTGTTCAGCGACGGTACGCAGCTACTGAGAAGTGTCAGCATTCAGGAGGTAGAACATGATGAAGACACTTGAGGCGACTTCATTTGGGGCAACTACGACCACAGATGCCGTTTTGTCCGGCCTGAGTCTGCAGGGCAAACGGATTCTCGTTACCGGTGTTTCGGCCGGAATCGGCGTGGAGACGGCGCGCTCCCTGGCCGCCCACGGCGCTCGGATTGTCGGCGCGGCGCGGGATTTGAACAAGGCCAGAGCTGCAACCGAGCGGGTGCGCAAGGACGCCGCAGCCAATGGCGGAAGCTTCGAACTCATCGAGCTCGATCTAGCCGACCTGAAAAGCGTGCGCGCCTCCGCCGACCGGTTGCTGGCAAAGGGAGAAGATCTTGACGTGGTCATTGCCAATGCCGGAGTGATGGCTACACCGTTTGGCCACACAGCCGACGGCTTCGAAACGCAGTTCGGGACGAATCACCTGGGCCACTTTGTCCTGGTCAACCGGATTGCGGCGCTGATTCCGACGGGAGGACGCCTGATCAACGTGTCCTCCGCGGGGCACCGACGCTCGAACGTGGACCTTGAGGATCCCAACTTTGAGCGCACGCCCTATGAGCCTTTCGTTGCCTATGGTCGCTCGAAGACAGCGAACATTCTTTTTGCTGTAGCTTTCGACCGGCGCCATCGGGAACGCGGCGTACGTGCTGCGGCGGTGCATCCGGGAGTCATCCAGACGGAACTGATCCGACATGTGAGTCCAAACTGGTTGCAGACGAGGGTAGACGAGATCAATCAGCAACTGGCAGCCGCGCGTAGACCGCCCTTGCAGTGGAAAAGCATTCCGCAGGGAGCCGCAACTTCGGTGTGGGCTGCGGTTGTAGCTGACGCTGACGAGATCGGGGGCCGGTATTGCGAAGACTGCCGCGTGGGCTCCATGGTCCCCGACGAGGCGTCGATCAGCGCCGTAAACGAAGGAGTGTGCGGCTATGCGGTGAATGCAAAAACTGCCGAGGCCCTCTGGAAGAAAAGTGAAGAGCTGGTTGGAGAGTCTTTTTGAGCTTCCCTCGTTACAAATCATGAATAGGTCTCGGAGGAAGGAAATGCAGATTGATCAATTGATCTCGCCGGGAGCTTTACCCTGCCTGGCACGTCGCTGACCTGAAACCGCGTGGGCACGGGGCCATGCAACTCGCAGGGCGAGATGGTAACAAGTTGGTATGGGGGCCTCCCGGCGACATCGATGCGCCGATCACGGTTCTGCGGGAAGCCGTCGCCAGTGGCGTGAACCACATCGATACAGCCGATTTTTATGGTCCCCATGTGACGAACCAGATCATACGAAAGGCGCTCTCCCCCTATCCCGACGAGCTAGTTATCGCCACCAAAGTCAGCGCCCGGCGCGGCGACGATGGAGCATGGATTCCAGCTTTCTCACGCAAAGAGCTGGTTCCAGCGATTCAGGACAACCTGCGCAATCTGGGACTGGATGTACTCGATGTGGTCAACCTGCGCAGTATGTTTGGCATCCATGAACCCGCCGAGGAGTCGATCGAGGCACCGCTCGCAGTTCTGGCCGAACTCCAGCACAAGGGTCTGGTGCGTCATATCGGGCTTAGCAACGTCACGGTCGCGCAGATCGCAGAAGCCCGACTGATCGCTCCGATCGTCTGCGTCCAGAACCATTACAACCTCGCCCATCGAACCGAGGATACACTGATAGCCGACCTTGCTCGTATCGGCATCGCCTATGTGCCATTCTTTCCACTGGGCGGCTTCACCCCACTGCAGTCGGCTACTTT
Source organism: Terriglobales bacterium (assembly GCA_049520935.1). Classification (GTDB taxonomy): domain Bacteria; phylum Acidobacteriota; class Terriglobia; order Terriglobales; family Acidobacteriaceae; genus Acidiflorens. Next base: position 46,824 of record JBEKPJ010000047.1, on the reverse strand, counting down.
GTCCGACATCGCTGTCCGTCTCGATGCCACGCCGATGCGGGTTGCGCTAGCCTGGCTTCTGCGGCGATCGCCCAATATTCTGGAGATCCCGGGAACATCCTCGGTAGAGCATCTTCGCGAGAATCTTCAGTCTTCGCTGCTTCAGATTCCTCCTGAACTGATTGCCGATCTCGACGCAATCGGCGGAAATGTCTGAAATGGGAGGCACTACCTCGAAGGGCCATTCTGCGATATGTCCAGAGAGTTGAATGCGGATTCGCGCCGGCGAGTGGCGTAGTTCTCTGACGAGAATGAGCGTCCCTTCTTTCGTCCTTTCGTATCTGCGCCCCGCAGGTGCATACCGCTCGCCAACGGCCATCTTCTTCTCCTTAGCGTGAATAGTGTGCCAGCTGGGTGAGCTGAATGAGGTTGCCGCAGGTGTCTTTCAGCATCGCAATCGTCGACCCGGTCACGTCGGTGGGTGGCATCGTGAATTCGGCACCGCGGCCCTTGATCCGCTCGTGATCGCCCTTTACGTCGTCGGTGTAGAACATGATCGCGGGCTGGCCCTGCTGAAACATCGCCTGCTGATACGTTTTGGCCGCAGGGTTGGCGTTCAGCGCCAGCTGAAGCTCAATGCCGTCCGGCTCCTCGGGCGAGGCCACGGTCAGCCAGCGAAATGAGCCCTGTCTGAAATCGCCCTTCTTGGCAAAGCCCAGTACCTCCGTATAGAAGCGCAGGGCCTTGTCCTGGTCGTCCACGTATAGGCTGGTCACTTTAATCTTCATTTGGTTTCTCCTTATGTCAAGGTTCGCGGTTTGGGCCGCGTCTTCTTCTCGGTTGTCTACCCTTTCGTTGGTGTTGACACATCCATGTGGTCGAGGTGGCGTTCGAGAGCATCGAGGTGAACGGACCAGAACCGGCGGAACGGAGCCAGCCAGGCATCCACCTCCTGAAATGGCTCCGGTCTCAGTCGGTAGAGACGGCGCTGTGCGTCCACCGTGGATTCCACGAAACCGCCTTCGCGCAGCACTCGCAGATGCTTGGACACGGTCGGTTGCGTCATCCGCAACCGACGCTCGATCTCCCCCACCGACTGTTGGGACAAGACCAGGAGGCTCAATATCGCGCGGCGGCTCGGTTCCGCAATGATTTCGAACGCAGATTCCACGGTCTTGATATACTCCAGTGTGTATATACTTGTCAAGGCATATAAAAAGGGAGCCTCGGCAACGCCAGGCCCAAAGAGTCCGGAAGGATCGTCGGCACACTTTTCCGCGTTCTTACGCCAGGTGATTGCAAACCATCCAATGGAGCGGGAAAGCGGATGACTGAATGCGCGTCTTTCCAGTTCGAGGTTGTGAAACTACCCACCAGCAGTTCTTCCGCATGCGATGCACACGCAAGGCTTTTCCCGCCCGGCGCCAGTGAGAAGCTCACCGCTGGCGCTGACCTGGCTACGGTTCCGCAGACCCCGGCCTAGCCGAAGGCGACGCAATTGATTACGCCGAGAGCTTGGTTGCCATAAAGTTGCCATTTTCGTCATCGATCAGCACTGCTTCCGGAGAACTTCCATCCGCCCCCCCGGCGAAGGTGTTGAGCAAATCGAACATAAGCGGAGAGTTCACGCACGGGGTGTGGTCCTCGCCAGCAGCGCCCCCGCGCCCCCGCGAGGAGAGTCTTAATCAGCATTTGAAGTTTTCACAGCGGCCGTCCTTCCGCAATTTTACAGCGGTTCGCTGTCGTCGGTTCGATGGCCAAGGTCGTTCGCCCCGCCGGTGAACACCCGATTTCGCGTTTCCCTCGTTCGCTCACTGATCCTGAGAGACTGCCTGTCCATCAAGGTGTCTCGATTATTGATTCTACAGCCGGTTCGCTTGACCCGACCGGACCTGAAAACTGCCGCTTGAGGTTGGAGTGAACACGCAGCATCCCGCTGCCGTTCAATCCGTTGCTGGCTTTTGGCGGTCGTTGGTGAACGATGACGAGAAAGGACAGCAAATTTGAGCAAGAGCCAGCCTTTTGTGATTGCCGAAGTGAGAACGGCCGCCGGTTATTGTGGAGGCGGTATGGGAGGGGCTGGAGAAAAAGCCCGCGGGGAAGAGAAAATTGGCGTCAGCGGTCGAATAGAAATGGCAGCGGCAGAATTTTTTCTGCTCGAACGGGCGAGTCCGGCCCCCGTGCAAGCATTTTTTACCTCCATTCTTGACCAGCCTCCACGGTGTTTCGGACCTATCGACGCATCTTTATATTCATAGACTTAGTTCACCTTAAGAGTTCTTGAGGGATGCGTCAGGACTTGGTCGGGCAGAATATGCAGAATCTCGCCTGACGCCGTCACCCCCGTTCGGCCCATTCGGCGGTTCCGGACGGGAGTGGACCACTAAGCCAGGGTGAAAAATTGAGAGCTGGGATTGGAGACCCTATGAAGAAAACGTTGAGTTTAGGAAAAGAGATTGGGTTCGTTTTTTGGCGCGACGGAAGGCTCGGCGCGATCGCCGCCGTTGTCATGATTGCTCTTGTTTTGCTCAGCGCGGCGGTGACGCAGGCTCAGACTTACACGGTGATGTACAACTTCCCCAGCCTGGGCAATGGCGCCAATCCGACAAATCCAGGCATCATTTCACAAGGACGCGACGGCGACCTTTACAGCACGACGCTGGACGGGTGCGGCGGTTTCAACTTGTTTGGGGAGGTTTTCAAGATCAGTTCGGCGGGCAAGTATAAGGTTGTGCTGTGCCTCGACAACTCCGCCTACTCTACCTTGGGCGGTCCTTACAGCGGCGTGACACTCGGTAGCGACGGAAACTTCTACGGCACTACTTACGGCGGGGACTACAACGGAGCTGTGTTTAAAGTCAGCGCGGCCGGCAAACTGACGGTGTACGATGTGTTCGGCGGCGTTCCCAACATCGCGAGTCCTTTTTCGCCTCCGGTTTTGGGGATCGACGGTAGCCTCTACGGGACTGCCGATGACCACGGTTCTTCGGGATGCACATACGGATATGGCGGTTGCGGTGGTATTTACAAGATCCAGACTACGGGCAAGAACTATTTGGTGACGAAGTTATTCGAGCAGACGGACGGGGCAAATTCCGTTACTCCGCTGCTACTTGGATACGATGGAAACTTTTACGGAACGACCTCGGAGGGTGGGTCCTCGCTCGGTGGGGGCTACGGAGGCGGCGGAGTTATTTTCAAGATCACTGCTTCCGGAACCTACAGCGTGCTCTACAACTTGTGCTCGAAAAGCGGCTGCCTGGATGGAGCGGGTCCGCTGGGCGGATTGGCGCAAGGAACGGACGGCGACTTTTATGGGACGGCAAGCGACGGTGGCACTCGCACCTATGCCGGCTCCTCCCCAGGCGGAGTCGTCTTCAAGATCAGCGCCAGCGGTGATTACAGCGTTCTTTATAATTTCTGCTCAAAGCCGAACTGCGCCGATGGGAATATTCCTTACGGCGGCTTGGTGCAGGCATCGGATGGGAACTTCTATGGGACGACGCAAGTTGGAGGCGCGAACAACGATGGAGTGGTCTTCCAGTTGACGCCAGCCGGGGTGCTTACGGTGCTTTACAACTTTGACGGCACACATGGGGAGTATCCGGAGGGAACGTTGATTCAGCACACAAATGGAATTCTTTATGGAGACACGCAAAGTGGAGGGGCTTCGAACGATGGCGTGTTCTTTAGTCTGAATATGCACCTGCCGACATTTGCCAAGCTGGTGACCTGGTGGGGGAATGTTGGTGGGACAGTGGGAATTCTCGGGCAGGGTTTCAAGACGGCGACCAGCGTCTTGTTTAACGGCGTTCCTGCGACTACGTTCAAAACCACCGGAGATACTTATATTTCTGCGAAGGTTCCGGTCGGTGCAACCAGCGGGAAGGTCACGGTGGTTACAGCGAGTGGAACGCTCACCAGCAGCCAGGAGTTTGTTGTGCAATAGGGAGGGTTCCGATGTTGGGCGTGAAGTCCAGCGATTCCCGACCTTACCCGTTGCAGTTGGGCGTCGCCACAGGGCCGGAACGCTTCATCGCACCTCTGGCCGAGCGGGAAGCCGCAGCACTCGAACGGATCTACAGACTGGACGGGTCAGACTCCAGAGGACCGAGGGGGGCCATGGACCGGCGAAGAACCAATGGTGGATGCCGTCGCGGCTTTTGACCATCGCCAATTGAGTGTCCGACGAATCGAAACCGGTTGGACCAACGATTCCTCGAGCCAGCCCGTGTTTACCGGCAGCATGCTGTGGGTTGCCACAATGTCTTCCTCGATTTCCAAGCGATGGTGACGGCAGCCGTAGTTCGTGCCTGGGCCCGCAGCCTGACCATTGGCAACGGACACAAGACGACACGCGCGAATGCTGCGACGCTGTCGTTCGGAAGACGCAAATTCGCTTGCCTATCTCTGAATCAGGAGGGCTGAGATGACTGCTCAAGCAGCCGCCTTAATAGCCGTCTACAAGTTTGACACCAGCTCCGACCGATCGTGCCGTGTGCACGCCTTGCACATTGTTGTTGCTCGACAGCACCTTCAGGTCAGTTCCTCCGTTTAACAGGTAGGAAAGGCCCGTGTCGTGCCGTCCATTGGCACCAAGAATGGTGTTGCCGACCACATTGATAATGCCTGCACCGTAGTTGACTTGTGGGACCCCAATAAACACGTAGTCTCCGTTGGCAGGTTCTTTGGCGAACATGAACACTTTGTTTCCGTTTATCCCCGAGGCTGCTCCTCCCCCCACGGTGCATGCAATTCCGTACCAGGTATTGGATCCACCCGAACCGCCAAAATCCTCGATGTAATTCTCGTCGATCGATGTGGCCCAGCAACTATTGGCAAAGATGGCGTGCTGCTGGATACCGTAGACGTGATTGCCGCGTACCGTCCAGCCCGCGGCATTATCCATGTAGATCGCGGATTGCCCTGAGTACGCGACCCAGGAATCCAGGAGGCTCCAGTCCGTCACACTGTTTCCAGGATCAACCACGTGAATTCCTACTGATCCGGAATTGGTTACGAAGACATTGCTGATGTGGCCATTGACTTGCGAACCCTGGAGGGCGACGCCGTTTTTGCTAAGACTGGTGATTTGAATGCCGTCGGCGGGAGCATTCTCCACTTGTATGTCCTCGATGACCGTAAGCCATGAGCGGATGACGAGCGCATTTGTGGTGGAATTTGCGGCACTATTACCGTCAAGAGTGAGATCGGCTACGCGAACGGGATCGCCGGTGTAGGTCCAGTCTTCGTTCCAGCTGTCGGAAGCGAGCAGCGCTGGCAGGTTGGCGCCGCTAGCCTGTCGAAGGATGGTCCCCGTCCGCGAATCGCCCGCATAGGTGCGAGCGCCGAGCAGAATAATGCTGGCGTTCAGCTGGCAGATTCCGTGAATCTGGATCCGATCACCGGAGTGGCTGTTCTCAATGGCCGTATTCAACTTGACCGCGTCCCCACTTGTGTTGGCGCAGATCACGTTCACTTGCGCGGCGAACGCCGCCACGCCGGTCAACAGAAACAGACCGGAACAGCAGGTTCGAACGGCAACGCCGAGCTGGCGCATAAATCCGCGGCTCATTCGCAGTTTGCCGCGCGGTGGCCGAGGTGCCGCGCTTTGTGCGGCAGGCTGTTTCGGCCAGGGAGGCAAGAAATTGCACACGGTGAGAAGCGGAGCAGCAAAGTGGAGCTTGGTTGACATGCACGTACCTCCATTGGGCAGAAACACACCGTTGGCGCCAAAGTCGCGAAAACTGGGGAATTTTTGTCCGGGCGCAACAAATGGCTGATCAGGATCTGGGTCATAATCTATGGAGATGAAACGGGATCCCCTAGCTGAGAAAATGCACGGCAATTTCCAGTACGCGCCTGAAGCAAACGACTTCATGCATACCGATGCAAACGGAGTCGGGATCCGAATCGTCATAGCGTGGTCGACTTCATGCTTTTGGACCATCTTTCAACGGTCCACACTGTCATCCCACGCATCTTCAGCGCCGCGATTTCACAGATCCTGTGACTTCCCGAACTGTAGGAGAGAAAGCGTGTTGGATTCTGGGTGGTCGAGTGTGACCTTTGAAATTGCGCCAACGAGGTCGAACACGTGCGTGATCTCTGTCGCGGATCTGCGAGAATTTGCCCTAAGCGATCCACCGGTGGCCGGTTTGGTGTACATCGCGGCCAACATGCCGGATGCCGGGAGAGAATGAATCTGACGACGGAACGCGCTTCCCGAGCGACCTCGGTGAGTCGAACGAGACAAAGAAGACAGCCAGCGGCTTCACCCATCTCGACCCGGCACAATTTCAGGAGTATTTCGCCGCCGACCTGCCGGCGGAGCACCTCGCTTTCATGGCGCGGTGGCAGGTGATGAATAAGGCCGAGAATCTTAAAGGAATCGTCACCACGCCTGCGGGAGAAGTAAACCAGGCCGGATGTTGGTGGCCGCAAACGACCGACCGGTCAACCCCGATCTCAAACGCTGGTATGCCACGCGTGCCGGCAGCCACACAGTCGAAGTCCCCGGCGCCAGCCACTCGCTCTGCGTCTTGCACCCGAAGGAGGTTACAGCACTGATCAAACAAGCTGCGGCGCGCGTTCGCCAGACAATTTCGACCGCGTCACTTTATCTCTTGACGCATCCTATCGACATTTCGAACAATATTGCGACGGCCCATCGGGCCGGTTCGTCGCAAAGCAAGACTGTCGCGATGCACAGAAGGAGTTGTCGAGGAGGACAAGACAATGAGTGCAATCAGCAATGTGACCGTGATGGGCATGCGGAAAGAGACCGACAGCCTCGGCGAAGTGGACGTGCCTAGCACGAAACTTTGGGGAGCGCAAACGCAACGCTCGCTCGAACATTTCAGCATCGGACAGGATCTGATCCCACGCGAGATGATTGCCGCCTACGCAACTCTGAAAAAAGCCGCCGCCAACGCCAATCACAGCGGCGGGAGGCTCGACGACGAGCGTCATCAACTCATGGTTCGGGCCTGTGACGAGATCCTCTCCGGCCAGCATCACGATATGTTCCCGTTGCACGTATGGATGACGGGAAGCGGCACCCAATTCAACATGAACATGAATGAAGTAATCTCCAACCGCTGCTGCCAGCTTGCCGGTACGCCGGTTGGGAGCAAGACGCCAGTGCATCCAAATGACCACGTCAATATGTCGCAGTCGTCCAATGATTCCTTCCCCTCCGCGATGAACGTCGCAGCGGCGGTGAATGTAAAGCAGCGGCTGATGCCGGCGGTTAAGGCTCTGCGCGATGCAATCGCAGCGAAAGTTGAGGAGTGGAAGGGCATCGTCAAAATCGGCCGAACCCACATGCAAGATGCCACGCCTCTCACGCTGGGGCAGGAATGGTCCGGCTACGAAGGCATGCTGGCGGACGATCTCGATCGGATCGAAGATGCGCTCAAAGGTGTGTATCGCCTCGCGCTTGGCGGCACAGCCGTCGGAAGCGGGATCAATGCAGCGCCCGGATTTGGTGAGGCAGCCGCGGCCGAAATTGCCAAGCTTACCGATCTGCCATTCGTCAGTGCTGCAAACAAATTCACCGTGCAGGGAGCTCACGATGCCTTGGTTCAACTCTCCGGCACACTGCGCACACTCGCGGTCTCGCTCTACAAAATCGCCAACGACATTCGTCTGATGTCCTGCGGCCCGCGCGCGGGCTTCGCCGAGTTGGTGATCCCGGCCAACGAACCCGGCTCCTCGATTATGCCCGGTAAAGTAAACCCCACCCAGGCAGAGGCGCTGACCATGATCGCCGCGCAGGTAATGGCCAACGATGTGGCCGTCGGTTTCGGCGGCGCGGGCGGATATTTGGAGATGAACGTCTACAAGCCTCTCATCATCTTCAACGTGGCTCACTCCATTACGATCATGACCGACGGATGCACCAACTTCCGAAGATTCCTGATCGAAGGAACGAAGCCCAATTTGAAGAAAATCAAGGAATATGTGGACCGCTCCCTGATGTTGGTTACCGCACTCTCACCCGTCATTGGCTATGACAAAGCGTCGAAGATCGCGCACTACGCGCTGGATAACGACCTCACCCTCAAGCAAGCCGCACTCAACCTGGGATTTGTAACCGAAGACGAGTTCGACCGCGTCGTCGATCCGGCGAAGATGGTAAAGCCCTATGTCGCTGAAGCTGAGTTATCCAAGAGGATAACTACATGACAACACCGATTCGATCCACCGATCATGCCGACGTCATTTTTATCGAGGCCGGCATCATGAGCGCCACCCCGGCAGTGATCCTGAAGCAACTTGATCCCGGCCTGAAAATAGAGTTCCACGAGGTCCTGGGCAGCGAGGCACAGGAAAGCTCCAATGCCTGGAACTACGCCGGCACCGGCTACGCTGCCCTCTCTGAGTTGAACTGCACTCCAGAAACAAGTGCCCGTGGCATCGACATTCCCAAGGCTCTGCAAGGTGACAGCACCTATCTCGATTTCTTCGGCTCCATCGATCCTGAAGACATACTGCCAATGCTTGCCGTCGGCAGAGACGACCTCGCTCTTGAGAAATACCTCATCGGCCATGTCCTCGAATTCTCTAAGGCGCGCTTCGCCGCGCTTCAGGATGCTCCTACAACTCAATACGTCCTTACGTTAGCGGGAGTACTCGAATGTACAACCGTGGGCGGCGAGACATTCACGATCCATCCTGGTGAGGTACCGGTCGCAGAGGATAATTCCGGCTCCAGCCACCAATGGCATTTAGTCAACGACGAGCCCTGGAAGCGGGTGTACGTGGTCTTCAAGCAAGGCACGGATCCTAACTTCCTGCCGGATCCTGCATGAAGCTGCTTTATGGATGAGGATGGGAATAACGACGCCATGACCTTGGAGGACCGTGCCGACCTTGTCCTCGCCGTTGCCCGGGTTCAATACGTCAACGGTCAATCTACCGACCAGGTTTTGGCTGCGGCTGAGCGCTTCGGACACGCTCTCGGAATGCGCGCTGAAATCATGCCGCGCTGGGGCGAGCTGCAACTTAAAGCCGAGGACGGCGCCAGCCGTACCAGGCTGATCGCCGCGGTCACAGCCGATCCTACCGGCGTGGCCATGGGTCGCGTGGCTTCTACGATGCGCATAATTGGGGACGTCGCCGCCGGTCAACTTGCGCCCGCCACCGCAAAGAACTCGATCCGTGCGACCTCCGAAGCGCCGCTGGCACCGACCTGGCTATTCACACTCGCCGCGGCGGCCGGCGCCGTGGCATTGGCGGTGATTTTCGGTGTCCAACATCTACCCGCAGCGGCTCTCATATTCGTGAGTGCGGCGGTCGGCGCCGTTCTTCGTCGCGGTTTGGCAAAATTCAGCGCAAATGTCTTCCTGCAACCATTCGGCGCGGCCTTCCTCGCTGGCGTTATTGGGGCGCTGGCGGTTCGATATCAGTTGAGCTCCTCACTGCGCCTGGTCGCAGTCTGCCCATGCATGGTCCTGGTACCCGGGCCACCCGTCCTCAATGGCGCATTGGATCTTGTCAATGGCCGTATCAGTCTTGGCGCCGCCCGCATAGCCTTTGCGGGGCTCATCGTTATCGCGATCTCGACCGGGCTACTGCTCGGACTCACTCTTCTGGGTGTTTCCCTACCGGTAGATCAGGCCAGCAGGGCCGTGCCCCTGTGGATCGATATGATCGCCGCTGGCGTCGCTGTCGCCGCCTACAGCGTCTTTTTTTCCACACCCCTGCACATGTTCGCCTGGCCGGTGGCGGTCGGCATGCTGGCCCATGCTCTGAGATGGTGGTTACTGGCTGTGCTGGGCTCGAGCGCTGCGATCGGCGCCTTTGTCGCTTGTCTCATCGTCGCGCTGATCCTCACTCCAGTCGCACGCCGTTGTCACATGCCGTTCGCGGCCATCGGCTTCGCCTCCGTAGTTTCGATGATTCCGGGCGTCTTCCTATTTAGGATGGCGAGCGGGCTTGTACAACTTGCCGACGGCTCGCATACGACATTGGAGCTCATAAGCGCGACAATGGCCGACGGCGTCACCGCCATCACTATCATTTTGACGATGAGCTTAGGTCTCATTGTTCCGAAGATGGCCATTGACCGCCTTGGCGACAGATCGATAGAGGCGAGGCCCTGAGGGGCGCGGATGGGCAGCGTTTGCGTCCCGTTATTTCCCCCCTTTTCCAGCATCCGCATCACCGCATCTTGCTTGTTACTGTGACGGCGGTTAGGAAGGCGGCCACCGTCCCGATCTCCCGGCCTGCGAGCGGGATCACCCCCATAAGCCACTTCCCCCCGGGGTGATTCCCCGGGTCGCGTAATCGCATTGTCCCGGATCGCATTGCCGGCGGGGGTCGCTTCAGAAGCGCTCCAACGCGAAATAGGTATTCCAGGTTCAACGCAACAAGAGCGAGGCACCCTCGGGAGTTTGAGATGAGGAAAAAGCTCCCGAACATACAATTTTACTCTGCGTTGACATCGCCGTGACAACCTCCAGTCCGGCTGGGACTAAGACTTGCAGGTGCCATTTCTTCACACAGTTCAGCCATGGACGAATCCACTCAACCTCAGGTTCAAATGGGAAGGTGAATCAATGGAAACGGCTTGCACGCTCATGACGATGCTCCCCACGGTGGGTCTCACCTCTCCCGCCGTTCCCGCGTCAGGGTTCACAACAATTCCCACTGCCGGACCGAGACCCGGCGCAACCAAGCTCGCGGTCTTCACCTTCCGCGGCACTCTGACCCTGGCAGTGCTCTCCGTGCTGCTTCTGATTGCCGGTCATCCGGCCCAGGCTCAAGAGACTGTGCTCTACAACTTCACTGGCGGCGATGATGGCGGACAGCCTTACAGCAGCCTCACCGAACACGAAGGCAACTTCTATGGGGCAACCGAGTTTGGGGGCGCGCTTGGATATGGAGTGATATTTGAACTTTCCCCGAACGGCAGCGGAGGCTGGAACGAGACCGTGCTCCACACTTTCACCTTAGCAGCGGACGGGGGATTTCCACATTCTTCCTTGATCTTCGACAGCGCGGGAAACCTTTACGGAACCGCAGTCTCTGGTGGGGAGAATGCATCGTGCCTTCCTACGTCCAACTGCTCCGGTGTCGTCTTCGAACTAAGTCCCGCGGGGACAAGCTGGACGGAAACTGTCCTGTACGCGTTTAGTGGCGGGGCGGATGGCGAATTCCCGCAAAGCGGTCCGATCATGGATTCAGCGGGCAATCTCTATGGCACAACTTACAATTCCAGGGGGGGAAACGGGTCTGTCTTCGAACTGAGTCCGTCCGGCGGTGGCTGGGCCGAGAAGGAAATTTACACCGTAGATGCAAGCACTGCCGAAGGAATGTATGCCGGGTTGACCATGGATGCCGCCGGAAACATTTTCGGCACCACGGGTTCGGCCGTATTTGAACTGTCTCCGACTGGCAACGGTGGTTGGAATCCAACCCTGATCCATACTTTTGCTCCTGGCACTAAAGATGGCTTCGATGCAGAGGGCACTCTCGTGTTCGACAGCGCCGGAAACCTATACGGTACGACCGAGTGGGGGGGCGCCAATAATACTGGAACGGTTTACGAGCTGAGTCCTGGGAACGGAAGGTGGACGGAAAACATTCTTTACTCGTTTCCAGGCAGCCCGAAAAGAGAGGGCACGCATCCTTGGGGGGGAGTTGTGTTCGATGCAGACGGGAATCTTTACGGTACCACGACAACGGGTGGCCTAAGCAGCTTGTACTGCCAATACAACTGTGGAACTGTTTTCGAGCTGGTCGCCCCGGTCGGCGGCGGCAGCTACCAGGAAAAGGTTCTCTGGGAGTTCAACCTCTTCGACGGAGCGAATCCTCTTGCCAGCCTGCTTCGAGACAGCGCAGGTGAACTCTATGGCACGACCGAAAGCGGCGGACCGGGCATTCCTGCCTTCTTCGGCACCGTGTTCGAAGTGAACCCGTCGGCTGCCTCGACAGCAACTACGCTCACGTCCTCGCCGAATCCCTCCACCCGGGGCCATGCGGTGACCTTTACTGCTGTGGTAACTTCCAGCGAGGGAGCGCCGCCAAATGGAGAAGCCGTCTCGTTCATGAAAGGCAACACGGTACTGGGAACGGGAACACTGAGCGGCGGTTCGGCCAGCTTTTCGACTTCGACTCTGCCGCCGGGGACGGCGGGGGTCACGGCGGTATACGCCGGAGACCTCAACTTTGTCGCCAGCACGTCAAACACCGTGGAGCAGCTCGTGAAAAAGGCGACGAAGTAACCCCGCTTTCCCAATCGAAGCAAAAACCGCGCACTCCCATACCTGCTCCTAGGTGCTTCGGATCTCGAGCCAGTTCGAGGAGTGTGGCTGCACTGGCTCGGAGCCGCAGATCATAAAGCAGTCGCTTGTTCTGCCAGGGGAGGACAGGAACTTGTACGGCAGGGTGAAGACGATGTGAAAGTAAAAAACGGGCAACAGCTCCGCCCTGCACTCGGCGAGCCACCATCGAGCACCTACGGACGATGTCGGCCGCATCCAGGGGGGTGCCGGTTCATCGCCTCTTCTTCAACCTCGAAGGCTTCACGCCGTCGAGGCTCTATACCCAAACTGCGGAGGCGATCAGGATTGTTTGCCTGCAGCTTGGGCTTGGGCGTTAGCGTTGTGGTTGCGGATTGTGGCGGCTGCCTCATCGGCGTTCAGCGGTTTGCTGAAGTAGTAGCCCTGAATTTCGTCGCACTGGCGGGCGCGCAAGAACGACGTTTGCGCTTCGTTTTCCTCGCCCTCGGCGAGTATTATTAGGTTGAGGCTCTTCGCCATACTGATGATTGCAGAAGTGATCGCCGCATCGTCGGCATTGACGGCGACATCGCGGATGAAGGTGCTGTCGATTTTGAGTTTGCCGACCGGAAACTGTTTCAGGTAGCTGAGGCTGGAGTAGCCCGTCTCGAAGTCGTCAATCGCCAGTTTCAGCCCCATGGTTTTGATCTGCTGCAGGCTCGCGAACATTACCTCGGCGTTCGAAAGCAGAATGCTCTCCGTTAGCTCGAGTTCGAGGTATTGCGCTTCGATTCCACTCTGATCGAGGATGCCGCGCACGATGCGGGACGAGATGGCGCTCGAGTACACCATCACCAACACCGACACGCGCAACCCGCCCAAATACAGGATCACGAACTCCAACTCACGGACCCCGACCAGAACACGCTGCTGATCCGCACGCGTTTTCAGTCCCTGGATGGCGGCTCCTACCAGCTTTACCTGCTCGAGAACGCTTCCATGGCGGGTGGAGGGGCCAACAATAACGCCTGGTGGGACCCCACGAATTCAGCTCTGATCGCGAGCGGAAGCGGGAACGGCTTCATCGCGCACGAGGTTGGCTACTTCGGCGCGGCCAGCGATTGTTATCAGGACCTGATGAACAATAAGACGCTCGTGCAGCAGTTCGACAGCGTGGGAACAACGGCAACGTTGTCGAGTGCGGAAAGATCGGTGCCCTGGGACCGGATACGACATTCACCGTTGCGCTCGGTTGTGGGAGCGACGCGGCCTCGGCCGATGCCGCCGCCAATGCATCGCTGGCTTCCAGATTCACCGATCGCGAAGCTGCCTATAGCGGCGGCTGGGAGGGCTACGTCAAGAGTCTGCGCCCGGCACCCGCCAGCGTGGCGAGCAACCCCGAGATGACGGACCGAATCGATAAGAGATTGGAAGACGTGAAACAATCAGTTATGAACAGGCATCGCACTATCCACATCCTAAGAGCTTTGTGGCACCCACTGGATTCGCGCTGAAAGGTCTAAGATATGCGAAAAGGGTTTACAAGAAAACCGCAAGTGGACGAGCCCGCGACGCCGATCAAAAACTACATAACGCCAGGCGGCCTGCAGCGCCTCAAAGATGAGCACCGGTTTCTGCTCACCAGGGAACGCCCGGCCGTGACGGAAGTCGTGGCGTGGGCTGCGAGCAACGGCGATCGCAGTGAAAACGCCGACTATCAGTACGGCAAGCGGCGGCTGCGCCAAATCGATGGACGGATTCGCTTTCTCACGAAGCGAATCGAGTCCGCGGAAGTGGTTGACCCGGAAACTCCGAGAGCGGGGAAGGCGGCCACGAGGGCATTCTTCGGAGCGACTGTGCGCTATGCCAATGCCGCGGCAACGGAGCGAGTGGTGAGCATCGTGGGCACAGACGAGGTCGATCTCAACCGCAACCACGTCAGTTGGGTGTCGCCTCTGGGGCGCGCGTTGATGAAGTCGGAAGCGGGCGATCGCATAGTTCTCCAAGTGCCGGGCGGTACGGCATACCTGACCGTGCTGGAAGTGTGTTACCAGCGCATTTCGGTGGAACCGTTCCGTGAACCACCTGGAGCCGAGGCCCCGGCAAAGAGACTCCCTCGCGGAGCCAATCTACCTGACGAAGTTTAGCGAAGCGGCACATGAACATTCCAGGCCCGCGCAAGGACGAATTGTGAGCTGACTCAAGGGTTATTTGTTCCTATTGTTCGAATCCCAGTCAGGATCGCTCGCGTGTGACGGCGCAGTGTTTAGCGACTGCTCCGGGCGGACCGCCGGCTACTCGGAAGTTGGCCCGAAAACGGGCTTCGAGACAACCTGGTCGGAGTCCGCCTGAAACGCGGAAACTTAACTCCCGGTGGGCCTCGGGACACGCAGTGCCGGCAGGCCGTCCTGACCCATGATTGCAGGGTGCCCGTGACCCGGAAATAATTGCCAAAAGATGTGAGGAGACTTTAACAACTGATTTGCGCTTGTGCCTGATTGTTATAATCACGCGTAGTTCTACAATCGGCACTGGATCGAGATCATGAGTACCACGAGAATCCACTGGGGGCGAGTTCTGATCGGCGGGCTGCTTGCCGAAGTGGCTCTCATTCTCGCGATTGTTCCTCTTGGCATGCGTCTCGGCGACAATTTCCTGCATTACACTGCTCCTCCCGGATCCTTCGTCATGTGCTTCCTCGGAGCGCTCTGGGTCTGTCGGCGGATCGAATCCCATTTCATTGTGCATGGGACACTGGTGGGAGTGGTGGCGGCCCTTATCTACGTTGCCTTGACACGCGCGCAGTCCGAACCTCTCGCATACATTTTGGCCCACGTGCTGAAACTCGTGGGCGGTGCATGCGGCGGCTTCGTCGCCCAAGGGCGCCGATCACCGTCTCCGGCGGAAACCGTTCACGATTAATTCACTGTCTCACCGGTTCCGGCTTACCGGCAAGTGGTCGGCCAATCGGAAGCCGGTCCGAAAAATGGGCTTGGGAGGAGATCAACGGCAATCTCTTCGAAGCCGACTTCTCTATACCGATGCCCCTTCCGGAAGTGTTTGGAATCCTGTTCTCAAACCGCTTTACAAGACGTCTCCATGCCCTGAGCCACTTCGGTCTTGGAAGGCTGCCCTAGCGGACTGTGACCGAAGTCGCGACCTCTACGTTTCCTCGAATCGCATTGGAGTAAGGGCAAATTTGATGCGCGCGATGTACGAATTCCTCTCCCGTCGCTTGGGCGACTCCGACCAGCGTAACCGCGAGAAATGCCGACAACACGAAGTTCCCTTGTTCGTTGCGGTTCAACCCGATCTCGGCTACAACCTCGACCTGGTCGTCGGAGAAGTGGTGCCTGGCTTCTCTGCCTACTCGCAACAAAGCATTCTCAAAGCAAGCTGCATATCCTGCAGCAAATAACTGTTCTGGATTCGTTGCACCTCCGCTTCCACCTAGAGTCTTCGGCAGCGCTAAGCCGAGATCGAGAAGTCCATCGTCACTCCGGACTGATCCATGACGGCCTCCTTTGGAGATAACTTTGGTGGCATACAGTGGCGGCATAGTTAGGGCTCCTGGAATCATTTCACCAAACTAGCGTAGCCAGTCAGCCTTACAGATGTCTAGTCAGTACTCACAAACGCTAGCCGCAGTGAGAGACGCCTCGCCTATGAAGCCTGCGATGACGGACTTTTGAGTCCGGATCCAGCGGCGGAGACCCGTCGTGTGAAAGGTGCGAAACGTGTGAGGATTGGGAACTGGTTGACGATTGATCAGTCCAAGGCCTTACTCCAGCAGTCGCCATCCTCTGGACTCCGAGGAAACTTGATCGCGCGAGAGTGGCGCCTCCGATCGGATGCGGACTGCATCGAGCTGAATTGGTGGAACTCAGAATGGAATACTACCCAGTCCGCGAGGAGCACTCTGTCATGCTGTCCTCGTTGACAATAGGAAACACATCCGCGCACCGTTCCTGTCCCGGTGTGGGCGAAACACGCTGTCGACGATTGGACTGCGGGCAGCCGGCATCAACTGTGGGATGCTCTTTCGCCGAGTCAGTCGGCTGGATAAGACGTGGGGTGCGGGAATCACAGCGAAAGCCGTCTGGCACGTCGTAAAGGTGGTCGCCAAACGTGCCGACATGAAGAATCTGAGTGCCCACGACTTGACGTCGCAATTGCGCTCGGTACTGCCATCTAACGGGGGGAAAGAACTTGAGCAAATTCTGTTCTTGCTTGGATACGCATCGGTTCCGACACCGAACGTTATCCCGGCTGCCCGCAAAAACTCAGTCCAACGGTGAACGACAAACTCGGGGTGGAAGACATCTGATTACCCAAGCCGGCTTACGAGGACTGATCACCAGAATGCAAGAGCAGGACGAGAGTGCAGGCGCGGCCTGTTCTTGGTGATGTGCCCTGGCTCCAGCGGTTGGCGATTGCCGCTCGACTTTTCTCCTGGGACCAGCCCGAGATAGCTGCCTGTAGCTTACCGGGCTCTGTTTTCCACGAGCGATTTCTCAATCGCCTTCTCCGCTAGGGGCGCCATGATCTTATACGCGGCATCAGTCGGGTGCAGTCCGTCCTCAGCCAGAGCGCGCTTCAGCATGCCTCGCTCGTCTACGAGGGCGTTGAAGTAGTCGAGATACACAAGGCCGTTGTTGGCGCAGTAGTCTTTAAGCCACTCGTTCAGCGCCAAGATTCTATCGCGCGGACGCAGCGCAAACGACTCCTCAGCACCGTGCGTGTAGTTGTGCACGGGGAGGACGGAAGCAAACACCACCCGGATGCCGTGCGCGCGCGCCAGTTCGGCCATGGAAGCGTAGTTGGCCTCGATGTCATCGTTAGACGTGGGCCCGGTGACGCCGGCGATGTCGTTTGTCCCCGCCAGCATGACGACCACTTTGGGGTGCAGATCAATCACATCCTGGCGAAAACGCACCACCATCTGGGGCGTGGTTTGCCCATCGATCCCGCGGTTGATATAAGGCTTGCCAGGAAAATAATCTGCTAACTTCCAGTAGTCGGTGATGGAGTCGCCCAGGAATACGACTCGTCTTTCGCCGGCCGCCGGCGGCACGAGAGCGGCGTCGGCCTCCCGATAGCGCGCCAGTTGCCCGAAGTCGTCGGTGTAGATCGAAATCCGCGACGCCCGGTACTGATCCAGCCCAGCGAAGCCAGTGGAAGGCATAGAAGGCGCACGCTGTTGGGCGAGGGTTGAAAGGGAGAGAAGGGTTGCAAATAGTACTTGCGATATGGCGCGGATGATTGTCTGTAGCCTCATGTTCTCCTCGGGAAACAGGATAGCCCAGCGTGGTGCATCATGCAGATTGACATTTATGCGGAGCGCCACCAGCACCCTTTACTGGTCGGCCAGTTCGGTGTGGTCGGACAACCGCGAGTCCACAATCGGATTTCGGGGAGAGCAGAGCATTTCCCCCATGAGGACCTATGGCCAAGAACGACTTCGGGTTTGCCGGTCATTCGGGACCGATATCCTGTGTGCCAGCGCGGAGGCGTCGCAAAGAATGCGAAGCCTGGCTAGACGTTCTTTGCGGTCGCAGAATCCAACAGCCCGTACTCTGCTATCATCTCTGTCGAGAGGGCGTTCCTGCGAGCGATTTCACCGTACAATCGTCCGCTATTACGCATCGTTCTTTCTTGCGTGGCAGGATCCAGAGCCACCAGACCAAATCGTAGATGCCACCCTTCGGTCCATTCAAAATTATCGGTTAGCGTCCAGTGAAAGTAGCCGCGAATGTCGTGACCTTCCGCAATCAACTGGTGTAGCTCCTTTACTGCATTCACGATGAGCCACGGACGGATGCGATCCTGTGCATCCGGCACTCCGTTTTCAAGGATGTAAACCGGCTTGCCAAGCCCCCCGGACCGCTCGACCGCCCGGCGCAGCGCCAGCGGATAAGCCTCACCGTAGGGTCGGTCCCATGCGCTGTCCCCTTGCGGCACGTGCGGCGGAACGAACAGCCGTGCAAAGCCTTGGGCAGCATTTCTGAGATCGAAAGCTACATGGAAGCGGCTGTAGACGTTCAAGCCCACAAAATCACATGCACCTTTCACGGCGCCAGCGGTTCCATCAAGCATACTCACGGGAAAAGGAAGCTTGCCGTGCTGCAGCAGATGCAGAAAACTCTCGTTGAACAGCCCGTTCATCAGTGAAGCGATCCAGCGATCCGGCCCACGACGCACGGGCTCCAGGACAACATAATGATGAGCCCATCCGACTTCTGCTTGCGGCTGCAGCTCGTGAATCACGCGATAGGCGCGCAGATGTGAACGAGCCATTGCGCTTATCACCCGCACCGCGGCGGGGATATCGCCGCGCCGGCCAGGGGGAAATTCGCCGAGAGCGTATCCCATCGTGGCGTACACGTTGGGCTCGTTGAAAGTCACCCAACGGTGGCAATGCTGCCCGAGTTCGTCAACCACTAGGCGCGTAAAGCGCTCAAAGAGTTCCGGAGCATCCGGGCTCAAGAACGCGCCTTTCTGTTCGAACCATCGCGGATGGGTGAAGTGGTGGAGGCAGATCATGGGGCAAATGCCACGCTGCGCGAGACCATCGAGCATTCCACGGTAGCGCCGTAGCGCAGCAAAGTCCCATTGGCCTTCCTCTGGTTCGATGCGGCTCCAATCCACGGAAAAACGGAGGGCATTTAGGCCCATATTGTGCATTAGGTCGAAGTCGCGTTCCGCGTGATTCCACCACTCGCACGCACTGCCACACGAATCGCCGGAGCGAATGTGACCGGCCGCTTCCCAATCCGACCATTGATTTTGGCTGTTGCCTTCCACCTGATGGGCTGCGGTCGATACTCCCCAAAGAAAATCTTTCGCGAACTCCAGGGGAGCGGGATCTTTTTGAGAGACGTCAATACCCGAATCGTCGTCAGGAGGCCCGGCCATCTTCTTCGCTATTCTAAGCGATTCGCGCGCGACAGGACTAAATCATCGAGTACGAAGTGGGGTTTGGGAGTTGGTCAACCGGTTTAAGGGTGAGCCTCATTGCTTACTGGCTGTCCGGATGCACACGTCCACTCCGGCCGTTATTTGCAAATGTCAGCAGTCAGTTCCGAGTGCTTCAGCAATTCTCAGTTCACACATGCTCCTCCTGCGCCGTCCATCCCTCCCCGGGCTGCGGAATTCCTTCGGCGCTAAGAGTTTATCGTCGTAGTGGGTCAGTTTGAAAAAGGTTCCCACGGGAGTTGCTGGAGAATGACTCGCGTCGCATCTGCATTTTTGCGCGGGCTGTCCGCATTCTTGCGGGGGGCGCGGCCCTCCTTACTAGTTCTAGCTATCTCCTCTTCATCGGGACGCTAACCGAAAGCTGTCACTAAACGGCCTTGGGGGAGATCCACGGCGCGATGTCCTCGAACCCGACTACGGGAAAACGTCGTCTAAGTCCGCGTGAGGACGTAACTTCCGGACTTCCGGTTCGCCCGGCCATGCGGGAGTTACCGCGATCGATTCTCATCCGGCGCGCGGCCCGAAGTGGCAGGCGGCGGTCGCAGCGGCGGTCGCGTCGAGCTTCTTGAGAAGGTCCTCCACAGCGCTACGAATTTCAGCCCGACGCTGTTCGGTGTCGGACCACGAGGACAACGGCGCTGCGTGAGAATCGATCATGGCCAACGCCTTCTGGGCGTACTGGCGCGATAGCGCCTTCTCTCCTACTTGTAAGTACGCATCGGCCAGATTGTAGTGCGCGTCGGCCGAATCCGGATACGCGAGGAGATTGAGCTTGAAGATCTCGATGCCGACTTTCATCTCCGTTTCGGCCTCACGCAGATGGCCGGCTTTCCCCTCAGCGTCAGCCTCGCGCATGTGATCCTCGCCGATGATGTCTACGTTGACTTCTGGCCACAAACGCACCTTGGGGTCTTTGCGCCGAGCTTCCATCAGTTGCTGTGTGACCCTGGCAACCCCGCCGGGCATCTCGATTTGGTTGAGGATTGCTGCAGATGCCACGGTGTCGGCCGGTGCGTGGCCCGGTGTCCTGATCAGCGTGGTGACGAACCAATCAACAATGATGGCGGGTAGCTCAGGATGCCGTTTGAACAAATCAGTTCCATGACTCCCGGTTGCCGGGACTTTGCTCTCGTCGGAGGTCTCATACCACAGCCACGGCGCTTTCCGCCCGATGTAATGGATGAACTGTTTTTGCGGGCTGGCGGAGCAGTCGTAGAGCCATTCCATCGCCTCGACCGTAGGGGGATATTCGTCATCATCGGACACAACGAACAGCCCGGGCAATTGCGAGGCCTGCCGCAGGAATCGCAGCTGAGGCAGTAACGTTTCTCCCGACATGAGTACCAGGGATTTCACTTCGGCAGAATGACGGCGTGCCGTTTCAACGGAATTGTCGACGCCCAGCCATCCGGCTCCTGCCGCGCCGATTACATCGCGCTCCACGCCCGGCTGCGAAACCAGATATTCGAAAGCCGCGTGCAGATCGCTGTCGTGGTACCGCTGCCTTGCCTCTTTCTTGCCGCCGCTTTCGCCGTAGCCGCGCTCATCGATTGTGAGTGTGTTGATTCTAGCGGCTGCCAACTGGCGAGGCAAGTCGTCCCAGGATGCACGTGTGCGGTCGCTCTGATGGAAGAGCAGTACGCCGGGGCCTGGCTTCGCGGCGGAGAAAAAACTGGCCTTCAGCAGCGTGCCGTCAGTTGACTTCGGGTCAACGGTGTGCGGAGCCGCAGTCCGCGATTGTTGCGCGCGAGTCGCATTTGCGCAGATGGCAAAGATGAACACTGCAAGGGCCAACCAGTTTCGTAGCAACTTCATTCTTGCCTCTCCTCGATTTGATTGCATCCCACGCCAGCCAATCGCAATCACTCGGAATTGGGGCGGCTGGCCGGCGGAATGATTCCGTTCATTCGCAGGTATTCGACCATCTGCCCATAATGATCGCAAGCGTGAGCAACTCCGAATTCAGCCAAATGCAGGCGAGTGGATTTACTGTTAGCAGGTGATTGCAATATGTTTTCGGCGGTCAGCGTGGCCGCTGCTTTGTGACCGAGAGCGAAAGAGTCTTTGAGAATTTTGATAACGTCTGCCTTAGTCTGGAGGTTCGCGGGACCGCCTACGTCGTCCTTCAAGCCCTCGGGGAGTTTGTCCCCGGTTAGAGGCGACCAGATGAACCAGTTCGAAGCAGCGACGTGCTTCACTTGGAGAGCGAAAGAGCGAACCCCTTTGTATTTGCTGCCCGGTATGTTGAGGGCTTCCGGAGTGAAATTGAATTTATCTTCGGGCATCGCTTCGGCGCCCTCAATGATTTGTTTTTCGACGGCGCTGATGTCGCGGTCCACGACGGAAGCAATGGTGGCCGCAGGCTGAGGCGATTGTTGCGAAGCAGAGTCCCTAGCGAGCGCGCTCATTGCGGCAGGCCGGAAAGCGGCGCTGGTAATGAGAGCGCCGGCCGCGACAGAAGCAAGGAACGCCAATATTCGTCCGTTCTTCATTAGAATACCTCCTTCGATTTCTTGAATTCGGATGCAGTCTGTCTCTCAATGCGGTGACAAATCGCTGCGAACGACCCGCCCATCTTTCCTCACAAATCTCGCTCGCCGAGCTCCCTAATTGCCGCTGGGCCCCCTGCGACGCCTACGAGATCAGGAAACTTCCCAGTCTCCGATCGCGCCGATGCGATCCCTGTCACCCGAACATTTCGGGCAATGTCTACTACACAGTACGTCTACTCTACTACATAATACGTGCAATATGCAATTGGACGTGGCAGGCCCTTGTCGGTGAGCGAGGATTGCGCGGTGGTCAGTGTTTTATGGCGAAACAGCAGGCCGTATGTGCGATGGTTTGAAAGATGCCTCTGGCGATGACTGCGGCAAACAATGATGTCAACAGCTGGCTGGCTGCTCGGTACGTCGTTTTCGGCGGCCCGGCCAGGCGAGCCAGGCGATAGCTCAGATGCGATGAGGCTGTCGCTTGCAGAACGCCGGCTTGTTTCGGAACTGCAAGTTTGGCAAGCGCCGAAACTAGTTCTTGCCCGTGTGCACGCCCGATGACAGATTCATCGCAGGAGAGCTCGCGGTACAGGCCGATCCGCTCCCCAGCAAGCCACATAAGCGGATGGAACCACAGGGCGCACAGTGAAGCTTCATAAAGCAGACGGATCAGGTTGTCCCGGCGTCTTGCGTGAGCGAGCTCGTGAATCAGGACAGCGTGAAATTCACGCGGAATGAGTAGCCGGTCGATGCCGATGGGGAGCAGGATACGCGGGTAAAGAACTCCGCGAACTGCGGCAGTCAGATGCCCGCCCCGGAAGCTCACGGGAATGCCGTCTGCGAGAAAATTGGCCGTCCGGCCAGGATCGCTCAGAGGGGCCAGCGCTTGCGCCTCGCGACGCTCTCTGCGTATACGCGAAATTAATCGACTAAGCATAGAGAAGGTGCTTGGGGTTGTATGGATGACTGGGATGACGGCCGTCCGGCCCTGTGTCATATCCCACACCGGATCGCCAATCGCACCGAGCGGCCGAGCCCACGTCAGGTGCGCCGCCCAAAGCTTATCGATGAGTGCTCCTGAAGGCAGAACGAAATTGAATGCGGTGGCCACCCAGATCCAATATTTTGAGGTGGCGCTCGCGCGCAGAATTGATGTTAACGCCCACGCCGCCGAAGCGACAATCGAGGCAAACAGCAGGTGAACGCTGAGGTAGTACATCGCGTGCGATAGACTCATGCACGTTTGCCTCCACGAGCGTGGCCGTTTTTATCACTCTGTGCCGCGCTCTGCAGCGCCTTCAGGTCCCGTAGGGTAAGGGTTCCATTCTCGAGCAGGTTAGAAACAAGCAGTCGCGGCGAGCCGCCGAACAGATCGAGTAAATCCTGTACCAGCCGGCTGCGGTATTGGCTTTGATCGAGGGCCGGCTGAAAGAGCTGGGCATTTCCGATCTTCTTTACCTTTCGCAACGCACCCTTCTCCTCAAGCCGATAGACGAGCGTTTGCACGGTGGTGTAAGCAACGCGTTCGTCCTCAGGGAGGCTTTCCAGGATCTCGCGCACCGAGGCAGTCCCCAGTTTCCAGCACTGTTCCAGAATGCGAGTTTCGGCTTTTGAAAGACGCGGCTCTTTCATGATCTCCTACCCCTCCCGGCAATGCTACTACAAGAAACGGCACGGTGCGATTTCGTGTTGGGTTTCGGGGCATAACTTCCGAGTAGCCCATTATTCGCCTGTTCGAGCGGACAAATCTGCACTGCCTGCTGGATGTCTTGCGAAATGCGGTCGGCGTCGGATCCGGCGAAGCCTGTCGGACCGCAACTCGCTTCCTACGGCTGCACGTTAGTCATGTCTTTGTCATCAGGCTTCGGGAAATGCTTCTCGTACCAAGCGATAGATCGGTCGGTAGCGTCGATCTGATGTTTGATCTCGGAGAGTCCGTGTCCTTCTCGGGGATAGCGAAGGAAAACCGTCTCGACGCCTAAATCTTTAAGCGCAATGAAAAGCTGCTCTGCCTCCGCAATGGGAACATCGTTGTCGTTCTCGCCGTGAATGATGAGGGTCGGCGTATGCGCGGCAGCGATATGCTTCAGCGCGGAGCGTTCCCAGGCGACTTCCATCAGGTTTCCCTGATGCAGGAATTGTCCAAATTCCATCTCCTCATATTGATTGTAGTAGGTCATGTAGTTGTAGCTGACCAGATTCGCGATACCCGCCGTGGGAATTGCCGCCTTGAATTCGTTGGTCTGCGTGATGAGCCAATCGGTGAGCTGGCCGCCGTAGCTCACGCCCTCGATCCCCAAGCGTTCTCGATCAATCCACAGGTAGCGGCGCACCGCCGCGCTGACGGCATAGAGAATGTCCTGGCCTTCATTGCCGTTCTGGTCGCCGAAAACCGCATCGGCAAACTTCTGGCCGTAACCGGTAGAGCCGCGATAGTTGACATTGAGCACAGCGTAACCGTGGGAGGCGTAGACCTGGTTCTTGAAGTAAAAGCCTGGGCCATTTTGTCCGTGGGGTCCGCCATGAATCACCACAATAAGTGGGTGCTTGGACATGGCGGTCATGCCGATGGGCTTCGTGAGAAAAGCTTCCACGTCGAACCGGTTATCGTTGCTGACAAAAGTGAAGGAGTCAACGTCGGCGATGGGCTTGCCCGCGAAAAGTTCATGGTTGAGGTCGGTCAACTGGCGGGACGCGGCGGCGCCGGATTTGTAGTAGAGCTCGGAGGCATCACGCGGTGTGATGAAAGCATAGGCGACGGCGCCGTTCTTGCCCACTGACCAGCCGGTAACAACACCGGCATCCTTGACGACATATTCGGGCTGGCCGCCCGAGATGGGCAGGCGCACAAGATGGTTACTGCCACGCTCCTGCACCGTGAAATAGACAGCGCTGCCATCGGATGCCCACTGGGGCGCACCCTGGCGATTGTCGATGACATTAGCATTGCCGATTTCGCGGCGATTGCTGCCGTCGCCGTTCATGATCCAGACATGCGTGTCTTCCATGGTGGTTTCGCGATCAGTGAGGCCGCGGCGCGTGCCCAAATAGACAATGGATTTGCCGTCCGGCGACCACAGCGGATCGTATTCGCAATACTCGGTAGCGGTTAAGCGATGAATGCTGTTGTCGGCGAGTTGCAGCGTGAAAAGGTCGTAGTTAAAGAACTCATCTTGGTTCGGTTCGCGGTTGGAAGCGAAGACGATTTGCTTGCCGTCGGGCGACCAGTTAATGGAGTGCTCGTCGTAGTTGCCCTGGGTGAGCTGGCGCACCTGCTTTGAAGCGATGTCCACCACGAAAATATGCAGTCGCTGATTGTCGTTGAAGCGTGTCAGTCCTTCGCCAGCGTCGGGCTTGTAGAGATAGCGCGTGATGACCATGGGGTCGTCGCTGGTTTTGGCGGCACCTTCGCCGGCTGTGGAAGAAATGAAGGCGATCTCCCTTCCATCCGGCGACCACGCGACTTCCTCGCCCATATCCGGCAGCGGGGAATTGGTGCTCGCGAGCGCCGCCAGGGAGGTCGCGCTGCTGCCATCGGGATGCGCGATCAGAAGGCTGTGCTTGTCGCCATCACTGCCCCGAAATGCGATCCACTTGCCGTCGCCTGACCACAATGGAGCGCTGGCGGGCTTGTCCCCGCCCAGGCGGATGCTCTTTTCGGTGCCGAGATCCATTACCCAGAGTTGGCCATATGGCCGGCCGGGGCGATCACGCATCGTAATCGTATAGGCAACGTAGTGGTTGTCGGGCGAGAGCGCTACACTGCCGATGGAGCGCATGCGAGAAAGGTCGCTGCTCGTTAGGAGCTGAGCGAAGGCGGTCGTCGTAAGAGCAGCTAGAAACACTGCACAGAGGGAGCCAGAAATGCGGAACGACATAGCCTTCGAGCGGTGACGCATGAGATCCCCCAGTTTCAAGTTTCTGCTAAATAGGCAACGTCATACTAGGTCCGCAGGTCCGGCCTGGTCAATGTGCAGGACCGCGCAACAATGTTACGTCGCAGAACGGAGGGGACAATTCTGGGCGCCTGGTCAGCAACCTTTTCCTAATCGCGTTACCTCAGATTTGCCCGTGATCAGGGAGCGAGCTCGGAAGGCATAGTGTTCTGTTGGTTGTTCGCTTCTGAACAGTGAAGTTCGGAAACGAACATCGAGCAGCCTTTTTTCCCGTATCAATTCAGGCCTTACTTCCCGCGTTTCAATGGATTGTGGGTTGCACATCTCAGGCGTGAGAATTGCATTCTCTTCTTGGTCAGGCCAATTTGGCGAAAGGTTCGGGGCTGGATTTAGTGCCATTGGAAGACCTTATGACCACCCTGTTTGGCGATATCCGCTACGCCCTGCGCATGCTGCGCAAGAATCCGGGGTTCACGACCGTTGCAGTGCTCACGCTGGCGCTCGGCATCGGCGCCAACACTGCCATCTTCCAGTTGCTCGATTCCATACGCCTGACCGCGCTTCCGCTCAAGAATCCCCACCAACTAGCCGAAGTTCGCGTCATTCAGCCGCACGGCCGTACCGGCAATTTTACGGCGGCGCACTCTAATCTGACCTACCCCCAATGGGAGCAGATTCGCGCCCGGCAGCAGGGGTTTTCGGGCATGTTTGCCTGGAGCCAGGATGGTTTCAATATCGCGCCCAACGGCGAGACCCACCGCGTCGATGGCCTTTACGTGAGCGGAGATTTCTTCCGCGTGCTCGGCGTGCAACCCGTATTAGGGCGACTGTTCACCACGGAAGACGATGAGCGCGGGTGCGGTTCGCCCGGCGTTGTCATCAGCGACGCGTTCTGGCGGCGCGAATATGGTGGAGAAGACTCGGCCATCGGGCGCAAGATGACCATCGAGCATCATCCGTTCGCAATCATCGGCGTCACGCCGGCGTCCTTTTACGGCCTGGAAGTCGGCAAGCAATTTGACGTGGCGGTTCCGCTTTGCGCAGACCCGTTAATCCGGGGCGATTACGCGCGCCTGGATGTGCCTCATGAGTGGTGGCTTTCCATTATGGGCCGCCTCAAGCCAGGCTGGTCCGTCGAGCGGGCTTCGGCTCAGCTGGCCGCGGTATCTCCGCAAATATTCGAAGCAACCGTCATCACGAAGTTTGGCGCGGAGGAGGAGAAACACTATCTCACCTATCATCTCGGCGTGCTCCCCGCAGGCACCGGGGTCTCGGACATGCGCAATGATTATGCGACGCCTCTGGACTTGCTACTGGCCATCTCTGGATTTGTGCTGCTAATCGCCTGCACCAACCTCGCCAGCCTGATGCTGGCGAGAGCCAGTTCGCGCGAACGCGAAATCGCGATTCGTCTGGCGCTCGGAGCTTTACGCGGACGTCTGATCCGGCAACTGCTAGCGGAAAGTTTCCTGGTTGCGGCAGCCGGAGCCGGTCTCGGACTTTTGCTTTCCCGCTCGCTCGGAAAGTTTCTGGTATCACTGATCGCCACCGAGCGGAATCGGGCGTTCGTTGAGCTCGCGCCCGATTGGCGGGTGCTCGGCTTCACTTTAGCGCTCGCCATCTTGACCTGCTTCCTCTTTGGGCTCGTTCCCGCTCTGCGCACCACCCGCACCGGCCCGGCCGACGTACTGAAGGCCGGAGGACGCGGTAACACGGATGGCCGCGACCGCTTCAGTTTGCGCCGAGCCCTGGTGACAGTTCAGGTCGCCCTTTCTCTGGTGCTCCTGGTTGGCGCGCTCTTGTTTTCTCGGAGCTTGGGAAAGCTGCTGAGTGTCGACCCCGGATTCCGTGCCAAAGGCATCCTCATCACCGATTTGGACCTCAGTCAACTAAGGCTCGCCCCCGACCGCCGTCAGCCGTTCAAGCGCGATCTGCTCGCGCAGGTGCGCGCGATTCCGGGTGTGGACGGCGCCGCCGAGACCGAACTTGTTCCCCTGAGCGGCAATGCGTCCAACAACGATATTTGGATGGACGGCCAGGATTCCGGGCAAAAGAAAACGGTGGATAAGAGTTGGGTGAGCCCCGGTTATTTCCAGACTCTGGAAACTCCACTTCTGGCCGGCCGCGATTTCGACGAGCGTGACACGGCGACCTCTCCCAAAGTGGCCATCGTTAATCAATCCTTTGCACGCATCCTCGCCCATGGAGCCAACCCCGTTGGCATGAGCTTTCATTTGCCTGTGGGACCGCATCATCCGGAATTCATCGTTCAAATCGTCGGATTGGTGCAGGACACGAAATATCATGATCTCCACGATGAAAACATCCCCATTGCGTTCATCCCAGTTGCGCAGGACACGGACCCCGATGATTTCGATACTCTTATGATCCGCTCCCACGCACCGCCGGGAGACACTATCTCCGCCGTGAAGCGCGGTCTGGCCGTGGCCAATCCCCAAATCAGCCTCACCTTCCACGTTTTCGAATCAGACATCCGCGACACCCTCGTGCGCGAGCGCCTGATGGCTACGCTTTCCGGCTTCTTCGGCTTCCTTGCAGCCGTTCTTGCTGTGATCGGTTTATACGGCGTTATGTCTTACATTGTGCAGCGGCGAACCCATGAAATCGGCATCCGCGTGGCACTGGGCGCTGGACGTTTGCGCATCATGGGCATGATCTTGCTCGAGGCCCTTTTGCTTTTGGCCATTGGCATTGTCCTAGGACTTGGGCTC
This sequence comes from Terriglobales bacterium, assembly GCA_049520935.1. Taxonomy (GTDB): domain Bacteria; phylum Acidobacteriota; class Terriglobia; order Terriglobales; family Acidobacteriaceae; genus Acidiflorens. The sequence goes on along the minus strand of JBEKPJ010000047.1, from coordinate 18,520 downwards.
TCCGTTGCGATGGGAAAGGCAGCCAGTTCTTTGCTGTTCGGAGTGAAGCCTGCCGATCCACTCACGCTCGGGCTGGCAGCGGCTCTGTTGGCTGCCGCGGCTGCAGCGGCCAGTTACCTTCCGGCGCGGCGCGCCTCGAAAGTCGATCCCATGGTGGCGTTACGCTGTGAATAACCTCCGCTCCTCGGATCGTGGCATTCCTTAAACTGGACCAGAGCGATGGATTCTCCGGCCGAGTGATAGTGACAAAGGCTGTGGCCTAAATCCGCCAGCTCCCGGTCGGTTGGCCAACTTCACCTTACCGGGCTGGGTAAGGGTAAATTTCGTGCAGGCAGCCGTAGCGGAAGCAGCGCACGTGATCCAACGGCAAGGCGAGGCGCGGCTGGACAATACGGCAGTCTTCTTTGAGAACCGGCCGACCCACAACTCTGCCATCTGAATGTTCGCCATCGAGCACAGCGGCGAGCACTATCGCGCCGACGTGTGGTCTACTATCGTGCGAACAACCTAGTGCCACCCGGCTCGCGGCGCGGATGCGGCAACAAAGTCCTGGAAAGCGCAAGACGGCAATTCCTGACTCCTGTATCGTCGGCTACCAGGAAGTTGGCCCGAAACGGGCTGGGGGGGAGATTTCGTCGAAGCTGACTTCGGGGGCGTTTGGTCAACAGCACTTCTGAGAGTGGTGGATGATCAGGCATCGACGTTAAGCTTAGCCTCTGATGAGAGTTGAAAGAAGTTGGGATGGAGCGAATCTCTGTAATTTAGCAAGATGGGCTGTTTAGAGACGACGTAGATCCGGAGAGGTCGGGATGAGCCATCTAAGACTGCAGTTATTGATTTCATTCATGCTGATTTCGAATGGCCTGGGATTCGCGGAGCAACGGCGGAAAGTCGTCATCAATCAGGATTGTTCGGGGCCTGGCGGTAGCAATATGCAAACCCTGCTAACGTTAATTCAATCTCCTCAAGTGGAAGTGCTGGGCATAACCGTCGTCAGCGGAAACCAATGGCGCGACGAAGAGGTATCCCATACTCTCCGGTTGCTGGAGCTAATTGGCCGCACCGATATTCCGGTCGTGCCTGGAGCTGTGTTTCCGCTGGTGCACCGCCGTGAGGAAGCCATTTTGTGGCAGGCAAGATATGGAAAAGTCGCCTTCGCTGGCGCTTGGGATGATCGCTGGTGGCACGAACATAACGTAATTCCGGCATCGCCTGAAGGGAAACCGACTACCCAGCCGGCCGACGAGGACGCGGCTCACTTCCTGATCCGCATGATCCACAAATATCCCCATGAGGTGACGATCTACGAAGGCGGCCCCATGACCAACCTGGCGCTGGCAAACGCGATCGATCCACACTTTGCCGAACTGGCCGAAGGGTTGGTCTTTATGGGCGGAAGCTTGAACCCGCAGACCGACGATCCGGAGTTCACCAGCAGCCCCCGCCACGAATTTAATTTCTGGTTTGATCCTGAGGCCGCCAAGAGCGTGTTACAGGCGCCGTGGAAGAAGATCGTCTGCACGCCGGTTGATATCTCCGTCAAAACCAGAATCACTCACGAAATGATTGCCGAAATCAGGAAGAGCAACCACGCCGCAGCGCAATACGTAGTGAAGTTCTTTATGGCAGACCAGGGTGGCTCCTATATGTGGGACGAGCTGGCAGCTGCTGCCTGGATTGATCCGACGCTGATCACCAGAGAAGAAACCCGCTATATGAGCGTGGACATCGACCACGGTGCAGCCTACGGAAACACCTTGACATGGACGGAGAAAGACAACCCGAAGCTTGGGGCACGACTGGTCGAAATCCAGATGGATTTGGACCTGGCAAGGTTTAACAAGATGTTTGTGGAATTAATGAAGGCTCCGACACCCAAAGCCCATTGAGTTGGATCTTCCTTCGGAATTTTCAATGGGACGGCGCACCGGTGGTGGTTATGGTAGGCGATGCGCGAATCACCAAAAGCCAGCATCGAGGCCCGCGGCTCCGCGACTTTTCTCAGTACACGCGCCGGACCGGAAGTGTTTCTTCCTCCGTGATGCGTTCACTCCGCAATCTCTGCGGTTTCCTCCCTCTCATCGGGCTGTATCCATATCCGGATCATGGTAGGCGCCGCCAACACCAACGCGATCAGCCAAGTCACCACCACCGCGGTCACTGCCAGTGCAGTCCGGTTCGCCTCAAACGGCCCAAACAGGCACGCCGCCCAATACCCCGTCAAAAACACCAACAGTGCGGGTCCCAGCAACCGGTACGCGGCACCCTGCGCCCGCAAACGCATCTCCGCCTCGTGCTCGTCCACCTTCACCCGGCCAAAGAGTCCATCCCGTACCGCCCGCTGAAAGATATCCCCACGCTGCTTCTCCTTTAGAGCATCGAACTCCGCACCATACTCCATCACCGCCCGGTCCTCCAGCGATACCTGTGCGAACCCGATCCGGAGCGCCCGAACCGCCAGCGTCATCAACAAGGTCAGCAGCGCAGCGCTCATCAGCCCAGCCCAGGGATCGAGATGTACCAGCCACAGGCTCACCGCGATCTCAAACGCCAACCCTGGCGCCCACAACAATGCGAACAGTCGCCGCGTCCGCCGCTTCTTTCCGGTCCGCGACATGTTGCGGACTTTCGCCCACTCCTCCAGTCCCAGGGTGCCCGCCTTCACCGGAACAAACCAAAACCCGATCTTTTTCCACAACCAGCTCCGCTTTTCGTTTGTGGCCATCTTAGGCCTCCCTCTTGTGCGCTTCGTACACCTGCTCGCTCAATGGTCGAAACGGTCGAGACGAGAAGACAGCCTCCACCGGCAATCCGAAATGTTCGGCGATCTTGAAGGCTAACTCCAGCGACGGCGTGTAGTCCCCGCGCTCCAGAAACCCGATCGTCTGCGGATTCACACCAACGCAGGAAGCCAGCGCCGCGCGAGATAATTTTCTCTCCGCCCGTAGGACCGCGATGCGGTTATGAAGCGACATACTGCTTTTATACATCATATTATTGTGTATACGCAACATTCGAGCCAAGGAGCAGCAAAATACTCCGTGCCACGAGACGAAAGGTAATGGAAATCCCTGATCCGCTACGATGCCTGCGCACTTAAGCCGGTGATTGCCTCCAGGGGTGGGAACGCGAAAGAGGCATGAATGATTCGCATCTAGTTTTTCACTTTTGGGTGGTCGGTAAGCCGGAACTTGTGATCCCTGGAGCTGTGGCTTCGCGGTACGCGGTTAAGCACACAGAAACTTTCGTTTGACACATCAAACCATCTGTCACACTCTCCTTCGTATGCTGAGGCCCTTGGACACGCAAACCAGACGTCTGTTGGATGCTTATCCTGCAATTTTTCTCGCCTGCCATCGTCGCCATGTCCGAGAGGACGAGCGTGGGAGATCCGTCACGGAACATCAAGCGAGTGCCCTGGACCACCTGGATGCGACTCGCCCGACGACTCTTTCCAAGCTGGCGGAGCACATGGGGGTGAGCCGTTCTACGATGAGCATAACGGTGGCACGATTGGTACACCATGGATACATCGCACGGAGACGAGACCACACCGATGCACGATGCGTCGGTCTGACGTTGACGCGTGCTGGAGCGCGTATCAAGGAGCAAAACACAATTCTTGATCCGCAGTTGCTTCGAGAGATGTTCCGTCTAATACCGGCAGAGGAACTAGAAACTGCATTGCAAGGTATTGAGCGCTTAGCGAGATCGGCCAAAGTCCTTCTTCAACGACGAAAGAGAGAACATGACCAATGAAAATTCTGCTGATCGTGCTTGTTGGCCTTGTCCTAATAGCCTTGAGTGTCGTTGGGTTCGGGTCTCTGCTGCCGAGGCGGCATGTCGCATCGCGCAGCGCGTCGTACCATGCGACGCCCGAACAGCTTTTCTCCTTGATCGCTGGCCCGCAAAACTGGCGGCTCGATGTGCTTCGTTGCGAGAGCATTCCAGATGCCGCCGGGCGTGAGTTGATGCGCGAAACCACACGTAACGGCGACACAATTACCTATGAGTTGCTGGACAGCGTGCGCCCTGCTTCGATAAGGCGGCGCATTGCTACCGAGAACCTCCCGTACTCCGGCTCATGGGCTTTCTCTCTCCAGCCCAGTGCTGGAATTACCCTCGTCCGGATTACCGAAAATGGCGAAGTCTCTAATCCGGTGTTTCGCTTCGTGTCGCTTCTTCTCGGTCACACAAGTAGTCTTGATAGTTACCTACGGGCTCTCGGCAAAGCCACCGGCCAGGAAGTTGAGATTAAGGATTGACTTTCGCTACTTGCCGGATTGTCGGCATAACCGGAAGCCCATCCAGAAGCGGGCTTCGTGGAGATCAATGTCGACAGAGTGGGAACCCGGGACGATGTCGGTGAAGCGGGCTTCTGGCCCGCCCGGGTCAAGTTCCGGATTGCCCATTATTCGAGCAACCGCCGAATACCTTCCGGAGTCCGATATTCCGACTACATCACCATGGAATGGTTTCGTTTTCCCAGCGCGTGAACGTACCCGTAGGACCGTCCGGGCCGAGCAGCGCAACGCGCACCACCTCGCGAGAGCCATCTTCGACAGAGGCGGTGCCCTCATATCCGTTGAGGTTCGTCTTAGTGAAGCCCGGGGTCACTAAGTTGACTTTGATCCCAGTCGACTCCAGTTCGATCATCATGGCCAGCGTTATAGCGTTGAGAGCCGTCTTGGACGCAGGATAAACGGGACTGAACATCGCGTGGTAGGAAAAGGCCGGATCGGCGTTCAGCGTCAGCGAGCCTACTGCGCTCGAGACGTTTACGACACGGGCATCCGACGACTCACGGAGAAGCGGCAGCATCGCCTGGTAAACGGCGAGGACACCGAATACGTTGGTTTCCCACACTGCGCGTATTTCATCGAGCGATGCGTTGCTCGCGTGGGTTATCTTTGCGTACTCCTGGAGAGATAACTTGCCCTTTTTCGTATTCGAGATAGCCGCGTTATTGACAAGCAGGTCGAGACGGCCAAACTCCTTGCTGATGTGTTCCGCCGCGGCGGTGATCGAAGGTTGATCCGTTACGTCAAGCTGAAGGGCGATGGCACTCTGTCCGATCTCCTTGGCTGCGGCCTCGCCGCGCTCGAAATTGCGCGACCCGACCAGCACAGTGAGACCGTTCGCCACAAGTTCCTTTGCCACCTGAAACCCGACTCCTTGATTGGCCCCGGTGACCATGGCAACGCGTTTGCTCTGCATAGATATCTCCTTTTACGTTCAGGCCTGGAAATAGTGCATATTCTCAAGATCGGCGATAAGGCCAGGCCCCGTCGGGCTCCATCCCAGGTGTTTCCGTGTTTGCGCACTGGAAGCCGGCATGTCGAAGCCCGCGAACATCGCAAGCCAGCCAAAGTGAGCTTGCGCCTTCTCTGGAGGAAGGCTGACCACGGGCATCTTCAACCCTTTGCCAATTACCGCAGCAATTTCCCGCATCGGTATTCCCTCTTCAGCGACCGCGTTGTACCTACTTCCCGCTTCGGGCTTCTCCAACGCGAGCCTGTAGAGCTGGGCAACGTCCCGAACATGCGCCGCCGGCCAGCGGTTGCGTCCCTCGCCTATGTATGCCGACACTCCCTTCTCGCGGGCCACTTGGACCGCGTAGGTGATCAGCCCCTGCTTGACCGTGTCGTGGACCTGGGGAAGGCGCACCACCGACACGTTCACTCCGCGCGCCGCCACGGCAGCTCCTGCGACCTCCGAGCCTTTACGAGGATTCGGGTGGTTGGCATCGAAATGATCCTCAGTGGCGGGCTGACCCGGAGCAGCATTGCCCATTCCGGTTCCGGAAGTGATGAGGAGCGGGCGGTCCGACCCGATGAGCGCGCTGCCGAGAGCCTCGATCGCGCGCTTGTCCTTTTCACAGACCTCGGCGAACTTCGAGAAGTCCTCGCCGAAAGCACTGTGGTCGAAGGCGAGGTGAATCACGCCATCGGCCTGGGCAGCGCCGCTGCGTAAGCTTTCCATATCTTCAAGGTTCCCTCGATGTACCTCGGCCCCAGCGGCGATCAGAGATTGAGCGCCAGCCTCGCTACGAGCGAGGCCGAGTACTTGATGGCCGGCATTAATCAGTTCCTGAACAGTGGTATACCCGATGAAACCTGTAGCACCGGTAACAAATACCTTCATAAATTGTCCCTCCTGAATTGTTGTGACGTGAATGACAGCGCGCACGGCTACTGATCCCCCTGGCCTCGACCGATTGCGTCGAGATCGGCAAGTACTTCAGCCGGGATCCGGAGCGTCGCGGCCTCCAAATTCTCGCGGAGATGTGCCACGGAAGATGTTCCCGGGATCAATAAGATGTTGCGGGAGCGATGGAGAAGCCAGGCTAACGCAACCTGCATGGGCGTGGCTTCGAGTGATGCCGCGGACAGGTCGAGTGCCGACGACTGTAACGGGGTGAAGCCTCCCAGCGGAAAAAACGGAACGTAAGCGATCCCTTGAGCAGCCAGATCATCGATGAAGGCGTCATCGTTCCGGCGGGCCACGTTGTAGAAATTCTGCACGCACACGATCTCGGTAAATGTTTGGGCCTCCGACAGCTGCTTGGGGGTTATATTGCTTAATCCGATCTGACGAATCAATCCCTGACGCTTGAGTTCGACAAGCGCGGTCAACGGCTCCTCAATCGAACTCTCCGACGGCTCCGCCATGCCTCCAACGCGGAGATTTACAACATCGAGGTGGTCGAGCCGGAGATTTCTCAGATTGTCGTGAACGCCGTCGATAAGCTCCTGGCGGGACAGAGCATGAGCCCAGGACTTGTCAGGACCGCGCCGAGCGCCCAATTTGGTGACGATCACCAGACCATCGGCGTACGGATGGAGAGCCTGCTTGATGATCTGATTGGTGACATGCGGTCCGTAGTAGTCGCTGGTATCAATGTGGTTCACGCCGGACTCTACCGCCTCGCGAAGAACAGCAATGGCGGCATCGACGTCCCGCGGCGGTCCCCAGACCCCGGGTCCAGCAAGCTGCATCGCACCATATCCCATGCGGTTCACGGTCATCGATGTGCCGGGCAGGGTGAAGCTGCCGGCCAGATCATTTTGTTCAATCATTCCGTTCCTCCTTGCTACAATCATTTGATGAAGGATTCTTCAGGTTTGGAGTTCGCATATGCCGGCTGACGCCGTCGTTGCATTCGAGCCAAGAAAGACGCCCGTCCAGGCCAGGTCAACGGTCACGGTCGAGGCGATTTCTGAGGCGACTATTCAGGTTTTGCTCAGCCACGGTGCAGAGCGATTGACGACCACACGGGTTGCCCAGCGTGCGGGCGTCTCGGTGGGCACCCTGTATCAGTATTATCCCAATAGGCAGTCGCTGCTGTTTGCGGTGCTGGAAAATCATCTCACTCACGTCATGGCAAAGGTTGAGACCGCTTGTGGGAGCGCATGTCATAAACCGTTAGCCGAGATGATTCGAGAAATGGTGGAGGCGTTCGTCGACGCCAAGATGGACCGCGCAGACATCTCTGTGGCCCTCTACCAGGTCGCTGCCGACGTGGGTGGCCCGGCCTTGATCAAACGGACCAACCAACGGTCTCGAAAAGCTGTTGAGGCGATGCTGGAGACGGCGTCCGACATCAAGTCTCCACCCGACAAATTCGCCATCGACATAATGCTTTCAGCCATGGCGGGTGCGATGCGTTCCTTACTGGAGGCTGGACCATCCGCTGCAACGGTCCGCAAAGCGCGAGAGCAACTCGTGCTTCTTTGTCAGTCATACATGATGGCCACGACAGCGAAACGCGTTTAGAGCACCCGCCCCGGTTGTTAGCAACAGCCCTTTTGAACATAAACTGTCCAATTGTCGGTGATCTGGAAGTTGTCCAGGGCTTCGAGACCATAAGTCTCCAAGTGAACCGACCATACTTCCTCGCGGCCTAGGAGTCCGACCGTATGGCGCATCGGAAGACATTAAAACGCTCCAAACCTAGAACCATACTTCGCTTGCCCGACTTGGAGCAGTCGAAGAATGCCGTCCTGCACTCTCTCGCAGCGGCCAGCTCGCAGGAATCCTACGGTCATGCCATCGACGAATCCATCGGGTAGTACTGTTCCGAACCGCGCTCGGCCGTTAACCGAACCGTTGTCCTTCGCTGCCGTTTTTTCCTCGAACAGAAGAACCTTGCACCCTCTACCATCAACGTCCGCTGAACCGCCGTGAGGTGGCTCGCCTACGAAGCCTCCGATACCGGAATCCGCCGCGTCAACGGGGCAAAGCGTCTGGGCGTTCGGATTGGCAAATTGGTTGACAGTCGAGCACCTTGCTCGGCCAACCACCGTCAGACAGCCTCCGAGACAAACGCGATCAGGCGATTCTGGCGTTGCTCGTCGGATGCGAACTGCGACGGGCCAAACTGGTTGGACTCGGAACGGAAGATTTCCAGGTCCGCGAAGAACACTGGGTGATCGCTGACCTGATTGGCAAAGGAAAGCACATCCGTACTGTTCCAGTTCCAGTGTGGGCGAAACGCGCAGTCGATGAGTGGACCACGGCCGCTGGCATTAACGGTGGGGCGATCTTCCGGCGAGTAAGTCGGCTGCACGAGATCTGGGGCGATGGCATCAGACCCAAGGCGATCTGGCACGTGGTGAAATGCGGCTGCGAAGCGACGCGACGATGTGATTTAATGGGCCCGCGTGGATATACCGACTGCCAACACTACTCAAACAGAATTTTCGGGGGCAAAAGACCGCGCCGCATCGGCCGCGGAGGGAATCGCTCTCGAGATGGAGCTCGTGCCGGAGAACCGACTTTTGCCCGGAAAGCTGGACGAAGAGCTTTGGCGAGCAGCAGGCGCGGAGCTGGTCGAGGTAAGCAGGGCCGAATTTGCCGAGGCGCTTGAAACGATAGGAGCGAGAGATAATTTCGGTGTCGACCCGGAAAAGCAGGCGGATGAGCGACAGCGAGAAACATTCTGGCGGGGCCTGCATCTAGAGGAGCTTGCCATCGCGCGTGGCTGCGCGCTGGGGCGCGAGTCTGCATGGCGGCGCTTTCTTGCGCAATATCGGGAACAGCTGACCAGAGCCGCAGTGGAGATGACAGGATCGGCGGCGTTGGGCGAAGAGCTGGCGAGCGCGCTTTACTCCGAGCTGTTCGGGTTGACGGAGCGCGAAGGCAAGCGCTGGAGTCCGCTTCTGCGATATTCGGGGCGAGGATCGCTGATGGGGTGGCTGCGGGCGATCCTGGCGCAACGTCGCGTTAACCAGTACCGTAAAATTGGCCGGGAAACCGAGCTGGGTGAGATCGAACCAGCGGCGGCGGTTTCCGAGGAGCCTGAGCTCGAACGGGTCGAAGACTTGCGGCTGGCTTTAAAGATGACGCTGGGCGAGGCTTCCGCGGAAGAACGATTTCTGCTCTCGGCCTACTACCTGGACCAGCATACCCTGCATGAGATGAGCAGCGTCCTGCGAGTTCATGAAGCGACGATCAGCCGCAAACTGAAGCGTGCAACCGACCGTCTTCGCAAACAGCTGCTGCGGACTCTGAGGGCAAGGGGCCTGAGCCGGCGAGCGGCCGAGGAGGCGCTGGGGACCGATCCCAGGGATGTGGACATTAATCTGCGTAACTTGCTGCAAAAATCGGAGGGCGACCCGATCTCCGATAAGGAAGGACAAGGTTGAACCAGAATCTCCAACCCGGGATACATCCTGACGCTGACCAGCTCAGTGTGTTCGTGGAGGGCGCAGCCACGGAGCGGGAACAGCAGAAGATGCTGGTGCACCTGGCCGAATGCACAGAATGTCGGAAAGCAGTGTTCCTGATGCAACCCCACGAGGAGCAGCAACGAGTTCCGGCAACGCCGGAGAAAGGATGGATGTGGCGGTGGCTCGTGCCGGTGGGGCTGCCCGCGGCGGCGCTTGCCGGCGGGCTCTTCGCGGTGTCGGTCTATATTCGGCCGCATGGCAGCGTGCCTGAGACTCCGCAGCAGATTGCAAGCGTAAGACAGGCCGAGTCCGAGCGTCCTGGAACGACGGTTGCGTCAACCGGCAACTCGGAGCCGGGAGCGCCAAGCGCGAACGCAGGGCGGGACGCGCAATCTGGAGGACGACAGAACGGCTTCGCCGCGAAGGGAGCGGCGACCAACCTCTCCCGGCAAGAGAGCCGGATCGGAAGCGGCTTGAATTTGCCTACATTGAAGAGCGCGCAAGCGATCGCAGGCGTCGCTCCGCAAACGACGGCGGCCGCGCCGACTACCTCGGCTCCGGCTGCCGATGCGGCGAAGGTGCCGGGCGGCAACGCTACCATGACGGTATCCGAATTGCCGTTGAATGGGCGGTATGTCACCGAACTACAGCAGCTCCAGCCGGCAGACACAAAGGGCGCGGCATCGCAAAATATCCTAGCCAGGAAAAAAGAATTGCCCGCATTGCAGATTCAGGGCGCGAGCGTCCAAGCCCAGACGCTTGCCGGAATCTCGGGCCGCATCACGGACCGAAGTGGCGCCATCGTCGCGGGAGCAACGGTAACTCTGCGTGATGCGGCCGGCAAGACGCGACAGACGACCGCCGGCGCCGATGGCAGCTTCCATCTGACACAACTGCCGGCTGGACAGTACGAGTTGACAGCGACGTCGGCTGGCTTCAAGACGAGCAAACAGTCGATCGAGTTGAAACCGAGTGAGCTGGCTACGCTGCAACCGGTGCTTGACATGGGAAGTGCGTCGGAAGTAGTTGAGGTGGAGGCGTCGAGCGGCGCAGCATCGATCGAAACCGAGTCGGCCAATGTGAGCGGCCAGGTGAGTGCGGAAATGACTGCGGTGCCATCCGGCCTGCCAGTCGCCAAGACCGTGTCGCACGGCAAGCGGTTTCTTTCTCTCGATGACGCAGGCAATCTTTTCCTGAGCCGCAATCGGGGCAAGAAATGGAAGAAGGTCAAACCGCAGTGGACGGGCCAGGCAGTGCACATCGAGTTGACGCCAGCAGACAGCGGCGAAGCTTCGGCGAAGACCAAGAACGAGACCGGTGCGGCGAGCAAGGGTGCTGTCTTTTTGCTAACCACCGACGGTGGCACGGTTTGGAGCAGCCAGGACGGGGCGCACTGGTATCAACGGTAACTTCCCAAGATAACTTCCCAAAACTTCCCCAAGAAATATTCTGCAAGACTCCCCATCAGGCGCGAACTCCGATTGAACAAACAAGCGCGGCGAGGCCGTCGGCCGCTTGCCGCGAGGGGGACGCGCCATGTCTCGTGTATTTCAAGCTCTCGCAGGATTGGCACTGCTGTTTGCAGCGACCGTTGGCGACGCAGAGTCGGGAACAATCTCCGCCGTCTATTTCCGCCATGCTCTTTGTTTCTCTGTGCCCTACGAAGCCGCACAGAGCGGCGAGGCGGAGCTGAAACTGGAGTTGCTGAGCCCCGAGGATCGCGTCCTCGGCGAAGTGAAGCACTTGAAGCGCGTAGCCGAAGGAAGCGCGGTCTGGAACGCGAGGATGGTGCTCCGTGAGCCGACGACGTTGGACGAACTGGTGTGGCAGCGCGTGCGTTATACGCTGCGCTACAACGACCAGTCGGCGCCGGATCTCGAGGAGATACGCTCCTTGTCCGAGATTCTCGAACGGCCCGTGCTGCGCGTTCTGGGGCAGCGATCGTATATCGGCGGAGCGCCCGCCGCCATGCGGGTAATCGTCACCGGTTCCCGCGCCGGCGAGACCACGGTTATGGTCAAACGGGGAACGGTGCGGATTGAACTGCTCGATCCCAATCACGGGCTCAAACTGTTGTTTGCCGGAGACCTGGACCGCCGGGGATCCTCCGCAGCGGACTTTCATTTTCCCGAAGGTTTGACGGGCGGCTTTCCTGTGCGCTTCTCGGCCGATACGCCTTTAGGACACGTGGAAACCACCGAGACTGTGCAGCTTGAAGACAAGCTTTCTGTGCTGCTGACGAGCGAGAAGTCGATCTATCAGCCCTCGCAGACCATTCATTTACGCGCGCTGGTACTGAACCGCGCCGATCGACATGCTGCGGCCGGGCGCGCAATGACCTTCGAAGTGGAAGATCCGCGAGGAAACAAGGTATTCCGCAAAAGCACCGCGACGGACAATTTTGGCGTGGGATCGGCGGAGTTTACGCTGGCGGACGAAGTGAATCTGGGGGCGTATCACATCCGCGCAAAAATGGGCGAGGCGAGCGCCGCCGAATTGACGGTCAGTGTGGAGCGGTACGTATTGCCGAAGTTCCGCGTGGCCATCGAGTTTGACTCGAACAACGGCAAGCCCAAGCGCGATTACCGGCCTGGCGATCACGTTACCGGCGCCGTAAGAGCGAACTACTTCTTCGGCAAGCCTGTCGACAAGGCATCGGTCACGATCAAGGCTTCGGGGATGGATGCGGAGCTTTTTGAAGCGGCATCGGCGAAGGGCAGCACGGATCGCGGGGGCGCTTATCGCTTCGATTTCGTCCTGCCCCAATTCTTTGCCGGCAACGGAAAACGCCATGGTGCGGCGGCGGTCGTGGTGGAGGCCACGGTGAAAGATGCGGCGGAGCACTCGGAGACGCGCGGCGAGCCGATTACCGTTAGCCAGGCATCGTTGCTGATTACCGCTGTTCCCGAAGGCGGCCGACTGGTGCGGGGACTGGAGAATGAGGTGTTTGTTCTCGCATCGTATCCGGACGGAAGACCCGCCAAAGCGGACATCGCAGTGCGCGCTGGCGCTGCCCGGCAGCGAGTGCAGACCGACGAGGCCGGAATTGCCACAATTCGGATTGCAGGAAACGACGAGAACAGAATCCTCAGCGTCGACGCCGACGACCGGAAAGGCAATCGCGCTTCGGAGACCGTAACCCTGGAGACGCGCGCGGGAGAAGACCAGGTGCTGGTACGCACATCGCATGCCGTGGTCAAGCCCGGCGATCGCATGGAGATTACGGTGCTGTCGACGCGGTCGAACGGAGCGGCGTACATCGATCTCGTTCACGATGGTCAGACGATTCTTACACGCGATGTGGATCTCGAGAACGGGCGCGCGGAAATGAACCTGATCGTAGGTCCGCAAATGAGCGGGACACTGACGATTGATGCCTATGTGATTGGGCGGAACGGCCGGGAGGCGGAAGACCAAAGACTGGTCTTTGTGCAGCCCGCCGAGGAACTGCGCATCGAAACCGTGGCCGATGCCGCGCGTTATCTGCCTGGCGGCGAAGCGAAAGTGCATTTCCACGTGACCAATCAAAAGGGCGAGGGCGTCAGCGCCGCGCTGGGGCTGGAGATTGTCGATCAGGCGGTCTTCGCGCTCGCCGAGAAACAGCCGGGATTCGCCAAAGTCTTCTTCTACCTTGAACAGGAATTGATGAAGCCGCACTACGAAATTCATTCACTGTCTTCGACGCAAATTGTCGAATCGGCGGTAGATGAGTCCGACGAGTCGCACGATCGCGCCGCCCGGGCGCTCTTTGCGGCCGCGGAAACGGTGGTGGCGCACACGCTCGAAAGCGAGACTGGACGCGCGTTGCCGGAGACGGAAAAGGCCGATGCCATGACGCGCTACCGGGATGCGCTTCTAGACTACGTTCGGGAGCTTGCGGCGAAGATGACGGACCTCGACAGGAAACGGGATGTGGTCATGGCATTTAAAGAACTGAAAGACTCAGACGGCCGCCCGCCACGCGACGCGTGGGATACGGAGCTGCGTATGGATGCTGCCGGATGGTGGCAGGGAGGCCGCCGTGTGTATCGGGTGAGGAGCGCGGGCCCTGACCGCACGTTTGATACGGCGGACGATCTTACGGTGTGGCTGGAGCCTGAAACCGCGTGGGTGTCGAGTCAGCCGCAATGGAATGCCTGGAGGGCACCGGAATATACGATCACGATGCGGATGGAGCACGGGGTCGGCCCCGAGAATGGTCTTGCCGAAATCGACGGTACGGTCACGGATGTGACGGGCGCAGTGGTTTCGGGCGCACGGGTTGAAATTCAGGGCATTGGGGACCGGAGCAGCCGGAGTATCGATACTGACGCAGCAGGCAGGTTTTCCTTCGCGGCATTGCCTCCGGGGCGATACAGAGTGCAAGTTGAGGCGACTGGATTCACAACCAGCGTTCGAATGATCTTCCTCTCGGCCCGTGATCGCGGAGTTCTTTCCGCGACGTTGCAGGTCGGTCAGGTCAATGAAACGGTGGGAGTTGAAGCGGGGGTGGCGCAAGTAGCGACAATGGATGCGGTAAGCACTGGGGCTGCCGCTCAAGTGTTGAAGCTGAACGGGCGCAATGTCGCGGAACCGACGCAGCTCCAAGGCGCTCAGAAAACTCGGGAAGACGTGAAGACGAAGGGCGAGCCGGGTGGTCACGTCAGGAGTTACTTCCCAGAGGCGCTCTACATCAATCCCGAGATACTCACCAATGGCGATGGCAAGGCGAGCATCGCGATACCGCTGGCCGATTCGATTACGACGTGGCGCATGGCGATGCTGGCCTCAACGCAGGCGGGAGCCCTCGGAACCGGATCTTCGGAACTGAAGGTCTTCCAGGATTTCTTTGTGGACCTCGATCTTCCCGTGACCCTGACGCAGGGAGACATAGTCTCGATCCCGGTGGCCGTGTACAACTATGCAAATCATGGGGGCGACGTGGATTTGAAACTCGTGCCCGAGGATTGGTTCTCGCTGGAAGGTGCGGATGATCGGAACGTCTCGGTCGGCGCCGGGCAGGTGGGCGCCGCGCAATTCACCATCGCGGCGAAGAAGATCGGCAAGTTCACACTCAGGCTCACCGGGCGCATGAGCGGCGGGTCGGAGCGCGAAGACACCGTCGTGCGCGAGATCGAAGTTGTGCCCAATGGAGAAGCCAAGGAGATCGTCTTCAGCGGCCGGCTGGATTCGGCCGTGCGTCAGACCGTGCGCTTTCCCGAAGCTTCCGTTCCGGATGCCAGCAAACTTTTCGTCCGGCTTTATCCCGGGCCTTTGAGCCAGGTGATCGAGGGGATGGACAGCATTCTGCGCATGCCCTTCGGCTGCTTCGAGCAGACCTCGTCAGCCACTTATCCGAACGTGCTGGCGCTCGATTACATGAAACGGACAAAGAAGCTGACGCCGGAGATTCATGCGAAGGCGGAAGGGTTCGTCGCAACCGGCTACCAGCGACTCCTGACCTTCGAGGTGGCGGGTGGGGGGTTCTCCTGGTTCGGGAACGCTCCGGCCAACAAGATTCTCACGGCATACGGGCTGATGGAATTCCACGACATGGCGAACGTTTACGACGTGGACCCGCAAGTAATTGCGCGCACGCGCGACTGGCTGGTGCGGCAGCAGCAGCCGGATGGAAGCTGGAGGCCCGACACGCAGTTCATCAACGAAGGCGCGACGAACCGCTTCAACGCGGATCTGGTGCGCATCACAGCCTACATCGCGTGGGCGCTGGAGTCGGCTGATTACAAAGGGGAGACGATCGACAAGGCCAGGAACTTTGTCGAGAAACATCTCGACGGCAAGATGGACGCGTACACCCTCGCTGTGGTTGGGAATTTCGCTGTAGAAAACGGCAAGGACTCGGAACTGGCGCGCCGGGCCCTCGAGCTGCTGAGGGACGCGGCATCGGAGAGGAACGGCCTCGTATGGTGGTCGGCGGAAGAAACCGGCGTCTATGCGACCGGCGACAGCGCGGAAGTGGAGACAACAGGGCTTGCATTGCAGACGTTTCTCAAGGCCGGCGGCTACGCCGATGTCGTTCGCAAGTCGCTCGCGTGGATTACCTCGAAGAAGAATGGCAGCGGTAATTGGGGGACGACGCAAGCGACGATCATGGCATTGCGTGCGCTCCTCAGTGCCTCCGAACAAAGCAGGAGCGAAGCCCGAGGAACAGCAGAGGTGCTGCTCAATGGAAAGAAGGTCACAAGTCTCGAAATCAACAAAGAGAATAACGATCTGTTCCACCAGTTCGTTCTGCCGCAAATGAATGCGGACCGCGACGACGCGATTGAGATTCGTTTTTCCGGGGAAGGTGGACTGGCCTATCAGATCGCCGGGCATTACTTTGTTCCCTGGGAGCATGCCGCAACGCCTGAGCCGCTGGAAATCGAAGTGACGTACGATCGCACGCGGCTGGCCCAGGACGAGGTAGTGACGGGGACAGCGAAAATCCGCAACAACCTGGATAAGACGGCCAAAATGGTGATGGTGGATCTGGGGATTCCGCCAGGATTCGAATTGCTGAGCGAAGACTTGCAGAGGATGGTGGAGAAAACCGAGGGCGCAAAAAGCGGACGGTTGGAAAAGTTCAATATGACCGCAGCGCAGGCAATCCTCTACTTTGATTCAATTGCACCGCGCGATTCGTTCGTAGTCCGGTACCGCCTGCGAGCAAAATACCCGGTTCATGCGCAGGGATTCGCGTCGCGCGTGTATGAATACTACGATCCGAACGTCAATGCGATAGCAAGGCCTGTGCGGTTTGAAGTAAGCGGACGCTGAACCAGGCCGCAGCCGAGAATGCGGGTCGCGGGACTGCCAGTGGTGTCGAAGACAACACATTCTCACTTCGTCATGAATGCAGATAGTCTGACTACGTCACCTGATCCCCGGTTTCGTCTTTGGCATTTGTGAACCGAGTTGTGGTTGGTAGGCGATCCAGAAATTGGCGACAAACGCGCTTGGAGGAGATCCATGGCGATCTCCTCGACGCCGATTCCGTTGTGTAATGTTCTTCGGACCATTCCTCGTCCGGGCCCCCAGCGACAGTGGATCGCAACCTCTATCACCAATCCGAGCATCTGTTCGTTTTCTTTGCTGAATGAGCGAAACGATAGCCACGGTTACAGCACTATTCCTACGTTAAGAAGGTGGCGATGAAGTCTGAAGTTGCCGGGGAAACCGCGACTAAGACCAGACTCACGGCCACCCATGGTGAAGGAAGTCCCCCCGCAGATGGTTCGCACGCCTCATGCCGGGGAGACAATTGCCTCTCTCCAAGCTACAGATTAGACAGCGGCGAATACCAGGAATGGCGGCATGGCGCTGGTAAGCGCCGGATCTCCGAAGTGTGAGCAATATAGGTCGCATAAAGCGGAACGTCCTTATGTTTGCTTCAGGAGCGGCACTAATCGTACACCCGGTCTCTCCCGTCCGCTACACTGCTGTTAACAGGCGTTCGCACTCAAAACCCCCAAAGGAAGATAGCGTCGTTCTCTGCCCGAACTCTGCCCATCAGCGCAAAAAAAGACGCAATAGGACGGGATAAAACGACTCACACGCGAGCGGAGCAGTTCTTCGGCAACTCTCTGAAAAGCAGCGTATTTACTGGGGTTAATGAGAAAAAGGTGAAGGGGTCGGGATTGGAGCCTAAATCCAGTGTCGCTCGAACAGCTCGAACCCCAGCAACTCCTGCCGCGGATGCCATAGCTTACACTCAAACTACATGCTCAACGGGGGCTATGCCTACACCACGATCATCAGCAGCAAATACCATGGACAAACCCTGCTCTCCCACTTGGCAAGCCTTTACCCCCACTCAACCCCACAAGCCTGGCAACAAAGACTGAACAACGGCGAAGTCACCCTCAACGGCGTTACCGCCCCCGGAAGCGAATCGGTCACTTTAGGCCAAACCCTTGTCTGGAACCGTCCCCCCTGGATAGAACCAGACTCCCCTCAGCACTTCGAAGTCCTGTTTAATGACCCCCATCTGTTGGCCGTCAACAAACCCAGCGGGCTGCCCACCCTCCCCGGCGGCGGCTTCATGGAAAACACCCTCCTGCGCTTGGTGCAAAAGCAAACCCCAAACGCAAACCCTGTCCATCGGTTGGGCCGAGCCACCACCGGTATCGTCCTCTTCGCCAAAACACCGCAGGCGGCCTCTAATCTATTCGCAAACTGGAACACGCCCAAAATTCAAAAAATCTACCGAGCGCTGGCTCAAAACATTGCACAGCACGACGCCTACGAAATCCTCACACCCATCGGCCTCGTACCGCACCCGCTCATCGGTTCCGTGTGGGCCGCCAACCCAAGTGGCAAACCGTCAAAGTCATTGGCAATCGGCGGGAATCAAACCAAGATGGTCGTTGAAACCCGCGCGATCCCGCCGTTCCAAGACTTAACGAAGCGAGTTTAATTCAGTTTGACGGGTTGTCGGCATTCCGTCGTTTTAGCCGCGACTTGGTGCATTGCTTCAACAACGCGGGTTGGGCGTTTTCCGTCCAAGTGGCGGTGCCAGTGCGGTTGCCGGATGCTGGCCGACTGGCCAGCTTCGCATTTTCAGACCGTAAATTCCACAATCGTGGGTCTGCTTTCCGGAGGTCTTCTTCTCTCGACCTCAAACAGCCAATTGACGCAGCGCGTTGTTATCGCCAACTAACCCTGCGGATTGCCTATCATCCGCCAACTACACAATGGACGATTCGCTATGGATTCTGGCACGGGGGACTGTGTCTGATATGTATGGCCCTACTGCAACTTGGCGTACTCGGCTTGGGCTTGTTTATAGACGGGAATGTCGGAGTCGGCGCCTTTCCACAGAGTAAGGAAGTCTTGGTAGGCGGCTTTCGCTTTGGCGTTATCGCCCT
>JBEKPJ010000046.1:0-61818 GCA_049520935.1 Terriglobales bacterium | reverse complement strand
CTTCCCCCCTACAGTCCCGAACTCAATCCGATCGAGCGCGTGTGGAAACTCACCCGCCGTCGTTGCCTACACAATCGCTACTTCGACAAGCTCCAAGACGTCATCCGCGCGGTTGAATCCGAATTCGCAACCTGGACCACTCGCAACGACGTCCTCCGGCAGACTATGCGCAATTACTTAAGACGCTATGTTTTAAGAACGATTTTCATCACAACCGACTTCTCCTAATCGTTCGTCCAATCTGCAGTTCGGGGTCCTTCCCGTTTCGCCCGTACAGCGTCGCCACGCTATGCTACCCATTTTTGAAGTGGACCAGCTACAGCCCGACGCCTGGGCGCCAGCACGGTGCGGACTTTGTCGTGTCACTGGGACTGAAGCGTTGCTGGGTAAATTTTTATCCAATGACTGCGCACCCGCGGCTTGGCCTTCGTACCCTTCCAGTTAAAAACGATATAAGATTCGTCTCCTGGTTCGGCATATGGCAATCAATGCAGTTGCTTGCGGCCTGGTGGCCCAGCTTTGGGAACGTAGGGGTTTCTGGTTTGTGGCAACTCAGACATTGCTGCGAGAGCACCGAGAGATCATGCTGAGGGGCGTGAGCGTCGTGGCAAGTCAGACATGTCATTTAGGAAGATCGGTGAAGTGTTCGACCCTCTTGCTATGACCACTGCCGCTTCGCGGTGCCCCTACCATTGTACGGTCGGATAACCGAGAAAATAGGCAAGTGCACGTTTTGACCCCGGGTCCTTTGAGTGACATGGCGATTTTTATGGTCAATCTGCCCTGGCGCCGCTGCGCTACACTGTTCATCCCTTCGGCATAAGCGTGAAGAAGGAGAAAAAGACCCCCTCGAGAGGCATCACCTGAAAGGAGAAAATCATGGCTGCTTATCTTATTTCTATCTGCAGAAGCGTAACCGACCGCCGCCGCCTTGAGGATTACTGGAACAACGTCGCGCCGTCGTTCGAAGGGTATGGCGCCAAGCCGCTTGCGGCATACACGCCATTTGAGGTGCTCGAAGGAGGGGATGTGGTTAAGGGAATAGTTCTATTTGAGTTTCCTTCCGTGGAGATCGCCAGGCGCTGGTACAGGAGCCCGGCATATCAGGACGTGAAGCGGCGCCGTCTCGGAGCCGCCGAGTTCGAACTGATGCTCGTCGATGGAGGATGGAAACCCGCTACCGAGCGCATGCGGGAGACCAAGGCGTAATCAAGCAAGGAGGACGACCATGCCGGCTTTCATTGGGATCGCCCGTGAGAAGACAGCTGATTGGCGTTGCGCCTCTGGAGACAATTTGCATGCGCTTTCCGCATTACTCAGCAGGAAAATGAATCGAATGGGATTGTACTAGTCGAAATTGCCCGGTTGAAGGCCCACGTCAGAAGCGGCAAGCGGCGCAGCTTTGTGGGCAACCAGCCCAAACCCTTTCGCCTGTGCGTCCTCTTGAAGTGTCTTGAGCGCGGAACGTGCGGAGCTCGCTTCACCAGACCGCAGCGCGACCTCCGCCCAGGAGAATCTTGCTTCGAACTCGATCGCCACCAGAGCAGCAATGCCAGCGCTGCGACGGGCCGCCTCGAGATTCTTCATGGCCGAAGTGGAAATCCCGAGCGCGGCGTCGACGCGGGCGCGGGTGATCGCCAGAGACAGGCGCGTCGCAACAAATCCGCTCTTGGCCGAAAGATGTTCCGCGGCATCGATTGCTTGCTGCGCTTCGCCGGGCTGGCCCTGAGCAAGAGGTGCCTGGGCGGCAAGCGCGTGCGCAGATGCTTCGCGATCGACGCGTTTGTCCGAATGGTACTCCTGCACCGCACTGCGCGCATCGGTCATCGCCTGCGCTGGATTTCCCTCATCGATCGCGATGAGTCCCAGGGCCAATCTGTCCTCCGTCGCGGCGTCATCATCTCCGAGTTCGTGGCGAATGGCGAGCGCCTGTTCCTGCGTTTTTCGCGCTCCCGCAATATCACCTTCCACGCGCGCAATCTCCCCCAGGTTGGCGGCCGAGTTCGCAATCTCATCCTTAGCGCCCAATTCGCGTTCGATCTTCAGCGCTGAAGTCGAGGATTAACTGCGGTCAAGCTGGCTGGAAGCGTCGAGGACACGGGCACGCTTGATGTGGAAAATTCCCACCAGGAGATTCGAGCAGCGGCGAGCGTTTTGCTTTTCCTAGGCCGTGTTTAGGTTCTGCTGTTCACGACCTTAACCGCCATCCCGACGCTCGCCGATCGAGGGCGTACGTTGAAGCATCTGCGCTGACGTATGGCAGAAAAAAGGTTCCGCGAACCCGGTTGGGGAGCCCCGGGGTCACCCTGACTGTCCGATCGTCGCTGCGGATGCGCTGCCCTTCAAAGCGTCGTGTTCGGTACATCGCTTAAGCCACAGCCCGAGAAAGTCGAGCAGTTGCTCTGGAGGTTTCAGCCAGAATTGCGCTGCCGTCGGCCTCCGCTTAGGACGCACCAGCACGGTCACGCCCCGGCCCTGCATGGCCTGGAAGGCGGCTTCGTCGGTGCTGTCATCGCCCAGATAGGCCACGGGTGTGGCGGCGGCGAGTACACCGAGGAAACGGCGAACAGCAGTCCCCTTGTCGGCCTGGCGCGGGCGAATTTCGATGCCGCCGTCAAAATCCAGGAGATTAAGCCCGCTGCACTTCGCGATCGGGCGCCAGCCTAGCATCACGCGAGAGCGAATATCTTCCGCGTCGGTTTCGTTCAACCCTCGCCAGTGAACGGCAATGCCCGCGGCCTTGAATTCCGCGGTATGGCGCAACCGCTGCGCAGCGACCCATCGCTCGGCATCCGACAAGGCATGGAGTGTTCGTTCATCCAGGTGTGGCATCTCCGTACTCCCGTCATTGCGCAGGCGCTGCATTCCATGGATTCCCCAGACTTCGGGCAGCGGGTGGATGTTCAGAAGGGGAACAATGTCGTTCGCGTCGCGCCCGGTGATGACAACCACTCGGGTTCGACCATTGCGCACGATCTCCTGTAAGCTCGGCTCTACGCCCGGGTAGGGGTATGCCCGGTCGCGTCGGGTTTGGAATGGGGCCAGAGTTCCGTCGTAATCGAGGAACAGGACCGAGCAAGGTGCCTGCGCGACGGTTTGCAGGAACGGCTCCAGTTGAGAACGCACGTCCGAAATCAACGCGTTACTCTCTTTCTTGATCGCACGAACCCATCCTTCCCGGGCGAGTCATGCCACCGACGCCCGGGCGCGCAATCTCTCCTGCACGTCCTCCGGTGCATCCAGGCGCACTTCGCATAGTTCAGTAATGAGGCTTGCAGCCCAGCGATAGATATTGTGTTCCTTGATGACTTTGCGCATGCGCTGCACCCGCAATCGCTTGTCTTCCGGTTCCATCTCGAGAGCGGCGCGGATGGCTTCCGCTGTCTGGTCAATGTCGTAGGGGTTCACCAGCAGGGCATCGCGCAGTTCGCGGGCGGCTCCGGTGAACTGGCTCAGGATGAGCGCGCCCTGTTCGTCGTTTCGCGCGGCGAGAAATTCTTTGGCCACCAAGTTCATTCCATCGTGCAGCGAAGTTACCAGGCAGAGATCAGCGGCGCGGTAGTAGGGCTCGATTTCCCGATGGCTGTGCTGGTGCTTAAGGAATACGATGGGCTTCCACTTGCCCCCCTGGAAGCGCCAATTAATGCGCTCCGCCTCGGCTTCCACCTCGGCCAGCAGATCGTGATAGCGCTTGATGTGCGTACGGCTGGGCGCTCCAATCTGCACGAACGTGAACTTTCCCTGGTAGCGCGGATATTTCTCGAGGAACCTCTCGATCGCCAGGAATCTCTCCAGAATTCCTTTGGTGTAATCGACGCGGTCTACTCCGATTCCCATCAACGACGCTTCCACTCCCAGACTCCGCAGCAGCGCCGAGCGCTCCAGGTAGTTGAAGCCATGGTTGTTGCTTTCCGCTGCCTCGTCCCCAGCAAAGGCAACGCTGATCGGGAAAGGCCGCACCAGGGTGCGGTGATCCTGGCGAAGGGCGGAAAAATGCTCCCAGTCCACACGCGACTCGACCACGCGATCCACGGTCTCCAGAAAATTGTTGCAGTGCGACTGGATGTGAAATCCAATCAGGTCGGCGCCCAGCAGACCATCCACCAGTTGCCGCTGCCAGGGGCAAATGCCAAAGGCTTCCGGGTTCGGCCACGGAATATGCCAGAAGATGGCAACCCGCGCATCCGGTCGCTTTTCTTTGATCATCCGCGGCATAAGCGCGAAATGATAGTCCTGAACGAGCACCACCGGCTTGTCGACATTTTCGATTTCATGGAGGAGAGCGTCGGTGAATTTGCGGTTGACATCCTGGTAGTACTGCCAGTCAGCCGCTCGAAAAAGCGGGCGAGTGTGTGCGATATGACAGAGTGGCCAGAGCCCCTCGTTGGCAAAGCCGTAGTAATAACCTTCTTCTTCTTCTTTGCTTAACCACACGCGCCGCAAACTGTAGCGAGGATCCTCGGGGGGGACGCGTAGTCGGTCCGCTGCATCCACCGTCTCAGCGTCGGCATTGCCGCTGCCGTGAGCGATCCAGGTGCCATCGCACGCGTTCAGCACGGGCTCAAGCGCAGTAACCAGACCGCTCGGTGGAACCACGACCTCGACCGTCTTCCCGTTTCGTTGATGGATATAGGGCTCGCGATTGGAAACGACGAACAGGTGGCCATTGTCCAGACGAGCTCGGAGTTGTACCGAGAGACGATCCGCGGTCCATAGGGATTCTCCCGCTTCGCGCAGGCGAGCCTCGTTTTCCGCCGCGTTGCGGGCATGACTGAGACTCTCTGCCATGGTGGCAAATTCGCGAACCAGGGGCCGGAACATGGCAAGATCGGGAACTTCCTGGCGAAACGAGACCTTTCCCGTCCGCAGTGCGCGCATCCACAGCGCGGCGCGCGCGATCGGCCCGGTGATGCTCCAGCGGATAATCAACAAGGTGATCAGAACAATGAGGAAAACCTGGGCCAGAACCCGGAAAAATGTCTGGCGCCAGACGAGAAGACTCTGAGCTCGTATGTAGCTCGCATCGTGCACCACGGCGAGCCCGCCCAAAACTTCATTCTGGCGGCGAATCGGCAAGGCCAGGACATGAACCGGCACGTTTCCCAGCCGGACGAACGAACTCTGGCCACGATCTTGGGCAATCGCCTGGGACACCGCGGGCGGACTGGTCGCGAGGCTTTTCGCCAGTTCCGGAGTCATCGCTACCACCGCTCCCTGGCGATCGTAGATGGCCACTCCCAGCAGTCGCTCTCGGTTTCCGAAGCGCTGCACGAGTTGCTGCAGTTCATTGTTCGCAACGTGGTCGTGAGAAGGGGTATCCGAGGCCGTATTCCAGGCGCGTTCCACGTTGCCGACCAGACTTTCCCCCAGTATCTCGTCGCGGCGTTCTAACTCGCTGCGCAGAACGCGCTTCTCGCCCAACACTTCGTAGTAGGAAAAACCGGATGAGACCAGAGTGATGCCGACAATTAAGGAAACAATCAGCCGAACACTCAGCAATCGCATGCATAGTCCTTTGCCCGCTCTTCGATGCGGCAGAATTCAAACAGGTTGTGCTTTCCAATTCGAAAATGAACATTCGGTTGGGGAAACCCAGAACAGCTCGGTCCGCCGTCCCCTCCCCACGGGATGTCCGCCTCACCGCATCCCATTCCGGCGGGATTAGGCGGGTTCAATCGCGCGGACGCGAATCGTTCCGGTGGAGGCGTCCAGAACCCCCGTGACCTTCACGTTTTTGTTGAGGAAGTCATGGGCTTTCTGTTGATCGTCAAGTTGATAAGTGGTTAGATTTTCGGAATCCCGCAAGACAAGCCGATTCCCGGATTTCATGATCCTTCCGCTGAATGACTCCCCTGAAGTCGCGCTCCGGGCGTTCTCATTGTCCGACTGCCAAGCCGATGGCTGAGACCCGCGACTGCCCGGCAAAGCGGAACCTTGGCCCCACGCCGCCCCGACGGCAAACAACAAAGCAACCGCCAGTGCCAAGAGCGATAAAAACCTGGAATCGGCAATCGGCGTTGTTTCCATGGCAGTCTCCTTGGCGGGAGGGATTCGACTTCCTTGACTGGGAGCTGCAAGTCCGCTGCCAACGCGCTACCACGGTCTCAAGTTGTTGATATAACACTTCCTCGAGTGTACTGGGTGGTTTTGCACAGTGCAAGGATGACCGTCGCGGAGCAAATTGTTCCCCCGCAGGTAACATCGTTATTGGCAGGTGACGGAGGCGCTGCGAGGCAGGAGACGGCGAAAAGGGCAATCGAGTCCCGCGGCAGCTAGGCGAATCTGGCGCGTCGCGCGGCGGGATTCATCGACCTCGCCCGGTGCTTTCTGCAGGAAAACTTAGTCGGGTTCCCGCTCCAGTTCCGGGCTCGGCACCGTTTCTCCCTCCAATTCCTTGTGCCGCGCGGCTCGCTGCTGGTTGAGCATCGTGGTGGCCACGGCCAGTTCTTCGCGACCTTCTTTTTCATGGCCCATGTGGAGCAGAACTTGCCCGCGAAGGTAGCGAGCGCGGGCATTGCCCTTGTCGAGGCGGATGATTTCATCCAGTTGTCGAAGCGCCGCAGGATACTGTTTCTTTCGTTCTTCAATCGTGGCCAGCCCCATGCGCGATTCCACGAGTCCCGGATCAAGCTGGATCGCGCGGACAAAATCCTGGGCCGCATTGCCGTCGTTTTGCAGTCTGGATTCGACCTTCCCCAACTGCTCGTAGGTGAAGGCAGCATCGGGCTCGAGGGCGAGATCGCGCCGAAACTCAACCCGCGCGTGCGCGTAGTCCTGCTGCCGGAAGTACGTCATACCGAGGTAATAGTGCGCCAGTGGGAGTTTAGGATCGGCTTCTGCGGCAGCTACCAGTTCGCGCGCGGCCTCGTCGTACTCTCCGCGATTCAGGTGCGCTTTGCCGACAATCATGCGAAACTCCGGCGATCCTTGCCCGATCTCGGTCATTCGCGCATAAGCTTTTTCTTCCAGGGCGGAGTTTTTCGAGATTTCCGCCGCCCGGCCGAGCACATAAAGATAGTTCAGTTGATCGGAGTCCGACACCCGCTCCCACAGCGGTTCAAGGGTCGCAACCGTATCGGCCCATCGGCTATTGAAAAAGTAGCAAAGGCCCAGAAGGTATCTTGCTTGATAGGATTCTGGCGTTTGCCGCAGCACCGACTCGAAGGGCTCAACAGCTGCCAAGAAATTTTTCTGCCGGTAGTAAAGCAATCCAATGTCGAGCCGGATTCCCGCCAGATCCGGCTCGAGCTTTTGGGCTCGGCGCAGCATGGCGAGAGCTTGCGGCCACTGCCGGCGACGCATATAGACGACTCCGAGATTGCTGTAGGCTCCGGCTACGTCCGGTTTGGCCGCCAGCACCTGCCTAAAGTCGCGCTCCGCCTCATCCAGTTTGCCCGCATGCAGCGCGGCTTCTCCTGCCGCAAACACTCGCCGCGGATCCCCCGCCGGCTGCCGTTCGGCCGCCGCCGTTTTCGCCGGCGCCGCACTCTGAGCAGGCGAACCGCTTGGAACAACCAGTAGCCACGGGAGCGCCAGCACAAGGCAGATGCTTGACACTGGTTTCATTGTCCTGTAGTGTCCGCCAGCAAGCAGCCTGAATTCAAGGAGTCCATGGAATCCGCCGATTCGAAGCCTACGCGAAATGTCGGGCTGGCGAAACCCCGCCGCTCGCCGCTGGCAGCCGCTCGCAAGCGGTCACAGCCGGCGACGGTCACCATCCGGGACGTGGCCGAGCGCAGCGGATTTTCTCCGGCTACGGTTTCCATCGTCCTGAACAATGCCCCCCTGGCACGATACATTCCCGACACGACCAAGAAGCGAATCGAGCGCGCCGTCTCGCATCTCGGGTATCGCCCCAACCTGTTCGCGCGCTCGCTGCGTGGACGGCGCAGCCACACCGTGGGCGTCATGGTTTTCGACATGACCGATCCCTACTGTACTCTGGTACTGCGGGGCATCGAAAACACCCTCTTCCAGTCCTCTTATCTTCCCATCCTCACCGATGTGCACAACGAGCGCACCCGCTTCGAGCGCTATCTTGAGATGCTGCTCGATCGCCGTATCGAAGGTCTGGTCGTGGTAGCCAACTGGCTCTTTGTCGACATCGCGGTTCTCGCCGATCTGGAGAAGCACGACATTCCCACTGCGATCGTGGGTCGCGAACTCAAGAACGACAAGATCAGTTCGTTGATCGTAGACAACACTGCGGGCGCGCGCGCCGTGCTCGAACATCTATATTCTCTCGGTCACCGCAAGATCGCATTTATCCGCGGCCCACGTCAGTTGTCCGACACCCAACCGCGGTGGCGCGGGGTGCGCACCCTGGCCCGCGAACGGCAACTGGCGCTCGATCCCCGACTCATCGTCGACCTTCCGGAATCGGGAGACCCGTTCTCCAGCTTCGAACGTGGCTACAAGTTGACCGAGGAGTTGCTTCGCCGCCGCCGGCCCTTTACCGCTCTGATGGCGTTCGACGACATGACGGCCTTTGGAGCGATTCGCGCTCTCGCCAACGCCGGGATTCGAGTTCCCGAGCAGTGTTCGGTCGTGGGTTTTGACGACGTTTCACCCGCCGCGATCTATTCTCCGGCGCTGACCACAGTGCGCCAACCCATGGAAGTGATGGGAACCGCCGCCGCAACTGTGGTGCTCGAAGCGATCAACGACGGTCTAGAAAAAAAAGCGATCCGTGCCATTCACCGCAGAATCGTTCCCGAGCTCATAGTGCGCGAGTCCACGCGCAGCCTCGAGTAGCCCGCCCGAGCGACGCGCGCGGGCGCGTTTTCGCTTGACAGTGCCAGACACCTGAAGCAGTATTGATACGTTTTAATAAAGGCATTTATCCACTATTGAGGTAGTTCCGCGTCGAATCGCCGAGAGGGAGCCCAAGATGAGAGTACGACTGCTTTGGGGAGTCGCGGTGGCAGGGTTAGCGCTTTCGTCGGCTTTCATGAGCGCTCAGGACACAGCATCATTGACCGGAACGGTTCGCGACCCGAGTGGCGCCAGTGTGGCCAACGCCGAGATCGCGGTCACCAATGCGGACAAGGGCATCGACCGCAACACCAAAACAAACTCGGACGGCGAATATTCCGTTCCCGCCCTCCCCGCGCCCGCTTCGTACGTGGTCACGGTCACGGCCCCGGGCTTCAAGCGGTTCGTGGCCAAAGGCGTTGCCCTGGATATTGCCCAAAAGTCGCGCATCGACGTGGCTCTGGAAGTGGGCGCGACGAGCACCGAGGTGATGGTGGAGGGCACGTCGGTGGCCCAGGTGGAGACCGAGTCTTCCGACTTGAACAACACCATCAGCGGCAAAGAAATCAGCCAGCTTGAGTTGAACGGGCGGAACTTCACGCAACTGGTCGCGCTCTCTCCCGGCGTCAGCAATCAAAGCGGCGCGGATGAAGGCGAACCAGGCCCCTCCACCGTCGCCTTCAGCGTCAATGGCGGCCGCACCGAATACAACAACTTTGAAATCGATGGTGGCGACGCCCTGGACAACGGCAGCAACACGACACTCAACGTCTACCCCAGCATTGACGCCATCGCCGAGGCCAAAGTGCTGACTTCGAACTACGGTGCGCAATTTGGCAAGAGCGGCTCGGGTACGGTCGAGGTCGAGACCAAGTCCGGCACCAGTCAATTCCACGGTGACGTGTACGAGTTTGTGCGCAACAACGATTTTAATGCGCAACAGGAATTTATCGGCTATGTGCCGGCCTACAAGAAAAACGATTTCGGCTTTACCATCGGAGGCCCCGTCTTTGTTCCCGGCCACTACAATACCGGAAAGCAAAAGACCTTTTTCTTCTGGTCGGAAGAATGGCGCCGTGAAATCACGCCCGCACCCTTCTCGACCACCATCGTGCCTTCGGTCGCCGAGCGCAGTGGAAACTTCACCGATGTGTGCAGCGGCGCTTCCATCCCCAATTGTCCCATCAATCCCCAGACCGGCCTGCCGTTTCCGGGCGACCAGGTGCCAGTGGCGAGCGATTCTGTGGGTGGCCCGGTGGTCGCCGGCTTCTTGAGCATGATCCCGCTGCCGAACAGCGGCGCGAACACCTGGAACGCCAGCCCTTCGCTACCCATGTACTGGCGCCAGGAATTGTTCAAAATCGATCACAACCTCACCGACAAGGTCCGCGCCAGCTTCCGCTATATCCACGATTCCTGGCAGGAGGCGTATCCCACTCCGCTGTGGACCGATGGCACCGCCTTCCCCACAATCGGCACGAATTTCAAAAATCCCGGGGTCAGCATGGTGGCGCATCTCACCGCCACGGTTTCTTCCTCGCTGCTCAACGATTTCGTCGCCAGCTATACCACCGATCACATTTCGACCAATCTGACCGGAGCCTGGCAGCGGGGCGGCATCCCGAACAGCTTTGGCCTGTATAACAATTCCAATAATCCGAGCGGCATCCCGTATCAGGGTGAAGCTCCCGGCGTAGGCGTCAGTGGCGGCATCTACTCCGCCGGCTTCATTGAAGACCCCGGCTACGTCCCGGAAGGCCCCTTGAATTCCAACCCCACGTTTACCTTCCGCGACAACGTGACCAAGATCGTGGGCACGCATAACCTGCAGTTCGGCGTTTACTGGGTCGATGCTCACAAGAACGAAATTCCGCAACCTTCGGTCGGCGTCAACGGCGTGACCATGTTCAACAATGCCAACTCGGTCACCACCGGAAACGCCTTCGCCGACCTGCTGATTGGCAATATCGCTACCTTCACCCAGGAGCAGGCCGCGTACAAGATGCATGAAAAATACAACATCTACGAAGCCTATTTCCAAGACGACTGGCACGCCAGCAAGCGCCTGACCTTGAACCTCGGTCTGCGGATGAGTTTTTTTGGCAAGTATAGCGAGGAGAATAATCTGGCGTGGAATTTCGACCCCAGTGCTTACGTTCCGGGAGCGAGCGGGATCGATCCCTCAACCGGTTTGGTTACGGGAAATCCCTACAACGGATGGGTAGACTGCGGCGTGACCGCCGGCGTCCCCAAAGGCTGTATGGCGAACCACTGGATCAACCCCGCCCCCCGCATCGGGTTTGCTTTCGACCCCAGGGGCGACGGCAAGTGGGCGATTCGGGGCGGCTATGGCATCTTCTTTGAACACACCAATGGCAATGAGGCCAACACCGAGTCGCTCGAGCAGTACAACATTAATACCCAGATCTCGAGCATTCCCACGCCGCTGACCAGCTATGCCAGCCTCAATCCCTCGCTGCTTGGAGCCGGTCCACTGTCCACCTCGCCGCTGTCATTTGTTTCGATACCGAACAAAGCCACCTGGCCCTATGTGCAGCAGTGGCACTTCGATCTCCAGCACGATCTCGGCAAGCGAACCGTGGCCACGGTTTCCTATGTCGGCACCACGGGCGTTCACCTCACCCGGGAGTACGAGGCGAACCAAATCCAGCCCTACACCGGGCAGAATCCTTATAGCGTTGGCCAGCCAATTTCGCCGGCGGATTGCGCCACCGTGAATTTCAACAACGATCCGAACGACGTCAACGCCACGGCCATCGTGAATGGCGTTCAGACGACGGGAAGTTGGGCGAACAATCTCGCCGTGGCCTGCGGCGTCACCAATAACGCCGGCGTTTCCCCGGCGAGTTTCTATGCTCCTTATGCGGGGATCGGTAGCATTACCCGCAAGGACCAGACCGCATCGTCCAACTACAACGCGTTTGAGGCCACGCTGCGGCATAACTTCGCGGGACTCGAACTGAACTTCGCCTACACCTACAGCCACTCGATTGACGATTCCTCGGACGCCTCCGACCTGGGCTTTGTGAACTCCTATAACCTGAATGCCTATCGCGCCAGTTCCAATTTCGACCAGACCCACAACATCAGCCTCGCTTATGTTTACGACGAGCCCTTTTTCAAGCAAAAGGGTCTGGCGCATATCGTGCTCGGAAACTGGGAGTGGTCAGGCATTACGGTCGTGCAAAGTGGAACGCCGTTTAGCGTTTACAACCTGGGTTTTGGCGGGGTGACGGGCGACAACGCCGGAGTCGCCAACACGATCGCGACCGCGGGCTCCTACCCCGACCGCATTGGCGACCCCAGGGCGGGCGTCACGAGCGCCGCCTTCGGGGGAAACCTGGTTGCCGACGGCTACGGCCCCTTGCTCTTCAATCCGGCGGCGTTTGCCGACCCCAGGGGATTGACCTTTGGCGATGCCGGAAGAAACATTCTGCGCAATCCGTGGCGGACGAACTTCGATATGGCCCTGATGAAACACTTCCCCATCCGCGAGAGCAAGTACTTTGAACTCCGTGCCGAGGCCTTCAACGTGTTCAATCACGTGGAATACAACTACCTGGGTGGAGATTCCGGTTCCGCCGCCAACAACGCGGGGTTGGGCACCGCGACCAACGAGATCAGCTGCTATGGCGGCCCGAACAACTCGGCCGGAGATCCCTCCTGTGCGACCGGCGCTGCGGGCTTAGGGGGCACCCCGAATCCGATCTTTCGTCCGAGCGGCACCCACCTTCCACGCATACTGCAATTCGCGGTGAAATTCATCTTCTAAGGGGGAGCGTTCGGGCAAACAGAATTCCCGGCGGGCGAAACGATCCCGCTTTTTCATTAGAAATTCAACCACGTTGAACGACTACAATCACTTTTCATGTGGGCGACCAGGACCGTGATCTTGCTGTCTGTTGTGACCGCCGCCTGCTCCGGCCGGCTGGCGGCCCAAGACCCCCCGCCAGGCCCGATGGGGCCCGCCGCGCGAGTCCCCTCCGTACGTGTTGCCAAGAAATCCTCGGCCGCTCCCGTTCCTGTTTTTCGCGACATTGCGCAGCAGGCGGGCCTCACCATCTCCCACATCTCCTCGGGCGAAAAATACTATGTCATCGAATCCATGAGCGGCGGCGTCGGCCTGTTCGACTGCGACAATGATGGCAAGCTCGATATCGTGATGGTCAACGGTTCCACCGTCGACCGTTACAAGCAGAACGGCGGTGACCTTCTCGTGACCCTTTGGCATCAAGACGCCAACCTCAAGTTCACGGACATCACCGAGAAGGCGGGCCTTACCCGCAAAGGTTGGGGCATGGGCGTCGCCGTCGCCGATTTCGACAACGACGGTAACCTCGATCTGTTTGTGACCGGATATGGGGGCAACGCGCTCTACCGCAACAAAGGCAATTGCACCTTCGAAGACGTGACCGACAAGGCCGGAGTGCGGGGCGGCGGATTCTCCACTGGCGCGGCCTGGGCCGACTATGACCGCGACGGTTTCGTCGATCTGTTTGTCTCACGTTACGTCCACGTCGACATGAACGACTTGCCCGCGTTCGGCTCAAGCAAGTTCTGCCAGTTCAAAGGTGCGCCCGTGCAGTGTGGGCCCTGGGGCATGGAAGGCGAGACCGATCTGCTCTACCACAACCGCGGCGATGGCACGTTCGAAGAGGTCTCGAAGAAGGCCGGGGTCGACGATCCCGACAAATACTATGGACTCGGCGCGAGCTGGGGAGACTACGACAACGATGGCTGGCCCGACCTGTTCGTGGCTGATGACGCCACGCCCAATCATTTGTATCGTAACCATCGCGATGGCACCTTCACGGACGAAGCCATGGTCGCCGGCATTGCGCTGAACGGGGAAGGGCAGGCGCTGGGCTCGATGGGTGTGGCCTGGGGTGACTACGACCACAGCGGTCGCCTCTCGATGTTCATCACCGCATTTGCCGACCAGCCCAATACGCTATATCACAACGCGGGGCGGGGATTCGAAGACCTTGCCATGCAGTCCAACCTCGGCCCGCCCAGCCTGCCCACGGTCGGCTGGGGCACGACCTTTTTCGACATGGACAATGACGGCTGGGTCGATCTGTTCGTCGCCAACGGACACGTCTATCCGCAAATGGACAACGTACGAGGAAGCGCCAGCTATGTCGAGCCCATGCTGTTGCATCGAAACCTGCACAATGGCACGTTCGAAGAAGTGTCCAAGGCGGCGGGCTTGGCCGACATGCCGCTGAAATCGCGCCGGGGAGCCGCTTTCGGTGATATCGCCAACAACGGGAATGTCGACATCGTCGTGCTCAACGTGGGGGAGCCGCCCTCGCTGCTACTCAACACCAATAAAACTCCGAACCACCGTGTCCTGTTTCGTTTAGCGGGCACAACCAGCAACCGTGCCGCCCTCGGTGCGCGCATCACGATTCATGCCGGGGGAGTGACCCAGTTTGACGAAGTCCGAGGCGGAGGCAGTTACCTTTCGCAAAATGACCTGCGCCTTCATTTCGGCCTCGGAACCGCGACCACCATGGATTGGGTGGAAGTGAGGTGGCCAGCCGGCAAGACAGAAAGTTTTCGAGCTCTCGCCGCGGATAAGCTCTACGCCATCACCGAAGGGCAGGGAATCAAAGACGTGGTCCCTTTGCCTGCTTCGGAATCGCTCTCTTTCTGACCCTCTGCGCTTCGCTCGGCACGGTGGCGTTCCGGGCTAGCTATTCCACGTTCCAGCCGCTTACCACGACCTCGGGCGCCGCTCCTCCCAGACTGCTGGCACGGTAGGTTGCGGAGATCTCGCGCTGTTCGCCGGGCGCGAGAGAGATGTAATTGTCCTGCCAAATCACCGGCAGAATTTCCTCACCACCGTGGCCCTTGTCGAGCTTCATGCGCACGAAAAATGCCACGGTTTTGCTGGGATTTTCGAGAACGACGCGAGTGATTTCGTCTTCGCCATTGCGCTCACTGCGGGTTGCTATCGTCAGCTTTACCTTCGGCAGCTGCGCGAGCGCGGTGTAATCGGCGTAGGACGCGGTCGGGGTTGTATACCAGTTCGATTTTGCCCAATCGAGCGTTTCCGGTCGGGTGGAGAGCCAATAAAAATTGGATCCCACTACTTGTCCGCCGCCGTCGGTAATCCGCAAGTCAAGAAAATAGGTCGGCGAGAATCCCTCGATCTGCGGGATCTCGAAAACTTTCACCGTGCTGTCGGCGCCCGCATCCAGTCGAGCGGTTTTCGAGAACTTCTCGCCTCCGTCGAGATTGAACACTCGCGCCGTCACATTGAGCCCGCTCGCGTCCACATACTGGCTGCTCACCAGCCACACGGAGTGATCGTCGTAGCCATAGACAGGATCGAGCGCCTGCAACGCCTTCTTCGCGCCGAAGTATCCGCCGCCAGGTCGCAGGTAGTAATCGTACAGATGCCAAATCATCGAGGGCCACCCATTATTGAGCATCCACTGGATGACTCCCGTCGAAGTGTACTTGTTGCGACTGTACGCCTCGTACATGGCGCGCACGCCTTCGTAAGCCATGAGCTGGGATTTGTCGGTGAAGTCTTTTGCCCCGTCAGCCTTGCCGTAGCGCGCATCCAAAGCGTCGGTAAATACCTGCAGGGTCTTGAAAGCCCCTCCCCCGGCATGGAAATTCCAGTACGCATCCACCGGCCAGAGATGTTCCTTCGGAAGCATGCGGGCAACGCTTTCGATCGGCGGAACCGCCGGTCCCATGCTGGTTTCACTGTTGAAGCCGTAAGCGCCCCCACAGCCACCCTCGTTGCAGGGTCTCTCGTCACTGTGAAGATGCGGGTCCGTCGTCCAATATGAGGGCGCGACATATTCATACGGCCCGCTCATCTTGACGCCACTGCCCTGGCTGACCACGCTGGGCTTCGCGGTAGCGGAAGATAGGGTCGGATTCGGCCAGCGCAGTTCGTTTTCAATCTGCACGTACATCTCTTCCACGTCCGGCGGCGGCGGATTGTCGCTGCCATTCAGCCACATCAGCATGCTGGGATGGCTCCGCAGCCGGTACATTTGATCGCGCAGGGATGCCTTGGCGATCGAGAAGTCCTCGTCTTTCCAGTTTCCCCAGTGCTCCCAGAAATCGCAGCAGCACCAGCCCGCCATCACCAGAATGCCTTGCTGGTCGGCCATCTCGAAGAATTCCTCGGTCTCAAGCTTGCCTTCGAGCCGGACCGTATTCAGTCCCAGGTCGCGCACATAGCGGATTTCATCGGCCAGTCGCTCCGGCGTTTGCCGCAGCATCATGTCGGGCGTCCAGCCGCCACCCCGGATGAGAATGTTCTTGCCGTTGATCTTGAACAGGCGTTTCAAGCGATCGGGCGCCTGCTCGGAAACTTCGGAGGTGATCTCGCGGATGCCGAATTTGGTACGGGACCGATCCGAAACCTCGCCGTTTACCTCGAAGGAAAGTTGCAGATCGTACAGGTTGGGCGTCCCCATCTGCGCCGGCCACCACAGCCGTGGATGGCGAACATTGAGCTGGGGATAGCGGTCGGGCGAGAACACGACGTCTCTCGACTCTGCCGCCGCGAGTTCGACGGGTTGGGCAAACTCTATATTTTCAATTCTGCCGCGGAGCGTCCCCTTAAGCGGGTGATCGCTGGCATTGATCGCCCGCGCGGTTACCGTCAACTGGGCCGCGTCGTTTGCCGGCGAATCCACGCGCGAGAGCACGGCCGGGTGCCGCAGTGCGATCGGTCCGCTGGTGGTCAGATACACTTCCCGCCACAGCCCCATGTTCTTGTCGGGCGGCGCCGGATTCCAATCCACGAACGTGATCGCGAGGCTATGTTCGGTCGGAGCCCATACCTGGACAGCGAGAACGTTCGTTCCGCCTTGTACGGCGTCGGTAATGTTGAACTCGTAGGTCCGCCACGCGCCGGCGACTTCGCTGGAGTCGGCGATCCGCTTTCCGTTGAGAAAGATATTGGCGCGGTAGTTGATGCCCCGGAAGTTCAGCCACACGAATTTTCCCGCGTAGGCTGCGGGCAAGGTGAATTCCTTGCGGTACCACCAGGAAACGGCATAGGGACTATCCGGGGGCATCGCAAGATTCGAAAAATTAGATCCGATGGGATAGCCGAGACCCGGGTATTGCCGCAAGTTCATCCCGTAGAAAGGGTCCGGCAGCAGACCGTTTTTCACCTGCGCCGCCACCACGGTGGTCGGGACATCGGCTTGCATCCAGTTCTCCGCATGAAAGGTTGCGCTCGTGATCGCCTCTCCGGCGGCCGTCACTTGTGCAGAAGACTGCAGCGCCCAGCCATCGCGCAAGGCGAACTTCGGCGACTGAGTCGGCACCATGCCCGGCTGGGCGATGGCGAGCGTCAGCAAAGAGAATGGGAGGAATCGCCGGAACATTTTCATGAAGGCACCATCTTCCTGAGCCAGACGAGAAGCAAAAGGCCTTGACGCATTCTCGAGCACGGCCGTTCCACGTTCATACCACCTTTATTAATTCGTTTCAATGGCGCTTTTCTCGGCAACCGCAACTCATTTCAGGAAAAATCCCAACGGTTCCGGAGCGGGCAGCGTTTTCGCGCTGCCAAACTGCTGTTGCGCCGCTTGCACGGCAACAATCTTTGCTTGCACCTCCGCCGCCAGATGGTCGTAGCGAACCAGAACGTTATCCAGCCAGTAAGGCTGGTTCTCGCGCGACCAGCCTTCGGCGTACATACCGCGCATCTCGGTGATGGCGTCGCGCAGACTCTCCAGCCGGCCGTTGATGTCCACGATTTCGTCCAGATCCTGCTGCGCCCGTGTCCGGTCAGTCTGATTCTGATAAGCGTCCCAGTAGAAGCGGCTGATTTCCGACGTGAATTGCACTTTCATGCCCAGCGCATCCAGCTGCCAGGCGGCGAGCAACAGGTCATCGAGCGTGCGGGCGTGCAGCTGCGCCCGGGCGCGATTGCGCATCAGTGATTCGATGGCGTGTTCGGCGGCGAGGCGCAGATCGTGCGTCACCGGCAGCGCCTTGTCGGCCATGCTGGCGCCGGCCTCGCTGAAAGGATCGGACCAGAAGAGTTCATGACTGGCGTTGTCGAGCTTAACGCTGGCGAGCAGGGTATGGGCCCGATCGAGATTGTCAATCACTGCGGAAAAAGTCGCGTCCCGATCGTCATTGCGGTAGAAGGCCCAGTCATAACTGCGCTTGAAATCATCGATGCTCGATTCGCCCGCCTGCCAGCTCGCCGATGCGCCAAACACCAGGGCGGGCCAAGTCATGTCGACCAGAGATTCACCGTCGTCGTTCCAGGTCGTGTTGAGAGTGCCGAGGGCGCGGTTTTTCTGTCCGTCCCGAACAAAGTTCCGGATGTTGACGAACGCACTTTCAAGATCAGGCCAGATCACGCGCCAGTCGCCCGAGCCCGGCGCCACCACCACGCGCAGGCCGGCTCGGGTATAGGGTGTGATGATGTTTTCATAACTGGGCTTCGGGTCGTAGTCCCAGGGCACGGCGATCATGTCCTTGGGAAGAATCGTCAGCAGTTCGGGATATTTCACCGCAATATCGCCCCAGAACATCAGCTGCTTGTGATAAGGCTGCATGATCTCGAACACTTTCTGGAGGTGTTCGAGATAGACCCGTCCGAGCCCTTGCTGCGCCGCCAGATCTTTGGTCCGGCCGAGACCAAGTTCGAAGGTCTCATCGGAGCCAATGTGGAAAAACGGTCCGGGAAACAACGGAACGATCTCGCCGTAAACCTGGCGAATGAAATCGTACGTGCCGGGATTTGTGGGTGTGAGCACGTGTCCGTGAGGCATTTCAGCCAAGTCGGAGTAGACCTCGTACTTCAGAAGCTGATGAAGATGTCCGAACGCCTGCTGCTCGGGCAGCAGCGTAACGTAGTATTTGCCCGCATATTCCACCAGTTCCTTGATTTCGGCGGGAGTGAGCGCCGCTTCTTTCGGTGCAACCAGCGGCTGGGACCGGAAGTCGAAGACGTGCTCCATGTTGAAGCCGACGAGGTTGATCTTGTACTCCGCCAGTGTACGGATCTGCATCTTCAGGTAGGCGAGCGTAGGGATGGGGCCGCGGCTGATGTCGTCGCTCACCCCCCGCCACTCCATGCTGGGCCAATCCCGGATCACCAAGGAAGCAATGGCGAGCGTCTTGGTTTCCGGACCTTCGGGACGCAGCAATTGCCGAAGCGTCTGCACGCCATAAAACAACCCTTGGGCACTGCGTCCCGCCACCGCTACTCCCGCCTCGCTTGCGTGAATGACATACCCTTGCTTTTCGAGGTCCGGTCTATCCGGATCGTGATCGCCGTTGTCGTCCCCGGTTTTTACTCCCAGTGCTTCGAGATCCGATCGCAATCCGCGATCGGTCAGGCGGCCGAGCGAGATGTTGCCCGAGGTTTTCGGCGCGGGAGGCGCTGTCCTGATCGACAGCTTCATCCCGGTACGGTCCTGAATCTCCTCCTGCAGCGTCTCGGCCGCGGTTCGGTCTTCGGAACTACTGATGATGATGGTGGTCGAGGGCTTGATCACGAGCCTGCCTTCGGTGAGGCGAATCTCCTTCGGGGCTGGCAAGAGTTTCAGCGCACCGACAGCGTCGTTGACCTGAGCCAGAGAAGCGAGCGGCAAACAGGCAACCCAGGCGAGAAAGATCCACTTTGTGATTTTCATTGGGTTATGATCTTCGCTGAATGAATGGCGAGACTAACAGGCGGGATCGAAAACCAGCAAGTTCATCGTCCCGGCCTGCCTGCGGCCTGCTGGTTGCCGGCCATGAGTTGCGCTAGTCCAGATCGTTTGCGCTCCAAAGGTTGGGCGTGCTCTGCCGGAACATCAGTTTCCACTGCCCGTCGATTTTTGCCCAGGTGTCGGCCACGTGTCGATAGCGAGGGCGCTCTCCCGGGACGATCAGGTTGTAGGCCACAACGGCGGCGGCATCGCTCAATTTGACGACGCGGAAATCGTAGGCTTCCCCGGGGGCGGATTCGACGATTTCACTCTTGTCGTAGAAGTCCCCATTGGTTCCGATCCCCTGGAAGTTGTCGGCGATCGAGCTGTCGACCGCGGCAGGATTATTGCTCTCGGTGGCAAGCAGGAACTGTTTCTGCCGATCGATGAGTTGCTGGTCAAACGCGGAGATGGGCTTCGAAGAACGAGATTGAGAAAGAACCAGCGTTACGCTAAGCAGAACCGTAGCCCATCCCAGAAGAACATTTCGCATGATCGCCTCCCCGAAAGTTTGTACCCGCTGCGACTCAATCCGACTGCCGGCGGCATGTCGCTCGTAGCGCCATCCCCCCAATCCGCTGCTGCGAGAAACAAGACGCTCAGTCCGCATCGAACGCCGCCGCGGCGATTGCCCTATCCGCCAGAGGCGCCATCACCGCATAGCCAGCTTTATTCGGATGAACGCCGTCCTCCGACAGCTCCGCCTTAAGACCTCGCCGGTCGTCTGCCATGGCTGAGTAATAATCGAGATAGACCAGCCTTTCCTTGGTGGCATAGTCTTTGATCCACTCATTCAGCGTGCG
The DNA here is from genome assembly GCA_049520935.1 of Terriglobales bacterium. Lineage (GTDB taxonomy): Bacteria > Acidobacteriota > Terriglobia > Terriglobales > Acidobacteriaceae > Acidiflorens. Next base: position 41,543 of record JBEKPJ010000046.1, on the reverse strand, counting down.
AATCTTTTCCACCGGGGCCAGGTCCGGCCTCCAGGAATACCGCGCAGCGGGCAATAGCGAAGCTACGACCACGCGGATTCCGTTTCGCTTGGCAATTTCGACCATCGACTTCAGATTATCCTCGATCGCGCCGAGAGTAATCGGACCAGTGTTTTCCGCTATATCGTTGGTGCCGGCAAGAATCAACACCACCTTGGGCTGCAGGGCGATCACGTCCTGACGAAAGCGAAGCAGGATCTGCGAAGTGGTTTGCCCGCTGATCCCGCGATTCACATAGGGTTTGCCGGGGAAGGAGCTGGAGATCGGCCAGATCTCGGTTATGGAATCGCCGAGGAACACCACGCGCGCTTCTCCTTTTGCCGGGGGCCCGAGTTTGGCGTCGTCGTCACGATACTTGGCGAGGTTCGGCCAGTCGCGCCGGAGGGCTTCCATCTTCTTCAGGTTTTCCTGGAGAGACGCGCAATCCTGGGCAGGCTGCTGTGCCCCTGCACCCGCCAGCATAATCCAAGCGGCCAGGAAAATTACGACGGACTTCCCGATGGAACGCACGATGCGGCCTCCGACTCAGGATTGAGTTCATATATATTCGCATAGAAGACTTGTTCGCAACGGACCGGTTTCGGGCCTGCGATGAAAGCCACCTTGAGGAGCGGAGTCCGAGACTTCGCGAGGAGAAGGAGCCAGCTTTGTCACTGATGCTCGAGGAAATCCGGCAGCAACCTGAGGTCTTGACCCGTATTTTGCAGCAAGAGCGTGGCAAGATCCGCGAGCTGGGAGGAACGCTACACCAGCGATCCATCCGGCTTATCATCCTGGTGGCTCGGGGCAGTTCCGACAACGCCGCCCAGTTCGGCCGCTACCTGCTCGAAATCGCCACCGGCATCCCGGTCTCTCTGGCCGCGCCTTCGATCTACACCCTTTATGGCGCCAAGTTGCGTCTTGATCACGCCCTGGTCGTCGGTGTGTCCCAGTCGGGGGAAGGAGAGGACATCAATCATGTGTTGCTGGAGGCGCGTGCGGCCGGTGCGTTCACCATCGGCATCACCAACGAAGCCGATTCGTCGATGGTCCGCGCCGTCGATGTGCCTTTGCTCATTCACGGCGAGCGCGAGCGATCGGTCGCGGCCACCAAGACTTTTACCGGCCAGATGATGATCTTCTATCTGCTGGCAGAAGCGCTCGCGGGTGCTTCCGGCGTCACCCAAGGCTTTGACCGCATTCCTGAATTTTGCGCACAAACCCTTGCCCAGGAAGCGGCCATTCGCGAACTGACTCAGCGCTATACCTTCATGGAAAACTGCGTTGTGTTAGGACGCGGTCTTCTCTATGGAAACGCCTATGAACTCGCGCTCAAGCTGATGGAGACTTGTTACGTCGTGGCCGAGCGATTTTCGACCGCGGACTTCTTCCATGGTCCGCTCGCGATGATCGAACGGCGCTTTCCGGTGATCCTGTTTGCTTCGCCCGGACCCATGATGGCCGGAGTGAAGACCCTTGTCCACCGCCTGAAGGAACTGAGCGCTGAAACCGTGGCGATCACGTCCGACGGGGAACTGGCAAGGATGAGCTCGCGCGTCGTGCCCATGCTGGCCGAGATCACCGAGTTTCTCGCGCCCATCCCCTACATCATCCCCGGCCAGCTGTTTGCCGCCCTGCTGGCAGAAGCCAAAGGACTCGATCCGGATCAACCCCGCTCTCTTTCCAAAGTGACGAGAACGCTTTAGCCATTTGCAGGGAAACTCGGCTTCTGACTCTATTTTTGCAGGGGTGCGGCTTCCCGGTTTGGGGAACAAGCCGGGCTCGGTCGTATCAGGGCACTGTTTTCGTGGTGCCGGAAGTCGTCTGAAATCCGAGGCGGAGTTGCCGACTTACCGCAGCCGGCGGATAAACAGCGAGTGCCGCTCCGAACGGTAGACCCCGACGACATAAATTACCGGTTTGGTTTTCGAAGAATAAATGACCTGGCGTATGCGCAACAACGGCGCCCCTGCGCGCAGATCCAGAAGCTGCGCCATTCGACCCTCGGCCACCGTAGCATCCACCTCTTCGTCCGCATAGGCGAGTTCGACGCCGTAGTCGTGCTCTAGCGCGGAGAACAACGAGCCGCGCGCCAGCGGCGCATCGACCAGTCCGGCAAACTCTGCCGCCGGCAAATAACAGGTCTCCATGGCGAACGGTTCATCACCCGTAAGTCGCACGCGCTCGATTTTTACCATGCGACTGGCCGCGCCCAAGCCCAGCCGCGCCGCGACTTCTTGCTCGTCTTCCACAATCTTGGCGGTAATAACTCTTGAGCTGGGAGTCAATCCCCGGCTGGCCATTTGCTCGGTGTAGCTCATGAGCTTGTTGAACTGAATGCGCGGCGGCGCCACGAACGTCCCCGACCCCCTGCGGCGTTCGACCACGCCCTCCCGCTCCAGGCCAGCCAGGGCATGGCGCGCCGTCATCAGGCTCACATCGTGGATTCTCGCCAGTTCGCGTTCGGAACTGACCGCGTCGCCCGCTTTCAGCTGCTTCGTTTCGATGCGCTGGCGGATCGCGCGCTGAATCTTCTGGTAAGCCGGCATTCCGTTGCGGCGGCGTTCAGCCATAGAAAATCCTGCCTAGGGGACGTGCCTTTTCCGAAAAACAAAAGGGACCTCTTCTGCTATATAGCTGACGAAAGCAAAAAAGTAAAGCTCGATTGTGCCGGGGCCAGGCGTTTTCCGGGTCAGTCATACAATAAAGCTATATAGCTCTAATCGATACGAAAAATCATCAAATCCGATCCGCCGACGAGCCCCAGCAGTGTGATTCACGTCACAAGCTGTGGAAATCCAGTTTCCTGTAAATACGAAACCGCGGATATCCGTTTTTCCGTAAGCGCCGGCGCCCAGTACTGACACGGACCACTTTTATATAGCAGCAAAAAAATGATTTGACGAATTTGTATTTTTTCCTTGACGAGAGAAAACACACTGCTATATAGCATGTATGTATTAGTATCGTGCGGCAGGAAGTGTTTCCCCTGGAGGTTCTGGAATGAGAACAATGAAATCAGTCGCCTTTGCACTGTCGTTGATGCTAGCCCTGGTGTGGCTGAACACCTCGCCACTCACTTGGGGCCAGGAAGTCACCGCAGCAGTTGTCGGCACGGTTGTGGATCCTAGCGGGGCGCCGATTCGGGGCGCAACCGTTGTCGCGCGTGACACGGAGCGTGGCGTCGTCTGGAAGGCGGAAACAAACGACACCGGTTCATTTACCATATTGCGACTTCCGGTGGGAACCTACACGGCCGAGGCTACGGCTACGGGATTCGACAAGTCTGTTTATCCGCCCTTCACGCTGGTGCTCAACCAGACGGCCCGTCTCAGCTTCGAGATGAAAGTCGGGCAGGTTTCGCAAACCGTTGAAGTGACTGGCGCAGCTCCGATCTTGCAGACAGAAAATGCCCAGGTGGGTACCGTCATCGATGGCGCCACCGTCACCAGTTTGGCGCTTACCACCCGTAACTATGTGCAATTGACCTTGCTCTCCCCCGGTTCCATCTCCGTCGATCCGGCCAGCATGAACCTCGGATCCAATACTGCAGAAGAAGGAGGGCGCCCCTATATTAATGGAAACCGCGAGCAGTCCAACAACTTCCTGCTGGACGGCATCGACAACAACCAGGCGTCGGATAATCTCCTTGGTTTCACACCGTCTCCCGATGCCATCGGAGAATTCAACCTGATCACGCAAAACGCTTCTGCGGAGTTTGGCAACTTCAACGGGGGAATCGTCAGCGTCGCGATTAAGTCGGGCACAAATCGATTCCACGGCGATGTCTTTGAGTTTTTCCGCAACGATATCTTCAACGCTGACAAATGGGAGAACGGGCTGCCCACAACCGGCCCTCTGCCCACGCCCAAGGTGCGATGGAACATGTTCGGCGCTACCGTTGGCGGCCCGATCATCAAGAATAAGTTGTTCTTCTTCGCCGACTATCAGGGCGGGCGCCTCGACCATCCTTCGTCTTCCACCACCATTACCGTTCTTACCCCTGCCGAAATCGCAGGTAATTTCAGTGCTCTGAGTACGCAGCTGTACAACCCGTGCGCCCCTGGAACAGGCGGAACGTCGGGCGCAACCTGTTCGATTTTGGCCCCCGCGCTGAGGCCGGCATTTGCTGGGAACATCATTCCCAGCGCGAACCTTGACCCGGCGTTCACCGCGCTGGTCACTAACTCGCTCTATCCAAAGTCTTTGAGCACTCTCTCCAATGGTTTCGGGCAGGCAATCAACACCACCGCCACGCAATACAATTCCGACCAGGGTGACATCAAGGTGGACTACAACGCGTCCAACCGCGACCATATCTTTGCCCGGTATTCGAAGGGCGACCAGAATGACCCGGCTACGAACTCGGTGGCTTTGTTGGGCAACACGGTAAACCAGGCGTTTCTCCAAAACGGAGCTCTCAACTGGACCCATTCGTTTACTTCCAACCTGCTGAATGAAGCGCGCTTTGGGAAGAATTACATCAAATTACCCCATGGACTGACCACGTTTGATCCTTCGGTGGGAGAGTTGGGGAACAAAATCGGCATCGACAACGGCAACCCCAACGGGATCACCGGCCTTCCCGAGTTTGGCTTCGCGGGTGGGTCGATTACCAACATCAGCGTGGGGACGTTGAACAATCTCGGTGCCGCAAGTGTTACGGAAAAATTCTCCTCCACCGTGACCAATTTTGAGGATGTGCTTATCTATACTCACGGGCGGCACATCACGAAAACCGGCTTCCAGACGAATCGTTACAACATCAATGTTTTTTACAGTGGCAATGGCGGCGAACTGGGTGCCGTGCTATTCGGGAACGGACCGGGAGGAAATTATTCCGGGAACGGCGTTGGCGGAGATCCATCGGCGGATTGGGCTCTGGGTGTGCCGGAAGATGTAGGCCGAGGGACCAGTTCGGGAGGATGGCGTCAACGCGACTGGCTCTATGCCGGATTTGTCCAGGATGACTGGCGAATCACGGACACGTTGACCTTGAACCTGGGGCTCCGCTATGAAGCCCGCACTCCCTGGACCGAAACTAGCAATCACCAGGTGAATGTGAATATTCAGACTGGCGCGTTGCAGTTCATCGGAAACCAGGCGGTGCCGAGCGGTGTGGTGGGCTCGAACGGGTTTAGCAGCGGCCTGTACAAGAGCGACTATGGGTGGCCGGATCTTCAACCTCGATTCGGCTTTGCCTGGAGTCCCCGCAATTGGGGCGGGAATACGGTGATTCGCGGAGCCTTCACCATCTCGTCGTATCTGGAGGGCACGGGAACGAATCTTCGCCTGACGCAGAATCCGCCCTTCACTCCCTCGCAGGTGGAGGCGAATAATGTGGCGACCGGCAGCGGCTATAACACCGAATCCTCATTTAGTTCAGCGGCTCCGCCAACCGGTGACCCTTTCATTGGGGCGACGATGCTGGCTTGGGGCGGGACGGTTCAGCCATCCGTGGCTGACCAGTGGAACCTGAGTATCCAACGGCAGCTTACCCGCGATACAACTTTGCAAGTGGGCTACGTTGGCCAGCGCACCACCCACTTGATGGTTCCCGAGTGGCTATCGCAAGGTGACCTGCAACCCAATGGCACGGTAACCTATCCGCTCATTGGCGGCCAAAATCCGATTGGTACTGTGATCAACGGGGTCACGACGACTGCGGTGACCTATGGGCCTAACGGATTTGGCAACGTCAAGAACACTGCTTCGGTCGGCAATATGAACTATAACGCGCTGCAGATGGTGCTTCAGAAACGCTATGGGCACGGACTCGAAGGCCAAGTTTCCTATACTTACGAGAAATGCATGACCAATGATGATGGCTACTATGGCACTTGGGGCACCACTACGCAGGCGGGCCCATCCGGCAATTACTGGCAGAACCTCTATGACCCGAACGGGGATTACGCCCAATGCTATTGGGACACGAAGCACGTAATCAGCGCATACGCGGTGTATGAGTTGCCCGTCGGTCGGGGCAAACAATTCGGAGGCAGCCTGCCAACGGCGGTGAATGCCGTGGTTGGGAATTGGTCCGTCAACCCGATTGTTTCCTGGCATACTGGCTTCCCTCTCTCCCTGTACGGTGCCAGCGACTCCGGAACGGGTAGTCCCGAAAACCGGCCCGATTGCAATGGCCCCGTAAGCTATCCGAAGAACGTGATTCCGGGGGAGGGAATCCAGTGGTTCGGTCAGAGCTCATTCTCCAATGCCGCCCCGGGTACATTTGGAAACTGCCCGGCACAAGGCCCAGTGATTGGACCTGGATACGTCGACGCGGATGTCAGCCTGCAGAAGAATTTCCCGATTACCGAATCGATGAAATTCCAGTTTCGGGCAGACTTCCTGAACATGTTTAATCATCCGAACTTTGCGGTGCCAAACGATAGCTGCTGCACCGGAACTTTCGGCGTCAGCAGTGCAACCCAGGATTCACGCGAGTTGCAGTTCGCGCTGAAGTTCTATTTCTGACGTACCACCAGGAATGGCAGGCGCTGCGGTGGGCGCCTGCCCCTCCTTTCAATTATGATTCCGTCATATGTTCCTGCCCCGAAGTCTCGTGCTGGTGACGCTTTTTTTTCTGGTTCTTAACCCCCGGGAGACGGCGCAAACCAGTAGCAAACGTTCTCCAGATGTTTCCGCAGCCGCCCAAAAAGCCACTACTCTTGCCGAAGGCGGTCATTGCCAGGATGCACTGTCTGTGCTCAGAAGAACGGTTCGGCAAGTCTCCGACAGGGAGCTACTACGAAAAGTCAGCTTGGATGGCGTGCGTTGCGCGATGACGCTTGGCCAGGCCAATGCCGCGATCGACTTTCTCCAAGTGATGTCTCGAGAGTTCCCGCGGGATTCGGATGTTCTCTATGCCGAGGTTCATGCCTATTCTGATCTCTCCACCCGGGCCTCGCAAGAACTCGCGCAGACAGCGCCATCTTCGCCTCAGGCACGCGAACTGCTGGCGGAGTCGTACGAAATGCAGGGGAAGTGGGCCGATGCCGAGAAGGAGTATCGCAGCATTCTTGAGCACAATCCAAATTTTCCGGGCATCCATTTCCGTCTTGGAAGACTCTTGCTTTCCCAACCAAATCCTTCTCCCACTGTTTCCGACGATGCCAAACGGGAATTTCAACGAGAACTGGAGATCGATGCCTCGAATGCCGGGGCCGAGTATGTCCTCGGCGAACTCGCGCGCCAGAACCAACTCTGGGATGAAGCGGTCGCCCACTTTTCTCGCGCCGTAAAGCTTGATCCAGGTTTTGGGGAGGCTTTTCTCGGCCTCGGGACCTCGCTGATTTCGCTCAAGCGCTACTCGGACGCGCTCCCGGCCTTGGAGGCGGCTGTCAAACTGGAGCCAACCAATCCCGATGCTCATTACAATCTCGCGACCGCATATACCCGCGTAGGTCGTAGGCAGGACGGTGAAAAAGAGTTCGCCATCCACAAGCGGCTCCTTGGAAATGGGGACCGGCCCGCCGAGAGCACTACGCCGCCGCGACCGCAAGATGACAAGCAATGATTCCGACCAGGTTGTGGCTGTCCACCGCCCGATGAATGGAGGGTTCACTTTTGCCCGATAGCCGCCGATCACGGCCGACCTCCCGCCGGGGCTTTCTGTGGACGACAGCCTGTAGTCTTGTACTCCCTTCGGTCCCCGCCTTGCTGCAAGTGGTGGCGAATCCGCAATACCCGTTTGAAGAGGTCCCGAGCTCCGCGAGCGGAATTGTTTGGCAACACATGGCCGGCCACTCCGCTCAAAAGTACCTCCCGGAGACCACCGGTTCCGGATGCGCGTTCCTTGATTATGACAACGATGGCTGGATGGACATCTATTTGGTAAACAGCGGAAAGTGTGATTTTTACGATCCCAGTCCGCCGTTGCGAAACGCGCTGTATCGCAACAATCGCGACGGCACCTTTACGGATGTGACCGATCAGGCGGGCGTCCGCGGCGGGGGATACGGGCAAGGAGTCGCCGTCGGCGACTATGACGGCGACGGATTCCCCGATCTATATGTCACGCAATACGGTAAGAGCATCCTGTATCACAATAATGGAGACGGTACATTCACGGACGTCACCGATAAGGCTGGCGTGGCCGCGCCCGGTTGGGGGGCAAGCGCCGTCTGGTTCGACTACGACAATGACGGGCGGCTCGATCTGTTCGTCTGTCGGTTCGTGGATTTCGACAAATCCAAGAATCTTCCCTGTGCCGCCGGCGATAGTGCTGGCTATTGCATTCCCCGTCTCTACAAAGCGATGCCCAGTTGGCTTTTCCACAATAATGGCGACGGAACTTTTTCGGACGTCAGTAAGGTGACGGGGATCGGCAACTTCTTCGGGAAGGCGTGGGGGGTAGTCGCCACTGACATCAATAACGATGGTCTTATGGACCTGTTCGTGGCAAACGATACGGTCCAGAATTTTCTGTTCGCGAACCGCGGCGGGGGGAAATTCGAGGAAATTGGAGCGCAAGCCGGCATTGCCTACAGCGAGGCCGGCCGTCCGCGCTCCGGGATGGGAGTAGACTCGGCCGACTTTGATCAGGATGGCTGGATGGATTTGTTCGTCGCCAATATCGATCACGAAATGTATTCTCTCTACCGGAATAACCATGATGAGACCTTTGATGATGAGGCTTGGTCCAGCGGCGTCGCAAAGGCTACGCGCCTAATGAGTGGCTGGGGACTGAAGTTGTTTGACTATGACAACGACGGAGATTTGGACCTTTTCTTGGCCAATGGCAATCCGGATGATCTGATTCAGATGTTTCACCGGGATGTAAGCTACCGAGAGCCACTCTTATTGTTTCATGGTTCGGGGAAGCGCTTTGAAAATGTTAGCGCGCAAAGCGGCCCGATATTTTCGCAAGCGTTCTCCGCCCGGGGTCTGGCACTAGGAGACTTCAACAACGACGGGGCGGTAGACGTATTGATTTCCTGCAACGATGGGCCCCCTGTCCTGTTACGCAACAACGTCGGCAGCAAGAACCACTGGTTGGGCCTGAGTTTGGTGGGGAAGAAGTGTAATCGCGACGCTGTCGGGGCGCGCATCACGTGGCAGGCAGGGAACCTGAAGCGCAGCACCATGAAAATCGCTGGAGGCAGCTATCTTTCCTCCCACGATCCCCGCATAGTGCTGGGTGTCGGTCAGAAAAGGAAGCTGGACTGGATTGAAGTGCGGTGGCCCAAGCCAAGCACGCTGGTCGAACGCTTCACCGATTTGCCTATCGATCGCTATATCTCGATCGTTGAAGGCGAGGAGAAATGGAAATAGCGGCAGCGGAGAAAGCGGAGGCGCCCTCGCCCTTCGTACGCCGTACCCAGCATGGAGTCCAAGCTGCAGAAAGCAGCCCCGATCAAGCTTGCGAACTGTGCCTCGTAAAGTCCGAACGAACTGAGACCTCGTTTTCCGCGTTCGGCCAGGCGATTGGCGTCCGGAAGCTTTACTTTGTTCGTTTTGCGCGAGCGCTGGCCCGGAATGCGGCTACTCGCCTTCTTGTGGCAGGCATTCGACCGGTGTCGTCGGCATCCAACTCCAAATAACGATCAATTCTGACCATCTTTCCGAACCCCAAAATCCGATACTGAAGATTCATAAGGATATGCCCAGGCACGTTGGCTCTGTAGACCATCCTTGAAATGAAAGAAGTCGCGCACCCTACGCGACACCGCTGTTCTGGCAAAGTGGCGGAGACACACTCGAAATTCGCTACAAACGTATTGAGGAATCATGAAACCCAACCACGAAACATCGCGCCACGGGGCAGGGCTACACGAGGTGAAGGAGAGTCAGGATAGGCGCTCCTGAAAATCTCCGGGAACGCGGAATGAAACGCCGGCAAAGTTCACAACCGTATCACGCGGGAAGGGCCGTCAGAGTATAAAGACCAACAATATTGTCATGCAATCAACACACCGGAGGGATCATGTCACAGACCGTAGTGGAAAAAACCGCTGATCACATTGCCGAGTCCGCTCACCAAGCCTCTCGCGCAACCAGCGCGATTGCCGATGCAATCGAGGAGGGGGTGAAAGTTGTGAGGCGCGCCGCAAAACAGGGTGGTGACGCCGCCGAAGAAATCTTGGATGACACGACTCGACGGCTGCAGCGGCACTTATTGCTGACGGTTGCGACGACCTTTGCAGTAGGAGTCACCGCAGGAACATTAATCGGCTGGGTGACAAAACGAAGGTAGAACGGGCGATGCAGGAGAGCGATGTGGGGCAGCAAGGGTGAAAGCCGAGCCGCCGGAAGACTTCTTGAAAAGCAGGGAGGCTTATTGCCTGTGGCGACACATTCAGGAGCAGCTCAATTCCCTATGTCGCGAAGACCTCCTTTCAGAAACCTTGCCATCATCGAGCTGACACCCAGGCACAGATGATAGAGATGAGCATTCTCAGAGCACAGATTCGAAGCCCCTCGATTCATCTGCCGAACCCGGCGCCCATTTTGTTCGGTCGGCTGTGCGGGCTGCGGTCGAGAGGTCCTAGGTAATGTTCAAGCGTCACAGAGAACGGCATCGGACAGAACGCACGGGCTGGCTACGCGCGGCAGTATTGGGCGCGAACGACGGTATCTTATCGACAGCAAGTCTGGTGCTTGGCGTCGCGGCTGCCCATGCGGCTTACAGTAACATCTTGGCTGCAGGAGGCGCCGGGCTGGTAGCTGGGTCTATGTCAATGGCCGCCGGAGAGTACGTCTCTGTCCACTCGCAGGCGGATACGGAACGGGCTGATCTCGCACTGGAACGCGTGGAACTCCAAGCAGATAACAAGGGTGAGCATCAGGAACTGACTGCAATCTACGTCGCTCGAGGGCTCGACCCATCGCTAGCGAAACAGGTCGCCGATCAGTTGATGGTCAAAGACGCTCTTGGCGCGCATGCCCGCGATGAACTCGGCATCTCCGACACCTTCCGTGCGCGTCCCATTCAGGCCGCCATGGCATCAGCGATGAGCTTCGCCATGGGCGCGGCCTTGCCTCTCATGGTCACCGTCATTGCTCCGGCCTCGGATATGACACCTCTGGTCGCTGGAACCTCACTGGTGTTCCTCGCGTTTCTAGGCGGTTTGGCGGCTAGCGTGGGTGGTGCCGGCGTAACCATAGGCGCAATAAGGGTCACCTTCTGGGGGGCGCTCGCCATGGCGCTGACCGCAGGAGCCGGGGCGTTGTGCGGAAAATTCGTCGGAGTGGGGTAGGACCCTTTGCGCCGAGTATGGCGCCGCTGATTTCTGACGGGCTTTAGTCGAGCGGTTTCCCAGATTGTAGAGCAGGGTATTTTCCCCGGGCAGATTGTCGGCCTCGACAGGGTTTCGGCAAAAGTAATTGCAGACCGAAACCGGTGCGCGTGTTCCGGTCAGTTCGAATCATGTCGAAGCATATGCCTTTTAGCCTGACTTCCAGTTTCGTTGGCGGCGCGTCGAGAAAATGCCGCATTGTTAACAGGCGGGTGGACCCAACTTGGACAATCGCTCTGGTCAGAATCGGAGAATTCGATTCCGATGGAACGTCCGCCGATAGTGAGCTGTAGTGTACAGACTTGACCGCACCGCCATGGAATCCTTGCCATACCGGTCGCCGTTCAGTCCGCGCAGCCCGCAGCAACATTAGAGATACAAACGGGCAATCGAAGGATGATTTGGCAAGGTCGTCAAAATGCGTACTATCCGCTTTCTGTTTCTGGCTCTTCTGATGCTGGCCATGCCAGCCACCCTATTCGCGCAGTTAGGCTTGTCGATTACCATTGCTCCGCCCGAACTGGTGACGTACTCGCAACCGATGTGTCCCCAGAGCGGCTATTTGTGGACGCCCGGTTACTGGGCTTACGGAGAAGAAGGGTACTTCTGGGTGCCGGGTACCTGGGTCGAGCCGCCTGCCGTTGGCGTGCTATGGACTCCCGGTTATTGGGGCTGGGGTGGTAGTGCCTATGCCTGGAATGACGGCTACTGGGGTCCCACCATCGGCTTCTACGGTGGTGTCAACTACGGCTACGGCTACGGTGGTCTTGGTTATGAGGGTGGATATTGGAACAATGGAGCGTTTAACTACAACCGTTCGGTAAATAACCTGGACGTAAACAATTTCAGTAACACTTACGAAAAAGCCGTAATCAACGATAGGGCGGGAAGCAACGTTAGCTACAACGGCGGGACCGGAGGAACGACCGCTCGACCGACTGCTGCCGAAGAGACCGCAGCCCATGAGCGACATACCCCGGCCACGAGCGCACAAACAGGACATCAAGAGTCGGCCAGCAAGAACCGCGAACTATTGGCGTCCGTGAATCATGGCAAGCCACCAGTCGCTGCAACATCCAAACCGGGAGAGTTCACCGGCAAGGGAGTAGTAGCCGCGAATGGTGCGGAAGCTAAAAACAAGGCACCCGAGACCAAGACACCTGAGCCGAAAGCCGATGGGAATACGGCAACTCGCTCGAACGAGAATAGGGCGGCCGAGAGCAAAACGGCGGCAACTCGCTCGAACGAGAATAAGGCGGCCGAGAGCAAAGCGGCAGCAACTCGCTCGAACGAGAATAGGGCGGCGGAGAGCAAAGCGGCGGCAACTCGCTCGAACGAGAATAGGGCGGCGGAGAGCAAAGCGGCAGCAACTCGCTCGAACGAGAATAGGGCGGCGGAGAGCAAAGCGGCGGCAACCCGCTCGAACGAGAATAAGGCGGTTCATGCGCACCCCGTCGTACATCAACAGAGTGCGCCTCGACCTGCGGCTCACAAGGCGAGCACTCCACGTCCGGTCGCTACGACTCGTGCACAGTCTGCCCCTCGACAGCAGGCTGCACCCCGTGTCGAAAATGCTCCTCGTCAGGAGCATAAGGCCCCTGGAGGCAAAGAATAGCCGCATCGATGGTTCATTGAGTGCGACCGATTGTCAGCCATTTGGTGAATTGGCTTGGCGGTTGGGTGCGGCTAGACCCTTGCGGCGCTTCGCCGGAGTGTGCACTTTTTTACAGAACCGAGCCGTGGTGAACTCGCATAATCGTGGTGCCTTTTCAAACTGCGATTGTTTGTGGTCGGGCAATCGCCGCGCGGAATTGTCCGGATCTGTAGCTGGAATCGGACAGCTTCACAAAATGTCGGGAGCCAGTGCGACGTCGCGGCTGGTGCAGTTGTTTTACAGAAATACGGATCCTTGTAAGGAGTGCTGATGAATAACGTTGGGAAGCATAAACCAATGGTAGAGCCAAGCCGTGAGGTAGTGGAGCGCGCCATCATCAAAGTGTTGGAGATCGCCCAGCAACAGGACATCAGCGCTGCCGATTTTATACAGATGCTGAACTCCGGTATGCAAATATCAGATTTCTTAAACGTGACGGGCGGGTCAATGAATGCCTGCCGCGCCATCGATTACGATTTCGTCAATTAGGATCGAGCGCCTTGATTCGATGGCCGCCCTTGCCCTGCACATGCCCTGATCGTTTAACCATGCTACTGACCGAGTGTGGACCGACCACGCTTGATCCAACGCTGTGGCAACTCACTCAAAACCTGTGATTGTACTGCCGACGGTGTCGCGCGATCAGATCGAGCGCGTGCTCGCCGTTCCTCCTCCCGAAAGACCATTTACGACCAATTGCGAGCCAAGCGTCACGCGGCGGAGACGCCTTCGTGGTTTCAGCAGGCGCATCCGCTGGCTCCATTGACCTGTGTCGCGCATTCCAGCATGGAATTCGTCCGGCGCGAAGCGCTTCCTGTCCGGTCGCGTTGGCTTGGCAACCTGGCCGGCGATCAGCTCAAGGCGGCCACCGGCGCGGTGCCAGAATGCACCGAACAGCATAACCTTCCAGCCTCGGCCGCTTACCGCGAGCGCTCGGCGAATCAAGGTGCGACGGGCAGCAAGTCGCTCGATTGGCAGCGTGCGATGGATCAGAAGTGGGGCCTTGCGCTTCCAGGCGAACTACGATCACCCAATGGCTTCCCTGATAAAATGAAATGAAACTTGGTGGGCGTGGAGAGATGGCCGAGTGGCTGAAGGCGCGCGCCTCGAAAGCGTGTATACCTTTACGGGTATCGGGGGTTCGAATCCCTCTCTCTCCGCCAGTTCTTTGAGCACAATAATTCAGAGCGTGGCTACCAAGGGCGGCTGCCAAATTCTCATTTTTCTTCTGATTCGCAGTATTGGGATAGGGAGGAATGAATGAGAGTGAGTCCTGAAGCAAATTCTGAGGCTAGTGGCTGTCTCACGCGGCGACCGTGCCCGCGCACTTCTCTGCTGATCGCCACCTGCAGTTTGGAATGTCGCAGCGACGGCGGCGGTAGATGTTGCCTTCTTTCCGGAGCTTCCTGCGTTGCATCCTTGAAGCGCCACACGCACCGATATTTCGGACATTGGCTCACCGATCGGTACTCCGATTTGTCATGGTCAGACCACAAGGCGAGTAGAAGCTAGACGTGGCTGCAACTGTTGTCATCGTGTTCCGGTGTCAGTGGCATGGCGTTGCTGCGAAAAATTCTCAGGTGCCTCTCGGATGGCTCCTGCGAAGAAAGCTAACACTGCGGAGCAATAGCCCGTTCTCACGATTTACGGAGATGGGCGCGTCGTGGAGAGCATTGTGAAGCGACTCTGGCAAGGCGGTTGCCATAACTCTGCCGTCTTGTGCCAAATGCAGTGTCTTTGCCGCCGAGCAGTCCTTACACAACCAGAAATATTCTGCCGCCTTAGCCTTCGATGATCGAAGGGTCTGCTCCGCTTCCAGCCGAAACAGCTTTCCCTCATCGAGGCGACGAAACGAAGCGAGACACCACGGACTGGTACACTTTGCCAGCATCGCACTACCCCAGCACCTCAAATCGCCGACTTGGATTGACATTAATCCCGGATGCACCGCGGGTTTCGGATAGGTTTGGCAGTACTTTCGTCTGCAAATTTCCCCATCGCCGGATTGCGACTCAATGTCATTCTGACCGGCGTCCGATCATTCGGCTGCACCAGCTCCGCAGCATGAGTGCCGCCACGATACGGCGATCCACCCTCACAATGAATTACGTATCTGTCATCATTTGTGGGGCAAATCCTGCCCGCTGCCAGAGACGGTTCGTGAACCAGAAGTACCTTCTCAATCGGGGGATGACGAATTTGTTGTTGTAAAGAGAGACTTGCCACACTCCATGCAACTTGCCCTCAATCGAGAAGTGATCAAGCCGCACGACGGGCACATCCGTTGGGATCTGATCCCGGCGGTCTGCGGCTTAAGCCCCCGCATCCTGTAGAGCATAAGAATTGTGAACAGCGCGACAAAAAGAGCGAGAGAAATGCTGCTTGCGCTCATAAAAGCGACCCTTCTTGGAGAGCGCACCGGGAATGTGCAAACTCACCCGCAGAAAAGCCTAAGGTGGGAGAACTTCAGATGGACTGGCTTAGGTCAGAAGACCTGAAAGAGGAGAAAAACGTAACCGCCCCGGTAGTCAGTATAGCAGTTGAGACCCCTTCGCGGGTCGGAAAACACAGTTTTGAGAGTTTTCCGAGTCTAACTATAACCAGAGTGGGACTATCGGGGACGAGAAAGTGCTTTTTGTAGCGTCCATCGAGGCGAGCTCCGTCTGGCCAATATCGCACGCCTTGGCGGTTCCCGGTTGCTGAGGACGATACACAGGCACCGAAGACTGCCCTTGAATCTACAGCGAATGAATTGGAGTGTTAGACTCTAGAAGTCGCTTTACACATCTCTCCGCCGTGCCCGGTTCTGGGCGTCGGTCTCTTGTGCAATCTGATAATTCCGCATCGGAGGCCACACTATGCTGCTCAATAGCACGCAGCGCATCCCCAGGGAACAACACGAAGAAGAGTTTTCGTTGTTGCGACGCAAGATCGAAGAAGAAGAGTCTTCGTCGTTGCGACGTAACATCGAGGAGCTGAACAAGAATACTGTCCTTTTGATCGCTGAGGCTGGGAAATTGATCCGAGGATCGAAGCAGCTATCGGATCGGTTGAAGTCCTTCGAAGACCCCCAGCACTAAGCCTGGTATGGCCCTATCGCCGCATCCTGGTAATGCCGGTTCTACGGCTTCTGCTTCGACGCCGGACTCCATTGTCGTTCGACCAGCGGAATACCGTCCATTGCGCAATTCCACCCTCGTGACTGGGTCGGCGCGTTCGTTCCGTTAAGGAAGATGATCCTCTCGGTTCCGACCTCGACGCTGTTGGGTTGATTGCAGCAGCACCGCGACGAAGGCGCTCGCTCAGTGGCGACCACAGTGGGTCCGTGGCTGCAATTATTTCGGTCGGCGATGGCAATCACTTCATCGAACCTGCCGTGGCCCGGTGCAGAACGGTGGGATTGCCTTCGGGCGATGTGGTATCGGTCGAGTCAAAATCTCACGCCGCACTTATTTGGCTGGCCTGCCGCTATTGAGGCAAAGTGCGATCAGATCGCAGACATTCGCTTCGCCCACGCACATGACCGTGTCTGCCCCTCCCCAGTAGAGTTTTATTGTTCCATCAGGCTCCGCAACCGCGCCGCAGGTGAAGACTACGTTGTGCACATAGCCAGTGACCTCCCAAGGATCCTCCGGTTGCAAAATCCACGAGTCGCCCACACTGATGATCTTTGCCGGATCTCTGAGGTCGTGAAGAGCCACCCCCAAACGATAGACCGATCCATCCATAGTCTGGAAGACTCCATGATAGATCGAAAGCCATCCCTGATCCGTTTTGATCGGCGGCGCGCCGGGACCGATCTTCATTTCGTCCCAGTGATATTGCACGGGTTTCATGATGAGCTGTGCTTGGCCCCAGTAGCATAGATCCGGAGAATAGGAAATCCAGATTGACCAGGGGGCGATTTCAGAATGAGGACGGTCAAGCCGGGCATATAGCCCGTCAAACTTCTCAGGGAAGATCACCACATTCCGATAGTCCGCCTCTGTAATCAAGCAAACCCTTTCCACTTGACTGAAGTCCCTCGTCTTGGCCAGGGCGATGCGGACGCCATTTCGCGAGTATGCGCTGTAGGTGATGACGTATTCCCCGTCCAGCAACGTCACACGAGGGTCCTCCACGCCGAACTCTTCATACGCCGCAAAAGGGCCGTCCCGGTCAGGAGTGAGAAAAGGTTGTGGATCTGCGGTGAAGCGGAATCCATCGGCACTGCGGGCTAAACCAATGATGGACCGTCCGGTGCGGAGATGGGAGCGGAAAAGCATGATGTATTCGTTTCCGTGCTTCACGACGGCTGCGTTGTGAACCGTTTCCACGGGATAGGGTATATCGGCTTTGGTGAGGATGGGGTTATGGCTGTACCGCCTGACAATATCGGTCTTCATGATCGTTTCTGCGCCTCCAGATCAAAAATCGTCGAGTAGACTCGCTCGTATCCCTGCACCATGGTTTCGATCGAGAAGCGTTGTTGGACACGGCTACGGCATGCCGGTCGGTCGATTTCAGAAATTCGTCCAATGGCCTGAACTGCTTCATTAACGTTCGCAACCAGAAAACCGGTCTGGCCGTCTTCGATCACCTCCCGGCAGGAGCCGAGATCCATGGCGATCACGGGCACGCCAGCGGCATTGGCCTCGACCAGCACGAGTCCGAATCGTTCCGGGATGGTGTTCAGGTGCAGTAACGCTCGGGCTCGAGCAAACAGAGCGTTTTTCCCTGCCACGTCCACCGGTCCTATATAAACGATGTTCTGATCGTCGAGATGGGGTTGAACCTGCTCCCGGAAATAGGCTTGGTCCTGGATAATCCCGGCGATGATCAAGTGCATTCCGCTCAGACGAGCAACCTCGATTGCCAGATGAACACCTTTATCCGGGTGGATCCGACCGAGGAAAATCAAGTCATTGCCGCCACGTTCCTGAAGGGGATACAGCGAGAGATCGATGCCGTTGTAGACAGTCGCCAGGTAATTGAGGCCTGTTGCTCGGTCAGAGTTGCTGACAGAAACAAAATATCCATTGCGATATTTCTGATAGATGGGCATGATTTTGGGTGACGAGAATCCGTGGATGGTGGTTAGGACTGGTGTTTTGATCAGCCGCGTGTAGCTCAAAGGCATGAAGTCATAGTGGCTGTGGATGAGGTCGAACTCAGCCGCGAGCTCGAACGCTCCGGAGATGTGCAGATATTCGGCTACTTTGGAATCAATCGTGGGATCCTCTTCATACCCCCTGTCCAGCGCGGCAACCAGGTGAGCTCGGGTGACGGAATCCCCGCTCGCGAACAACGTTACGTCCCAGCCACGGGCGACGAGTCCTTCGGTGACGTTGCTGGCCACAGTTTCCCAGGCACCATATTGTCGAGGAGGGGTTCGCCAGGCTATCGGCGATAGGATCGCCACTCTTTTGTTGGGGTTTCTCATGCTATTCGACGACACTTCCTAGTCCATGGCAGCGAGCACTTCACTGAGGGGGACGGTGGCGAAGCCGGTGGCGTGATCGGCCATGGCATAGGGAATGATCAGTTCGCCGTTGTGCGCAAGTGCGCCGCAGGTATAAACGACATTCGGAACGTATCCCTGACGCTCGCTCTGATTCGGTTTGAGCAAGGGCTCATGGAGGCGGCCGATCACTTTACCGGGGTTGTTCCGATCGAGGAGGAACGCGCCGATGCAGTAGGTTCGCAGGGGCCCAACACCGTGGCTGAGTACTAGCCAGCCGGCTTCGGTCTCAATGGGGGATCCGCAGTTCCCCAACTGAACCAGTTCCCAGGGGAACGTTGGCTTAAGCAGTACTTTGCGCTCCTGCCAGAAGTGCACGTTGTCAGAAAACATGATGTAGATGTTTTCATTGTCTTGGCGGGAAAGCATGGCATACACGCCGTTGATTTTCCGAGGGAACAGGGCCATGCCTTTGTTTTCAGCGGCCGGACCATTCAGCGTTATAAACCGAAAGCGAAGGAAATCGGAAGTCTCTACCAATTCGGGCAAAATCACCTTGCCATCGAAGGCCGTGAAGGTGGCGTAGTAGACGTGGGAGCCATCATCTTTCTGGAAGCAGACGAAGCGGGCATCTTCGATGCCGTTGCGTTGCGACGGCGTGGCCGGGAAAAGCACCCGTTCAGACATCTGCTGCTGGGGCTGAAATTGAACCTCATAGTTGGACCGGGCCAAAGCCAACATCCCTCGGATTGCGTTTCGGTCCGACACGCGGGACTGATTCATTTGCGCGTCGAGGCTGGCGCGCAATTCTTCCAAGGCAAACGACTCTTCAAACCTGTCCATGACCCGGCGTGTAAAGTCGTTGGTCAATCCCAGCTCAGAGAGTTTTCGCTCAAAGAGCGCCTTCTCATAACGGGGGTTCGGAATTTGACGCGGCTCGGTAAGGAAGCCTGCTGGAGGCAGGACCTCGATCCGATGGTCGGCGTGGATGATGCCCGTTCGAAAGGTGATGGAAGAAATATGTCCCTCCCCCGTCGCGCGCAGGCTGAGGATAAAACGCAGAGCGCCTGAAGGCAGGTCAGATTGGTCAGGGTGCGGCACGATGGAGGGATTGAACAGTGCTGCGGATTCCAAGGAGTATTCGCAGACGAAATAGGAGCCTATCAACAGCTGTCTCTGTTCAGAAATCTCGTTATCGGTCAATAGGAAGTCGCGGACCTGTTCGAATCGTTCCTGAAAGGATCGGCGGATTTGCTGATGTCGCCGGGAGAATTCAGCGGATACGTCGTCCAGGAGTGGCCCCACCTGGTCTTCTGGGAGGGACATGATCCTGGCGATAATTCTGCGAGATCGCTCGGGATCCTCGTGGCTGAACGGGCGCAGAAGAACGCGGGACTGGTCAGGTCGGAGGACCGTGGAAGTGCGTTGGACGCGAATTGGGGTGGTGGCGATCATGGATTGGCTATTCCCCAGAAGCGGGGCCGGAAACCGCGATCAGGTTCAATCGGGAAGGCCCTTCTTCTTTCTTCGCTTCTTCCTAACCGTTTGCTCAAGTGACTGGTCGTTATTTTCGGTCTCTGGCCTGGACGGACTTCTTTTTTGGAGCCATAGGCGTGGACCGACCTGTGCCACCACACAAAGCTTACAAAAGCGATGCTGGGCAAGTCTGATCAAGAACGCTCACATCGGGAACCAGGTTCCGTCGCTGGCAGGATCCGCAACTGGGGCGGTATGGACTCATCCTCCTCATCCATTGCCTGGACTTGGTGACCGCGGGCGATTGATGGCCCGCAACCGATGTCGCTTGGCGAATCGCGCCTTTCGGTTTGTACACTTGGCATCTTTCTTTTAGCTGGCACAAGCCTGTTACGGCGAGACTGATATCCGCAGCGGGGAAGAAAGCGGGAACTCGAACGGAATTTTGGTCGTCTCGAATTCCGGAAACAACGCTGAGGGGGTGCGATTGCGCCGGAATCCAACCCTGCCGGTGGCGGAGAGACGTCCCTCTCGCAAAAAATGTCGTTCGTTGGAAACGACGGCATCGATGATGTTGAGTCCGGCGACTTCATCTTGCACGTGTTTACGTTCCGAATGTCGGTCATCCAGCCCCCAGAGCCATGATTCTTGTGGTGGAGACGAGCATTCATTTGTCTCCGCCACCCTTTGGTGGTGCAAACTCGATGCGATCGACCGGAACAAAGGTACCGGGCGTCAGACCAACGGTTGTTCTGCCCCCGGACAGGTCAGTAGTCTGATCTTTCTCCTTGAGCGTTTTGGGTAGACCGGAAGCAACGTATTTCCAGACTTTCCCAGTCTGTGTATCGAGCAGGAAAACCGTATGCTGAACCGTTCCCTCGGTCAGTGAATCCACTTGCGCGGGAACCAACTGATAGCGGGAAGATGGTGCTGGTTCGGGTTTTGGCGAAGCCTTTTGTCCGACGGCCAGCAGTGTCAAACAAAGCAGGACGGACACAGCGAACAACCACGGTTTCAAATTCATTACTGGATTCCTCCTCGAATCCGGACAGCCTATCACTGTGCTCGGAGACCTGCACGCGCAGGCGCTGGGTGTGGGCGATCCCGGGAAGGCGACGCTTTGGAAGCGGGCAGCTGGCGGACCGTTCTTGGCGGCGACCCCGGGAAGATGCCTTCCTGAACTCGTCGGCAAGACGCCCCCTACTGCTTGCATCCGATGTGGGACGTGATTTTATTCAGCAACAACGAATCGCGCAGCATGGCCTGTCGCTAAGAACTGGCTGCGTAAGCGGTCCGGATTCATCATCGCCGGGATTACGGCTAACGCGAGCATCGCATTTGGGCGACACGCGCTCTGGCGAGTGGCAGATCCGGCAGACGGGCATGCCGGCGAGATAGTAGGCGCGGCATTTTGAGCGCGGCAGCCCGAACAGGGATGCCTTAGGTTCGGTGGCGCGGTGGCCGCCTTGGGCTCATCCGTTTCCTACGCCGCTGGCCGGCGATTCGGAAGCGTTTCTGTTGCGACGATAATCCCGCACTCTGGCCGGCGAAGTTGGCCGGAGTTGGTCGCGCACCTGCCCGAGTCGGCAATGCTTGCCAGGGAAGCGCGACTGGTCGCGTGGGTGCCATTGCAGTCGCGCATTGCTGGGCCGACCATCCGAGGACCAGACAGATGCGGGTGTTTTCCACCTGCACGCCGGCTCCCGCTTCTGTCACAATATTGCCGGAGGTTCTTATGCCCCAGACGCGAATTCTCATACTGGTTGGTGATTATGTCGAAGACTACGAAATCATGGTGCCGTTTCAGGCCCTGCAGATGATGGGACATCACATCGAGGCGGTTTGTCCGGGCAAGAAGAAGGGCGAATTCGTGCGCACTGCGATCCACGATTTCGAAGGCGACCAGACCTACAGCGAAAAGCGCGGCCACAACTTTACCTTGAACGCGAACTTTGACGAAGTGCATCCGGAAAGCTACGACGCGCTGGTCGTGCCCGGGGGGCGCGCGCCCGAGTATCTGCGGCTGAATCCTCGGGTGCTTGATATCGTCCGCCACTTTGCCGAGACGAACAAACCGATCGCGGCTATCTGCCACGGGCCACAATTGCTGGCTGCCGCCGGGGTACTCCGGGGGCGCCGCTGCAGTTGCTATCCAGCCGTTGGTCCCGATGTGGCGGCGGCGGGTGGAACCTATGCGGATATAGCCATCGACAAAACATGTGTGGACGGAAACCTGGTAACTGCGCCGGCATGGCCCGCACATCCCGCCTGGCTGGCGGCGTTTCTGGAGGTGCTGGAGCGCTCACGCACCGAGAAGAGTGCCGCGTAGCCGGACCCGGTGCGCACCATGGAGAACTCGGCAGGACGGTCGGAAATGGCCGCGGAATCAGGGCCTGCAAAACAAACGGCAGCGTACGGCCGTTTGGCGCCTGGCGCTCGACAATCGGGAACCGCTTGCCCGTGGATCTGGAGCCGGACAGGGTCTTGAACAAAATACTATTTCCGTCGGGGGGAAGTTCTGGGATGAGTGCTCGTTGCAAGGAATTGCCACTCGCCTTCTCCACGGACCGCTCGGCTAGACCAGGGGCTGGTGGATTCCGTCCCATCGGTGCCCGCTGGCCAAATGCGACCAGTGAGAACTCATGCCGTCTTGGAGTTGAAGTTTTCGGAGCGCTCAAATCGTCTATTAGTGTTTATACTTTCCTACCAGGCTCAAGTTGTGCTTCGGCCAAAGCTGAAGACCTTGGGCGCAAAAGCAAAGGCTGTCTCGCAAGATCGGAGATGAAGAAGCGGTCGGAACGCTGAAGGCGGAACGGCCTTGCGAATCAGGCGGTGAAGACGCAACCCCAACACTCGGGAGGATACCGGTATGGTGAGGCGTATTTTTCGAGGTAGGTCTAGGTTGTTGCTCCGATGGACCCTCATACTGGTGCTGTGCGCGGGTGTGGTGGATGGCTGCTCCGCTAGCGGCAGGGAAAACGCCAGTCGTGACAAGGGCCACGAGGTTTTGTACGGTTTTGCTATCGCCAGCCTCAATATTTCTGCGACTGCGAGGATCAATCGCAACACCGGAGGGTTCAACTGGGCGTCCACCGGACCCGTTCCTTTCTTCGCCAACAGCGCGGCGGTCGCGTCAAGTACTGGTTTTCTCTACATTTCGAATAGCTTCATCAATGGCGTGGGCAACAACGGCTCCCAGATCTTCGGCTACACCATCAACCAAGCCAAGGGCACCCTCACCCCAATTGTGGGATCCCCTTTCTTCCTGTTTCCACCTCCCATTTCCATTCAGGGTCTGGCGACGACACCGGATGGCCAGTTCCTTTATGGTGCCGACGACAGCGGTCACATCTTCGCGTTTCGCTTGGACCGGGTGACCGGTGTTCCCACCTCAGTTCCCGGGTCGCCCTTCACCTCGGGCGCGAACTCCCAGTTAGTGGTCGACCCCACGGGGAAATTCCTCTACGCTTCCGAAGATATTCCACCCGGAGTTCTGGCCTTCACGATTGATCAATCGGGGGCGCTCAGTCCGGTGCCAGGTTCGCCTTTCGCCATCCCCGATCCCAGCACTGTCCCCAACAGCGAGCCGTATGGTATTGTCGACACCGGCAGTTTCGTTTACGTCGCTCTTAGCGCGAATAACAAGATTGCAGCCTTCTCGGTTGATAGCGGGACCGGCTCCCTGACTCGCGTGCCCGGTTCTCCTTTCCCGGCGGGAAACTCCCCCGCCCTTTTCGCCTTGGCAAACAGTTTCCTATACGTCGTGAATCCGGGCGACGGCACTGTTTCCGGCTATCGCATCGACGCCGGTAGTGGAGCGCTTACTCCGGTGCCCGGGTCTCCTTTCGGGGCGGGCGGCGAAACGCTGGCGACCGATTCCTTTGGAATGTATCTATACCTGGGTACGTTTAAGGGTATCCAAGGCTACAATATCGATTCCGCCACCGGATCACTCACTTTGGGTTCAGCGAAACTTGGCGAAGCCGGAGCCCTCTGGCTGACAATCGTAGATCTGCACGGACGGGACGCGCAGTAGGGTGGTGGCATGAGGCGGTTCGTGCCAAATTGAGAAGCGGTATCGGCAGAGCATCATGTCGGAAGTGGGCCGCTTCCTAAGTGTTACCGCTCGGGCCGGGGTTCGTCGTCGCATCGAAGGCGCCTTTAGCAGCGATTGATTGTCTTCGCCGGGTTGTCACGTTTCCGTGGGATGGGTTTGAAATCCAGGCGGAGCTTGCGAGAGGGAAAGGTTTCTTTCCCGCTCTTCGAGAGCCGCAAAGATCTCTTCCATAATGGTTGCGAGCTTTTCAGGGTCGGTTTCGAGGGAGGCTGCGGCGGCTAGTTGTTCCCAGCTCTTCTTGGGTTGCTCCGGAGCATCGCTAAGCATCGTGACCTCTATGGGCGGAAGCGCGGGAATTCTGTTTCTGGACCACAGGATAGTCTGCGATCTGCCAGCAGGGAAGCGTTTTGCATGCGGAAAATCTTGCGGCCAGACCATGGTCTGGAGAGGACAGAGGCATCGGGAGGCAGGGTGCGGTTTGCTGCATCACCAAGATCACCTCTCCGAGGAGTCCGGGGGCTTCGGGGCGTTCGCCAGCACCTTTAGCTCCAATCCCTTGAGCGTACCGAGCGAGTATGCCGCCGACTCGCGTTCCTTAACGCCATTGTCGAAATCCAGCAATTCACGCAGCCGCACTATGACAATACGCTTGACGTCCCGGATTCTTTCTGCAAATTCGTCGAGTCGTATTTCTACCAGCCCGGCTTCGGAGAGCACTCTCCACGCCTTTTGATCTTCGGATTCCTTATCGGATAGGGTCATCGCTCCAAACCCTTTTTCGGTTCCTACAACCTGCCAGTGCTACTCCCGCTCAGTTGTTTGCTCTGCATCCTGCACATTTCGTTCGGCTTGCTTGAACCGAAGGTAGGTGTAGGCCAGATACTGGTTCAATTCCGCCCAAAAAGACTGGTCCCGTGTGCGCGGATCCATCCCGGCGCTGGCCATCGAAAGCAGCCGTTCCTCACACTGCTCACGCTCATCATCAGTGACCTCATCGATTTTGCGCCATAGCGGTGGCTGGGGACAGCCCGAAATCCTGTGCTCTGGGATGACCCGTCCGTCTTCCAGAATGAAATCACGCCAGACCAAACCCCATTGCACTTCCCGGAGAACCGCGGTCTCGTGGCCAGTGGAAGATTTGAAGGAAATGGCCTCGCCTTCCACCGGCGTCCAGTTCGCTTCACCCCGCAGTTGCTTGGTCGAGGCCTTCATCGTTGGCACACGGATGGGACGCACATGCTAGTTGCTCTCTTCGGGTTTCGGCCTGCGACTGACGATCCGTCTTCCCTGGGTAATTGGCCGAGGCCAATCGCCGCGAGACAGGACCCGGTCCACGGCCTGTTCCACCCTCAACATCAAGCGTGCGTCGGGATCCGGCATGGCCACGGAAGTGGCGAGTGTCATGCCGAACAGATTCGGATGAATTGTGGCCTCGACCTTGGGTACCAGGTGCGCCTGCTTGCTCAGGTAGCCGATCCATACAAGAGTCACGGCGTTGTAAGACGCGCTCTTCAGCAAACTGATGATGGCGGCGTGATTGTCGCCAAACCGCATCAAAACACTCACCAGGATCAGTTCAACGCTGGCAAAAACTCCAAATCCCAGCGCCAGGCCGAATACCGGTTGCCGCCAGCAATTTTTGAGAAGACGGCAAAGGAGCATTAAGAGCAGGAAGTAGCCAACCTGCATGAGACGCACGCTGCGATCAAAGGCGAACACTGTCGCCACAATCTTATCTCCATCCGTTTCGCCATTGGACAAAGCGCCGATAATGGCCAGCAGCAGGAGCAGTCCGCACGACCATCGGAATATGGTCGTGCCTAAGTTTTTATTCCCCCCATACTCTTTGAAGAGGTTGTGCAAGATTTCATCCATCACGGCGACCGCAAAGATCACACTGACGGCATTTCCGGTCCAATAGGCCTCGAAATAACTCCCGGCGAAGTAGCGGTAGGCAACAAATAAACACGCCGACTTGAGAGTCTGAAACAGGATGTAGGAAAAAAACCGCGGAAACGCGGTATGGAACTTGTTCCGGACCATGAAGATCAGAAGAGTGATCTGCAACAGCGGACCCGCGAGCCAGCTTCCATACATTAACCAGTTCATCGGCTGAGGCATAGGTGTTGTGGGAAAAGCATACCTATCCCGCGACCGCCATGCAATGTATTTTTGGGGCAGCCTGTGGTCGATTTATGGATTTACAGCTTACTTATCTCGCTTGATTGCAGTTTTTGCCGCCGCGGCACACCGGCATTGGGTCGCTGCCATCAGCAACGACCACATTCTGTTGTGCTCGAACGGCCGCATTGCTGGCCTGCGGGACGGTCGTCGGGATTGCGCTGTACAACGCAGCCAGTGCCACAGCAGTGAGCAGAACTTCCAGTACTTTGTTCATCGGGGGAGGTCTCCTTTGCGCATTTTCCGCGCGTGGCAAAAGTATATTCCTGTTCAATCGCCCGTGAATAGCCGGAAGTGCCGATAATGGTTCTCTGTTGGCTTCCGCCAGTTGTAAAGCGGGGGATTCGGGGCCGGCCGGGAAGGAATCGTCTTCCGACGGGGACCTGGGCACCGGACAGACCAGGTGTTTGTGTTCGAGTCCCAACCCGGCCCCCCGATACCCCAGACCTGGTGCGCCGTGGTAGCCCCGCGCCACGAGTTTGAACGCGGTTGCCGCTCCGGCTTGCGCAACCTGCCCTGAACCGCTTCGCCTATCCGCGTCAAACTGAGCTACTTTCCGGGAGCGGATGAAGCGAGGGGGTGGAGCGAACACAAAAAAACCGGAAAGCGCTGCGGAGCGTTCCCGGCGGCCGGTGCTGCAGTCGGACTGGCCTTAGTGGAAAAGATTAAGGGTGTTGGTGGCGTCGTCAACGTAGTAAACATTCTGTCCCACCGTCACCAAGCCGAACAATGCGCCCGCGCCCGGAGGACTGCCGCTGCCATCGAGAAGCGTCTTCGAAACCTGAAATCCATCGGGCGTGGTATGCACCATGTAACCGTCCCCTCCGTTTACGGTGAGGATGTCGCCATTCGGTGCGACCGTCAGACCGAGCGGACCGTTCAGGCTGCCGCCCTTGGTGATCGTAACTCCGGTATGCGCCGTCGTTGGCCGCGAGAGGGGATAAGAAATCGCAGCAATACGGTTGTTGAGGGCGTCGGCTACGTACAGTGAAAAGCCGTCCGGGCTTAAAGCCACTCCGGTCGGGCCGATAACCAGGGCAGCCGGATCGGTGCGCTCGGCGAATCCCGACCCAATTACCGTCATCGCTTGCACAAAAGGTGGCGCCACCTGGGAGAGAGTGAGATCGACGCGAACGACCGTACCCTGATTGACGACGCTGCCGCCCGCTGCGACGGTACCGTTCAGCACGTTGCTGACAAACAGCGATGCCGTCCCACCGCCTGCGAGAGTCGAGCGGTCACGCACAGCCATGTCCCACGGTCCGTTGATCAGCGTTCCGTAGATTGTTTCCGACACGTTTCCGGCGGGATCAAGAACCAGCAAACATCCCGCCTGCGCCGTTGCAGAGGTGCCATCGGCGGTAGGCAAACTGCCGACGATCACCCAACCAGCGCGCAGCACAACCAGCGCGGTGGTGAGGCCAACGCCGCCCGTGCACGTGCCGGGAAGATTGGACGCGTCAATCTGGGCGAACTGCGAGACCGTGCCGCCTGGAGATATCTGCACCAGGGTGGTGCCGGTTCCTTGCTCATTGGACGCGGCGTTGAAATTGCTGATCAGCAGATTTCCCTTCACCAGGTTTCCCACCGTGATCGGAACGACAAAAATGCCGTAGGGGTTCACATCACCGTTTGCCGGGACACTGGAAGCAATGGTTGTAATCGTCTGCGATGCAGCGGCCGCGAAGCCTGGTAGCAGCCATGAAACGGCCAATAACGCTCCCGCCACGAGAACGAGAGCCGGGAGCCGAAAGTGACGTTGAGAGCGCATTTCTCCTCCTAAGAACTGAGAGTTGGTAGCGATTGGCTTACGCCTTCACGGAGCCGTTTGGGGTTGCTGACAGAGACGGAAGCCGGGCGCTTGCCAGGGAAAGAAACTATCTGAGGGCGAACGACGGTGTGTCACGGAATTGTCAAAGGATTGTCACTTTGGCGACCTTGCCGGATCCCCCCTTTAGGGCCGCGTCAACACTTTGTCGGCTAGGATCCACGTCTTGTAGGGAAGCGTAGAACTTCCGGGCGGGGGTCTGTCTGATGGGCGAAAAAAATCTGTGCGCTGCAGTGCTAGTGCCCGTCTTTGGGCCCTCGCGCGCTACTCGATAACCTGCCCTACTCGGGTCTAATCGACCTGTGTTGCGGTCGGCAAATGGACCGGGAGGCTGTCCTCGACCCACTCCTCTGCCTCCCTTCCGTCCCTTGAAGACGCCATCAGCGATCGTCCTTCCTTAATCACTCAATTCACGCAGTCGCCGCTCCAGGAATCGTCGTGCCGGCTCTTGCCGGGCAAAGCTCAGGGCTCGTTGGTATGAGCGGACCGCCTCCGCCTTGTTTCCAAGGCGCTTGCACAAGTCCGCGCGTGCCGAATGCGCGAGGTAGTAATCCTGCAGATCGCCACGCTCGAGGATCGCCTCGATCAGCGCGAGACCACACGATGGGCCATCACGCATAGCGATCGCGACCGCCCGGTTCAGCTCGATCACCGGGGAAGGGCTTACCCGCAGCAGCACGTCGTAGAGTCCGACAATCTGCGGCCAGTCGGTGGAAGTGGCGTCGAAGGCATCGGCGTGCACGGCCGCGATCGCCGCCTGAAGTGTGTACGGCCCAAATTTGCCGGACTCGAGCGCTTGTTTCACCAGCGTTCTACCCTCTCCGATGAGAGTGCGGTCCCATAAGGAACGGTCCTGCTCCGCCATAAGGATGACTTCGCCCTCGGGCGATACGCGGGAAGAGCGGCGCGAATCCTGCAGGAGCACTAATGCCAGCAATCCGAAGGCTTCCGGCTCCGGCAGCAGGTCGACCATCAGTCGCCCAAGGCGGATGGCCTCTCCCGTGATGTCCGACCGCATCAGCAAGGGACCGGACGAGGCAGAGTACCCTTCTGTAAAGATCAGATAAATGACCTGCAGGACGGACTCCAGCCGGTCAGGCAGATCGGCCCGCGAGGGCACTTCGTAGGGAATGCCCGCGTCCCGAATCTTAGCCTTGGCGCGAACGATTCGTTTGGCAATGGTTGGGGCACTGGTGAGGAAGGAGCGTGCGATCTCTTCCGTGGTCAGACCACACACTTCGCGCAGGGTCAGGGCGAGCTGAGCCTCCCGCGGCAGACTCGGATGGCAGCAGGTGAAGATAAGCCGCAGTCGGTCATCTTCAATGTGCTGGTCGTCCACCAGTGGGTCGGTCGATTCGGTCTGCAGCAGTCCCATGGCCTGTTTCAGAGACGCCAAGCGTACGTTCCGACGAATTCGATCGATGGCCTTGAAGCGGCCTGTCGATACTAACCAGGCGCGGGGATTAGCTGGAACACCGTCGCGCGGCCATTGTTCCATGGCCGCCGTAACGGCATCGTGAAGCGCTTCCTCGGCAAGGTCAAAATCTCCGAGCAGGCGAATCAGCGTTGCAAGGACACGGCGCGACTCACTACGATAGATCGTCTCAAGCCTGTCCCGCGCGTGTTCCAGAGGATTCTGATGCATAGCTTCACGAGTTTCGGCAAGCCGGTCTCCGAGGCTTGATCTTCGGTATCAAGACGTGCTCAGCTCGCCCGCGGCGGTCAAGCCGAAAATGACCGCTTCCGTCGTCAACATGATATTGGACACATGGGCTCCGCCTCATCCCGCTGTCTTCGCGGGTCTCGCCCACAGGCATTTTGGCGGCCGCTGTCGCTACTCGGGACGCTTCGCACTCAATTGCAAGATCGGCCGCACCTCGACGCCGCCGAGTCGCGCCCGCGGGAGGCGGGACGCCACCTGGATGGCTTGGTTGAGATCTTTGGCCTCGATCAGGACAAATCCGCCAATCTGCTCGTTCGTCTCCGCAAAAGGACCCTCGGTAACCGATGTCTTTCCATTCCGCATCCGCAGGGTACTGGCCGCGTGAACCGACTGGAGCGCTTGCGCGGCGACAAAATGGCCGCTCTGGCGCAGGACATCGTCGTAGTCTAGCGCATCATCCGCCAACGTCTGGATCTCCTGCTCCGGCAACGCCAGCAATTTTTCTTCATCATAGAAAATCAAACAGAGATATTTCATCGCGACCTCCTTGAGGCGGAAGGCCTCTCTCATCAAGTAGTCGTTCGAGTGGCCCGAATTTGGACAAATCGGCTAGCACTTCGGGTCGAGGTGCTCTTGATGGCCCGGACTGTTCCGAGCGGCAATCAAAAACATACCGGGTGCTCAATTGAGAGCAACAGTTCGATAGGCTCACGCAGCGATCGAGGACGATGGTGGCTCGTGTCCTGGGGCACTGTTCTCGGTCGTGATCCGACCGTCGGTTCCCGTCTGTTTGGCTAAGTGGAAATCCGGACTGAGGTGCGCTAAGATGTCGTTGCCTTAGTGGCCGCCTGGCATATACAAAGCGTTCCGCATGCCCTCTCGTCGAACTTGGAAGGTCGAAAGGATAAAGAGAAAATGAAAACGAGCAAACAGGGTCGCATTGGGCCTGCCGTCCTTATTTGCCTCGTCGTGCTAGGTTTCTGCGCAATTCCGGCAGAGGCTCGAAAGCGATCGCAGGTGTTGCAGCGGCATGTTCGCGCCGCCGTTACCAACGGCCAGGCAACCCGAGTCGGTCCGATGTCCAAGAGTCAACGGATGCGGCTGGCCATCATTTTGCCCCTCCGTAATCCGGGTGAACTGACGAACCTGTTGAAGCGGCTTTATGACCCATCCAACCCCGATTACCGGCATTTTCTTACTGTGGCCCAGTTCACGCAACAGTTTGGCCCGACGAAACAGGATTACGAGGCGGTGGTGAAGTTCGCCCGATCTAAGGGCTTCAACGTGACCCATACACCGGCGAATCGACTGCTCGTACATATTGATGGCACCGTGTCCCAGATCAATAAAGCTTTCCATGTGGCGATGACGACCTATCGCCATCCAACCGAGAATCGCACTTTTTATTCTCCCGACCGCGAACCCTCACTCGAGTTGAGCGTTCCGGTGATGCACATTGCCGGCCTGAATAATTTTTCCTTTCCCCGTCCAAAGTTCAGACGAGCCCCCGCGAACTTTCGCCGCAACATCACCGGCTCGGGGCCGAGTGGAGCGTATCTTGGGAGCGACATGCGGGCAGCCTACTACGGCGGCACCGCTCTCACTGGCAGTGGCCAGGCGGTGGGGCTGTTGGAGTTCGACGGCTACAACTTGAGTGACGTAACCGCGAGCTTTGCCGGGCAATCCAATAGCGTTCCCATTCAGAACGTGCTGCTCGATGGCGCCAGTGCCGGCTCTGACGGCGATGATGGAGAGCAAGTTCTGGATATCGTGCAAGCGGCGTCCATGGCTCCCGGCATGAGCCAAATTCGCGTCTACATCGCTCCCGGCACCTCGCAAATTGGCGTGGGCGACGTTGACATATTCAATGAAATGGCAACGGAAAATATCGCCAAGCAACTCAGCTGTTCGTGGGGATGGAATCCGGATGACACGGCGCAGCTTGACTCCATATTGCAGGAATTCGCGGCGCAGGGGCAGAATTTGTTCGTGGCCTCCGGGGACGCAGGAGCCTTTACCGGGTCGAACTCTACAGACAACAGCTATCCCGCGGAGTCGGTCTACGTTGTAGCCGTCGGCGGGACCGATTTGACCACCAAGGGCGCGGGCGGTACTTGGCAATCAGAAACCGCATGGCTCGACAGCAGCGGCGGCCCGGCCGACGATGGCTTTGCGATTCCGAGTTGGCAGGCCGGCGTGGCCAATTCCTCCAACCAGGCGTCGACTAGCGTACGCAATGTGCCGGACGTGGCGGCGGAGGCAAATACGGACAATTATGCGTGCGACCAGGGATCCTGTGCAGGAGACTATGGTGGCACAAGCTTCGCCGCCCCGCGATGGGCCGGTTTTCTAGCGCTCGTCAATCAACAAGTGGTGGCTAGCGGGAGCTCAACTGTGGGGTTCCTGAACCCAATCATCTACCCGATTGCACGGGGTGCCAGCTACAACGAAGTTTTCCACGACATCACCAGCGGCAATAACAATAACGGCCAAGGGCAATCCTACAATGCCGTCGTGGGCTACGATCTTGTAACCGGATGGGGGAGTCCAAACGGACAGAATCTGATCAATCTTCTTGCTGGATCTTCGTCATCGACCTCGCCCTAGCCGTTGGCTGAAAAGGCTTTCGCGGTTCGTGGCTTGGTCCGCATGACAGTCCCCTTCGGGGCTGAGTCTGCCCAACGTGGGTTTGCAGCCACCGGTTCGGGCGCTCGATCCGCGTCGCTCGCGAACTAAAATCCATCCCTCCGCCAACCCGCAGAATCAATACCAGGAACCAACGTCTCCTTCGAGGTGCTCGTATGCAACTCAAGCCCTTCCTGCTCGATGCCTGGCTCGACCAGTACGAACACGACATTGAATTCAATCTCGCCGCGAGCACCGGACCGACCTGGACCGTACGCGACATCCTCGCCCTCGCCGACGACCCCACGCGCCACCGCTTCCTGAACCACAACCTGGTCTACAGCCGCCCTGCCGGCGCCGACAGTCTGCGGGAGGCGATCGCTGAAATGCAGGAAGTCCCGGTAGAGGCCGTCCAAATCGTGACCGGCGCCTCCGAAGCGCTCGTGGCCCTGATGTGGCTGGCCGCCGAGCCCGGCGCCAACGTAATCATTCCGCTGCCTGGATTTGCCACTTTCTCGGCCCTCCCGGAATCGCTTGGCCTGGAAACCCGGTTGTATCGCGTACGCCGCGAAAACGGCTTCCGCATTGACCCCGACGAGATCAAACGGCTCGCCGACTCGAAGACCAAGCTCGTCCTGGTGAATAGCCCGCACAACCCCACGGGCGCGACCCTCAGCGACGGCGAAATGGAAGCGCTGCACGACTTCACTGCCGAGCGCGGCATCCAGCTGGTGAGCGACGAGGTCTACCATCCCATCTACCACGGAAGGCGAACGAAATCGGCGGCGCGCCTGCCGCACGCCACCGTGATCGCAGACCTGTCGAAGGCTTTTTCGATTGCCGGCGTGCGCACCGGATGGATGATCGAGCACGACGTCCGGCGCCGCCAGCAATACTGGAACGCACGCGCCTACTTCTCGATCTGCAACACCACCACCGGAGAAATTCTTTCGGAAATCGCAATCCGCCAACGTGACATCGTGCTCGGCAAGACCCAGGCAGCCGCCACCGGAAACCTCAAGCTCCTCGAGCGCTTCATGGCGGACCATGGCGACGTACTCGGCTGGATTTCGCCGCAAGGAGGTATGACCGCGTTCCCCTGGCTGGTCAGCGGAGAAAACGACCGCCCGTTCTGCCAAGCGGCTACCGAGCATGGAATCCTGCTGGCTCCCGGCGACTGCTTCGATGCGCCCGCGCATTTTCGGCTCGGCTTTGCCGCCGCCGGAGACAATTTCTCGAAGGCGCTCGACCGCTTCGGGGCCTTCGTAAAAAGCTGGTCGGCGAAAATGGTGACAGCATGACGCGAACCTGCTGCGGCGCAAGCAACTGTCCTGAATTGTCGTCATACCGACGAAGTTGACAGGCTTCGCCAAGCGTGTCCAGAGCGCGCTTCACCAGGAAGCAATGAGCGCCTTCGCGAACCAACATCACACTTCGGAACTCCGGGAGGATTGGCAGCCGTTCGGAATTCGAGATCTTTCCAGCAATGTCGTTCTCTATCTGAAACCGCGGGCAATTTGATCGACCTGCTGCCAATATCGATCGTCGTACGGCTTCATCTCGATCCAGGCTTCTGAGCCCGCAGATCAGCGAATGACGTGATCTGCCGTTCGGTCGCCGGGAAGGCCTTTCGCGATGCGCCGGTCGAAGCAAGCACCCCACAAATCCCTGCGCCTCGTAAGGGCATGTCGATTGCTCCTGCGGGTAGATCGAAAGGGAATTGCGGTTTGCGTCTCGGCTGCCGATCGCCCCCCGAGCGAGCTAGACGAACACGACGGTCTTGTTCTGGTAGACGAGAACTCGGTTTTCCAAGTGCCACCGCACTGCGCGCGACAGTACAACTCTCTCCAGATCGCGACCCTTGCGCACCATTTCCTCGACTGTATCGCGATGAGAAACGCGAACCACGTCTTGCTCGATAATTGGTCCCTCGTCCAGGCTCGCGGTAACGTAATGGCTGGTAGCCCCGATCAGCTTCACGCCGCGTTCGAAGGCCTGGTGATAGGGCTTGGCCCCAATGAAAGCAGGAAGAAAGGAATGATGGATATTAATCATGCGCAACAAGTACTGGGCGACGAAATCCGGACCCAGAATCTGCATGTAGCGCGCGAGCACGATCAAGTCAACATTCTGGCCCAGAAGCTCCAGCATTTCCCGCTCAGATTCGCGCTTGTCCTTCGGATGGGTCAGTAGATGGAAGGGAACGTGATAAAAATCAGCCAGTGGTTTGGTGGTTGGGTGATTGCTGAGGATCGCGACAATCTCGCAAGCCAGGTCGCCGGTCCTCTGCCGGTAGAGCAGGTCGGCAAGACAGTGATCGTAGGCTGAAACCAGGATGGCTATCTTAGGGAGGGTATCGGTCAATGCCAGGTGGTAATGGATACGAAAACGTTCGGCGACGGGCTTGAAGTGGTGTTCGAACTCAGAGATTGGAATATCAAACCCGTCGAGATCCCATTCCAGCCTTGAAAGAAACAAGTCGCGGCCACTATCCAGGTGATCGTCACTGTGCAGGACGCTACCCTTGTGCCTAATGAGAAACTGCGAGATTTCGGCTACCACGCCTTTGCGAGCGAGCGGCATGGGAGTACTGAGGAGCAAAACGGCAGTGTTTTTCATTTTTTGCTCATCATACTCCACGCTTGGGGAGCTGAAATCCAGCGGTCGTCATGGGCGATGACGATGTGCCGGACCGCCCTGGGGGCAAGGCAAAGAATCCCCCCTTCGCAGCCCCCTTAGCTTTGGACGCTGCTCTCGCCTTCGGGCGTCGGTGGGGAAGAAAAGGAGGCTTGCCGGTCCTTCGCCGTCACCGCCAAGCCACGAGCTACCGATGTAAACTCGTTGCCACCGCGGATTCGTTTCTCTCCAAATCGCGTTTCGAAGATTCTGCGAACCGCTGGAACAAATGAAGAGCCCCCGGTCAAAAACACGCGATCGACATCGCCGGGTTGAACGCCGGACGAACGGATAAGCGAATCGACGCACGCTGCGATCTGGGAAATCTCCTCCGCAATCCACTCTTCGAAGGATGCTCTGTTTACCACGGCCACAAGGTCCACAAACCCGTCCGAAAACCGGAACCTGGCCACAGGTTCGCGCGACAGATCGCATTTAACCTTTTGCACCGCGCGGTGGAGGTGAAATCCGAGATCTTCTTTTATAAAATGAATGAGCGCTCCGATTTTCTCCGGTTCCAGGGACTGCGCGTGAACGCTCTTTAACATGTCCAGCACGTCCTTGGCTCTCAACAGGGACAGATGGTGCCAGCGCTCTAGCTTTATGTAGACCCAGTTGGGAACCGTCAAGATCTTGCCGAGCGAGCGCAATTGCGATTCGGCGCCCAAAGCTGGAGACACGAGATGTCGGACAATTTTCGCGTCAAAGGCATCTCCCGCAATGCCCACTCCCGCGTTTCCCACGATGTTGCCCGTGCTGGTAGCCGCTCGACGAAAGGTTGGGCCCACGTGGATCAACGAGAAGTCGCTCGTGCCACCGCCGAAGTCCCCGATCAGAATGAGCTCATCATGATCAAGCAGAGATTCGTAATAGTGGGCCGCTGCCACCGGTTCCATCTCGAACTCTACGGACTCATAGCCCGCTAACTCAAACGCTGATCTCAGCCGACCCTCGGCGTAGTGGTCATCGTCCGGCTTCTCAGCTCCGGAAAAATGAACCGGCCTTCCGACGACCGCGGACCCGATTTTGATTCCAAACTGATGCTCGGCCTTTTCTCGCAGGTCTCTGAGAATTCTCGCAATCAGATTTTCAAGCGTGTACCGTCGACCGAAAACCTCCGTGCTTAGGAGGTTCGGGCTCGTGAGGTGCGACTTGAGCGACTGAATCAAGCGTCCGGTCGACTCCCCGGAAAGATAGTGCTCGATGCCCTCCGGGCCTGTCCACGACTTCAGAGTACGGACTCCATTTTCTTTCGTCTGCTGCAAATACAGCAACGATCGATAAGAGTCGGTCAGGCTCCCCAAGTAGGCGAAACTGGCCAGCTGGATCTCGTCGGAGCATCTGGCACAAGCAATCGAACTGTTGGTTGTCCCAAAATCGATGCCGATGGCGCCCCGTCTCATGATTGGTTTTTCTCCCGTGGAAAAATCATCGTCCCCCATTATTCCGGGTTAGGTGCTTGCCTTTGGGCCGAAAAGGGCGTCGTGCACGGAGCGTTCGGATGCCACTAGCACCTTGAGAACTTCGAACACGATCACCGCAGAGTAGCTAACCGCGATCCACACGAACACCTCTTCGATGGGTAGTTGCGACCAAGCTCCGACAAACAGACCAATCATCTGATGATGCTGAAAATTCCACCAGTTATAGGGTAGCGCCACGGTAGCTTCCCACAGCAGGCTGACGAGCAGCATGAAGAAAAGCGTGAGACTGAGGGCGCGCCAGTTGATGAAGCGGCGCGCCACCGGATAAAAAGTCACGGCGGGAAGCAGGGCTCCGGCGACAAGAAAGGTAAAGTAGCCGGGAAAGCCTGCCTGGTCGTCGGGGAGAGCCAGATGTTTCTTGTAAAACCAGGCAGCGCCGATCAGGGCCGCAGCGAGGATCAAGGACGTGGGATGAAACTGCAGAAGGCGGCGTATTTTCCGGGCTTCGCCGGCATAATCCCGCAGACTGTAAGCGGCCAACCAGAACTCTCCGAGCCATATGTACAGAAGGAGAACTGCGAGAAATCCGGTCAGATAGAACACGTACTCCTCGAGGGGAACGGGCCGGCCGAGCGCGGGAGCACCGATGCCCAGGGTCGCGCCCACGTTCGGATAGCAGAAAAACCACCGCGCGAAGAAGAAATCGAGCACGAAGCCCAGCGGGACCAGAATGGCCAGCGTATACCAGAAGGCGCGTCGCGGAACGTGAAGTCCCTCGCTCGGCAAAAACCAACCTGCGATAACAATGATGGGGAACAGGAACAGCAGAAGGCTCAAGGTGTAGCCGTGCGGAGTGGAGTTCTGGTTGACCGGCACGGGCGGAGAGGGGATTCGGACCGTCTGAAGCGTGATCGCCGCGGGAATCACAATCATCGCCAACATGGCGACGACGATTCCGGCGCATACGCCAGCACTAACGGGTCCGTGAGAGTGGGATCCCGGCATAAGAGGCCTCCGATCTGCAGTGGTAATCCTGAATTCTGTTTCCAGATGTCATTTTCTGGAAACAGAATGCTCGTCTTTGCTGGACTCTCCGCTCGCCAATGACAAGTATCTCCGCCCGGGTCTAAGGTGACACTGACGAATCCAAGCCCCCGTGGCGAGTCCTCAAACCATCGTCCCCTCCATCCCTGGATTGGCCATCGCTGGCGCGTCGCCGTGCGGAAGCAACCGAAACGCTTTTGATTTTCCCGGATCTTCTTCTGGTGGGCGGAGCCAAACCATGGCGGAGCCCGGCGGCGCTTCCTTTAGCCAGGACTTACCAACGACACTTGCTTGCCTGCACTCCCCGGGAGCCCGAAAGGGAAGCCACACCGAACGGTAATCCTGGCAGCCCGATTGAGCTTGGATGGGGGTGAGCGGTGGGTCTCGCCCAATCGACCGATCTCAGCTCCAGACGGGGTTACCCTTCGCATCGCGAAGAACGAGAGTGTCCGTGCCCTTCACGACTTCACGGGCGAGAATGAGTTCGGCTTCGCCCTGCTTAATTTTTGAACCGGTGAGGTCGATTTCGTCCCCTTTGCTGAAGCTCACGCCCATATCGTCAAGAAATGACTTGGGACAGAGGTACACGTCGACCGTGTCCGTCCCTGTCTTCACCAGCAAATGTGCGATTTCCTTGTCTTTGCCTGCGGGAGGCAGTCTCACCTCCTCGACGGTGCCTTTCATCTTGGTCTCGGTGGTGAGGTCGTACTTGGGACGATTCGTTTCTGGGGCCTTCTGCGCTACCAAGGGCAGAGTGCATAGAATGGCGACCGCCAGAAACGCCGATTTTTTACTGGTCGTACTTGAATGGGGCATGGCTCCTGCTGTCTGCAGCTATCTAGGAATCAAGCCGGATCGCAAACTCCAACATCGTACTCCATTTTCAAACAGACGGATCGGCATCGTGCGGGGTTAAGTTCGGGCAGACCTTGTTACTCCAGGAAACGGCTGTCATTTCCCTCCCGATCACAGCTCGAGCCAATCTGAAGTCTCAGGCGCAATTCTCATCGGATTCTGACTATCCCTTCCAACCCTGATTGCTGCGGGATCTCAGTCTGACATTGTTTGATTTGATCAAGCCGGAATCGAGCAACGGATCGGGGGTTCGAATGGCTCTTTCTGCAGTGCTCCCAGGAGGCACTGGGCTCATGGTAGTTCCGTCCAAAAACTGCGCAGCGCGGTTTAGTTGCGCGCTGCGCGGCCCAACAAGGCCGGAAAAACCCGGTGGTTTTGCTCCAGGTTGTTATGATTGAAGAAGGGAGCGTCGTTGCCGACGCTCCCGGTTACTGAACGATCCCCGCTCGGCGGTCGAGACGGCCGCCAGACAAGAGGCGTTCTACTGCCCGGCACCAGATGCCGCAGCTTCCTGCTTGACCTGAGCTTCGGTCTGATCGGCCGCCTGTTGCTGGTCTTGCAGAGTCTTTTCCGCCGTCGTATCGGGCGCCGGAGGCGGTACATCCGAGGCCACGGTACCAGTGTCTGGCGCCTTTGGAATACCACCCGTACCCTGTTTCTTCGCCAATTCGCCAAGGCCGCTGTCGAGTTGCTCCGCGAAGTGGTTTTGCATTTCCTGCAAATCGTCCACCTTAACGGCCACGGTTTCTCCGGCTCCACATTCTGACGTCTTGCTCGCCGAGACGCTGGCGTTCACCATGTTGTCCGCGTCCGGAGTATCGGTCAAACGTGTGATAACGTCACCCGCCGTGAGGCCGCATTCCTTCCCGTTCGCCACTACGGAGAGATCGCTGTCCACAACAAAAGTCCGTCTGGCCGGATCAAGAGCCGGTGGGACCTGATCATTGGAGGGAGTGGGCGCCGTTTGGCCGCCCGACCCGCCATTCTGTCCCGCCTGGTTTTCCTGTTCTGCCAACTGCGCTTTCACTTCCTCGGCAATCGCCTGTTTGACCTCGGGAGTCAATGCAACCGCACCCGAAGCCGCTGGTGGGGCATTGCCACTGCCACCTTCGGAGCTGGCCATGGCGTCGGCGTTTGCCTCTTGCCGGGCCTCATAGGCCGAACGCAACTCTGCGGCAACCAGGTAGTCCGTCAGCCAGAAGGCCGGTGACGCATAATAGGGATAAGGAGTGAACCACCCACCATAGAAGCCCCACCATGGCGCCCCTGCCCAACCCCACGCCCCTATGCCCCAGTAAACCGGCGCGCCCCAGGGATGAAAGCCCCAAGCGTAAAATCCCGGATGAAACCAAAAGCCAGGATGGTAGCCGTAGTAGGCATGACCGTGCCAGTAGTAGCCGCGGTAGACTGCGGTATGGTAGTGGCCGTGGTCATAATAGGTACGCGAATAATAGGAACGGCCACCGCGATTCATGTAAGACCGCTGGACGTATCCCCCTTGTCGTCCAGTGTTTACCACGCGCGCCCCGTTGTGTTCCCCCACAACCGTGCGTCCGCCGTGGAGTCCGTGGTCAATGTGCATGCCGTTGCGATCGACGGAACGAATCTGTCCATTCGATCGGATGCTGGCGGAGCCCCCACCCTTAAGAGAAACGTTCCTGGTTCCTGCCGGCGTGTGTCCGCCCATCGCCGTATGGCCCCCCGCCGCCCCATGCCCGCCGGCTGCGGTGTGTCCACCCGCGGCGGCGTGTCCACCCCCTGCCGCGTGTCCACCGGCTGCGGCGTGTCCACCCGCTGCGGCGTGTCCGCCCACTGCGGCGTGTCCGCCGGCTGCGGTGTGTCCGCCGGCTGCGGTGTGTCCGCCGGCTGCGGTGTGTCCACCGGCTGCGGTGTGTCCACCGGCTGCGGGGTGTCCGCCGGCTGCGGCATGTCCGCCAGCGTGCTGCGCTGGGGCCGCGTGAGACGCCGGCCGGCTCGCCGCCGCCTTGTGCGCCGGAGCCGACTTCTGGGGAGGCCCACCAGCCGAGGAAACTGCCGTCACGCCGAAAATGAACAGTAATACGGACCATTTCTGGATGTACGTTCGTGAAGGAAAATTCATAGCCACTCCTGTTAGGGTGTGAAGCTCTTGACCACAAACCCGCCAGCAGGCAATAAGTTTCGTTAAGCCCGCAATCGATCAGACCGGCCTCTTCGAAGAGAGCATTAGGGCCGAGTGGCGTGTGGGCCACTCGGGAGTATAACGCGAATTTCCACTCCAAACTTCGAGCGCATCAATCCATAGGTGCCCTACTTGTTACGCAAGGAGCGCCGAGTTCTTGCGGTCGCGGTCGTTCCGATTGGGACGGTCGCTTGCTATGTGGTTTTGGCCGCAACGCAAAACGCACGACTATCGGAAACGGTTATCTTGCTACTCATGGTTAGAGCTTGCCTGACCGTGCGCCGTGAAAGACGCGAACAATCTCTCCCTCGTCAACGACCGCAACGGCCATTTTCGGAGTCCGGGGGGCCGCAAGCGTCGAGAAAATGATTTCCCTCGGCGTATGAGCGGGGACGCCAAAGCCAGCTATGGACGTTACACGGGACATCGGATGGACCCGATGGCTTGTTTGTTTCCGGACACTCCAGTCCACAGGCGGACGGTTGCCTTGGTCGCCGCAACCCCTCGGCGTTGAAGGCACAAGACTTTTCCCCGCAGCAGCTGGAACATCGGATGCTGCACGATTCACAAAACTTCGTTGGCGAGGCATCGGGACATGAAGAAAAGGGAACGAGTGCGCCAAGTCGTGTCG
Organism: Terriglobales bacterium; assembly: GCA_049520935.1. GTDB lineage: Bacteria > Acidobacteriota > Terriglobia > Terriglobales > Acidobacteriaceae > Acidiflorens. Next base: position 570 of record JBEKPJ010000046.1, on the reverse strand, counting down.
GGTCCGCTCGAAGCGGCGGATCTCAAACAGCAGACTGCGAAAGGCTGGACGCTGGTGGCCATCGAATGGGAGCGGGAGGTCGAAGCCGCTGAGGACCAGTTGCCAGCCGATGTGCCATTCGGACTACGGATCGGGCCCGAGACCGAGCGGTTGGAAGAGAATCCGGCAGAGCGGGAAATCCTGTTCCAGCTGATGGAGCTCGTCGTTCAGGAAGGCTCCTACGCCCGCATTGCCGATGAAATCAATCGTCGCGGATTCCGCACGCGGCAGGGTACGGAGTGGAGTCCGGTGTCAGTCTTCGAAATGCTGCCGCGACTGATCGAAGTCGGCCCGCAGGTGTTTCAAAGCTCGGAGTGGCAAAAGCGCAGGCAACATCTCACCAAAGGCCCGCTGAGTTCTTTGGAAACGTAAGAAGCAAAGCGGCGCGGATCTGGGTGAACGACGATCCGCTAGTACGAAGGGAGACCCCCCGGCTCTGCCGGGGAGGCAGCAAAAGTTTGACAGATACAGGAGTCCATCGCAGAAACTCCAGAACGTGAGCCGCCAAGCACACGAAAAGGAGTTTCGCGA
>JBEKPJ010000045.1:0-62194 GCA_049520935.1 Terriglobales bacterium | reverse complement strand
TAATGAAGGGCCCAGGTAGACTACCTGGTTGATAGGCAGGATGTTGAAGCGCAGTAATGCGTGTAGCTTACCTGTACTAATCGCCCGTTCGGCTTGACCATAAAATTTACTCGGTGCAGAAAGCAGTTGTCAGTTCTCAGTTGCCAGTTCCCAGCTCGAACCTGAACTGGAATTAGCAATGTTGTTAGGAAGTCGTCAGAACCTGGATGACTGAGAAGCAATTTCGACTGACGACTGCGCGCCGACGATATAAGCCTCTGTAGTAAGCTGTACCCAATCTATTCAGTTGTGAGGCTTCGTCCTCACGCTCTTTGAAAGTTTGCAGCGAGTTCTTTAGTCAACGTCAATCCGACCAACGAATAAACGACCGCTGCTCCGACTTGTCGGTGATCTTACCGCGGGGGTTCCACCCGTTCCCATCCCGAACACGGAAGTTAAGCCCCGCTGGGCCGATGGTACTGCGCGCGAAAGTGTGTGGGAGAGTAGGTAGTTGCCGGCATAAATAAAGGCCATCGAGATAAATCTCGGTGGCCTTTTCCTTTGGTATGCGTCCAAGCGTCCAAGCAGGAAATCCCAGTCGGCCAATGCTTCACGCGTCACTACGCAACCGCGAAGGTCAAAGGGCCAGAGCTTTGTGAGTTCCGGCCCTCTCGGCTTTCCCAGAAGTGTTTTTTTCCCCACTGGACTACTGACTACTGGTGAAGTAAGGGGCCTCGACCCCTCGACCGGTGTAACAAGTTAACAAGTAACAAGTACTCAAGTACTTGTCGCGGACGCTCTTCTTGGAAACCTTAATCCTTACTGTCGACCTTGATGACCCTTTTGCTGAAGGAATCGGCGACATAGAGATCACCCGAAGCGTCCAAAGCTACGCCTATCGGAACATCCAAGCCGCGCCTGACTGTAGTCAGTGTTCCGTCAGAAGTTATCTCGGCCAGCGAGTTGGTACCGGTGTCCGTGACGTAAAGGTCGCCCGCAGGATCGACAGCCACGTACATCGGAGCAACCAGTCCGTTGCCTAGCGTCGTTTGAGTTCCGTCAGGGGCTATCTTGAATACTGCCGCGCTGTAGGTGTCCGCAACGTACACGTTACCGGCTGCGTCGACGGCGACTCCTACGGGAGTATTGTATCCACTGCCCAAATTGGTTTGAGTACCATCGGGCGTAATCTGAGCCACGAAATCGTTCCAAGGGTCTGCGGCATACACGTTACCTGCCGCGTCTACGGCTACGCTCATCGGCATGTAAAACCCACTGCCCACGGTTACCTGCACTCCGTCGGGCGTGACTTTGTAGATGACTCCGGCTTGGCTGTCGGCCACATACACGTTTCCAGCCCCATCTACAGCGACGGCTTGCGGAACCATGAATCCGCTACCCACGATGGACCGCTTCCCCTCTGGCGTCACCTTGAATACGTGCTGCAGGGCACTGTCAGTAACATACAGGTCTCCCGACGCGTCGACGGCGACCCCCTGGGGACTAATTAACTTGTCAGCGGCTACGCTGCTCTGCGAGGTACCAATATCCAAGACCGGACCGGCAGAAGCGTCACTGCCAGCTGGGGGGGGCGCCGGCTTCGCCACGGACCGAACTGCAGCCGCCCTTTCATTGGCTGCGCGAATCCAAGGCGGCATTGTAGATTGCGCCGAACTCCCATTGTTTGACTGAGCGCCGTTGGGTGGTGCCTGCGACTGCGCCGCGCCGGCGAACACGGCGCACGCTATGGTTGAAAACAGCAGGTTCCGAGCAATCTGCCGGAACCGAACCGGACCTGAGGGCAACTCAAAAGATCGCTTCATTGGAACCTCCTTAAGGTTCTCCTACTCGGAATTCAACAATCTGCGGAGACAGCCAACCAACCGCGTGAACAAGAGGTCAAACCTACCTGAAATGCGTTCACTGCCACACCATCATGTTATCTTCGTGCGCCGTCCTATTTGAACAGGTCGCTCAGATCCTTTGTCTTAGGATCGGCGGCGCCCCCTAGCAGAGGCGTGACGTTAAAGATCTCCTCGATCGTCTTCAGGGTTGAGCTGTGGTCGTAGCGAATCTTGTTGGTATAAGCTGTCTTGCCCTCTCCTTTGGCAAGCGGCGAGAGCAGAAAAACGAAAATCGGTCCGTCGCTGTACTGGTCGGTATCTTCTGCTTCATCCCAGATTACAAACAGGGCGCCACCTTCCTTGTACGCATCCGACTCCAGGATGACAGGCAGATTCTTCTTCAGCCATTGATCGGCGCGTAAGGTGTTGCTCCCAGGTTCACTCGGATCGCACGAAGCTATACCCTCATGCCCCTGATGGCATAAATTTGGAATGATGAGGCTGTACCGCGCCGTCGTATGGTCGGCCAGATCTGTGGCCAGCTGATAATAGGGCACGACGTGAGCGAGACACTCGGGTGAATTGGGATTTAGCCCGTCATTTACATCGTTGAAATAAACCGGGGCGAGGTGGTTCACATCAACATAGCTGAAATCAAGCGGGCACACGCCGAACACGGGGCTGCCATAATCCGGCTCAGCATACGCCTTCCAGGAAATGCCTGCGTCTTGTAGAAGTCTTACCAAATGCTTCGAGTGGGGCGTAATTCCAGGCACCTGGCCGGGCTGAGTATCAGCGAGCAGGCCGAAGTTGGTCCCGGCTTCCAGCCACAAGTAGTTCGGCTGGCTGGGATGATTTCCGGGCGGATTGAAATATTGCAGCGGCTGAGCCGCTATTTTCTTCAGCGTGTTGTTGATGTACGGAGCAAGCGGGTTGTGGTCGATGTCTGGGTCATTGAAGGACGCACCGGCGTCGTTCCCCTTCCGGTTGTGATTCTCCATCATCACCACAAAAACGGTCTTCACTTTGCTCATTTGTGAATGCGCAAGCACTGACGTCACGACAAGCAAGGAGAGAATGGTTAAACTCGCTCGCATATATTTCATGAAAACCTCATCCTGGGAGTTCTATAAAATTGTTGAGTCGGCTGATGACAGCGTTCTTGTTGGCATCGGCTCTCAGCCTTTGAGGACCGACGGCCGACGATACTCTTCGATTGTGGCCGGAAGATCAAGGCTGTGTGAATGTTTTGTTACAATCCTTGGACGTGCACTCGTTGTCTACAGTACGGTGCTCCGATCTGAAGAGCGCACGATTGCCCCGGCGTTCCTTATGTCACTTGTTTTGCGGAGAGAATTCTTCATTGCGTTCGCTCCGATCCTAGTGACGCCGAGCCTTGTGGGACAGCAGACATTCACAGGTATGAGGTTGGTGCAATCGAGAGGCGGGCACGCACTCGATCTGGATCAGCGAACAGCTTCAACTGCTCGGACACGAGGTGATCGTGGCGAACGTGCGGGAGCCGCGGGCGATCTCTCATAGTGACCGCAAGAGCGACCAGGTCGATGCCGAGAAGCTGGCGCGCTTCGCCCGGCTTGATCCCAAGATTCTGCGTCCCATCGCGCATCGAACGCTGCAGCAGCAGGCACTGACGCTGATCTGCGCACGTGACCTCATGGTTCCTCTATCTCATCCCGTCCTCTCAATGTACCGCCCTCACTACCTGCGTGGCGTCCTCGACGAAAAGTGCCACGACCGCATCCGCGTCCTTCGCGTTGTACGCTCTAAGGAATTCCGGCCTCACCTGCACCCCCGGTTCTGGGTTCGACGGTGGCTTAACTCCCCGGCAGTTGTTCCGACGTGTTTAGGCTGAACATTAACAATGCGGCTGCTACGAGGTTCCGGAGCTGTTCCTCTCCGATGCCGCAATTCCGATTGTGATGTCGGACTGTTCAGGATTGCCCCAAGCCGAACGCTATGAAGACGAGATTGAGAGGCGTCTGTGGGAGTGACTGAGTGACTGCCGTCACTGCTGAGCGATTGGTCCCGCGCGACAATCATTGGGAACACGACTCGAACCACGGCAGGTTCATCGATGACTCTCAGGACGAGGTTGAGCCTTCGGTTCTTGATTGGGATACCCGTGTTCTGCGCTTTGCTGTTCATACCCGCTGGTTCCCTCAGGTTTTGGCAGGGCTGGGCATATCTGATGGTTTGGATTCTCCCAACGCTATTCGCTTTTGCTTATTTCTGTAAGCACGATCCACAATTGATCGAACGCAGGCTGCAGAGGAAGGAAAAAGTGCAGGAACAGAAGCTAATCATGAAGTTCGCCTTCATGACTTGCTTGATCGGCTATTTGCTCCCTGGTCTCGACCACCGATTTGGCTGGTCTCACTTGCCTCTGTGGTTGACGATTCTCTCGCAGGCATTCGTTCTTGCCGGCTTCCTGATGATCTTTTGGGTCTTGAAGGCGAACAGTTTCGCTGCCGCCACCATTCGAGTCGAGCCCGACCAAAAAGTGATTTCGAGTGGGCCTTATCGCATCGTCCGCCATCCTATGTATTTGGGTGCCAGCGTGATGTTTTTGTTCGCGCCGTTGGCGCTCGGTTCATACTTCGCCTTGCCTGTCTTTGCCCTCTTCATCCCCATCATCGTTTTCCGGCTGCTCAATGAGGAAAGGATTCTTCGCCAAGAACTGCCCGGCTACAATGAATATTGCCTCCACACTCGCTTTCGTCTGGTGCCTTACCTCTGGTAGGTTCCCTCGCTGCGGATGAGAGTATTCCTGCTCACTGACTTGCTCTTGTCGCTGTGCTACGGTTCAGGACTAAACCGATCGGTTAGGAGGAAATTATGTTCGGAGGTCTACTTTTCGTGGTGTGCGTCATCCTGCAATTTCATTATCATGACACGATTCCGTGGTACATCTGGGTGCTTGCCCTGATCGCACAGTTTGTTGCTTTCGGCGAACCAGCGATGCGATCTGCCACAGCTTCGAAGAGGAACTGAATATGCGGCAGGCTACGCGGAGGGGCGGCACGATGTAGCGAGCGCAGTCTCTGCATCGTGGAAGCAAATGTGAAGGCTGGCACTGCATGGAGTATTTCGCCACGCGACACCGTGTGTCGGGAGCAGCCTATTTCCTGCTGCTCATGGTGTTTGCCATCATGCCGCTTCTCGTGTAAAGGAACGAGAATGTCACTGGCTACTTGGAACGCGGAGCTAAGAAGCTTTCTCCAACCGCCATTTCATAACGCTGCTTGTGCCGATCCGATTCAGCTCTTGGCAGAGCATCCTGATGGTTTGTGAGCGGTCGTGCAATTGGCGGAGTTGAGAAGCTGTCAAAGGTGCTGGCTGTCCGAATGTTTCGATTTGAACGTCGATGAGCACACGGACTTCATCCTTGAGGGCAGTGGCTGGGGTTGTCATCATGGGAGCCTCAACCACATTTTAGCCGACCGGGTTCGAAGTCAGCCAGCGTTGCTCTGGCACGGGTGCCATTTTCTGTGGAAGAGTAACCCGGATTCGGAAAGGCTGAGGCAGCCTCGGTTTGCGGAGCGAGCAGGTTTATGAAAAAGAGACTTCAAAAGTGGTCGCTCATTCTGAGCAGTGCATTTCCAAGTGCCACGAATCCTTATTGGCGTGCGTTGCCGTTACGGCGCATGAAAAGCCTCCTCGCAGGTGTGTTCTTCACCGGCGCCGTAGTTGGTTTCGCGGCTGATCTGGCACAACTCAACGTGCAGCGGTTGGGTCGAGGTCTCTTCTGGCCCGTCTTATTTGGTGCGGCGGCAGTCTACGCTCTCGTTAGCAGAATCAAAAGAGTCCGCCCTGTCTTTCTGATCTTTATTGTCGTCCTCGTACCATACCTTGCAGGCGGGCTGTCCGGTTTAGGCTGGACGGGGCTCGGCTGGCTAACCTATCCGATCTCGCTTACCGTCTCGCCATGGCCGCTCCCACAAGCGCTGAAAGAACGGATCGTGTTCGATGCCGTTGGAATCTGGATCAGTGTAGCCCTCGGATTTCGATTGCTTTTATCTTTCCTATCGAACGAAGGCTTGTCCAACGTGCGGATGCAGACCGAACTCTCGCTCGCGCACCGCATTCAGACAACTCTGGTGCCAACCCTTTGTTTTCAGACCCAGAAGTTCGAGGTCTATGGCAAATCCATTCCCAGTACGGAAATGGGTGGCGATTTGATCGATGTCATCGAGAGCGAGGGAAGTCTGATCGCGTATGTTGCCGACATTTCCGGTCATGGTCTTCCCGCTGGTCAACTCATGGGGATGTTAAAGGCCGCACTGCGGGTCTCTCTCCAGTTCCATCAACGACCCGTGGCTTTGCTCGAAAGTGCAGACCGTGTGCTGCCTGCCGTCAAGGAACCGAACATGTACGCCACGCTTGCCTTGCTGCATTTCGACGGCTCGGCCCAAGCCGAGTACGCCTTGGCGGGGCATGTCCCCATCCTGCACTATCGCCATCGCAGCGGCGACACGGCTCGGTTTTCCATGGAGCAGTTTCCCTTGGGTCTGATTCCCGGTGGGCGCTATGAGAGCCAGCGCGTCAGTTATTCACCGCGTGACCTGTTCCTGCTACTCACCGATGGCATCACGGAAGTAGTCAACGAGCGAGACGAAGAGTTCGGTCTGGCACGCCTGGAGCGGCTGCTGAGTCAACACGCCGCCCAGCCCCTTTCGCAGATTTGGGAATTGGTCATGGGAGAAGTGAAGCAGCACGGCGTGCAACAGGATGACCAGAGTCTGCTGCTGCTCCGCGTCCGTGAGTAGGTGTTTCCGGGTTTCTCACACATGCATGTGTGATCTCCTCGAAGAGGACTCACGGTTACCAATCGCAGTCAAGACGGCGCTTATGTACTCGGGCTGTAGTCGCAGATGAGAACGGTCAGATCGTCGTCCTGCGAAGCGGACCATTGCTGGACTGCGGAGATGATCCGATTCGAGGCGGCGGACGGAGCAAGCTCAGCCGTTTGCCGCAACACATCGGACAGCGCGTCTTGCCCGAAGAAATCTCCCTTGGCGTTGGCGGCATCGACAAGGCCGTCGGTGTAGAGCAGGAAGCGATCACCCGGTTCCAGCGGATGGACCGCGTTGGCGAAGGTGGCAAAGTCGAAGGCCGCGAGGATCAACCCGTTCTCGATGATTTCGAGCACTCTTCCGCGGCGCAGCAGGAGCATGGGAGGATGCCCCGCCGCCGAATATCGCAGTTCCCGCGATTGCGAGTCGAGGTAAACGTAGGCCGCGGTTACGAACTGGTCCTGCGTGTTGCCGCAAAGAACGGCGTTCATTCCCGCCAGCAATCGGGCGGGATCGGCGGCGTTCTTGCGCTGAGCCGTAGCCGCCACTTTCACCATGGAGGCGATGAGCGCGGCAGGAACACCGTGGCCGGAGACGTCAGCGATAAGAAGCCCGGTTTGCGTGTCGTCAGCCACGATGAAGTCGTAGAAATCTCCGGCTACGGAATTCATGGGCACGTAACGGGCAGCGACGCGGAAGTTGGCCGAGTCGGGGAACGCGGCGGGCAGAATCGACAACTGGATCTGCTTGGCTACCTCCAGTTCCTTCTGAATCTTACTGAGCTGTAGGTCCCGCTGTAGAGTCTGGCGCGCAGCCACATATCCCAGAGTTCCCAGAAGCACCACAAAACCAATGGGCTCTACGTCGGGGAGCCGAAGCCCGAGCGCACTCCGGATGTTTTCCCATAAAACGAAGGCCACAAAAATCAGCAGGCCGGGGCGGATCACCAGAAGATCTTGATTATTCGACCTCCTGCCGATGGACCGCGAGGCCACAATTATTAGGGCTGCGATGATCGAGAGATTGGCGATCTGGACAAAGATACGTTGCGGTCCGAGGGCCACCGTCGCCACAGCCAGAGAGCCCAGCACGATTCCGAGCGCGTAGCTCAAGATCGTGGCCTGGCGGCGGAGGAGACCGGCGGCTTTGAAAAACAAGAATGCGGGAATTGCGACGGTGAAATCGAGCGCGGCGCTGAGCCTTGGGTAAATCGACGAGCCCTGCATGGTCAGCACCATCAGGTTTGACACCATCCACATGCGCAGGCCATACAGAACGGCAAAGAGGGCGAAGTAAATCAACACAGGATCGAGCTTGCGGCGTATGGCGGAAAACAACGCTGCGACCAGCCCCACTGCGGCGATCGCAGCGCCGAGAGAAAGAAGCGGAGCGTCGCGGCGAAAAGCCTGCAAGACCTGGTCGGCACTCATCTCGGCAGAGGGAGCGTGCATGAGAGAGGATCTTAAATCATTTTCGGTCCACCGGAAGCTGACCAAAAGCGGGATTCTCGTGGTTTTCAACCCGTCTTTGCCCGAAGCGGATTACTGCCGGGTTGTGATCGTAAGCCGCTCAGAATCGATACCAAATTCGGAGATCGCTTTCGACAAGCCCGTGACTCGGGAGTCATGTTCACAACAAAGTGAGAGGTTTTGGGTTCCGCTCTAGTAGAGTGCGCAGGTATGCGTCTATTTCTTTTTGCTTTGTTGACCGCTTGTCTGCTTCGTGAATTCTCTGCACCACCGCGAGAATCTCCTTAATCCCGATTACAACGTGGCGGGATGCGCGGTCGTCCGCGACGGGAACATGATTTATGTGAACGAGGTTTTCGGACAAGGTCTGCCCAAACTCTGTTTTTGCAGTCATTCGGACACTTCAAAACAGACCCCGCCCGCAGAATCGACCATCCATTCAACGTTACCCGGAGGCGCGTCCGACTGACCGTCCAGAATCTGCCTGGCGAATCTATTGAACCTTGCCGCCCTCTTCAAATGAGACCACAACCACGAGCTTGACGACCGGGATGCCTCTCTTGATCAAAGGCTTGTAGCGCCATTGCTTCACGGCATGGATCGCCGCTTCGACCAGCAATGGATTGCCATCGATCACATTGACCTGCTCGACTGTGCCATCTTCTTTGAGCGTGACGTCCATTACGACATCGCCCGAGACGTGCTCCTTGGCCGCTGCCGCGGGATAGTCGGGCGTGACTTTCGAGATCAGTTTCGGTACCAGCCGCCTTCTGGGCGGAATCAGGATCGGCGTGCCAAACGGGAGCACCCCGGGTTTCTGCACCACATTCCGATTGGCTTCAAAGATCTGCACCCACATTTTTGAATCGCCATAAACCAGCTTGGCGATTCCCCAGAAGGTACTGTGATCGTCGGCTTGTCCAACCGTGTAGGTGAAAGGCTTTTGCATTTCACTCAGGCCTTCAGGAAGCGTCTTGACAGGAAGCGTCTTAAGCGGCACAGCAGCATACTCGCAGCATCCCCAGTTGCCGATCTCCAAACGGATGTCCGTGCGCTGCTGGTCCCCGGCCTTGAGCGCGATCCCTGTCACCATCGTTGTTTTGAACCCCGGCGCTTCGGCCTTGACGGTGTAGCGACCGGCGGGGAGATCGCTGGCCGCATACTGGCCGGCTTCATTGGTTTTCAAGGTACGGGCCTGCGCAGTGTCAGCGTTGGTGATGGTGATCGTCACATTCGTTACCACCGCTCCTGCGGCATTGGTGACTTTTCCCGCCAAGGTCGCCTCTTGACCTCCGGTGGATGGAAGGGGCGGAGTCTCGGCCTGCTTCAATGGCGCGGGGGCCATTTCACTCACTCCGTAGCCGCAGGCGGATGTTGCCGGTATTCCGATGGCAAGCACTGCCACGGCAGCCTGCCTGGCCAATCTTGAGAGCGACCTAGGAAGCTGGGCGGTCGGGCTCGGCCCGCGGGTAGGCCGCAGTCTTTCCAGCTCTGTCCTCAGATTCCACCCCGCGGAGTCCAGTTGGCTACGAGAAGCGACCTCGCGTTTGTTGAGGGCGAATAGAGCGCTCCGTAAGCCGGCATCCGTGCTGGCTGCGCCAGAAGCGCTAATTGAGATAACTTCATCCAGTAAGTTGACGGTGTCTAGGTTGACGGCGCGCAGCCACGCGGCCACACGCTGGAAGATTTCCACTCCTTGGGGTCCTTTGCAAAATCGCTTCGCTACCGCCGCCGTGTGGTCCAAGCCGATGGCGTTTTGCATGAGGCTGCCGTTGCTCCAACATCTGGAGCCAAACAGATCCAGCGAGAGGTTGCAGGCAAGATCAGCAGCAGCATCGGACAAGCTGTACACTCTGGCGAGATAATCCCCCCTCGCTCGTCCGAGTTCGATCATTCGTTTCTCGAGAGGAGTACCCGCATAAATCTCGGCTCGGCAGAAATTCAGCGGGTTCCCGCAGAAGCGCCGCATAAAGGCTGCGTCAGAACGCAGAGTGTCGAGGGTCGCATCGGGATTGAAAGTCATCAGGGTAAATTGCGCGGAAATGTCCAGTTCCGAGCAGGTCTCCAGAGCGCGCTCCGAATCTTGTACGCTCTGGTTCCGCTCCAGGGAAAAAAGTCCACGCTCGGTGGCCGACTCGACCCCAAGGAATACCCGCACCAGACCCAGTTCTTTCAATCGTCGCAGTACTCGGCGATGGGCATCGGCAGGGCGGCACTTGATCACCAGAGCAATGTTTTCCAAGCCTCGTTTTCTCAACGCCTTCTCGAATGCCGATATTCGGGCATGGTTGCTGGCCTCGGAAGGAAGCAGAAAGTTGTCATCGTGAAAAACGAATTGACGCGAGCCCCTTTCGTAGTAGAGAGCCGCCATCTCATCGGCGACCCGTTCAACATTCCGCTGCCGAAAACGTCGGCCCGGAGCCAGTTGATGAAGAGTCGTGATGCAGCAATAAGCGCAACTTCCATAGCAGCCACGGCTGCCCATTAGATAGCTCGTGGGCACGCCCGCGATCGCGTGGATCGGCCCTCGTCGGTCCGGAAATGGCAGGTCATCCAGGTCATCCAGCATGGGGCGCCGTTCGGTGAAGCGCACCCCTGGGCCCTCGCGATAACCAATGCCCGCAATGTGCGGCAGACGCTTATCGAGATGCGGCATGGCATCGGCAATTTCCACCAGTGTTCTTTCTCCTTCATGGATCACGATGATGTCGATTTCTGGATGATTGGCCAGCAGGGGTTCGGCGGCACAGGAGCAATAATGGCCACCGGCCACAATGAGCTTCCGCGGGTCGCGCGCCTTGATCAATTTGGCCAGATGGAGGAATTCGTTGGCTCTGGATTGAAAACACATCGACAACCCGACCATTTCCGCATGTTGCGCGGCGTCGGCGACAGACATCGTGTCCGCCGGCGAATTGAAAGCGGCAAGAATCGTGTCATACCCGGCATCGAGAAGGGATGCCGATAGATAGCGGATGGAGAGGTTTTCTTCGTAATCGGGTCCTGCCAATAGAATTCTCATCTGATCCCCAGGTGGCCAGAGACTTGCTCGATCAAGCCCTCCTAATACGCTTGCGCCCGGGTCCCGGGACTGTCAGTGATCGGAATCACAGACCGTCCTTTCTCCGAGAGGGCAGCATCGGAATGTGGCTTCGTAAATTGACCTTAAGGATGAGTACCCGACGCCAATGCCTTCGCGAACCGGGTCGAATCCACGAACTACAGTCGTGCCCAGGCTGCCCTCGTCGCTTCTTGAAATTTTCCTTGACTCTATACCTAGGTATAGACCGGATACTGACTTTGTCGCATAAGGCCAGATCCAAGACGCTGCGCAAGGAGGTTGATATGCAGAAAAAGTGTGCTTTTGTCTTATCTCTATTAGTCGTCGCCATGACTGTTCCCGGTCAAGCTCAACCAGCAAGCGATCAGGCGAAAAACAAGGCCGTGGCGCGGACATTCTTTGAGGAGGTGCTCGGCCAGGGAAAGCTCGAAAGGTATTCCGACTTCCATGCCGCCGACTTTGTGGCCCATAGCGCTGATCGCGATTTGACTCTGGCGGAAGATATAGCGGCGGCGCGGGAAGAACGCACAGCGATGCCCGATATGCAGTTCGCGGTCAACCACATGGTGGCCGAGGGAGACTTGGTCGTCGTGCATTGGACAGCGTGGGGTACGAACACTCAGCCGGGAATGGGGCTTCCTGCGACCGGCAAACCGATCAAGGTCTCAGGAATGACCCTGTTCCGCTTCCGGGCAGGGAAAATTTCTGAGGAGTGGAACGCGTGGAACATGCTGTCAGTGCTGAAGCAGGCAGGCCTGTTCCCTCCGGGCGCAGACTTGCCGAGCTCTGGCCATCGGTGATCGCATCGCGCGCGGCCCGGTAGGTGGAACGCCAATCTTCAGCTCTAAATCCGATGCACCGCGGTGTCCCTTGGAAGTGTGTTCTGACGGACCGCGGTGGTCACTTGATGAATTCCCGATTAGTAGCGAGGCGTCGGCATGTGGAACTTCGGGCCGTGTCGACTGCCCCTGAGGTGTCTGGATCGCGGCTGAGGGGCAGCAATCCGCACTGGACGAAGGAACGAAGACTTGCCGCCTGAGACTTTGCTGATCAAGTGGTGAAGGCACGCTGCCGCTTATTCAATGTGTCAACCATTGTGTTTGCTCTTACGCTTGCTCTGCAATTCTTTCAATTGGCTGCTACGCTCGAACCTGAATTCCAAGGACTTTGACTCCCTTACTCGAGGCAGTTTCGGTCAGCGTCATGTCAAAGTGGTTGATTCGCGGACCATGCAAAAATCACTGGCGCGCATTGCGCTAGTTGTCCACGAGCCTTGCGGATGGTGTGTCCCGAAGTAGCCGTTCGAAATTGGATAGCAGCCGGAAGGGCCGCGGGCGACCACCTGCTTGATCGCATGCAGAATGGCCTATGGCATAATTCTCCTGGTTGGCTGAGCATCGTCGGGTGACAATTTGTGCTGGCGACTCTGATGGCCACGCTACAGCTTCTACGTCAGGTTCGCGCCATGTCCCAGTCTCCAAACCCAGCCGCGCAGCAGCAGGTAGCGCCTCTGCTCGCGATGGCCACTACTTTGCTCAGGGCCGGTCGACCAGCCGATGCCATCGCGCCGTTGCGCGATGCGGCACTGCTACAGCCGTCCAATGTCTTCATTCAGCACGATCTCGGCCTCGCCTGCCTCGAGGTCGGCCGTGTGCCGGATGCCATCGCGGCATTGCAGCGGGCCGTCGCCGGCAATCCGCGCTACACCGATGCACATTTCCGCCTGGGAATCGCCTTGGAGAAGTCGGGCAATATCGGCGGGGCAATCGCTGCGTACGACCGCGCCACGAAGCTGCTTCCGTCCCTGGCCGAGGCTTGGTTCCGCGCCGGCGCTCTGGTCTACACTCTCGGCCATCGCGAGGAGGCGATCGGCTGTTTCCGCCGCGCGGCAGCGACCGCGGGTAAGACCAGTTACGGCCGCCTGGCTAAGGCGCGGGCGCTGCTGATCGAGGATCGCAATCAGGAAGCCGAACAGGTGCTGCGAGAGGCGCTGGCGTCCGATCCGGGGAACGCCATGGCGTATGATTTGCTAGGCAATCTGCACTCTGACTTCGGCCGTTTCGGCGAGGCCCGCGCATGCTTCGAACGCGCGATCGCGATCGCGCCGCTGCTGGCGGGAAGCTACTACGATCTGGTCCGCTGCCGCCGCGTCACCAGCGATGATGCCGGTCTGCTTGAACGCATGGAAGCCGCTCTGACCCTGCCCGGGCTGGAAGCATCGCACCGCCACCGCCTTCACCTCGCGATCGGCAAGGCGGCCGATGACCTTGGCGACTACTCCCTGGCCATGCGGCATTTCGACGCGGCAGACGCGGTGCGCCGGGGCTCGGTCGCGTTCGACTCGGCCGCGTTTTCCAACGAGATCGACCGCATGATTGCCCGATGCACACCCGAATGGATCGCGCGGGCACCCGAACTCGGCAGCTCGGATGCGACGCCGGTGCTGATCGTCGGCATGCCGCGGTCCGGTACAACTCTCGTCGAGCAGATCATCTCCATGCACCCCGAGGTTGGCGCCGGCGATGAGTTGAATTTCTGGAACGCGTGCGCGGCGGAGTGGCTCCGCTCCAGTGCCGCGGCCGGAAGCGAGAAGCCATTCGTTCTCAAGGACTACCTCGCCAAAGCCGCGAAAGATTACCTTCGCATGCTGCGCACGATCGCGCCGAAGGCGGCTCGAGTGACCGACAAGATGCCGTTCAACTTCCTCTGGGCAGGCCTGATCCACCTGGCATTTCCGCGCGCACTCATCATCCATTGCCGTCGCGCTGCAGTCGACACGGCGCTGTCGATCCATCAAACTCATTTCCATCCGACTCTCGCCTTTCCGACCGGGGGAGACGAACTGGTCGCGTATTTCCGCAGCTACCAGCGGCTCATCGACCATTGGCGGAGTGTGCTGCCGGCGGATCGCTTCCTCGAGGTCGATTACGCGGAACTGACCCGCGCGCCCGAACCAGCCATCCGGCGCATCATCGCAGCCTGCGGCCTGACATGGCACGACGCGTGTCTGCGCCCCGAATCGAATCCACGGGCTGTGAAGACGCCCAGCAAGTGGCAGACCCGGCAGCCGATCTATCGCACCTCCGTCGCGCGCTGGCGACGCTACGAACCCTGGTTGGGGCCCCTGCGCGCGCTCGTCGACGACGGGTCGGAACCGGACGCGGGTATCCTCCGAACGTGATTGGGCGGAGACCTCCGACCTCACCGGAAAAACAAGAAGACAACGTGCACGGAACAGATTCTGCTTGACGCGGAGTGCCCTCGTCACAACCCGGGGAAAAAGTTCGGCCCCTGTAACAGAACTTTCACTGAATCTTCATGGGCCCGTAATAAGCCCGTGACGATTGCCAACTATTATCGCTGCTCGTACTTCCACCACCACCCCAAGATCTTTCCACCGTGCCGCACGGCCGATCACCGTTGTGGGATACAAAAATCAACGAGGAGAACCGTACATGTCTCGAAAATCTCGAAGTTGCTCTCGAAATAAGTCACGGATGAAACGTCTGCGTCCGCTCGCCGGCCTGATGGCGACGGGGCTGACCTGTTCGGGGCTCGCGGCTGCGCAGTCCCAGGAGTACCCGACCTACGTCGTCGGTCCGCAACCGAACGGCTCGTGGGTCGTGAGCGATGGCGCGATCATCACCCCGGCCGGTCTCCAAGTCAACCTCGGCATCCGGGTCCGCGCGAAGGCCATCGCGCTGAACCCCAATACCAGCACGCACACCGCCGCCGTGCTCACCCTCGGTACGTCGGTCGCCGATGGCAACGGAGCTGTCGAGGTATTCGATACCCTCACCGGCGTTGTCCTACAGAACTACGTCCCGTTCGCAGCGGATCCGAGCGGAAGCTATAGCGGTATCACCTATTCCTCGGATGGCAAGCACCTGCTGTTCAGCCAGGACAGCAGCAATGTCACCATTGCCAACGTCAATGGACAGGGCTTGCTGTCAGACAACGCCCAGGTCTATGTGGCGCCGAACAATTCCTTCATCACCTGCTTTCCGAACAGCCCCGGGGGCGATTATGGCAACGTCTGCGGCGACTTCTATACTCCGAGCACTTCCTATCCTGGCGGCGTCGCCTTCTCAGCGGATGGTACGAGCGCATACGCCCTGCTGAACCAGAACGATACGCTCACCCAGATCGACCTGACCGCGCAGCCGCCGGTCCAGGGCACACAGATCCGCGTCGGCAACGCGCCGCACAGCATCGTAATCGCCTCCAACGGCACGACCGCCTACGTCAGCAACGAGGGTGGCCGGGTCGCTACCGAGTCGGACTTCCAGATCTACTCCGCCGGCACCGAAATCGTCGCCGACCCGTTCGTTGGCGCCGCAGTCACCGGTACCGTTTCGGTGGTTGATCTACCCACGCTGACGGTCACCGACACAATCGCGACCGGTCTGCATCCGACCGGGTTGGCGCTCTACAAGCAGTACGTGTTGGTCGCCAATACCTATAGCGACACCATCTCGGTGATCGATACGAACACCAACAAGGTGGAGTGGACGATCGACCTTGGGCTGCCGATCGGGGTGTCCGGCCAGGGGCCGGCCTGGGGCGCCGAGCCGAACTCCATTGCCGTCGATTCCAAGAAAGACGTTGCCTATGTCGCACTCTACAATGCCAATGCGATCGCGGTGGTCAACCTCAAAACCTTCACCGTCTCAGGCATGATCCCGGTGGCGTATGCGCCGGCCTCAGTCGTGCTGGATACGGCCGACAACAAACTCATCGTTGCCAACGACAAGGGCATCGGCACACGTTATTCGTTCGAGTGCGACCATGGCGTTTGCGGCTACAACACCCACCAGGACAATGGCACCGTCAGCATCGTCCCCGTGCCGAATGCGAAGACCTTGGCGGCCGACACGCAGCAGGTTTTCGTGAATAACCACTGGGATCTGACGCAAAATATCGAGTCTGCCGCCGGTGGCAACCCGAATGTCCCGCCGGTCGCACTCCCGGTCAACATCGGCGATCCGTCGCTGATCAAGCACGTGTTCCTGATCGTCCGTGAAAACCGCACCTATGATCAGATTCTCGGCGACGTGGCCGCCGGCAATGGCGACCCCTCATTGGCAGTGTTCGGCGACGGCGCCGCAGCCGGAGGCACTCCGGTCACGCCGAACGCGCACCTGCTGGTGCAGCGCTTCCCTCTCCTCGATAATTTCTACAACCCGAGCCGCCAGTCGGCTGACGGTCACCAGTGGATTACCGAGGGCATGGCGCCCTACGCTGACGACATCCAGTCGCCGGACTGGGTCCGCAGCTATCCAGGCGGGAACGCCGGCGACGCACTCGCCTATACGACCAAGGGCTTCCTGTTCTCGGCAGCGGAGGCCGCCGGTCTGCCGGTGAAGATCTACGGCGAATCCGTCGAGCACGATACGTTCCTGCAGCCGAACGGGTCGACCAGCGAGCCGAGCTGGAGCCAGTTTTACGCCGACGCGCAGTGCTTTGAGAGCGGGCCTGATTGCGGACCTCCTGGGACCCCCGGCGAGAAGAAGCTGTACTACCAGAACACGGTTCAGGCAGAATCTACTGTCCCCGCCGTGTATAGCCGCCTGATCGCGAACTTCCCGCAGTTCGATCTGGGCATCCCCGACCAGTTCCGCGTCGATCTGTGGGTGCAGGACTTCAACCATGACGTCGCGAAGGGTACGGTGCCCACGTTGGAGATCCTGTGGATAATGGACGACCACACTGGCGGCCCGCCGACCTCGCAGGCCGAACAGGCCGACAATGACTTGGCCGTTGGACGTATCATCGACTACATCAGTCACAGCAAGGTGTGGTCCACGTCCGCGATCTTCCTCGAGGAGGACGACGCGCAGAACGGCGTCGACCACGTCGACGGTCATCGTAGCCCAGGCTATATCGTCAGCCCATACGCCGTGCAGAACGGACCGACCGACAACACGTTCTACACCCAAACCAATATGACCCGGACCATCGAGCAAATTCTCGGTCTGACCCCCATGAACGTAGCTGACCTCATCGCTTCGCCGATGGGGACGGACTTCGTCGTGGGCCAGCCGCCCGCGTCGAACTTCCTGCCGTGGACGCACGTGCCAAACCAGATCCCGCTGACCCAGGGCGTCGGAGATAACGCAGACAACTCGAAGGACAGCCCGGCGGTCAAAGCCCTGAGAAGGGCATGGCTCGACAAGAAGGCTGAGATCTTCGCTGGCAAGCTGACCAAGCCCGACGCCGAAGACTCGGACACCGTCAACCATTTCAACTGGTACGAATCCACCGGGTTTACGCGGCCCTATCCGGGCGAGACCACGGTTCGGCCGCCGAGCGAATTCAACAACCCGGCACCAACCACGCCGGACGACGACGACTAAAACTGTTCCCACTGCATCGACCCTCTCCCTGTTGACCGGGGAGAGGGTTTTTTCCCGCCTCAAAGCCCGTCTGCACGCCAGCGGTCACCGCACTCGGCGAGTCGAATGCCGGCTGACCCTGTAAGCGTCCGACCAACTCTCTTCATAGCCTCATAGCAGCCGCGATTGCGGCTTCGAGTACTCCGGGTTAGCCTGCTTCAACCGTGTGTGGGTCGGGACGAACCGGCAATAATCCGACCGGGACCAAGGAACGAAGACTGACGGCCTGACAATCTGCTGGTCAAGCATCGGCGAAGTCAGGCTGGCTGCGGATTCAATCGACCAATGTGTGTTTGCTCTAACACTCAAGGTTGACTTTGAGAACACCGCGAAATCTGTTCAAGCATCTATCGTCGTGCAACGTGAGAACGGCACGGTCTGAATCGTAGTTGACGGCAAATCCGATTGAACTCAGGCGTCGTTCATGTGCATCAATTGCCGAGAGCAGCGGCAGATGACCCCGGATCCAAGCGTTGGATGTTTATATCCTCCGGTGACATGTTCTCTCGATATCTCGCGTACATCGCCGAGTACGCGAGTTCTATATGTCGGGTAAAGGCCCGAGTGTCAAATAGTGGAGTGGTAAGACGGTTCCGCTGTAAGTGGCCCTTGATCGCGCGCGCGCGATGGGGATCAAGGGCAAGTTCCGCCGCGAGGGACTCGTATGCATCATGCGTAGGGGCAATAAGTTCTGGCAAATGGATGGCACGAAGCAGGCTCGCCGCCACTCGACTGGCAAAACACTCTCCCATGCAAGTCAACACCGGCAAGCCCGCCCAGAGCGCATCACTGGCAGTCGTGTGAGCATTATAGGGAACCGTGTCCAGGAACAAATCCGCCAACCGGAGCCTCGCCAAATGCTCGACTAATGGCCTGAAGTTGGCAAAAATCAGCCGATCCGGAGCAACCCCCCGCGCCGCCGCCTCTTTCCGTAGATTGCTGCTCGCCCCTGGATTGTCCTCGTACAGCCAGAGCACGCTATGTTCGACTCGGCCTAGTATTCGCATCCAAATATCAAACATGCCCGGAGTGATTTTGTAATTATTGTTGAAACAGCAGTAGACAAAGCCCGTTTTCGGCAATCCCTCATCGGCGCGTGTGCATGGCTTTGCTGAAATGGAGCGTCTCGAGTCATTGACCTGATAGCTGTCCGGCAAATAAACAATCTTCTCCGAATAATGCCGCCGGCTAGCTTCCGGAATAACCGTGTGGTCTCCGATCAGATAATCGATGTAGGGTGCACCCATCGTGCCCGGATAGCCCAGATAGTTGACCTGAATCGGGGCTGCCCGTTCGGCAAAGATCTGTGGGCGACTGTCATGCGTGAATCCGCTCAGATCCACTGCGATATCAACTTCCAGTTCTCGGCTAAGCTGCGCTACGTCACGATCCGAGAGAGATCGGACGTCTACGAACCGATCCATTGCCGCCACCACCCTCTGGCTCATCTCATCATTCGCCTCCGGGCCAAAGGAAAATGCCAGGAGTTCAAACCGGCTTTTGTCGTGGCGTTCAAACAACCCCGTTATGAGGTAGGAAATCGCGTGGTTGCGATAGTCGGCAGAAAAGTACCCGACACGAATCTTGTCACGTCTTGATCGCCTAGGAATTGGTGAGGTTGAGCGGAAGGGATACCGGTCCTGGACATAAATCTCGGCCGCTTTTCTTTGCAAGGACGGAGAATCGAGCACCGCCAGAATATCAAATGGCTTGGCTGCCTTCTCGCCATGCTCGATTTGGGTCTCCAGTTGCTTGCAGTGGCTTTCATGATCCTCCCAGTCGCAGAGGAGCCTCTTGGTTAATAGCCGACGCCCACGCAGGTATTCATAGTCTGGTTTGAGGAGGATGGCTTTGTCATAGCTTTCCAAAGCAGCCGCGTACTGCTTGAGATCTTGCAATGCCTGGCCACGGTTACTATAAGAGTCCGCATTCGCTGGTTTGAGGAGGATGGCTTTATCATAGCTTTCCAAAGCAGCCGGGTACTGCTTGAGATCTTGCAACACGATGCCACGGTTATTATGGGCGTCCGCAGAGTCCGGTTGGAGGACGATAGCCTTCTCGTAGTTCTCGAGAGCAGCCCCGTACTGCTTGAGCTCTTCTAATACGTTGCCGCGGTTGTTATAGGCCTGTGCGAGGTCCGGCTGCAGGAGGATGGCTTTGTCATAGCTCCCGAGCGCAGCTTCAAACTGCTTGAGATCTCGCAAAGCATTGCCCCGGTTGTTATGGGCCTCTGCGAGGTCCGGCTTGAAAAGGATGGCTTTGTCATAGCTGTCGAGCGCAGCTTCAAACTGCTTGAGATCTCGCAAAGCGTTGCCCCGGTTGTTATGGGCGTACGGGTTGCGCGGATCAAGCCTGAGAGCCTGCTCGATCAGCCCGACCGCAATCTCGTGTTGGCCCTGCTGATCCGCAACTAAGCCCCGCAAATGCAGCGCATCTGAATCCGTGGGCGATATTTGAAGTATCTGTTCGTACAGTGCGTTGGCTTCGGCCAGTTTCCCGGCACGGTGGTATGCCATGCCATGGTCTAGCAACCGGTTCACGGTTTCAGACGCGGAACTGGTCAGATCCCCGGGGGACGAATCCCTTGAAGTCCCATCCTTGACACTCATGGAAAGACCCGACTAATGTTGCACGGCAAAGATTAGACATTGATTAAAAAGTTGGCTACTCGGAACGTTACGTGCACGCGGATTGCCAGACGCCCAGGCACCGCACGTCCCAAGTTTGCCTCGTCAGCGTCGCAGATCGCGGGTGGAACCGCATTGGCCGATCTCCGCCCTGGTCGCGAAACGCCCTGGGAGCATTCGGCCGGTACACAGTATCTTCGCCACCCCAACGCCGTCATTGACAGTTTCGGAGTCTGTTGCTCCTGTGTTTTGCCTTGCCTGGGGGCGTGACGGCAGTCCGGCTTTCGTGCGGAATTTGACAACTTGTTTCCCTGGGAAGGGGAAAAGACACAAGCAGAAGCCCCGTGAGCCCGAAAGTAGCAATGGGCGAACTCAGGGTAGATCGTTGCTCAGGAGCGTGGATCCCGGGTAATGGCCGAGGAGCGAAGGGACCGAGCACCTTAGCCAGTCGAAGTCATTTATCCTGAACGGCTTGAAAGTGACCCGGACCAACTTCCGTGATTCCACCGGGCTGGCCCCCGGGAAATGGCAACCCAGGGGAATTAGGGCTTCGGGATTTTTCGTCTTAACCGTCGCCGGCCATCCGCGCCCAGTCCGCGATAACCTGGCGCATGTCGTATTGTAGGATGACGTGGTCATGGATTCGTCCTCACATCGGTGGAAGGAAATCGAGGCCTTGTTTTATGAGGCTCTCGATCTGAAGCCGGAACAGCGCCCCCGGTTTCTCGACCAGAAGTGTGCCGGCGACACCGACTTGCGGAAGGAAGTCGATTCCCTGCTGGCTTCGGCGGAAGAGCCGATGGACTTTCTGCACCAGCCAGTGCTGGAGGCGGCGCATCAGGTGATGGCCGAGGACCGACGCTCCCTGATAGAGGCCGGTACCGAACTGGCTCACTACAAGATCATTTCCATGCTGGGAGCGGGAGGCATGGGCGAGGTCTATCTCGCCGAGGACACCAGACTGCGACGCAAGGTGGCGCTCAAAATGATTGCGCCGGAAATGATTCAGGATGAGCGCGGGCTCCGCCGTTTTGAACACGAGGCGCGCGCGGCTTCCGCACTCAACCATCCCAACATTCTTACCATTTATGAATTCGGACAGTCGGGTGGAATGCGTTTTATTGCCTACGAGTTCATCGAGGGCGTCACCCTGCGAGAGAAATTGGCGCGCGGCAAACTGGAACTGAAAGCGGCGATCGACATTGCCATACAGATTGCCGGTGCGCTGGCGGCGGCTCATGAGTGCGGGATTGTTCATCGCGACATCAAGCCGGAAAACGTGATTGTTCGAAAAGACGGGATTGTTAAAGTTCTGGATTTTGGAATCGCCAAGCTGGGCGATGCGCGGGCCGGAGCGACCGTTCGTCGCCTTGGGGTGACGGCGACCTCCGCGCTCAGCGAAATTGGCATGGTGATGGGCACGGCCAGATACATGTCTCCGGAGCAGGCGCGGGGACTGGAGGTTGACGCACGCAGTGACATTTTCAGCCTGGGATCCTTGCTCTATGAACTGATTACCGGAAGACCGGCCTTTGCCGGAGAGACGGCCAGTGATGTGATCGCGGAAATTCTGAAGGTTGAGCCGCCTCCGCCGGCCGATTTTACTCCGGACTTGCCCTATGACGTGGAGCATGTCCTCGCGAAGGCATTGCGGAAGGACCGGGAGAACCGCTATCAGTCGGTCAAAGACCTGCTGATTGACCTTGAGGATTTCAGGAAGGAGACGGAGTTTCAGGCGAAGTTGCAAGGCGTGGCCGGAGCCGATGGCGCCAAAACCGGATCCGGTTGGCGGACCCCGGCGCGCGGCGAGCCACTGTCTCGGAGTCCGGAGCGGAGACTTCGGTACGGCAAACTCCTGTGGGGCATGGTCGCCTTGCTGGGCGTAATCATCGCTGCTCTTGGATACTTCCTTGCCCGGAAGGCAAATGCTCCACCTTCCGCGGCGCGGCCACGCAGCCTGGCGGTTCTGCCATTCCGGAATTTGAAGCAGGATCCGGAGACCGATTTCCTGGGATTCTCGCTGGCGGACGAAATCATCACCAAGCTTGGCTACGTCAATACCCTGACCATCCGTCCGTCATCTTCGGTTGACAGATATCGCAATCAGATCATCGATCCGAAACGAGTGGCCGCCGATTTGAATGTGGACACCCTGCTCACCGGCAGTTTCATTAAAGATGGCGACGACTTGAGAATCACGGCGCAATTGGTCGATGTGAGACCGGACAAGATTCTCTGGCGAGAGTCCATCGATATGAAATACGACAAACTGCTGACCGTGCAAGATCGCGTGGCGCAGCAGATCATCAAGCAATTGGAGCTGAACCTGTCCCCGGAAGAGGCTGCGAATCTCAAGCCCGAGAAAGCGATCCGCGCCGCCGCGTACGAATACTACTTGCGTGGTATTGACCTTTACTCGCGGAATGAATTTGCCGCGGCGATTGAGATGCTGGAAAAGTCTACCGGGATTGAGCCGAGCTACGCGCCCGCATGGGCACATCTGGGAAGAGCCTATACCACGAATGCCTCGCTGCAGTTCGGTGGGCGAGAGGACTATGGCAAGGCCCAGGCCGCTTATGAAAAAGCGATCGCCCTGAATCCAGCGCTGGTTGAGCCGCGGATCTATATGGCGAACCTCCTGACCGATACCGGCAGAGTGGAGCAGGCGGTGCCATTATTGCGATCGGTCCTGCGAGACAGTCCCAACAGTGCGGAGGCGCACTGGGAACTGGGATATGCCTATCGCTTTGCCGGAATGTTGCGCGAATCCGTGGCGGAGTGCGAAAAGGCAAGACAGAACAATCCGCAAGTCAAGCTCAACAGTTCGGCAATGAACAGTTATTTATATCTCGGGGAATACGATAAATTTCTGCAGAGCCTGCCGGCAAACGATTCGGTCTACATCACCTTCTACCGAGGCTTTGGCGAGTATTACATGAACCATCGCGAGCAGGCGGCGCGGGACTTCGACCAGGCCTTTGACAGGGATTCTTCCCTGCTTCCCGCAATGGTTGGAAAAGCGCTGAGCGATTCGATTTCGCATCACAATGCCCGCGGCTTGAAGCTTCTGGAACGAACGGAAAGCAAAATTGAGGAGAGTGGGGTAAGCGACGCGGAGGGCATTTACAAAGTTGCCCAAGCCTATGCCGTTTTGGGCGACAAGATGTCCGCGCTGCACATGCTGCAGCACAGCATCGGAGGCGGATTTTTTTGTTATCCTTATTTTGTGCGCGACCCTATGTTGGAAAGTCTTCGCGGCGAGCCGGAATTTCAGAGGCTGGTCGATCAAGCCCGTCGTCGACACGAGCAGTTCAAGGCCGCGTTCTTTTAGCTCCGGCTCTGGTTCCTTCGTATCCCGGTATCCGATCGGGCGGGTTGCCTCACCGAGCAGAGCGCAGGCTCGAGCGCTGCAGCCTTGATCTCCCCCGCTGTGTCCACGACGAGTCCTCGCTGATTCCAGTTTGCTCAGCTTCATCTCTTCTCCCCGCCCATCGCTCGAACCGGCAGCATGCCATCTCCCGACCCGAGGGCAACGAGCTCGACGAGCTCAACGGCAAGGACCGGCCCGCGCCTCAAAGAAAGCAAGAAAAAGTGGGTCTGCGCATCGGACTGCCGCCCGGTGACGACGGGCGGGCGAGCGCCCGTGATGGCGGGGAGTAACTTAAGGACAAGAACCGAAGTAACCTCGCGACTTGAGGCCCATGCAACTAAGTTCTAAGGTGGGGGTTTCTATCTACATGTACAATCCATTCACCAAGTCACTGTTAGCTTTGGCAGTCGGGGGACTTATGCTAGCGGGTTCCGCCTCTGCTCAGACCTCAACCACTTCCGGCGCGGGCCCTGGTGTTGTTGATCCCGGCCATCCGCGCGTCAACGAAGTGAATCAGCGCGAAGAAAACCAGCAACAGAGAATTGCCAATGGCGTCAAGAACGGCAAATTGAGCGCGCAGCAGACATCGAACCTCGAAAAGCGCGAAGCTAATGTGCAGAATCGCGAGCAGAAAGATATGGCTGCGCACAACGGCCATCTGACCAAGGCCGAGCAGAGAGGGATTAATCGCCAACAGAACCGGATCAGCAAGAGTATCTACAAGGATAAGCACCAGTAAGAGATCCGAAACACAGAAACGGGCTTGAGAGGCCGCAGGTCGCTGCGGCTTTTCCTGTTTCCGCCAGGCATGTTCGCAGCTGGGGGGGTGAAAATCCCGTTTGACAACCTGCCGGAAGTGAAGTCATAGCCGGTCGCATCCCCGAAATCCCATTCGTCCTGAGGCGGGGCGGGAGAGAACCGTGGCGCACGGATGCGAGCCGATAAACAAGGGGTGGCCGCCCCATCCCGGAGACGCCGTCTATTTGCTCAGTGTCCGGATATAGGTGACGAGGTCGTGAATCTGGTCTTTCGGCAGTCTGCGATCGAACGCCGGCATCTTGTCCTTACCTTTGCTGATCACCGCAAACAGCTGCTCATCGGATTGACTCTGAACGTCGGCTGAGTGCAGAGGACGGAGCTTGAGATTCCTGCCGATCAAGCTGTCGGCGTTTCCGTGCTTGCCGTGGCAGGCCGAGCAATGCGACTTGTAGTTGTCAGCTGCGCTTTCGGCGGGGGCGAAAGCGGAGAGCAGCAGCATCAGCCCAACCAAGGCAAGCCCCGACCGAGCGCGACGCGCAGGGCTGGGAGAAGCGCTTGCTGGCGCGTGGTTTAGAGCCTCGCTCAAGCGATGCTTCGACCCGAAGCCTCCGAAGATGCCCATTCCGCGTTGCCACTCCCCCAAATCTGATTTTACCAGTTCAATTTCAGAGCAAACTGGAACTGCCGCGGGTCATAGGCGGCGGTGGGCTGTCCGGCATTGGTGAAGAGCGGACTTACGGCCGCAGTGTTGTCGCGGTTGGCGATGTTGAACGTGTCGGCAATGAGGTCCATGTTGAAACGCTCCCCGAAGTAAATGCGCTTGGAGACCCGCATATCGTTGAAGGCGGTCCAGGGAGTGATGCCGGCATTGCGGCCGAGGTTGCCGTCAAGCGAACCGAGGGTTCCGTTGTAGTTGAGAATGCAGGGTTCCTGGAAAATTCCGGTGGGAGAAAATTTCGAAGTCACCGGGATATTCCCGATCGCGGTGCACGCCGGGTTTACGAAGGTGTTGGGGCGCACGGTGAGAGGAGAAAACTGCAGATTGTCCTCATTGCCGGTGACGATATTGAAGGGCCGGCCCGCACCAAATTCGACCAGGGGAGCGAGTGTCCAATTGCTGAGCAGCTTGCTTTCGAAGCCATGACCGCCCAGTTTGCCCGTCTGATAGACGCCGCTGAAGACGAAACGATGGCGCTCGTCAAAGGTTGAACTGGCACGGTCGACGCCCGGAATGTAGCTGTCCTGCGGCGTAAGCGTCGCTTGAAGGTCGGTGGAATCGTCGATGGCGTGGGACCACGTGTAGGAGGCAAGAAACTCATAATGGCTGCTGAATCGCTTGCGGAGATTGGCGGTCAGCCCGTGATAGACCGAACTGCCGTTGGAGAAGTTGGCGTCCATGTCACTGAAAGGAACACAGCCGGTGTAGGAGAAAGCATTCGACGGTTCGGGATTGCAGGCTCGGTTGAACCCGGGCAAAGTAGCGAGCAGAGCCTGCGCCTGCGCGACACATGCCCCTAACCCGCTCAGCTGGAACGCAGCTGCGATCGAAGGGTTGAGGCCGCCGGGGCGGAAGAAATTCATGAGCGAGGCATCGACATAGCCGGGGCCGCATCCGCTCACGGTGAAGGGGCTGCTGGGATTCGCGCCGGCCGCGACCGCTGCGAAATAATTGCTGGTCATCAGATCGCCGCGAATGGTGTTGGCGTTGATCGGACGATTGATGTGGCGACCGCCGTTAAAA
The DNA here is from genome assembly GCA_049520935.1 of Terriglobales bacterium. GTDB lineage: Bacteria > Acidobacteriota > Terriglobia > Terriglobales > Acidobacteriaceae > Acidiflorens. The sequence goes on along the minus strand of JBEKPJ010000045.1, from coordinate 36,135 downwards.
TTGTAGGCCAGACTGAAGGCGTAGCCATCGCCGAGGTCGCGCTCGATGGTCATGTTGCTTTGTTGCGAATAGGCGTAAACGAAGTTCTTGGCCTGTGGATATCCGAAGGGTTGGAACGCGAGCGGCATGAAGGTCGGCGCGCTCGGGTTCAGGTTCAGGTAGTTCTGGTTGAGGAACTCCGATTGCGGAAAGTTAAGCGCCTGGAACTGCTGCTGGTTGGGGAGATAGCCGAGTGCGCTGGCGACGGCCGGGTTGTTCGAGACCGCGCAGGGCCCGGAGGTTGAGTTGATGGGCAGGCCCTGAAAGATAGGGATGGCATTGAGGTTGGCTGCGTTGCCGGCCCCGGTGGGATTGCTGCAGAGGCCAGTGCCGATGAACGCCAGTTGCCCGCTGCTCGAGCCGTCCGAGGCATCGCCCAAGAAATAGAGGCCGAGCAAGGGGTGGTCGAAGAACAGGCCGAAGGAACCGCGGACGACCGTCTTACCGTCACCCTTCGGGTCCCACGCCAGGCCAATGCGGGGTTGAATGTTGTGGGTGTCGGTTTGGATGCCTTTCTGTAATCCCAGGATGTTGTAGGCGGGAATCGCGAGCCCTTGCAGCGGTTTGAGTCGGGGCGGGAACTCCACGTCGTAGCGTATACCGTAGTTCAGCGTGAGGTTGTCGCGGGCGCGCCAGGAATCTTGCCAGAACACACCGAGCGGCTTGTTGGAAAATGAGTCCTTGGGATTGCCGATACCCTGGACGAGATCCCCAGGGAGGCCCGCTCCATAGGCTTGCACGGGCGACAGGCTGGGGAACGAAGAGGGCAGGCCCAAGCTACCCGCGGCGAAACTGCCGAAGTCATACACCCCCCCGTAGTTGACGGTGAACGTGGCCTGGATCGGAATATAGTTGAAGTCCCCACCGAACTTGGTATTGTGCCTCCGGATGGCCCAGGAAAAATTGTCGGTAAACTGGTAGCGCTTTTCGACGCGCTGGATATAGGAGTAGGGCTCGCGTCCGAAATAGGCGTAACCGGTAATGTTTACGGCGGGGTCGGAACCGCCCGGGATCTGGGTGTTGTAGAAATAGGCCAGGCCGCGACGCGCAAACTGGAAGCGCAATTCATTCACCTTGTTGGTGCCAATCGTCCAAGTGTCCTGCGCCACGCCGGCCACGTCCCGATAGGTTTGCTGAGAAGTTCGCGAGTAGGCGTTTTGACCGAAGGGCTGATCTTGCCCGCTGACCTCGATGCCGGTGACCGTGCTCGGGCTCCCGTTAAAGCGCAGCGTGATGCGGTTGTTGCTATTCAGATTGTGGTCGATGCGGAGCGAGTAGAGACTGGTGCCTTCGAACACGGGGAAGTTCCCTTGCTGCGAGGCCAGAGTCTGGTAGGAAAGGGGCACGGGGCTGCACGGTCCGGGAGGAGCGCAGGTCGTCGGAAAACCCGCGAAATTGGAGAGCAGACCGCCGGTCAAACCCTGCACCAGGCTCGTCGGCCATGCCCCCTGCACGGCTTGGCCGGAGGAGGCGCCGAGCAACACAACATAGTTAGGCAGGGCGGAGCCATAGAGGCCCAGATCGGTTGGCGTTACGCCCTCGAGGAACGCCTGCTGTGCTGGGGTGACCTGGATGGTGCCAAAGGGCAGCGGGAAGTTCCCCGGCCCCCCCAGGCCCACCGTACCGATGTCGGTGGCCGTATTGAGGGGCACGAGACCGAAGTTGTCCTGACCGATGCTCGAAAAACCCGTCTCGTGGCGGCGGGTGACTTCATAGGAAAAGTAATAGTAGGTTTTGTCTTTCTTGATCGGACCGCCGAAGGCTACCCCGGCTTGCACGCGGGTGTAGGCGGGATTGGGGGTGGTGCTGAAAGGATTGACAGCCTGGAAATCGCGATCGCGGAGGTATCCGTAGACGTCGCCGTGGAAGGCGTTGGATCCGGATCTGGTGATGATGTTTACGACCCCGCCCGAGGCACGTCCGTATTCGGCGGCGTAGCTGTTGGTGATGATCTGGAATTCCTGCACCGCTTCCTGGGAGACGGTGGAGCGCACGCCGTTGACTCCATTGTCGGTGGCATCGGCTCCATCGACGTTGACGAGGTTGGAACGGGCGCGTTGTCCGCTCATGTTGAGGCCGGAAGTGGGCGCGGCACCGGTGTTGGGAGCGTTGTCGCGGACGACCTGGGAATCGGTGAGGGTGAAATTGATGTAATTGCGGCCGTTGCTCGGCAAGTTATCGATGCGGCGCTGGCCGATGGTGTCGGTGGTGGAACTGCGCGCGGTTTCCACCAGCTCCGCCTGCGAGCTGACTTCGACGATTTCCTGGCCGCCTGCGACCGCGAGCGTGATCGGCAACTCAACCACTCCGCCGACAGTGATGGCAACGTCGCGGGCTTCGGATCTGGCAAAGCCCGGGACTTCCACGGTTACCGAATAACTGCCGGGAGCCAGTTGACGAGCACTGTACCCGCCTTGACCGTCGCTGCTGGCGGCCCGTTCCAAACCCTTGGCGACGTCGCGCACCGTGACGGTGGCGGTCGTTACCGCGCTGCCTTTGGGATCTCGTACGCTGATATGGAGATCGCCGGTGGAGGCGCCCTGCGCGAGAGCAGACTCGTGAACAAACAGAAATAGAGCCGCGAAACCAAAAAGACGCAGTGTCTTTCTCATAAAGCTCCTGGGTGCTCCGCGTCGGGGCGGAGGTCGGGGATCAAAATACGCGGGTTGGGATGAGGCGTTATAAATTCGTGCACGTTGTGAGGACGGATTACCGCTGATATGTACATCACGGGAGGGTATTGACGCAAGCGATAACCTAGGTTACCCGGTGACCGATGCCGCGGCTGTGCGTTTGGTTTTTCATGGTGGCATGGTTCGGACGTTGCGTTCGGCGAGAGCATTGTTTAGATTCGTGAAGCCAAACTGCGGCAGCACCCTGGTTGTCTTTCATGCCACCGGAATCATTCAACGGCCATTCCCTGACGGGCGAGTTGCTGCGGGTGATGGTGTGTCCGCCGGAAAGCGCCGGGTGGAATGCTCCTGCGAAGAGGGCGGCGTGGCAGGAGCTGGCATTTCAGCGCGTTCCGGATTTTGCAGTTGCGCAGAAGCAGCACGAGATTCTTTGTACCCTTCTCCGCGATGCCGGTGCGGAGGTGGTGCGTCTCCCGGCGGAGGAATCGCTTACCCTTGATGCGGTCTACGCGCATGACGCGTCTCTGACCACCGACTACGGGATGCTGTTGATGAATCCGGCGAAGAACAGCAGGGTGGCGGAGGCGCGGGCGCACGCGGAGTTCTGCGGGCGACTGGGGATTCCGGTGTTCGGCGCGATTGAACTGCCTGGGACCTCTGAAGCCGGTGACATGGTGTGGCTGGATTCGCAGACGCTGCTGGTGGGCAACGGTTATCGGACCAACCTTGCCGGCATCGAGCAGGTGCGACGCTTGTTCGCCACCGGCGCAACCGGCAAACATGTTGAGGTGGTGGCGGCACCCCTGCCCTATGGGGCCGGGCCCGCTCAGTGCCTGCATTTGATGTCGCTGATGAGCATGCTGAACGAGCAAACGATTCTTGTCGACTTGCCTTGGCTGGCGGTGGAGACGGTGGAACGGCTGAAGGGGCGGGGGTTTCGCCTGCTCGAGATCGATTATTCCGAGCGCGATACGCTGGCCTGCAATGTCCTGGCGCTCGGCCAGTCCCGACTGATTGCCATCGCCGAGAACGTCAAAACCAATCAACGTCTGCGCCAGGCAGGGTTCGACCTGCGCACGTTTCCCGGATCGGAGATTTGTATCAACGGGGCGGGCGGGCCGACCTGCCTGACCCGGCCACTGCTGCGGCGGGAACCCACCCCGCCGACGCGAGTCGATGGTTGCTAGCGGCTCGCGCCGCCCGGCGGCAACCGCAGAGCTTCATTCTCCGGGGATTGGTAGAATCTAAGAGAATGCTTTTGCCTTTCGTCCGCGAAATTTTCGCGGAGGTGGAATCACTGCCCTGCTTCACGCGCACCGCCACCCATCTGCGGGAGTGCGCGGGGCGGATACGTGTCACCGGACTGTCCCCGGCGGCCAAGGCTCTGGTCGTGGTTTTGTTGCGACGGACGGTGCAGCGTCCGTTTGTGCTGGTGGTTTCGGACAATCGCGCTGCCGAAGAGTTGCTGCCGGTGCTGCGCACCTTCTGCGAGCTGACCGGCGCCGCCGATCCCGACTCGGTCGTCAGCCTTCCGGCACGCGATGTCCTTCCTTTCCAGAATCTGTCGCCCCATCCCGAAATTCAAGAAGAACGCGCCACGGCCTTGTGGAAGATTGCTACGGGACGCGCCGCCATTGTCGTGTCTCCGGTGACCGCGACCACGATTCTTCTCCGATCGCCCGAATACTACGCCGACCTGGCGCGAGTTCTGCGGCGCGGGGAAACATTTGATTTGGAGAAACTGCTGGAGCACCTGAACACGGTCGGCTACAGCGCGGCCGATGTGGTGGAGATGCCGGGGCAGTATGCGGCTCGCGGTGGGATTCTCGACGTGTATTCGCCGGAAGCAGACCGGCCGGTGCGCATCGAGTTCTTTGGCGATGAGATCGAATCGATGCGGAAATTTGATCCGGCGAGCCAGCGCTCCTCGAATCCGGTCGATGAGGCGCTGCTGCTGCCGCTGACGGAAACTCCGCTAACCGAGGAGCTGCTCGGTTCGATCAATGCCCGGCTTTCCGGGAAACGCATTGCGGGATCGCCGGAGATCGTGGAGCAGGCGATGCGGGATTCGGGCGCGGGCGTTTTTCCGGGGTGGGAGTTCTATGCTCCGGTGGCAGGCGCCGACCGCAGCATTTTCGGGCTGCTTCCGGAAGCGAACGTGATCCTGGACGAGCCCGAAGCACTCGGGCTCGAGCTGGACAAGATGTGGGCCCGCATCGCGGAGGCGCACGAACGCAGCGAGATCGGGAACCTGGTCCGTCCGGCGGATCTTTACCTGACCCCGGAAAGCTGGCGGGAAAAAACGGCGGCGCTGGCGGGGGCGGACCTGGAATATCTGGCCCTGGTGCGCGAGGGCGCAACCGAAGCGGCCTTCCTTTCGCAGCCGGCGCCTCGCTTCCACGGCGCAGTGCCTGCCATGATCGAGGAAGTTCAGAAGATGCTCGGCGGCGGTACGCAGGTGATTCTTGCCGTGCCCAACACGGGAGAAGTCGAACGCCTGGCCGACCTGTTTACCGAGTACAACGCATCGTACCGCCTGGGAAGCCGGACGCGCAGCGGGGAAAGCTATGCCGACGAAACCGCGTATTTCGCGGGCGACGTTTTCACCACTACGCTGTTGAAGGCTTATCTTCCCGACGGGTTCCTTTTGCCGGAAGCGCATCTGGCGATTCTCGGGGCGCGCGATCTGTTTGACGAATCGGATCTGGTGGCGGCGCGGCCGCAGCGCTCGAAATCAAAAGTCTCGGCTTTTCTTTCCGACTTCCGCGATTTGCAGGTGGGTGACTATGTGGTGCACGTGGAGCATGGAATCGGCCAGTATCAGGGTCTGAAAGAAATTAACCAGGGCGACGGTGCCGCCGAATTCATGGTGCTCGAGTATGCCGAGGCGGCACGGCTTTATGTTCCGCTGACACGGCTTGATTTGGTGCAGAAATATCGCTCGGCGGAGGGCGCCAAGCCGGTTCTCAATCATCTCGGCACGCAGGCTTGGGGAAAGACCAAGGCCCGCGTGCGCAAGGCGATGAAGGACATGACCGACGAACTGGTGAAACTGTATGCGCAGCGGCAGGCGGCGCGCGGGCACACGTTTCCCCCGGATACGGAGTGGATGAAAGAGTTCGAGGACTCTTTCGAATACAACGAGACGGGAGATCAGGCGCAGGCCATCGCCGATGTGAAGCGCGATATGGAATCGCAGCTTCCGATGGATCGTTTGCTGTGCGGCGATGTTGGCTACGGCAAGACCGAAGTGGCCATGCGTGCGGCCTTCAAGGCATTGAGTGACAACAAGCAAGTCGCGGTGCTTGCGCCCACGACGGTTCTGGCCTTCCAGCACTACGAGACTTTCAAGCAACGGTTCGCGCCCTTTCCGCTTACGGTGGAAATGATCAGCCGCTTCCGGACGGCGAAGCAGATCAAAGAGATTTTGCAGCGCGTGGCCGTGGGGAAAGTGGACATCCTGATCGGGACGCACCGGCTCTTGTCGAAGGATGTGAAGTTTTCCGACCTCGGCCTGCTGGTGGTCGATGAGGAGCAGCGCTTCGGGGTGCGGCATAAGGAGCGCATCAAGCAGATGCGTACCTCGGTGGATGTGCTCACCATGTCGGCGACACCCATTCCGCGCACGCTGCACATGTCGCTGGTGGGGCTGCGCGACATGAGCGTGATCGAAACGCCGCCCAAGGATCGCATGGCGATCCAGACCGTGGTGGCCAATTGGGATGAAAAACTGATTCAGTCGGCGATCGAGCAGGAACTGGAGCGCGGCGGGCAGGTCTATTTCGTGCATAACCGCATCGAGACCATCTGGGAGATTGCCGCCAAGATCCAAAGCATGGCTCCGAAGGCGCGCGTCGCCGTGGGCCACGGTCAGATGGGAGAAGGAGAGTTGGAAAAAGTGATGCTGAAGTTTATGCATCACGAGGCCGATATCCTGGTGTCAACCACCATTATCGAGAATGGGCTGGATATTCCGCTGTGCAATACGATCCTGATCAACCGTGCGGACCGGCTGGGTCTGTCGGAGCTTTATCAGCTCCGGGGACGGGTGGGACGGTCGAATCGGCGCGCGTATGCCTATCTGCTGTTGCCGGCGGAGATCGAGCTGACCCCGATTGCGCGGCGGCGGCTGGCGGCCTTGAAGGAGTTTTCCGACCTCGGCGCGGGCTTTAAGATTGCGGCGCTTGATCTGGAGTTGCGGGGTGCGGGAAATCTCTTGGGCGGCGAGCAGAGCGGGCACATCGAAGCGGTGGGCTTCGAGCTGTATACCCAGATGCTCGAGCGGGCGGTGCGAGAGATGAAAGGGGAAGCGGGCGCGGAGGTGACCGAGATCCAGCTCAACCTAGGCCTGAATATCCGCATTCCGTCGGAGTACATCAAGGAAGAAAACCAGCGCCTGCGGATGTACAAGCGCGTGGCGGGCGTGGAGACCGAATCGCAGTTGCACGATGTGCGGTCGGAGCTGATTGATCGCTACGGCGAAATTCCCGGTGCCGTGCGCAATCTGCTGGAGTATGCGGCGCTGAAACTGCAGGCCATGCGGGTGGGAGCAACCGCGATTGAGCGCAAGCGCGAGTTTGTGAACATCAAGTTCAGCGCCAATGCGGCGATCGATCCGGGCAAACTGGCGCGCTTCGTGGCATCGCAACGAGGGTCCCAGTTTACTCCGGATGGGACGCTGAAATTCTCGATCAAGATCGACAGCGCGGCAGGAATTCTGCAGACCTTGCGGGACCTGCTGGAAGAGCTGCAGGCGCAGGAAGCGCCGGCCGAGGCAACGTAGCGCCCCGAGGCAGCACCCAAGGGTAGCAGTTACAATAACTCTGCGATGAAACCAACCGAAGAACGACGAACCAACGGCGATCGCCGCAAGCATCGAGTGGTGCGAAAGGCCATTTTCCCCGCCGCCGGCTTGGGCACGCGCTTCCTGCCGGCCACCAAGGCTCAGCCCAAAGAGATGCTGCCCTTGGTGGATAAGCCGATCATTCAATATGGCGTGGAAGAGGCGCTCGCTGCCGGATGTGATCAGATCATCATTATCACGGGCCGGGGCAAGAGCGCGATTGAGGACCATTTCGATGTCAGCTACGAACTGGAGAAGATGCTCGAAGAAAAAGGCAAGTACGACCTGCTCAACATTGTGCGCCAGATTTCGGACATGATCTACGTGGCCTACGTACGCCAGAAGGAGGCGCTGGGACTTGGTCACGCGGTGCTGACCGCGCGCGAAATGATCGGCGAGGAACCGTTCGCCACATTGCTGGCGGATGACGTGATCGACGCCAAGGTGCCGGTGCTGAAGCAGTTGATGAGCGTGTTCGAGGAGAAGCAGTGTTCGGTGATTGCCACCCAGGTCGTGGATGGGCCGGCGATTTCTTCGTATGGTGTGCTGAGGACGAAGGAGGTCGCGGGTTCGGGAGGTAAACTCTTCGAAGTCCTTGACCTGGTGGAAAAGCCGAAACAGGAAGATGCGCCTTCGAATCTGGCCGTCATCGGCCGCTACATTTTGACGCCCACGGTGTTCGAGACGCTTTCCGACATCAAGCCCGGCGCGGGCGGCGAGTTGCAATTGACCGACGGTCTACGCGGGCTGCTGCAGCGGGAAAAGATGTACGCTTATGTCTACGAAGGCCGCCGCTTCGATGCCGGCGACAAACTCGGCTTTCTCAAAGCCACGGTTGAGTTTGCGCTGAAGCGCGAGGACCTGGGCGGGATGTTCCGCGAGTATTTGACCCATTTGAAGCTGTAGAGCGTGATACCGACGCGCGCCGCCGGTGGCGCTCATTGCTGCGGGGGAGCCTGCGCCTTCCTGGCGGGGGACAGCTTCGTGAGTTCGGGGTAGGAAGAGAGTTCGATGAGGGTGCGCAGCGGTGGTTGCGCCCCACTCTCGATGGCGCGAACGAGCAGTTGCAGGGCAACTTGCGTTGTGGTCAGCGACACCACCGTCGCCGCCAGGATTCCCTGATCGACCCAAGCCCTTCCCTCGGTAGGAAGACCGTCGACGCCGGTGAACGGCAAGTGGAGCCAGCGCGCTCGTTCCGCCTGGTCGGAGACACTTTCAAAGGCGCGCCGGGCGCCTTTGGCGATTCCATCGTACTGGCAGCCGACAAGGTCGATGGAAGCGGCGCGGTTGGTCGACAGACGCAGCCAGGAGCTTACCGCTTGATAGGCATTGGTTTCTTCCCAAGAGCTACGAAGTGCCTTGACCTGGATGTTGGCCGGTTTCGTGCTCTCCATGCCGATCGTGCGCTGCTGCGCGGCGCTGTTGTTGGCCGGGCCCTGGATGTACAGGACCGTCCCACCCGACGGCAGCAGCGCGGCAAATTGCCGTCCCTGAATGCGCCCGATTTCGGTGTGGTCGCGCGTCACGCAGAAGACCGGGACCGTGGAGCTACTGCGCAGAGAGTCGAGATAGTCGACGTCGCTGTTGAGAACCACCCAACCGATACCGGCCGCCACCGCCGCTTCGGCGGCACGCATGAGCCCGGTCGTGGTCAGCGGTTCGAACAGAATCCCGCTCGGCCGGGGCATGGTCCGGGATTGAATGATTTCCAGTACTTGCTGGCTCTGGATGACGGCATCGTTGCCGGCGTGGAGAACCTGCATTTCCGCTCCGAGGCGAAGCGCCGTCTCTTTAGCCGCTGCTGCCTGCTCGCGTTGGTAGCTGTTATCGTTCGGCAGGGAGACGACGAAGCGGAGTTTGCTCAATGGGCCCTCCGGGGAAAGCCTGGCTCAGCTTGTAACTATACAGCTGCTGTCTGGCGCCTGCGCCGCCAGACACGAACCCGATGGTCCCACGGCCCCGCCCTCTATGCTGGTCACGATTCGCTGCGCTCTTTTCTCGTCGCTTTCATTTTTTTCGATTTTTCATCCACTCCGCGGGCGAGATTTTCCTTGTGCCCCTGAAGCTTTTTGCAGATGGTCAGGTCGGCAATGGCAAGAATCTGAGCCGCGAGAATTCCCGCATTCGTGGCACCGGGCTTGCCGATTGCCACCGTGGCTACAGGAATGCCGGCGGGCATTTGCACGGTTGCCAGCAGCGAATCCAGGCCCTGCAGGGAAGTCGAAGGGATGGGGACGCCGATCACCGGCACGATGGTGTGCGCGGCGATTACGCCCGCCAGATGTGCGGCACCGCCGGCGCCGGCGATGATCACGCGAAGGCCGCGCGACGCAGCTTGGCGGGCATAATCGGCGGTGCGATCGGGAGAGCGGTGGGCTGAGGTTACGTCAATTTCGTAGGCAATCCCGAATTGGTCGAGAGCCTTGGCGGCTTCAAGCATGATCTCGAAGTCGGAGTCACTGCCCATTACGATGGAAACCAGCGGCTTGCTCATGAGTGTCGTCGATCCTTCTTTCCTGGAAACAGCAAAAACCCCAATGCCTCCCCGGAAGCGAAACCTCGCAGCCTGCATCTGGAAGCCGCGCTCGATTTCGCTGGGCTTTAGGTTTGGCGCAAGACAACCGTGCAAAATCACACCACCCGCGTCCACCCCATCGCGGCCGAATCCTACTTCCTGGTCAGTGCCCGGGCTCCGATGTCCTTGCGATAGTGTGCGCCTTCGAAGCCGATTTTGGCGCACGCTTCATAGGCGCGCGCAACCGCAGTTGGCAACTCCGCGGCCCGCGCGGTGACTCCGAGCACTCGCCCGCCCGAGGTGTAGAACGCCCGGTCCTGTTTCGACGTGCCGGCGTGAAAGACTTTTACGCCGTCCAGTTTCGCGGCATCGTCAAGACCGACGATTTTCTTGCCCGCCTCGTAGCTTCCAGGATAACCGCCCGAGGCCACGACTACGCATACCGCCGCATCGTTCGACCACTTGAAATCGCCATCGCTGGTGCGGCCGTCGATCGACGCTTCCATGGCTTCCACCAGGTCGCTTTCGAGGCGCAGGAGAATGGGCTGCGTCTCCGGATCGCCGAAGCGGCAGTTGAATTCGAGCACCATGGGGCCGCGCGCGGTCATCATCAGGCCGCAATAGAGAACGCCTTTATACTCCGCGCCCTCGGCCTTCATGCCAGCTATGACGGGGCGGGCGATGTGAGTGAGGAGCCATTCGCGCATCTGCTCGTCGACGATGGTCGGAGTGGTGTAGGCGCCCATCCCTCCGGTGTTGGGACCGGTGTCGCCGTCACCCACGCGTTTGTGATCTTGTGCTGCCACGAGCGGGGCTACGCGCAGGCCGTCGCTTACCACCTGGAACGACAGTTCATCGCCCTCGAGAAACTCTTCCAGCACGACGCGGGCTCCGGCTTCGGCGAGCATCCGTCCGCTGAGCATTTCGTTGGCTACGCTGGAGGCTTCCTCTTTGCTAGGGGCGATGACGACGCCTTTGCCCGCGGCCAGTCCGTCGGCCTTCACCACGATGGGAGTGTGAAAGTGGGGCAGGGCTTCGCGTACCTGTTCGGCGGAATCACAGATCGCATAACGCGCCGTGGGAATATGGTGGCGTTGCAGAAATTCCTTGGCAAAGCTCTTACTGGTCTCGAGTTGAGCCGCGGCCATGGTGGGCCCGAAGGTACGCCAGCCCCGTTTGGTGAATTCGTCGACCACGCCGAGCAGGAGCGGCAATTCCGGGCCTACGACGGTGAGATCGGGCTGGAGGCGGTGGGCAAGTGCGATCATGGAGTCGAGACTCTTGATGTCGACCGCGACGCACTCGGCTGCATCGGCGATGCCGCCATTGCCGGGCGCGCAGTAAATACTGGTGACCCGTGGTGATTGCCGAAGCTTCCACACCAGAGCGTGCTCGCGTCCCCCGCTGCCGATGACAAGGATCTTCATAATGGAACATTTAAGGTTAGGGGCGAGAGAAGATGATGTCAAACGCGCCGGGCGAGCGGGGCGGGGGGCAGACCAGGCGAATCGCTGCGCCACGGCCCGGGCAGCCAACGCTTGCCACCTGCGGAATCGGTCGCTGCCATGATTAACTGCGCTTAACGCATCGCCGTATAATATGGTTCACCCGTGATTACCGTTTCCAAAGAAGACTACCTCAAAGCGATTCTCGAAGCCGAGAGCGAAGGCGAGATGGTTATTTCGGCCACGCTTGCGCACTGGCTCAGGGTCTCGCCTCCAGCGGTGACCATGGCCGTGCGTCGGCTGAAGCGGGACGGACTGGTGCGCGTGAATGCCAACGGCCGCGTCCGGCTGACGGCTGCCGGAAAGAGGATTGCGCGCAAGCTGACGGTGCGGCATCACCTGATCGAGCGCATGCTGGCGGAAATTTTCGGCATGGAATGGTACAAGGTGCACGACGAGGCGGAACGTCTGGAACACGCGGTGTCGCCGGATTTTGAGGCACGACTGTTCGCGAAACTTGGACGGGGGGTCGCTTGCCCCCATGGCAACTTGACGGAACTGGAGAGTCCTGCCAGTCGACGCCGTCGCGGGTTGGTGCTGCTCGCCGAGGCCGCGCCGGGTGAGCATTTTCAAGTGAGCGGAATCTATGAACGCGACCGGCGGCTGCTCGAATTTCTGGAGCAGCGCGGCATCCGGCCTGGAGCGCGGGTCCATGTCGTCCATCGAAATTACGACAACACCCTGACTTTAACGACGGGGGCCGGGCGAGTTTCACTGGGGCTGTCGGCCGCCGAGCGGGTCTGGGTCCGGGCGGTGGAGGAAAAGGCCGCGGGCAAGGGTTGAGACGGCAAAGCGGTTGACAAGGCTGGGCCCTAGAGGTTTGTTGCTCACGGCAGTGGCCCGCGGGCGGTGGAGAGGCCAGCTCGGTACCTGCGTTCCCGGGGGCCGAACGAAGATGGTGCTCGCCGCACCCGCATCCATCGCAGTTCCTGTCCCTGGGATCCCCATCGTAATTAACTGTGGTTTATGTGCTGATGTATACTTATGCTAATTTGCCAGCCAGCGGTGGGGGAACGCTCACGCGGCATTCGACCGAATGAACAAGCCATCTGGGATGAAAGCAACCATCACCGCAACCGTGGGATCCGCACGCTCCCGACCGAAGGTCGTCGCCGGCTCGGCTCCGGCGAGCGACGAGTTGGTCATCACCCATGAGGACATCGACCGGGCGCACGACCGCGAACGGGTTTCGGAGATGCGGGCTCGGCGGGGATTGCGGCCGCGGTTGCGCTTGTTCTGGCTGCTGATTGGCCCCGGCATCCTGGTGATGCTGGGGGAAAATGACGGACCGAGCATGCTGTCGTATGCGGCGACCGGGGCGCGGTTCGGCGTCGGTTTCTTCCTTCCCTTTGTGGTGCTTACCTTCCTGATGGCGTGCGTGGTTCAGGAGATGACGGTGCGTTTGGGCGCAGCCACTCATCGCGGACATGCGGAGTTGATCTTCGACCGCTTTGGCCCGTTTTGGGGTTGGTTTTCGATGGTCGACCTCATGGTGGGTAATTTTCTGACCCTGGTCACGGAATTCATCGCCATCCGAGCGGGGCTGGGGTTTTTCGGGGTGCGGCCCGCGTTCGCGGTCTTATCCGCGCTGGCGGTGCTCTCGGTTGCCCTCATGACCCACCGCTACTGGACCTGGGAGCGGATCATCCTGGGCGCGGCGATGTTGAATCTGGTGTTTGTGCCGGTGGCGCTGTTGGCCCATCCGCATTGGGGAACGGTGGGGCGTGCCATGGTGACTTGGCGGCCGCTGCCGGGCGGTCTTACGCAGGAGACGGTCCTGATCCTGCTCGCAAACATCGGAGCGACGGTCACTCCGTGGATGCTGTTTTTTCAGCAGAGTGCGATTGCCGACAAGGGCCTGACGACACGCGACATCCGCATGGGGCGGGTGGATACGGTGTTGGGAGCGGGCCTGGCAGCGGTGGCGGCGGTGGCGACGATGCTGGCTACGGCACCGCTGTTTCTGCATCACATGGCAGCGGCGAATTTCGAAGCCGCTGAATTTGCCCAGGCCCTGCAGCCGTTCCTCGGATATTGGGGAGCCGCACTTTTCGCGCTGGGCATGTTCGAAGCGGGGATGGTGGCCGCGGTTACGATTTCGACTTCCTCGGCGTATGCGTTTGGCGAAGTGGCACGGCGGCCGCACAGTCTGAATCTGCCCTTCCAGCAAGGGAGGTCATTTTATCTGGTGCTGCTGCTCGAAGCATCGGCCGCGGCAGGCCTGGTCTTGATTCCCGGAATTCCCCTGGTGTACATCGTGCTGCTGGTGAATGTGATCGCGGTTTTGGCCATGCCCCCGGCGCTGCTTTTTCTTTACATGCTGGTGAACGATCGCGAGATTATGGGCGAACTGATTAGTCCGCTGTGGGCCAATGTGCTGGCGCTCGGAGTGGTCATCGTGCTGATCGGAGCGGGCCTTCTGTTTGGCATCAGCGTGATTGCGCCGAACGCGCTGGCAGCAGTGGGAGGCAGGTAGATGGCAGCAGAGTTTGATTCGGCACACGGCTCGGAGGCAAGCCGCGAAGAAATCACCTCGGTGATCACCGCGCTCGAGCCGGACCAGATTGTTTCGACCAAGGAACACCACCATTGCCCGCGACGGCAGCTCACGCCTACCGAGACGGTGGTGTTTTGGGGGCTGAGAATTTATCTGGTCTTCATGGTCGGGGTGGTGGTGTATCAGATCTGGACCGGGGTTCGGTAGGGCTCGGCTTCCGTTGCAGTGGGTCGTCGGCCATGCGGCAGCAATCGCCGGCCGAGCGCGCTCGAGTTACGCTGATTTGGCTCGCCCGGGCGGAGCCCCGCGCCACCCCTAGCCATGAGTTGTTCCCCACACGTGTCCCGGAAAACAATTACAATATTGGGTTCCCGAATCCGATTGCGCTCCGGCTCTACTGCTGAGCTGATCAACAAGAAAGGCCGTCATGTCAGTGAATAGTTTCAACGCCCGTGCCAGTTTGAAGGTTGGTAACAAAGCCTACGAGCTTTACCGGATCGACGCTCTCGATAAGCAGGGCATCTCCACCCGGCACTTGCCGTTTTCCCTCCGCATATTGCTGGAGAATCTGCTGCGCACCGAAGACGGGCGCAACGTGACGAAAGATGAAATCCGCGCCTTGGCGGCCTGGAACAGGAATTCGAAGCCGGAGAAGGAGATCGCGTTCACCCCCAGCCGGGTTCTGCTGCAGGATTTTACCGGCGTTCCCGCGGTGGTCGACCTGGCGGCGATGCGCGATGCCATGAAGCGGCTCGGCGGCGATCCGAAACTGATCAATCCGCTGCAGCCGGCGGAATTGGTGATCGATCACTCGGTGCAGGTGGATGAATTTGGTACCTCCAAGGCGTTGGACGTCAATGCTCTGCTGGAGTTCCAACGCAACAAGGAACGCTATGCGTTTCTGCGCTGGGGACAAACCGGGTTCCGCAATCTTGCCATTGTTCCGCCCGATACCGGCATCGTGCATCAGGTGAATCTCGAATACCTGGCGCGCGTGGTTTTTGTCCACGAAGAAGGCGGCAAGCGCACGGCCTACCCGGATACATTGGTCGGCACCGATTCGCACACCACGATGATCAACGGGCTTGGCGTGCTGGGGTGGGGCGTCGGCGGAATTGAGGCCGAGGCCGCAATGCTCGGACAGCCTGTGTCCATGCTGATTCCGTTGGTGGTGGGCGTGAAGCTGACGGGGCGTCTGCGTGAAGGCGCCACGGCTACCGATCTCGTGCTTACCCTGACGGAGATGCTGCGCAAGCACGGTGTTGTCGGGAAATTCGTCGAGTATTTCGGACCCGGCCTGCAGGATCTGCCGCTGGCCGATCGCGCGACCATTGCCAACATGGCTCCCGAGTATGGCGCGACTTGCGGCATCTTCCCCATCGATAAGGAAAGTGTGCGCTACCTGAAACTCACCGGACGCAGCGACGAGCAGATTGCACTGGTCGAAGCCTACGCACGCGAGCAGGGGCTCTATCACGATGCCCAGACACCGGAAGCGGAATACTCCGAGCTGCTGCATATGGATCTGGCCACGGTCGAGCCGAGTCTCGCGGGACCGAAGCGTCCGCAGGATCGCGTGGTGTTATCGAAGGCGGGCGAATCGTTCTCCCAGGCTCTGGCGTCCCTGATTAAGCCCAAAGCCAAAGCTGCGGTGGCAGCGCCGGCCGAGGCGGCGCGCAAGCAAGTGAATCGCTGGGAACAAGAAGGCGGAAATCCGACCGCGGTTGGAGTCGAAGATCCCGGTGTCCACGAACACACTCCCGGCAATGGCAAGGTGGCGTTGCAGCACGGCAGTGTGGTGATCGCGGCCATTACCAGCTGCACCAACACTTCGAATCCGTCGGTGCTGATTGCCGCCGGACTGCTGGCGAAAAAGGCTGTGGAGCGAGGACTCGAAGTCCCGGGATGGGTCAAGACTTCGCTCGCTCCGGGATCGAAGGTCGTGCTCGACTATCTCCAAAAAGCAGGCCTGATGCCGTATCTGGAGAAGCTCAAGTTCCACATTGTGGGGTACGGATGCACCACTTGCATTGGAAACTCCGGACCGCTACCGGTGGAGGTTTCCAAGGAGATTGAGGACAAGAATCTGGTTGTGGCTTCGGTGCTCTCGGGCAATCGCAACTTTGAGGGACGAATCAACTCCGAAGTGCGGGCCAATTACCTGATGTCGCCGCCGCTGGTCGTGGCCTTTGCACTGGCGGGGCGTATCGACGTTGATCTGCGCAAGGATGCGATCGGAAAGGGCAAGGATGGCAAGCCCGTCTATCTTGCCGACATTTGGCCCTCGCAGTCGGAAGTGGAGCAGTCGATGGCGAGCGCGATCACGTCGGAGATGTTCCGCAACAGCTACGCCGAAGTGTATTCGGGAGACGAGCGCTGGCGGGGGTTGCCGGTGCCGAAGGGCGAGACCTACTCCTGGGAGAATGACTCCACCTATATTCGCCAGGCTCCCTATTTCGACGGCATGGCGCTCAAGCCGTCCGCGGTTGAGGATATCCGGGGCGCGCGCGTGCTGGCGGTGCTCGGCGACAGCGTGACGACCGATCACATTTCTCCTGCGGGTTCGATCAAGAAAGACGGGCCGGCTGGCAAATATCTGATTGCTCACGGCGTGCAAGTGGCGGATTTCAATTCCTATGGGTCGCGGCGCGGCAATCACGAAGTGATGGTGCGCGGTACGTTCGCCAATGTTCGCTTGCGAAACAAGATGGTGAACACGGAAGGCGGATTTACTCGCCACCTGCCCGATGGCGCGGAAATGTCGATCTTTGACGCCTCCGAAAAGTACCACGCCGAGAAGGTTCCCCTCGTGATTCTGGCGGGCAAGGAATACGGCTCGGGTTCGTCGCGCGACTGGGCGGCAAAAGGACCCCGGCTGCTCGGCGTCCGCGCTGTGCTGGCGGAAAGCTACGAGCGCATTCACCGCTCGAACCTGGTGGGCATGGGTATCCTGCCGTTGCAGTTTCTGCCTGGAGACAATGCGGAGGCGCTGCAGTTGACCGGCGAAGAAGTGTTCGAGATTGCAGGCATTCGCGAAGTGGTGGAGGAGTTTTCTTCCGGGCGCAAGATCATGGTGCGGGTGAAGGGTGGGAAGGAATTTCAGGCGATCGTTCGCATCGATACTCCGCAAGAAGCGCTCTACTACGCCAACGGAGGGATCCTTCAGTTCGTGTTGCGACAGCTGCTGGCGGGCAAACCGCAGCCCGAGGCGGTGACGGCCTAGTTCCTCTCCCGGCGGGCTTGTTCTTGCAAGGGGCTGCGTCGCCCGGGCGATGCGGATGTGGCAACGCCGTCCCCGTCCAGGTGCGGCCGGCCCTGTCCCTGGGCTTTGACCTGGGCAGAGGGAGGAGCCTCTGTCCTTCCGTGTTTCGTGCGATGCGCGTGCTAGTCTCAAATTCCCATGTCCGTCGCGACCCAGTACATTCCTGCCGCGTTCAGCTTGACTGCGGTCGCGGTCTGGGGGGCCAGCGATTTTCTGGGCGGCGTTGGTGCGCGTCGGCTGAACGCGTTCTTGTTCACGGCGATCGTACATGCGAGCGGTCTGATCGTGGTGGGCTGCTTTGCGTGGCTGATCCATGCCCCTTTTCCGGGGAGCGCGAGTTTGAGTTGGTCGTTGCTGGCAGGGGCGCTCGGCGGATTATCGCTGGTTTTCTTCTATCGGGCATTGTCCCGCGGGAATATGGGTCTGGTCGCTCCGGTGGCGGCGGTTCTGAGCGCTGCGATCCCGACGCTTGTCTCCGCCTTGGGCGCCGGATTTCCCGGCACCTGGAAGGTGCTTGGTTTTCTGCTCGCTGGAACTGGGGTCTGGCTCATCTCGCGAACCGAAGCCGACGCAGGGCGACCCGAGGGACTGGGGGTGGCGGTGCTTGCCGGAATCGGCTTTGCCGGCTTTTATCTGTGCACCCACAAAGCGGGCAACGCCTCGGCCCTGTGGGTCGCCACCTGTTCGCGGGCCGCTTCTTTCCTAGTAACGGCGACCATGGTTGTTTGCGGAAGGCAGCTGCGAAGGGTATCCGCGCCGGTACTGGCGATCGCCTGCGTGGCCGGAATCCTCGATATCACGGGCAGTGTTATGTTCATCCGTGCTTCCCAAACCGGACGCCTCGACGCGGCGGTCGTGCTCAGTTCTCTCTATCCCGCCGTCACCGTTGTGCTCGCTCGCGTCTTTTTGCATGAGCACTTCAGCCGGGGCCGGACCATCGGCATGGTGGCGGCGCTGGCGGCGGTACCGATGATTGCGGGCTGAGCAGCCGGGGCGCATTTCCGATGCGGGGATCGAGAGTACAGGTACACCGAATGCGGGGAGAAGACGGGGTCGTGGCGCTTATCGAGGTTCGCAATCTGACGAAAGTTTTTCCGCTGGCCGAGTCATCGTTCGGCGGACGACGGGCGGGCGAAGTGCGCGCGGTGGACGATGTGTCCCTCGACATTTACGCCGGCGAGACGCTCGGGCTGGTCGGCGAATCGGGCTCGGGCAAAAGCACGCTGGGACGAATGATTCTTCGTCTCCTCGAGCCCACTTCGGGCGCGGTCCACTTCCACGGCGTCGATCTGCCGAGGGCCGAGCGCGCGGAAATGCGGCGCCTGCGCCGTGATATGCAGATTATTTTTCAGGATCCGTTCGGATCGCTCGATCCGCGCTATCGGGTGGAACAGATAATCGCCGAACCGCTGATCCTTCATGGAGAGGCACTCGGCCTGGAGGGCCGGCGGCGGCGCGTGCGCGAGCTTTTGCGGGCAGTGGGCATGGATGAATCCGCCCTGTCGCGTTACCCGCACGAGTTTTCCGGTGGCCAGCGGCAGCGCATCGGCATCGCCCGCGCCCTGGCGCTGCGACCGAAGTTCATCGTTGCCGATGAACCGGTTTCCGCGCTTGATGTCAGCGTGGGCGCGCAAATTGTCAATCTCCTCCAGCAACTGCAGCGCGATTTCGGATTGACCTACCTGTTTATCTCGCACTCCATGCCGGTGGTGCGCTACCTTTCCTCGCGCATCGCGGTGATGTATCGGGGCCAGATCGTGGAAGTAGGAACCACGGAACAGATCACGGCGCGGCCGCAGCACGACTACACTCGCAAACTGCTGGCGGCCACCCCGGAGATGGCGCTGCCCTGAGTCTGGGACCGAACCGAGTCCGGGTAGCCCCGGAAGCATCGTCATGACGGTTGTTCTGGCGACCGGAGCCGGACTACAATGCGGCGAGTCTGAGGAGTGGATATGTCCGCTATGCCCTTGCCCCCGACGCCCAGTGTTGCGGTCGAGGCTGCCCCGCTATCCGAAGCAGCCCGCATCATCGACACTTTCATCGCGCCCAGTAAGACTTTCACCGATCTGCGACGGAACGCCAGTTGGTGGGCGCCCTTTCTCATGATTGCGATGGTTTCTCTGCTGTTCATTTATGTCGTGGATCAGAAGGTCGGTTTTCGCAAGGTGGTGGACAATCTGATCCAGTTGCAACCGAAGCAGGCCGATCGTATTGATCGCATGCCTGCCGACCAACGCGACAAAGTCATGGCGCAGCAGGTCGCGCTCACCAAAATAATCTCCTACGCGGTTCCGCTCATCGCGCTTCTCCTGTACGCGGTTTTCGCCGGGGTGTTGTTTGCCACCCTCAAGTTTGGCGCGAGCATCGACATCCGCTACAAGCCGCTGTTTGCGCTCATTGTCTACACGCGGCTGCCCGAGTTGTTGCGGGCGCTGCTGGCGATTTTGTCGCTCCTGGCAGGAGTCAGCGGCGATGGATTTAATATTCAGAATCCTGTGGCCGTCAATCCCGGATATTTTATTGACCCCAGTGGCTCGGCGGCGCTGCGGGCGCTGCTCACACCGTTGGATCTGTTCAGCATCTGGACGCTGATCCTGACCGCCATCGGCATCACATGCATCAGCAAGGTCAAGCGCGGCACGGCCTTCGCGGTGGTGTTCGGATGGTTCGCCGTGGTGGTGCTGGCACGGGTGGCGCTGGCCGCGATAACCTCCTGACGCGTCAGAAACACACTATGCAGATTGTGGACGTCGTGGTTATCGGCGGAGGGATTGTCGGTTCCAGCATTGCTTACCACCTGGTCGCGGCCGGCTGCAAGCGCGTTCTGGTGATGGAACGCGAAACGGCGCAGGGCAGGGGATCTACGGGGAAGAGCATGGGTGGCGTACGGGCACAGTTTGCCACGCCGGTGAACATTCAGATGTCGCTCTACTCGATCCCGTTCTATGCCAGCTTCCTGGACCGGCTGGGCTATCCCTGCGACTACCGTCCGCAAGGGTACCTTTTTTGCGCGACCAACGAACCGCACCTCGCCTACCTGCAGGCCAACTACCAGCAGCAGGTGGCCGTAGGGCTGCGGAATGTGCGACTGCTGGCGGGCGACGAGATCCGCGACATGTTTCCGCTGCTTCGCGGCGACGACATCGTGGGCGGAAGTTTCTGCTCCACGGACGGATTCGTCGATCCTTACAGCGCCATGATCGGCTTTATGACGTGGGCTGCCGAACACGGGGCGATGCTCTGGAAAAATTCGGACGTTACCGAAATTACTCGCCGGGATCAGACCTTCGAGGTTGCGACCGCGCGGGGCACGGTTTCGACCCGCACGGTCGTCAACTGCGCCGGCCCCTGGGCGGCTGCGATTGCCAAGATGGTGGGCATCGATCTGCCGGTTGTGCCACTGCGGCGCATGCTGGTACCGACAGAACCGTTCGACCAGTTTCCGCACACCGCACCCATGATCGTCGATATGTCCACCGGATTTCATTTCCGTCCCGAGGGACGCGGATTTTTGCTGGCCTGGAATGATCCGGAGGAAACGCCCGGCTACAAAACCGATTTCGACTCGGGCTTTCTGGAGAAAATCCTGACCCGCGCCGCCGACCGCGTGCCCGTCTTCGAGAATGTCGCGGTCAATCCCCAGCGAGCTTGGGCGGGGCTTTACGAGATGACGCCGGATCACCATCCGATTCTCGGCGAGTCCTCCGAAGTGCCAGGATTTTTTTTCGCCAATGGTTTCAGCGGCCACGGCGTGATGCACTCGCCGGCGACGGGGAAGATTCTTAGTGACTTGATATTGACGGGCAGGACCGACCTGATCGACGCCTCGCTTCTCAACTTCGCCCGCTTTGCCGAAGGGCGGACGATTCACGAGACCTCGGTGCTGTAAGGACGCGAAAGAGCAAGGGACGAGAATCAGCAATCGCATGCCGCGAGAACAGAATTACTGGCTGACCACGGTTTCGATGCCCAACGCTCCGGTGAGCCCGTTGCGGGAGAGCGCCGAAGTTGCGGTCATCGGCGCCGGATTCACAGGACTGTCGGCGGCGCTCGCCTTGGCCAAGCGCGGAGCAGGTGTCGTGGTGCTGGAATCGGAAACCATCGGCTGGGGCGCGAGTTCACGCAACGGTGGAATGGTGCTCACGGGATTGAAGCTCGGCGCCAACAAACTCATCTCGATGTATGGACGGGAGCTTGCCCGTCGCATGTACGCCGCTTCCCTGGAGGCGATCGATTCGGTCGAGCGCATCGTGAAAGAAGAAAACATCGGCTGTGATTTCGCCCGTACCGGCCACCTGGAAGTCGCCTGCAAGCCATCGCATTTCGACGACTATGCCCGCCAGGTTGATGTGATCGCGCGCGAGTTCCGTCACGCGCTGCGCGTCGTGCCGCGCCACCAACTCCACGGTGAGATTGGGTCCGACATTTATTACGGGGGCATGGTCGACGAAGTCTCGGCCGGGCTCAATCCGGCGCGCTACGTGGCCGGACTGGGCGTGGCTGCCGCGCGCGCCGGAGTTCAGATTTGCGAACGGGCGCGACTGCAGAACATCCAGCGCCAGTCGCGGGCCGGTTCGCCAGGGTTCCAGCTCAACACTTCGCGAGGCAGTTTCTGGGCGCGCAACGTGCTGGTCGGAACCAGTGGCTATACCGGTTCGGCCACTCCGGCGCTGCGAAAAAAAATCATTCCCATCGGGTCGTTTATCATCGCCACCGAAGTTCTTCCCCAGGTACTGGCGCAGGAACTGAGTCCGCGCAATCGCCAGATCTATGATTCCAAGAACTATCTCCATTACTATCGGCTCACGCCTGACAACCGCATGTTGTTCGGCGGCCGTGCCGCCTTTTTCCCCGAGACCGACCAGACGATCCGCAAGAGCGCCGAGATTTTGCGCTTGGGGATGATTGACGTCTATCCCCAACTGCACGGCACAAAAGTTGAATATGCCTGGGGCGGCACGCTCGATTTCTGTTTTGACATGATGCCGCACGCCGGGCAGGTGGATGGCATTTACTTCGCGGTGGGATATGCCGGTCACGGGGTTGCCCTGGCGACCTATGAGGGGCAGAAGATGGCGGAATGGATGGCGGAGGGGAAAACGGACAATCCTTTTGCCGAGATTCCGTTCCCGGGAGCGCCGTTTGGGCTGTACAACGGCAACCCTTGGTTTCTGCCCTTGGCCGGGGCCTACCACAAAGTTCTCGACTGGGTGTCGTGAACCAGATCCACTGGCCGATGGCGTGATTTTATCTGGGTGGTGGTTGAGTCAACGACGACGGCGCGGTCCATGGATCCATGCCGCAATTGCCCAAGGGTTCACATCGACTGGAGAAGCCTCATGTCCCTGTTTGGCCTGATCGAATACGCTGACGCCAGTCCTGAGGTGCGCGCCGTCTACGACGACATCATGGCAACGCGCAAAACCGACTGGATCAATAATTTCTGGAAAGCGATTGCGCACGATCCGGTGATGCTGAAGCGAACCTGGGAAGATCTGAAGCAAATCATGGCTCCGGGAGCGCTCGATCCGCTCACCAAGGAAATGATTTACGTTGCGGTTTCGGTGACGAACCAGTGCGGCTACTGCATCGCTTCGCATACGGCCTCGGCCAAGAACAAAGGCATGACCGATGCCCAGTTCCAGGAGCTGATGTCGGTGGTGGGCATGGCGAACGAAACCAATCGTCTGGTCGCGGGCTACCAGGTGGAAGTTGACGAGCGCTTTCAGCCGCAAACCGGCAAGTAACATTCAAGCATTGGGCGATGGGGCGCGGAACAGCCGCGGGCGTTTCGAAGGTTCTATAATCGATGGGCGCGATTTGAAAACTCAGGGGTCAGAACAGAATTTCCAGTTGCGAGCGAGGTAGCACATGGCCGAGATGATGGTGACTCCGGTGGCAACCCACGGGTTTTTTCTGGACGGGAAGTGGCTGGAAGCGGGCGACGTCATCGATGTGCTGGCGCCTTACGACGGGGCCCTGATCGGTCATGTCTATCAGGGACGCCGCGAGCACGCGGAAGCGGCAATCGCGGCAGCGGTCAAGGCGTTCGGAACCACGCGGCGACTGCCGGCTTTTGAACGGCAAAGAGTGCTACGCCGAATCGCGGACGGCGTTCACGATCGCAAAGAGGAATTCGCGCGCACGATTGCGCTCGAAGCGGGCAAACCGATCAAGAGCGCGCGCACAGAAGTCGATCGCGCAACGTTTACCTTCAACGTGGCGGCCGAGGAGACCGTTCGTGGCTACGGTGAGTACTTGCCGCTCGACTGGCAGCAGTCGACGGCGGGTCGTTGGGGGATCGTGAAACGCTTTCCGCTCGGCCCTATCGCCGGCATCACGCCGTTTAATTTCCCTTTGAATCTGGTTGCCCACAAAGTCGCACCGGCCATTGCTGCCGGCTGTTCGATGGTGCTCAAGCCGGCGCCGCAGACGCCGCTCACGGCGATGCTTTTGGCCGAGGTCATCCAGCAAGCGGGTTGGCCAGACGGCGGGTTGAACGCCCTGTTGCTGTCGAACGAAGATTCGAGCCTGCTGGTTAGCGACGAGCGCATCAAACTCATCAGCTTCACGGGCAGCGCTTCGGTGGGCTGGGCGATTAAGCAGAACGCGGGCAAAAAGAAAGTGGTGCTCGAACTGGGTGGGAATTCCGCCGTGATTGTGCACAGCGATACCGACCTGGCGTATGCCGCCGAACGCTGTGTCACGGGAGGCTTCGCCTACGCCGGGCAGTCCTGCATTTCCGTGCAGCGCATCCTGGTTGAACACTCGGTGTACGGGAAATTCACCGAGCTGCTGCTGGCCGCGGTCAGCAAGCTGAAAGTGGGAGATCCGCTGGACGAGTCGAGCGACCTCGGGCCACTGATTCGGGAAAGCGATGCCATCCGCGCCTCCGAGTGGGTGCAGGAGGCGGTTCGCGGCGGCGCGCGTCTGCTCTGCGGCGGCAATCACAAGGGATCGTTATTTGAACCCGCGGTGCTTACCGGGACCAAGCCCAACATGAGAGTGAATTGCCAGGAGATTTTTGCGCCCGTGGTGACCATCGAGCCCTACAATGATTTCCCGGCGGCGCTCAAGCAGGTCAACAGTTCTGCTTATGGACTGCAGGCTGGACTTTTCACGCGCGATGCCAAGCTGATTTTTCAGGCCTACGACGAGCTTGAAGTGGGCGGCCTGATCGCCGGTGACGTGCCCACGTTCCGCATCGACCACATGCCGTATGGGGGCATCAAAGATT
The DNA here is from genome assembly GCA_049520935.1 of Terriglobales bacterium. Taxonomy (GTDB): domain Bacteria; phylum Acidobacteriota; class Terriglobia; order Terriglobales; family Acidobacteriaceae; genus Acidiflorens. The sequence goes on along the minus strand of JBEKPJ010000045.1, from coordinate 11,601 downwards.
CCGGTCTTGGCCGCGAGGGATTGCGGGACGCGATTGAGGAAATGACCGAACCGAAACTGTTGGTCATGAATCTGCGGTGATTTGTCAAAAAGAAAAGCTGCGTCTCCTATTCCATTTTGCCCATCAACTGTTTATACTCACGTGTTTCAGTATCCTGCGTCACAATTGTGAGTGACGTAAATCATATAAACATGGTCGGCCGGGAGCGGTGTAAGCTAGTTCCCAATTAAGACTTCCTAATCGATGCAGATCTTTCCGCGCAGCAGCAATGCCATCGCCAGGGCCTCTCTGGTTCTCGTTGTGATTGCCGTGGCTGGGCTTTTCGGCGTTCTGATGGAGTTGGAGCGTTCTCCATACATCACCTACGCCGGAGTGCGGAAGTCGCAGCCGGTTCCGTTCAGCCACCAGCACCACGTGACCGGCCTCGGCATCGATTGCCGCTACTGCCACACTTCGGTCGAGCAATCGAGCTTTGCCGGCATTCCCCCCACCAAGACCTGCATCAACTGTCATGCCCAGATCTGGACCAACGCTGCCTACCTGGAGCCGGTGCGTGAAAGCTTCCGCACGGGACGGTCGCTCGAGTGGACGCGCGTCAATCAGTTGCCCAACTTCGTGTATTTCAATCACAGTATCCACCTCAATAAGGGCGTCGGCTGCAACACCTGCCACGGTCCGGTGGACCAGATGCCACTCATGTATCAGTACGCATCGCTGCAAATGGAATTCTGTCTGGATTGCCATCGTGCCCCGGAGAAATACATTCGCCCGCGCGAACAGGTTTTCAATATGCGCTATGAGCAGCCTTCGAGCGGCGAGCCGGTGCTGGTGAATGGGAAAGCCTACTCCGACCAGGAAACGCTGGGAAGCGCCTTGAAGCAGCAGTACAAGGTGCGCTCGGTCAACGACATTACCAGCTGCAATACCTGCCATCGATAGAGTGGGGCGGCAAGGTTGAGAGCGGACAGCTGAGAGCTGAATTCAAGATGAGTATGGACGAGAACAAAGCAAGAGCGGCCGGAGCGAATAGCAGAATCCCGGTTGGGGCTGAGGTCTGTCCGAGCAAGCGCAAGCTTGACCTGGCGGCCGCCAAGGCGCAGATCGAGCAGACGACCGGCCCCGAGTACTGGCGTGGCCTGCAAGAGTTGGCGGGCAGCGAAGAGTTCCAGGAGATGCTGCACCGGGAATTCCCGAAGGGCGCATCGGAATGGCTCGATGATTTCTCGCGGCGCGGCTTCCTGAAGACCATGGGCGCTTCGCTGGCGCTGGCAGGGTTGACCGGTTGTACGCGCATGCCGATCACCGAGATCGTGCCCTACGTGCGGCAGCCGGAAAGCATTGTTCCCGGGCGTCCGATGTTTTACGCGACTGCGTTTACGCTCGGCGGTTACGCTTCGCCGATCCTGGTGGAGAGCCACCTTTTCCGCCCCACGAAGGTGGAAGGGAATCCGCAGCATCCGGCAAGCCTCGGCGGGACCGACGTGTATGCGCAGGCTTCGATTCTCGATCTCTACGATCCCGACCGGGCGCAAAACATCACCTACTTGGGCGATGTGCGGTCGTGGAATGCCTTCACCGAGGCCCTGCAGGGGCCGATGAGTGCGGAGAAGAGCATGGCCGGTGCCGGAGTTCGCATTCTAACGCAGACCATCTCCTCGCCGACGCTGGCGGCGCAGATCCGCAGCTACCTTGACCAGAATCCGCAGGCGAAGTGGCACGTCTACGAACCCGTCAATCGCGACAATGTCTATGAAGGCGCGCGGCTGGCCTTCGGCGAGCCGGTGGAGACGCGCTATGACCTGTCGAAGGCGGACGTCATCGTATCGCTGGACGCAGATTTTCTCTATGCCGGATTCCCCGGCTCGGCTCGTTACACGCGCGATTTCGCATCGCGCCGCAATCCTGACGCGAACATGAACCGGCTGTATGTGATCGAGAGCACCCCGAGTTCGACCGGGATGAAGGCGGACCACCGCCTCCCCATGCGCGCGACCTCGATCGAGAACTTCGCCCGCATTCTCGCCGGTGCGGTGGGGCTCAGCGTTGGTGGAGACGGAAGCAGCGAGCCGAAGAGGTTTGTGCCCCCGCTCGCCAAGGACTTGCTGGAGCATAAAGGGACATCGGTCGTCATTGCTGGCGATCATCAGCCAGCGGCGGTCCATGCGCTGGCGCACGCCATCAATCAGGCGCTCGGCAACGTCGGCCAGACGGTTTTCTACAGCGAGCCGGTGGACTCGAACCCGGTGAATCGGAACGAGTCGCTGCACGCCCTCGTCGAGGATGTACGCGCCGGCAAGGTTGATCTGCTGCTGATTCTCGGCGGCAATCCCGCCTATGACGCGCCCGCGGAACTGGAATTCGCCTCGGCATTGAAATCGACTGCCGTTGCGCTCAAGGTGTATCTGGGGTCCCATCGCAACGAGACCGCCGACCTTTGCCAGTGGCACGTGCCCGAGGCCCACTATCTGGAGTCCTGGAGCGATGCCCGCGCCTACGACGGTACGGTCAGCATCGTTCAGCCGCTGATCGAGCCGCTTTACGGAGGCAAGAGCGCGCATGAGATGATCGCCATTTTCGCCGGCCAGCCCGGGCTCAGCGGGCGCGAGCTGGTCCAAGCCTATTGGCAGAAGCAGCATGAGGGCGCCGATTTCGATACCCTTTGGCGCAAGTCGCTGCATGACGGCTGGATCGGAGGCACCACCTACGCGCCGAAATCGGTGGCGTTGAAGGCGGCCGGCTTCCCCCCGTCGCAATCTCCGTCGGACGCTGTGGAGCTGAACTTCCGCCGCGATCCTTCGATCTACGACGGACGTTTCGCCAATAACGGCTGGTTGCAGGAACTTCCGAAGCCGCTGACCAAACTGACGTGGGACAATCCCGTCATGATCGGGCCGGCGATGGCGGAGCGCATGAAGCTGAATTTCAAGGATGTGGTCGAACTGGAATGCAACGGACACCGAGTCAAGGGCGCGGTCTGGATTCAGGCAGGCCATCCCGATAACTCGATTACGGTGTTCTTTGGTTATGGGCGCACCCGCGCCGGACGCGTGGGAACCGGCACGGGTTTTGACGTCTATCCCTTGCGCACCAGCCAGACCTCTTCTTTTGCCAGCGGAGTCAAGCTCACGCCCACGGGGCAGACTTACGACCTCGCCAGCACGCAGGGCTATCAGACGATGGAAACTCCGGTCGGCGAGCGTCCGCTGGTGCAGGAGCGCAACCTCGAGGAGTACAGGAAAGAGCCAAACTTCGCGAAAGAGGGTGAGCCCAGGCCGGAGCTGACACTCTATCCCGGTTTCGACTATTCGAAGGAAGCCTACTCGTGGGGCATGGCGATTGATCTGAACGCCTGCGTGGGATGCAATAACTGCATCGTGGCCTGTCAGTCGGAAAACAACGTTGCCGTGGTCGGCAAGGAGCAAACCCTCAAGGGCCGCCACATGCACTGGCTCCGTGTGGATGCTTATTACAATGGGCCGCGGGAAAATCCGAAGGGATTTTTCCAGCCCGTGCCCTGCATGCAGTGCGAGAACGCGCCCTGCGAACTGGTGTGTCCGGTGCAGGCGACCACACACAGCAGCGAAGGGCTGAATGACATGGTCTATAACCGCTGTGTGGGCACGCGCTATTGCTCGAATAACTGCCCTTACAAGGTGCGGCGGTTCAATTTCCTGCTTTTCTCGGACTGGGAGACGCCGCAGTTCAAGCTCATGCGCAATCCCGACGTGACCGTGCGCAGCCGCGGAGTGATGGAGAAATGCACCTACTGCGTGCAGCGTATCAATGAACGCCGCATCGACGCCGAGCGCGCTGATGCCAGCATTCAAGAAGGCGATCTGCAGACGGCTTGCCAGCAGTCCTGTCCGGCCAGCGCCATCGTCTTCGGCAATCTCAACGATCCCAAGAGTCGGGTCAATCAGTGGAAGGGGCAGGCGAGAAATTACTCCTTGCTCGGCGAGTTGAACACCCGGCCGCGCACGACGTATCTGGCGGAAGTTCGCAATCCCAACCCCGAACTAGAATCCGAAGGATAGTGGAGCGCAGCGAAGGCATGGCTACGAACACGCAAATACCCGTGGCAGACCGACGAGTTCCGGTGATCGCGCCGGGCCATACTTTCTCCACCATCGGGGAGAAGATCAGCAACATCGTGCTGAGCCGCCCGGTCTCGCTGGGCTGGATCCTCGGCTTTTTGATCGTGTTTTCGGCGATGAATATGCTGATGATGGCCCTGGGGTACCTGTTCATCAAGGGCACGGGAATCTGGGGCATCAATATTCCCATCGGCTGGGGATTTGCCATCGTCAACTTTGTCTGGTGGATCGGCATTGGCCATGCTGGCACCCTGATTTCCGCCATTCTCGCCCTGCTGCGGCAGACTTGGCGCAACTCGATCAATCGTTTCGCCGAAGCAATGACGCTGTTTGCGGTGGCCTGCGCCGGTATCTTCCCCCTCGCTCACACCGGGCGACCCTGGCTTGCGTACTGGCTTTTTCCCTACCCGAACACCATGAACTACTGGCCGAATTTCCGCAGCCCCTTGGTGTGGGACGTATTCGCGGTTTCGACGTATGGCACGATTTCGCTCGTGTTCTGGTTTGTGGGATTGATTCCCGATCTCGCCACCTTGCGCGATCGCGCCGAGCATCCACTGGTGAAGCGCATCTATGGATTGCTGGCCATGGGCTGGCGCGGTTCGGCCCGCCACTGGCACCGCTACGAAACCGCATACCTGCTTCTCGCCGGGCTGGCAACGCCCCTGGTGCTCTCGGTGCACACGGTGGTGAGCTTTGATTTTGCGGTCGGCATCGTTCCCGGCTGGCATACGACGATTTTCCCTCCCTACTTTGTGGCCGGCGCAATCTATTCCGGATTCGCCATGGTGCTTTGTCTGGCGATTCCGATCCGTGCCATCTATGGCCTGCAGGATTTCATCACCATGCGCCATCTGGAGAACGCCGCCAAAGTGATGCTGGCCACCGGCCTCATCGTGGCTTACGGCTATGGCATGGAAGCCTTCATGGGCTGGTATAGCGGCAGCCCGTTTGATTCCTTCCTGCTCTGGAACCGGTTGCACGGGCCGTACCGCATGGCGTACATGTCGCTGCTCAGTTGCAACATTTTCATCCCCCAGGTTTTGTGGTTGAAAAGGTTTCGCGTCTCGACCCTTTGGCTGTGGGTCATTTCGTTTATCGTGCTCGTCGGCATGTGGCTGGAGCGCTTCATTATTGTGGTCGTCAGTTTGAGTCGCGACTTCCTGAATTCCTCCTTCGGCATGTATTACCCGACCAAATGGGACTGGATGACGTTTGCCGGCACAATCGGGTTGTTCCTCACCGCCATGTGGCTGTTTGTGCGCATCCTTCCCATGATTTCCATCTTCGAATTGCGCACGCTGTTGCCGGAATCGCACGTGCACGAGGCGGCGGAGGTGAAGCACTAGCATGTCCTCGACCATGACCGGATCTCCGATTTACGGATTGATGGCCGAATTCGACTCGGCGCAAGAGCTGGTTGCCGCCGCTCACAAGGCGCATGACGCGGGCTACCAGAAGCTCGACGCTTACAGTCCGTTCCCGATCGAAGGCCTGGCGGAAGCAATTGGCTTTCACAAAAACCGTGTGCCGCTGGTTGTGCTCATCGGCGGACTGATCGGGGGGCTCTCCGCCTATGCGCTCCAGTATTGGGTGGCCGTGATCACTTACCCGACCAATATTGGCGGACGTCCGTATCATTCGTGGCCTTCGTTCATCATTGTCACCTTCGAACTGACCATTCTTTTCGGCGGACTGTCCGCTGCCATCGGCATGCTTGCCCTGAACGGCTTGCCCATGCCCTATCATCCGGTGTTCAACGTGCCGGAATTCGCCAAAGCGTCGGACAACAAGTTCTTTCTGGTGGTGTTTTCGAGCGACCCGAACTATGACGCTGTCCGCACGCGCACGTTCCTCGCCGGCCTCGCTCCCCGGATGGTGGCGGAGGTGCCAAGCTAGCATGGCTGTCAGGCTCAATCTGCGAAAAGTCCTGCCCGCGCTGCTGGCGCTGGTCGCCATGATGGCCGGATGTCGCATCGATATGCACATCCAGCCCTATTACCGACCCATGGCGAGGAGTGATTTTTTTGGCGACAATCGCTCGGCCCGTTTGCCGGTCGAAGGCACCGTGGCGCGCGGCGAGCTTCACGAAGACTCCTATTTCTATACCGGCAAGATCGGCAGCGCGCCCGGCGAATACATGCCATTTCCGGTGACACCGGAGGTTCTTGATCGCGGGCGCGAAAGATTCAACATTAACTGCACGCCTTGTCACGGGCGCGTGGGCGATGGTGGCGGATTCATTCCCACTCGTGGGTTCAAGCGGCCGCCGTCGTATCACATCGAGCGTCTGCGCAAGGCGCCGATCGGATACTTCTTCGATGTGATGACCCACGGCTACGGGGTGATGCCGGAGTACGGCACGCAGGTCGCGCCGCGCGACCGCTGGTGCATCGCCGCTTACATCCGCGCACTGCAGTTGAGCCAGAATGCGACTTCGGCGGACATCCCCGCGGGACAAAAATTTCCCGCGCCGCCGCCGCCGTTTCGGGATATCGGAAACGGAGCCACGCTGCCACAGGTCGCGTTGCCCTCGGCTCCGCCAGAAGGGGAATCCAAATGACCACGGCCGCCATGAACAAGTCGGACCTTATGCCGCCGCCAGTGGCCCAGACGATCCAGCAGCGGTCGCTCGTCATTGGAGTCCTTGGCGCGCTCGCTTCGATTGCCGGAGCTTTCCTGGCTCCCGATAGTTTTTATTCGGCCTATTTGACTGGCTACATGTTCTGGCTCGGTCTTTCGCTCGGTTGCATGGCCATTCTGATGCTTTATCACCTGGTCGGCGGGGCCTGGGGCACCGTCATTCGGCGCCTTCTGGAATCGGGGATGATGACGCTGCCGCTCATGTTTGTGCTCTTCATTCCGATTCTGCTCAACCTGCCGAAGCTCTATCGCTGGTCGCGAGCCGACGTATTGAGTGATCCGAAGACCGACCCGAAGATCGTGGAGATTGCGCATAGCTACCTGAACTTCAATGGCATTCTGACGCGCTACATCGTGTATTTCGTCATCTGGATCGGGATGGCATACTTGTTGAATCGCTGGTCCACCGAGCAGGATTCGAGGGCCGGCCAGAGCACGCTGCGCTTTCGTGCCCTCAGTTCCATCGGACTGGTCATCTACTCGCTGACCATTTCCTTTGCCGTCATTGACTGGGTGATGTCGCTGCAGGCGCGCTGGATCTCGACCATCTATGGCCTGCTGTTCGTCGCCGGTGAGGCACTCTCGGCCTTCTGTTTTTGCGTCGTCATCGAGAGCATCCTCGGCAAGCGCAAGCCCATGTCGGATTACCTCAGCGACACCGAAGTCCACGACCACGGCAAGTTCATGCTTGCGTTCGTCATGGTTTGGGCTTATTTCAATTTCTCGCAGTGGCTGATTATCTGGGCCGGCAACCTGCCGGAAGAAATTCCGTGGTACGTTCGCCGCTTGCAGGGCGGATGGGAGACGGTTGGGCTGTTTCTGGTGGTGTTCCACTTTGCCGTGCCCTTCGCGCTCCTGCTGTCGCGGCAGTTGAAGCGCAAAGCGCGCACGCTGGTCTGGCTGGCGTCCTGGCTCATCCTCATGCGCATCGTCGATATTTTCTGGCATATTGAGCCGGCGTCGCGTCCGACGTTTCACCTGAGCTGGGTGTTGTTCGCAATCCTTGCGGGCATGGGCGGTCTGTGGATGGCGTACTTTTTCCGCAACCTGAGAGCGCGTCCGCTGCTGGTCGTCAATGCGCCGCAGACGCTGAGGCTGCTGCAGGCCTCGCACGAGTAACCGAAATGCGAGTACGGAACTATGAGTGACGAAATCAGTAACGGTGGTCACGGCGCGGGCCACGAAACCGAGTACGAACGCGAAGACCTGGGTACGCGCGCGGTCTTTGCCTTCATGATCGGCCTGGCGATTTTTGGCATAATCACTTATTTCATTGTCGTCGGCATGTACTCCTTTCTCGACAATTACGAGCGCTCGCAGATGGCCACCGCCAGCCCGTTGGTGACGACCAAGGGGGCCATCTCGCGCGTGGTTACGCAGGCCGATATGGACAAAGCGTTTAAGGACAACGGCGCTCCCATGCTCGAAACCAATGAGATGGGCCAGTTCCGCAATTTTTTGATGAATCAGGAAAACCAACTCAACAGTTACGGCTGGGTGGATCAGAAAGCGGGCGTAGTGCACATTCCGATCGATCGCGCCATGGAGTTGATCGTGCAGCAAAAATTGCCGGTGTACGCGCCGGGCAGCGCGGAGAGGAATTCGACCGCAAGCGAGGTGCCGGTGACGAAAGCGGCGGCTGGCAAGCAGTAAGAAGTAAGAAGGAATGAGTGAGCCGAGGGTGGCTGTCTCTACGGGTACCGTTCCGGCCGGAAAGCCGGAAAAGGAAAAGGCAGTGCGCGGTAAGAGCGGGATTCTCAATTCGATTGCGGTGGCGGCGTTTCTGCTCGTGATTTTGCCCGCGTCTGTCGTGGGTCAGGTTCCACGCGGCCCGATCATGGGCGGCGGCATCATGAGTCCACCGGCGAACCAGCGTCCGCCGGGACTGGAATTTGTTGGCATCGAACAGCACCTCAACGCCGAAGTTCCGGGCAGCCTCGAATTTCGCGACGAGCTCGGCAATCCGGTCCGGCTCGCGGACTACTTTGGCCACGGACGGCCCGTTATCCTGAACCTCGGTTATTACCAGTGTCCCATGCTGTGCAGCGAGCTGCTGCAGGGTCTGGTGGGTTCGATGAAGGCGCTGACCTTCAATTTGGGAAGAGATTACGACGTCCTCACGGTAAGCTTCGACCCGCGGGAAACTACCGAAATGGCCGCCGCCAAGAAGCGGGACATGATCAAGCGCTATGGCCGTGCCCAGGGGGATCAGGGCTGGCACTTTCTCACCGGGAAGCCCGAGGCTATCAATGCGCTGACCAAGGCGGTCGGTTTCCAGTATCAGTTCGATCCGAAGACCGAGCAGTACGCCCACGCCACCGCCATCGTCATGCTGACACCGGATCGCCATATTTCGGGATACTTCTACGGCGTCGAGTTTTCTCCCAAGGATTTGCGGCTGGGCCTGGTGCAGGCCTCGCAAAACAAAATCGGCAACATCGGCGACCAGGTGCTGCTCTACTGCTATCACTACGATCCGAGGACCGGGAAATACGGCGCGGTGATCAGCAACATCCTGAAAATCGGAGCGCTCGGTACCATGTTGATCCTGGGAACATTCATGTTCGTCATGTTCCGCGCGGATCGGCGTTTGGGTGGCGGTCGAGGCCAGGGCCAGCTGGGGCGAGTTTAGATCATTATGTCGAAATTTCTACCATTGTGGCCCGATTCGGCCTCGACCATGTCCGGTCAGGTGGATGCGCTCTACATCTATCTGTTGCTGGTTGCCGGAGTCATGACCACGCTGATCTTCCTCGCCGTGCTGGTGCTGGCCGTCAAGTATCGTCGTCGGCCAGGAATCGAGGCGCATCAGATCGAAGGTTCCACCTTCCTCGAACTGTCCTGGTCGATCATTCCGTTCTTTGTGATGCTGACGTTCTTCATCTGGGGTGCGGTGATCTACTTCAAGGAACGCACGCCACCCGCGGATTCTACCGAAGTGTACGTGGTTGCCAAGCAGTGGATGTGGAAGATTGAGCACATGGAGGGGCAGCGCGAGATCAATGAGCTTCATGTTCCGACGGGGCAGAACATCAAGCTGATCATGACCTCGCAGGACGTGATTCATAGCTTTTTCGTTCCCGCATTTCGCCTCAAGCAGGACGTGCTGCCCGGTCGCTACACCACACTCTGGTTTAAGGCCACCGTGCCAGGACGCTATCACCTGTTCTGCGCCGAGTATTGCGGCACACAGCACTCCGGCATGGGCGGAGACATCGTAGTGATGGAACCGCAGGATTACGCCCAGTGGATGGCCGGAGGAGCCACTGCGCCCTTGCAGGACTCGGGCAAGGAGTTATTCGCGGCGCTCGGGTGCGCGACCTGCCATCGTTTCGACGTGCAGGGCCGCGGGCCGAATCTGCAGGGAATCTACAACAAGCCGGTTCTGCTCGAAGACGGTCGCTTGGTGACTGCCGACGAAAACTATGTTCGTGAGTCCATTCTCAATCCCACGGCCAAGATTGTGAGCGGATTCAAGCCGGTGATGCCCACGTTTCAGGGCATCGTCAGCGATGAGCAGTTGAACGCGCTGGTGGCTTACATAAAATCGCTGGCCCAGCCCCCCCCCGGAACCGCAGGGCTGCAGGGTCCGCTCAGTCCTGCTCCGGCACAAACACAGAATATGCAGGTGCAATAGTCATGGCGACTACAGTGATACCCCATCAGGTTCCGGCTCCGAAGCTGAACTACCTCAACAACGGGCACAGCCTCAGGTCCTGGTTGTTGACCACCGATCACAAGCGGATCGCGGTCCTTTACCTGATTTCGGTGACCGTGTTTTTCTTCCTCGGCGGCTTCTTTGCCATGCTCATACGTCTCGAGCTGCTGACGCCGCAAGGCGACCTGATGCAGGCCGACACCTACAACAAGGTGTTCACCATGCACGGCATGATCATGGTGTTCTTCTTCCTGATTCCGGTAGTGCCGGCGGTGCTGGGGAATTTTCTGATTCCCATCATGATTGGGGCGAAGGATCTTGCCTTTCCGCGCATCAACCTGATGAGTTGGTATCTCTATGTCCTTGGCGGCCTGCTGATCTCGCACGTCATGCTGACCGGCGGCGTTGACACCGGCTGGACCTTCTATAGTCCGTTCAGCACCGAATACACCAACACCAAGATTGTCGAGGCCGGGCTTGCGGCTTTCATTGCCGGGTTCTCGTCGATTTTCACGGGCCTGAATTTCATCGTCACCATCCACCGCATGCGTGCCCCCGGGCTGACCTGGAGCCGCTTGCCCTTGTTCGTGTGGGCCAACTATGCCACCAGCATCATCATGATTCTGGGTACGCCGGTGGTGGCGATTACGATCGTGCTGGTTGCCGTCGAACGGCTTTTCCACCTCGGAATCTTCGATCCCAGGCTCGGCGGGGACCCACTGCTGTTCCAGCACCTGTTCTGGTTCTATTCCCATCCGGCGGTCTACATCATGATTCTGCCTTCGATGGGAGTGATCAACGAACTGATCACCTGCTTCTCGCGCAAGCGAATCTTCGGCTATAAGTTCGTCGCGCTGTCGAGTATCGCCATCGCGGTGATCGGTTTCCTGGTCTGGGCGCACCATATGTTTGTGGCCGGCATTTCACTCTATGCCGCTATGATTTTCTCGTTTCTCACGTTCTTTGTGGGAGTGCCTTCTGCGGTCAAGGTGTTCAACTGGACCGCGACCCTGTACAAGGGCTCGATTACCTACGCTACGCCGATGCTCTATGCCTTCGGTTTTATCGGGCTGTTTACCATCGGCGGATTGACCGGACTGTTTCTCGCAACTCTCGGCATTGACGTGCACGTTACCGATACCTACTTTGTGGTCGCTCACTTCCATTACGTCATGGTCGGTGGCGTGTTGATGGGATATCTCGGGG